>CAVUQA010000017.1:0-531777 GCA_963743375.1 uncultured Acidobacteriota bacterium | reverse complement strand
TCCTTGGCCGGTTGCTCTCCAGCAGAGCCGGCCTCCGCTTCCCGGCCGGAACGATTTTCTCCCGCTCCAAGGCTACCGTACAAGGATTTCTTTGTCCGCCAACGCCTCCTGATCCCCGGCTAAGCAACGGCCGCAGCTTCTAGCGCGGGGAACAGGCGGGAACCGTCATAGTCAGCGTGGCCGCGGAACATGCCAAAAATGGCGTGGAGCATCTTGCGGGCCACCGCCATGAGGGCTTGCAGTTTGGCCTTGTGGCGTGCCAGTAAAGCCTGGTAAAAAGCCCGCAAGTGGGGATCGCGGCGCACCGCCACCAAGGCGGGCATATAGAGAGCACGGCGCAGATAGCGATTGCCGGCGCGGCTGATGCGCGCCCGCTTATGCACGGAGCGGCCGGAATCGTGATGTACCGGATCCAGTCCGCTGTGCGCCACCCACTGGCGTACGGAGAGGCCGGGGGCCAAGAGCGCGAGTTCTCCCAACAGAGACAGGGCGCTAATCTCGCCGATGCCGGGCATGCTCAATAGCCGAGCCCAACGCGGATGCAGTTCGGCATCCTGGGCGATCAAGGCCAAAGCCGCGCGGCGCATCTTCTCCATGCGGCGCTGCAGATCGCGCAGTGATCGTTGCAGATCCTGCCGCACCCAACGCGAACCGATGCTGGAAGCGGAAAGGGCGTGCAGGCGATTACTCTGTTGCGTGTGCTGCTGGGTGAGAGCAGCGAGGTGGCGGGTGAGGGTGCGCAGTTCCAGAGCGGCAGCGCCGGGCGGATGCCAGGGCTGGAAGGACATGCGGCGGGCATACTCGGCCAGCACTTGAGCGTCGGCGGGATCGGTCTTACTGCGGCACAGGGTGGCCGCGAAGCCGTGCACCAGCTTGGGATTCAGCACCGCCACTTCGATCCCGGCGGCAGCGTGCAAGGCCAGAGCCAGATCGAGACTGTAGCGACCGGTGGCTTCCAGGCAAACCCGAACCCGCGCTCCGGTCTTTTGCAACCACCCGATCAGCGCTTGATGACCGCTGGCTCGGTTAGCGAAACTACGTTGCCGCCAGCTTCCACTTTCGCCTTCCAAAGCAACCACCAGTTGAGCGGCGCTGACATCGATTCCACAACTGAGAAAACCTTCGGCTGATGACTTGTGCATGAGCGGCTCCTAGAGTTAATCTGCGGTTCCGGCTTCCGCCCCGGGCAAACTCTTGGCGCCGACCTTGAACATGCAGGCTCACAAGGCCTTCGATTCTCCACGGCGTCGAAAAGAGAGGGGCGGAGGCCGCTCTCTCGTCAGGCTCAACTTCGGCCTAAGGGCGGGTCGGCCTTTCCGCCGAAACATGACCCCAATGGTAGTCACGTTTGGAAATGGAAGATACAAGGGTGGGGCTTCGAGGCTTTTCCTGACCGAACCAGTGCGACGACGCAGGCTGGTCACGCAAGCTCAGAATTGGGCGTCGAGCGTGGCCAGCACTATGCGAGAAGGGAAGAAGGTGTGGTCGAGATCGAATCTCGGTGGATGGCGCGTCGTCGTGAGCAGCTTGGCGTCAATCCGGGGGTCCGCCGCCGCGATGGCCGGCTAGAACCCCGCTCTCTCGCACAGAACGCGAGAAGGGCAGGCACCCGCGTAGTGTGTGGTGAAAGCCTTGGACCAGCCCCGACGTGGTGGATGGTTCGAAGGTGCCATTGCGTTCAATCTGGCTGAGGGGCACAATGCTCGCCATGAAATCCAGGCTGATGATGCCGATACTCGCTCTCTGCGTAGCATCCAAACCTGCGCTTTGTCACGAGAAGCCGGTGCAGGACTGCAAGGTAACTTTCTCGGTGGTTTATCTGGATCGCCTTAACAACACCAACTACGGCATCCCCGCCAAGAGCGTGAACGATGTGGAAAAGAGACTGAGCAAGTACGGCGATGTGTGCTACGCGGGCGATAGGAAGGCAGATTTAGTTTTCTTCATTCATACCACGCCCGCTGTTTATCACGGAACGCACGTCTACACTGACAACTCCAGCTCAACTGCCGCCGTGACTGATGGCAATGGCAACTCCGCAGCAGCCGCTGCTTCAAGTTCTTCGACCACGGCTGTGCCCTACGACGTCGACTATTCGGTGTTCATCTTGGACATCGAGAGCCAGCAACCAGATGGGACCTATCGCATACTCCGCACATTGGACCAGAAGGGCCTCTATAACAAAATCTACGGTATCGGTTACGGGAAGGGCAAGCATCCCATTCCGAACGTCATTGATGCGGGCGCGAGATGGCTTCATGAAAACAATCTAGGGAAATAAGTTGCTCTACGCAGATCGCGCTACTTCTCCGGTCAGAGGCGGCCGCACCGTGGCTCGCTCTCAACCAAATTAAATAAAATGCACGACCAGGATTGGAGGTAGTGAAATGGACCCGCAGACACTGCTCCCGGCTGAGGAAAAGAATCTAAGGGGGCCTTACCGTGAGTACTTCATTACCAAAAGAACGAATTACCTAAATGTCGTCAGAGACCTTCCCGAGTTGTGGGATTGTTTTCTGAGGCTGGATGAGATTTGGGCACGCGGCCTGGATAACATGCGGGTTGTGACAGAAAAGGAAAGGCCTCCGCTTATAGCGATGTTCAGACACAGCCATCAACAATTCCGCATTGCGTTTGAGTTGGGGTTTTCCACGGCGATCACCGAGGCGTGGAGCATAATGCGCGGATCGATTGACACCGCAATGGTGGCCCACAAGATGTTTCGGGAGCCGAATCTACTCGCAGTGTGGCTCCGAAAGAATGATGGAAAGGCGGAGAGGAAAGTGTATAACGACGCTTTCAAGTCCGCTAACCTGTTCCCTGCTCAGTACGGGCTGGCAAAACTGCAGTCTTTCTATCGTGAATACTCGGAAATGGGCACGCATCCAGGGTACGGTGCAATCGCACTGCATACCAGGATTGAGGCAAGGACGACGGGACAGGATTGGAACCACACTTACCTTGAAACAGACGGAAAGAGAGCGGTCGCGTTTCTGTTTCAAATGTTAGAGGCGGCTACGCTGGTCGAAGGCGCGTGTTTCAAATGCTTCGAGGACCGTCTGAAACTCGATTCCGACTTGATGAACCTGCGCATGAAGTTGGAAAAATGCGCGAAGGATACGGCGCGGGTGATTAACACTCAGATCCTCACGGCATAAGTAGGCTGAGACCTCACCTGAGGTGACCCCAGAATTACGGCGCTGTGCCTGGTGGGGCAGTCTATGGACAACGAAGGTATAGAATTGTCCGAAAATATGGACTTCACCTGGGCATTGATGATCTTGCCATTCGTATCGGCCGGTGTCGGTGCGTATCTTGGGAGCTACCTCAAGAAGAAAGGCGAAAATCTCGCGACGCATGAGGATATCGAAATAGTTTTGGATCAGGTAAGGAAGGTTACGCAGACGACGAAAGAGATTGAGGCCAAAATCTCGAACGAGGTATGGGACCGACAGAAACAATGGGAACTAAAACGCGAAGTTATCCTTGCCGTCGCGAAGGGCATTTCTCAGATTGATGAAGCATTGGTCGGAATTGAAGCGACTCTTCAGGTTGAACAAAAGCCAAACGACCCAGTATTTGCAGGAGCGGTATTAGAAAAATTGGTTGCGTGGCGAGAAGCGTCAGGGACATTCGACGAAGCGAGATTGCTGTCGTCGGTAGTTTGCTCGCCGGAAACAATAGAAGCGGTCAATGCTCTCGGCATGTTCACTTTCAAGTTGGCTGAGCAAATGTCTAAGAATAGAGACGCCACTATTTACCGAAAGTCTGGAGGAGAACTAGCAGCAAAACTCTTCGGGGCGAAGACGGCAATTCGGAAGGAGTTAGGTTTCGCAGCGGTATCTAACCCTCAATCCAATATATCTTCGGCAACTCCAAGCGCTGGTTCACGGGGCTCTGAATAAGCCTCGTGCGTGATGGGGGCTGGCCCGGCCTAACCCTCGAAGCACTCTTTGGGGTGGCGGCGTGGCCCGCTTAACGTCCCCACCCTAAATTTCGCAAAGTGCGCGAAATTTAGAATGGGGCACCCGATTTCAATGATTGGCTGGCAGTTGGCCCAGTCTGACCTCGAAACGACTCTTCAGGGTGCCCCGTTCAAGCTTCGCTTGGGCGGGGCTTTGGCGAACGCGAACTCTCGGGACGATTCCCAGTTTGTCTCGGCGCGTGCTGTCCATTGGGACTCGATCTCGACCACACCGTCCGCGCCTGTGAAATAGTGACGGAAGCTGCTCCATAGCCAGTTCCCGGGCCGCTCCACCAATCCACGGGTAACCGGATTTCGATGGATGTATCTCAGCTTCTCCACGAACTTGCGTTCGCTCCAGACGTTGAAGTCGTAGTAGCGCGCCTGCCAAAATGATTCCGGTGCTCGCAAGGCGAGGGTTCGTGCCACCAACTGCTTCAGCGACTGCAGCAGTTGTGATAGACAGCCGCGCTCCGGTTCGTTGACCAAGAGATGTACGTGTTCGGGCATCACGACATAACCGTAAATGCACAGCCCGTAGGACTGGCGCACGCGCTCCAATGACGATTCGAAGCACGCGCGGGAATGGGGAGTCGCGAGCTTTGGACGGCGTCGATAGCAACTGAAGGTCAAGAAGTGCAGTTGCCCGGTTTGCTGAAAGTGTTTTAGTCCCCAAGGCATGGGACTAGCATAGTTGCCCATGGCGAAAGGTTCTGTGACAACTGAACATCCCCGCCCAAGCGGAGCTTGAACGGGGCACCCTGAAGAGAGGTTTGGAGGTTTAGGCCAGTCCCCTGCGGGTACTTCCCGTTCGCTGTTCAAATCCTGCCGATCGCTGCTAATCCTATGGAATGCTTGAGCTTACGTTGACCAAAATGGTTCTTTCAGGTAGCTTTAAGTAAGAAAATCATAGTGGGGAAGTGTACCTTAAAGAGGGACTTTTAGTGCCAAACAGCAATGGCAAAACGCTGCTTTTATTGAAGCCTCGGGGATTTTGCGCCGGGGTGGTGCGGGCGATTGATATCGTGCGGATTGCGCTGGAGGCCTTTGGGCCGCCGATTTATGTCCGCAAAGAGATTGTGCACAACCGCTTTGTGGTCGAAGAGCTGCAGGGTAAGGGCGCGATTTTTGTCGATAACGTCGACGAAGTTCCGAACGGCGAGCGGGTGATTTACAGCGCTCATGGAGTTTCGCCGGAGGTGCGCGAGGCCAGCCAGGCGCGGAATTTGCGGGTAATTGACGCGACGTGTCCGCTGGTCACGAAGGTTCACGTTGAGGCAGTCAAGTTTGCCCGGGAAGGTTATTCGCTGATTCTGATTGGCCATCACGACCACGATGAAGTCATTGGAACTTTGGGCGAGGCTCCGGTTGTGACGCAAGTGGTGGGCTCGCCGGAACAGGTGGAATCGCTGACGGTGCCGGATCCCGGACGGGTGGCTTATCTGACGCAAACTACGCTGAGCCTTGATGAGACTCGCGATATTATCGCGGCGCTGCGCAAGAAGTTTCCCAACATTAAAGGTCCGGCGGCGCAGGATATTTGCTATGCGACCGAGAACCGGCAGGTTGCGGTGAAGCATGTAGCTTCGGATGCGGATTTGCTGCTGGTGGTCGGTTCGGATAACAGTTCGAATTCCAATCGACTGGTGGAAGTGGCGCGCAACCTGGGTACGAGCTCGCATCTAATTGATAGTTTTCAGAACATCAAGCCGGAGTGGTTGGAAGGTGTGAAGACGATTGCGTTGACCGCCGGAGCGTCGGCTCCGGAGTGCCTGGTGGAAGAAGTGGTGACGTTCCTGGACAGCAAGGGATTTGGCAACGTGCAGGAAATTGAAGTGATGCCAGAAAACGTGCGCTTTGGCTTGCCTCCAGAAATTGTGGAAGCGATTGCCAGCGCCCCCAGCGCAGATTAGTGTGGAGTAAAAAATTTAAATATGGACGAGACCTCCTCCTCGTTTTCGGCGTCGAACGCGCCGCAATTGCGATTCGGAAAAATCGACGACCTCAAGGGCCGGGTCACGGCAGCCGTCGACGGCGCCCGTAAATTCTTATTCTCTCAGCAGCATGAACAAGGCTACTGGTGCGGCGAGTTGGTCGCCGACACCACGCTGGAATCTGATTACATTCTGCTGCACACCCTGCTCGGCACGGGAAATCCCGAGCGCTTTCAAAAGTGCTGCAACTGGATTCTGCGCCATCAAAACGAAGACGGCGGCTGGGGGATCTACGCCGACGCCCCGAGCAACATTTCTGCCTCAACGAAAAGCTACTTTGCTTTGAAGCTTTCTGGGTACAAGCCAGACCATCCGGCATTGGTGCGGGCGCGGAAGAAGATTTTGGAGATGGGTGGAGTTACTGAGGTCAACACTTTTACCAAGATTTATTTGTGTTTTTTGGGTCAGTACGATTATGACGCGGTGCCGGCGATTCCTCCGGAGATTGTGCTTTTTCCCAAGTGGTTCTGGTTCAATATTTACGAAATTTCTTCTTGGTCGCGGGCGATATTGGTTCCGCTTTCTATCTGCTATGCCAAGAAACCTCTGAAGAAAATTCCTGATGAAATGGGTGTGGAGGAATTATTCGTCGGGGGGCGCGATAAGTCGCGCATGCGGTTGCGGTGGAGTGACAAGATTGTTTCGTGGCGGAACTTTTTCTTGGTTCTTGACCGGATGACGCACTGGTTTGAGATGGTGCATGTTCGTCCGTTGCGTTGGCTGGCTTTGAAGCGGGCTGAGCAGTGGATGCTGGAACGCTTTGAGATGAGCGATGGGTTGGGCGCGATTTATCCGTCGATGCTTAATGCGATTATTGCTTTACGTTGCTTGGGTCATTCGTTGGACGATCCGCAAGTAATTCGTGCTGTCGATGAGTTCGAGAAGTTGGGGATTGAAGAAGACGACACTTTCCGCATGCAGCCTTGCATGTCTCCGGTTTGGGATACGGCTTATGCGATGTTCGCTATGGGCGAGGCGGGAGTTCCGGCTGATGATCCGCGGATGATTAAGTGTGCTGATTGGATTTTGCAGAAGCAGGTTCGCAACGTTGGCGATTGGAAAGTTAAGAACAAGAAGGGGCAGCCGGGCGGTTGGTACTTCGAGTTTAACAATGAGTTTTATCCTGATGTCGATGATAGCGCGATGGTCTGCCTGGGGTTGAGTCAGGTGGAACATCCGAACGGGCGCTATCAGCGGGAGTCGGTGCAGCGGGCTATTGACTGGATTTTTTCCATGCAATGCAAGTCGGGTGGGTGGGCGTCTTTTGATAAAGACAATACGCGGATGGTGTTTCAGTACATCCCGTTTGCTGACCATAACGCGATGCTTGATCCGCCGACGGTCGACATCACTGGACGAATTTTGGAAATGCTGGCTACTTACGGATATGACAAGAACGATGCGCGGGTGAAGAAGGCGCTGAAATTTATCCGCGAGGAGCAGGAGCCTGATGGTTCGTGGTTTGGGCGTTGGGGCGTGAATTATATTTACGGGACGATGCAGGTGTTGCGTGGGTTGGAAGCTATGGGCATCGATCATCACGAGCCTTATGTGCAGCAGGCTGCGGAGTGGTTGCGCATGGTGCAGAATCCGGATGGCGGTTGGGGCGAGACTTGCGGTTCGTATGATGATCCTAATACGCGCGGGATTGGTCCGAGCACTCCTTCGCAGACCGCTTGGGGTGTGATGGGATTGCTGGCTGCTGGCGATACGCGGAGTGATTCTGTGGCGCGGGGGGTTGCTTATTTGTTGCGCACGCAGAAACGCGATGGTGGATGGGATGAGCCGCAGACTACCGGGACGGGTTTTCCGCGGGTGTTTTATCTTATTTACACTTTGTATCGGCAATATTTTCCGCTGCTTGCTTTGACTACTTACGCGAAGGCCATGGCCGGGGCGGAGCAGGGAACTGGCGTGCGGCGGATTGGGTAGTTCACAGGCGGAGGGCGAGACGCCCTCCGGACAGCCGGCGAGACGCCGGCGCTACTAAGGGAGTCGCGACTGATGGCGGTGCCAATTTCTCAGATGTGGACGGTGGCTAGTTACGTCCTTAAGCAGAAGGTTAAGGGACGCAAGCAGTATCCGCTGGTGTTGATGCTGGAGCCGCTGTTCCGCTGCAATCTGGCTTGTGCGGGTTGCGGGAAGATTCAGTATCCCGCGCATGTGCTGAAGTCTCAGCTCACGCCTGAGGAATGTTTCCGGGCGGTCGATGAGTGTGGGGCGCCGACGGTTTCGATTCCTGGCGGCGAGCCGCTTTTGCATCCGCAGATCGGCGAAATTGTCGAAGGACTGGTGGCGCGCAAGAAATATATTTATCTGTGCACCAATGCGCTGTTGCTCAAGGAAAAAATTCATCTTTTCAAGCCGAGTAAGTATCTGACATTTTCCGTTCACATGGATGGGCAGCGCGAGCATCACGATTTTTCGGTTTGCCTCGAAGGTGGATACGAGAAGGCGGTTGAGGGAATCAAAGCCGCGCTGGCAGCTGGTTTCCGCGTTACTACTAATACGACTCTGTTTGATGGCGCCGATCCTAAGAGCGTTCGCGCTTTCTTCGACGAGATGATGGAGTTGGGCGTCGAGGGCATGATGCTTTCGCCTGGTTACTCTTACGATAAAGCGCCCGATCAGCAACGCTTTCTGGGTCGGGCTCGCACTCGGCGGTTGTTTCGCGCCATGCTCTCGAATCGCGACAAGAGATGGCGCTTCAATCAGTCCGCGTTGTTTCTCGAATTTCTTATGGGCAAGCGCGACTACGCCTGCACGCCCTGGGGTATGCCTACTTACAACGTTTTCGGATGGCAGAAGCCTTGCTACTTGCTGCAAGACGGTTACGCGGATACGTTTGCTGAATTGCTGGAGACTACGGCTTGGGAAAATTACGGGACGGAGTCGGGTAATCCGAAGTGCGCGAATTGCATGGTGCACAGCGGATATGAAGCTTCGGCAGTGAACGATCTGTTCGGGTCGGTGAGTGGCATGTGGCAGGAAGTGAAGGCGCGCATGTTTGGCGAGTATGAAGATGCGTCGGCGCTTCAGTTGCTCGATGAGCCGATCGAGCCGGTGAACCCTGGTGCGCTGGTGCAGATTGATGCGCCGGTGGGCGAGGAGACGCGGGTTTGAGCGGGCGGGAAGCTGGGCACGGGCCTTCGGTTTCGGTGGATCCAGACTCTTTGGAAGTCGCGCCGGGAACAGTTCACGAACAACTTGAGGGATCAGTTCCTTCTCTGGCTAACGAGGAAGATCTTCGCAAAGCGCTGGAGTCGGCGTTCGATTATCGCGGGGATGTTTCTATCACGCGAAAAGACGGAACGAAGATTGAAGGCTACATTTTCGATCGCAATAGTGGAAAGACTCTCGCCGAGAGTTTTGTGCGAGTGCTGCCCAAAGATGGGTCTCCCAGAATAAAAATTGCGTATGCGGAAATTGCCGCTCTCGCCTTTACCGGCCGCGATATGGCTGCCGGCAAGAGCTGGGAAAATTGGGTGCGGCATTACTGGGAAAAGAAGGCGGCGGGTGAGCGCGATATTTCTCTGCAGCCGGAGAAATTGGAATAAAGCTTTCAGCTGTCAGCTATCAGCTTTCAGCAAACCACCTCGACCAATACGTAATATTTGTGCTTCGTGAAGGAGCAAAAGCTCACGGCTTTCGCAACCAGCTTTCAGCAGAAGCCTTGGCTGACGGCTGAGAGCTGATAGCTGACAGCTCTCATGAAAGCTTTTGTCACTGGCGCAACCGGGTTTGTGGGCAGTCATGTGGCCCGTGTGTTGGCCGAACAGGGTGCTGACCTACGGTTGCTGATTCGTTCTGGCAGCGATCCTAGAAATATTCAGACTTTGAATGCCGATCGAGTGGTCGGCGATCTGCGCGATCCGTTGTCGATTGAAAAAGCGATGGCAGGTTGCGATGTGGTGTTTCATGTCGCGGCCGACTACCGGCTGTGGGTGCGCGATCCGCAACAGATGTATCTTGCCAATGTCGATGGTACGCGGGCGCTTTTGGAGGCGGCGCGAAAGAACAGAGTGCAGCGCGTAGTCTACACTTCGAGTGTTGCGACCATGGGATTCACCTCGAATGGCCGTCCGGTAGATGAGGACTTTCCGGTCTCGCTTGATAACATGATTGGCCACTATAAGCGGTCGAAGTTCATGGCCGAGGAAGTGGCGCTGGAGGCGGGACGCGGCGGGATGGATGTGGTGGTGGTGAATCCCACTACGCCGGTGGGCGAGCAGGATATTAAGCCCACGCCTACGGGAAGAATTGTTGTCGACTTTTTGAAAAAGAAATTTCCAGCTTATGTCGATACGGGTTTGAATCTGGTCGATGTTACGGAATGCGCGCGCGGACACGTTGCTGCGTTGGAGAAGGGAAGAACCGGCGAGCGCTATATCCTAGGTGGACAGAATCTGACGTTGAAGCAGATTCTGGACAAGCTGGCGGCGATCACCGGATTGCCATCGCCCAAGGTTAAGCTTCCTTATGCTGTGGCGCTGGCGGCTGGCGTGATTGACGAAGTTGTGACTGGGCGTATTCTGGGTCGCGAGCCGCGCGCGACGATTGACGCGGTTCGCATGGGGCGCAAGAAGATGTTTGTATCGTGCGCGAAGGCCGAACGCGAACTGGGATGGAAGATGGTTGCCGTGGATGATGCGTTGCGACGGGCGGTGGAGTGGTTTCGGACGAACGGGTATGCGACCCATAGTTGAGTTCGGGTCAGATGTCCGCAGAGAATAAATTGACTTTCACAATCGATCATCTCGGCATCGCGGTTAAATCGCTGGCCGCGGCCAAGGGTTTCTACGAAACGATGGGGTTGACTGCATCCGCAGAAGAGGTGGTCGAAGGCGAACAGGTGCGGGTGGCGATGTTGCCTGTGGGAGAGAGCCGCCTGGAATTGCTGGAAGCAACGTCCGACAGCTCGGCCATCGCCAAGTTCATCCTTAAACGCGGCGAGGGTTTGCATCACGTTTGCTTGCGCGTGCCTGATTTGCGGGCGGTGGTTGAACGGCTCAGGCAGGATGGAGTCAGGCTGGTGTCGAACGAAATCAAGGTCGGGGCTGGCGGCCATCGATATGTGTTCGTTCATCCTTCGAGTGCTGGGGGTGTGCTGTTGGAGTTGGTCGAAACGGGACAGTAGACATCGGCCACGGATTTTCGCGGATTGCGACGGATCTGAACAGGACAAATGCTTCTTCTCGCGGTCGACACTTCCGGCAAACAGGGCAGCATTGCACTCGCGCAATGTGGGCCGAATAATGCCTGCGAGGTGATCGAGGTCGCCGCTTTAACCGGCGGAACATTCTCGGCCGAACTGGTTCCACAAATTGCAACGCTGCTGGAAAAAAATCATTTCAGCAAAATGGATATTGGCGGATTTGCAGCGGTGTCCGGACCGGGGTCGTTTACTGGGTTGCGCGTTGGGTTGGCAGTCGTTAAGGCATTGGCTGATGTGCTGGCGAAACCCATTGCCGAGGTTTCGATGCTGGCGGCTGTGGCAAGTGCGGCCGATTCGCATGGGAAAGTGATGGCTGCTCTCGATGGCGGACGCAATGAGGTTTTCGTCGGTGAATACGAAGTCAGCGGCACTGGAGCGCGGTTGATTCGCGAGCGCTTGCTCACGCGCGCTGAATGGCTGGACTCCGTTGGCGAGGCAATTATCGTGACAGCTGATCTCGCTCTTGCCGAAGCTGCTCAGGCAAAGGGATTGCCGGTGCGCAAAGTGGATCGTCCGCGAAGCGATGTGATTGCGCGCTTGGGTTGGAAGAAGATCGCAGCAGGAGAAATCGTTTCTGCGGAGGCTCTGGAAGCCAATTATATTGGGCGCTCAGAGGCAGAGCTTTTTGTTAAGAGCAGCTAATTGCCGGCGAGCCGCCGGCGCTACCAATGCTTATTCGGCGTGGAACCCCCGCAGACATTTCCGAGCTGATCGCGATCGAAAGGCGGGCTCTTACGGCGGCGCACTGGTCGCGGGAGCAATACCAAACTGCTTTCTCCCCTGCCGCGCCTTCGCGCGTGCTGCTTGTCGTTGAAGAACACGGCGGCATTCAGGGATTCATCGCGGGCAGAGCACTGGAAACAGAGTGGGAAATCGAGAACGTAGTCGTATCTGAGTCGGTGAGGCGTCGTCGCTTCGGATCACATTTGGTGCAAGAGTTTCTCGCATTGGCGCTGGGTCGCGGCGCGGAGAAAGTATTTCTGGAGGTTCGTGAGTCGAACCTGGCTGCGCGAGGGCTGTACCAAAAATTGGGTTTTTCTGAAAGTGGCAGGCGAAAGTTCTATTATTGCGAACCGCAGGAAGATGCAATTGTTTACCAATTGGGAATGGGGTGACTTGCATCAACAGTAGTGCAACCGTCGGGAATCCAATGAAAAGTAAAGGGTTGCGGTTAATTTAACTTTCGACCTGCTGTCACAAATGCATCCGAACTCTCACCTTTCACATTGAAGCCGAATAAGTGGTGTGGTAAGTTTTAGTCTGATAACCCGGTTAGGAGGTCTGCTGGATGCTAACTGCTAGGGACCAGCTGTTCGCCAGTCACGATGAATTTCGTAAACTGGCGATGGAACACACACTCTACGAAAAACGTCTTGATTCACTCACAGAAAAACGCTATCTCACCGACGACGAAAAATTGGAAGAAGTAAGGTTGAAGAAACTGAAGCTCCGTCTGAAGGATCAGATGGAGAATATTCAGCGGCAGTATCGGCAGCAGCCGCAACAAAACCAGGTAGCTTAATCAAGCTCCAACTTCGTGCGGCTCAGCCGCAGGAAGGGTTACCTGTCTCCAGTGAAGGCGCTTATAAAGCGCCTTTTTCACTGCCTTAAAGATGATAACCTCAGCCGCGCCCACGGCTGCATTATAATCCTTTATATCTCCAAATGGTTCGTGACGGTTGCTATTACGGGTTTTCGCTTCTGGCTGCGGCGGCCTTGATTGGGTGGTTCACCAGCCCGCTTTGGGCTTTGCCGGCGGTGCTGCTGGCGGCATTCTTTTTCTGGTTTTTTCGCGATCCTGACCGCCTCATTCCGAATGAGCCAGGGGTGCTGGTTTCACCGGCCGACGGGAGGGTCACTGCCGTTATGCCCGTAACTGAGAATGGTATGTCGCGGTTGCGCATCAGCATCTTTCTGAATGTGTTTGACGTGCACGTGAACCGCTCACCGATCAGCGGCATCATACGCGCGGTTCGATATCAGAAAGGTAAGTTCGTTAACGCCATGAACGCTGCTTCGGCCGGGCAGAACGAGCAGAATGTGGTCACCGTCGAAGGCGAGGGCCAGACTGTCGTTTTCAAACAGATCGCTGGTCTGTTGGCGCGCAGGATTGTCTTTAATAAAAAAGTTGGCGATCACGTGGAGCGAGGTGAGCGCGTCGGCTTGATCAAGTTTGGATCGCGCGTCGATGTTTTGTTCGATGCTGCCGCGGCCGTAGCGGTGAAAGTTGGGGATCGCGTAAAAGGCGGGTCGAGTGTTTTGGCTCATTTGAACGTTGAACGACCGCTGACGGCGGGGTCGGCGGGGCAGGCTCAGCGAGGAGCACTGTAATGGATCCAGAACTTTCAGTGGTTCCAAAGCGGCGCAAGGAAGACCGTCCTTCAGGACGCTTGCGCAAAGGTTTGTACATTCTGCCTTCGTTATTCACTGCCGCGAACATGGCCATGGGATATTACGCCATCCTGCAAGTCACGCACGCTACAGTGGCCGAGCCCTGGCATTTCGATTTTGCCGCTAAGGCTATTGGCTTCGCGGTTCTGTTTGATGGCTTGGACGGCCGCATTGCCCGCATCACGCATACCAGCAGCGACTTTGGAAGAGAATTGGATTCGTTGGCCGACGTCATCACTTTTGGTGTGGCTCCGGCGCTGCTGGCGTGGGCTTGGGGTTTCCGGCAATTGCCAGTGTTTCTGGGATCGAGCGAATTGACCGGCAAGATGATTCAACTGGGGTCGATTGCGAGCTTTCTGTTTTTGATGGCTGGAGCCAGCCGGTTGGCGCGTTTCAACATTTCTACTAATCCGCAACCTTCGAACCCGGGGCGTCCGGGAAAAAAGTATTTTGTGGGAATGCCGATCCCTGCGGCCGCGGGAGTAGTGGCCGCGGTGGTTCATTTTTCTGGAGGCGAGCCGGTTTCTTCGCTCTGGAGTTGCATCACCTGGATGCTGATCGTGGTGGCCGCGGGGTATTTAATGGTGAGCACCTGGCGCTTCTACAGTTTCAAGGACATTGATTTCCGCGCCCGTCAGCCGTTTCAGCTGGTCATACTTTTGGGATTATTGTTCGCGGCGGTGTGGGTGTTCTCGCAGTGGGTGCTCTTCATCATCGCACTGGCCTACATGTTTTCTGGCGTATTCTGGCGGCTGCAATGGATATTCCGACGCAAGCGTAAGTCGCCTCCTCCATCGTATAAAGAGGCATCGCAGACTTCATGAGTTCGAATTTCAAGTCGGTTTCGGCACCTCATCTCGAAGCGGTGCGGGGAGGCAATTCTTATCGCCTCGCGATTGTGGGTGCAGGCACGCTCAAGGGCAAGGAAATCGCGGATGTGCTCAACGATCGCAATTTCCCTTCGCTCGACGTGCGATTGTTGGACGACGAGGAAGCGCTGGGGAAGTTGGAAGCGGTGCGCGACGAGGTTACATTCATCCAGAATGTCAGCAGCGAACAGTTCCAGAAAATGGACTTCACATTTTTCGCTTCGACGCCGGAGTCTACGCGTAAGAATTGGAAGGCAGCCCGCACGGCGGGCAGCGCGATCATCGATCTTACTTCTGCTTTGGAAGATGAACCCGACGCTGTGGTGCGTTCGCCATGGATCGAGCGTCAACTGGGAAAATCTTTGGTTCCGGAGTTGCAGCCCGGCCCGGCCATCGTCGCTCATCCGGCGGCTGTGGTGCTTGCGCTGCTGCTGCTGCGCGTGCAAAAAGCAGTACCCATCAAGCGGGTTATCGCAACCGTATTTGAGCCCGCCTCTGAACATGGGCAAAAAGGCATGGACGAGTTGCACGAGCAGACTGTGAATCTGCTTTCGTTCCAGCAACTACCCAAGAATGTTTTCGATGTGCAGGTGGCCTTCAACATGGTCGCACGCTATGGGGAACGTTCGGCGCCTTCGCTGGCGACGCTGCAAGCTCGAGTCCTCAATCATTATCAGCGGATGGTTGGTGCGCATGCTCCCATACCGTCGCTGCTATTGGTGCAGGCTCCTATTTTTCACGGTCACGCTTTTGCCATCTATCTCGACCTTGGTCAGGTGGCGGATATTGAAAACATTTCACGAGCGCTGGCGGGTGAACATGTGAACCTCACTCACGGGGCCGAAGACGCTCCCACAAATGTGAATGCCGCGGGGCAAAGCGATATTCAGCTTTCAATGGCTGCGGACGCGAATCAGCCGAATGGTTTGTGGCTTTGGGCTGCGTCGGATAACTTGCGCGTGGCGGCAGCGACGGCGGTCGAGTGCGCTGAAACTATGGCGGCGACTCGTCCCCGAGGCAAAATCCAATGAGCCGTGGCTCGGCCTTGGCGGTGCTGCTTTGCGCCGTCAGCGCAGGATGCGGCTATCACACAGCCGGACATGCCATAACCATTCCTGACAACGTCCGCACCATTGCAATTCCCGCGTTCGTAAACCAAACTCAAACTTTCAAGATTGAACAGATGCTGACCGCGGCGGTGGTGAGAGAATTTGTGACGCGCACCCACTATCACGTCATCAATCAGATGAATGATGACGCGGATGCGGCGCTGCACGGAACCGTGCTTGCAACCTACACGACGCCGCTCACTTATGATTCGAAAACCGGACGCGCCGCCAGCGTGTTGGTGGTGATCTCGATGAAAGTGTCGCTGCTCGACAAACAAGGCAAGGTTCTTTATCAGAATCCGTCGTATTTGTTTCGCGAGCAGTACGAAGTCCCGCGTGATGTGAACAGTTTTTTTGAGGAAGATACTGCGGCATATCAGCGGCTCTCACGGGACTTTGCGCAAACTCTGGTCTCAAATATTTTGGAGGGTTTCTGATGCGGGCTTTCGCGCAGACTGACCGCTTCGTGTCTGAGGTACAAGCGCGCAAGCTGCGGCCGGCTTACGTTTTCGTAGGAGCGGAAGTGTTTTTTCGCAAGCGCTGCCGCGAAGCAATTCTCGAGCACCTCGTAACGCCGGATCTGCGGGATTTCAGCCTTTTCGAATTTGATCTCGCGGAAACTGATCTGATTGAAGTTCTTGATCGGGCACGCACGCCGTCGCTAATGGCTCCCTTTCAAGTGTTCTTTGTTCGTGGCGTCAAGAACTTGTTCGGGCGAGGCTCGAATGAAGATAAACTCGCGGCGATTGAGCAGTACTGCAAAGATCCGAATCCCGAGGCGGTGCTGATTTTCATCGCCGATCACATCAACATTCCCGCCGATCCGCGCCGCATGGAATTGACCGACAAAGAACGCTATGAGCGCATTCGTGAAACCCTGGGACAATATTGCGCCATCGTCGAACTGGCGCGGGTGGAAGAAAACGAAGCGGTGCGCTGGATTGGAGAATACGGCGCGACCCGGGACTTCAAGATCGATGCCGACGCCGCGCGCGAATTGGTGGATGCTCTCGGCGGCGACATGATGATGGTCTCGAATGAGCTGGAAAAATTGATGCTTTACGTGGGCGAAAAGAAACGCATCGCGCTGGGCGATGTCGAAACCATGGTGCTGGCGGCCAAGCAAAGGTCGCTGTATGAGTTGACGGACGCAATCTCGGCGAAAGATCGCGTGCGCGCTCTGGAAATGCTGGATGCGATTTTGAGCACGGGGGAAGGTGACGAAGCTGCCATTGGACATCTTTATATGCTGGCCAAAACTTTTCGCCAGATGCTGGTGATTCTCGAGCGAAATGTGCGCGATCAGCGCATGCTGTGGGCGGCGTTGTGGCAGGGCTTCCGCGTGCCGCCGTTTGCCGCGGACGACATTATCAGGCAAGCGCGGCGTTACAAGTCGAAACGAGAGTTGACTCGGGCTATCCGGCTGGTGGCAAAAACAGACCTGGCATTGCGGTCGAATCCGACCAGCAAGCGAATGGTGCTGGAGAAATTGGTCCTAGACCTGACTACCGAACCCAAGCCAGAAGCCGGCTGGATGCAGGAAGAACTGCCAGTTTAAAATCACGGTGGGGACAGCCACCCTCGACTGTCCGGCCGAGCGAAGCTCGGCACCTCGCAATGCTCAACGTTCCCGCTTATCTCGACCGCATTGCGTACACCGGACCAATTTCTCCTACGCTAGACGTGTTGCGCAACCTGCATCGGCATCACATGCTGAGTGTGCCATTCGAGAATCTCGACATTGCTCTGGGCAGAAACATTGTGTGCGAGGAAGACAGCTTCACCCAGAAAATTGTGGAGCGGCGACGTGGCGGCTTCTGTTACGAACTGAATGGAACATTCGCCAGCTTGCTGCGCGCGATTGGATTCAAGGTCACCCTGCTCTCGGCTCGTGTGTCCCGTGACGACGGCAGCCAGAGTCCGGAGTTCGATCATCTTGCGTTGCGAATTGATCTCGAGGAACCATGGCTGGCGGACGTCGGATTCGGGGATTCGTTCCTTGAACCGCTACAGTTGCAACCTGGCGCCGAGCAGGAACAGGATGGTTGGATTTATCGTGTGGTGGAGTGCGGGGACTCGTTCTGGATGGAGAGAGCGGACCGCGATGGGATTTGGAAACGGCAATATTCTTTCACTTTGACACCGCGAAGTCTCGACGATTTTGCGGATATGTGCCGCTATCATCAGACTTCGCCTGAGTCGCCATTTACCCGCAAGAGTATTTGTTCAATGGCCACACTCGGCGGAAGAATTACGGTGGCAGAGCGGAAGCTGATACTCACCAGGCAGCGAACCAAAGAAGAACGACTGCTTACTTCGGACGAAGAGTGGCGGATGGCACTAAAAGACCATTTTGGCGTTGTGCTGTGAAAATCAGCCAGTTGCTATTTCTTGGCAGCGGCGTTCAAACGGATATTCAAGCGGGACTTGTAGCGCGAAGCCGTATTGGCGTGCAACACGCCCTTCTGAACTGCCTTATCGAGCGCAGAAACAGTCTGCCGGAAAGTTGGTTCGGTTGCTTGTTTGTCGCCTTTGGCAAGCGATTCGCGCAAATCGCGAAGAATGCTGCGCAGGCGGGAGGCGTTGGCGCGATTGCGAACGGTGCGCTTTTCAGTCTGACGGGCGCGTTTCAGCGCGGAAAAATGGTTTGCCATGTAATTCGTTTACCTTTGTTCCTTGGTTTTTCCAAGCTAAAGCAGGGAATGTTGATTGGTACGAGTAGTTATTCTACGGGACTAAGTTACTGCTGGTCAAATGGATATGCAGCAAAGGTGATGTCAAGCTGCTTGTGTAAATAGGTTGAGGGTGCGAGTTTTCCATTCTAGATTGAATCTCTGGAAGATGGAATAGATGATGCGATCCACGCTCTGCACATTCACGAAGCAGACCATGGGCCGGGTTCGCCTTCGCACTTCTACGAAGCAGCGCTCGATCACGTTGGTCGTGCGCACTTTCTTCCATAAATGAGGGGGCAAGGCGAAGAACGACAACAGTTCCGGCAGGTCGCGTTCCAGGCGTCGCACCATGGGCCCGTACTCCGGCAGCCAGCGTGAGCGGAAGCGGCGGAAGGCGGTCTGCGCCTGGGCCCGGCTGTCGGCCCGGTAGATGGCCTGCGCTCCCTGCTTCACTTCGTCGTAATCGCGTTTGCGCACGTGCTCTAAAATGTTGCGCATCTTGTGCACCCAGCAGCGTTGATGCGCCACCCGCGGATACACCATCTGGATGGCGGCCGCCAATCCGGGACAGCCGTCGGTGACGATCAGCAGCAGCTTTTTGCCTTCCAGTCCGCGGCGGTACAAATCTTGCAGCAGCCCCTCCCAGTCGGCCTGACTCTCGCCTCGGCTGCGCAAAAAGGCCAGCAGATGCCGCGTACCATCCTGGCGCACCCCGTAGGCCACCAGCATGTGCACCCGCTTGCGCCCCGCCGGACGCCGCATGCGCAGGCTCACCCCATCCAAAAACAGATACGCGTAATCGTCGCTCAGCCGCGCCTGATGAAACTGCCGTACCAGCTCGTCCAGCGAGCGGGTGATGCGCGACACGGTTTGCGGACTCACCGTTTCTCCCGTCAGCGTGGTCACCACCCGCCCCACCTGCCGGGTGGAAATGCCGCGCAGAAACGCTTCCCGGATCATCACCGTCACTTCTTCCGCCCGGCGCTGAAACTTCTTCACCACCTCCGGCAGAAACCCGCGCTTGCGGCTGCGGGCGATGCGCAAGCGTAGGGTGCCGAACTTGGTCACAAAATCCCGCTCGTAATATCCGTTGCGATAATCCTGGCGCTGCTCTGACCGCTGGTAGCGCCGGCTCACCATGTACAGGTCGCGCTGCCGCTCGCTCAGCTGCTCAAAAAACTTCTGTGCCGCCTGCTGCACTCGTCCCTGCAGATCGCCCCAGAAACCCTCTTGCAACTCCGCTACAAAATGTTGGAAATGCTCCGTGATCGGTGTTACTTTCGCCATCGGGTGTAGGTCTCCTTTTCGGAACGGCTTTAGCTTGTGAGGCCAAAGCCAACTTACACCCTCTCGCTTTTTACACAATCGAATTTACGTCACCAACACCGTATGCGCAGTCGCATGTCCCATACTGATTTGCTGCGTTCAGATGCGGGTATCCTTTCGCGCGACTATTGCTTGTGCAGTTTCTTTTCAATGGAGGCCGGGCGTTCCCGCACGGCTGGACGGGCGAGACGCCCGTCCTCCATCTTTCTTCTTCGGTTGCGCAATGGACTTGTCGAGATTCACGCGAAGCGAGACAATATCCGCTGCATTCAGGAGAGCTTGGTGTCCGACCGTAAGTATCGCCAACACGGCTATCAGGACAGCGGCGAAAAGCGCGAAAGGCAGTCCAGCGATCGCCCGGTAAAAAAAGAAACTTTTGGTCCGCGCGCATTGCAGATGCCGGGCACGCATACTGTGTCGCGCTGCGCACAGTGTGGCACTTTGCTCGGCTCGATATCCGAACCAATCGGAAAATGTCCGAAGTGCGGATTCGAATTGCACTCTTGCCGGCAATGTACATATTTCGACACTTCAAGCCGGTTTGAATGTACGCAGCCGATTCCGCAACGGATTCCGCGCAAAGACGAGCGCAACGATTGTGCGTTCTATGCGGTGAGCGTGCGGATGGAAAAGGAAACTTCTACACCGAGCACGGCGCGGCCGATGGATGCGCGCACCGCATTCGAGAATCTCTTCAAGAAGTAGTGCTTTTCCAGCCAATGTTTCAAATTTGCGAACGGACCGTCACCTGCGAGTGAGGACGATGAGTTCCACCGCGTCAGGCGCGAGAGGGTTCGACAAATTCACGGCGCTGCCCTTGCCAATTCCATCTTCCACCAGTTCGAGATTCTGAGTCTTGCTGATCCGGTAGCGCTTGATGCTGAATGCAGCGTTTCCCCATGGCAGATTGCTAACGCCTAGCTTGTAGCCGAGACTATCGCGGTAGACAATGTCAGTGCGCGGCGGCAGGAATTTGATTTTGGACATATCGGGCATGGGTGGTGCGGCCTTTTGCAGCTCCAGCGGCATGGGCATGAGGTCGGGTTTGTAGTTCTGGGGGATCGCGTAGTTGCTTATCAGGATCTGAATTATCTTGTCATCAGCCGAGCGGCCTGCAAGCGCAGCGAAGCCGAAAGTGTCCGTGCCCTGGACGGCAAGGCGTTGCGGCGTGTCCAGCATTTTGCCCATCGCCTTGAATGTATACGCGGTCTTGAAATACTTGCCCTTAACGTCGAAAAGTCCCATCCAAGCGGCATCTCCACGATAGAAGTGCGCGTGGTCGATGGAGGTGTCCTGCAAGTAGCTGAGCACCGCGCCAATATAAGCCGCGTTGTGTTCGCCTTGCAGTTCGGCTTTCTCAGATTCGGTAAAGTCGGCGCTCAAGTTCCATTCGGAGAGAATGCTCTCGGCGTGAGGGAAGCCATGTGTATCGAGGATGCCGCGAATTTCCTTGGCCAGACGAACTGCGTCGTACGGATCTGCAGAACCGTTGGCATACGTATGCCAGGAATAAAAATCGAGCGGCACGTGATGCGCGGCGCAGTAATCGATGAAGCCTTCGCGGTAGCCTCCATCGTCGGAGGGAAAAGCTTTGGCGACACCGCCAACCTTGAGGGTGGGGTCGACAGACTTCAAGGCGCGCGCAGTTTTCTCGTAGAGAGAATAAAACTGCTGTGGAGTGCCGGACCAGAATAAAGCCTCTGGCTCGTTCCAGAACTCCCAATAGCGAATGTCATAGTGGAACCCGTTTGCCCAGCCCTGATTGTAGTGCATGGCAATGTGTTTCACCACGCGGGCAAACTTGTCGAAATCGTCCGGAGGATTGATGTTGGCTCCCCAACTGCGCCCGATGCGGTAATAGACTTGCGCGCCGCTGGCCCGAATGGCTGCGATCACTTTGTCGGTGGGAACAAAATTGTAGCTTTCAGGTTTTTCCGGGTCGGCTTTGGAGTCGGGAAAGATAATGCTGGCGTTCCCGGCCTCTACTACGCCGGCGCGCTGGACGTTGTCGGGAATCAGCCAAGTCAGAAGTCCATTGTCGAGATCGAACTTCGAATCGATTTCCGTTGGCCCCATGAAATCGTGAGTGCGAACCTGATCCACACGGAGATCTTTGTATTGCTCGATCAGGCTTGGAAGGCCCGCCATCACCGGGCTTGGCGGTCCGTTCAATCCCTGAAAGGAGCGGATCTCGCCGATTACTTTTCCCGCATCAACGTGTAACGATCGAAATCCTGTTTGGTTTATGTTTTGGGCAGATGTGGCAATGGCCAGTGCCATCAGGCAGAGTCGATAAGCGAGAAGGGCCTTCATCGGAAGCTCCCTCGTTTCTCGTTGTCAGCGTTATTGGAGGAAAGTCGCAGGGTTCGCATCATAACACCCCATTTACCCGCATCAAGCGCATCGAGATTGATCTTTGCATATGAGGTTTCTGACTCACCGCTCTCTTTCCCCGTTGTTTAATTCCTCGCGCGTAGGGCGACACCATCTACGGCTTCTGGGTTGGGCGCAACAGAACCTCACTCACGAAGGATTGCTGGGCTTGCGTCAGCAGCATGGCGACGACGTGGGCGACGTCTTCGGGTCTGAGCATTTTTGTCTTATCTTTTCCCGCGTGCGGGCTTAATTCGGTGTCCACCGAACCCGGACAGATCACCGAGGCGCGAATATTGTGTGTCCGCAGTTCCTCGGCGACCGAATAGGTGAGGCCATTGAGTCCCCATTTCGAAGCGGCATATGCAGCGCCATTAGGCAAGGCATTCTTACCCGCAAGCGAGGAAATGTTGATGATGTGGCCGGCGCGAGCGCGAATCATTATTGGGGCGAATGCGCGGATGCAGAAATACACTCCTCGCAGATTGGTATTCAATACCGCGTCCCAGGATTCTGGCGGCAACTCATGCAACGGACCTCTGAAGCTGCCAATGCCGGCGTTATTGACAAGAATATCGAGTCGGCCCAGAGTCTGCTCAACGTGGGCTGCAGCGGCTTCGACGGAGCGCAAGTTTGTAACATCGCACTCGAATGGCTTGGCTTGGCCCCCAGCTTTCAAAATGGCGTCAGCGGTCTGTTGCAAATGTTCACGCGTGCGCGCGCAAAGCACCGTCGTGGCTCCCATGGATGCAATTTTCGCGGCAATAGCGGCACCGATGCCGCGCCCAGCGCCTGTAACGACGGCAACCTGGCCAGTCAAAACGGCATGATTACTCTGTTTCGCGGCTTCCATGGTGCTCCTCCACCTATATTTGTTATGCTGGCCGTGCACAACCGGAACGGCTTTAACTCACATCTTAACAAGAAGGGGCGGAAGAGCCGGCGAAAGTGCGCTTGCCTTAGTTGAGCTACATACTTATAATCCGGCTCACCGGAAAACAGTGTTTCAGCCCGTTCGAGATTGTCGAAAAGGTGCTGATGTTTCCGGGCCTGTCGCATGAAAGTGTAAGGTTCATGCTCTGAGCAACCGGGATTACTGCTAATGTATTACCCGGTACGAATGCCGTCCGTTTTCCCGACAATTCAAGGAGCCAACTTAAATGAAGACGAGTCTAGTGGCGATTGTGATTACGTTTGCTGGAATAGCCTCGGGTCAGCAAGCCGCAACGCAACCGCAAACCCAACCCGCCCCCGCGCAGACGCAAACTGCGCCCGCGGCCCAGACGCAATCCACACCCCCAGCCCAAACCACCGCGCCTACTCAGAAGCCGGCGCCGGCTGCACCGCAACAGAAGAAAGAGATCAAGGATCCGGCAGAGTACAACGCCTACGTAGGGGCGATACAACAGAAGGATCCGACCGCGCAGATCAGCGGCCTGGAAGCGTTCCTGGCTCAGTACCCCAACAGCGTGATGAAAGAAGACGCGCTGGAAACGCTCATGGTGGACTACCAGAAGACCAATAACCAAGCCAAGATGCTGGATGCGGCGCAGCGTATTCTGCAGGCAAATCCGAACAATTTGCGCGCATTAGCGTTGCTAAGCTACATGAAGCGGGCTCAGGCTGAGGCCGGTCAGGATGCGCAAAACAACTTGACGCAGGGAGCTCAATACGCTGAGCGAGGCCTGCAAGCATTGCAAACCGCGCCTAAGCCGGATGGCACGTCCGATGCCGACTTCACCAAGATGAAAACGCAGATGAGTGCGATCTTTAACGGCACCTCGGGAATGGCGGCGCTGCAGGCTAAGAACTATCCGCAAGCGCAGCAGCGACTGCGAGCTGCCGTGGAAGCGGATCCCAATGACCTTCGCAACGTTTACCCGTTAGCGTTGGCTGACTTGACGGGCACACCGCCGAATTCCGTGGAAGGCCTTTACTTCATCGCGCGAGCGGCCGATCTCGCCGCTGGCCAGCCGAGCCAGGCGCAGATTGAGAGTTACGGTAAGAGTCAGTACATAAAGTATCACGGATCCGATCAGGGCTGGACCGATGTAGAAGCCCAGGCGAAGACCAACCCGATGCCGCCAGCAGGCTTTACCATCACGCAGTATGTTCCGCCGACGCCCGCGCAACAGGCCGCAGACCTGGTAAAGACAAAGGCTCCCAAAGACATGAGCTTCGCCGAGTGGGAACTGGTGCTCTCTGCCGGCCAACCAGCGGATGCAGACAAAGTTTGGTCGGCAATCAAAGGCGTGCCATTGCAGATGGAAGGCACGGTCATTAAGGCGTCACCCACGGAACTGCAAATCGCGGCCAGTGAGGACGATATCACCGCGAAAAGGGCCGACGTCGTAGTTACGATGGGAGGCACGATTCCTGCCCGACTTATGCCGCAGGAGGGCGCCACGCTTGACTTTGAAGGGACGCCTGTTTCTTACACGCCAAACCCATTCGTCATGACGATGGAGAAGGGCGCGTTGCTGACGAAGGCGGCGCCGGCGAAGAAACCGGTTCACCATCGTCCCTCTCAGCAGTAAGTCATCCTTTAATGGAAGACTGAATAGCAAGGGCAGCGCGTTGGCGCTGCCCTTATTTTTGCTGCAAAGACCGAAGCGGGATCTCAGCGGAATAATTTCTTATCGTAAGCAGCGGGTCGAGCACTGCGAGGAGGACGTTTCATAACCGCGCGGAGCTGCCGCATATCAATTTTCAATTCGGTGATGGTGCGGCTGAGAGTGTTGCGATGCATTCCCAGTTGACGGGCTGCCCGGCACTGATTTCCATTGTTTTCCTGCAGCACGGTAAGGATGAACCGCTTCTTAAATTCGCGGACTGCCTCAGAGTAAAGAATATTACTCTTGTACATCTGCAGGATGAGTGCTTCGAGCTGATCTCTCACGGCATCCCTCTTTCTTTTAAAAAGCCTTAGCTGGCTTTCATCTTTCTAATTTCGGTTAAAGCCGTACGCGGCTTACATGTGTTGCTGTTCACGGTGCAACAAATCGAGTCCCTGATAAAAACGGCTCCGCAATTCTGATGGCGCAACCCAAATCGCGGCGCGCCCTACAACCAGAAAGTACGGCGCCAGCTGCGAGCCTTCGAGCCACGTAGACGTAGGCGTGAATGTTGCCATGCTCATAAGGACAACTGCTACCATCAAGATTCCACGGAGCAGCCCCAGCGCTCCGCCCAAGATTCGGTCGACAAAACTGAGTCCAGCCTCCTTTACGATATGGCGGACAATGCGTCCCGCAAGCCCGGCGACGAGGACCACCGCTAAAAAAATAACCAGAAACGCCGCGATCTCGCCCAACCACATGGAGCCCTTCAGATAGGGCGCATATCGCGCTGCCAGCCGCTCGTAATTCCACGCTGCCAGCAGATATCCAAGGACTAACCCAGCAATGCCGAACGCTTCGTGAAAGAAGCCGGATATCGCCGCCTGAAGCACCGACACCGCGATCACAATCAAGATGATCCAGTCGGCGGCTGTCACTGTCTTCTCCGACTGACTATTTCGCTAAACATCCAGCTCGTGTCCGGTGAGCTGATGAAAAGCCTCCAAATATTTGTTGCTGGTTTGGCGCGCCACATCCACTGGCAGTCCGGGCGCCGGCGGTTGCTTATTCCAGTGAATCTGCTCGAGGTAATCACGAACGTACTGTTTGTCGTACGACGCTTGCGCCCGACCAGGTTGATACTTATCCGCCGGCCAGAAACGGGAGGAGTCGGGCGTAAGCACTTCATCTGCGAGAGTAATGCCTTTCGAAGTGATGCCAAATTCAAACTTGGTATCGGCGATGATGATGCCTTTTTTCAGGGCGTACTCCGCAGCTTTGGAATAAATCTTCAAGCTGAGATCACGAAGCTGGCTGCTTAATTCTACGCCAACGATCCGCGTCATCTCGTCGAAGGGAATATTTTCGTCATGTCCGGTTGTGGCTTTAGTGGACGGAGTAAAAATGGGTTGCGGAAGTTTGCTTGACTCTTTCAGTCCCGCGGGTAGTTCTATTCCGCATACACGGCCACTAGCTTTGTATTCCTTCCATGCGGATCCAGAAATGTATCCGCGAACCACGCACTCGACCGGGATCATTTCGGCGCGCATGACCATCATTGACCGCCCAAGCAGTTGATCGGCATACTTTTGCGCGGCAACGGGATACTGCTTCACATCGGCGGTGACGACATGGGTTGGAACGATATCGCGCAAGAAATCAAACCAAAACAGAGAAATCTGCGTCAGCACACGGCCTTTCTGGGGAATTCCGGTGGCAAGCACATAATCAAAAGCAGAAATGCGATCGGTGGCTATGAACAGAAGATGTTCGGGGTCGAGTTCGTACACGTCGCGGACTTTGCCGCTGGTGTGGAGCTTGAGTTCAGGGAAATCAGTACGCAGCAGGATGGAATCGAGGAGTTGGGGGCTCATGTTGGAATTTTACAGTTAGAAACGTCGCGTATTCTAACCTGCCAGAAATATTTGTCAACGATTTAAGTGCCAGTACAAAATCGATTTTATGCATTCGATTGAAAGAAGGAGTGTTGACCGAGGGTTAAAGTTGCAATCGCTTTTCAGTGAGCGGTCTCCGAAGATTTAGTTTGTGGAAAAGCTGAGGATGGTAGAGGATAACTGGGTTTCCATAAAAAGCATCATGATCGGGGACGCAACAACTGACCTCGCTCTATAAGAAGTCCTCTGCGCCTTGGGCCGATCAGTACGGATGCCCTACGCTGTCGCTCCAAAGCGCACCGAAACCAGCTTGGACACGCCCGGCTCTTGCATCGTGACCCCATACAGGACCGGAGCGATGCTCATGGTTTTTTTGCTGTGCGTGATCAACACGAACTGAGTTTGAATGCTCATCTCGCGCACCAGTTCGGTGAAGCGTCCGATATTCGCTTCGTCGAGCGGGGCGTCGACCTCGTCAAGAATACAGAATGGACTGGGCTGGTACTGGAATATGCCTACGAGCAACGCCAGCGCAGTCAGGGCTTTTTCGCCGCCGGATAGCAGCAGCACGTTCTGTAGTTTCTTTCCCGGCGGCGAGGCCACCACGTCGATGCCGCTTTCTGCGCTGTTCTCTTCATCGGTCAGGCGCATCAGAGCGTGCCCACCTCCGAACAATTTGCGGAACGTGGTCTGGAAATTCTCATTGATCTTGTGGAATGCCTCCTCAAACTTCTGCCGCGAGAACGCATCGATCTCTTTGATGGTGGCTTGCGTATTTTGAATCGAATCGAGCAGATCTTTGCGCTGCGTATCGAGAAACGAATGGCGCTCGGCGGTTTCTTTGTATTCTTCGAGAGCCATCATATTCACAGGGCCCATGGCATCAAGCCGGGTGCGCATTTCGCGATAGGTTTGATCTTCCGCGGCTAACTGGTCACCACTGGCAATCGGAATGGTGGCATCGGCCATCAAGTCCTGACGCTGAATGCCCAACTCGTTGAGGCAGGTTTCTGCCATGTATTGCGCGTCCGATTGCAATTTGGCGGTCATGACTGAAAGCTCGGCGCGACGATCACGGGCTTGGTCGAGTAGAAGGCGGGCTTCGCGCAGAGACTCCTCAATTTCCGCCAGGCGGGCACGGACCTGGTCGGATTCAAATTGCAGCAGCCCGTCGCGAGCCTCGGTGGTATTGCGCTCCGCTTCGAGTTCTTCCAGTTGCGTTATCATCTGCTGGTTTTCAGTTTCGCGTTGCAACTTCTCGACTGCGGAAGCATCGATCTGCGCCCGCAGCGATTCCGCGCGAACGGCCATATCAGAAACCAGTCCTTCGATTTTCCCCAGCACCGCTCGGGCTGAGCGATGGCGTTCTTCCAAGGTTGCAACCCGCGCCAGGTTTTGCGATGCGTTCTGTGCGGCCGAATCGCGCCGCTCCCGCGTGCCAGCCAGCTCTTCATTCGCTGATGCCGCCAACGCTTCTAATTCTTCGCGCTGCTTTTGTAGGGCTGCAAATTCCGCCTGCCGCGAGTTAATCAACGCTTCCTGTTCAGCGCGTTCGGAACTGAGCCGCTGGATCTCTCGCTGACAAGTATTTAACCGCTCGCTGACGCGAGCCATTTCCGCGTCGAGCTGTTGCAGCATGTGACCAGAAGTCATCGCCTGTTTTTCGGCGTTGCGCTTTTCGGTCTCAAGGTGTTCGAGTCGCGATGCGAGTTCCTTAATTTCGCGGCCCAACGTAATCACGCGGATTTCGTCGTCACGCAGCGCCGCTTCCAAGCCTGCCATGAGCCGCATAACGTCCCGCAGTTCGCGCTTCATGGATAACGGCCCTTCCGAGCGCTGCTTGCCGCCCGTGACCGTGACGTTATGGAAGCACTCGCCCGACTGCGAAAGAAAAAAGGCGTCTGGGTTGGACAATGCGAGCTCACGCGCGAAGGTGGGCTCCGGCACAATGTATCCATCGCGCAACTTCGGCAGAATCACTTCAAGGGATCGGCCGAATCCGTTCAGCACGCGAATCGCATGTTTTAAGGGAACGATTGATTGACTTGGCGTCGCCGCGCGCGCCACTTCGTCAACCGCAAAAGAAAATTTAGCTTGCGAATCTTCCGGATGTACCAAAAATGTCGCGCGACCATCTACATCGGTTCGCAGCAGCCGCAAACCTTCGTCAGCCGCATCCCAGGATTTCACTACGACGTAATTCAATTCGTCGCGTAGAAAATCTTCCACCACTCCCTCGTAGCGTGGTTCAACTTCGAGGAAGTCAGCCAGCACGCCTGCGGGAGCCAATCCGCTGTTCATGACTCCCGATTGAAACAGCCGCCGAACCGATTCGGTCGAGTAACCATGTTCGGCGATGACGGCTTCGAGCGAGCCTTTCTTGCCCATCGCAGAGGCATATTCGGCGCGCAGACTGTCCAGCCGGTTCTTGGCGTCCGTTTCTTCACGACGTTTGAATTCGATCGATTGCCGCGCCTGTAAAATTTCCTCGGTTAATCCTGCGACGCGCTGTGAGACTGACTCAAACTCCAGGGCAAATTGTCCGCGTTGTCCGCCGAAGGTTTCAACTTGATTGTTCGCGGTGGACATCTCCACCTGCAATCGTTGCGCTTCGCGGCCAATCGCCGCCAGACGTTCTTCGGCCTGGGTTAGCGAATTTCGCAAATTAGAGGTTGACGCTACCACTTCCATGATCGCGCTGCGCGACGCTTCCTGGCGATGTTCCAATGCGGCAAGAGCGTTCGCGGCATCTGTGGCTTCCTGCTGGCACCTTGCCAGTTCCTGCTGTGCAGCAGTCAGGTCTGCGGAAGCCGAGTCCAGCAGTTGATGATTCGATTCGCGCTCGGCTTGCAATGCGCTCAGCCGATGCTGCGCTTGCGCCAATTCTGCTTCGGAGGAAGCCGAACGAAGCGTTAACTCCGCGCACCGTTCTTCGTTATGACGGCGCTGGGCATAGGCGCGTTCGCTTTCCAGCTTGATCTGATTCAGGCGCTCGCGATTTTCACGGATTTCATTCTCGATGGCGTATCCGCGCTGTTTGCGGTCTGCGTGTTCGGATTCGAGTTGCTGAACGCTTTCGCTGCGATGGCGCATTTCTTCCGATAGCGAGTTGATACGTTCGTCGAGTTCAATGCTCTCGCGTTCAATTTGCGCGAACTTGCTGGCCAGCACCAGGCGCAGTTTCGCTCGCATTTCGTCCCGCAACTTGGCATAACGTTCTGCCTTCGACGCCTGCCGCTTCAGGGAATTCATCTGCCGCGTGACTTCCTCGAAAATATCGTTCACCCGCGACAGATTTTGCTTGGCATCTTCCAAACGCGCTTCGGCAAGCCGCTTCTTGGTTTTGAATTTCGTGATCCCTGCCGCTTCTTCAATGATGGCGCGCCGATCGGTGGGACGGCTGCTTAGAATCTGCCCAATACGTCCCTGCTCGATCAGAGCATAAGATTCCGGCCCTAGGCCGGTGCCCATGAACAATTCTTGAATATCGCGCAGGCGGCAGAGTTTGCCATTGAGCAAATACTCGCTGTCTCCCGAGCGGAACAGGCGTCGAGTGACTACGATTTCGCCTGCCTTGAATTGAGTCTGAAACTTGCGTCGGCGGATTTTCAAAACCACTTGCGGTCCTGCGCCTGAGCTCGACTCGTCGGCATGATTCGCTTCGCCAACGACGGGTGCGACACCGGTTTCTCCATCGGAAAGGCCTGGCTGCGCTTCTTCGGTTAAGCGCTCGACTTCTTCCGCGGCGCGGGCGCGCACTTCGGCTTCGTCCCAATCGTCGGCGCCAGGCAAATCATTCTGAACTTCAATCTCGGTCGGCTCATGCGCGTCAGGGCCGTCGTAAACTTCGGGATCGATCAAGGTGAGCGCAACCTCCGCCATGCCGGTTGGCTTGCGATCACGTGTGCCGGCGAAGATCACGTCCTCCATGCGCGAGCCTCGTAGCGTCTTGGCCGACTGCTCGCCTAAAACCCACGAGATGGCATCCGCGATGTTGGACTTGCCGCATCCGTTCGGACCGATAATGGCCGCGACGCCGTCGCCGTGAAACTTGAGTTCCGTGCGATCACAAAAAGACTTGAAGCCTAGAATTTGCAGCTTTTTCAGTTTGAGCAAGTTGTACTCCTGCCAGCCTGATTGATAAACCCGTGCTTTGGTTCGCGCATTGTTCCTGTTAACTGGTTAGATTCCTTAACCGTTCGCTCCGAAAAAGGCTTCGCCTTGGCTGGAAAGGGCGGGCACAGATTGAAGCTACTGTAACTGTGAAATCGCACTGCGGTCAAGCAATAAACACTACATATAGGGTCCCCTTTTACACAACCACGTCATTTTGCACAGACAATGCAGCATCGGTGTACACATACCGGGTGGGGCTAAGAAGAAGGGAGAATCGCGAGAGCGGAATAAGCCTAGCGCAAAAGCCAGTCGAAAACAACGAAGTTAATAGTCCGCTTCTTTCCGCCAAATTCCTCCGCGCGCTCTGCGGCAGTTTTCTGCGATCTCCGCGATTTAGGACTTTGTGTTACGGAAAGTTTCAAACAAATCTGAAAACGCAGAGATCGCTAAGAAGAGCCGCAGAGTGCGCGGACAAAAATCGCTGGCGGGTTTTCCGCGTCAGCCGGGCCGGGTCGAAGATCCGGCCCCGCAGAGTTCATGCCGACGCCCTACGCGCCTAGTTTTTCGAAGAACAAACAAATCGATTCGATCCCGCGATGAAAATTCGGGATATGAAACTTTTCATTGGGCGCGTGCAGATTGTCGTCGGGCAACCCGAAACCCATCATAACACTGGGAATTTTCAGCACATCCTGAAAATCGGTGACGATGGGAATTGAGCCGCCGGAGCGAATGAAGACCGTGTCTTTCTTGAACACGTCGTGCATGGCCTCGGTGGAAGCTTTCACGTATTTATTGTCCGTACCGACGACGCAGGCAGGCCCTTTGCTCCACACTTTGATTTTGGTCTCGATTCCTTTGGGCGTCAGCTTCTTCACGTAGGCCGTGTAGCGCTTGAGGATACCGTCGGGATCCTGATTGGGAACCATGCGCATGGAAACCTTCGCCGAGGCTTTCGCCGGGATCACAGTTTTAGCGCCAGGTGCGGTGAACCCGCCGGGCATGCCGTGGACTTCCAGCGTGGGACGCGCCCAGGTGCGATAGAGCACGGAGAATCCCGGCTCTCCGGTCAGCACCTTGGAACCGACTTCAGTCTTGCGGTAATGCTCTTCGTTGAAGGGCAGGCGCTTCCATGCTTTAAGTTCGGCCGCAGTCGGAGCCTTCACGTTTTTGTAGAATCCGGGAATTAAAATTTTGCCCTTGGAGTCTTTCAGCTTGCTGATGATTTCAATCAATGCAAAAAAAGGATTGGGGGCGGCGCCGCCGTACATGCCGGAGTGAAGATCGGTCTTTGCGCCAAACGCCTCGATCTCGGTATAAACCAATCCGCGCAGCCCCACACATAGAGTGGGAAGATCGGGAGCAAACAGTTCCGTATCGCAGACCAGCGCGAAATCAGCTTTCAGCTTGTTTTTCTGCTTGCGCACATATTCGGCAATGGACTCGCCGCCAACTTCCTCTTCGCCCTCTATGATGAACTTCACATTCAGCGGCAGCTTCCCATTGTGGCCTTTCATCAAGGCTTCGATGGCCTTAATTTCCATCCAAAGCTGGCCTTTGTCGTCCACTGCACCGCGAGCGTAAATATTGTTGTTGCGCTCGGTTGGCTCGAATGGCGGAGTAACCCATTCGTCGAGCGGATCAGGCGGCTGCACATCGTAATGGGCGTAACAGAGGACAGTCGGCTTGCCGGGCGCATGCAACCAGTCGGCGTAAATCAGAGGATGGCCTTTGGTCTGGATCAGTTCTACGTTTTCCATGCCAATTCGCGTGAGTTCGCTAGCTACGTAATCGGCTGCTTTGCGCACATCGGACTTGTGCTCTTCCAGCGTGCTGATGCTGGGAATTCGAAGCAGATCTTTCAGTTCATTTACGAATCGCTGCTGATTGGAGCGGGCATAATCGACTGCGGGAGAAGCCATAAATGTGTTCCTTTCCGAGGTACCAGATCTGATTAGGTTGGAATAGCAGGAAACGCATCAGTATACCTGAAGCGGCGCTTTGCTCGTGTCGCCGGCCGTAGGCTTCCCTGTCCTTGGAATAGGCTATTCTGCGAGGGTGACAAAAGGCGAAGACACGAAAGATGATTCGCGGCGCATTGGGCTGTGCTTCGACTGCGTTCACGCGCGAAAGATTCAGTCCGACCGCGGATCCCTCTTCTATCGCTGTAGACTCTCGGATACCGATCCGAGCTTTCCCAAGTATCCACGCCTGCCAGTGCTTCGATGTGAGGGCTACAGGGGGAGACTTGACGAACCGTGAGGTTCAAAAACCTTGGACGCGAGTCCTCTGTAGAAGGAATGCCCCATGTACAATTCTTCTGCCTGACAGTGATCAGCCGGCACATTCGTTTCTATTTTCAATATGTCGACCAAAGTGAAATCCGGCAGGCAACGCGCGGAGGCAAGACAATCGGCCATCGCGACGGAAAAGCTTAGCATCCGCCAGAGGATCGAAAACATTGCACTGGCCTCGCCTCAAAAGCGCAATCTGGCGATTTGCCTATTGCTGGCAGTCGCGACGTTGGCGCTTTATAGTCCGGCCATTGGGCATCCATTCATTTTCAATTACGACGACGACATCTACGTCTTGAACAACGCACACGTGAAGGCTGGCCTGGATTGGCAGACGATCCGCTGGGCCATGACATCGACTGAGAACTCAAACTGGCACCCGCTCACCTGGCTTTCACATGCCGTAGATTGCCAACTGTATGGCCTGAACCCTTCGGGGCATCACTTTACCAATGTGCTGTTTCATACGCTGAATGTTGTGCTACTGTTTCTACTACTCGTGTACGCAACCAGAGCGCCCGGACGCAGTTTCCTCGCGGCCGCGCTGTTCGCCATTCATCCGTTTAATGTGGAATCGGTCGGCTGGATCGCGGAACGCAAGAATGTGCTCAGTACGTTTTTCTTTCTTCTGACAATCGGTGCTTACGGTTGGTACGCGCTCAAGCCGAATGTGAGACGCTATCTCGCCATGGCTGTGCTGTTTGTTCTCGGACTCGCCTCGAAGGCTATGCTCGTGACCCTGCCCTGCGTGCTTCTGTTGCTCGATTTCTGGCCATTAAGACGAATCCAGGGACTGTCGACCTACGACAACGGTTTGCCCGTGCCGCAGATGCGATTCTCGTGGTTAGTGTTAGAAAAGTTGCCCCTCTTAGCGCTGTCAGCCGCCACGAGCGCGGTCACCGTATTCGCACAGCATTCCGGCGGGGCCATGCGGTTGGTGCTGCCCTTGAGCGTGCGGCTGGAAAATGCCATTTACGCCTACGCGATGTACGTGTGGAAAGCGTTCTGGCCGGCATGGCTGGGACTCTTCTATCCACACCCTGGGGCGAACCTGGCGATGTGGCGCCTGGCGTTGGCGGCGCTATTTCTATGCGCGGTGAGCGCATTAGTGTGGTGGCAGCGCAGTGCTCGGCCCTACTTAATCACCGGATGGCTGTGGTTCCTGGGCACGCTGGTTCCCGTCATTGGACTGGTCCAAGTCGGTGAGCAAGCCATCGCTGACCGCTATGCGTATGTTCCGCTCATTGGAATTTTTGTGATGGCGGTGTGGGGCGCTGCTGATTTGTCCGACATGCGGCACCTCAGTCTTCGCTCTCGCGTCAAGATAGCCGCAGTCGTCATCGCCATTTTTTCGCTTTTTACCATTGATCAGCTTAAATATTGGCGAAGTGCGGTCGATATCTGGACCCACACGGTGGCGGTCACAAAAGACAATTTTCTCGCCGAGCAGAATCTGGGTGCGGCCCTTCTGGCTACAGACCAATACAAAGACGCATTACCACACTTCACCAGGGCCGTCGAGCTTAGACCTACGAATCCCGCGGCCCATCTCAATTTAGGCGGAACTTTGGCGCTCAGCGATCACCCGCGGGAAGCGATTGCGCAGTATGAAGCAGCGATTCCCCTGACTTCCGATCCTGCTATGCGTGTCGAGGCATACGAGATTCTGGGCAGGTTATATGGCCAGCTCGGACAATATTCACAGGCGCAAACAAGTTATGAGCAAGCCCTGAAGATCGACCCGCAGCAAAGTAAAGCCCGTAGCGGCTTAGCCAAAATTGAATTGTCAGACGCCATCCGACAAGTGGCTGAAGGACCCTCCGCCGAAAGGTATTTACGGCTGGGCCGGATATTCCAGGAGAATGGTCGCGTTGAGGAAGCTGAGGCCGCCTACAAACAGGCGCTTAAGCTGAACCCTAAACTTGGAGAAGCGCGGCAAGCTCTCGATGTCCTGAATCAGCAGAATAAGTAAACGGGAAGCACAGTCCGAAGGCTACGTTTGAAATCGCCGTGGTGAGAATGTCGCAATATCATGATCTGGTTGAGCACCCGTGATGACCTGCGCCATGACGTGAGCTGTCACCGGCGATAGCAAAATGCCGTCACGAAAATGGCCGGTAGCCACAAAGTAGCCGGGTGTCGTGGTTTCGCCAAGAATGGGTAAATCATCTGGAGTTCCTGGTCTTAGCCCGGCCCATGCCTCTAACGTTAGCGCTTCGTTCAGGGCCGGAACTAAGCGAATTGCCGCCCGATGCATGCGCTGAATCGTGTTGGCGTCGGTGCGCTTATCGAATCCCGCTTCTTCCAGCGTCGAGCCGATCAGAATTCGTCCGTTCGTGCGCGGAACCAGGTAGACGTCAGGAGTACGAATCACGTGGCGGATGAGATTGTGATGTGCTCTTGCCACGGCCAGCATTTGTCCCTTGACCGGGCGAGTCGGCAGCCGAAGGACAGGTAGGCTCCCTGACCACGCACCAGCGCAATTCACTACGCACGGCGCGGGGTACTTCGTTTTATCCGTTATGACGCCAGCGATTCGGCCATCGGAGAAAATAAAATCAATCACTGCCGTGCCGGAAGAAATGTCTATTCCACGATGTTTCGCCGCTTTTAAAGCGGCTGCGACGAGAGCACGTGGATCGACGCTTCGCTCTTTCAAATAAAAAGCCGGGATTTCCGTTAGTGCCAAGGCTGGTTCGAGTTCAGCGAGCGGCGAGCGGAGCTTGTGCTCTTCACTGAACTCGGGCCCGCTAAACGAACGCTCGGTGGCAGAGAGCAAAAGCGTACCGTGGTCGCGGAGATCAACGTTCATCCCGGATTCGTCCTGCAGTTCAAGAACAAACTCGGGATACATTCGCGCACTAGCCGCGGCAAATGCCTGCAACGCCGACGGCATCTCTAGCGGACAATCGGCCAGCATTCCGGCCGCTGCGTAGGAAGCTTCGCGGCCCGGCTCTCCCCGTTCCACCACGAGTACGCGCGCGCCTCTTTTGTGCAACGCAATGGAGAGAGTCAGTCCAATGATGCCGCCGCCAACGACGATCACGTCCCAAGTCTTCACGTCTGTATTGTAAAAGAGAGTTAATGTAAGAGAAGCGCCTGCGTTGGCGGTACACGTAACCCCGACGCCTCGTCCACGTTTACGGTCCAGCTATTTTTTGGTGTCGAACTCGAAAATGGCGGACCCGGAGAGACTTGAACTCCCAACCCCTGCGTTCGAAGCGCAGTGCTCTATCCAGTTGAGCTACGGGTCCGCGCTTATGCAGAAAATAAGCGTATCAGGTCTGGCGGGGGCTGTCGCGTTTGAGTTTCAGCGCTTCGGAGGAGAACTCATTGACAGGTTTCGTGCTATCCATCATAGTTGCTTGCCGCCGCGGATGGCCTACGCCTACATGAATACGAACTCGGCAATCTTCACGGAGAAGCATCACCGGAAAACTTTGTCTCCTTATGAAAATTCAACTGCTTGTTACCTGCGCAATCCTGTTTGCGATGCCGGCCTTTGCGCAAGATTCGTTGTCACAACTCGCCTCGGAATTCTGGAGCTGGCGCGCCATCACGCAGCCGTTCAGTCCTGACGACGTCCCGCGCATTGAGCGGCCAGCCGGCGTGAAGCGATCATGGTCTGTCACGGCCGTGCAAGACCAGCGCTCGAAGTTGCTCGGATTCGAGGGCCACTGGAAGGCCATGGATTGTTCCCACTGGCCCATCGCGGAGCAAGTGGACTACAAATTGATCGGTTCAGCACTGGCGCGCGTCCGTTGGGAGCTGGATGTCAACCGGCGCTGGGAGCGTGATCCGGGATTCTACATCGATCAAACTGTCACCCCGGTTCACGACCTGCTTACCATCCCGCCGCCATTTGGCGAAGCCCAGAGCAACGAGATCGTCTCGCGGTTAGAGAACATTCCCTCCATTCTTGAAGAAGCCCGCACCAGCCTCAGCGACCCCGTTGCACCGTTTGCGAAACTCGCCATCGATTCACTGGATAATGTTCGCGCGCGAGTGGAGATAGTCAAGCGCGAAGTCACGCCTCTGCTGGTTGGCGCAAAAGCCAGAGCCGAATTTGGTCCGGCGTTCGATAACGCGGCCATAGTACTCGAATCGTATCGCGCCTGGCTTCAGCAACAGATGCCATCAATGAAGGGCAAACCTTCTGTCGGACGCGATGCCTACGTGTTCTTCCTTAAGAATGTCGCCCTATATCCGTTCACGCCCGAAGATTTGCTGCAGATGGCGCAACAGGAGTGGGCGCGCGTGGTTGAGTTTGAGCAGATGGAGAAAAACCGCAACCGGGATGTGCCGCCGCTGAAACTCGCGCCATCGGTGCAGGCAGAAATCGAGCACGAGACAGCCGACGAATTGGCAATCAGAAAATTTCTGGTTGAACAGCGCATTCTCAGTGTGCCGGAGAACTTCCCGCATTACACCATAAAGCCCCTTCCTGGCTACCTCGACGCGATGGATGGCTGGGGGGAAATGGATGACTTCACTGGTCCCTCGCGATTGCAGGACAACTGCACCCGTTGGACTCCGCCTCCTTCCGAAAAGCTTGGCTACTTTTCGCTGGCAAGTGCGCACGACGACCGGCCGCTGATCATTCATGAAGGCGTGCCCGGGCATTACTTCCAACTGTGGCTCGGATGGAATCATCCCGACCCAATTCGCCGGCACTATTATGACTCCGGCGCCAACGAAGGCATTGGTTTCTACGCAGAGGAGATGATGTTGCAGGATGGACTATTCGAACACTCGCCGCACACTCGCGAGATGATTTACAACTGGGCTCGGCTGCGCGCGCTCCGGGTCGAGGTCGACGTGAAAATGGCACTCGGCGAGTTCACTCTCGATCAGGCGGCCGACTACCTGCATCGCATGGTGCCGATGGATGCCGCTACGGCGCATGATGAAGCATCGTGGTTCGCCACAGCGCCGGGTTCGGCGATCTCCTATCAGACAGGCAAATTGCAGATTACGAAGTTTTTTGCCGACGCCCGTCGCGAGCAAGGCGACAGCTTCGATATGAAGGCATTCAACGACTTTGTCTGGCTGAACGGCAACGTGCCGATCGCGCTGCAGGAATGGGAGTGGATGGAAACTCATCGCGCCCCCACGAAGTAGCGCAGTAGGGGTTGAAAGAGCCACGGTATAATCTTTCGGACTTCTCCAGTTCAGCGCTATGTCTTACCACGTTCTGGCTTTTACGATGGCGCAAGTGCGGCAGGGAGCGCTGGAGTTTCAGCGCCAGCTGAGCGCTGTTTTGAGCGATGCGCCCAAACTGAAAGTATATTCGGCTAGTCCCTTTGATCTCGACGAACGCCGCCGGGTTAAAGATCGATTCGGGGGAGATATAGTTTATTTCTTCAACGACGTGGCATGGCAGGAAAGCCAGCGTCTCGGACTCAGCTTGCAATTCATCGCCGAGATTCCGGACGAAGAACTGCCGCGCAGACGAACAGTCGTTGTGGGCCTGCCGGAGTCAAAAACCAAGGTCTAACTACCTTAAGCTAAGGCGCCGCGACAATCCCAACTCTTCGTGGTATAATGTTTTTAGCTAAGTTTGACTCACAAGCAACTGAAAGCCGGTACCGCCAACCAGCGTCACCCCCTCTCACTAGCAGCGAATCTTCTCAGCACAATCTAAAATAGAAAAAGGAAACATCAATGTCAGAAACAGGAACAGTAAAGTGGTTCAACGACGCCAAGGGCTATGGCTTTATCAGCCGTCAAAATGGCGAAGACGTATTTGTGCACTTTTCGGCTATTCAGGCGGGCGGCTTTCGCAGCCTGCAAGAAGGTCAAGCCGTGCAGTTCGACGTCACCAAAGGCCCCAAGGGCTGGCAAGCTGAGAACGTTCAGGCTGTCTAGTTAGGAGAGCAAATGCCCGCGATTATGAATAATTGCGGGCATTTTCACGTCTGCACCCCGCTAAGATCACGCAAAGCTTACTTTGATTGCGCGGCCTTGACCTTGGCCCACCGGGCGCGCTGAGCAGCCGCAATCTTTTTTCGTGATGCTGCCGAAAGAGTGCGCTTGGGGCGGGAGCCGGTGGTTTTGTTTGAAGCCGACTGACCTCGCACCTTTGCCCATCGCGCCTTCTGGGCTGCTGCCATTTTGCGGCGAGCTGCGGCTGACAGAGTACGACGAGCGACGGTCGCAAACTTCCCCCCTTCCAACTTACCCAGCACGGCGAGAGCCGCGTCCACATGGCGGAGGTTGTTTACCAGATGCGCTCTTTCTGCTCTCAATTCCGTAACGATGTTTCCCAATCCCTCGAGTTTCGGCATAGATGAATTGTACCGGATATCCTGGCCGGGAGAGCTAACTGTCATCGAAATTGACTGAAAGCTAAAAAGGGACTACCGAAGTGGAACGGTAAAAGTTTGCGCATGGCTCGTCCGTGCCATTCCAATTACCGGATCGTCGCGATAGCTTAGTAGCGAACAGTTTCTCGGGGGAGGAACCTGTTCTAACATTCGTCCCACAACTTAACCGAGTTTGGGACGTTTTGTTTTGGCACTCGGCGACGCAAACCGACCCAATGTGGTTCCCAATATTCAAGCCTGTGGAAAATTCTTTCTGAAGCAAACAACTTCCTTTAGGTCACGGGTTTGATTCAAACGAAGCTAAGTAGCTTCCCGGTTGAGATCTCAGTAGTGAAATCGTGAACCACTCCAACGTACCGCGTTGAGAGGTTCATCGCCACGATTCAGCAGTAAACCAAGAAAAAACTTTTAAGGAGACTTATGAAACTTCGTCGCATACGTGTGTCTTTGCAACTCGCAGCCGTATGCCTCCTTCTGGGCGCATACGGCTTGGCCGCCGAAACCTCTTACCTATACATTGTGCAAGGCATTCCGGGGCGAGATATTTCCGATACTCTCAACCCGGTTTGCCGATTGATGTTCTGCTCAACGGCGAGTCCTGCCAGCCCCGGGAACTGACCTTCGGCACCAGCAACGGGCCGTTCAGTTTTTCTCCCGGAACGTATGAAGTGCAGATTAGCCAGTCCAACACTCTGGCGCCCTGTACCAATACTCCACTCATCGATTCGCAAGTTACTCTCGCTCCTGGAGCAAGCGTCTCGGCTGTTACTTCAATCAGTGGTGGTCAACCCACTCTGTTGACGTTTGCCGACGACCTGTCGCCGGTGACGCCGGGCAATGCGCGCTTTGTCTTCGCCAATGCGGCAGATGCTCCTCCGTTGCAGGCGACTCTCACTCTGGTCGGCGGTAAGAACAAGTACACCGTAACGGCAAGTTCCGGTAAGCAACAGGCAATCACGGTGCCTGAAGGTATTTATCTGGTGCAGGTTGTCGTGGCAGGCAAGAGCACCGTGTTGGCATCGGAACAGGTTGGGTTGCCCGGCCAGTCTGCAACCTTTACCTATGCCGCTGGAGAGGCCACCAACAACGTCTTGGGTCTGATCAGCAGGACCGTGCAAGGCGTGTTCTAGAAACGATGTTAAGAGGGCCGTGCTGGGACGGCCCATTTTTGCTTTTTATCCGTACAGGATTGTTCGCAACCGCGTGGCTTAGGAAAGGTTTCGGCTTGCCGCACGATCAAGTAACCATAGCAACCGGCCATTCGCAGGATGCACCTGCTGTGATGGCAAGTTGGCATTCTCATTCTTCAATACTTCGCGAACGATGTCGGCTTTGTCCGCACCGCTGACCAAAAACATATCGCAGGCAGCGTGGTTGAGCACCGGTAACGTAAACGTGATGCGGTAGCTGTGGAATTTCTCAACCCAATTGGCCACGACGAGACGATTTTTTTCGTTGAGAGCAGCCGAATCAGGGAAAAGAGAAGCAGTGTGTCCGTCAGGTCCTAATCCGAGGAGTATGAGATCGAAACGAGGGAACTCGCCGCGTTTAAGGTTGAAGAACTTCTGAATTGTTTGTTCGTAATCGTGGGCCGCGGTATCTGCATCTTTTTCTTCGGTGGGGACGCGGAAAACTTGATCGTTGAAAACTTTCGAAAACAATCCCGTTTCGTGCACCATGCGATAGTTGCTGTCAGGGTGGTCCGGGGGCACGCAGCGTTCATCGCCGAAGAAGAAGAAAATCTTGTCCCACGGGATATTTGGAATAGACCCACTAGCCAGCAGCGAGTACAGACTTTTTGGCGTCGAGCCGCCCGAGAGAGCGACAGTAAATTTGCCATTAGCCTGCACTGCCTGGGCGGCGAGGATGGCGAATTCTTCGGCAGCTGCCTGAAATAATTCGGGTGGCGTATTCAGGATGCGGATCTCCGGTTGAGCGGGCATGCATGACCTATCTAAACTCATTTGTCATCCTGAGCGAAGCGAGGGTTCTAGGTTCTTGCCTGCACCACGAATACCCTGTACGCAGCCAAAACACAGAACTCTCCATTCGCTCGGATGATAGTTGGTGATGGATAAGACTGTGAAATCGATGTCACTTTGAACCATTGGCGGCAGCACAGCGGGCCGCACCCATCAATGCAGTTTTGTCGTTGGTAATGACTTTGACTGGCATGGACTCGAGCAGCGGCTGCATTCGGCCCTTGCCCACAAATGAATGCATGAACAAAGGCCCGGAAAGCTTGGTCAGCATTTTAGGAGCAATGCCGCCGCCCAAGTAGACTCCGCCGGTGGCCAATACTTTAAGTGCGAGATTGCCCGCTTCCGCCGCAAAAACCGAAACAAACAAATCAAGTGCTTTTTCGCACAACGCGCATTTTCCCTCGAGTGCGGCACGGGAAATGGCAGCCGCGGGGTCGCCATGCGCCATCTCATCGGTGAGCCATTCCGGCTCAGCTCCGTGTCCGCTGTCGCGCAGAAAATGAAACACATTCACCAGGCCGGGACCGGAGACAATCCGCTCATAACTGACGTGACCGTACCGGCCGGAAAGATAGCGGAACAGATCTATCTCCAAGCTGTCGCGAGGCGCGAAATCACAATGGCCTCCTTCAGTGGCAGAAATACGATGTTGCGTGCCGTCCCAATACATCCCAGCTTCGCCAAGCCCGGTGCCCGCGGAGATGACAGCCTGATTGCCGACGGGATTGCCTTTTGCCTTATTCAGCGGAACGACGTCGGAGGGATCGAGAGCGGCGATGCCCCATGCATTGGCTTCAAGATCATTGATCAGAACAGCCTGCTTGAGATTCAGTTCGTCAGCCAGGCGTTTGGATTCGATAATCCAGGGAAGGTTGGAGGTCTCAACCCGTCCGTTGCGAACCGGGCCCGGCACTCCAAAACAAGCGGCATCGGGATGCAGCTTTGCCGTATCGACGAACTTGGAAACGATTTGATCCAGTCCCGAGTACTCGCGGCAGGGGAACACGGATGAGGAAACCAGGCGGAAATGGCCGTCCTGCACATCGAAGAACGCCAGCCTTGCATTGGTCCCTCCGATGTCGCCTGCCAGGATCATTTTTCGAAGTTCCTCCAATGGCGGCCGTCACGCTCGAGCAACTCATCGGCCTCTTTCGGACCCCACGTACCCGCGGCATAGTTCGGAAAATTGCGCGGCGGCAGAGCCTTCCACACGTCAAGCATGGGGCTCACAACGCACCAACCGGCTTCGACCATATCCGCTCTTTGAAAAAGAGTTTGATCGCCAATCATGCAGTCATGCAACAGCCGTTCGTAGCCGGTGCTCGGCTGAACCCCAAAGTAATCCGCGTATTCGAAATTCATGTCCACCGCACCCAACCGCATAACTGGCCCGGGAACCTTGGCGGCAAACTGCAATGAGATTCCTTCTTCCGGTGAGATGTGCAGAACCAGTTGGTTGGGCATCAGATTTTCAACCGGCGTATCGCGGAATAGTACAAAAGGCGCGCGCCGGAACTGGATCACGATGTGAGTGTTCTGTGCGGCCAGGCGTTTTCCGGTACGCAGATAGAACGGAACATCGGCCCAACGCCAGTTGTCGATCTGCACTTTCATCGCGACGAAGGTTTCGGTTCTGGAATCGGGAGGCACATCTTCTTCTTCGCGATAACCGGGCACGTGCTGCCCATTCAGGATTCCTGGTCCGTACTGCCCGCGAACAGTTTTGGTGAGAACTTCCTCGGAGCTCCAGGGCTGAACTGCGTGCAGTATTTTTGCCTGCTCGTCTCGAACGGCGTCGGCATGAAATGAAATTGGCGGCTCCATCGAAGTCAGGCTGATCAGTTGCATGATGTGGTTTGGCACCATATCTCGCAACGCTCCCGCCTGATCGTAATAGCTGCCGCGGCCTTCGACGCCCACGGTTTCAGCCACTGAGATCTGCACGTGGTCGATATAGCGGCGATTCCAGATGGGCTCAAAGATTCCGTTGGCAAATCGAAACGCCAGAATATTCTGGACAGTCTCTTTGCCGAGGTAATGATCAATACGGTAAATCTGCTTTTCTTTGGCGACCTTCAGCAAATGCTGATTCAGTATCCTGGCCGAATCCAGATCATGGCCGAAGGGCTTTTCTATGATCACCCGACGCCAGTGGTGGTTATCTTCTTCCATCAGCCCTGCCTCGGCCAGATGCTCGACGATAGGGCCGAAAAAATTGGGAGATGTAGCCAGGTAGAAGAAAAAATTACCGTGCGTAGTGTGATCCTGATCGACTTTCTGGAGAAAATCTTTTAACTGGGAATAAACCTTCTTGTCATCGAAATCGCCGGTCACATAGTACAAACGTTTGCAAAACCATTCAACGATGTCCTGGTTAGCATCCGCGCCCGCGTAGTGCTTTATATCCGCGGAGACCTTTTGACGAAATTGTTCATTCGTCATGGCGCCATGGGATATCCCTACAATGGCAAACTCGCGCGAAAGCAAATCAGCTTTAGCCAGATTGTAAAGAGCGGGAATGAGTTTGCGGCTGGTCAGATCGCCGCCCGCGCCAAAAATAACCATCACGCAAGGATCAGCGGGTCGGGCTGTACGCCTGGTTTGCGGGGCTGCCAGTGTTTCTGCTTGAGCCATGAGTTTGTATCCTCGTCGGGTAAACGGTGAGACAGCCTATGCGGTTTTTTTCTGAGCGACGCCAGCTTCTATATGTCCGCCGAATTTTTGCCGCATGGCGGAGAGAACCTTCTCCGCAAATGTGTGCTCCTGCCGCGATCGGAAACGGGTGAATAGCGCAGCCGAAAGAACATTAACTGGGACAGCCTCATCAATCGCCGCCTGGATCGTCCATCGTCCTTCCCCGGAGTCCTGAACAAATCCCGTGTACTCCGAAAGCGTGGGATTTTCCGCCAAGGCCATCGCTGTAAGATCAAGCAGCCACGAACTGACTACACTTCCCCGCCGCCACACTTCAGCAATATCCGCGAGATTCAAATCGTAGCGCTGCTCTTCGGGCAATTCCTTGCTGGTCGCGTTGCGGAAGATGTCGAAGCCTTCTGCATACGCCTCCATGAGCCCATATTCGATGCCGTTATGTACCATCTTGACGAAGTGTCCAGCGCCTGACGGGCCGCAGTAAATATACCCGTCTTCGGCTGTGCCTGGCATCTTTTCGCGTCCGGGGGTGCGTGGAATATCGCCGCGTCCAGGAGCCAAAGTTTTGAAAATAGGATCCAGTTGCTGAAAGGCCTCTTTGGGCCCGCCGATCATCATGCAGTAGCCGCGTTCAAGTCCCCATACTCCGCCACTGGTGCCCACATCGACGTAATGGATGCCTTTGTCTTTGAGTTGCTTGGAGCGGCGAATGTCGTCTTTAAAATAAGAGTTCCCGCCGTCGATCAGAATATCGCCAGCTTGAAACTTCTGTGCCAAAGCTTGCACCGTTTGCTCGGTGGGCGCTCCCGCCGGGACCATCAGCCACGCGATGCGCGGCTTTCCTAACTTGCTGACAAAGTCATCGAGCGACGCTGAAGCGATGGCGCCTTCGCCGGCGATGTGCTTGACGTTGTCCGCGCTCAGATCGGTCACGACTACTTCGTGTCCGCCACGCATCAAGCGCCGCGTCATGTTAGCGCCCATTTTGCCCAACCCGACCATCCCCAGCTTCATGCTTGCTCCTTGGCGAGACTAAATCGTTTTTGTAGCTCGCGCCGCATACCGCCGAATGGCGCAGGGCCACTGATTTCAGCCGAGCGCTTCATTCACCGCAGCCTGCAACCTGGCTAGTCCAGACTTCAGGTCCTTGCCCAGATGGACGCGCAAGGCGCGACGGCCGCGCTCGACCAACACCTGGAAGTCTCCTCGAGCTTGTGCGGCTTTGACTACTCCGAATGTGTATTTCTGTCCGGGCACAGGAAGGTCCACAGCATCGTCGCACGTGACTTGTAAAAAGACGCCCGAGTTCGGACCACCCTTGTAGGCTTGACCAGTCGAGTGCAGAAAGCGAGGACCAAATCCCAAACACGTGGCTACTCGCTTCTTGTCCCGCACTGCGTGGCGAATTTTCTGCAGGCTCTGCTCATGCTCGTCATCCATTTGAATGAAGGCAAGCAACGCTAAGTAGTCGCCCGCGCCCAAACGATTGAGATGCGCACGAAAATAACTTGAAAGCGATTTGTCATTGCCTGCGGCTTTCGCCAGAGCGTCTGCATTCTTGGAATCCGTGAACAGCTTGATGCCGTCCTGTTCGAAGAAAGGTTTTTCCGCAGGAAGCGATCCCGTTTTCTCGTATTCCGCTGTCAGATTGCGCGTGGCAATCTTGCTAGCTTCAACATCGGGCTGGTTGAAAGCGTTAATTCCGATGACGGAGCCCGCAACCGCGGTGGCAATCTCCCAGCGGAAGAATTCCTGACCGAGATCATAAACATCGCCAACTGAAACTCGTACGACGGGCTGGCCGGCTTGCTCGAGTGCCGCGACCTTGGCCTCTTGAGCGGCATCGGGCGCCGAATCTAATCGCAGGTAAACGAATACCCGGTCCTTGCCGTAAACATCGGGCGACGCCAACTGCTCCCGATCCACGGGAATGATGCCATGACCTTGTTTCCCCGTCGACTCGGCAAGCAACTGCTCCAACCACGCGCCGAGATCGTAGATTTTGGGCGAAGCAATGACGGTTACTTTGTCGCGACCGCGCGTGGCGGCCGTTCCTAAAATAAGGCCGAGAATGACTCCCGGATTTTCCTGCACCGGCACTGCCGCAGCGCAGGCTTCGACCATCTCTTCGGTGCGATCAAGAAACTTGAGGACATCAAGTCCCATTGCGGCTCCGGGCACCACACCGAAATTCGATAGCGCCGAGTACCGTCCGCCAATCGTGGGATCACCGTAAAATATGTGCCGGAAGTGATCGGCCTCGGCCACTTCCTGCAGTTTCGAGCCGGGATCGGTGATGGCAATGAAATGACTTCCAGCCTTTTCCGCACCTACCGCCTTTTTTACTTGCTCGAAGAAATATTGTTTATAGATGTTGGGTTCGAGCGTAGTCCCAGACTTGCTCGAGACTACAAACAACGTCTTCGGCAGATTGATCTGGTCCCGGAATGCCTTGATCTGCGCAGGGTCAGTCGAATCGAGTATACGTAGCTGCGGAAAGCCATTGATCCGGCCAAAAGTCTTATCGAGTACTTCAGGGCAAAGGCTGGATCCGCCCATGCCAAGCAGAAGAATATCTGTGAAACCTTCGCGCTTCACTTCCTCCGCCAAGCGGCGCAAGGTGTCAGCGTTGGCGATTTGCTTTTCCGTGATTCCCAGCCAGCCCAGCCAGTTGGCTTCATCCGTGCCAGTCCAAAGAGAAGCATCGTGCTGCCATAAGCGACGTACTTTTCCCATGGCTCGCCAGTCGTCGATGTTGGTCTTTACTGCCTCCGCCAGATCGTCAGGAAGTTTGTAAGTTTGCTTGCTGACTTTTGGTGTGCTTTGAGATTTCGAATTTTTCTCTACCGCTTCGAGCAGTTTGTCGAAGGCTTCCGCAAAGAGGCGAACTCCGTCCTCGGTGAGTTTGTCGGTAACTTCTTTCATGGAAATCCCGAGCCTCGCGACGGTTTCCATAACTCGATTTGCCCCTTCAACGTCTTCGGTCAGGCTGGACCGTGCGTGCCCGTGATCGCGGAAAGCATCCAGAGTTGCGGGCGGAATCGTGTTAACGGTATCTGGCCCGATTAATTCCTCAACATACAAAACGTCGCGATATTTCGGATTCTTGGTGCTGGTGCTGGCCCAGAGCACACGCTGCGTCTGCGCGCCTTTGGAAGCCAATGCCTGCCATCGGTCGCCGCTGAAAATATTCTGATACTTGACATAGGTTTGTTTGGCATTCGCAATTGCAACCTTGCCCAGAAGGCTCTTCAGCTGTTCCTGCTCGCGAGGATCCTTGGAAGTTTTAAGGCGCTCGGTGACGATGGCATCAATAGAATTGTCGATGCGGCTGACGAAAAAGCTGGCGACGCTGGCAATCTTGCTCAGGTCCAAGCTATGGGAAGCGGCCTGTTCTAAGCCGGCGATATAGGCTTCCGCGACGCGCTTGTAAACATCCTGCGAGAAAAGCAAGGTCACGTTGATGTTGATGCCTTCGCTGATCAACTGCTGGAATGCGGGAATGCCTTGGGGAGTTCCCGGCACTTTGATCATGACGTTCTCGCGGTTCACCGTTTTCCATAAGCGTCGTGCTTCATCCAAGGTGCCCTGGGTGTCGCGGGCAAGATAAGGAGAAACCTCGAGACTCACATATCCGTCGCGCCGTTTCGAACTGTCATAAACCGGCCGGAGACTATCGGCTGCATCCTGAATATCCCGGATCGCAAGAATCTCGTATCGCGCCTTGGCGTCGAGGTCGGTCCTCGATTGCAGTGACTGCAGGATGTCGGCGTAGTCGGTGCTGCCGGCGATAGCCTTTTCAAAGATCGCTGGATTCGAAGTCATTCCGCGAAGGCCATCTTCTTCAATTAACCTCTTTAGTTCGCCACTGGTGAGCAAATTGCGGCGAATGTAGTCCAGCCAAACCGATTGGCCATATTTCAACAGATCTTTTAGGGGGTTAGTGGCTTTTGCGGTTTCTATAATTCCGGTTGCCATGGTTTGCTCCTCTCGAATACCGACGGGCGGGAACGCCCGTCCTCCATTAATCATTTATTGTTTCGATTGCGTAATTGCCTCGCGGGCTGCTTCCACTACTTTTTCCGGAGTGAATCCAAATTTCTTTAACAGATCCTTTATTGGAGCGGACGCGCCGAACCGGTGCATCCCGATTACTTTTCCGGTTGGTCCCACATACTGCGACCAGCCAAGCGTAGCCGCTGCTTCGACAGCCACTCGCGCTTTCACAGCCGGGGGCAAAACCTGACGTTTATATTCCTCGCTCTGCTCTTCGAAAATTCCCCACGATGGCATACTGACCACGCGGGCTTTGATTCCCTCGGATTTAAGTTGCTCGTACGCAGTCACGCACAAGGAAACTTCGCTTCCGGTGGCAATGAGAATCACGTCCGGTTTTCCGTCAGGTGCGTCAGCCAGAATGTATGCTCCCTTAGCTACACCAGCGGCGGATGCATATTTGGTGTGATCGAAAGTCGGAACCGGCTGCCGCGTCAAAACCAAGGCTGCGGGTTCGTGCTTTTTTTGCGCAATGATCTTCCAGGCTTCCACAACTTCATTAGCATCTGCTGGCCTTATCAACAGCAGTCCGGGAATGGCGCGCAGCCCGGCCAGTTGCTCGATCGGTTGATGCGTTGGACCATCTTCACCCAAGCCAATGGAGTCGTGCGTATAAATGAAAATCGAGGGAATTTCCATTAGCGCAGCCAGCCGAATCGATGGCTTCATGTAATCGCTGAAGTTGAAAAACGTTCCGCCAAACGGCCGTATCTTCGATACGGCCAAACCGTTCAGCGCCGCGGCCATGCCATGTTCACGAACCCCAAAGTGCAAGTTACGTCCGGCATAGCTTCCCGGTTGAAAATCGCCAGCTCCCTCAAATTTAAGTCGAGTTCGGTCGGAAGTTGCCAAATCAGCCGAACCACCGACCATCCACGGAAGGTTCTGCGCGATCACGTTCAAAACTTTACCCGAACTATCGCGGGTGGCCATACCTTTGGCGTCGGCCGGAAATGTTGGCAGATTCTTGTCCCATCCGTCGGGCAGCGCGCGATGCTGCATGCGGTTTATCTGGTCATAGAGCTGCGGAAATTTCTTTGCATACTCAGCGAACGACGCTTGCCACTTCTGTTCCAGATCATGTCCGCGCTTACCGATACCCTGACGGAAATTTTCAATCACGCCGTCCGGAACCAGGAATTTCGCATCTTCCGGCCAGCCGTAAAATTTCTTCACCAACCGCACTTCTTCTTCGCCTAAGGGCTCGCCGTGCGCTTCACTGGTATCTTGCTTGTGCGGCGATCCGTATCCGATATGACTGTTCACGACAACGAGTGTGGGACGATCATTCGTCTGCAGGAAGTTTTCATATGCCTTGGCAAGTGCGTCAAGGTCATTCGCATCTGTAACGTGAACTACGTTCCAGCCGTAGGCTTTGAAACGTGCACCCACATCTTCGGTGAATGACACGTCGGCGGCCCCATCCAGCGTGACGCGGTTGTTGTCATAAATCCAGCACAGGTTGGAAAGCTTCAAATGACCGGCGAGCGACGCGGCTTCGCTGCCGACGCCTTCCATGAGATCGCCATCACCGCAGAAAGCGTAAACGTTGTAGTTGAATATCTCGAAGCCGGGACGATTGAAATTCGCGCCCAGCCATTTCGAAGCAATCGCCATACCGACGCTGTTGCCAATGCCTTGTCCTAGCGGGCCAGTCGTGGTTTCTACCCCCGCGGTCTGCCGGTATTCAGGATGTCCGGGAGTTCTGCTATCTAGCTGGCGAAAGTTTTTGATGTCATCCAGTGTTACTGCAAAATCGCCGTAAGAGTCATATTCCGGAGTCACCCCGCGCACTTCGCACAAATACAAAATCGCGTACAGCAACATGGAAGCATGGCCGTTAGATAAAACGAACCGGTCGCGGTTGAGCCAAACGGGGTTAGCGGGATCGTAACGCAGGAATCGCTGCCACAAACAATATGCGACGGGAGCCAGCCCCATGGGGGCGCCGGGATGGCCAGAATTCGCCTTTTGCACTGCGTCGATTGCCAGAGTGCGGATGGTATTGATGCTCAGCAGATCCAGCTGCTTGCTGGTCAGCAACGCTTGCTCACTCGCCACCATAGAAAGACTCTCCCTTGGGCCAGAGTTCAGAGTTGTATACTTACGCGCCAGCGGTGACGCCGCTTGTCAGATACCGAGACAGGAGAAAACTCCCACATCAGTCAGTTTACCAAGGTTTCGAAAGGCATGCGCGGACGAGCAAAGTGAAATCACAAATGTGTTGCAAGCAGATTTCGTCATCTCTGTTTAGGATGAAAAGCATCAGACAAGGATTCATTTGGAATCAGGCATTTTTGCGTGATCCTGAGAAAACGCTGGTAAACCCCCAAATCGACTCTGTAAAGGCATATGCAGGATATTTACATCATGGTCAGGCACAGGGGGATTCTCTTCAGCTGGGAAATTTCTTTGTCAGCGTGGCTCCGTCAGGGCGGGGGAATTAGGACGCAATCGCAAATTCATAGTTGCTGGGTTCCGCACGACCGTTCGACACGGATAACTTGCAGGGGTGGGACGAAGTCGTAAAGATCATGCTAGTGCTTCATTAGCGCCAGGTAGCCTTGCTGGCTCTGGTAGCTCTTGGTCGTGCTTTCGACGAACCTCAAGAACTGCCGCAGCTTCTCGCGTTCGGAAGCTTCCATATTGTCGAACTTCAGTCGCACGCCAAAGCTGGGATTGATTCGGGTAACAATACCGTTGAGGACCAAACCCTTAACCCAAATGTTCCCGTTAGCCACCCAGAGTCCAATCTCGAGCTTTACTCCGGTCTGGACCGGCGTCGCGGTTTCGACGAAACCGCCGCCCAGGCTGGTGTTCGACAGATTTCCCCAGACCGGCGTCGGCGAGCCCTCTACGCGCAACTCGACGGCAACAAAACACTTCATCCGCGGATAGCGCCGCCGGTCCTGGCCCCAGCAAGGAGTGAAAATATCTGGCTCAAAAGGTGGAGTGGCTGCGGGCGTGTTGGTAGTTTGCACCTCAGGAGAAATCTTGAGAGATGGCGGTGCCTTTTTCGCCTCGCTTTTAATATTCCGCAAGGTCTCCCGCAACACTTGATCGCGGCGGGAGGGCTCAGCCTCCCGATAGGCCTGCAGAAGCTCTGCGAGATGGCTGATGATGTCCGGATCGGTCAGAAGCTTGGTCCAGTCTACTCCGGGCCTGGAAGTCTTGGTTTCAGTCATTTCGCTTGATCGGCTCGATTTCGCAGATGCGCTGATTCCCCTGTAAATAGGGTGAAGCAGGATTGCCGGCTGGACAAGATGACCGTAGTGTAGCCTATCCGTAACCAATAGCTTCTTTTGCGATTACCTGGCTCGTCCGCTACGGGATAACGCAATCGCCAGAACCGTCAATCCGCTCACCGCCAGCGGAAACCAAACCTGCGCGATCCAGGGCACCGGAATGAGAAACAGCACATCCAGGTCGGTGAGTGAAGCAGGCCAGCGAACCGTAAGCCATAGCCCGGCATAATAGGCAATGTCCCACAGAGCAAAAAGCCAGAGAAAGGCCGCACACCGCGCACTCGTGCTCGAGGCCGTAAGCAGCGTCACGCTAACCAGCACGATCATGGTGGCCGCTTCGCGGTAAACCTCAATGGTGAGCAAGCTCTGGGGAAATTGAGATATCGACTGCTCCTGGCGATAGCCCGTCGACGAATGCTGAAGCTCGGATAGCGTTCCGGTATATCCCGGCAACAGTCCGGTTGCGGCGCGGAGGTAGACGACCACCGCCGCCTCTACAAAGCCGAACGAGGCGGCAAAGATCGCAAGCGTGGTAAGCCGCCGCCAGTTCAGCAGCGACTGCTTCCGCCGAAGCGCCGCGTACGTGATAAACGGAATTAGCGCAAGCAGGTTTACCCACCACGGATGTGCCCAGATCTGGAGCTTCTCCATAAAGGAGAAATTCTAAACCGGCCGCGGCCTCACAAAAACTCAGGCCGTCAAATTGACCGGCTGAGAAAGATTGCTGGCGGCGAGGCTGCCAGAACTGCTGCTTCCCGGAAAGCCTGAGGTTACAAATTCCGACCCGCCCCCGTGATGGCCGCGGCTATGGTGCGCAACCAATGAATGGGAACTCTGTAAGTTCTGTTGAACCGATGAGTACGCCTGGCGCGCGCTGCTCAGATTGCCGGATTGAAGAGCCGACCCGAGTTTATTCAGGTCTTGCGCCAACAGCACGCTTTGCAACCCGGACGTAGTGGTGTTGCCGGTCAGTGCGCTGAGGGCTTGCTGGGCGCTGCTGAGATTCCCGGACTGCAGGGCTTGCGTGAGCTGTTGAAATTCGGTGTTCTGTTGCTGATTCAGGCTTTGCAGGTTGTTGGCTTGCGTCAATTGGTTGCTGGCAGAAATCGCGGATATAGACATTGGTCAACTCCTTGGGTTGCGTCGAACGCTTTGCTTGATGCAATTGGCTCTCCAAAATCTTTCCGCGCTTCCCTCGGCTCAGGCCGCTGATTTTGCGACCAACTGACAACAAACCCGCCTCTTTTTCTGTTCTAGTCGAAATAACTCACGGGCAAGTTCTGCCTATTCGAATGTCATCCGGCAAGAAATGCCTGAGTCTCCCACAGCGCTGACAGCGAAATGACGAACTTTTTGCAAACCAAAGGTGGGACGTGCGGCGTAGCCGCCAGGTGCACTAAGCCTATGACGATCAGCAGCAACCCTACGGCCCTCAGGAATCCGGCGGCAATTTCTTGTGAGCGCATTTTGGCTTCCCAGCCAGCGTGACAACTATACGCCGCGAATGCCAACACTGGTCATCGCGCGTTCCTGCCACAAGTTTCCGGGCGCAATGCGCATGCTAGAATCCATTCTCTGTCTGAGAATTCTTGTTCTATGTCCGCAGCCGAAGCCCGCCAAAAAGCCGAGCACCATTACTATGCCGCTCTGGATCTGGTGTCGGATGGCGAGCACGAGCGCGCGGTGGAGGAATATCAGAAGTCTCTCGAAGCTGATCCGACTTTCACCGAAGCCATGCACGGCCTGTCGCGCGCGCTACAAGATCTAGGCCGATTGGACGAAGCGATCACGGTAGCCAAGCGTATCGCGGAAGTCGATCCAGATGATGTATTGGCCTACACCAGCCTGTCAGTTCTCTATCAGAAGAAAGGCATGATTCCCGAAGCTGAAGCCGAAGGCGCCAAGGCGAGGGTGCTGGGATGGAAGCAGCAGTTGAAGGGGAAGAAATCTTAGCTAACAGCTATCAGCTATCAGTGACCCCCTCTTTATTATTTAGCACAAGCTGTAGGATTGGATTGTTTAGCTGAAAGCTGACGGCTGATAGCTGACAGCTAGAGTTCATACTTCTTCATCAGGTGACGGAACGAGCGGTAAGAAATCTTTAGCAAATCTGCGGCTCGGGTCTGAACACCATTCGATTGCGACAGCGCAGTCAGCAATAGCGACTTCTCGATATCGGCAACATACTTCTCCATTTCGATACCTTCAGGCAGCGCACCCATTGTCCCGCTGACTGCCATGCCCGGCCACTCCGCGCCGGCAGCCGCTGCGCGTGCCTTAGCTTTCTCCACGGGAAGTTCTACGTGCAATTCATCTCTCGTCTCTAAGGCAACGGCGCGCTCGATCGTATTCTCAAGCTGCCGTACATTGCCCGGCCATTCATAGCCTGCCAACGCTTCCAGCGATTCGGCATTCACTCTCTGAATGCTCTTCCCTGCGCCGGGCGCGTACTTTTTCAGAAAGTGGTTGACGAGCAGCGGAATATCTTCGCGGCGCTGCCGCAGAGGAGGCACCGAGACCGGAATCACACTCAGGCGGTAGTAAAGATCTTCGCGAAAAGTGTTTTCCGCAACTTGGCGGTCGAGATCGCGATTCGTAGCCGCAATAACCCGCACGTCGATGGGAATCTCATTCGTTCCTCCCACGGGACGTACTGTGCGTTCCTGCAATACCCGAAGAAGTTTGACTTGCATGGTCAGGCTCATCTCGCTGATCTCATCAAGAAAAATTGTTCCCTGATCGGCGACTTCGAATAGCCCACGTTTATTCTGGTTGGCGCCGGTGAACGCGCCTTTCACATAGCCGAAGAGTTCGCTCTCCAGCAGAGTTTCGGGAAACGCGCCGCAATTGATGGAGACGAATGGCTCGGCAGCCCGCGGAGAACACACATGCAAAGCGCGGGCGACCAGCTCTTTGCCAGTTCCGCTCTCGCCGTAAATCAACACTGTGCTCTGCGTAGAAGCGACGGTGCGAATCGTCTGCTTCAGCTTCTCCATGGCGGGACTGACGCCGACGATATTGTCCAGTGAGTTGCGGGTCGCAGCGTCGCGTTTAAAAGCAAAATTCTGCCGGTGCAATGTTACTTTTTCCAGAGCCCGCTTGATGGCAATCTTTATTTCATCGACAAGTCCCGGAGACTTGCGAATGTAATCCGTAGCTCCTCCGGCTTTGACTGCTTCAACGGCGGCCTCGTAATCGTCGACCGCTGTAATTAAGATCACAGCGGAGTCAGGCGAAATCTGATGCGCGTGACGCAGCACTTCGATACCGTCGATGTTCGGCATCTTGATGTCGGTCACGATTACGTCGTAAAGAGCGCCGTCGAGTTTTCTTTTTGCCAGTTCGCCAGAATTAGCAGTCTCAACTTTGTGGCCTTCGCGGCGCAGCGCGATGTCCAGCATTTCGCAGATGGAGCGCTCGTCATCGCAAACCAAAATGTTACCCATGCGCGCCTCCTCCCGCTGCCGCGGCGCTGATGGTTTCGAGCGCCCGGCTCTGCGCCTGGGCGGGAACCGCGCGCGGCCCGGTCGAAATCTCGCCTGCTGCGAAGCGGCGCAATCGCAGCACAAAAACGCTGCCTTGTCCCAGCCTGGAGCGGGCAAAAACCTTACCTTCGTGAGCCTGAACAATCTGGTACACAATCGCCAGCCCCAGCCCGGTGCCGCCTTCAAATTGCGACTGGAATGGCTCGAATACTTTCTCGATCAGTTGTTGGCTCATCCCCGGCCCAGTGTCGGCGAAATTGAGCTGCCAATCTTCTTCGCTTGATTCCAGCGACACCGTGAGAGTTCCTCCACTGGGCATGGCGCGCACCGCATTTTCGCAGAAATTCCAGAAAACTTGCTTAAGTTTGTCTCCATCGGCCGAAGCCCACGCTTCACGCGCGCCGTATTTTCGTTTTACTTGGATTCCGGACTTCTGTGCAGCTAGCCGGTGCTCAAGCAGAGTGAGCGTGTCCTCTAAAAGCCGCAGCAGATCAACTTTGGCAAACTTGTATTGGCGGCCGCGCGAATAGGCAAGGAAATCGGTAATGATGCTGTTAAGCCTCTCCGACTCCCGAGTGACAATCTGCAAAAGCTGGCGATGTTCATCGCCCAAATCCGGGATGCCGGAGAGCATGCTCACCGATCCGGCGATCGAAGTCAGAGGATTACGAATCTCATGTGCAATGGCTGCGGCTAGACGTCCTACAGCCGCCAGACGGTCTTGCATGCGGACTTCGCGCTCCAAGCGCCGGATCTCTGTAAGGTCGTCAAATGTGTACACGTAGCCAAGCATGCCGCGCTCGGGAATGGCGAGCGCGGAAACCAGCACGCGGAAAGTCTTGCGATAACCCGTCGGCGCAATCAGACGAACTTCACCATGTGCCGGTTCGCGATCGACGCGCGGCAGAGGATCCAGAAACAGTTGGTTGACCGGCTGATCCAACAGATCGGCTTCGGAACGCTCCAACAGTCTTTGCGCTGCAGTATTGACCAGCGTGATGTGTCCATCCATTCCGGTGGTGATCAGCCCGCCCGTGATCGACTGAATGATGTTCTCGTGCAAAGCCTGGAGATTTTCCAGCGCTCCGCTGGTGTCCTTCAGCTTTACGTCCACCTGTCGCAGCTTGTTGGCTAGCAAACCAGCCAAATACGAAACTGCGAGATAGCCAAACAAGTTCACAAAAATGATGGCTTGCAGCGCCTTCAGTTCCGGATGAGTGGTGGAGTAAGAAGGAATAATCGCAAAATACGTGGCCTCGAGGACAGCCCCATAGAGAATGAAAGCCAGCGCGGCCGTCAGGTAGGCCCACACCCTGGGCAACAGAATGCAGGCGACGATGATGACTAACGGGTAAAGAAAATTGAGAGAGCTGTCTACGCCGCCTGTGGCGTAAACCACGAGGCTAGCGAGAGTCAGGTCAGTGAGCACCTGCAATACCGCTTGAATGCGGTATTCCTGCCAGAACGATAACAGCAGCACATAAAAGATCGAGATCGCATACCACAGCAGAATGGCATTGACGAACAATCGCAACGGCAAAGGCGTGGGAGCGAGCCGGGAAATGGCCAGCTCAATTCCCAAGAGAAGTGTCAGGATCAGGATGCGAACCTTGACCAGCCAGGCCAGCCACAGCCGCTCATCGAACATGGATTGCATGCCTAATCTAATTTCCTTGTCGAAACGCGTGTACGGACGGAGTGAGTGGTTTCTCACTCCGCCCAATGTTTTGTCGCTATCCAGCCAGCTTGGCAATCATCGAGAACAGCGGCATGTATAGCGAAATGACGATGCCACCGACGGCGACGCCCAAAAACGCGATCAAGAGCGGTTCCAGCATGGCCAGCATGTCTCTGGTTGCGGCATCGACTTCGTCTTCGTAGAAATCTGCGATCTTCTGCAGCATCGCGTCCATAGCGCCCGTCGCTTCGCCCACGCCAATCATCTGCGTAACCATGCTCGGGAATACTCCCGATTCGCGAAGCGGATCGACGATGGTACGGCCCTCTTCAATAGCCTTGCGTACCTTCATCAATGCTTCTTCCAGCACGGCGTTGCCTGACGTTCTGGCGGTGATGCTCAGGCCCTCAAGAATGGGCACGCCGGACGTGATCAGGGTGCCCAGGGTACGGGTGAAGCGCGCCACGGCGATTTTACGCATCAGTATGCCAACGACAGGCATTTTCAGCAGGGCAAGGTCCATGTAGTAGCGGCCTTTGGGATTCTTACGAATCTGCTTGACGCCAAAAAACAAACCTACAACCCCCACGATGAAGAACCACCAGAACTGGCCTACGAATGCACTCAGTCCCATCACGATGCGTGTGGGTAGCGGCAGAGCCACTCCTAATCCGGCGAAGAGGTTAGCAAAAATGGGCACGACAAACTTCAGCAACGCGCCGACGACCAGGATCGCGATACTGATAACAGAGACCGGGTAGATTAATGCCGATTTCACCGCCCCCCGCAGTTTCACAGCTTTTTCAACATACTGCGCCAGCCGCTGCAGAATGATGTCGAGAATACCGCCGGTCTCGCCAGCTTCAATCATGTTGGTGGAAAGGTCGTCGAAGACTTTTGGATACTGCCGCATGGCATTGGCCAGGGTTGAGCCGCCTTCTACCGTCGTGCGCACCCCGGTGAGCGTCTTCTGGAATGCCTGATTCTCCTGGTTAGCCGCAAGGATTTCCAGACACTGTACCAGTGGCAATCCGGCATCGATCATGACGGAAAATTGCCGGAAGAAGATGGCAATTTCCTTGGTCGTGACTTTGCCCGAGCCGAACGTCGGCATGGCAAACTCTTTGCCTTTTTCACGGATCGATCCCGCGTTGATGCGTTCCTTGCGGAGCTGAGCCGCTAACGCCTGTTTGTTGGGTGCTGCCCGCTCGCCGGTAACTTTCTCTCCGTTTTCGCTCTTCCCTGAAAATGTGAAAACTGGCATGTGACGTCTCCTTACTTCTTGGCATTGCTTCGGTGCGCCAGTCGCTCACGCACCGGGTTACTGCTGCTTAAATCGAATTGGTTCGACCTCAAAATCGCTTAACGTTTTCCAGTCGCTGCGCCTTTAGCGCCGGCTGCAGTTTGGTTACGGTTCAACAATCCGGCGCCGCGATTGATCATTTCCTGCAATTCATCCACGTTGCTCGAGCGCGCCATTGCTACTTCCAAAGTGATTTGTTTCTGAAAGTAAAGTGTGGCCAGCGCCTGATTGAATGTCTGCATACCAAACTTGTCTTGACCTGACTGCATCGACGAATAAATCTGGTGAATCTTGTCTTCGCGAATCAGGTTGCGCACCGCAGCGTTGGGTACAAGAATTTCCATGCCCATGGCTCGACCCTTGCCGTCGGCGCTGGGCAGCAGGCTTTGACACATGATGCCTTCCAGCACCAGGGACAACTGCGCCCGAATCTGAGGCTGCTGGTGCGCCGGGAAAACATCGATAATTCGGTTGATGGTCGACGATGCGGAATTCGTATGCAACGTTCCGAACGTGAGGTGGCCGGTTTCGGCAATACGCAGCGCTGACTCGATCGTCTCCAAGTCACGCATTTCGCCGATCAGCACTACGTCGGGATCTTCACGAAGCGCCGCCCGCAGCGCGTCGGTAAAGCTCTTTGTATCCGCATGCAATTCGCGCTGGTTAACCACGCAATTCTTGTTCATGTGCACAAATTCGATTGGGTCTTCGATGGTGAGAATGTGGTCGTGCCGCTCGGTATTAATTTTGTCAATCATGGCGGCCAGAGTAGTGGATTTGCCCGAACCGGTCGGACCGGTCACCAGTACCAAGCCGCGGGGCTTGTCACACATTTTGCTCACTACCGCGGGAAGGCCTAGCTGATTAAAAGATTTGATTTCGAAAGGAATGAGACGGAAGACGGCCGATGTGGCGCCGCGCTGGTTAAAAACGTTGGCGCGAAAACGAGCCAGACCTTTCAATCCGAAGGAAAAATCCAGCTCCAGATTTTCTTCGAAACGATGTTTCTGCGAATCGGTCATGACGCTGTAAGCCAATTGCTTGGTCTCAGCCGGCGTCATCTGCGGCAGATCCAATGGCACCAGGTGCCCGTGTACGCGGATCTGCGGTGGCGAATTGGTAGTGAGGTGAAGATCGCTTCCCGACATTTCCAACATTCGTTTCAGCAGATCACTTAATGCGAGCGACATCTTTTAGTCCCTTCCCTTTCGAACTTAGTGAATAGTTTCGCGAGCCACTTCTTCGAGCGTAGTCATGCCAGCCGCAACTTTGATCAGCCCGCTGCGGCGTAATGTAATCATTCCTCGTTCAATTGCCTTCTTCTTCAATTCGACTGCGGAAGCGCCGACCAGAACCAGTTCCCTGATCTCGTCATCCACTTCCATGACTTCATACAAACCGCAGCGGCCTTTGTAGCCAGTGTTGTTGCAGACACCGCAGCCTTTGCCCTTTTGAATCTTTACTGTCTTAGCTTCCTCCGGTGTGAAGCCTTCTTCGATCAGCGTCTGCGGGGGAACATCAACCGTTTCTGTACAGTCCTTGCAAACACGGCGGACCAGGCGTTGCGCGCAGATCAGGTGCACCGAGGTCGCCACCAGGAAAGGTTCGATACCCATATTCATGAGTCGGGTAATGGTTTCAGGCGCGCCGTTGGTGTGCAGCGTGGAGAGAACCAAGTGTCCGGTAAGAGCAGCTTTGATCGCGATTTCAGCGGTTTCAAAGTCTCGAATTTCGCCGACCAGAATGATGTTCGGGTCCTGACGCAAAAAAGCGCGCAACGCCGTCGCGAAATTCAGACCGATCTGCTCCTTCATCTGCACCTGGTTGACGCCAGCCAACTGAAATTCGACCGGGTCTTCCGCAGTCATGATGTTGGTATCGGGTTTGTTCAACGTAGAAATCGAGGAGTACAAAGTATTGGTTTTGCCTGATCCAGTTGGTCCGGTCACCAGCACCATTCCGTATGGCTTCAGAATGGCTTTCTCGAACTTGGTTAGAGACTCTGGCTCGAAACCCAGCTTGGTCATATCCAAGCGCAGATTTTCTTTATCCAGCAAGCGGAGCACGATTTTTTCTCCCCACAATGTGGGCAAGGTGCTGACGCGGAAATCGAGCTGCTTTTTGCGCCCGCCAATATTCATCTTCAGCATGATGCGGCCGTCTTGCGGCAACCGCTTCTCGCTGATGTCCAGCTTCGACATAATCTTCACGCGCGAAATAATGGCGTCCTTCAACTTCAACGGCGGAGTCATGATGCTCTGCAGAACGCCGTCAATACGGAAGCGCACGCGGAATTCTCTTTCGTACGGCTCCATGTGAATGTCGCTGGCCCCCCGTTTCACCGCATCGGTTAGAACCAGGTTCACCAACTTGACGATGGGAGCTTCATCAGCTGCCCGCTCCAGGTCCGCCAGTCCTAATTCCTGCTGGTCAGCCTGCAGTTCGACGTCGGATTCATCCATCTCCGACATCGAAAGCATTACCTGCTCGAGGTCTTCCTCCTTGGTATTGCCGTAAGCTTTATCAATGCCTTCGAGAATCGAACTTTCCGACGCAACCACCGGTTCAATATTGAAACCGGTCATGAACTTGATATCGTCCATGGCGAACACGTTGGTCGGGTCCACCATTGCGATCGTCAGAGACGCGCCCACCCGGCTCAGCGGCAGGATTTGATAACGCTTGGCGGTTTCAAACGGAATCAGCTTCACCACTGCGGGATCAATTTCGAAATAGGAAAGATTGATGGCGGGAACGCCATACTGGCGCGAAAGGAAGTTGGTAACGTCTTCATCAGTGAGAAACCCCAGCTTCACCAGGGCAGCGCCCAGGCGGACGTTGGTTTCCTTCTGAGTCTTCGTTGCTTGTTCCAACTGCTCTGGGGTTATGACCTTCTCTTTGACGAGAAGATCACCCAGCCGTTGAGACATACCTCGATCTCCTATCTGAGCGGCAGAGGGATGACGTCGACTTCGCTTTGCTCACGCGCCATCGCTGCATTTTAGGGGGACGAATGCAGCCTATCGCGTTGACACAAATTGTCACAGCACAAGCGTTACTTCAAAAGTAACTTTGGTACTTGTACCGTCCGAGGGAAAACGCATAACGCCTTTGTACAGCGCGAAATGCCCAACATGCGCGCTTTTGTACAATGAAAACGTCCCAACGTGCATGGACTTAGGTAAGTTCAGAGGTGGATCGCGATTAACAATTTCGTTCGATTAAGTTGTCTAACAAGCGCTCGCCACACGCTGCAGATGGAAACATGACCGCCAACGAACAGATCCGGGCCCACTACCGCGCACTTTATGGTGCTTGGGGACGACAGCACTGGTGGCCCGCTCGCAATCGCTTCGAAGTTATAGTCGGCGCCTTTCTCACCCAAAATACTTCATGGAAGAATGTCGAAATCGCCCTGCGTCAGTTGCGCGCTACTCGCAAGCTGAGTTTCGCTGCCATGCGCACCATTCCCCTAAATCAACTGGAGGCGCTGATTCGACCAGCCGGATACTTCCGACAGAAAGCGGCCCGGCTAAAGACTTTCGTCGCATTCGTCGACCAAGCCTACGCAGGTTCGCTGCAGCGCATGTTCGCGCAGCCTACTGACAAACTCCGCCAGGAATTGCTCGCACTGAATGGAATTGGGCCGGAGACCGCAGATTCCATACTGCTCTATGCAGGGCAGCACCCGGTTTTTGTGGTCGATGCTTATAGCCGCCGCATATTGGAACGTCACGGACTCGCTCACCCAAAAATGACCTACGAAGAAGTGCGCGAACTTTTTGAGCAATCCTTGAGCGAGGTCGCGGAAGCACCTGCAAAAATGACTCAACCGCCGGACATTGCTATTGCCTCACTTGCTCATCCTCCCAGCGCCATGAGCCGCGCGCGCCGCCCTCCACTGGCCCAGATTTATAACGACATGCACGGGCTTATTGTGGCCGCCGGAAAACAATACTGTCGTAAAACAGAACCTCGCTGCCAAAACTGCCCACTACGAACATTCCTCCCCGAGGGCGATATTTTTGTAGCGCCGCCGTCCCGGCGGCTGTCCTGAGGGCGTCCCGCCCTCAGTTCCGAGGGCAAGATGCCGGCGTTACGTATAACGTGGTCTTCAGGCGATCATCACTTTCGACCGCACCTCCGCTTATAATGAGCCAACGACGCTTATCAGGAGCCAATCAAAGAGCCGGGACGAAGCAAAGCATGTCTTCTCGCGATCCAATTCGACCTGAGCAAAAACGGTCCAGTCGGAAGAAAGTCATAATCCCGCTGGCTATAGGACTCGCGCTGCTTTTTGCGGTCCTGCTTTCGCTGACCTCCTTTGATCTTCCTCTAAGTCCGAATACCAACCAGCAGCTGTTTATTTTCGTCGCCCTTTACGCACTGATCTTTCTTCTGTTCGTGGCGCTGACGTTTGTACTGGTCCGTAATCTGTTGAAGCTTTTCGCGGAACGCAGGCTTGGCGTTCTGGGATCGAAGTTCCGCACGCGTCTGGTCGTAGGCAGTCTGTTGCTTTCGTTCCTTCCCGTCATCGGCATGTTCTTCTTCGCTTATGTGCTGATGAACCGTTCGATTGATAAATGGTTTTCCAGTCCGGTAGAGGAGGTACGACGCGACACGGCCACCATGGCCTCGCTGCTCTCCAGGTACGCGGCACAAAACACGCGAGCCGAAGCGGAAGCCATCGCGGCCGAACCAGGGACGCAATCTGCTTTTGCCAGCCACAATTTCTCGGCGGTTAATAAGGAGTTTCAGCGGCACGCGCCGACTCTGCAGAGCGGGTTCGCGCTGGCCATTGTCGATGGTGACGCCGTGACCAGTTTCAATGCTCCTTCGCCGTGGGTGCAACTCAAACCCATGCTTCCTGTTGAGCGGCTGCGGTCTGAAGCTGCAATTCCTTTTACGTGGCAAGGAACCGATTACATTCTCGGCAGCTCCGCAGTAGGTAATAATGGCGTGATTCTCGTGGGTATTCCTTTGCCCAGGCAATTCGCTGAAACCGTGAAACAGGTGGAAACGAGCCAGCAGCGCTACCTTGACCTCGCCCGCGAACGCAGATTGGTTCGACGAACCTATATGGAGGTCTTGCTGCTCCTGACCGTGGTGGTTCTTTTTGCCACGACCTGGTTCGCATTATTTCTGTCCAAATTGGTGACGCGTCCCATGGTTGCACTCGCTGAAGCCACGCAGGAAATCTCTCGCGGGCGGCTGGATTACCGGGTTGAAGTCCGTGCCGCCGATGAAATCGGCGATCTTGTGCACTCTTTCAATCGCATGGCTGAGGAACTCGAATCCAGCCGGCGGCAGCTTGAAGCCTCAAGCCATGACCTCAGCGCCGCCAACGTTGCTTTGGAACAGCGGCGGCGCCATATCGAGACTATTTTGGAAAGCATTCCCAACGGCGTGCTTTCGTTGAATGCAGAACGGCGCGTCACCCACGTAAACCACGCCTTGCTTCGCCTGTTTCATCCCTCGGGCGTGGAGTCTGGTACGCCAGCGGTCCTGATCGGTGCACCGCTGCGAGACGTTTTTGCCGTCGACGTTCTCGCCGACCTTGAGCCGCTGCTGCGGCGCGCTGACCGAATGGGCACCACAACCACGCAAATGGATATGGCCGTTCAAGCAGCCACTCTCAGCGTCGCAGTTACGGTTGCGACTCTCAAGCACGAAGAACAGGGCCTCGGATATGTGCTCGTCTTCGAAGATCTCTCCGAATTGCTCAAAGCTCAGAAGCAGGCAGCATGGCGCGAGGTGGCGCGCCGCGTAGCCCACGAAATCAAGAATCCGCTTACCCCGATTGCACTCTCCGCGGAGCGCATTCGGCGCCATTTGCAGCGAGCCACGCCTCCCGACGCTGCTTCGCTGCAAGTGCTCAATAGCTGCGCTGATACCATCGCGGGAGCGGTCGAAACCGTTCGCTCGCTGGTCGATGAATTTTCGACCTTAGCCCGTTTCCCCACTGCCCAGCCGCAATCTGCCAACATCAATTCCATCGTCAATAACACTCTCACCATGTTCGACGGGCGTCTGGACAACATTCTCGTGCGGACTTCTTTGTCGCCAGAGTTGCCCAATGTCATGGCCGATCCCGAGGCCATCAAGCGAGCCCTGGCTAACCTTCTGGACAATGCGGCAGAGGCAATGCAGAACGTGATGTTTCGCGAAATCGAGATTTCGACTGCGCTGGTGGCCACTCGCGATGTGGTGGAAATCACCGTTGCCGACACCGGCCATGGCGTCACGCGGGAATTGAAAGAAAGGCTGTTCCTGCCATACTTCTCCACTAAGAGGCGCGGCACAGGTCTCGGCCTCGCAATTGTCCACCGCATAATCGAAGACCATCACGGTTCCATCCGCGTAGAAGAGAATAAGCCTGTGGGCGCGCGGTTCGTAGTGGAACTACCGATTGTGCCGGATGCTGTCGCTGCCTCCTCTATCAACCATGCATAACATTCTCATCGTTGATGACGAGCCCACGATTCGCCAATCGCTCAAGGGCGTGCTGGAGGATGAGGGATTCAAAACCTCGCTCGCCGAAAGCGGTGAAGCTGGATTGGAAAGCATCAGCAAAAATACCTTCGATGTAGTGCTGCTAGATGTGTGGTTGCCGGGAATTGACGGCCTCGAAACCCTGGAAAAAATTCGCGAGAAAGAAAATGCCCCCGAGGTCATCATGATTTCAGGTCACGGCACCATCGAGACCGCGGTCCGCGCCACTAAACTCGGCGCCTACGACTTTCTGGAAAAACCGCTCTCGATCGATAAAACTCTGATCCTCATCAAGAATGCAATTGATGCCAAGCGTTTGCGCGAGGAAAACCGCGAACTCAAGAAACAACTCGTTCCGAAAAGCGTGATTGTCGGTGACAGCATTCCGATGAAGGCACTGCGCCAGCAAATTCAGATTATGGCTCCGACTAACGGCCGCGTTCTAATTTTCGGGGAGTCAGGCACGGGCAAAGAATTAGTAGCTCACGCCATACACGCGCAAAGTTTGCGCCAAGAAGAGACGTTTGTCGAAGTGAACTGCGCTGCTATTCCCGAAGATCTGATCGAGAGCGAGTTGTTCGGACATCGAAAAGGTTCTTTTCCCGGCGCCACTGGAGACAAAGAAGGGACATTCCAGAAAGCTCATGGCGGTACACTTTTTCTCGATGAAATCGGCGACATGAGTTTGAAGACACAATCAAAAGTTTTGCGGACGCTCGACGAGCAACGGTTTGTTCCGGTCGGTAGCGACGAACAAATCACGGTCGATGCCCGGGTAATAGCTTCGACTAATAAAGATTTGGAAGAAGAAATTTCGCGAGGAAACTTTCGTGAGGATCTGTTTTATCGTCTCAATGTCATCCCTTTTTCGGTGCCTCCACTACGGGAGCGCAAAGAGGATGTTCCCCTGCTGGGGCGTCATTTCCTGAAGGAATTTTCTGCGACTTATGGCCGCCGCCCGCGCGAGATCAGCGATGATGCCATCGATACGCTAATGCGCTATTCCTGGCCGGGAAATGTTCGAGAACTACGCAATGTGATGGAGCGCATCGTGATCATGAACCCAACCACGATTCGCTTCGAGCGCAGGCATCTGCCTCCACTGGTTCACCGCGATGGTACACGCCGCACAACAGGAGGGGATTTCTCTACGCTGCATCAGGCTCGTGCCGCCTACGAGCGCGACTATATTCTGAAGAAATTGGATGAGAACCACGGCAATGTTAGCCGTACGGCGGAAGTGCTGGGCTTGGAGCGAAGCCATCTTTACCGCAAGATGAAAACGCTGGGTATAGCAGCGAAAGAATAAATTAGAACTCGCAGCAGCTTAGCGTTTAATCATGTGGATTTCTGTCCCGTTCTTCAGGAACTTAACTTCGTCCATCAACTGCGTGATGAGATACACGCCGCGGCCATGCCCAGCGAAAATGTTTTCCCCGACTACCGGACTGGGTATTGCTGCGGGATCGAAACCGTTGCCCGGATCGCGCACCACGATTAGCAGACTTCGATTCCGATCACAAGCCACATCGCATTCGACAATCTTTGACGGATCAGACTTGGCGCCATGCACCACTGCATTAGCAAGCGCCTCCGAAAGCGCCAGTTCAATCTCGTTTTCCTTGCCTTGGGCGCAGTCTTTCTCGCGAAGGGATTCCATGATTCGCTGGACAACAGAATCCACTGCCGCCTTGTCCGCAGACAATGTAACTTGCAGCTTGAAAAGTAGGTGGTTGGCCAGAAACTCGAAGACTGGTTCGGAATGGTTAGACATTAATCAAGGTCGTTCGCAGTGCCGAGTCGTAGGCTGGCCTGTGCAATTCTACAGAGGAATCCAGCCCCGAGCAATCTAACATGTTCGCGCTTTAACTTTTTACCGGATGGGTTAATAGCTCCAGCTGCCGGCGCCAGTCCAGTTCGTCGATAAATGAATGCGACTCGCGCCAATCCGGACTCACTTTGACAAAAAGCTCCAGAAAGACCCGGGTGCCAATCATCTTTTCAATCTGCAGCCGGGCTGCGGTACCAATTTTTTTCAACATTTGCGCCTGCTTGCCGATGAGAATGCGCTTCTGCCCTTCCCGCTCGCAAAAAATTGCCGCCGCAATACGCGTGAGCTTCGGCCCCTCCTCAAACTGTTCGACTAACACCGTGGTCGCGTACGGAACTTCTTCACTGGTCGCGAGCAATACCTGCTCACGAATGATCTCTCCCACCATAAATCGCATAGGCTGATCGGTGACTTGGTCAGCGGGAAAGTATCGCGGGCCTTCAGGCAAGACCGCTATCACCTTCTCCAGCAAAAGATCTAAACCCTCCGGTTTACGGGCCGACAACGGAATGATTTCCTTGAAAGCATGCAGCCGGCTGTATTCATCGATGATGGGCAGTAACTTGTCTTTCTGATTTCGCAGCAAGTCGATTTTGTTCAGAAGCAGAAAAACCGGAGTTCCTGATTTCCTGGCCATTTCGAGCACAGCCTCATCCTCGCGGCCGAATTTGCGGGTGACATCGACAATCAACAAAAGCAGATCGCAGCCTTCCAGCGCCTCGCGCACTTCGGACATCATCTTGCGACCCAGCGAAGTATCCGGCTTATGCACGCCCGGCGTATCGATGAGAACGATCTGTCCACCGGCTTTTTTCCTTTGCGCGGGCACTTGTACCACCCCCAGGATGCGGTTGCGCGTGGTCTGCGGCTTCGGGCTAACAATCGCCAACTTCTGCCCCACAAGCGCATTCAGCAGCGTAGATTTGCCAGCGTTAGGACGGCCAAGAATGCAAACGAATCCGGAATGAAAGGCCATAGGAGTAGGCTACTAGCTACTAGCGGTCAAGGTAAATTCTTGAAGTGGAAATCTCTAATAACCACTCGATCGAAAGCTACAAGCTAAGAGCCCAAAAGCTAATTGCTGATTCAAATCAGTCGCATCTGCTTCGGTTGGACTGAGATCCGCACTCGCTCAACGCGCCGGTCGGTCGATTCCAGCACCTCAAAGCGCAGGCCGTCTTCCTCTATCACTTCGCCCTTTTGCGGAATGCGGCCTGCCATCTCACTCACCAATCCCGCCACTGTAGCCGATTCTTTTCCCTCCGGACGCGTCCCCAACAACTCATCCAACCGATCGACGTCCATATTTCCAGGGACAATATACGAATGGTCGCTCTCCCGAATGACTTCGGCTTTCTGATGTTCGTCATCAATTTCGCCGACAATTTCTTCGACCAGGTCCTCAATCGTGACCAGTCCCGCAACCCCGCCGTACTCGTCAACCACGATAGCCATGCGAATATTATTTTTCTGCATCTCCCGCAGAAGTTCGCTCCCCAATTTGCTTTCGGGCACGAAATAAACGTCCTTACGCATGACCGTATCGACAGTGCGCGTATGGGCTTCGGTGTCCGGCACCTGCAAAACATCTTGCGCGTAAACGATTCCCTTTATGTTGTGAATGGTTCCTTCGAATACAGGAACCCGCGAGAATGGTTTCATGCGCAGCAACTCGATGAATTGCTCGACCGTAGTATCGGTGGGGACAGCGACGATTTCCGGCCGCGGCTTCATGGCTTCGCGCACGGTTTTTTCGCCGAATTCCACCACCGACTGGATCATGTCGCGGTTGCTCTCGTCTAAAATGCCTTCTTCCTGACCAGCTTCGATCAGCGCGTCCACGGCTTCGGCCTGGCTTTCCGGCTGTTCGTCAGCATGCTCTTTGGTCAGAGAAGCGACTGATTCCAGGAATCCCAATACCAGAGTCACTGGCAAAACCAGATAGATAAGCAGACGTAAGACAGGCACCCAAGCGACCAGCCATCGCCCGGTGGAGCGCGAGAAAAAAACAAAGGGTAGAAAACGGTTAAAAATAATCACGATCAGGATCAGGCTAAGCGTGGCCTGCAGAATTTCATAAATGCTCCATGCCCGATCGCGAAAAACCGTGAAGCCGACCAGCATGGCGATCGCTGCCGTAATCATTTGCGTGAGCACTGCCATCGACACTGCCGCGCGGCCGCGACTGACGCCGAGCCTGGGCTCTACATCGTGTTCGAATGCGTCGATATTGACTTGAAATTCGCGGGAGAGAAACTTGCCAATTTCGGCGTACACACGGTCGACGTAAGAAACCAGGGTCAGCAGACCGAGCAACAGCAGCAAAACGATGGCGATGACGTAATTCATGGTGATGCCCGTTTGCGTCCGCGCTTTGCGCCGATGGAAATCCGAGACGATCGCACAGTTCTCTCAATCAATCCGACGGGCAGCCCGAGAGACTTGCGCAAACGCGCCTCTTCGCGTTGCATCTCTCCGCTGTCGAGTTCGTGATCGTATCCGGCGAGGTGAAGCACACCGTGCAAAACGAGAATTCTGATTTCCTCAGCTGCGGTATGCCCAAGTCGATGCGCATTCTGCTTTGCAATCTCCGCGGAAATCGCGACATCCCCGGCAAAACCAGGCGACAATCCTGGCATCGCGGGAAAGGAAAGCACATCTGTCGGCTTGTTCTTCCGCCGAAAACGACGATTCAATGCCTGCAATTCGCGGCTACTGGTCACGAGCACGCTGACGGCCCCTCGCACTCCGCTGACGCGGCGGGCGCGTGCCACAAACTTAGCCAGCGTAGCCTCGCTCAATCCCACCACCCGCTGTTGAATAATCACCAAGCTTTCTCCGCGTGTTCGTGCAAATAAACAGGAGGGCCAAAACCGCGGCCCTCCCAACGACTCGTATCGATTTTATTCTTTCGCTTGTGCTTCCGGAGACATCGCGATGTCCTTTTGCAAAACCGGAATATCCGACCCGTTAGTCTTGCCGTTCGCCCCAACTTTCGCTTCGAGCAAGGGCATTTGTTGTTCAGCCAGCTTGTTCTTGTGCTCGTCGTAAGCGCGAATGATGCGCTGCACCAGGTGATGCCGAACCACGTCGCCTTCATCGAAGTAAACAAAAGTCAGTCCCTCGACGCGCTTCAATATGTCGACCGCCTCCAGCAGCCCGCTGCGCCGAGCATTGGGCAAGTCGATCTGCGTGATGTCGCCCGTAATCACCGCCTTGGAATTGAATCCCAAACGGGTAACAAACATTTTCATCTGCTCCGAAGTCGTGTTCTGCGCTTCGTCCAGAATCACAAACGAATCGTTCAAAGTCCGGCCGCGCATAAACGCAATGGGCGCAATCTCGATAACATTTTTCTCGAGATAGCGGTCGACCTTCTCCGGATCAAGCATGTCATAGAGCGCGTCGTATAGCGGCCGCAAATACGGATCAATCTTGTCTTGCAAAGTTCCCGGGAGGAATCCCAGCCGTTCGCCGGCTTCGACTGCCGGCCGCGCCAGAATGATCCGGTTCACCCGTTTCGCCAGCAACGCCGAAATCGCCATCGCCACCGCCAGGTAAGTCTTGCCCGTGCCCGCAGGACCGATGCCAAACACCATGTCGTGATGCTCAATGGCTTCGACGTATCGTTTTTGATTGAGGCTCTTGGGCTGAACCGTGCGCCGTCCGAACGAGCGCTGCCGTCCCGCTTCTGCCAGCCCGCGCAAGGTAGCTTTCGGATCCGCAATCAACACCCGCAACATGCTGTTGAGGTCGCCGTTGTTGAAAGTGTGTCCAGCGCGCTGCAGATGGTTGTAATCCGAAAAAACCTGCTCGGCGCGGGCAACATCGCGGGCCGCACCTTCAAGTTCAATGGAGTTCGATCGCAGATCGATGTTGATGTTCAGGCCATCTTCGAGCACATGCAGGTTTTCATCCCTGGTACCGAACAAGGTTTCAACGTGAGGAGTAATCTCGATGCTCTTCTTCATTCAGTTTTGGCGAATCCCTCCCTCGCCAGCTCGGTCTCTGTTGCCGTTGCTACTGCTTAGATGCGTCGCTTTCATATCGACGCACCAACGCCATGATTAACGACGAAAAAATTTTCTCTCTGCTGATGGAGCCAACCGGGATGCTCGCGCCTAAGCGGCAAGCGACTACCATTGCTGTAAGGGTACCCCCACCATCTGACAGGAGTCAATGGTGCAAAGTAGTTCAGCAGGTTCCTTGATAAAAGATCAAGGTATCCTTGCCGGCAGGGCTGATTTGCGGTGACGTAAATTCGATTGTGTAAAAAGCGAGAGGGTGTAAGTTGGCTTTGGCCTCACAAGCTAAAGCCTTTCCAAAAAGGAGACCTACACCCGATGGCGAAAGTAACACCGATCACTGAGCATTTCCAACATTTTGTAGCGGAGTTGCAGGAGAGTTTCTGGGGCGATCTGCAGGGCCGAGTGCAGCAGGCGGCGCAGAAGTTTTTTCAGCAGCTGAGCGAGCGGCAGCGCGATCTGTACATGGTGAGCCGGCGCTACCAGCGGTCAGAGCAGCGCCAGGATTATCGCAACGGATATTACTGGCGCAGTTTCGTGACCCGCTTTGGGGTGCTGCGCTTGCGGGTTGCCCGCAGCCGCAAGCGGGGGTTTCTGCCGGAGGTGGTGAAGAAGTTTCAGCGCCGGGCGGAAGAAGTGACGGTGATGATTCGCGAAGCCTTTCTGCGCGGCATCTCCACCCGGCAGGTAGGCCGGGTGGTAGCCACGCTGACGGGAGAAACGGTAAGTCCGCAAACCGTGTCGCGCATTACCCGCTCGCTGGACGAGATGGTGCGGCAGTTCCATCAGGCGCGGCTGAGCGACGATTACGCGTATCTGTTTTTGGACGGGGTGAGCCTGCGCATGCGGCGTCCCGCGGGGCGCAAGCGGGTGCACATGCTGGTGGCCTACGGGGTGCGCCAGGACGGCACCCGCCATCTGCTGGCCTTTCTGCGCAGCCGGGGCGAGAGTCAGGCCGACTGGGAGGGGCTGCTGCAAGATTTGTACCGCCGCGGACTGGAGGGTAAAAAGTTGCTGCTGATCGTCACCGACGGCTGTCCCGGCCTGGCGGCCGCGATCCAGACGGTTTATCCGCGGGTGGCGCATCAACGCTGCTGGGTGCACAAGATGCGCAATATTTTAGAGCACGTGCGCAAACGCGATTACGACGAAGTGAAGCGGGGAGCGCAGGCCATTTATCGGGCCGACAGCCGCACCCAGGCGCAAGCCGCCTTTCGTCGCTTCCGCTCGCGCTGGTCGCGAGACTACGGACCCATGGTGCGGCGCCTGGAGCGCGACCTGCCGGAACTGTTGTCGTTCTTCGCCTTGCCCCGTCATTTATGGAAGAAAGTGCGCACGACCAACGTGATCGAGCGCTGCTTCGTAGAAGTGCGAAGGCGAACCCGGCCCATGGTCTGCTTCGTGAATGTGCAGAGCGTGGATCGCATCATCTATTCCATCTTCCAGAGATTCAATCTAGAATGGAAAACTCGCACCCTCAACCTATTTACACAAGCAGCTTGACATCACCCCGGTGTTCGCAGAATTGTATTTCACTACATCGGGTGCTACCATCCGAGTTAGTAGATTCATAATGGGAGGTTCGTTATATGTCGGATCGAGATGGCAATAGTTTACTTTGGTTCCTTGCTGGGCTAGGTATTGGCGCGGTTGCGGGCGTGCTTTATGCTCCACGTTCCGGCGACGAGACCCGGGAAGCGCTGCGCTCCAAGGCCGAAGACGGTCGTGAATTCGTTCGTGACCGTGCCAAACAGGCACGCGAACAGGCTTCCAACTGGGCTGATCGCGGTCGCGACGTATTGAATCAACAAAAGGAGCAGTTCCGGTCGGCGTACGAAGCGGGGAAGCAGGCATATCAGGAAGCGACAACTTCCGAGGGTAGCGGATCACAAAACCCGTAGCGAATAGATTCCGCCGCGTCCTATTGATTCGGCATTGTAAGCGAAGCAACGCAAAGCGGAGCAACCATGGATTATCTACCGATTTTCATCGCCATCACTGCAGCGGCTGTGGTTATACAAGCGGGCATTCTGGTGGCCCTGTACCTGGCCGTGCGGCAAACCTCGGCGCGTATGGAAGCGCTGGCCACCGAGGTCACCACCAAGGTTCTGCCAACTACCGAGATCGTGCACTCCATGCTGGTGGAGTACCGGCCGCTGCTCCAGAATTTAGTAACGAATCTGAGCGAATCGAGCACCAAGGTTCGCGCACAAATCGAGCGTTTGGATGCCACTGTGGCCGATGCGATTGATCGCACGCGATTGCAGGTGATCCGCGCCGACGAACTGCTTCACCGGACTCTTGACCGGGTGGAGAACACCACCGACTTAGTGCACAAGACGGTGGTTTCGCCAGTTCGACAACTCGCAGGACTGGTGCAGGGAATTACTTCGGGCGTGGAATTTTTCCTCGGGGCGAAACGTCGCAGGCGCAACGGCGTTGGCGTGCCGCAAGACGAAATGTTTATCTGAAATTACTCTTGCGGAAACTGAGACGGCGTCTCAAACGATCCAACCGCCGCCCACAACGATATCTCCGTCATAGAACACTGCAGCCTGCCCGGGCGTGATGGCGCGCTGCGGCTCGTCGAAGGTGACCAGCACCTCGTCTCCATCCGACTTCTCTAACATGGCGGCAGCTCCCTCGTGGCGGTGGCGGATCTTCACCCGAACCCGCATCGGTTCACGCAGATCGTCGACTGCAACCAGATTCACCCGCCGCGCGCGCAAGGTCCGCGAATACAGTTCCTCCTGATTGCCAACGACCACTTGCCGCTGCTCACCGTTGATCTGGATGACATATAGAGGCGAGCCGGTGGCGACGCCCAAACCCTTACGCTGGCCCACGGTGAAGTTGTGAATGCCGTTGTGCTCACCAATTGCTTGTCCGTCCGTGGTGACGAGCTCGCCCGCGGTGTCGGGCAGGGAATCGCCTTGTTCTGCCAGATAGGCGTCGAGAAACTTCTTGTAGTCGCCTCCGGGAACGAAGCAGATCTCCTGCGAATCCGGCTTCGCGGCGAGGGCCAGCCCGTGGTGGCGTGCCAGATCGCGAACCTGCGGCTTAGTCATATCGCCAAGCGGAAACAGCGTTCGGCTGAGTTGATCCTGGGTAAGCCCGAATAGGAAATAGGTTTGATCCTTGGACGAATCCGCCGGACGCTTAAGCTGCCAGCGGCCGGACGTCTCATCGAATTCGACCCGAGCGTAGTGGCCGGTAGCCAGCGCATCTGCACCAATCTGCTGCGCCACGATCAGCAACTGATCAAACTTCAAATGGTTGTTGCACAGGCTGCAAGGGATAGGAGTGCGTCCGGATAAATATTCCTCGACGAAGGGCTGTACCACGTCGCGCTCGAATCGGTCTTCGTGATTGACCACATAGTAGGGAATGCCCAGAGTTTCGGCGACCCGTCGTGCATCGTAAACATCATCCAGGGAACAGCAGCGTCCCTGGACGGTCTCGGGCATACCGGGATGGCCTGACAGTCGGCGCTGATTCCAAAGCTGCATGGTTAGGCCGATGACGTCGTGTCCCTCTGCGCGCAGCATGGCGGCGACGGTAGAGGAGTCGACTCCGCCCGACATGGCCACGGCGATGATTTTATTTTGCGACATTAGCATTCGCGTCTAGCTGTCAGCTTTCAGCAAATGGCAAACCTGATCCTGGAACACTGAGCTGAGAGCTGATGGCTTAAGGGTTGACGGCTGTTCTATTGTAAACCGGCGACAGGTCCCGCAGGCGGGTTACGATTCGCGGAATGAGGTCGATAGCGAATTCAACGTCTTCGGTAGTGTTTTGTTTGCCTAGGCTGAAACGAAGGCTGGACCGGGCTGTCTCTGGCGGCAAGCCCATTGCCGTGAGCACGTGCGAGGGCTCGATTGCGCCCGAGGAACACGCCGCTCCAGTCGAAACCGCTAGTCCCTTTAAGTCGAGCGCTATTACTAGGGCTTCGCCTTCGATGTAATCAAAATGGATGTTGGTGGTGTTAGGAACGCGTGGAGCGCCGGCTCCGTTCACGCCTGTAGATTCTACTTCGGCAAGAATTTTCTGTTCGATGCGGTCGCGCATTGCGGACATCTGGGCTAGGTCGCCGCGCTCCAAGGCTTCCAGTGCCACTTGTGCCGCCTTGCCGAGACCTATGATTCCGGGGACATTCTCCGTGCCAGCACGTCGAGATCGCTCGTGACTTCCGCCGTAAAACATCGGCTCGAGCGGAGTACCCTTGCGCACATAAAGCGCCCCCACTCCCTGCGGCCCGTGCAGCTTGTGTCCGGAGATCGAAAGCAGATCGCATCCCAGACGACTTACATCTATCGCTACCTTTCCTGCCGCTTGCACCGCGTCTGTATGAAAATTCACCTCTGCTTCGGCGGCGATCTTGCCAATTTCTTCGACCGGCTGGAGGACGCCGGTCTCATTGTTCGCCATCATGATTGTGATTAGCCGGGTCTGGGGACGCAAAGCGCGACGGATGTCGTCCGGGTCGACCAATCCGCGGCTATCCACGTGAACGAAAGTGACTTCACATCCCATCGCTTCGAGATGCTTACAGGAATTCAGCACCGCATGATGTTCAATGGTTGAACTGATAACGTGGTCACCTGCGCGCAATACACCTGAAATGGCGAGGTTGTCGGCTTCAGTGCCCCCGCTGGTAAAAACAATTTCAGAGGACTTGCACCCGAGAAGTCCCGCCACCGATTCGCGCGCTCTTTCGACGGCCGCACGTGTCTCCTGTCCGTGATGATGGATGGATGATGCGTTACCGAAATGCTCCGCGAAGTACGGGCGCATGGCCTCGAAAACCTCGGGCAGCACCGGAGTGGTTGCGTTATTGTCGAGATAGACTCGGCGCATGGAAAGTCCTGCTTTATTGTACGCTGGCGGCTTCAGGGGATAGAATTGGCGGGCTCAGCACACAGCCAAAACCGATCATGCCGGCTCAGCGCTCGCGTCCTTTATTTCCACGGCCATGCCGCCCCGACCTTCCGGTTCACGCCGTAGACCACTGATAGCATCACAAAAGAAAGCGCCAGCAGAACTAACGCAGTTTGATTTGCCGCCGAATAATTTAGTGCCTGTACTTGATCGTAAATATCGATAGAAACCGTCCGCGTAACTCCTGGGATGTTTCCCCCGACCATGAGCACGACTCCGAACTCTCCCATTGTGTGAGCGAAACTGAGGACGATGCCGGTGACGAGTCCAGGAACGGAAAGCGGCAAGATAACCCGAACGAATGTCTGTAGCTTCGAGGCGCCCAGCGTGGCCGAGGCGGCAATCAGTCTTCGATCGACCTGCGCGAATGACGCGGCAAAAGGCTGTACGGCGAATGGCAGACTGTAAATGATGGATCCGATAACTAGCCCGCCGAAAGTAAACGCCAAGCTGTGCCCGGTGACTGATTGCCAGGCGCGTCCCAGCGGACTACGAGAACCGAGCGCTACCAGAACGTAGAATCCCAATACTGTTGGCGGAAGCACGATCGGTAAAGCCACCACAGCTTCGGCCAGGAACTTCCAGCGCCAGCCCGAATATGCAATCCAGTACGCAATCGGCAAACCCAAGATAGCCAGTGCGGCAGCGACTACGACTGCCAGCCGGATTGTAAGCCAAAACGCCTGCCAGTCCATCTGTTTTCAGCCCATCGAAAAATGACACGGCCAGTATAGCCCGCGAAGTTCCAATGTGGGCCGACTCTGGCCGAGATGTTCATTGGTCACAAAGGAAGGAGGAAAGGGAGCGCTACGATGCTTGTTCAGGAGGTTGCAATGGAAATTCAGGAAGCAATCAAAATCATCCGGGCCCTGGCGGATGGAATCCATCCAGAGACTCGCGAGACGCTGCAAGGGGATTCGATTTGCCGTAATCCGCAAGCCGTCATGGCGTTGAACCGGGCAGTGGCAGCCTTGGTTACGGAACAGGAGCGTGCACTTAAGAAACCGGGAAGCGCCGGCCAGTACTGGTCGCGCGCTGAGGATAAACAGGTTTGTGAGGAACTGCGGAAGGGAATGCCCTTCGAAGAGATCGCAAAAACTCACAACCGGACAGTACCCTCGATTATCGTCCGCCTAGTCAAGCTGGGAAAGGTTGCGCCGAACAAATCGGGATCGCTTTTTCCAACCCAGGTTGCATGAAGAGAGTCTCAACAGCGCCCAAAGGTCTGATTGCGTCGTGGGATAGGCCTGACAACTGGAATCGAATGCACAGACAAAGACGACCGCGCCTGCACTGCCTTGCGCTGCTTTTACTTCTTAGTTCCTTGGCTTGCGGACAGGAAGTAAAGACGGGTTCGCAATCTAAACCTGCGGGCCGCCAGCGGCTAGCGTTAGAGGAACAATGGTTTCTTCGAGGGCGCAGTTCGTTGGCGGGAGTCGGTGCGCTGCAGCGGTATCGCGCCTACTTGCAGAAGATGCGAATGCGGGCTGATCGTCTGTTGAGAGCACAGGCAGCTGGAGCGATGTCGCCACCGTCATCTGCCGTAGTTTGGAGCTCGCTGGGACCGGCGCCGTTAGCGTCGGACGCGAGCGGCACCGGAGAGTACAACTACGGCTGGGTTTCGGGACGCGCAACCGCGATTGCGATTGATCCTGCGGATGCGACGGGCAACACGGTCTACATCGGCGGAGCTTATGGCGGAGTTTGGAAGTCGGCCAATGCGGGGCCTGCCAGCCCGTCTCCGGCGAATGTCATCTGGCAGCCCGTGACCGACAATCAGGCTACGCTTGCCGTCGGGGCAATTGCTATTCAGCCGGGTAACAATACAAATGACAGCGTGATTCTGGTGGGGACGGGCGAAGCGAACAGCTCCGCAGATTCCTACTACGGATTAGGAATTCTTAGATCAGCGAATGCCGGAAGCACGTGGACGCTGATTTCCACAGACACGACAGGATCCCGATCATTCGCAGGAATGGCGTTTAGCAAGATTGCTTTCAGTAGTGCTGCTCCCAGTCTTGCGGTAGCCGCTACGGCGGGAGCGTCGGAAGGAATTATCGAAGGGCTCGCGGATCCGCTCACCGCCAATCTTGGACTTTATGATTCAGGCGACGGCGGAAATACCTGGCGGTACGCTACCGTAACCGATAATGGCGTGAGCACGGCGCCGGGTTCCGCTACGTCAGTGGTTTACAACGCAGGATCGGGACAGTTCTTCGCCGCGCTGCGTTATCACGGTTTCTACTCCTCGAGCGACAGCATTAATTGGACGCGCCTGCCTACGCAGCCCGGTGCTGGACTGACCACGACCGCTTGTCCCGCGAATCCCAGTTCATCGACTTGTCCAATTTATCGCGGAGAAATCGCAGTCGTTCCCGGTCGTAACGAGATGTACGTTTGGTATGTGGACGCGAACGATTTTGATCAGGGTATCTGGGAGTCCACGAACGGCGGCATTTCGTGGAGCCAGATCAATGAAGCAGGCATTATCAACTGCGGTGACGAAATCGGCTGCGGAACCGAGGCAGGTGCATACAATCTGGAACTCGCTGCTGTGCCAAATGGCAACAGCGGCGTGACCGATTTATATGCGGGGGCGATCAATCTTTATAAATGCGAGATTTCCGCTGAATTTCCTTCGTGTAATCCCAATGTAACCGGTGCGCCGCCCGATGCCACATTTCTGAATCTGACGCACGCTTACGGATGCAGCTCGATTGCTATGGTTCACCCCGCGCAGCACGCGGTTGCATTTCAAGTTAATCCAAGCGTTCAGGACGTAATGTATTTCGCCAACGATGGCGGGATCTACCGTTCGTTGAATGGATACATCGATCTGACTACTGGAACCTGCGGCAGTGCGAATGAATTCGATAGTCTGAATCAAACGCTGGGATCGATGGCTCAGTTCGTCTCGTTTTCGCAGGCCCTTAACGATGCCAGCACAATTATTGGAGGAACTCAGGGCAACGGGTCGCCGGGCACGCAGTCGAGCGGCGGGAGTTGGCAAAACGTCAATGCCGGTGACGGCGGCTATACCCAGATCAATCCCAACAATGAAGAAGAGTGGTTTGTATCCAACCCGCCCGATGCAATTTCCGGAGTCAACATTTTCAGTTGCACCAATGCAAATGGAATCAGTTGCCACACCCAGGACTTTCAGAGCAATCCCGTAGTCAGCAGCGCAAGCGTAGGCGGTGACACTGGCGCGTATTATCCGCCATACATTTTCGATCCACTGAATGCCGGGGAAATCATCGTGGGAACTTGCCGGATGTGGAGCGGCCTGAGCACAGGAGGGGCTTTCACCTTATTAAGCCATAGCTTTGAAACCGGTGGAGACGGTATATGTACCGGAGGCGAGATTAACCTGGTGCGATCGTTTACGGCAGGAGTGCTCGACACAAACACCGGCCTTTCTAACGTGATGTATGTCGGAACCGATGGTTTTGGGCCACTCATTCCGACGGTTCCGTCCGGCGGACATGTTTGGGTGAGCACAGACATTGCCGGGGGACTTTCGACTTGGGTGGATCAGACCGGATCAATCAACCCCAACAATTTTCCGATTTCTGGAATCGCCATGGACACGTCAGATAAGCAGGGTCTGACTGCGTATGTCGGCGTTATGGGATTCAGCACGGCCGCGTTTCCCACGTCGCAAGTGTGGCAGACGACGAATGGCGGATCCTCCTGGACCGACTTCAGCGCTAACCTGCCGGATGCTCCTGTGAATGCTGTGATCGTCGATCCGGCGACGAGCGGAACACCGGGAAGAGTGTACGCAGCCACTGACGTAGGTGTGTTCTGGAGCTTCACCGCGGCTCCGAATTGGGAAGAACTTGGACCAGGGCCAAGTAGCGGTCAAGCCGGATACCTTCCGAACGTTGCGGTGACCGCGCTGGGAATTTTCGTCAGCTCAGACTCCACTAAGTTGATGCGCGCGTCAACCTACGGACGCGGGATTTGGGAGTTTCCGCTGACGCCGGATTTCTCGTTATCGATTGCCAATACGCCGATCACTATTTTCGCAGGACAAACGCCGCCCTTGTTTACCGGCGCAATTACGGCTCTGGGCGGATACAGCTATCAGGTAAACCTGAGTTGTGTTCCGGCTGCGACTTGCGTGATCACACCAACCTTTGTGAATCCGCCGGGTCCGCCGCCAATGGGGACGCCACTTACGGCTACGGTGACTCCGCCTGATACTCCCGGCGATTACAGCTTTGACCTGCATGGTGCTGGGACCGACCCAAATCGTGTCGTGAACGACGCCACTTTCACTTTAAAGATTGTGGACTTTAATTTAACCGCTCCCTCTCCTCCGAGCATCACGGTTGGTCCCTCAAGCGTTTCCGGACCTGTGTCTTTTTCAGTAACCGCGCAAGGTTCCTTTAATGACACGGTGAATCTTTCGTGCGGAAATTTGCCTACGGGAGCAACCTGCAATTTCGCTCCATCGAGTTCAGTGAATCCAACTTCTGCGAATCCCGTTGCGGTGACGCTGACTATAAGCACCACCGCGAGCGCGACGGCGGGGACGGTGCCGATTACGATTATCGGAACAGTGACGAATGGTCCCACGAAAACACAGAACCTGTCTCTGACGATCACCACGGACTATTCGCTCGAAATCAGCAATCCGTCGCTGCAGGCTTACGTGAATAGCACTGTGAACTTCAATGGCGTGCTAACTTCACTGAACGGCTACAGCAGCGTGGTGAACTTGACTTGCGGCGCAGGCGCACCCCCTACTTGCTCCGCCTCACCAGCAAGCGTTGTGCCGACCTCAAGCGGCGCGCTTTTCATCGTCACTGTGGGCAGCAGCCAATGCGGCACATTTAACTTCAACATTGTGGCTACGGGAACTGATCAACTAGGGACGACGCATTTGTTTCCGGTTACTTTTACTGCAAATGCGTATGCCGCGCCGAATTACACACTGGAAGTTACGCCGGCGTCTCAAACTGCCCCCGTGAACACGCCGACAATATTTAACGGCACGCTGCAGGGCACATATTGTTACAACAGCGTGGTGAATGTAAGCTGCGGATCGAATCATCCGCCGAGTTGTGTGGTTTCCCCCGCCAGCATGGTACCCTCGTTAAGTCCCGCGCCAGGAGCGCCATTCACAATCACCGTAAGCAGCGCTGTAGACCAGATTTACAACTTCAACGTAGCGGCCGTGGGTACGGATACCAACAATATTGCTCATTCCGTTCTCATAGCGTTTACTTCTACCGGCAACGGCACGGATTCAGGATTTAGCTTCAGCCTCACACCGAACCCCGGAATCGAGTCGCTGGCGGCTGGGCAGCCGGCAATTTACGATCTTGATGTCGCTCCGTCGAGAGGGACGTTTCCTGGTAATGTCGCGCTTGCCGCATCCAACAATTGTCCGCCGCTGAGCACGTGCGCGTTCAGTACGACGCTGGTGAGTAAAGGCAGCGGGGACACGCACGTGACCTTCACGATCACGACGACTGCACCGGTTCTTGCGGCGTCACATCGGAGGCGTGCTCTTTACGCATTGTGGCTCTCCTTCCATGGCTTGGTGGTAGTGGGCAGCGGGCTGAGGCGACGACGGCGAAAGCGAGTGTTAATTTTCTCGATGCTTGCGTTGATCGTGCTAGGACTTTGGTTTGAACTTGCTTGCAGCAGCGGCCTTCAAGGCAATGGTACCGGAGGGAACGGGCAGCCGGGCACGCCTCCGGGAACTTATACGATGACGGTGAGTGCTACTGTGAATTCTCTTCCACAGCAGACAGCGCAGATCCAGTTGACGGTTAACTAGACGTTCTTTACCGCCTAACGCCCACCATAGATCCTCAGAGTCACAGAGAAAGGCCCTTAAGATTTTTCCTTTCTGTGACCCTGTGTCTCTGTGATGGATGCTGGAGTAGTGGTGCATGAGAGGACGCTCACGCCCACATTCTTGCGCGTTCTCCGTCTTTTCTGTTTATCTTGTTAACTGCACCCTATCAGATCTATCGTGCGCGCTCTCACACATGCCTGATCAGAGTTATGACATCGTAATTATCGGCGGCGGAATCGTGGGACTGGCTACCGCCTTGCAGTTTGGCCGCGCTTTTCCCAAGCTACGTTTGGCGGTGGTGGAGAAGGAAGACCGCGTCGCGGACCATCAGAGCGGACACAACAGCGGCGTCATTCATTCCGGAATCTATTACAAGCCGGGTTCATTAAAGGCGAAGCTGTGTGTGGAGGGCGCAGCGGCGATGATTGCTTTCTGCCGCGAACATGCCATTCCGGTGGAGATATGCGGCAAGCTCATTGTTGCGACCACTACTGAAGAAATTCCACGCCTGCATGCGCTGCTGGAACGCGGGCAAGCTAATGGAATTGCCGGTCTGCGGTTGCTGGATATGGTGCAGGCCCAGGAGATTGAGCCGCACTGTGGCGGAATAGCTTGGCTACAGGTACCGGGCACGGGAATCACCGATTACGTGGCCGTGTGCCAAAAATATGCCGAGCTGATTGTCGCGCAAGGTGGAGCTGTAAATACCAAAACCGAGGTCACGTCAATTGCCCGGAAGAACAGAGAAACCATCGTCGAAACTTCACGTGGATCGATCGGCACGAAATATTTAATTAACTGTGCGGGCCTGCACAGCGATCGCGTAAGCCGAATGGCTGGAGAAAAAACTGAAGTCACAATCGTGCCGTTTCGCGGGGAGTATTACGATCTGGTTGCGGAACGGGAGCATCTGGTCCGCGGACTAATCTATCCTGTGCCCGATTTGCGGTTTCCTTTTTTGGGCGTGCATTTTACTCGGCGAGTTAGCGGCGGGGTGGATGCGGGACCGAATGCAGTGCTCGCATTCAAGCGGGAAGGCTACCGGCGGACAGATTTCAGCTGGCACGATACGGCCACCACACTTGCCTATTCCGGATTCTGGCAGATGGCGGCTAAATACTGGCGTAGCGGCGCCGCAGAATTTTACCGTTCGTTTCACAAACCGGCGTTTGTGTGCGCTCTGCAAACGTTGCTGCCTGAAATCACAAGCTCCGACCTGGTCGCGGACGGTTCGGGCGTGCGCGCCACAGCGGTTGCTCGAGATGGGTCACTGGTCGACGACTTTCAGTTTGTCTGTTCGCACAACATGCTCCATGTCTGGAATGTTGTGTCTCCTGCGGCCACCGCGTCACTACCGATTGGGAGTGAGATTGTCCGCATGGCGCAGCACGGCTTTGATTTGACGTGAGCGGCTGACGCCTCCTTTTCCAACCGTGGAACTGAGGCGCTTCATGGCATATTTTCGTCCTAATTTCTTATAAACCTTGTAAATGCAGTATGTTGCGGCTAACCTTTAGAGTCCGAGGTTTACCTTTCTTTTATGGCACTAAAGTGCTATTTACCGTGTATAGTTATGAGAATAAAGTCTCGGTAAGACAGTCGCCGGGGTGGCGGCTGGAGTTAGGGTGGGACATTCTCCTCCATAAAATTTGTGACCCGTCCTCATAGCTGTTTAACTTCTGTGTAAACACATCCAACCCTCGCGGGATAGTCTCATCTCGGAGGTGCGGTTGAGGGAAAACAGTCTGGGGAAGTGCCCCAGGCACATGGTCTCTATTCTTATGGCACATGCTATTGCCTTACCCGAAGTTTCTAACGTGATTCGAGTGCTGGCCGCTGACGCTACCCGGATGAACAGCCAACTGCTGGCTGCAGCCCTGGAGCGCGACAAGCGCTTTCAGGTTCTGGATCCAGTGTCAGACGCGCGCGGAATCATCGCTGCAGTTGCTAAAGAAAAGCCCTCAGTAGTCGTGATTAGCGCTGAACTGGACGATGAGAAGGGAAAAGGGTTCGAGATAGCTCGCGAATTGCGGTCTATGCATGCGGAGGCTCGCGTAGTTATGCTGCTCGACGCATCGGAACGCAACCAGGTCGTGGAGGCATTTCGCGCAGGTGCGCGTGGAGTTTTCTGCCGCAGCGAATCGCTATTGTCGCTCGCCAGATGCATACAGTGCGTGAGCGATGGGCAAATCTGGGCAAACAGCAAGGAACTGCGCTACCTGTTAGAGGCACTGGGAGAGGCTTTACCTCTGCGAGTTGTGGACACCCGCGGGGCAGCGTTGCTTTCGCGTCGTGAAGTTGAGGTGGTGCGTTGTGTAGCAGAAGGTCTGTCCAACCGTGAGATCGCACAAAGACTTGGCCTTACCGAACATACCGTTAAGAACTATTTATTCCGAATATTTGACAAGCTTGGGGTTTCCAAGCGGGTTGAAGTCGTGCTCTATGCGTATAGTCTGGGCGGCATGTCTGCGAGCACAGACTCTACCGACCGTGGGAACGGGAAAAAGTTGTCACCTCTCGCCACGGACAAAGTGGTAGGCACACCTCCGCCAGTGTCGCAGTTTCCTTCGCCGTCGCCCTCACGGCTAGCAAAGGCGTAATCCAACATCTGGCCGTCTCAGCGTATTGAATTTTGAGTATTGCGAAGAGATTCGGCCTGCAGGGTCCGGCCAAGCCATTGACAGCCTAAGACCGTTCTACATCTTTGCGCGCCCGCACCGGCAGTCCTATGCGTGGGCCACTGATTGCCTTGTCCAGAGAGTCCTGCCAATTCTTCAGCTTCATAGCCACTTGTTGCATGTAGGCGGCTGCTTCTGCGGGACTCAATATCTCATGATTATTCTGGCCATTGGAATGGACGGGTGGTTGGCGGCTGGGCTGGTAAGGCATGTCGAAATCGGAGATAGGGCTGGAGGAAGCGTCCGAGGTGAGTTTCGAAATATCGAGATCAGCGATCACTTCTTTGACCGCTTCGGAATCGACCAGCTTCTTCTGCAATGCGCAGGTCAACGAAAGCGCATTGAAGCAGAAGTTATTGATATTTCGCGGAATGCCCTGGGTAAATATGGCAATGTCTTCATAGACATCTGGCGCAAAAAGTGGCTCTCCGGCGTAGCCGGCAATGCGCAGCCGGTGCTCGATATAATTCTTGATTTCTCCGGAAGATAGAGGCTCAAGCCCATGCACGATGGAGACGCGCTGTCGAAGCTGCGCCAAGCCAGGGCTAGCCAATTTATCTGCCAGCTCCGGCTGTCCCGCGAGGACGATGTGCATCAGCTTGGCTCGCGGAGTCTCGAAATCGGAAAGTAGGCGAACCGTTTCCAGGACTGAAGGTTCGAGATTCTGCGCCTCATCGATTACAACAATAAAGCGGTTGCCGGCACGAGCCTCCTGCAGCAGACGCCGATTGAATTCTTCATGCATGCGCACAAAGTCATTGCCGTCACTCTCGTAACCCAACTCGGAGAGTAAAAAACGCAAGAACTCGCGCGAAGTACACTGTGTCTGGAAGAGGAAAGCGGTGCGGGCCGAACTGCGAAATTTCTCCAGCAGATGAAACAGAATCGTGGTTTTGCCCATACCGGGCTTGGCGATGAGACCCAAAAATCCGCGATTGGCTTCAATGCCGTAATACAGGGAGGCCAGCGCTTCTCTATGAGCCGCGCTAAGGTATAGGAACCGTGGGTCTGGGGTTACACCGAAGGGCTGTTCCCGCAACCCGAAATACTTCTCATACATACCACTCTCCTGCTGCTTCAGCCATGCGCACTGATAACTAAGGCCCTGAAAGAAGGCGCCGAGTCACGAACGCCCTGTGATACCAAGCTTTTGTCGTAATTGAAATCCAAGAGCCCTTGGACGGGGATCATCCAAAATGGACCAGAGCGAGACACTTCCATTTGATAATCTGCCTGAAAGCCTGGCGATGAACAAGAGGATAAAAGTCATAGAGCCAAACGTCTCGGTTTTGCAACCCTTGCAAACCTAAGCCTAAACTCGAATGTTGAGGTTATCGCAACTGATTTTACGGGAATTAAATCGTAACGCCAATAACTCTTGCAGGAAAATCACGGGACAGAGTCCTATGACTCCTTGTGGAGCATGACAATACCGCGTAAACTTTCGCAGTCTTCCTCCTTAACCTGCGTATTGTATCTTGTCGGATTCCGTCTCCAATTCGTGTGTTCGGACCAGAGTGCTGGTTGCAGATGCGATCGCCATGAGCTGCCAACTCCTGGTGGACGCGTTGCTGCTCACCAAGCGTTACGACGCGGTCGTGGCCACCACTCCGGAAGAAGTTATTTTGCTGCTGGACCACGCCCGATTCGATGTCGCGTTGATTGCCACTACATTTTCTCAGGACCCAAGGGATGGTCTCCGCTTCGTTAATGAACTTCGCGCACGGCATCGCGAGGTGCGCATCGTGGTTTTGCTGGACACGCTGGAGCGTAATCTGGTGGTAGAGGCTTTCCGGAGTGGCGCGCAGGGCGTTTTTTCCCGGTCAGATTCGTTCCAGGCTTTGTGCAAGTGCATTCTTTGCGTGCATGAGGGGCAAGTGTGGGCCAGTGCCGTGGAAATTGGTTATGTGCTGGATGCGTTAGTTGACCCGCTCCCGATTGAGACTCGCGCTTTGCCCAGTTCGCGTCCTCTTAGTAAGCGGGAAGAAGAGATCGCGCATATGGTTGCTGAAGGATTCAGTAATCGCCAGATTTCTGAGCGTTTGGATTTGAGTGAGCACACCATAAAAAATTACCTCTTCCGCGTTTTCGAAAAACTTGGAGTTTCCACCCGAGTCGAATTAACGCTCTATGCCCTCAAACGCGGCAAAGTTCCGCGCACCCGTCCCGAGGCACCCAGCCGTTTACGCGAAACAGAACCAAGACTGGTTAGCAGCGAAAATTAGCGTTCGCGAATTCTGCGGTGTGGTTGTCTCACCGAGAGTGTCTCAGTCGGTGCATCGAGTCAGACATGCGTTGAAATCTTTAATTTCACGGATTGTGGTTTTCCAGGAAGATTGGAATGTAGCCAATCTTTACGGCGTGGCTATCGATTGGGAAAACCTGACCGTAAACCGTCCGGTACTGAACATACTTGGAAGCCGCGGTGTAGTTGCTGGTCGTACACACGTTCTTGGCGCACTTTTGCGAGCTATCCCACACAGCTTGTGCCTGATAGCCCTTGCGGCCGGTATAATTGCAGGTCCAGACCCCGTATTTCCCATAAGGCAGTCCCTTGCACGGTGCGGTCAGGGTGTTTCCCACCGTCCAGTTGTAGGACGCCTGATACCCAAATCCACCTTTGCGCAGGGTTCCCGGATCTTGAGTGCCAATCACGCTGAACGCGCCTACCGCCATGGAGCGCGGGCTGCTGCCCACGTTGGTGTTCGTGGATGGTTGCTCGAAGGTGCCTTTGTCGCTTTGTGGCACGCCGAGTAATGTGCTCACAGTGTTGTCGCCCTGATTGGCGGTCACAATATCCATCTTACCGTCGCCGTTGATATCGCGGATCGCTATGGCGACCGGCTTGCTGCCGACGTTGTAGTTCGTCCGGCGGGTGAACTTGCCGGTACCATCGCCCAGGAGCACTGTTACGTCGTTGCTGTCCTCGTTTGCTACCGCTAGGTCGAGCGTGTGGGCAGTAGTGAAGAAACTCGCTGCCACCGCGGACGGATTCAGATGTACTGGGTACGATACCGCAGTTTCGAATGTGCCATTCTTGTGGTTCAATAGCACACTGACAGTGCCATCGTCCGCGTTGGTCACCGCCAGATCGGGATAGCCGTCCTTGTTGAAATCTCCCACAGCGACCGAAGATGGACCACCCCCAACCTCGTAGTTAGCTGCGGTTCTAAAGCTGCCTTTTCCATCATTCAAAAGCACGCTTACCGTGCCGTTGCCCGCATTAGTTACGACAATATCCACATAGCCGTCCTGGTTGAAATCTCCCACCGCGATCGACGACGGATTCGTACCGACGGCGTAAGGTATCGGTGCTTTGAAAGTGCCGTCGCCCCTGCCGAACAGCACGCTCACGCTGGAGCCGCCCTCGTGGGCGACCACCGCGTCTAGTTTTCCATCTTTATTGAAATCCCCTACGGCTACGGCAATCGGACTATGGCCTGCATCGGAGTTCACACCTGCCTTAAAAGTGCCGTCCCCTCTTCCCAACAACGTGGTCACGTCATCGCTCGCTTCGTTGACGATCAATAGGTCGGCCACGTGGTCGTTATTGAAGTCTCCCACGGCCACTGCCACAGGATTACGGCCCGCCCCGTGTTCCACAGGGTGTTGGTAGCTGCCATCCCCGAAGCCGAGCATCGTGCTCACGTTGCCGTTGCCGTTGGGCAATGCCAGATCGTACCGGGTGGTCGTCTGCCACAGAGTGCCGGCAGTGATGTTATCCCACTCGTACCAGTAGAAGCGCTGCACTCCCAAAGACTGGTGGATCATATTGAAGCGCGAGGCAAAGCCAGCTTGCTCATCCGCGTCGTGTAAGCCTGCAGCAACCGCTGCCCAACTGCCTTCCGTATCCCACACGGGCACCCCGTTATATCCGTACGAAGCGAGGAAGCCCAGGAAACCGGACTTCCCCCATGGGAGCTGTTTTGAACTTGAGCCGTCCAACAAACCCACCAACGTCTCGGGTTCGGGAAGGCCTGTCCCCGCCGGTTGGGTGTACCCGTGAAAGGCTATAATGTCCGCGTAATTAAACCCGCCCGCCTTGGCGAGTGCGGTATATTTCGGCACATCCAAGGGGTACCTTATGCCCCCCGAATCACTCACGATGACCGCAGTCGGGTCAATCGACTTAATGATGGCACGCGCATCCCTGGCCATGCGCACCAGTTGCTGCACGGTGTTGGGCTTTGTCTTTTGTGTCCAGTTCCAGCGGTAGGGGTTGGGAAACTCGTCCCAAAGCTCCCAGTAGTGGATGCGGCCAGCCGAATGTGCCGCGATGGCGGTGACGAAGTCCTTCCAGTGCTGGTCGGTACCGCTCCCGTCGGAATTGAGGTCATCGGGCGCGTCGCACGAGCCGATCTCATTCCCGCAAGTCGTGTCGTGAGGATGCGAGGAAGCCCACGTGGGTGTGCGCCCGAAACAATACAGCAGATCGATATGGTTTTGTTTGGCATGGTTCATCCAGATGTTGAGCTGTCTCCAATCGTAGACGCCCGGCGCGGAGTTGATCTCGGCCCATGCTACCGAGCCGCTGTCCCATAGCCTGGCCCCGCTGAAGTTATCTACCGGCCACGGTTCGGTACCGACTTCCCCGCCAGTCATGGACATGCCGAAGAAGTAAGGTGATATCTGCTGCGCGCCCGCGAGCGCACTTGCCCCTAAAAGTGCAAGAAGGACACCGGCGAAAACTACTAGGAGCCTGAACCTTGACATATATTTATTCCTCTCATTCTTCTTTGCATGGGAGTAGGAGTGAATTCGTTGCCGAGACATGCGAGGCCAGGGTGCAAATCGCACCCAACCGAATGGCGAAATTCGGTCGCGCAGCACGAAGCTACGCTTTGCGCGCTATTGAGTGTGAGAGCTGCCACTACCTCGGCATACTGCGACCAATTAAGACGAAGAGCGTGGCGTTTAATTTTTAATGTGGATCGACTCTCGAAGTTAGATTTCCGTACGAGGCCATCTTCGGTTTCTAACCCCTGTGAGTGATATATCGACTATCAAGGATGACTGGAGGATCGTATCGTACGCAATACGGTCAATCCTGTACGGCAAGTGTCTTAGCGTTAGCATGTGCCCAACGATCTTTATTCGCCTGGGAGCCACCACAGGGTACGAAAGATCAATGACACGTCGATGAGCAGCGAGTTCGCAGACTCTGGAACAAAACTCTTCAAGGCAATCTGAAACTAACCGTAATTTGGGTCTGAAATTCTTCCGGCGAGCCATTGCTTAGAAAAGGTTTAAACCGCCATTGCCGGACGGCGTCCGTCGCAGCGCTTGCCAGTTGCGGATCGCCGCTCATCGTGCTCACCTTCTCGACCGTTCCGTCTTTGCCTACCAAGGCTTCCAGAACCACGGGGCCTTGGATGCGTTGCTCCCTGGCTGTTTCAGGGTATTCGGGTTCAACCCGCTGCATCAGATAGCGGTCCGCAACTTTAGATGGAACTGTGATCGGCTGGTTGATAGAAGCGGTTGCGGAGTCAGGCGGGCTGTGCGGAGGCGTCTGAAAAATCACCTTTCCTTTTTCATAGACAACCAGACCGCCGACTGGAGGAGCAGCCATTTCGCTCGCCTGCGAAGACATCGGGCCTTTAGGAGATGTCGTAGCTGCAGATTGATCCGGGGCAGGAACCGCGGCGGGTGAACTTACTGAGTTGTTATCGGGTAACCCTGCCTGTGCTGGATGCGACGGAATACTTTGCTCAGTTTTTGCTTTAGGCGCACGTGAAGCGCGCGGGTTTCGCACGTACCCCAACATCCAACCCAGAAACAGGGCCATCGCAATCACAGCGAGGGTTAACACGCCCATCCAAGGGTCGCGGCGCGGCGTCTCGATGTCTGCTGTTATTTCTGGCGATGATTCCGCCAGAGCCAGAACAAGAGAAGCTTCGTGCTGCTCGTCAAGGAGTCGATTAAGATCAACGGGAGCGGGCGGCGGATCAGCATCAACATGGTTGATTTCGGGATCTGCAAGGCTCGCATCATCGATCTGCACAGGACTCGCCCTTGAAGGATCAACCTCGTCGAGTTCCTCAACGCCGGCCGAATTTTCTGTTTCCGATGAAGACGCGGGGAAGACCGGCAGGGCGAGAACGTCGTCCGCACGATTAACGTTGTTCACAATGCTGCGGGAAAGAGCCTCCAGAGTTTGGATTTCGCGGTCAGTGAAGGCGTTAGGACGAGGGGAAAAAATCTCAAAGATCCCGAGCAGCTCACCCTCTCTTATGACGGGAAAGACGAGTATGGAACGCACGCCCAAGTCGCGGCAGACCTCGGCATCTACGCGAGAATCAGTTTCAGTATCGTCGCAGCGCTGCCACTTTTTACTTTGCACGCAAGCGCCCGAGAGCCCGGAGTGCACATTCAGCTCAACTCCCAGGTCAGGAGCGTTGGCGCCAGTAGTGGCCCGGCAGACGATCTCCTCGCCCCGCGCCAGCGCGATAGCCGCTGCGGTAGCGCCAGTAGCCAGCCGAGCGTGCTCAACAATTTCGTTTAGAACCAGGTCGAGCGCCAGATCAGCCGACAGCGCGCCCCCGCCATGCGCCGATAGCGCCGTGGCCAACTCCCGCAAAGCCACGCCGTCCGCCAGTTCGTTGTCATCGACTCCACCAACGGGGTTTCCGCCCATGGAAGCCAGACCCTCGCCTGATGCTGGAGGGTCGAACGGTTCGGGCCGAGACATCGGACGATAAGCCATTTGGAGTCCTGACAACCGGACTCGGCACTCCGAGTCGCGGTCACCACTTACTAGTTTAGACCTTGAAGCGGAGTTTCCCGCGAAAAAAGCACGCTGTCAACCCCAAATCGGTCATTCTGGAAGCTATAACTGGTTGAGGCGGTCATCCGCGCAAGTAGACCGCTTGGGCAAGTACCGGCACTGGCTGCGACGTTCCCATTCCGGTAGAGCATTCGTGGAACCAAGCGCCTAATATCCCGTCCATTGGGCAAAGCTGGTAAAGTAGATTGCGGCGGCCAGAATGCCGTTTTAGCGCTTTAGGCAGCCCTTACAACGGGAGATTTGGATGCACATCACTATAGTGGGATCGGGATACGTCGGACTGGTGGCGGGTGCATGTTTTGCTGACATGGGCCACCAGGTGCATCCTCGTTGACAACGATCAGCAGAAGCTCAATGCCCTCAACAACGGACAAGTACCGATCCACGAGAAGTTTCTGCCCGAGTTGCTCGCTCGTCATCGTGGGCGCAGCCTTACTTTTTCCGACGATCTGCGAGGCGCGGTGCAAGCAAGCGCTGCCGTTTTCATTGCTGTGGGAACTCCGCCCACAGAGCAGGGTCATGCCGATCTTTCCTACGTCGAATCCGTGGCTCGGATCATCCCATCGGCAATCAATAGTTATAAGGTGGTGGTGGAGAAAAGTACCGTTCCGGTTTACACCAGCGATTGGATACGCAAGATTATTCTGCGCAATGCGGCCCCGCCTGATTCGTTTGATGTGGCGTCGAACCCTGAGTTTTTGCGGGAGGGAACCGCCGTTATGGATTTTCTCTATCCTGACCGGATCGTTGTAGGAGCCGACACCGAACGCTGTGCTTCGATACTACGCGCTATTTACGCGCCTCTGACCGATGGCAGCTATTACCACCGACAGGATGCAATCCCGCGGCCGGATCGCGCGCAAATACCTCCGCCGCTGATCGTCACCAGCACCAAGAGCGCGGAGTTAATCAAACATGCGAGCAACGCATTTCTGGCAATGAAAATTTCCTTCATTAATGCAGTCGCTTCGATGTGCGAATCAGTGGGAGCCAATGTGCAACAGGTCTGCCAGGGCATCGGTAGCGACAGCCGCATTGGGCCGCGCTTTCTGAATCCTGGAATCGGATATGGCGGGTCATGTTTTCCGAAGGATTTAATGGCCTTCCGCGCCGTGGCGCGCGAGTGCGGATACGAGTTCCGTTTACTTGATGAAGTGATGCGTATCAACGAAGATCAGCGGCGACGGTTTGTGCGCAAAGTACACGATGCGCTGTGGACATTGCGCGGCAAGCGTCTAGGCGTGCTCGGCCTGGCTTTCAAGGGAGGCACTGACGACATACGCGAATCGCCGGCGGTCCTGCTGGTGCAGACTTTGTTGCAAGAGGGCTGTCAGATTTCCGCCTACGATCCTGCGGCCAATGAGCGCGCGCGCGAGGTTTTGAATTCAAGTATCGAGTATGCGGCGGATGCCTACGAGGCGGCTTCCGGAGCCGACGCCCTGCTCATCCTCACCGAATGGGAGGAGTTTGCTAGCTTGGATCTGGATCGCCTGCATGGGCAATTGAAATATCCGATTGTGATTGATGGGCGCAATCTTTACGATCCCGCGACCATGGCAGCCCACGGATTCACCTACTACAGCGTGGGAAGACCGGCAGCAACGTCTGAGACCTTCCAGGAAGGCGCTTCGGTGAAGAAAGTCAGCCATTCATGAGCAAATTGCGGGCACTGGTCACCGGTGCGGCTGGCTTCTTGGGCTGTCATCTTTGCGACGCATTGCTGGCCGAAGGGTATTCGGTTATCGCCGTCGACAACCTTTTGACTGGACGGCTTTCCAACCTTGAACACCTGCGTGGCGACACGCGATTTGAATTTCACAAGATCGACATTAATCAGCCATTCGACTGCGGCAAGGTGGATTACGTCTTCCACTTCGCCTGTCCGGCCAGCCCGGTTGACTACACCAAACATGGAATTGAGACCTTGCAAGTCGGATCGTGGGGTACTTTTCATGCTCTGGATGTCGCCCGCAAGCACGGCGCGAAATACCTAACCTCATCCACATCCGAGTGCTATGGCGATCCGCTGGAGCATCCACAGAAAGAAACCTATTGGGGAAACGTGAATCCCATTGGTCCGCGCTCGGTTTACGACGAAGCCAAGCGCTTCAGCGAAGCCGTCACCATGGCCTACCATCGTTATTACAACGTCGATACGCGCATTGCGCGCATATTCAACACGTATGGCCCGCGCATGCAACTCAACGATGGCCGGGTTGTTCCCAACTTCATGAAGCAGGCGCTTCGCGGTGAGGACTTGACCGTGTACGGCGATGGCAGCCAGACGCGCAGCTTTTGCTATGTCAGCGATGAGATTGATGGGTTCATTCGGCTGTCCAAGTCTTCCGAACACCTGCCGGTTAACATTGGCAATCCCACTGAATTCACTATCCTCGATTGCGCTCAGCGCGTGCTAAAAATAACCGGATCGAAAAGCAAGATACGATACGAACCGCTGCCGCCAGACGATCCCAAACAACGCCGTCCCGATATAACTAAGGCTAGAACCCTTCTAGGCTGGGAGCCGAAGACGGATCTCGAGACTGGATTGCGGATGTCGATGGAATATTTCAAAAAAGCCACGTTTGAAGAGAAAGTGCTTCAAAGCTGAATCGCTTGGCGAGCTGAAATTTCTTCGCCGGTTCGGTTCACGCCAGTCCGTGTACGCTTTCGTCCCACGTGATCTGGATCACAGCCGTCCACCTCTGGTTTTAGTACTTTAGGGTCAGGCATGGACGAATTTTCCATTCTGACCAATCGCAAACGCGCCATAGTCGCCCTTGTGCATTCCGTCGTGTTCCTTCTGGTTGCGCTGCGGCAGATGCTAGCGGTCAGTCCGGCTGCGGGCATTTGGCTGGCCTCGTCGGTGCATGCCAGCACGTGGATTCTATGCGGGATCTTCACGATTGTGTCTGCTATCCTTTTGTGGCTTTTTGGCATTTCCGGCGGATGGATGGAAAAAGTTTATTTTGGTTTCTGCGCCGCCAGCGCCACCTCGGGACTTCTCCGAACTGCTGCAGGCGATCAGATTTTTCACGCCGCTCTCTACATTAGCGTAATTATGCTGGCGGGCGCCATTCTGGTTGGATTTATGATCGTATCTGCGCACTCCCAGAGAGACGTGCAGTACGCCGACGATCGGTTGTAAACCGCTTCTCCACGCGGTATCAACTCCCAGCGGGTTGTTGACGCAATTTTATTTTGACAATAAGTACCGTTTCCTTTATTGTAACCTCGTGATCTGCCTCTCTCATCGTCATCACCACCGTCACGCGCACACTGCGCCGGCGGGGGTGTTTGGCTGAGTTAGCGTAACACCTAAGAGATTCGAGCCCGCTGACGCGATTCCAGCTCAGCGGGCTTTTTGTTTTTTGCGCAAAGGACGCATCATGAACCGCGAAATAGATTTTGACAAGATGCAGGGCTTGGCGCCAGCCATCGTGCAGGACGCCGCGTCCAATGAAGTGCTGATGCTCGGTTTTATGAATCGCGAAGCCTGCGAGCGCACGCTCTCCACCGGCTATGTGACATTCTTCAGCCGCACCCGCAACCAGCTTTGGACTAAAGGAGAAACTTCCGGCAACCGCCTCAAAGTTATTGCGGCCACTACCGACTGCGATTGCGACACGCTGCTGCTGCAGGTCGAAGTCGAAGGCGCGGGAAGGGTTTGTCACGAGGGTACGCGGTCCTGTTTTACGCAGCCGTTATTTTCGAGTAACGCGGTGCAGCCATGAAGATTCAACTCGGTATTCCGAAAGGCAGTTTGCAGGAGGCCACGCTGCAATTGTTCGCCGGCGCAGGTCTTCCCGTCTTCACCAACGGCCGCTCCTACTTCGCAAGCACTCGCGATCCGGAAATTGACTGCATGCTAATTCGCGCTCAGGAAATGGCGCGCTACGTCGAGCACGGCGTTCTTGATGCCGGACTGACCGGCCTCGATTGGGTGGTCGAAAGCGGACTTGAAGTCGTCACCGTCTCAGACCTCATTTACGCCAAGCAGAGCCGCGGGAAAGTCCGCTGGGTGCTCGCGGTCCCTGAGGATTCGCCGTATCAGTCGGCGGAAGACCTGAACAATTGCATAATTGCGACCGAACTCGTCAGTGTTACGCGCAAATATTTCGAGAGCAAGAATATTGCTGTTCAGGTCGAATTCTCCTGGGGCGCAACTGAGGTAAAACCTCCAACGCTTGCTGATGCCATCGTGGAAGTCACGGAAACTGGCAGCTCTCTGCGAGCCAACCATTTGCGCATCGTCGATACTGTTCTGGAATCCAACACGCAGATCATCGCCAATAAAACCGCCTGGACTGACTGTGGAAAGCGCCGCAAGATTGAAAATCTCGCCCTGATGTTGCGCGGTGCCATGGATGCCCAGAGCCGCGTGGGCCTGATGCTTAACGTTCGCAAAGAACATCTGGAAGCCGTACTCGCCGTTCTGCCCGCGCTGAAAAAACCAACCATATCTACTCTAAGCGATGAAGACTGGATTGCCGTGAACACAGTAATCGAGGAGTCTACAGCTTGGCAGGTTATACCGCGCCTGAAAGAAGCCAATGGACAGGGGATCGTCGAGTATCCATTGAACAAGGTGGTTCTGTGATGCGGATTCTTTCGGGAACGGCGGCGGCGACAAGGGTGCGAAAAACGGCGGCTAGAAGATCGCAATACGCGCACGTTGAGCCGGCCGTGCGGCGCATTGTTGCAGACGTTCGCAAGCACGGCGACCGCGCTGTACGGAAATATGCCGAACGGTGGGATGGACTTTCGAAGCGAGAACCGCTTCGCGTCTCTGAAGACGAGATTAATGCGGCATGGAAGTCCGCTTCCGTAGAGTTACGGAATTCGTTGCACGTGGCCGCTGCGAATATTCGCCGCTTTTGCGAATGGCAAAAGCCGATGGAATGGATGCGTACGCGGCAGGGAATCAGCGTTGGGCAGATCGTACGGCCCGTGGATTCAGTCGGCTGCTACGTCCCGGGCGGACGCTACCCACTGGTATCGACACTGTTGATGACGGTCATCCCCGCTCAGGTTGCAGGTGTGCAGAATGTCCGCGTTGTATCTCCACACCCGAGGACCGAGGTGCTAGCGGCCGCTAGAATGCTCGGCGTCTACGAAGTTTATCGGGTCGGCGGCGCACAAGCTATTGCTTCGCTGGCATACGGAACCCAAAGCGTTCCGCGAGTGGACAAGATTGTCGGCCCGGGAAATCTTTATGTCACCGCTGCCAAGAAACTGGTTTCGTTCGATTGTGCGATTGATTTCCTCGCGGGTCCCACGGAGGTTGTCATCGTTAGTGACAAGGGAAACGCCGAGTTCATTGCCGCTGATTTAGTTGCGCAAGCCGAACACGATACCGAAACCTTTGCAGCTTTTATCACAACCAGTGACAAACTGGCTCAGCTAGTGGCGCGAGCGGTGGAAAAGTTGAGCGCAGAGAACGTGGTGGCAAAAAAATCACTTCAACAAAATGGTGTGATTCTCGTATCCAGTTCACGCCGCCAGAGCTTTGAGTGGGCCAACGAACTGGCCTCCGAACATCTCACGGTTGCCGCCAAAGACGTTCCCCTGGTCCGCAATGCCGGATCACTCTTCATAGGCGATTATTCAGCGCAAGCGGCCGGTGACTACGCTTCTGGCCCCAATCACGTTTTGCCGACGGGCGGTGCTGCCCGTTTCGGAGGCGGCCTTAGCGTTCTCGATTTCGTAAAGCTGATTAGCGTGCAACGGCTCTCGCGGTCAGGCCTGAAATCGATTGCGCCGGTCGTCACATCTTTAGCAGATGCGGAAGGATTACGGGCGCATGCGGATTCCATCCGCACAAGGGTGGCCCATGCTTGAAGCGCGGGAGTCGGTTCGAAGTCTGCCCACTTATCATCCGCCGCTTGGCGGTCGCGATGGTCTGCGTCTGGACTTCAACGAAAACACCGCAGGCTGTTCTCCACGAGTGCTAACGAGATTGCGCGAAATAACTGCTGAAGAAGTCGCCAGCTATCCCGAGCGTGGACCGGTGGAAGGTTTAGTGGCCGATTATCTTGGCATCGAGCGAAACGAATTGCTCCTGACCAATGGAGTCGATGAAGCCATCCACTTGCTATGCAATGCATTTCTGCAGCCGGGTGACGAAGCTCTCATCGTGGTACCAACTTTCGCCATGTATGAGATTTCCGCCGCAGCTACCGGTGCTCGAGTTATCACGGTCCCGGCAGAAAAGGGCTTTCGATTCCAAATTGCAGACTTATTTTCAAGAGTCACGCCCAACACGCGACTGATTGCGCTTGCCAATCCGAACAATCCAACTGGCACGGTCGCGGATGAGGAATCTTTGCTGGAAATTGCCCACCGCGTCCCGCAAGCGGCAATTCTGATAGACGAAGCTTACTTTGAGTTCTACGGAAAAACGTTGCTCGCGCAGTGGCGTAACCTGCCGAACCTGTTCGTGGCTAGAACGTTCTCGAAAGCTTTCGGACTAGCTGGCCTTCGCATCGGCGTGCTGGCAGGAAATGCGAAGCACATAGCGATGGTCAGCAAAGTCGCCTCACCGTACAACGTCAATGGAGTGGCTCTCGCCTGTTTACCTACGGCACTGGCAGACCAGGGCTATGTCCGCAACTACGTAAGGCAAGTTTGCCACGGGCGGGACGAACTTCAGGAAGAGTTTACCTATTGGGATATTCCGCACTGGCCAAGTCAGGCCAATTTTGTCCTCGCGAGTCTAGGTTCACAGAAAACTGCGTTCATACAGTCAATGAGAGCGCAGGGCATTCTGGTGCGCGATCGTTCACGCGATCACGGCTGCGAGGGCTGTGTCCGCATTACGCTCGGAACTGCTGAGCATACAAAGCGACTGTTGCAGGCTTTGCGCGAAACGCTGACAGAGATTCAGTCGAAGAAGGTGGCCGCCACATGAGACGAGCCACGATTCAACGAACTACCAAGGAAACCGACATCAACGCCGCGCTGATTATTGAAGGCCACGGTCATTACAAGATCTCGACCGGAATCCGTTTCTTCGATCATATGCTCGAGCTGTTTGCACATCATGGCGGCTTCGATCTCCAGCTCAAGGTTAAAGGCGATCTCGACGTCGATCAGCACCACACCGTAGAGGATGTCGGCATCGTGCTCGGCCAGCTGTTCGACAAAGCGCTCGGGACCAAGCGAGGAATTCTGCGAGCGGGTTATTTTGTGATGCCGATGGATGAGACGCTGGGGCTAGCCGCCGTCGATTTTTGCGGACGAACTTCCATTACCGTGGATACGAAGGTGCGCGTCCGGCTCGTGGGCGATCTGCAAACGGAGTTGGTGCACGACTTTTTCGACGGCTTTGCGCGAGGCGCCCGCGCCAGCGTGCACGCCCGCGTACTCTATGGCCGCTCCAGCCATCACAAGATCGAATCGTTGTTCAAAGCCTTTGCCCGCGCGCTGCGCGCCGCGTGCTGGCGCGATCGCCGCATGGCGCGCTTGCTTCCGAGCACAAAGGGACTACTGTAATGATCGCAGTGATTGATTATCGTGCCGGCAATATTACTTCGGTGAAGAAGGCACTGGACTATCTGCGGGCAGACGCCGTTGTCACTCGCGATCCAAAACTCGTCGCCGAGGCGGGCAAAATTATTCTGCCGGGTGTCGGACACTTCTCGGCGACTTCCGTCCTGGAACAAAACGGGCTGCGTGACACGATTCTGTGCAGAATTCGCAACGGCGTGTCGTTTCTTGGCGTCTGCGTCGGTATGCAGTGGATGTTTGAATCGAGCGCGGAAGCACCCGGAACGCCGGGCCTGGGACTGTTGTCGGGAGCATGCGGTCCCTTTGCGGAAACCGTCAAGTCGCCGCATGTCGGCTGGAATTCGCTGACCTGTCGTAATAGCTCACGGTTGCTTCGCGGTATCCCTTCGGGCTCTTTCGTATATTTCACTCACTCTTACTCTGCTCCGATTGTGAACGCCACTGCAGCGAGTTGTGAATACGGTGGCGAGTTCTCTGCGGCGGTTGAACAGGATAACTTGTTCGGAGTGCAATTTCATCCCGAAAAGTCAGGGGAGTTAGGCTTGAGACTTCTGGCAAACTTCTGCAACCTGCCATGCTGACCAAACGAATCATCGCCTGCCTGGACGTAAACGCTGGACGCGTCGTAAAGGGCGTACAGTTCGAACAATTGCGCGACGCTGGCGATCCGGCAGAGCTGGCTTCCGCTCATAGCCGTGCAGGTGCGGATGAGGTCGTACTGCTCGACATCTCCGCCACGCAGGAGAACCGCGCAACCCTGGCCGATACAGTTCGCCGGACTGCGCAGCAGTTATTTGTTCCTTTCACCGTGGGCGGCGGTATTCGCTCTCTCGAACACGCGATCGTGGTCTTCGAGGCGGGTGCCGACAAGATCAGCATTAATTCCGCGGCACTCGTTGATCCTTCGCTGATCACGCGTATTGCCGAACGATACGGTTCACAAGCTGTGATCGTCGCCATAGACGCAAAGCGAGTTAATGGAGCAGCGCGATTCGAAGCATACGTTAGCGGAGGCCGAAACCCTACAGGGCAGGATGCAGTAACTTGGGCAAAGCAGGCGGAAGACCGGGGCGCCGGCGAAATCTTGCTTACTTCCATGGATCGCGATGGCACCGGTGCTGGTTTCGATTGCGACTTGACCCGGGCTTGTTCAGAAGCCTTAAACATTCCCGTGATCGCCTCAGGAGGTGGCGGAAACACGCAGAGCTTCATTGACGTGTTTCGGAATGGTAAAGCCGATGCAGCGCTTGCGGCTTCCATCTTTCACTTTGGGCTGCACCGTCTCGGCGATCTCAAACAAGAACTGCAAAGCGCGGGAATCCCGGTACGTTGGCCATGCTAATCCCTTCGATTGACCTCATGGGAGGAAAAATTGTTCAGCTGGTGCAAGGCGAACGTAAAGCCCTCGAATTCGATGATTTCGAAGAATGGATCAACCGCTTCTCTTCGTTCCCGCTGGTTCAACTTATCGATTTGGACGCCGCCCTTGGCACCGGCAACAACCGCGCGCTGGTGGCCGAATTTGCCCAGCGTCTTCCGTGTCAGGTAGGTGGGGGAATACGTTCGATCGAAACGGCTCAGCAGATGATCTCGCTGGGTGCTCGTCGAGTAATCTTTGGATCGTCTCTAATTCGCGATGGTCAACCGAACGTTGAATTTGGCGAAATGCTTGCAACAGCGGTTGGGCCAGAAAACTTGGTATTTGCCATTGACTCCAAGCACGGCCGCATTGCCATTCGGGGATGGCGGCAGCTGACAAACATCACGCCGCTTGAAATGATCGCGTCTCTGGAACGCTGGTGCTCCGCGTTTCTTTACACGCATATCGACACTGAAGGCCTGCTGCAAGGATTCCCGCTGAACACAGCAACACAACTGCGTGCCGCGACCAGCAAACAACTCATTGTTGCGGGCGGCATTGCAACATCCCAGCAAATCGATCAACTCGATGCCTTACGAATTGATGCGGTGGTTGGCATGGCGATATACACCGGCCAGATACAACTGAGCGACTCAGTTCGGACAGAACCAACCTAAAGCAGATGCGGGCTTGCAAGACTATTGAAAGCGATACCCAGGCTTGAGTTCACAGCGATAAGCTTTGGCTTGGTCAGTATCCACCCTCGCGTGGCAATCGGCCCAACTCAAAAAAAGATCTGGCCCGAGCGGGAAAACAATGGACTCTCCATTAACCTCTGCCTCGATACTTGGGCCCTCCGCCAAAGGTGGCAAACTGAAGTTTAGTGCGCGGCCGAAAATCACCGGGTACGACTCGCGCACAAGGTCGCTGATCATAGGATGGACTACCTCGGCTTCCATCAGGAACGTTGTAGTATCGGACCAGTTTCGAACCGATACGTTCACCCTCCGACCCCCTCGCGAAAGATCTTCGAATTCAACCTTTGAAAAAGGGCACGGCCCAGCGATGCAGGAAACTCTGGCATTACGAAACTGATTTCCCTCGCCCGCATCGAGCGATGCAGAGGCCAGCGCCGCTTTCCATTTTCCATCCGGCGAGCACGGGTGATGTCCTTTGCAAAGCACGTTGCCTGTATTCACCACTTCAAATGTTTTGACGGTACTGCCGACGTCGGCTTCGGTCGTGGCTTTTACCGAGTACCGCACTCGTACGTTCGAAATGCTGACGTCGGGATGGCCAACGCTGACGTGTGTAGCACGATGAAGTGGCACCATGCGAGCGATGTAAATCTCATCTGAAACAAATTCATTCAAATCGAGCGGCTTGTAGTCTGGATGGCGGAATTGCAGCATCAGCGGCTGGCGCCTGCGTAGGCCGCGGCGCAGGGTCAGAGTAAAGAAGCCCGAAGCATCAGATTTGCTGCTGCTCGCCGCCGACCCGTTGATTCCGGTTATTTGAACGTCTGCAATCGGTAATTGCTTTTGCGGATCATCATCTGCGCTCAGGACGGCGCCTTTGATGGTTATTGGTTGCGCCCTGTGAACAGCGATCAACACTGCGGCCACTCCGCCTGCTACACTTGCGATTGCAAAAGCCCAGATCGCAACCTTTCGTTTCCAGGTCATTCAGTCCCCACCGTCGATATTTTATGACACTAACAGCGCGTACTTGGATACGCATTCACAAATATAAGGACAAGTTATGCACAAAATACTCTTGCTTCTTCTGGTTCCGAATCTACAGAGCAGCGGAAATCGGCTAAAATTCTCCTAGTGCGCCGGAACGACGAGAAGACCCCCACAAACAAAATTGTGTCGCGGCGGGATCTGCTGAAGCAGGTGTCCCGCTTGGGCATTTGCCTGCCGTTTGCAGGAAGCTTGGGTCCGCTTTTGTCCGCAACGCCACAACAACACCTTGAGGCAGCGCGCCCTCCTGTTCCAACATCCCTTTCACAGGCCGATGACGACCTGCTGGAAGAATTGCAGAAGGCAAATTTTCTCTATTTTTGGGAACAAGCCAATCCTCAAACCGGGATGGTGAGAGATCGATGCAATGTGCGGACGAATGATAACAACCTCGTGGGGAGTATCGCAGCCACTGGATTCGGGCTGACCGCGATCTGCATCGGGCAAAAGCGGGGATATGTTTCGCTTGCTGAAGCGCGCGAGCGCGTTGTGAACAGCCTGCGTTTCTTGTGGAAAAAATTGCCCACGCATAGGGGATTTTTCTATCACTTCGCCAGCCTGAGTACCGGCGAAAGGCTGTGGGACTCCGAAGTATCTTCCGTCGATACAGCTATCCTGCTGTGCGGAATTCTCACCTGCCGGCAACACTTTCAGCATTCAGAAATCAGTCTTCTGGCATACGAAATCTTTAATCGTGTGGATTGGACCTGGCTGTCCGAGGATACGTCCCTATTGCCCCATGGATGGACTCCAGAAATTGGTTTTCTGCCTTACCGGTGGGACTATTACAGCGAGTTGATGATGATGTACTTGCTGGGATTGGGATCGGTCCCCTACCCGCTGCGTGTCGAGACCTGGACTGCCTGGAAGCGTAGCACTTTCGAATATGATGGCCTTCGGTACATTGGTTCGTTTGCGCCTTTGTTCGTGCACCAGTATTCGCAAGCCTGGTTTGATTTCCGCGGCAAGCACGATAAGTATGCGAATTATTTCAAAAACTCGGCGATAGCCACCGACGTTCATCGCCGCTTCTGTTTGGAGTTGTCAAAACAATTTCCAGATTACAGCGACGATCTTTGGGGCATCACCGCATCCGATTCGCAGAAAGGCTACGTGATCTGGGGTGGGCCGCCATCAACCGGACCAATCGATGGAACCGTTGTGCCGAGTGCGTCGGCCGGTTCGTTGCCTTTCCTGCCGCAACCGGTGATGCGCGTTTTGCAAAATATCAAGAGTCATTACGGAGGCGCCTGGTGTCGTTACGGGTTTGTGAATGCATTCAATCCACTGAAGAACTGGTATGACAGCGATGTGATCGGAATTGATACAGGCATCACTATGTTGATGGCAGAAAATGCGCGCACCGGATTTGTCTGGCAAACTTTCATGAAGAATCAGGAGGCGCAACGGGGGATGGAACGCGCGGGATTCAAGCCTGACGAATCCTGAGTGTAAGCCTCAGTTTGCGCTATTTCGTTTCGATCAGCACCAGACCTTGCGCAGGAATAGTGATCGTCAGTTCGCCATGTTTTAGCTTGCGGGTCTCCGGCGCGGAGAGTTCGGCCGCCGTGCGCAAATCTTTAATCTGGGATTGCGTGGGATAACGCGGCGAACCCATCTTTTCATAAGCGGGTCGGAAATCTCCGTGTTCGTGATCGACGCGCGATATTAAAGCATGTCGTCCTTGCACATTTTGGAAACGTAAAGTGATGGTTCTTGAAGCTCCCGTTTCCTTGCCCGGCGGAGCATAGTTCCACACCGCAAGAACCGTCGTTCCATCGTCCCTGCGGGTAAGCAGGGCGGAGTCGGAATCGAGCGCCATGCGCTGGCCTCCCAGTTTATGCAGGAGTGCGAACGCATTGTATGCCGGCTTCGGAATGTCGTCTTCGGCAATCAATCCATATCCACCGTAAAAGGGCGTTTTGATCACGCCCTGCTCTTCAAACACGTCGGAGAAGGTCCAATAGCTCATCATGCTGACCAGGCCGTCACACTGGCGGATGGTATCGGCCATCCAAGGTCCCATGTAGGTCGAATCGGTCACTTCGGGTTCATTCTTATAACTGGCGTTGAATTCGCTCCAGATCAAAGGCAGGCTGGGCGCGCTCGACGCCGCAATCTGGTTGTGAACCTTGCTTACTGCCCGGCAAACCATTTTGTCGCGTGGAATATTTTCCTGGGTTGCGAATACGTCCTGGGCTGAATCGTTTGCGTAGACGTGGGTTGACGCAAAATCCATAGGGATTTTGTTTTCCGCGCAATGCTTAATAAAAGCGTCGACCCAAGCGGCTTGTGCGGTAGCTGGGCCTCCGACTCGCAGCCTCTGACTTACGCTCTTGATTGCCTGCGCTGTGTGATCATAAAGCTCCCAGTAGCTGGCCTGCTTTGGCTCTCCGCCCCAGAAATCGAGATTAGGTTCGTTCCAGACCTCAAAGTACCAGTTCGCAACTTCGTCAATGCCGTAGCGTTCGACCAGATGTTTGGTGAAAGCAGCCACAAGGCCATCCCACTTGCCCCAATCCTTAGGTGGAGAGACGTTCGGCCTGTACCAGAAAACGTGCAGGAGGTTGTGAGCCGCTAACTTCTGTGGCATAAAGCTGAGCTCGATAAAAGGCTTTACACCGTTCGCCAGCAGGCCGTCGTAGATCTGATCGACGTAGGAAAAGTTGTATACAGCATGCCCCTGGCCATCCTCATCGTACACACCAACCTCATCGTTGAGAATTGCGTGGAAGCGGACATACTCGAAGTCGGTGACCCGCTTGACGTCCCGCAAGTCCTGGCGGTAGCTGTCGCGGAGCGAAAGCACAGCCCTTCCCGAGCCGAACATCTGTTCCCAAAAATGCGGGAAGGGACGTGAAGGAGCGTTTGCGTCAACGATGATCGCAACCGGCTGCGGATTGCTCTGCGCATTCGCAGCCGGAACCGGCAGAAACGACAGCGCGAAGAAAATTAGAAATGTTCGGAATGTATCGATCTTCCGCATCAGGTGGCGCTGGCTCTATGCGGCGCTAGCCCCATAGTTTGTGCGTGCCGGGCGGCCGTGCGCAACCGGTTTCTCGTGCAGCAAAAGTTCGGTTGCTTGCACGCGCGGATCACTATGGAACCAACGTTGTATAACCCCATCGTCGAGGAAATTGGCGATCGACAGCAAGCTCATGCCCTGATGATGAGCCATCCAGCAGCGTACCAGTTGGTAGCGATGAAGCCGCGAGCGACGACGTGCGGGAGTGAAATCAGCCGCCTCAAAGAACCCATACGAACCCAGCCATCCATCGCGGCTCATACGGTGCATGTTCTTCAGCGCCTCGGAAGCACAGACATGCAGCGCAAGGGCGGACGAATAAGGCGAGATAACCAGCGCATTCAATTCGCCCTTGCTCAGCGCGAGCTGCGGCACACCGAAGGCATAATATTGATAGTTACCCGCTTCATCGGTTCTGAAATAAGCCGATTCCGAAATGCCCCAGGGGATTCCCCGGTTCTCTACATACGCCTGCTGAGTGCGCACAGCCGCTCGCGACGAGCGTTCCAGAAGCGTATTCGGATAGGTCCGGGTCCAAATTAGCGGCATCAAGTATTCAAACATAGTCCCGGTCCAGGAGAGCAGGACAGGATGCCCATGCTCCAAAGCGTGCGGGCGGCCCAGCAAAAACCAGGTTTCTTGTCGGATATCGTCTTTGGCGATGGCTACAAAGGCGCTAATGCGCGATTCCGTGGCCAGCAAATCGTAACAGGCCGAGTGCACCTGCTGAGATTTAACATCGAAACCAATAGACAACAGCTTGCGCTGGTTCAAAAGAAAGCGAAAATCCATTTCATCTGCAAACTTGCCTGCGTTCTTGGCAATCTTCTGCAGGTCCTGAATCAGGCCCACGGCATTCGCACGAGCTGCTGGAAGCAGCGCTTCAAGGCGTTGATAGGAGAGTTCGTGCCGGTCATTCGAGCGGATAGCAGTCCGCAGGCGCAAAGAAAGTGCATCAATAAATTCAGGCATTCGTTCGAGCGCGGGAAGATCCCGGGCCGAATCGGAATTAATCGCAGGATCATCCCACAACGAAGCAAACTCCGGAAGCAACCATGGAGCATAAGAGCTCACCGTCTGGCTGATGTTCTCAAGCCGCGAACGGAGCTCTGCAGAAAACCATTGAGCATCTTTCGAATGCTTCGATTTAGGGGATTGCAGATGTACTTGATCGACAATCGTATCGGCGCCGCTCAGCAAGTACGGCAGCCACTTCTTGCGCTTGATCTCTTTCTGGAAAGTTGAAAATCGTTTTCGCGGCAGCGCACGTACGTCGACCAGCACGCGAAGATGGTCCAGGAATCCCTCCAATGCGCTGGTTTGCAAAAGAGGGCGCTCGAGCAGATCCAAACACCCTTGCTGAAGCGTCCACAGCGAAGCCACTAAGTTTCCACTATCGACGGCAGAGACGATTTGCGGCTCCAGTGGCATTAGTGAACGCGTGTCATACCAGTTGAGCAAGTGACCGCGATACCGTTGCAGCTTGGATACCGTAGCCAGCGTGCGGAGAGTCTGCTGCGCAAATTCTGGAATCGTAAGGTATCCGAATTCGCACGCCACCTGTCGCGCATTCAACAGAAATCCAAGGTTGGTAGGGGAAATGCGCGGCGCAACGACAAGCGGTTCTTCCTGCACATTATCCGGTATCAGCCAATTGTGTTCTTCGGTGTTGAACTCCGCAAAATATCGCCAAGTGTGGAGCGCGGCGCGGCGAAGCAGTCGTTCATCTTTCGCAGGTACTGCGCTGCGCACCGGACGGGGCGGCCGATTCAGCCATTGCGATAACAGTTTGCTGCTAGCCCACAACAGCAGAATGGGTAATGCAGCCGGCAGAGCGGAAGGCCGGACAAGCAACACCAGAAGCCCTAATCCGAGGGCGAGGGCAGGCGTCCAATCCAAATAGGCGTCGAGCCAAGTGCGTTTGTGACCGCCGATTTCAGCCTGCGCGGCGGTTTCCCACTGCAAAAGACGCTGCTGTGTAACCATGCGCCGGACCAGCGTGCGCACTACCGCATCCAGTGAAATCAACATCTGGTGCGCGAGAAACGTCAGCATCAGGAAAACGTTAATGTTTGCCGCAGCAAGTGCATCTAATGCGTATTTAGCAATTGGTGGCTTGCGCAAAACTGCTGCGCCGATCAACTCAAATAGAAATTCGAACCAACTGGGTGCAAACAGAATGGCGACCGTCGCCACAGTCCACAACACCGGCGATCCTGGTAACACCGTCCATCCCAGCACAAACAACACGAAGATAGCGGGCTCAACCAGACTTCTCCGCAAGTTGTCGAGAATTTTCCACTGCGCGCCGATCGAAATCGGATTGACCACGCTTTGACCGGATTCATCCGGGACGCGCGGCAACAGCCATCCAGCGATCTGCCAGTCGCCGCGCAGCCAGCGGTGTTTGCGGCGATTATAGGCGCTGTAGTGCGAAGGATAATCTTCGATCACTTCAATGTCGCTGGCCAAGCCCGCACGCGCATAAGCTCCTTCGATGAGATCATGGCTGAGAAGAGCATTGCGCGGAAAGCGGCGGTCGAGCACCTGCCGCACGGTATCGACTTCATATATTCCTTTTCCCGCGAAGATGCCTTCACCATACAAATCCTGATAGACATCCGAGACCGCGCGCGTGTAGATATCGAACCCGGTCTCTCCTGAATAAATACTTGCCAGCCGTGAGCGGCCCGAACTTTGAACGCTGACTCCAACACGCGGCTGGAGGATGCCATAACCAGCAACCACAATATTTTTTTCCGGGTCGACGATTGCCTGGTTCAGCGGATGCGCGATTGCTCCAATCATGCGTTGAGCCGAGCCGCGGGGCAGATCCGTATCGGAGTCGAGAGTGATTACAAAACGAATTTGGGGCAGGATCGAAAGATTCCCGATTTTGACGGGGAAGCTGTCATATTGATGGCGAAGCAGCCGATTCAGGTCCATCAGCTTGCCGCGCTTACGCTCCCATCCCATCCAAACTTTTTCTCGCGGATTATAAACTCGGTGCCGATGCAGCATAAGGAACGATCCCATGCCATGTCCGGCATACTTCTCGTTTAATCCTTCGATTAATTCCGCGCAGAGATTCACCAATGGATCGCCTTCCCGCGGCTCGGAACGCGAATCTGGAAGGTCGGTCAAAAGAGCAAAATGCAGATTGCGATCATGGTTGCCGAGAAAGCGCACTTCAACGTCATCGACCAGCCTGCGTACTTGTGCTTCATCAAGCAATAAACTGGGAATAGCGACCAGCGTCATGCAGTCGACAGGAATCCCATCCGACAGATCGAGCTTCGGCAATATCTGCGGGCGCAGCAGCGAGGTAACCAAATAGTTTGTGATCTGTACGGCAGCCTGCGAAGCGGGCAGAAACAATGCCAACATGGCGAAAAGCGTGAGCCCGGGCGAAACCTGCGGATCCATCAGCAGCAAAACCACCACTGACATCATCGCCAACGTGATTAGCAGTATGCTGTTGAGGTAAAACTCATCGGGATACCGGCGCAAGAACGAAGATATCCGCTCACGAAAAGGCGGCGTGTAGCCCACGCGCTGATGCAGTAATGTAGCGCCTTCCGCGAGCAAATAGTACCCGATGTGCGAAGACCGCAAAGCCGCCCGTGGATCGGATTCTTTTCGTAGCTGGGCCTGGCGCGCCAGAGCGAGCGCTTCGGAAGCAACTTCCATCTCGCTGAAGTCGGAATATTCAGCGATTTCTACGATCTTGTTTCGATATAAATCGCGGCTTTCCAGATCCATTCTTGCGTAGGCGCCTGCCGGGTCTTTCCGCAAAATGTGATCATGCAGAATCAGCGGTTCCAGTAAGTCTTTCCAGGAGGCTTGGCTAGCTTCCCGTAAGCTGCTGACAGAAACACCGACATCATATGACTGTTTCGGATTCGCGATCGCCTGAGAGCCGCGCTCCACAATCCTTTCCAACAAAACCAGCTTGAGAGCAGGAATCAGCATCCAGAGCTCTTTTGTTTTGAGCACCGTCTGTTGTTGAAAGGCCTCGACGTAGGAAGCGAACGCCTTATCACTGAATTGAAAAGTGGTTTTGGCAAAAAATGCTTCCGCCAAAACAATTACGCGCGGAATAATGGCATCGCTTTCAGTCCGGACCAGCGGCATTTTTTGCCGTGTCTTGAATGCCTCGCAAACACTTTGGAGTTCGGAGGTCAACAGGTGGACATTGTCCTGCAACCAACGGCCATCGTCAGACAAAGAGGTGCCCACGGAGCGCCCCTCGATCTTCTTCAGCAGAGGTTTAAAGGCTTTCGAAAGCTTGTGGCATCGCTCCACAAAGACTGGCGAACGGTCTTCACCGGGTAGCCACGAGAGATTGCGTGCCAACTCCGCCGCACTTGAGCGCAAAGCAATATCGCGCGGGCCTATTTCTCCTGACGGCTCGATGGGACATTCCGTTTTTGTAGTTACCATTTCCAGATGAAGATTATGCAGCATCTCGTTGAAATTCCTAGCGGTAGCTGGCTGCCTGCATTTCGAACATTTCCGCGTACCGGCCGCCCATTCTGGCCAGTTGATCGTGACTACCCTCTTCCGCAATCCTGCCTTTGTCCAATACTACGATGCGATCTGCCATACGCACGGTCGAGAATCGATGTGAAATAAAAAGCGCCATCTTCCCCGTGGTTAGCTCTGCAAAGCGGCGAAAGACTTCAAACTCGCTTTTGGCGTCCAGGGCTGCGGTGGGCTCGTCCAAAATAAGCAATTGCGCATCGCGCAGATACGCGCGAGCCAGTGCGACCTTTTGCCATTCGCCGCCAGAAAGGTCTAGCCCGCCATCGAAACGACCGCCTAACATTTGATCGTATCCCTTTGGAAGGCGTCCAATAACAGCATCCGCCATGCTCTTGCGGGCCGCCATGCGCAGCAGTTCGAGATTGTTGATTTCCTCGACCCGGCCCACGGCGATGTTCTCACGAGCCTTTAACTCATAGCGCATAAAATCCTGGAAGATTACTCCAATCTCGCGATACAAGTCTTCCAGGCTGTACTCGCGCAGGTCCACGCCATCGAGCAGAATTTGTCCTTCGGTGGGATCGTAGAGCCGAGTGATCAGCTTCACGACCGTGGTCTTGCCCTGACCGTTTTCGCCAATTAACGCCACGCGCTCGCCAGGCCGCAGGAAAAAATTCATTCGATCGAGAATCAGGCGGGGACTGCCGGGATAGCGAAATGAGACGTTGCGGAACTCGAATCCTCTCACGATTGGCCTCGGCGTCATCAACGCGTTCGGCTTGGAGCGGATCGTTGGCTGCATATCGAAAAATGCCAGCAGATCGGTCAGGAACAGCGCTTGGTCGGCGATGCCGGAAAGAGTCGAAAAGATTTGTTGGATGTTAGTGCTGGCCTGCAATATTGCGCCCGACAGGAAAGTCAGCGTACCGATCGAGAGCGCGCCCATCAGCGTCCGCCAAATCACGAATACATACGCCGAGTAATAACCAGCCGTTCCGATGAGCGATAGAAACGACCCGGCAATGAGCCGGCGCCGCGACAGTGCGACATTCTCTGTGTAGATTTCGTCCGACAGGCGGGTGAAACGTTCGGTGAGAAAGCCATTCAAGTTAAATAATTTGAGTTCTTTCGCAGCTTCTCTGCTGCCCCCCAATATCCGCAGATAATCCAGCTGACGACGAATTGGCGTCTGGCGGAAATTCTTGGCATATCCGAGGAACGCGAAGTGGCTCTCGCCCAAAAATGCAGGCACCACTCCGGCTACGAGGAGAAGCATAAGCCACGGAGAGAAAAGCATGATCGAAATGGACAATGAAACTACGGTCGCGATCTGCTGAACCAGCCTGCCAATCGACTGGATCATTCCCAGGCGATCGGTTGCCTGCACGCGGGCGCGGTCCAGGCGGTCATAGAAAACAGGATCTTCGTACGCCAGTAAATCCAGTTCAGCCGCATGCTTCATCACCCGGATGCTGACGTAGCGCGTGTACTTATCGGCGAGAAGGGCATCGAGATAATCGATGATTCGGGTAAGCACCGTGCCCAGAACTGCTAAACCGAATTCAGTTGCAACTAACCACCAGAACTTAGGCTGTACAGGCTGGTGTGTCCGTGAGGCATTCACAATGCTGTCGATGATCAGCTTTGTGACATACAGCAGCGCCATGGGGAGCAGGGAAGCGAACAGCCGGAAAACCAGCCCACCCGCAACCACTCCGGGTCCGGATTCCCACACTATTTTGAGAACAGGGGGGATATTGCGAAGGGCCGTAAGCCGCTCTCGCCAGGCACTCGCAAAGCTGTGCTGCTCTGGCATATCTGCTTCCTAAGATGGTTCTGCGAAGTTCAAGGGCAGGGTACTAAATTTACTTTAACCAACCTTGTTCGCCCCGTTACAAACATAATAGCTGATAAGCCGGATTAGCCTTTACCCCAACCGCATAAAACGAAAGGCGGTCTAGGGGTCCAAACGTCGGATCACCGACACTAACCCGTGACCGCCCAAAAAGCCCGCGTCGCGCGCTCCGACACCCGGCTCTGAAAGTCTTGCTTTTAAGAGGTTAAAGTCGCGAACAGGGCCTGACAATCAGGTGTTCACGGTATTTCCCGCGATCAGGCACGTTCGGCGGACCCTTCGATTTTGAAGACTGTACCCTGATTTAGCAGCGTCTCAACTGCAACCACTACTTCGCGGCCGCTACCCTTGGTCACAGCTCCCCGAAACCCCGCTTCGCGAGCGGCTCGGGCCAGTTCAGTAGATACCTCCTGAACCGTCAAGAGGAGCATGGCAGTCATTGGCGAACTGGCGAATACCTGCCTCGCAGCCTCAATACCGTTCTTATCAGGCATCGCCAAATCAATTATGGCCAGATCAGGAGAGAGTTGTTTAATTTTGGCGACGGCATCGTTCCCATTGGCCGCTTCGCCGCAAACCTCCCACCCAGGACGTTCCTCCAATATCCGACGCAGCAAATTCCGTATGGATCCATCGTCGTCTGCGATCAAGATTCGAACAGGCATTCCATTGCCTCCGAGGAAGGCGGGAATCGAACTCCACCAAGTCCATTCTTTTTCTGTCGTGGCCACCTGGACCCCCAATGAAGAGTGTCATGGCCAGACCCTACGCTCAATACAGGTAAGTCCGTAGAACCCACGAGGGTAACTTGTATATATCGCCGCCGATGTTTCTTCTAGTTTGGTGTGACAGTCGACGGTAATGCAGTAGCGGACGTGATTTTGATCCTGCCCGCCGCCAAAGCGCCAGTAAGCTTCACGCGCTGACCGGCGAGCTGACTGATTTGCACTGGATCGCCCGTGATTTCGTAATTCTTATCACCGTTTACCAATAAGTATTTCGACCCGTCGCGTACGCACACTCGAGTACACTCTGCTGCACTTTTTTCTATATCAGTATGTTTCGCGCCGCAGCGCAGGTCGGTGATAATTCCGGAGAAAGTTTGCACCGGCACAATAGGATCCACTTGTTGATCATCAGAGGCTTGGGCAGACCCGCCACCACCAACCACTGCGGTTACTCCAGCAAAGACTGCAGCAAAAACCAAGGATGAACCCAACGTTATGACGGCAAAAAATCCGAGTAAAGATACCCACGAACGCTTGGTTTCCGGCACAGATCCTCGCAATTCTTCGAACCTCGAAACACCCTGTCACTTTGTTTGGTGTGTAATAACTGTGCCGGGTTGCTTGCTGGTTTAGCTTCACCACCCGCGCGAAAACCATGTCATCCACCATCGATCAAATTCATAGGAGATGAAGCGGCCAGTCCTACAGCATCGACTCGATATTAACTTCGCAAAATTCAATGTTATGGTTGCGTATGGTGAAACGCGTCAAATCGAAAGGAACCTCTATGAATAAGTGGCTTAAAGTACTACTTGGCACCGGTCTCTATTTACTCGAGCAGTCAGATGGCGCGACCAAGGATGTCCGCAAGCGTGCTGCCGATCGCTTTTCAGATTTGCGCGATGTCGCGCAGGATAAATACGAAACCGCGACTGAACGTCTAGACCGAGCTACCAAAGCTATTCGCGGTGAAGATCAATCCATGGCCGGCAACGTTCTCCGCTTCGTCGCAGGAGTGGCCGTAGGTGTTGGCATTGGGTTGGTTCTGGCGCCGGCTAGCGGCGAAGAAACCCGAAACGTCATTGCTGGCAAAGTGCATGAAATGGGCGACAGAGTTCGCCAGCAGTTTTCCGATGAGGCCGGTACGGGAACCCGCGGCTAGTCATGAGCACAAGTATCGCATTCAGAGCGTAGCGAGGAATCCCGGTTTCAACGGTAAGTACCCAGATTCCTCGCTGCGCTTCGAATGACAAATCATTCATATCAGTGCGGGCGCAGCCTGAGATGCAGGACTGAGGAATGGAACCGCTATTTCCACGAGTGTTCCTGGAGTTGTGTTTGTAAGGCGCAACTCTCCGCCGAATTCCTTTACCCTCTGACTCATTCCACCGATGCCGATGCCAATGCTGCCGGGACGTAATTCAGCGACGGGGTTTTCAATACCTTTACCGTCGTCCCGTATCATCACTGAAACTTGATTATCGCGGTTTGCCAACGTGACCCAGGCTTTTTGGGCTCCGGAATGTCGATACACATTGGTGAGGGCTTCCTGAATGATGCGGAAGATCGCAGTTTCCAACTCTGCGCCCAAGCGCGGAAAGGTGGGCGGTTGGACATCCAGCGAAGTCACAATGCCGCTGCGCTTGGTCAATCCATCAAGATACCAGCGCAGGGCGGAGAGCAAGCCCACTTCATCCAACAACGGCGGGTGCAAGAGGTGAGACAGGCTTCTTACTTGCTGAATGGCACGGTCAATTGTTTCGCTGGCATCCCTGGCTATGCGGCGGTTGGCTTGAACAGAATTGTTCTCGAGAATGCCGTCCATCATCATCTTCGCGGCAGCGAGATCTTGCCCTAAGCCATCGTGTAGCTCTCTCGCGATGCGACGCCGCTCATCATCCTGCATGGTAAGCAGGCGACCGGATAGCCGCCGCAGAGCCGCCGTCCTATCGTCAACCAGCCTTTCCAATTCGGCGGCGCTATCGCGAATCGACTGTTCCAGTATTTTGCTGTCGTGAATGTCAGAGCAGGTTCCATACCATTTAACGATTTGACCTTCCAAATCACGGATGGGAACAGCCCGCGCTCTGAACCAACGGTATTGTCCATCGCGCCCGCGCATGCGGTATTCAGCCTCGTAGTTTTCACCCGAGTTTACGCAGCGTGTCCAAAGAGACATCGTCCGGTCACGGTCTTCCGGGTACACAAAATCCAACCAGCCAAATCCCTTCGCAGAGCCAAGTTCGGCCCCTGTATACTCATAGAATCGGTCGCTGATATAGTCCCGGGAACCATCAGTCTGTCGGCTGAAAATGATATCGGGAGCGGTTCGCACAATAGCGTCGAGTTCCTGATTCTTTCGCCCCAGCTCACTGTTGAGTTCTTGTAATGTCGCAGCTCTTCTTTCCAACTCCTCGGTTCGCTCTGCGACGCGCTCCTCCAGTTCCCGGTTCAGAGCTTCCAACTGTTTCGCTTTGCGATGCAGTTCGGAAAATATGCTGACTTTCGCTCTTAAGAGTTCCGGTATGATGGGAACGGAAATGTAATCCACGGCTCCGCGCTCATAGCCTTTCAGCCTATCCAAATCACTGAGATATACCGCGGAAATAAAGATGATTGCCGTTCTCTGGAAACGCGGGTGCTGCCGGATCAAAGCCGCTAATTCGAACCCATCGAGATCCGGCATACTCACATCCATCAAGACGACGGCGATGTCGTGTTTTAGCAGCAGTTCGAGCGCCTCCTTGCCCGAAGTAGCCTTCAGCAAATTCTCACCAAGTTCCCCCAGTATTACCTCATAGCTGAGCAGCTTGGCGGGCTGGTCATCCACCATGAGAATGTTGACTTTTTCATTCGCCGTCATTTTTCTTTTAGGCCTCCACTGGCGTTCCGTCTCCCTTTGAGCAAATTATCTGTGCAGCCACATACGCAGCGCAGATAGCAGTTGCTCAGTGTTGACGGGTTTTGCCAGATATTCGGATGCACCCGCTTCAAGACACTTCTCGCGATCGCCTTTCATAGCTTTCGCAGTCAGCGCGATAATAGGCAAGCGGCGGAACGCGCTGTTCTGCCGAATCACCTGCATAGTCTCATATCCATCCATCTCGGGCATCATGATGTCCATGAGGACGATCGCCAGGTCAGGAGTGGATTCGAGAGTCGCGATTGCTTCACGCCCCGTCCCTGCGGTTAGAACCGTCATTCCGCGCCGTTCCAGCACGCTGGAGAGGGCGAAGATGTTTCGCACGTCGTCATCCACTACCAGCACTTTCTTGCCCACCAGGGCATCATCGGAACGATGCAACCGGTCCAGCATTTTTTGTTTCTCGGCAGGAAGATCTGCGACGACGCGGTGCAGGAACAGCGCCGTCTCATCCAGCAGACGTTCCGGAGACTCGACCCCTTTCACGACCACGCTGCGTGCCAGCGTGTGCAAACGGGCATCTTCTTCCGGTGACAGCTCTTTTCCAGTAAACACCACCACCGGCACGTCACTCACCGCAGGAGTATCGCGCAGCCGCTCCAACACGTCGAAGCCTGACATATCGGGAAGCCGCAGATCAAGCACGACGCAGTCGTAGGGCTGATCTTCGAGCATGGTGAGCGCATCTTTGCCACTAGCAGCGACCGATACATCGATATCGTCATAACCCAGCAGTTCGCGAATACTGAGCTGCTCCGCCGGATTATCTTCGACCACCAACAACCGCTTCCGGCGCGGCGTGGTGTATTCCTTAATGCGGGTCAACGCCGCTCCCAGTCCCTCAGGAGTAGTCGGCTTGGTTACAAAGGCAAAAGCCCCACGAGCCAGGCCGTGATGACGATCTTCGTCGAGCGTCAACATCTGCACCGGAATATGGCGCGTGGCCGGGTCCTGTTTCAGATGGTTGAGTACGGTCCAACCCAGCATGTCAGGCAAGAAGACATCCAGAGATACGGCGGTTGGATGGAATTCCCGCGCCAACGCCAAGGCTTCCGCGCCTTTCATCGCGACCAGCACCTTGAATCCACTGTCGTGAGAGAGGTCGCAGAGAACACGGGCGTAATGCGGATCGTCCTCCACGATCAGCAATACGGCATCGTCCGGCTGCAGATTGTCGCGATCGTCGGGAACATGCTCGATCGCAACTTCAGTTGTCCGCACGGCCGATAACTGAAGCGGCGGAGTCGTGGAACGAGTCTTTCGGTCCACCATCGCCGCACTCGCGGAAGACGGTCCCACGTAAGTTTGCGGCAGGTACAAGGTAAAGGTGCTGCCTTTGCCCGGTGCGCTCCGCAGTTGAATCTCGCCGCCTAGCAAGCTGGCGAGCTCGCGACTGATTGCCAGCCCCAATCCGGTTCCTCCGTACTTGCGGCTGGTGCCGGCGTCTGCCTGTTGGAAGGCCTCGAAGATGATGCGTTGCTTCTCCGACGGAATGCCGATGCCGGTGTCGGACACTTCGAATGCCACAACCGAGGCGGCACTGTTCAGAATGGAATGGTCTTCGCTCCATCCCCGCGTGGCAAGCGATACGTCCAGCTGCACGCCGCCTTGCTCTGTGAACTTGAATGCATTGGACAACAGGTTTTTCAGCACCTGCTGCAGGCGCTTCGAGTCGGTGACCAGGCTGCGAGTGAGGTGGGGATCGGAATGCACCTCGAATGCAAGCCGGCGGTTCTCGGCCTCGTGCCGGAACGGTCGACCGACCATGTCCAGCAGGCTGGCAAAGAACACCTCCTCGGCTTCGACCGAAACCGTTCCCGACTCGATCTTCGAAAGATCGAGAATGTCGCTGATGAGGTTGAGCAGATCGGTTCCCGCGCCATGAATAGTGCGCGCGAACTCAACTTGCTTGGGCGTCAAGTTGCCATCGGGATTGTCGGTGAGTTGCTGGCCAAGAACCAGAATGCTGTTCAGCGGTGTGCGCAACTCGTGCGACATGTTGGCCAGGAACTCGGACTTGTACTTGGAGGTCAGCGCCAACTCCTTGGCTTTCTCTTCCAACGCTCCGCGAGCCTGTTCGATTTCCTGATTCTTGCGTTCTACTTCCACGTTCTGTTCGGCTAGCTGTTGCGCTTTTTGCGCAAGCTGCTCGTTGGTCTGCTGCAACTCTCTTTGCTGCGTTTGCAGTTCGGTAGCTAGCTGCTGCGACTGCTTCAACAGGCCTTCGGTCTGCATCGTGGCCTCGATGCTGTTGAGCACGATGCCGATACTGGCGGTCAACTGTTCAAGAAAAGCCAGATGCGAGGCAGTGAACGAGCTCAGCGAAGCGAGCTCAATGACGGCCTTTACGTGATCCTCGAAGAGCACTGGAAGAACAATGACGTTTCGAGGAACGGCTTCGATCAGACCGGATCGAATGGTGACTGTGTTTTCTGGCAGGTCGGTGATCAACATGCGTTTCTTCTCCGCCGCGCATTGTCCGATCAGACCTTCGCCCAGCCTTACCCGTCGCAGATGTCCATCCTCTCCATCGGAAGCGAAGGCAGAGAGAAGCACCATTCCGGCTGATTCTTCGGTTTCCATCTGGTAGATCACACCTTGATGCGCACTCACCAGCGGGGCCAACTCTGACAGCAGTTTCTGTCCGACGGTGGTCAGATCGCGCTGCCCTTGCAACATGCTGGTGAAGCGAGCGAGGTTGGTCTTGAGCCAGTCCTGCTCGGTGTTGCGGTCGGTGGTGAGCCGGAGGTTGTCGATCATCGTATTGATGTTGTCTTTCAATTCGGCGACTTCGCCGCTGGCTTCCACCTGAATCGAACGGGTCAGGTCGCCTTTGGTCACGGCGGTCGCGACTTCTGCGATCGCGCGCACCTGATTGGTGAGGTTGTCGGCCAGCAGGTTTACGTTGCCGGTGAGATCTTTCCACGTACCGGCTGCACCGGGCACGTTGGCCTGACCGCCCAGACGGCCTTCTACGCCGACTTCGCGCGCCACGGTCGTAACCTGGTCGGCGAAGGTAGCCAGCGTGTCGGTCATGTTGTTGATCGTTTCTGCGAGGGCTGCGACTTCACCCTTGGCATTTACAGTCAGCTTCTGCGTGAGTTCGCCGTCGGCTACGGCGGTCACCACTTTCACGATACCGCGCACCTGCTCGGTGAGGTTGGCGGCCATCACGTTCACGTTGTCAGTGAGATCCTTCCACGTGCCAGCCACGCCGGGCACCTGTGCCTGACCTCCGAGCTTGCCTTCGGTACCCACTTCGCGGGCCACGCGCGTCACTTCCGCGGCGAACGCGTTGAGCTGGTCCACCATGGTGTTGATGGTGTTTTTCAGTTCGAGAATTTCGCCCTTCACGTCCACCGTGATCTTGCGTGACAAGTCGCCGCGAGCCACAGCGGTGGTTACTTCGGCGATGTTTCGCACCTGCGCGGTGAGGTTTCCGGCCATTGCGTTTACTGAGTCGGTGAGATCTTTCCACGTACCGGCGACGCCGGGCACGTTGGCTTGTCCACCCAACCGGCCTTCGGAACCCACTTCGCGGGCTACGCGGGTAACTTCGGCGGCGAAGGATCGCAGTTGCTCAACCATGGTGTTGAGCGTTTCTTTAAGCTGCAGAATCTCGCCGCGCACATCGACGGTGATCTTCTTGGAAAGGTCACCAGTAGCGATTGCCGTAGCGACTTCAGCAATATTTCGCACCTGGCCCGTGAGGTTGCTGGCCATGAAGTTTACGTTGTCGGTTAGATCTTTCCACGTACCTGCCACTCCCGGCACCTGCGCCTGACCGCCGAGTTTGCCGTCGGTTCCGACTTCGCGAGCCACACGAGTTACTTCGCCGGCGAACGCGTTGAGTTGGTCCACCATCGTGTTAATGGTGTTTTTGAGTTCGAGAATTTCACCTTTTACGTCCACCGTAATTTTGCGCGACAAGTCGCCGCGAGCCACGGCCGTCGTCACTTCAGCGATGTTACGGACCTGACCGGTAAGGTTTCCGGCCATGGAGTTCACCGAGTCGGTGAGATCTTTCCACGTACCCGCGACGCCCGGCACGTTAGCCTGACCGCCCAACCGTCCTTCGGTTCCGACTTCACGAGCCACACGCGTGACTTCACCGGCGAACGCGTTGAGCTGATCCACCATGGTGTTGATGGTTTCCTTGAGCAGAAGAATTTCGCCGCTGACGTTCACGGTGATTTTCTTTGACAGGTTACCGCTCGCAATTGCCGTTGCCACTTCGGCGATGTTTCGCACCTGTCCGGTCAAGTTGCTAGCCATGGAGTTGACGGAATCCGTGAGATCTTTCCACGTTCCCGCCACGCCAGGCACCTGCGCCTGACCTCCCAAGCGGCCGTCCGTACCGACTTCGCGGGCCACGCGGGTTACTTCGGAAGCGAATGACCGCAACTGGTCCACCATGGTGTTAATGGTGTCTTTGAGTTCGAGAATTTCACCTTTCACATCTACCGTGATTTTGCGTGACAAGTCGCCGCGGGCCACAGCCGTTGCTACTTCGGCGATGTTTCGCACCTGACCGGTGAGGTTGCTGGCCATGAAGTTTACGTTGTCAGTGAGATCCTTCCACGTACCGGCGACGCCTGGCACCTGCGCCTGTCCGCCGAGCTTACCTTCGGTTCCTACTTCGCGGGCCACGCGCGTAACTTCGCCGGCGAACGCGTTAAGTTGATCCACCATCGTGTTAATCGTGTTCTTCAGTTCGAGAATTTCGCCCTTCACGTCCACCGTGATCTTGCGCGACAAGTCGCCGCGAGCCACGGCGGTAGTCACTTCGGCAATGTTTCGCACCTGACCGGTAAGGTTTCCGGCCATGGAGTTCACCGAGTCAGTTAAATCTTTCCACGTACCGGCGACGCCCGGCACGTTCGCCTGTCCGCCCAACCGGCCTTCAGTACCCACTTCGCGGGCCACACGGGTAACTTCACCAGCGAAGCGGTTAAGCTGATCCACCATTGTGTTGAGTGTTTCTTTAAGCTGCAAAATCTCACCGCGTACGTCCACAGTGATTTTGCGGGAAAGGTCGCCGCTGGCAATAGCCGTCGCTACTTCGGCGATGTTACGCACTTGACCAGTCAAGTTACTCGCCATGAAATTGACGTTGTCAGTGAGATCTTTCCACGTACCGCCGACGCCCGGCACTTGCGCCTGGCCGCCGAGTTTGCCTTCCGTACCGACTTCGCGGGCCACGCGGGTTACTTCACCAGCGAACGCGTTGAGCTGATCCACCATGGTGTTGATGGTGTCTTTGAGTTCGAGAATTTCTCCCTTCACGTCTACTGTGATTTTTCGTGACAAATCGCCGCGAGCCACGGCGGTAGTTACTTCAGCAATGTTGCGGACCTGCGCCGTGAGGTTTCCGGCCATGGCGTTTACGGAGTCGGTAAGATCTTTCCAAGTACCTGCTACACCGGGCACGACGGCTTGACCGCCGAGCTTTCCATCCGTGCCCACTTCGCGAGCCACGCGCGTTACTTCCGACGCGAATGAGCGAAGCTGATCCACCATGGTGTTGATGGCTTCTTTGAGCTGCAGAATTTCGCCGCGCACGTCCACCGTAATTTTGCGCGACAAGTCACCACTGGCCACGGCAGTCGCGACTTCAGCAATGTTGCGCACCTGGCCTGTCAAGTTGCTGGCCATTGAGTTGACCGAGTCCGTGAGATCTTTCCAGGTACCGGCCACACCGGGTACCTGCGCCTGGCCGCCCAACTTGCCATCAGTTCCGACTTCGCGGGCCACGCGCGTAACTTCGGCCGTAAACACGCCAAGTTGCTGAATCATGGTGTTGACGATGTTGGCTGATCGCAAGAACTCGCCTTCGAGCGGCCGTCCGTCCACGTCCAGCCGCACAGTTTGGGTAAGGTTGCCCTGAGCGACGGCTGCGATGGCACGGGTAACTTCAGTGGTAGGCCTCAGCAGATCCTCTACGAGCGTGTTGACCGACATTTCCATTTCGCCCCAAGCGCCGCGCGACTCGTGAAATCGCGTCCGCTCCCGAGTCCGGCCTTCTTTACCGACCACCTGACCGACACGCTTCAACTCCTGCGCCATTTGCTGATTAGCGGCAACAATCTCGTTAAACGTGTCTGCGATCTTGCCCGCCAGACCTGTCCATGAGCCCGGAAGCCGTACGGAAAAGTCGCCGTCACGCATGGTTTGCAGGCTGGCAAGTATCGCCGTAAAGTCCGCCGACCCGGTTTCGGCGCTGATCTTGGAATGCCCATTACTCTTCTCGTTGGCCGTTGCCGCCGTGTCCACAGTTGCAGTATTTCGTTCATTTTTCTTCATAGGTATCTCTATAAGAACGCGAGTCGTGCTGTTTTGTGCGATTTTCTAAGCCGCCCTAATGGTCTTGTGATGGCTTTCGACTCCTCTAAATGGCAGTATTCGGCTAAACGATGCCGATGTCATCATTCCCGCGGCCGATGCCATCTCGCTGAAAGGCTGCTGTTTTTAGTAAGCAAGAAAACGCGGAACTTCGGCCCTTGCCATTTCTTAACACGAACGGTACCGCGTTCGCTCTAGGGTATTTACTGTAGAACTATTGGGCACCCTCTGCCGGGGTTTTGTAAGGAACCAAATTCCCGGTATCAACGGGGATTTGGGCCCAAAAAAAAATCCCCCAGCAGGTTCGCTTGGGGGATTGGTTGGCAAGAAACTAAACTAGGACGCGCGACGCTTTTCCTGGTTAAAATCTTCCTGATCCTCGCCTTGACGGGATGAGCCGCCCTGCGAAGGATTCTTCTTCGAAGGATCCTGCTGGCCGGGATTCTGTCCGCTCTGTTCTCCGCCTTGGTGCGATGGGTTCTGCCCGCCTTGTTGCGACGGATTTTTCCTCGACTGATCTGAGGTATTGGTTTGCTGGCGCTGTAAATCCTTTTCAGACTCGTTTCCCATTAAAACGCTCCTATTTTGTGGTCCCGTTAACGATCGCAGCACAGAATTGCAAATTTGTGCGGCGTCGAAAATTAGTTGCAAGAAGTGAGTTTTGGGTAGCCTGCCAGTCGTAAGTGTGAACACCTACGACCGGCCAGCTAACTTCTGTATGAACGTAAAAATAAAGGAGATTTTTGGGGAGGAGGGCAGGCACCGGCAATAATGGAAGGGTACAGTTCAGCGCCTGCCGTCCCCCCTCGCGTTGGGGCTGAAGTAACCATAGAACAGTATCGCGGATGAGCTTATCGGGCTTATTCAGTATTTACGCGGAAGAGTTTCCTTATCCATTTCGTCAACACCGTAGGCGACCGTGATTCAGCAAAAGTCAAGCCCGGTAAAGAGTTGTGACTCTTACCGGGCCTAGTCCACTGTTCAGGCTTGAAAAATTTAAGCTCTTGTACCGCCTCTTCCCGTCAGGTGTGTCGCGAATGCAATCACAAACAACACCAGGAAAATGAAGAACAGCAGCTTCGCGATACCCGCCGCTGCCACAGCGATGCCTGTGAAGCCGAAAATTGCGGCAACCACTGCCACTACCAAGAAGACCAACGCCCAATAGATCATGAGACCCTCCGCTCGAATTTGCGTAGTCGATCTTTCCCGACAGCTCATATCGTAGAGCGGCATAGGCTTCGGAACGATCCGGCTGACTCTGTAAAAAGTGATTCCATTTCCCGTAGGATCCCTATCGAACTGCGGGAGAGCAACGTATATTGACGCCGTCCCGCATCGGACTACTTGGCGGCTAAACCAGGACTATTTGTGAAGGGGCGATAGACCAAGCCGCCCTTCATCACAAAACTCACTTTTCGCAGAACGCTAACGTCCTGCGACGGGTCTCCCGGGACGGCGATCACATCGGCAAAGTAACCAGATTTCAGATCGCCAATCTGTCCTTGCCAGCCCAGCAATCTAGCTCCATTTATAAGATCGGCTTGCAGCGCGGCCAGCGGGGTCATTCCGTATTTCACCATCAGTTCAAACTCGCGCGCTTGCGTGCCGTGAGGAAACGGTCCAACGTCCGATCCCACAGCCATGGGCACACCTGCCGCAAGTTGCTTGCGAAATTCAAGCGCATGCAGGTCGAGCATCTGGCGATCACGCGCTCCCTGCTCGGGCGAGGCTGCATGTTCGGAAAAGTATTCGAATATGGTGAAAGTCGGAACCGCGAAGATCTGTTTTTCGCGCATAATCCGCATGGTCTCGTCGCCAAGCCGGTTCGCGTGATCGATCGAGGCCACGCCGGCCTGCGCCGCGTAGAGCGTGCCCGGTTCGCCCGTGGCGTGAACCGCAACCCGCTTGCCCGATCGAGCAGCTTCGTCGACGGCAGTTTTAAGTTCGGTCTCGGTGTATTGATAAATCGTGGAGAAGCGGCCATCGCGCACTGAGTCAGGCCCGGTTTCATAAATTTTGATGAAATCCGCGCCCTCCTTGAGTTCCTCACGAATCGCGGTCACGAGTTCGGATGAATTATTCGCGTAGGTTGCATTCGACAACACGTGTTGCGCCGGGTTGAAATGGTTGGCATCCTCGTGTCCGCCGAGAATGTCGATGGCGTTTCCGCTGATGCGCAGACGCGGTCCCGGAACCAGACCTTGGTCGATCGCGTTGCGCACCGCCGTATCGGCCGACCCCGCGCCCTCGGTGCCCATGTCGCGCTCAGCGGTGAACCCAGCCATGAGATCGGCACGAGCGGCCAGAACGGCAGTGATGGTTCGCTGCGGCACCGACTCTTCCACCGTCTGCAAGTCTTCGGCGCCAGGATGCAGAAAGAGGTGCACGTGAGCGTCGATCAGCCCGGGCAGCAAGGTGGTGTCGCCCAAATCGATGACTTCTGCGCCTGCGGGGTGGGCCACCCTTGTTCCGACCTCGGCAATTCGCTCACCCTGCACGAGCACTTCACCGGGCGTCACGGTGTGTCCGCTCTCAATCTCCAGCAGCCGCGCCGCATGCAGCACGATCGGATGTGATGGGTCCGGTTGAGTCTGAGCGTTTGAAATAACCGTGCACATAGAAACCAGAATAGCCAGGGCAGGGAAGACGTGTGTTGTTTTCATATTTCGAAGGATAGTATCACTGGACAGGTGGAATTGAGTGCGGGAGCGTACTAAAGAGCTGAGCGCTGTGCCATAGGACCCGACACGACGGTAACGTCGTAAGGGGAAGGCCCGGGCGATAGCATTAGGATCGGCCGGTTTCTCTTGCCAGCTGAGGAATCTCTAATGCGTCAAGCGCAGAAAATCATTGCAGTTATCGGAGCAATCTTATTCATTTTCATTGCCGCCAGCGGCTACGCACAATCGCTGGGTGATGTGGCTCGCGAGCAACGCCAGAAGCAGGCCAAGGACGCGAAGCAAGCTAAGGATGCGCACGCGACACGCAAAGTGCTGACTAATGAAGATCTTCCTGCGGCCACGGAACCGGCCTCGACTACCTCTATCAATGACCAGCATTACACCGCTCCTGTATCGCCTGCGTCAAACGATACCCACGCAGGAGAACGGTGGAAGGCGATGATCGAGGCGCAAAAGAACTCAGTCGCATCTTTGCAGAGCCAAATTGATCAATTGAATTCCTCCATCCACTTTGCTTCCGGAAATTGCGTTGCGAACTGCGTTCAGTGGAATGAACGCCAGCTTAAGAAGCAAGACGAAGTGCAACGAATGCAACAGCAACTGGACCAGCAGAAGAAACAGCTAGAAAACATGCAGGAATCCGCGCGCAAAGCCGGATTGGGCAGTTCGATCTACGAGCCATAAGTGAATCAGGCCTTAAGTTCGCCATCCTGATTTCACCTCGAATTGTCCCTGCGGCTCACCTTGAATTTGTCGTCCTGAGCGAAGGTGCCGTTCGCGAAGCGAACGACGCCGCAGTCGAAGGATCCCGATATTGATAATTCAGAGAAAAGTATCAGGGAATGTTCACGCTCAGGCTGTCGGCGGTCTAGTTAGAACGCCATTTCCCTTCATCGTGACACAATCATCCGTGGGGTCCTTCGACTTCGCAGACTCTTCGCTTCGTGGAGAGCCTGCTGCGCTCATGATGACAGAATTTATTCTCATGATTCCGGATCAATCGCCCGATCCAGATAGATCCAAAGTACGCGTGACAACAACGCCAGGCTGGGAGCCAGCGGCAAGAACAACAAAATTCCCCAGACAGTTATTTTCTGCATTGACCACGAAGTAAATCCCCAGAGCAAAAGGCAAAGCGCAACAATAGTGATCAAAGCCAGCCCGTAGCTGATGTACATGGCTCCGAGAAAATAACCCTGTTCGCGTTCAAACTTCAAGCCGCAATTGGGGCATCTTTCGTGCATGCGAGGAAATCCCTTGAATATGGACCTGCGAAAAATTCCCGCAGCACGGCATCGTGGGCACAACTGGCGAACGATTGCCAGAAACGTCGATCTTTTCGCTATTTCCATGAAGGTTTCTGAGCTGTGCATAACCACGCAGTGACTCTGGCTTGAGTGTAAAATCGCGGGTGACGTATCATCGAGGCACACAGCCGTGATTGGCCGAAGGCTCTCGCATTACAACGTGCTCGCAGATCTTGGAGCCGGTGGCATGGGCGTGGTCTATCTCGCTCATGATACCCGGCTGGATCGCGACGTGGCCATCAAGGTTCTTCCCACCGATCGCCCGCTCACTCATACTGCACGTCGCCGCTTCCAGCGCGAGGCTATGGCCGCTTCTGCCCTGAACCATCCCAACATTATTACAATTTATGAAGTGAATTCGGAGGACAACACCGAGTTCATCGTTATGGAGTACGTGCGCGGCGCGACGCTATCGTCGATCCTGAAAAAGCGTGCCTTGCCTTTCAGCGAAGCCATCCGTTACAGCATTCAGATTGCCGACGCGCTCACCAAGGCGCACGCCGCCGGAATAATTCATCGCGATCTCAAGCCGGGGAACGTCATGGTGACCGAAGACGGACTGGTCAAGGTGCTCGATTTTGGCCTGGCCAAGTTCGATCCTGCGATGGCTACCATCGACAGCGACACCAACGACGCGGAGCGAACCAACCAATTCACCTTGACCTTGCCGGGCTCGGTTACCGGGACGGTGGCGTATATGTCCCCCGAGCAGGCGCGCGGGGAACGCGTGGACGCGCGCACCGATATTTTCTCCTTCGGCATCGTGATGTTTGAAATGTTCAGCGGGCATCTGCCTTTCATCGGCCCAAATTCCGTAGCGCTGTTGCACAACCTTCATTTCAGTCCGCCACGCGATCTGACTCAGCTGCGTCCCGACGTTCCCAAGCCGCTCGTGTCGCTGATATCCCGCATGCTGGAGAAAAAGCCCGAAGAACGTGTTCAGGCCATGTCCGAAGTTGGCAGCGAGTTACGCCGAGGCGCTGCGGGATTAGTGGACGGGCCGCTGACCTGGCATCCCAGCGAGGCTACGATCGATATAGCGGCGTCGCCGAATTCTCGGAAGAAGCGCTTCTCCCAGCGGCAGGTATGGCTCGCCGCCGGTCTGTTGGTGCTGTTGGTTTTGGCGGGAATCGCAGGCTGGCGCTGGCACAGAAGGCCCCAACCGGCTCAGCAAGCTGGGGCGCAAGAGATGCCGGTGGACGACAATGCCTACGCACTTTATCGACGAGCCCGCGAAGACTTGGACCACTCTGATCGCGACGGCAATATCGATGCCGCGATCAAACTACTGGGCCGGGCGGTCGAACTGGATCCGAAGTCGGCGGCTAGCTACGCTGCGATGAGCGAGGCTTACGCATATAAGAACACTTTCAATCCTGACCCGCAGTGGATGAAGCTGGCTTCTGAGTATGCGAACAAGGCGGTCAGTCTGGATGGTTATCTTGCAGCGGGCCATGTTTCGCTCGGCATGGTCAAGATGAAAGCCGGCGATTCCATCGAGGCAGAAAAGCAGTTCCGGGCAGCAGTTGATCTGGATCCGAAAAGCGCCGTACCTCATCGCAACCTCGGCCTGCTTTACGACAACACCGGAAAGGCAGATCAGGCAACCCAGGAATTGAACCGCGCGCTTGAACTGGATCCGAAGGACTGGAAAACCTACCTGGCGATGGGTTTGGATGCTTATCAGGCCGGCCGTTTCAAGGAAGCAGCGTCCGCCTGGGAAATGTCTTTGAAACTCGAGCCTGACAATGTGCCTGTGCTGCGAAACCTGGGAGCGGTTTACCATTCACTGGGCCGTGACGGCGATGCCGTCGCGGCGCTTCAGCATGCGCTCGAAATCAAACCTGCCTCTGATGTATATACAAATCTGGGAACCATCTTGTTCTACCAGGGCAAGTACGATGAGGCTGTGCCAGCGTTCGAAAAAGCAGTCGAGTTGGGCGCTAATAATTACGATAGCTGGGGCAACTTGGGCGATGCCTACCGCTGGTCCAGCAGCAAGAAAGACAAGGCCAAACCAGCTTATGAGAACGCGATCCGGATGGTGAGGGAAGAGATCGCCAAGAATCCGAATCAGACCGAACAGAGAATCGACTTGGCCATGTATTTGGCCAAGAGCGGCGACAAAGAAGAAGCTCTCAAAGAAATGAAGCCGGTAGAGGCTGCCAACGACAGCAACCCCTCTGACCTGTACAATTCCGCGCTGGTATATGAGTTGTGCGGAAGGCGAGACCAGGCGCTCAACGCGCTCCTGGCTGCGGTCAAAGCTGGACAGGATCTGAACGACATCAAGAACGAGCCTGAGTTTGTGTCGCTTCGCGCCGACCCGCGCTATCACCTGACCATTCTTAGCGCGACCGCCAGTAAGCCCGTTCAATAGTCCTTCCTGTCTCGGGGTTTTGCCCTTGACTTTCGATCAGGCCGGGCATAGTGTGCCTTGCGCAGCGGTTTTTCGGCCCTGGCAATCCACTTCGTAATTCTCAAGGAGAAGATTTATGGCGATCTACCTTTACAACCTGGAGTTCTCGTTGACTGGGTCCAACGTGAACGTCGGAAACTTTGAGCCATGTCCATCACCGCTCCCACCGAGTCCTGTCATCGGTAACATGTCATGCGCGTGGTTTGCGGCTAATACGCCGTCACTTCCGGGCGTGCAGCCCTATTACCAGCCTTTGACTCAGCCGCTCGCCGCGGGGAATTGGGTAACTCCGCAAAGCGATGCCAACGATATAACGCTGGATCCAGGCGATGTTTTGCTGGTCAGAGTATTCACGCAGGACGCCAATGTGTCCACTTACCAAGTCCGCTTTACGGGGGTCTTTGGCCAAGGTGTGAGCGCACAGGTAAATGAAGCCAGCAATCTGCAATCCCCCTTGGTAATGAACTCTGCCGCTAGTCCCAACAATACTTTTCCCCGCGCCGTGGTCGATGCCGACGGAACCACTGGCCTGACCTGGCCGGCTCCGCTGAGCGACGGCTCCTGGGTGTTGTGCTTGGGCAAGGTCGTCGCCGCTCCAGGTGATGCCGCCAACGACTACACCTTCAACGTCGGCGTCAGTGTCTATGTGAATTCGACCGGCAATGTTTTCACTTTCGGGCGCGATCCAAGGATGCATGTGACCGGTGTCGGTTTAAAACGCAAACACAAACACAAACACAGTCACGTCGCTGCATAGGCGAGGGCGAAGTGTAGGCGCGGGCGTCCTCGCCAGTGCGGGTTCACGTCTTATCTGTCTAAGAAGTTTACTTCTTGCGATTAGGCTGTGGCGGCGAAGCCACAATCGCCCGCCGCACCGGAACAATCGCGCCACGCGCGGGATCCGTGGCAGCATTGGCACGAGCCAGCACTTCTTCCTGGATGTACTTCACAAAATCCTGAATCTGGCGCTGCATTTCTTCCATGCGCTCGCGCATCTGCAGAATGATCGCCATCCCGCTGATGTTCACGCCCAGGTCGCGCGCCAGCGACAAGATGAATTCCAGCCGCTGCAAATCTTCGTCGGTATAGAGACGAGTGTTGCCCTCGGTGCGCGACGGCTTCAGCAATCCTTCGCGCTCGTACAACCGCAGGGTCTGCGGATGGATGCCATACATCCCGGCGACGGCGGAAATCATGTACGCGCCCTTGGATTTGCGCTTGGTCATCGCCTCTAATTTACAACAAAGGCAGGGGGCCACGGATATCACAGATTTTTATTATCTGTGTTTATCCGCGCAATCCGTGGCCGATTTCTTAGGCCACCGCTTCCGGCTTTTCTTGCGGAGCCGGCGTCCAGCCTTCAGGCTTTAGCGCGTGATTCAGAAGATAGGCCACCACGCCAGCTGCGATAAGCAGCATTCCGAAGGCGAACGAACTCATTCCCAGTACTTGCTCGGTCTCGCTGCGGATTACGGAGAATCCCAGCAGCAGCATTGGGGGAATGCCCACTGCGATGGCTCCAAACATACCTCCGGGCACGCGAAAGGGGCGCGGCAGTTCAGGTTCACGGACGCGCAGAACAATAAGCGCAATGAATTCAAGCGATAAACTGACGCCATAGAGAAGAATGTCGATAGTCACCAGGCGCTCGAAACCTAAGCCCAGGCAAAGAGCCCAGCCAATCGCGCAAACTACAATCGCCACCCACGGTGCGCGCGATCGCGGATGCAGTTTGCCAAAGACGCGCGGCAACATCCCGTCCTGCGCCATGGCCAAAGGCAGGCGCGAATAACTCATCACCAGCGCATTGAACATTCCAAAGCCGCTGATCATTCCGCCGAGTGCGAGTCCGACGCGGAGCAATGGGCCGCCGAGCAGTCCCGCGATGTCAGCCCAGAATCCAGTCTCCCACGCGCTAGAGGAAAGCCCGGTCATCCACATGGCAGCCACGGGCACGATGTAGCTCAGGGCCACGATCGCAACCGCAACCAGCATGGCGCGTGGATAAGTCCGCTGCGGCCGCTCAACTTCAGTAGCGATAGTCGAAGCATTGTCCCAGCCCATGTAATTCCACATGCAAATGAGCAGACCCGTAAGGATGTCTACAGATGAAGCTGTAGGTTTGGTCACAACATGAGCGAGCGCTCCGAATTTAAATGGCGCGATAGCCACGATCAAAAGAAATGGTGAGGAGAGAACGAAGAAAAGCCAGAGCGAAGTTGTCGAAACTACACGGACACCGGCAATATTCAACAGCGCGCAGACGACGACCACTGCGAATCCGACGGCCCAGCCACGATATCCCACGGCAAACCAGGGAAACAGCCGCGTGAGATAAAGCACGAACAACGTCGGATAGATCGCCATGTCGAAAATCGACGCCACCAGCGACAGCCACGCTTCCTGAAATCCCCAAAAGTTGCCCATGGCGCGGCGCACCCACGCGTAGTATCCGCCCTCGAAGGGCAGGGCACTCGACAGCTCCCCGATCATGAACGCAGTGGGAAGGCTCCAGAGAATCGGAGTCAAGAGAAGAATCAGAATGGCTTTACCATAGCCTGCGCCGTGCACGATGTCTTCTGTGCCATAAGTGCCGCCCGATACCATAAAAAATGTAGCGGCGACGAGTGGCCATAGGGTGAGGCGAACGGATTTTTTCCGGTGAGGAGGGATCACGGCGGGCTGGAATGTTTGGCGCGGTGCGCTAGCTGTTGCCAATTTCTATGTGTTCCTCCTCGGAGCGAATCACTCTCAGCCACCCCGTCGCTTGAAACCCGCTCTGGGCCTTCTAGTAACTAAGATTCCAGAAGCTGCGCTGAAGTTAGTTCGCACTGTAGAGATTACGGCAAATTCACAGGGATGCAAGAAATTTCTGAAAAAATATTTGGCTGGAGAGCAGGTACGGAGGTAATGGCGGGCGCTTCAATCACCCTTCGCGTCCACGAAGAATTCCTTTGTGAACCTTCGTGTCCGTTGTGGTTGATGCCTTCTTAGCCCAGATCATCGTTATTCCCGACTTTACTTTGGTCGAATCAGCAAATCAGGGCCAAAAATTCGAGCGCCAACCTGAATTACAGGCTCGCGCCCGGTTGAAAAAATGCTCGCTCGTTGCGGTTAGTGGCGGTGCACTTTTGCCTTCGCTCCGGTGATCTCCCACAGCGTTCCGTAGCCGACCGAGCCGCCGTAGTTGGCAGTGCCATACACGTTGCCGGCCGTGTCCACGAACGGACGGGCGTAAGGGAATGCCCCGTCTGAACCGTCAAAGTCGTGCAGGTCGGTGTAGGTGCCACTGGAGTTTATCTCAAATACGGTTCCATGCCCGTTGGCCCCGCCCTCCGCGGTGGTCCCGAAGAGGTTGCCGGCGCAAACCGTCGTCCTCCCTTCCTGGCAGGCTACGCCCCCAAGTGGCTCGGCCCCATTGGAGTAGTCGAAGTTTAGCAGCACGGTGAATGTACCGCCGCTAATGTTGTATTGCCACACGGTGCCGTAGCTCGAGCTGCCGCCTTCCTGGGCTGTACCGTAGAGGTTGCCCTTGTACTCCAGGACATTGCCGCTGGGAAAGCCACCGTCGCTTGAGTAGTTGAAGCTGTGCAATACGTTAAAGGCACCGCCCGAGGTTAACTCGAACAGCACCCCGTGGTTGCCAGTGCCGCCCTTTTCGGTGACCCCAAACAGGTCCCCAGCCTTATCCCGGTGCAAATTCGAGAAATAAGGAAAGCCTCCGTCGCTGCTGCCGTCAGTAAAGCTGTGAAGAACGGTTTCCGTGCCGCCGCCGCTCACTTTCCAGATCGTGCCGTAACCGGAGGCGCCGCCTACTTCGGATGTGCCATACACGTTGCCCCCATGCACGATTACACTGCTGAAGATATATTCTGGATCCCCACTCTGTGATCCAACGTTATACAATGTGGAGAAAGTTCCCGAGGAATTTATCTCGAAGACGGTGCCATAGCCGTACGACCCGCCAACGGCGGCGGTTCCCCACATGTTGCTGTTAAGCTCGGCATTTTGCGATGTCAGTCCCGTATAGGGGCCTGCCCCGTCCGAGTAGTCAAAGCTATGCAGGACGCTGATGGAGCCACTGCTGTTAAACTCCCAAACGGTTCCGTCGTTGCTCGCGCCGCCTTCCTCGGCGGTGCCGAAGATGTTGCCGCCCTTGTCCACAACCGGCTGCCCGAAGGGGTATGCTCCATCGTTGCTGCCGCCGGTAAAGTTGTACAGGTGGTAAAGGTAACGCCGGGCTTGTGGTTCCCTTTTTTCGAAGCCTCAGTGGCCGCAAAAGCGCCGGTTACAAGGATCAAAGCTACTGCCAAAACCCCAACCCTCGCATGAAGTATCCTCATTGATCCGGAATCGCCTTTTTGACTTCAAGAACGGCAGCGATTGTACACCCATCTCCGCTCTTGCGACGCTGTGAAAAGACTTTCATCTGTGGAGTGCAAAGAATCGGTATCCGATCCGCGCCAGCACAGCCGAAGTTGCGCCACCTGCCGGCCAACTCTTAGACGTTTTTCCAGAGTTCGGCGCGTGGGTCTTCGGGATTCAGCTTCGCCAACTCGCGCAGGATTTCCTTGGAACGCTCGTCGCGAGGCATGGGCACAGCGGTCTTGATTTCGACGATCTCATCTCCGCGTTTCCCTTCCTGAGTGGCCGATGGAACGCCCTTTTCGCGCAGCCGAAGCTTCTGCCCGGACTGGGTTCCGGGCGGAATTTTCAGCATGGCACGGCCGTCGATGGTCGGAACCTCAACTTTGACGCCGAGCGCAGCTTCGGTGACGGAAACGGGGACAGTAAGATAAATGTCGTCGCCTTCGCGCCGGAAAATAGGGTGGTCTCCAGTGCGGATAATCACGTAGAGATCGCCGACCGGGCCGCCATGCGCTCCGGCGTTGCCCTTGCCGGGAATGCGAATGCGCTGGCCGTCGCGCGTGCCCGGCTTTATGCGAACCTCAAGCGGTTCGGTTTTTTCGACGGTGCCTTCGCCGTGGCAGGTAGAGCAGGTGGTTATGTTCTTGCCAGTACCATGGCAGCGCGGACAGGTGACGTTGAACTTCATGCGTCCGCCAGTCTGTGTAACTTGACCGGTACCGCCGCACTCCGGGCAAGTACCCGGCAATTCGGTGTATCCCTTGCCGTGACAAGTCGCACAAACGTCCCGCCGAGTAATGTTCAGCCGCATGACTCCGCCGCGAATTGCCGTCCAGAAGGGAACATTGACCTGATACTCGAGATCCGACCCCGGCTCGGGCTCATCACTAACCGCCCCGCCGCGCCCTCCGCCGAACATGCCGGAGAAAATGTCCTTAAAACCTCCGCCACCACTAGAGCTAGTGGACGTGCGCCCGCGGCCCGCACCTTCGAACAGATCGGAAAAGTCAAAGCCGCCAAAATCAAAATTAGCGCCCTGATTTCCCCCGCCGCGGGGCTGCCCGCCGCCTGGGAATCCGCCAGGGAAGCCAGAGGAATTTCCGCCTCCTGTTCCTCCGCCCGCGCGAGCGTAAGCATCGGCAGTTGCCGGATCAATGTTGTCAGAGTAAAACCCGAGCTGATCGTAAATCTTGCGCTTCTTGGGATCGCTTAGAACATCGTTGGCTTCAGACAGTGCCTTGAACTTCTCCTCGGCACCCTTGTCTCCGGGATTGACATCAGGATGGTATTTGCGCGCAAGCTTGCGGAAGGCTTTGCGAATGTCCTCGGCCGAAGCGGATTTCTTGACCCCAAGGGTTTCGTAGTAGTCCTTCTTGGTCGCAGTAGCCATCTCTTTCCTATGTCGTCCTGAGCGCTCCTATGTCATCCTGAGCGGAGGCTCGTTCGCGAAGCGAACGACGCCGCAGTCGAAGGACCCGGCGTCGCTTTTTCTCTTAGTTCTGGACTTTATGTCTGCCGGCTTCGAGCACGCCGATACGCTCATACTTCGGCGCATCCACATAAACCGGAATCCGATTGAACCCGGTCAGGGATTGCGCAAAGACATACCAGCGGCCTTCGTCCTCCGCATAATTCAAAAAATATACCTGCCCATTAGCTTCAAATTGCAATTTCAATCTCCCCTAAGCAAAAGCAGCCACGGATCTAACGGATTCGTTTTATATCCGCGACGATCCGTGCCAATCCGTAGCCCAGCTCTCAGCTGCACTTACTTCTTGTCCTCTACGTCTACATATTCCGCATCGATTACGCCTTCGTCTTTTTTGGTGTTGCCGTTGGACGATGCGCCTGCTCCTGGCCCAGCTTCGGGTCCGGCTGACGGCGTGCCTTGCGGCGCTTGGGTTGCTTTGTACATTTGCTCGGCTAGTTTGTGCGAGGCTTGCGTTAGCGTCTCGCGCGCTTTCTCCATCGTGGCTTTGTCGTTGCTTTCCAGCGCCTTCTTGGCGTCGGCTATTGCGTTTTCGACGTCGCCTCGTTCTGAGCCGGAGATTTTGTCTCCCTGCTCGCGGAGCATTTTCTCTACGCCGTAGACCATGGAGTCTAGCTGGTTCTTGGCGTCGATCGCTTCGCGCTGCGTTTTATCTTCGGCCGCGTGTGCGTCGGCTTCTTTCGCCATGCGCTCCACTTCCTCTTTGCTGAGGCCCGACGACGACGTGATCGTAATCTTCTGATCTTTGCCCGTGGCCATGTCTTTCGCGGTCACGTTGAGGATGCCATTGGCGTCGATGTCGAACGTCACCTCAATCTGCGGCACGCCTCGTGGAGCCGGTGGCAACCCGGTCAGATGGAATTTGCCCAACGTGCGATTCTGCGCCGCCATCGGGCGTTCTCCTTGCAGCACGTGAACTTCGACCGAAGTCTGGCTATCGGCCGCGGTCGAGAACGTTTCCGTCTTGCGCGTCGGAATCGTCGTGTTGCGCGGAATCATCGGCGTGGCTACACCGCCCAGCGTTTCAATCGCCAGCGTCAGCGGAGTCACGTCGAGCAACAACAAATCCTTGACTTCGCCGCCGAGCACGCCGCCCTGAATGGCTGCGCCGATCGCGACTACTTCATCAGGGTTCACGCCCTTGTGCGGTTCTTTGCCGAACAGCTCTTTCACGAGCGCCTGAATGCGCGGCATGCGGGTCTGTCCGCCGACCAGCACGACTTCATTGATCTTGCTGTTATCCACGCCCGCGTCTTTCATGCACTGCTTGCATGGACCGACCGAGCGCTGAATGATGTCTTCCACCATCGATTCCAGCTTCGCCCGGGTCAACTTCTTGACCAGGTGCTTCGGCCCACTGGCATCCGCAGTAATAAACGGCAGATTAATTTCCGTCTCCATAGTGGTGGAGAGTTCGATCTTCGCCCGCTCCGCCGCGTCGCGCAGACGCTGCAACGCCATCTCGTTGCCCTTGCCGCGCAGATCGAGGCCTTCGTCTTTCTTGAACTCGTCAATCAACCAATCGACGATGCGCTGATCAAGGTTGTCGCCCCCGAGGTGGGTGTCACCGTTGGTGGCTTTCACTTCAATCACGCCTTCGCCAACTTCAAGCACCGAAATATCAAACGTGCCGCCGCCGAAGTCGTAAACCGCGATGGTCTCATCCTTCTTCTTGTCGAGCCCATACGCCAGCGCCGCCGCCGTCGGCTCGTTGATGATGCGCTTCACATCCAGCCCGGCGATCTTGCCCGCATCTTTCGTGGCCTGCCTCTGGGCGTCGTTAAAGTACGCAGGAACAGTGATCACCGCGTCGTTAACCTTCTCGCCCAAATAATCTTCCGCTGCCTTCTTCAGCTTCTGCAGAATCATGGCGGAAATCTGCGGAGGCGTATATTCCTTGCCCTGCGCCAGCACTGCGACGCCGTCGCCCTGCTTCACGACCTTGTAGGGCACCATCTTGATCTCTTCGCCAACTTCGTCGTAGCGGCGCCCCATAAACCGCTTGATCGAATAAACCGTATTCTCCGGATTGGTGATGGCTTGGCGCTTGGCCACCTGCCCCACCAACCGCTCGCCGGTCTTGGTAAATCCCACGACCGACGGGGTAGTGCGCCCGCCTTCTTCATTGGGGATAACCTTGGGTTCGCCACCCTCCATAACCGCCACGCAAGAGTTGGTGGTTCCGAGGTCAATACCTATAATCTTGGCCATATCTGGCTCCTCCTGAACTTGATAAGTCCTGTGTAATCAGTTGATTTATGATTACGAACCGTACTATCCTAGAACTTGAGTGAATCGTTGTCAAGGTTTTAGATGCGGTAGGGATGAGGAGGATGCGGGGACTGTCTACAAAAACACGAAGAGCATTTCGGACGAGCAGCAGATCAGCCACCGGACATATCACAGCCCTCTACGACTTGACTTTTGAGACGCGATTGCGAGGTACAATATTGTTCTTGGAAGGAGAACCACACAAATGTCCACTCAGCATATTATGCTCGTTTCTGTTTGCGTAACGTCTTTGACAGCCATTGCGGGGTGGTTCTCGGCCTGTAACACGCAGCGACAAGCCCGCTTAAACGAAGCGAAGCTAAGAATTGAATCAAGCGAGAAAATCGCCGAATTTTGTAACAGAGTGACAGACTTCTATCGGGCGCTCTTGGTTTGGGATAGTTCGGAGTCGGCAAAGTCTTCGCAAGCCAGCTTCATTAGGGCCATTGGGGAGTCCCGCTTCTTGTTTCCCGACGACCCGGCCTTGCGCGAACTTCTCTTGGAGATGAATACCAAGGCCTTCAAGGTTATCGGTTTGAAGGAGCATGGCCACAATCTAGTGAATTGCCCAGAGCAATACCTTCAGATGTATGCGGAAGGGCAGGCGTCATTGGCTTGGTTCCCGACAGCGATAGAGAACTTTGAAGAGCGAGCTGCTCGCCGCTACCGAAACTAAAGAGTCGCTTCCCCGCTCAATTTTTCACACCTTGCCAAGTCGCTGTTGGAAGGGGACAATCCGAGAGTTAGGTGAGGACGCGGATCGTGAAATACGTAGTTCTCGTGATCGCGGTCGCCGTGCTGTTCTATGTTGTGATGGAGGTGCTGTCCGGGTCTGCTCCTTTGAGGGCGGTCAGCCAGCCATTCTCCTCCCTACCTGAACTGCCCGAGTGCGCCGACGCGATCACGCTCAAAACGCTTAAGTACGCGGTGGAGAACTCCCCAAATAGCAAGATCTTCAGCATCAAGCTGCTTGAGACAAAAGACCCCGTTGAGCTGGCTTGGTCGCTGAAGCAGCAGATGCGTACGTGTCGCGTAGCCGCGTTTACAAACGGTGGCGAACAGCCGTTGGTTTTTACGATAAGGTGGCTAGACCGCTCCGCGGGAAAGTGGTATCTCCAGACCGTAGCTTCGGACCAATCGAACCAATCTCCTACCTCACCGTCGCGCGCTCCAAGTTGGCGTGTCGTATCCATCGAGAGTCGCATAACCAGTAGCGACGACGTTCAGACGAAGTATGCTTGGAAGCTCACAGTCAGGAACGACTCGGGAGAGCCGGCCGTCTTCAGTGGTCCTATTGAGTTCCAGGACGCTGATGGGTTTATTGTGGACTCCGACTATGCGCTTGACCTGCAGGTGGCCCCGGCATCCGACGGCGTTTTTACAGGCTATGCGCTCATGAAGACCGAGGATGCACGAAAGGTAGCCCGAACGGTAGCGAACATCTCAAAACATTAGAGCCGGGGTGCTCCAGGTCTCGCTGGCGGCTGGCCCACCTTTACGTTTTGTGTAAAGGTGGGAGCTAATGCAGCCTGCGTCTCGATCTTCCGCCCGTGACCGCGGACCTCATCGTTCCCACCTTTACAAAGAACGTAAAGGTGGGCCAGCCACGGTCTACCAAAAAAACACAAACATCCTTCCTAGAGATAGGCATCGAGCAGCGGGCTTACAATCCTTTGACCACAAAATGACAATACTCTGACAAGTGCAGCCCGGCATAGGGATAACGTTCGCACGCTGACGGAAAAAATTGCCGGAGGGTGATCAATGACGAACGGAAACGGGCTTCCTGGATTGACTTCTTGCAGTGGCTCGGTGACAACAAAATTCTGCTTTCTAGTCATCGTGGCGCTTCTTACCCTGGGCACAATCCAAAACGGCTCTGCGCAAACTTTCACCGTGCTGCATACCTTTCCCGCTTTCAGTGGCGATGGGATATTTCCTTACTCGCCTTTGTCGCTGGACGCGCGGGGAAGACTCTACGGCACTACCTTTCAAGGCGGAGACGTTGGCTCCGGCTTTGGAACCGTGTTTGAAATGTCCAAGAGCGGTGACGACACCATCCTCTTCAACTTCAACTATTACAGTGGCGTCGGGGCCTTTCCCACCCAGCCCTTACTGCGCACTGCCGACGGAACCATATACGGAACCGCCGCTGCAGGCAACGGCGGTTCCGGGGTCGTATTCAAACTCAGCCCGAAAGGCGAGGAAACCATCCTCTACAATTTTGAAGGCGGCCAGAACAGCAATCCCAAGATTGCTTCGTCCGGCGTGATCATGGACGCGGCCGGGAACTTGTATGGTGTGACGCTCAGCGGTGGCCATTCCGCCTGCAATAAGAATCGCCCGCCCTACTGTGGCACCGTGTACAAGCTGGACCCGAAAGGTAAGCTCACCGTCCTACACAGTTTCACCGGGGGATCGGATGGAGCTGCGCCGGCAGGGAACCTGATTATGGATAAGGCCGGCAATCTTTATGGCGTGACGCTTTTTGGCGGCGATTCTAGCTGCCCACTTCTCATCCAGGGAGTCCCTGGCTGCGGAGTCATATTTAAGATGGACCCAACTGGCAAGGAAACTGTCTTGTACAAGTTCAAAGGCGGGAAGGACGGGGCTGCGCCCACTGCGGGATCTGGCCTGCTTATGGATGCTGCGGGAAATCTCTATGGCACCGCCGAGTTCGGCGGCGAGTTTGGCCAGGCATGCGAAGTCGGACAAGGCCAGGACAATTATGGTTGCGGAACGGTATTCAAACTCGCGAGTGACGGCACGTTTACTGTGCTGCACGAATTCAGCAACGACGGTTCCGAGGGCGTGACCCCGAACGGCGGATTGGTCAGCGATCCTTCCGGAAACCTGTACGGCACAACTTCGGAGGAATCCCTGGTTGAAGGTATAGGGGGAACCGTGTTCAAGCTAAGCCCGGCCGGAAAGCTGACCGTGTTATACAGCTTCGAGGGGCAGACGGACTCGCCCACTGCGGGATTGGTTCGAGACTCCTCTGGAAACCTTTACGGACCTACGATTGCGAACGTGTATAAGCTGAAGCCGTAATCGCGGGCGCTGAACCATCGGTGGTTCGATTACGAAGCCCGGTGCACCGGGTGCCCCAGGTCTCGCTGGGTTTGCGAGACCTGGGAGGGCCGCGGCGAGGTTCACTTGTCACAGACAGGCCTTCTCTGATTTTTCTACTCTTTATTCATGACCGCGGGCCTACACCGATTTTATGGCGGCAGGGACTTACACTTTCTGACGTTCAGTTGTTACCGGCGCCGACCGCTCTTCAGGAACGAGGTTTAGTGTGATTTGTTTCTGAAGCTTCTGGAACGGGCTCGCCGGCTCCCAGGTCTCGCAAAAACGGCGAGACCTGGGGCACCCTAAAGTCGCACACCTGTTCTCGGGCATCCCAACCTCGGGCACACCAATGCATCTGAACGATTCTGGGGGGCTGGCCCAGGGTTTCAGCGCACACAAAAAACGGGGTGCCCTGCCCCCTCGCGTTCTTTGCGAAAGCGGGGCTTTTTAGAGGCCCGTGCGACCGTAACACTCGCGGACTTTGAAATCCCCGCCCTGTCCCTGCAAAGAACGCAGGGACAAGGACGGGGCACCAGCTCGAACAACCAGCAGCGAAAGAGCGGCCAGCTCCCGGGGCACTCACAGAGAATTGGCCGACGCTCTCGGGTCACTGTTGTTATGCGATTTTGCGTCTGTGAATTAGTTCTTGCCGTCTCGTGGCTGGCCACTTTTCATGCTCTGCATAGCTTCGCTGCATACCTTGAGTGGCTGTTCCATTGCATCAAGAGCGGCTTGCGCCTGATTGACTTCAGTCAGTATGTGTCCCCTGTCCCCTGAGTTCCGCGCTGCTTGCACGGCGTATATTGCATTGTTGTAGTGTTTCAAGATGACCGGCATAGCTGTCTGGCAGTTTTTAATCTGCGTCTGGGTGTTTTCTTGCTCCGGAGAACGCTCATCTTGGCCAATCGCCGCTAAGACGATGACGGACGCGATCACCAAGCTGCCTGCTATTGCTCGCTGTATGTGCATTGTGTGGAGAACCTCGCTAGTCAATGTTCACGATAGAATTCGAAACCCATTTTGACAAGCGCATTTGCGCGACAAAACGGGACGGTTAGGAAACCGGCTGCTGACTGACGCAAAAAGGCCATTACACGGCGGGGGGCCCATTCTAGTCGCGTTCTTTGCGACTAGAGTGGGGCCCTTGACCGCAGCCACTGCCCCACTCAAGCCAAAGGACGTGTCTAGTCCCATGACATGGTTTACAAAGTGTCCCGGGACATCCTTTACAGTTTCGTTTGAGAAGATTCGTCCGGCAACCAGCGATCGACGATCGTCGATCGCTGGTCGCCGAGGTCGGCCCTCATGCCACGCATTTATCTTTCGATTCCTCGTTGCCAAGTCATGCCTGCCGTTCACCAAGCAAATCTTGGTGGAATTGGAGGGTGTGCAACGTGTAAAGGTCCTTTACCGGAGTTTTTTTGGATAGTTCCTGCTAGGGACGATGGGCTCTATTGACAGAGGTTTGATTTGAAATATATTTTCGTACGCTGAATTCGCATGATATCCGGGAGTTCATGCGAGATCAGGTGCGTGGGGCGGGAAACTATTCTTCTTCTAAGGAGCAGCAATGAAAAACTTCGGAAAGTTTTTATTCGTCGCAACGCTGGTTCTAACCTCTGTTTACGTCGCGACTGCGGATGCGCCGACACTTACCTTCAAGTTCACTACCATCGAGGTCAAGGGGGCGCAAGACACGCGCGTCTTCGGGGTAAATAATGCCGGCGTCATGGTTGGGGCATACATCGATAGCAGCGGCATCAGCCACGGTTTCATGCTCAAGAGTGGAAGGGTGAAGACGCTCGACAATTCGAATGGTTCGAACACCAACTGTGCCGGCGTCAACAAAGCGGATGACATTGCCGGGTATTACGTGAATTCGAGCGGGGCTGAACAGGCATTCTTGTATCACGCGGGGAAGTTCTCGGACATCGGCCCGGCCGGAGCGACCAGTTCGGAAGCCTTCGGGATTAATGATCACGGGAATATCGCCGGTTATTTCGTTGATTCGAGCGGCTTCCAGCATGGATTCGTTTGGAATGGCAAGAAGTACAAACAGCTCGACGCGCCCGGAGCATCGTCAACCCTTGCTTGGGGAATTAACAACACTGGTCTCGTGTCCGTGCAATGGACTGATTCCAGCGGCAATACCCAAGGCTCGATCTACAACGGCAAGAAGTACAGCAAGATTAGTGTACCGGGCGCGGTGAGCAGCTATCCGCACGGCATCGACTCGGCGGGCGATGTGGTTTATTCCTGGACCGATTCCACCGGGCTTTTTCATGGAGCCCTGCGCACCGGCGGAAAAATTTACAAGTTCGATGACCCCAAAGGCGTGAACGGCACTTATGGGGATGGCATTAACGATCACCATCTGGTTGTGGGCGTTTATCACACCAACGGCGGCGCAACCGCCGAGGGCTTCAAAGCCAGTTACTAATGCGGGGATTGGGTGTGGAACGGGGGCGTCTAGACATTCGACTGTCGACGCCGATTCGCGAACGTGTGGGCGGTAATGATTTTCGACGGTCCGGAAAGATAGGTTGCAACTGCGTCGATGGTGGGCGTCCCGCCCGCACCGCGAAGGCAAGACGCTGGCGCTACCGATGAACTCTCTGCCACTCCTCAGGCTGCTTTTGTGGCAGAGTAGGGAGCGATGGCGGCAACGGCGGATCCCAGACTCGCGGGTCGTATTGCGTTCACCTATCCGGATTTCGCCGTTTACGAGTTGGCGCGATTCCTCATCGAGATTGCCATCGAGATGCAATCGGTCGCCGTGGGCTGGCAAGTCTACGAAATCACCAAACGTCCGTTGGACCTTGGCTTGGTTGGTCTCGCTCAATTTCTTCCCGGAATTCTGCTGTTCCTGGTAACCGGGCATGTGGCTGATCGCTTCGATCGGCGCAAGCTACTGATGTTGTGTTATTGCGGATTTGCCGTAGGCTCGGGCCTGTTGTGGACGATCGCATTGCGGGGCACAGCGGGGATGCATCCGAATGTCTACCACATCTATGCGGTACTGGTGCTGGTCGGTGCGGCAAACGCGCTCAGCGGGCCGGTAAGCCGCGCACTGCTCCCGCAGTTGGTTCCCGAGGAACATTTCCCCAACGCCGTGGCCTGGAACGCGAGTGTTATGCAAGGCGGCACGATTCTCGGCCCGGCGGTTGGCGGCCTCATCTATGCGCTGTTCCATGGCCCCTCGGCAGTCTATTTAACCGCGACGCTGACGTCGCTGGTGGCGCTCGCGTGTACGCTGCGAATCAAACCGCAGATGAAGCCGCGCACACGGGAAGCAGTGAGCCTGGACACGGTTTTAGCTGGCTTTCGCTACATCGGCCGCCACAAACTTATTCTCGGCTCAATCTCACTCGACATGTTCGCGGTCCTGCTGGGCGGAGCAGTCGCGCTGCTGCCGGTGTATGCGCGCGAAATCCTTAAGACTGGACCATGGGGCCTGGGACTGTTGCGCAGCGCGCCGGGAGTAGGCGCCGCGCTGATGGCGATCCTCATCGCACATCGCCCGCTGCGCGGCCGTGCCGGGCCGACCATGCTGTGGTGCGTTGCCGGCTTCGGAGTGTGCACCATTCTTTTCGGAATCTCCAGAAGCATTGTGCTCTCTTTGATTGCGTTACTTCTAATTGGCGCAACCGATATGGTGAGCGTCATCATTCGCGGTACGCTGATCCAGTTAGGCACTCCCGACGAAATGCGCGGACGGGTCAACGCCGTGGATATGCTCTTCATTGGCGTCTCCAACGAAGTCGGACAATTCGAATCAGGTCTGACCGCTCAGTGGTTCGGAACCGTCCCGGCGGTGGTGCTGGGCGGTGTTGGGACGTTGATAGTGATCGCTCTGTGGGCCTGGTGGTTTCCCGAGTTGCGAAAAGCCGACCAGCTCACGAATGCAATCACCTGAATAGTGGGTTGCGCGTCTTATGAATGCGGCTGCCCCAGGTTCGCGTCCGTTCTTTGGACCTAACCTGGGCTTCGTGCAACATTGCGTTCTCTGCGGACAGGGTGCGGCGGTTCATCTATCGCAGCCGTGAAATCCGACAATGCGCTTTTCAGAGGTGAGCTAAAAACCACGCCCTTTTGGAAAGAACGCTAAGGACGGGAGACCGGCCATTTGCGGTCATCGAGCGCTATGGCGATATTACAACAGCGAGATGTACAGGCGAACCAAGTCGTCGCCCAACGGAGGATTGAGAGGCGGGGATTAGTGTCCGCCTATGGAGTGACCTCAAAGACCGTGCCCCACCCGTAAGTGCCGCCCTGACTAGCCGTGCCGTAAACGTTACCGGCCGAGTCAAGAGTGAGGCCAGCCAGGGAATAGGCCCCGTACTTGCCCAGAAAGTAGAGGTTGAGCAATTCCGTCTCCTTCCAGCGCCCCGTGCGCGCAGGCGTCAAACGGAAAACGACTCCGCCTCCGTATAGGCCGCCAGAAGCAGTCGTGCCGTACAAGTTTCCAGCGGCGTCCAGAATTAAACCGGCAAAGAGAGAATAGCCATCCTTCTTATTATTAGAGAAGCTATGCAACACTTTTTCCTTCCAGTGTCCCTTAGTAGCAAGTATCAACTGGAATACGACACCGCCACCGTAAGCGCCACCAGAAACAGTCGTGCCGTACAGGTTTCCAGCAGCGTCGAAGATCAGGCTAGCGGCGGAGCCGAGGCCATCTTTTCCCTCGCCAAAACTGTGCAACACTTTCTCCGTCCACGCGTCACCGGCGCGATGCGAGAGCTCATAGACTACGCCCTGATCATAAGCTCCGCCTCGATCAGTCGCGCCGTAAAGGTTCCCGTTCGCGTCTAGGATCACTCCGCCGTACGGATACAGACCGGACAGACCACCCTTACTTCTGAACCTGAATCTGTGAATGACAGTTTCCGTCCACGTGCCGCCCGCGCTCGGCGAAAGTTCGAACACTGTGCCGCATCCCATATAATACGTACAGCCATAATTGCCCCCGAATGGTGTCGTGCCATATAAATTCCCTTTCGCATCGAAAACCAGTCCAGCTTCGGGGCCATAGGCATCTTTGCCGTTGTTGTTGAAGCTGTAGAGCACCTTTTCGCTCCAAGTACCATCGTTGTTTGGCATGAGTTCGAAAACGGTACCGCACGGCTCGATGCCGCTACTGCCGCACCCTGTACCGGTGCCACCGCCCGCAGTCGTACCATACAAGTTCCCGGCTGTATCGAAGATCACTCCGGCCACGGGGTTCTCCCCGTCGGCGCAACTACTGAGAGAGCAGAACGTGTACAACACTTTTTGAGTCCACGTGCCGTCGCCGTTGGGCATTAGTTCGAAGACGTTACCGCAGCCGATGCCGCAACCTGATCCGTTGGCAAAAGAAGCCGTGCCATACAGATTTCCGGCCTTGTCGAAAATCAGTCCAGCCACGGGATAGTATCCACCACCGCCAGCATTGTTAAAGTTGTACAGCGCCTTCGCCTTTTCGGCTGCGAGGACAGGAGCTGTCGTGACTAGAAATGCGAAAACCGCAACGAACACCGTCACGAATAGGATCAGCTGTTTGTTGCTTTGCATTGGCTTCCTCCGAGAGAAGGGAGCTCTCAATTCTCTTTGCAAACTGCACGCGGGGGACACTGGTTGCCGGTTTCCTACTGGGGGAATCGGCTTTAAAAAATCTACCAATTCTACACCCGATCCGACCCAAATTGCGCCATAAATGATCACTCAGCTGCTCACCAGGAAGGGCTGGCCGAGCGGTTCGACAGACGAAGTGGGACAACACATCCTAACTGGTCGATTGGTTACGCTCAAAACCACGCCGTAGCGACTAAAAACCCTTGAAGCCCCGAGCCCGCCTGCGAAGAATCTCACTATCCGTCGTAACTTCCGCAGTTCGCGATTCTGCCGCCGCTCGCGTGTTTTCCCAATTCGGGAAAAACCTTGTCAAGCCCCCAAAACCCCACAATTCCCCGCATCCCCCTGATTCGCTTCGGAAAATAAATCCGAAAACTTGGCGGGTTTCCCCCCTCCAGTTTGCTATCCTGAAAGTAGTAAGTCCGAAAGGCGCGGCCCCGCGGGGCTGCGCCTTTTTTATTTCCTTAAACCGAAAGGTCCTATGACCGGATATCTTCCTGAAGTCAACGCAGTCGGCCTCACTACCACCAAGGCTATTGGCGAAGCCGCCGAAGCCGCATTTCTTGCCAAAGCCACCAGCCTTGGTTTTGGCGTTGCCAAAACCTGGGGAGACAGCGAACGCTACGATTTCATCCTCGACTCGGGCCGACGACTCTGGCGTGTCCAGGTCAAGTCGTCACGCCACTCCGACGGCTCTCGTTACATCGTAAAACTCAAGGGCGCCGCCGCCTACACCGCCAAAGAAATCGATTTCATCGTCGCTTATATCGTGCCCGAAGATCTCTGGTACGTGATACCCATCTGTGTTGCCGTTGGACGAGGGCAGATGTACGTTTCTCCCGGTGGCACCCGTCATTTCAGGCATGAAAAATACCGCGAAGCTTGGTGCCAGATGGCTTGCCCCCGCGACGAAATCTCTCCAACCCGTCTGCTGGCCAAACGCAAGCGAGACTACCCGTTCGACACTTGTCAGCGTGCAACCTGAAACGCGCTCCGAAAGAGAACCGCACCAAGCTGACTCGCGACCGTCGCGGCCAATGGCAGAAATTGTTTATGCCATTGGAGGCAGCGAATGACCAGCATGGCTATCGACGGGTGCTAAAGTCGTGGCCTCGCCGCTAGCAGGGTAGTTTGTTGGAACAGCCTCAGCTGGCGGATTCTGCTGAAGCCCAAGGTCCGAGTCCGTTCTTCGGGACATTGACCGTGGACGAGCGGCGGTAACGTTCCCTTTGACATGTGATACACATGAAAGTATGCTTTACACATGTCAAGAATGATCCAACTTCGCAATGTCCCTGACGCGCTGCATCGCAGCCTGAAAGCTCGCGCAGCAATGGCGGGCCAATCACTGTCGGACTACCTGTTGAGGGAGATCAAAGAGATTGCGGAACGGCCCACGCTGGCTGAGCTGCGCGAACGTCTGCATCGAAGGAAACCGGTCGCCGTCCAGGTCGATACCGCCCGCATGATACGAGAAGAACGTGAATCGCGATGATTGTTCTGGATGCGTCAGCGGCCGTTGATTGGCTGATTCAGACCTCCGCCGCCCCGCGTATTGAGCGCCGAATGTTTTCCCGTCACCAATCTCTCCATGCTCCTGAGTTGCTCGATTTGGAGGTCGCTCAGGTGCTGCGCCGCCTGGTGCGAGAGGGCACGCTCTCCGTATCGCGGGCGGAATCGGCCATCGAGGATTTGCTGGACCTGCGGATTACTCGTTATCCGCATTCAATATTTCTGCCACGAATCTGGCAACTCCGCCACAACTTGTCGGCGTATGATGCAGCATACATCGTGCTTGCCGAAAAACTTGGCGCGACCTTGCTTACGCGCGATGCCAAACTCGCGTCTGCTGCCGGCCACGCCGCAACCATCGAAGTGGTGTGATGGATGCGGGGCCCTCAGCCGTCAGTCGTATTTTTCATACAAGATAGACTTCCGGTCCCAACCCAGGGACTTCAGTAGATCGCGATTGGCTTTGACCATCTTGTCGAGACCGCAGATGTAGGCGTGCATGTCGGTGCGGCTTGCGACAATTCCCGGGACGTGCTCTTGCACATATCCGCGCAGGCCTTTCCACTCCGGACCGCCGCGGCTGAGCGTCGGCAGGTAATCGAAGTTTGGGTGCTCCTCGGCCAGGCGCTGGAATTCGTCGTGATAATAAATATCCTTTTCCGTCCGATTGCCGAAAAGCAGGTGGAGTTGCTTGCCTTGGTGACGTGCCCCGGCCTCAGTGGAGGACGGGCGTCCTCGCCCGTCTTTATCCGACTCAGGATCAGAAGCAAGCAACCACTGAAGCATCGAGCGAAAGGGCGCGATTCCGGTACCGGTGGCGATGAAAATAGTGTCGCGCATCGGAGGGCGCAAAATGAAATCGCCGAACGGACCTTGGCAGCTGATCTCGTCGCCCACTTTCATGTCGCAAAGAAAGTTCGACATGAAGCCGTCCTGGACGCGGTTCAGACATAAAGCGAACTTGTTGCTGTCGTCTGGCGGCGAAGCGATGGAGTAGGCACGGATAATCTCCTCGCCATCGGGCTTATTCGTTTTGAACGACAACCATTGACCAGCGACGAAGCCAAAGCGTGGAACGCTCTGCATTTCGAATTCAAGATGCTTGGTCAGCTCAGAGAGAGGGACCGAGCGTGTGAGTCTCGCGGTGAAGATCTGAAACGGCATTCCTAAATAGATGAAAAAGACCCGCTGAAGACGCGAACAGCTTCTCTAGGCCAACACCCTGTCATCCTGAGCGAAGTTGTCGTTCGCGAAGCGGACGACAACGCAGTCGAAGGACCCTGCGTCCGATTGCGGTACCAGAGCAGTTTCGGGGAGTTCCTATGGCGCTCATCATTGGGAGCCTGGAGCGTACCTATTCCACCGTCACTGACTTCGCCAGATTCCTGGGTTGATCCACGTCGCAACCACGGCGCACCGCTATGTGATAGGCCAGCAGTTGCAGCGGGACGATTTCAAGGATCGGCGACAGTTCCTCGGGTGCTGGCGGAATGTAGAGCACGTGGTCGGCGGCTTCTTTTATTTCTTTATCCCCCTCGGTGGCCAACGCAATGACGATTCCGGAGCGGGCTTTCACTTCTTTCAAGTTGGAAATCGTCTTTTCGTAGCGCACCATCGAAAGCTCATTGTTCGGATCGCGCGTTGCAATAATTACGACAGGGAGGTTCTCGTCGATCAAAGCATTCGGTCCGTGTTTCATCTCTCCTGCTGGATAACCTTCAGCGTGGATGTAAGAGATTTCCTTCAGCTTCAACGCACCCTCTAGGGCAATCGGATAGTGAATGCCCCGGCCCAGGAATAGGAAATCCTGCGCGCGGACGTACTGTTTTGCCAGTTGTTCACAAGCTTCATCGTGGGTTAGAAGATGCTCAAGCTTGCCGGGAAGCAGGGTGAGTTCATGAACAGCCTTCGCGGCTTGCTCTTTATTCATGATTCCGCGCACCTGTGCCAGATAAAGCGCGAACAAGTAAAGAGCAGTGAGTTGCGCGGTGAACGCCTTTGTAGAAGCCACGCCAATCTCTGGACCTGCATGTGTGTAAATGGTTCCCGCTGCTTCACGCGTGATCATTGAACCGACAACGTTGCAGATGGCCAACGTCTTCGATCCCCGCGCCTTGGCCTCGCGCTGGGCCGCGATTGTGTCGGCGGTTTCGCCGGATTGAGAAATTACCAGCGTGATCGTATCCGGCGCGACGATTGGACTGCGGTAACGCCACTCGCTCGCATAGTCGACTTCGACCGGAATACGCGCCAGGCTCTCGATCATGAACTTGCCCGCCTGCCCCGCATGCCAACTGGTTCCGCAAGCCTGAATGTTGATCTTCTTCGCAGCCTTAAATTCAGCCTCAGAGATTTCCATTTCATCAAGAAAGATGTGACCGGTCTCCTGCGAAATGCGCCCTAGGGTGGTGTCGCGCACGGCCCGAGGCTGCTCGTAAATCTCCTTGAGCATGAAATGCTTGAACCCGCTTTTCTCAGCAGCTATCGGATCCCATGTGACATGCTGGACTTTGCGTTCGAGGAGTTTACCGTCGAAATCTGTGATCTTTACCCCTTCGGGGGTGATTACTGCGAGGTCGCCGTCGGCGAGAAAAAATAAGTCGCGGGTGTGATAGAGAATTGCCGGCACATCCGAGGCTACGAAAAATTCGTCTTTGCCCAAGCCGATAACGGCGGGGGGGCCGTTGCGGGCGGCGACGATTGTGTTCGGGGCATCTACGGCGATCACGCCCAGGGCAAAGACGCCGGTCAGCTCTTTTACAGTTTTTCGTACCGCTTCCTCGAGCGAGGGACGATTTCCGTTGCCCGTCTTCAGGTAATACTTTTCGACCAGGTGGGCGATGACTTCGGTATCAGTTTCGGTGGTGAATTTGTGGCCTTCTTCTATGAGCTTCCGCTTCAGTAAGACGTAATTCTCGATGATTCCGTTGTGCACTACGACGATAGTTCCGGTGCAGTCACGATGCGGATGCGCGTTTTCTTCGGTGGGGCGGCCATGCGTAGCCCAACGGGTGTGGCCAATGCCGTAGGTTCCATTCAGAGGCTTAAGACGAATGACTTCTTCCAGATTACGCAGTTTGCCTTCGGCGCGGCGGATTTGCAGGCCTTCGCCATTGCCGCATACTGCGATTCCAGCGGAGTCGTATCCGCGATATTCCAGACGACGTAACCCATCAATAATGACAGGTACGACACTCTTCTTGCCCACATATCCCACAATGCCGCACATATTCGACTCCGATGACGGTTGTTCTAGTCTAGGGGATGAAATTTATCAGGCCAAGCTCGTTGCGAACCTGACGCCTCATCAGGATCCAGGGAACGCAGGGTCCTTCGACTTCGCTCAGGATGACAGATCATCGCGAATGACAGTTATCCGCTTAAGTTACTCTTCGAGGGAGAAACGGAATTCTTCAATTACTGGATTGGTTAAGACCTCTCGCGCCATGCGTTCCACTTCCGCCTCCGCCTCCGTTCGAGTCAGACCGCCGTCCAGTATCAGTTCGAAATACTTTCCCTGGCGCACATCCTCCAAGCCTTTGTAGCCCATTTTCTTAAGAGCACCCTGGATGGTCTTTCCCTGGGGATCCAAAACGCTCTTCTTCAGCGAAACGTACACGTAAGCTTTCATGGGGGATTCCTTATTATACGTCAGTCAACAGGCGTAAGCGCGCACTACCGCCTTAGACCAGTTGCGCAAGTTGGCGATCGAGTTCCGCGAGTGCATTCTGCAGGATTTCCCGGTGACGTGGACTTTTAGCAGCGTCAAGCTGCTGCAACACATGCTGCCGGGACAATGTTAAACCTTGCTTGCGGCGCAGCTTGGCGATTTCGGCGGGCGTCAGTGAGGGGCCTGTCGGGTTAAGCGTGGAAGTTGCCTGTGCCTGTTGCTCTTCGACCGATTTGCTTTCCCATCCCCGGGCCACAAGAAAATTATACTTGCGCCTGTTGTGGGTGAGCACGGCGTTTTGTCTAACCTCTGGACTGCCCGGTTTCCCCGCACCGAAAGAGTAATCGTCGCTAATGGGCACAAATGACACGAATAGTGCCAAGCTGGCACAATTCGTGTCTCGATGCGAATAAACTTGTGGCGGGGCTGATAAATCGGGTTTATTATCTCTATAAGTTGTTTTGATGGTTCGATAAGGTTTGCTTCGAGGGGGGCTTCCTTTAGGCGTGTTGCCGCTAATGGACCCTGATCGTCACTTCGATGCGGAAGATGTAGGCCGGTACGAGGCTCTGCTTCAGATGGCAGACCTCGTAGTACATCATCGTGGTGTGCCCGAGATGTTGCCGGAGTTGGCGCAGCGCCTGCGCAAAGTAGCTTCTTTTGAAGTCGCCAGTTTTGCTCTCTACGACCCCGAAAAAAAAGTAATGCGAATGCACTTCTGGGAAGGAAAGGAACGGCTTTCCGACCTGACTGAACTGCCAGTGGCAGAATCGGCTTGCGGGTTCGTTTGGGAGAAACAGCGGCCAATGGTCCTGCCGGACCTGCGACAGGAAACGCGATTCCAGCCCGCCGTCAATCTTCTCATGGAAAAGGGAGTGAGGTCGTATTGCGGACTTCCCTTGACTAGCGGGCAGAAAAAATTTGGTGCATTGGGATTAGGGAGCCATCGGCCCAACGCCTATGGTGAAGCGGATGTACAGCTTCTTCGGCAAATTGCGGAACTGGTCGCGCTCGGTTTCGAGAATGCAAATACGAGGACCGCTTTTCGCGAGGAGAAGGAACGGCTAGAAGTGTTGCTTGAAGTTGGCGCGACCTTGATGTCAAACCTCGATGTGCAGCAGCTATTTCCGAACATCTCAACGCTCATTCGAAGAGTTGTCCGCCAGGACTTCGCCAGCGTGACACTGTATGAGGAAGCCCCGAGCACCTGCGTACATATGCGATGGATTCCACGTTACAGGACGAGCGTCTTACTGCCGGACTCCGTCTTGCCCATAGCAGACTCGGTGGCCGGATCCGCGTTTCTGAAAGGGGAAGCCGCCGTCTGCCAAGCTGAGGAGTTGCGCGCAGATGGTTCTCCGATAATGAGGAACATGGTAGAGCTGGGGATACAATCGTTCTGCTCTATTCCACTGATGACGCGAAAGGGCAAGCTGGGTACGCTGAACCTGGGCAGCCTAACTGACCGTGCATTTGCGTCGCGGGATGTAAGCTTTTTGAAGCAGGTGGCGGCCCAGGTCGCTACCGCTTTGGATAATGCGCGAGCCTATCGCGAAATTGCGGAGCTCACCGATAAGCTTAAAAAGGAAAAGCTGTACCTGCAGGATGAAATCCGCTCGGTCCTAAACTTTGAAGAGATCGTGGGGGAAAGCCCGTCTCTGAAGCACGTCCTCACGCAAGTTAATACCGTGGCACCGCTGGACGCGACGGTGCTCATTCTGGGCGAGACGGGAACCGGCAAAGAACTGATTGCCCGCGCTATTCATCGCATGAGCTCGCGCAAAGATGCCAGTTTCATCAAACTGAATTGCGCGGCGATTCCCACCGGGTTGCTGGAGAGCGAGCTTTTTGGCCACGAGAAAGGCGCATTTACCGGCGCCGTCAGCGCCAAAATCGGCCGCCTCGAACTGGCTGACAAAGGCACGTTGTTTCTGGATGAAGTGGGAGACATACCGCTGGAGCTGCAGCCTAAGCTGCTGCGAGTGTTGCAGGACCAGGAATTTGAAAGGCTGGGCGGAGTTCGGACCATCCGGGTGAATATACGGCTGATTGCAGCCACCAATCGCGATCTAGGAAAGAGCGTGGCCGCGCGGGAGTTCCGCAGCGATCTTTATTATCGGCTACATGTTTTTCCCGTCCACATGCCTCCTCTACGAGAACGAGGGAAAGACATTGAGCTGCTGGTGCGTTATTTTGTTCAAAAATTCTCCCGCCGCATGAATAAACAGATTGAGACCATTCCCACCGAAACCATGAATGCGTTAACCCGCTGGGAGTGGCCTGGGAATGTGAGGGAGCTGGAAAACTTTATCGAGCGATCGGTGATTCTCTCCGAAAACACGATTCTGAATGTTCCCTTATCAGAGTTGAGGCCCCGGTTGCAGGATCGGCAAGATGGCACATTAGAGAGTCTGGAACGCGAACACATTCTTCGCGTTCTACGGGAAACCGGCGGCGTGATCTCGGGTCTGCATGGTGCTGCTGCCCGATTGGGTATGAAGCGCACCACGCTGCAGTCCAGAATGCAAAAAATGGGGATTGACCGCTCCGACTACGAAAACTAAGGTGATTCCAACAGCCGCGAGTGTCCTTACATATTGATCAGCCGATATGTCGGCAATGTGCCGCAACCTCGGCAACTCTGCTCTAAGAAATGTGCACCCCGCAGTAAACCCCTCCATTGTTTCTTAGCCTTGCGGTTACCGGCTCTCGCGTCCGGTTTGGCATGCGGCCTGCGAAGGGAGCAGCGAGCAGACACTCATAAACCCGTGATCACGCGGGCCGCTCAATTTCACGTCAATGACAAATGTGTTTGAGAAAGTTCTAGGTTGCACGGCCGTGTAGCGCCGGTCCCCTAAGACGCTTACGGGAAGCTCTAAGGACGAGAGGAGAATTTTCTTGCTCATCCAATTAGGCACTCCGATTCGAGCTGGCAGCCTCGAACCAGCCATATCGCACAGAGATGGGCCCGACGAACGGGTTCGTAAATTATCGCTTCCTATGCTGGTCCAAGCCGATTCGGTAAAGGCGTCTGTTTTGGCGGCAATGAGAGGGGTCCAGCTGGAATCCGGGCTAACAGTTGATCCTTTATATGTGTTCTTTCGTGGAGTGTTATGGCATCGAGAGCGGGATGCGAGCGCAGGGTGGGATCTGATCCGATTCTTGCAATCGCCAGATCGACACGTAAGGGCCACGGCAGCCTCTTTGCTCTCCAAGACTGAGCATGGGCGCCTTTTGGTTCGCGACATGCGAAGAGCTCGGGCCCGAGTCACTAAGTCCGCGGCGCGAGATGTAGCAACACCAATCCGACAACAGCCTATTAAGGTGGCCCAAATGAATACTCCATACGGCCTGGAAATAGTCGAGAACTGTCTGTCCTGCAAACTGCGGAAGGACCATTGGTTTTGCGGCCTTTCACCCGAGGTTTTGAAACTGCTCAGCACCGCCAGTCACTTGAGCACTTATCCTGGCAATGCGGTGCTCTTTGTGGAAGGCCAGATGCCGCGTGGAGCGTTTGTTCTGTGCTCGGGAAAGGCAAAGCTTTCGACTACCTCACGCGACGGGAAGGTGCTGATCCTGAAAATTGCCGAAGCTGGCGAGGTGCTCGGCTTGAGCGCGGTGATTTCCGGCGAACCGTTTGAGCTTACCGCGGAAACGGCTGGGCCGTGCCAGGTCAATTTCGTGGAACGTGATGCCCTGATGCGGCTGATGGAAAAGAATGGCGAGTTCGGCCTGCATGCCTTGCAAGCTATAAGCCGCGAGTTCCAATCGGCCTATCGCGATATTCATGATCTGGTATTGGCCCGTTCATCGGCGGGCAAACTGGCCCGGCTGCTTCTTTCGTGGACACCCATTCGCGAAAAGTTCGAGCCGCCTGAAATCCGCGTCCGTTCGAGCCTGACCCATGAAGAGATGGCGCAAATGATTGGTTCATCGCGCGAGACTGTGACCCGATTGCTCAGCGAGCTGAAAAAAAAGGAATTCATCCGCCTGGACGGATCGACGTTGATTATCCGCAATCGCACGGCGTTGGAAGCGTTGGCTGCATAGTGACGGATGCAGCCTGCTGCAGAGGCGGCCGGTAATCCTCCCCGGCCGTCTCCTTTTTGATTGAATCCCTTAAAAATGGAACCCGAGTTGGGCCGTCAGCGCGCGCGGAGTTACGTAGTGCGTGCCGCTAAAGGTTGAAAGAAAGTTATACAGCGCGTAGTTGTTGGCCACGTTGATGGCGGTTAGGGTAAGGCTCCATTTGTAACGATCTCCTTTGAACAGATTGTCGTCGCCTACCGAAAGATCAAACAGGTTGCGCGACGCGATGCGCGGCGGATTCTTGTCATCTTGCTCGGCATTAATTCCAGGCACACGTATGAGGTTGGAGCCGAACGTCGATGCGGGGCAATTGAAAGGCAGGGGTGACCGTCGGAGTCGCTCGTTGAGATCCGCAGAAGAACCCGGCCTCAGACTCCTGATCGCGCAGAAAGAGGAACGCCGCCCACGTTCGCAGCGATCAGGCTTACGTTTGGAACGCCCCCGATGAGGACAGACTGCGGGCAAGTGTTGGTCGGTAGCACTCCGTAGCACGGTGTTGCACCGGCGACCAAGCCGCTGTCATACCGCCAATTAAAGCCAAGCCAGGGACCAAGCTTCCACGGCTGGTATTGCAAGTGGGTTGTCTGATTGAAATGTTCGTCGTGGTCGATGCGGAATGGAACAAACCCTGTTCCGGACACCACGGGGACAGCTCCGGCGCCCCCGACCTGTGGGGCGAAAAAGCGCGCTGCCACGCTGGAGAAGACCATGAGTGCCGTAAAGCCATGGATGTCTGGTACGCTCACGCGGCCTGCATATCCAGGAATTTTGGAGTTGTGCCATTCGATGGGGAAGGTGATCGGCGTGTTGCCGAGCACGCTGAAATCGTAGCCGTTGTGGGTGTATTTCGAAATCCACTCGCCGGAAAAGACTACGTACTTTCCGAAAGCCTGCTCAATCCCGGCGTGGAATTCGTTGCGGAAGCCGGGACTGTAAGCGGTTGGGCACAGGTGCAGAGCAGAGAAGCAGCGGATCTAAGACAGGATTGGCGCATCCGATGCTGGAGAGTATCAGATTTTCGTTAAACGGAGATTCCAGAGTGCGCGCGTAGGAAACGCGGAGAATCGTGTTGGTCTTCTTGACGTTGTAAGCGACGCCGACGCGGGGCTCTGCCTGCTGTGCAGCTGAGTAGATCCGTTGTAAAGATCGCCGCGTATACCGAGGTTCAAAGACCAGTTTCCCTTGGTGACGTTGTCCTGCACGTAGAGAGCAAGTTCCTTCACGTCGGTGTGGCCATTGAAGGTATAGAGGCCACCGCCGCGGGTCAGGTCGTAGGGAGCCAAGGTCGGATTGAAATTAGGGTAAAGCGGAGTGTTGGGCGCGTTCGGGTTGGACGCAATGTTTGGCTGATAGATACCGGTGCATTGGGAGGGATTGGTGATTCCGGGTGCGGGTGCCGCGACAAATGGGAACGGGTTCACTGAAGTCACAGTTGCGGCAGTTATGCAGGGTGCGTTGTAGGTGGGATCGACGATCCCGAGAGTGTCGTTTTCATCGAGGAATGTTTGTTCGTAGGTGACTCCTGCCTTGATTTGGTTAATCCCTTTCACGTAGGAGACATCGGACCGGAGCCCCGCGTTGGTGAGCGACCGGTTCTGACCCACGGATTGTCTCTGAAGACTCGGAGGACCGAGGTCGGCGAAAGGGTCGCTGCTGGGGTAGTAGTTGTAATCGTCGCGGCGCACGAACGCACCCAAAGTAAATACGGCGTTCGCAGTTCAGCACGTGCGTCCAGGAAGGAGCAATGTTGAATGTCCCAATCTTGGAGCGCTGGTCCGTCGGGCCCACGATATTTCCGTTCGGGCCTATGCCGTTAAAGGCTGCCATTTGTGGTTCAATCCCATCCAGTCCACTCCACGGCGTCGCGTTTTGCGGCGTCCAATGAATTCGGCGTCTGGAACCAGCTCCGGCTGTAGCCGAAGTTCAGGTGAATCGAGTCGGCGCTGTTGAGATTGATAATCCACGCGGTCGAAGACGTTCTGTTCATTGCCCTTGTCGTGCATTACCGTGAATTCTCGGAGGATCCAGGAAGCGGCCGGTGTTCAGACCGTTTGCGGAGATGAAGTTTCCCCAGTTCTTTCCGCCATAAGCGAGATCGGCTTCCAGGTTGGAGGTTCCAAACGATCCGTAGGAAGCGGTGACGCTGCCATGAGGCGTGGTGACGCCTTGTCCCGAGCGTGTGGTTGCTACAATTACGACGCTGGTCTTGCCTCCGAATTCCGCCGGCGGTGCGCCGGAAATAACTTCCATGGATTGGATCGAATCGACGGGAAGCTGATTGGAGAAGACTTTGCTCTGCTGATCGGTGATCGGCTGGCCGTCAACGGAGAACGAATTCTCCGCGTGATCGCCGATTCCGTGGAAGAGACCATTGGAATCGGCGGCGATTCCGGGCGTGGAGAGAGTAACCAGCGAACTCAGCGACGACGTCGTGCTTTCCAAGGGAAGTTTGTCAAACAGATTCCTGTCGATGTCGGAGTGGAAGGTCGGATCATTCTCCAACAGATCTTCTCCGGCTTCACTCTGCACCGTAACGGTCTCGGCAGATCCCCGCTACCTGAAGGTTGACCTTGACTTCCAAAGGTACCGTGGAGCGAACTTCAATATCTTGGGCGTGAGCAGTAAACCCCGTGGCAGCGACGCTCAAATGATAGGGATTGAAGGGGACGTTGGCGAAACTGAAGCGTCCGGTACCGTCCGTGGTGGTCGATCGGTCGAAGTGGCTGACCGGGTTGTGAATTTCAACCGTTGCATTCGGAACGACGGCGCCGGAAGAATCCAGCGACAGTGCCGTTGACCGATGCAGAGTTGGACTGCGCGTGGGCGTGAAGACCGAGCGCCAAATAGAAAACCACCATAAAAGCCGCACTAAGCGACTTTTTGTAAGAAGCCAGCATGAATTTCCTCCGAAAAAATTGGTCCAACAAATCAAGGGCACGGTTCTTTAAACAAGAACCGCCTAATATGCAACTGAAAACTGATTTTTAGACGCTAGGAGGCGGGCGGACGCACAGCGCGAAAGTTAGCAGGCGTTGCTTGGCCGAAACTGGTTTCGGCCGAAAGGTGCCTACCAGAACGAAACGCGCGCGCGCAAGAGTGGAAGTAGCTTTGGGGGAAGCTGAATGGGCCGCAATGCAGACGCGTGCACTTGGCCGCTTCCGCCGCGCTCGAATGGTGATGCGCAGCAAATGCTACTGCTGACCCCAATGTCAGCAGTAGACACAGCCAAGCTATCGATTTCGAGATCGACCGCATAACGTCCAAACTATCAAGGCGTTAATAGAATCTACACCGAAACCAGAAAGCAGCGCAATGTAGAAGGAGGGACCAACGACTGGCGATGATATTTCGCCGCCCCAAAAAAAGCACGAGCGCTCTTTATTATTCAACCACAAAAGGGACTGATTTTACATCGGTGGAACTCTGACGGGAGAGCTAACATTTCGCCGGCATCCTTGCATCGGACAGCCCACTCCAGCAGGCTACGATATTGGTCGATTTTGTCGATATTTCCTAACCATTCCGTGCCTGCTGAGGTAGTAATGACAACTACATTCGGCACGTCGCATGGCCCGACACAGCCGCTGATGGGTCAGTTGGACTCGCTTCAACAGCCCACGCTTCCGCCATTCATTTTTGAGCCATTCAACCGGAACCTCGGGACGTCCGTTTTCCGTATTACCGCAACAACAGCCCCGGCAAATCGCAATCTGCCCGATCACAAGACGCTTCGTTTTTAGAGAGTACTCTTGAGGTACGTTCACAGCCATTGGCCATTTTCCTAAAGGCTCATGACCCTATTTCAGAACTCCGTGGCAACAATCGCGTCGAATTAAGAATGAAGGCCAGCTCAGACGTAACGTGAATAAACGCGGCCAACAAAGGATTCAGAAGACCGCACGCCGCCATCCCCACGCCTATGCTGTCGACTACCAGCGTGCCGGTGAAGTTTTGCATGATGACGCCGCGACAACGCCGCGCGATGCGCAACGCTTCTACGAACTTAGCGAGATCGCTCCCAATCAGAATGACATCGGCGCTCTCCCTAGCGACGTCAGTTCCGGATCCCATTGCGACACCTACGTTTGCCTCCACCAGCGCGGGAGCATCATTGATGCCGTCTCCGACCATTGCAACTTTGCGATTCTTTCCGCGAAGATCCTTGACCCACTCTGCTTTCTGATCCGGCAAAAGGCCGCCCACAGCTTGGTCGACGCCGAGATCGCGTCCGATTGACGAGGTTACTTCCTGCGTATCTCCGCTAAGCAAAATCGTCTTCAGGCCCATCTCTCGCATTGCGGCAATCGCACTCGTCGCTTCGGGACGTAAGACATCGGCGATGCGAATCGTGCCCAGGAGTCGCCCACTTCTCGCAACATAAACTTCAGACACGCCGCTGCCATGGCCGTTTGTGGGAATCATTTTCACACCTCGTTCCATGAGGAGCGGCCGGCTGCCGATGACAATTTCTTCTCCCCGATAGTCCGCGGTAATTCCTTTTCCTGGCGTGTAAGCGAAGTGGTCAGGTTCAGCAACGGCTACTGCGAGATCATTCGCGCGCGCAAGAATTGCCTTTGCGAGAGGGTGTTCAGATTTGCATTCCGCGATGGCGGCCGCCGCCAGAATCTCTCGCTCACTAAAACCATCGGTTGAAAACACGTCTCGGATCTGAGGTGTCCCGAAAGTCAGCGTGCCAGTTTTGTCGAGCAGCACGGTGTCAACTTCAGCCAGTGCTTCGAGGTAGAGACCACCTTTGACGATCGCACCCTGATGGGCGGCGCGGCCGATTGCTCCCAGAATAGCGAGAGGCGTTCCGGCTGCGATACCACAAGCCCCTGCGACGATTACAACCGAAATTGTTGAGCGGACATTGTGAGTGATTATGAAAGTCAGAACTGCAGCGCCCAAGGCGAAATACACAAGGTATCCGGCGAGTCGATCGGCTGTTTTCTGAATTGGAGCGCGCGATTTTTCGGCGCGCTCGACAGCCTCTATGATCCGCCCGAACGTCGTATCGCGTCCCAACTTATCTGCGCTGACTTCCAAGGCTCCTGACTGATTGATCGTTCCTGCGTAAACCGTGCTTCCCGTCGATTTCTCAACCGGCATGGCTTCGCCGGTGATGGCCGCCTGCTCCACAAAAGATCGACCGCTAAGCACGACACCGTCTACCGGAATGCGTCCGCCGGGCTTCACGATTACGAAATCGCCTAACCGAAGATTTTCGGCCGGTATCTCGACCACTTCGTTATTCTTGCGACGGACCCAGACGGTGCGGGGAGGAAATCCAGCAGGTCCTGGATGGCACGTCGTCCTCTTCCTACCGTGAGTCCCTCCAAGACCTCAGCTGCCAGAACGAAGGCGGTGATGACGAGAGCCGTGAAAAATTCGCCGATGGCCAGCGCCGCCAGAAGGGCAATGGTCATCGAGAGTTCCATGGTCATCTTGCGTTCAACGATATTCTCGACGGCTTCCTTGAATATCGGATATCCGCCAATCAAAGTGGCTGCAATGCCGATGACACTGACGTGAGGGAAGGGCTCCCAAATGCGAAACCAGACCGCGGCGGCAGCCAACGCCACAAAGGCAATGCGGAGGATTTCAACCCAGTCTAGATCATGCTCGTGTGCCGTCTCCGTCTTAATGGGAAGTGCGGGTTGAGCGGATTTCTTGTCTTCGTTCCTGCTGGCTTTTGGTTCGAGTTCTGGGAGAGGTTGTGGAATACTCATAGAAATTCTCCAGCGGTTACGTTTTTAGAAGTAATATTAATACCATACGGGGTATAGTATATTCAATGAGCCATACTATCAAGAACAAAGAAAAGCTGGTTCTTCGAGCTAAGCGCATTCAGGGCCAAGTGGAAGCGCTGGCACGGGCTCTCGACGACGAGCGTGATTGTTCAGAGGTTCTGCAGATTATGAGCGCGGCCAGAGGAGCGATGAACAGCCTGATGGCCGAGCTTTTGGAGGGCCACATCCGAAACCATGTGCTCGGTGAGAAGAAATCCACTGCCGGACAAACAGCGGCTGCGGAAGAAGTGATTGAGATGGTGAGGTCTTATCTGAAGTAACGCTCCGATCTTGACTAGGCGCTGAGAGCCCCATCTCCGTGGGGTTCAGCCTCGAGTAAAGGAATGCGACTCAGAGTTGCGCTGCGATCCCAGCAGCGAGGTCAGTTTTCTGTTTGGCTGTTCCCGCACCATCCAGAAAATAACGGACTTTGCCTTTGCGGACATGGAGTCCGTGATCCTTGTCCATATAAGCTTCGTCTCCTACGCCGCTCACCTCAGTTGATCCCTTTCCAAAGTAACTCTTCAGCCGCGCGAAGAGGTCTGTCGATGCCGATGGCGACGGATCGACGTATACACGGAACAATAGGAGGCTCGACCCAGATCCATACTTGCAATCGGTTCCTTCGTTAGTGTTTCGGAATGGCCGTGGAGCAACACTTTTTTGCGGAGAATCGTAAGTGGATTTCAATGTCTTGCTTACCGTCCCGGCGGGCAAGAGCGAGCACAAGTCGGACGGGGGGTCGGCTGCCCTTGCCAGTTCGCTGGAGCAGGCGACAAGCAGCAGCGCGACCACCCACGAGAGTCGATTCAAATACGCCATGGAAGGCTCCTTTCGTACTCTGAACGCCGGATTATACTGGAGTGCTCGGACAGCGGTCATCAACATTCCAGAATCGCCTGTTGAGGAATCCACGCAGCAATGGCCAGCGTATGGCGCACACGCGTGACCAAAAAAATGCGCGATTACGTTTTGAAGGGGCGCGGTGTCAGCTGCGCCTTATATCGTTTCGAAGGCTTGCGACACCGCTGAGGCCGTGCCCTTTCAAAACTCCGACGCCCTGAGTTTTTCCGCTATCGTCGTGGCTAGCAACTGATCATTTATTGGATGTTCAGAGCCCAAAGAGTTCCCGCAGGCGTTTGGTTTGTGCGCGGCTGACTGGAATCTCCGTCTGTTTCTTGTCGTCGAGTCGCAATTGATACGAACTCTTAAACCAGGGAACGACTTCTTTGATTCGATTAATATTTACCAGGAACGAACGGTGCGCCCGCCAGAAGAGATTCGGATCGAGACTGTCCAGTAACTCTTCGAGCGTGCGGCAATTGGATTGACCTTCCATACCATTCACACCGCTGGTCACTACTGTGATAATGCCGTCTTCGATGGAAGCGAAGCAGATGTCTTTCTGATTCACCAGGAATAATCGGCCGGCAGCTTTCAGCAGAATTTTGGAAGTTTGCGGCTTCTGCGATTCCAGCATGCGCATCAGCACGTCGAGCTTCTCCGACGATGCGCCGCTATCCGCGATCTTGGCTCGCGCACGCGCCACCGACTGCGCGACTCGCTTCTTATCAAAAGGTTTCAGCAGGTAATCGACGGCGTTCACTTCAAATGCCTTCACTGCATACTGATCGAAAGCAGTGCAGAAGACGATCTTCGGCAATGCGACTTTTCGATCCAACAGCTTTTTGATTACGCCAAAGCCGTCGAGGCCGGGCATTTGCACGTCGAGAAAAACCAGATCAGGATTGTGCTCGCGAATAAGTCCGACGCCCTCGACTCCGTTCTTGCCTTGGGCGACCACGTCGATGTCGTCAACATTCTTGAGCAGGAATGCAAGTTCGTCACGAGCCAGTTGCTCGTCGTCCACGATCACAGCGGAAAGTGACATACCTCTCCTTGGGAGCTAGGAAAAGTATATGGTTCCGGTTTTGTCAGCGTCAAACTTCGACTATGTCTTAACGATTCACCGTGTCACTGCGGACGTTGCATGTTCCCCATACCCGCCGGCATCTGAAATTTTTGATAGCCAGGCGGAATCTCAAACAAGCTAGCCGGTTGCGATCCTTCTTTTATATCTTGCAACTCCCCGCCTTGAGTGGGTTCCTGCCACTTTATCGGAAAATGAAGTTTGGGATCGATCCAGAAATTTCCGCTCTCTCCCTTGTCACTTGTCGCTTCGTACTTCACAGTGCTGCGGCTATTTACGGTGTCGCTTCCAATCTTGCGGCACGTTGAGTTCGCCTTGGCTGTTGTTATCCTGCGCCAATCTCCGCATGCGTCGTCCGCATTACCTATGTGGAACAACCCTTTCGTGCTGCTTGCGCCTGGCCCAGTACCTTGGGGAAATTCCATGTACATTTTGCGATCCGGCATCAAGACACTGCTGGTTTGGGTGGCGAAGTTTACGATCATCGTGGCGCCGCGCGCATTGGGTTCAGTTGACTCAATGCGCATCTTATCCTTGGTGACATAAACTTTCGCCTGCTTGGTGGATTGTTCTCCAGCATGTTTGTTTACTGCCGTCGCCGAAAAATCTTCCTGGGCGAAAACAGCAATGGTCGCAAAACAGACCATCAATAAAATGACGCTGCAAGTGCATCGCTTGTTCACAGGTTCCTCCGAAAGGGACGATTGACACCGACGCGCTCAGCCATTGGCGGAGCGCAAGCAGCATACCAGAAGCGGCATCCGGCGGAAAGGCTTGCATGATCTATTGCTCTGCGGCCACTGACGAGGTTGACACCTGAGCATTCGGAGGCGCCAGCGTACCTCCGCAAAACGCACAGTAGACGTCATTCCCCAGAACTGCATGCTGGCATTGCGGGCAACTGGGATGCAATTGATGATTGCATTTAGGACAGTAATTGAATCCAGTTTGCACCACTGCCTCACATTGCGGACAACGGCTCTGCAGTGGTTGCCGCAAAACCAGATACAGAATAATTCCGAGACCGTGAGTGATCACGACTGCAATCACGGTCCACAGCACTCGGTTCATTCCGCGGCGCCCCGCATCGCGATTGACGTAGCCGATCAGCAGCAGATAACACGCGAATATGGTTCCTGCGACAACACCGAGAAGAGTTCGGAGAACCGGGGACGGAGAGTCAGGCTGATGCGCCACGAAGGTCGCGAAGAAAATTTGCGCTGCCACAAAACCTAGGGCAGCCAGCACATAAGCCCACTTGGGAATGAAACGGATCTCTTCCGAAAACTGGGTTCGTGTTTCGCCTCTCACCTGCATATGAATCCTCCCTCTAATCCTCATCCCTGCGACGTGCCATCTGAGTCGGTGAGGTGAATGCCGCGAGCCAGAAAAAGCAGGCTGGCAGCGACGGCTGGCGAAAGCCAAAAAATCATGAATCCGACTTGCCAGACTGGACTTGAAACGTGCGCTCGCTCGGCGAGCCACTCCCAACCCCGCCACAAGAACGGCGTGGTAATCGCCACTGATAGGCCGACCAGAACACATGACATCCATACCAGCCACATACGCTCTCGCCTTTGCAGCAACTGATGAGAACGCATACGCACTCGCATTTGCGTCGTCTGAACCAGAGCCAGATCAGCAACCACCGGCACTGAGCGCAGGGAGCGGACGAACTGCTCGGCAGCCTGGGCATAGTCGCGGCACGGTGCGCATCCATCCAGGTGAGTGCTCAACCATGCCTGCTGAAAAGGTGAGAGGTCGTGTTCACCGCAGGCTATTAATTCTTGCGCTTGTTGATGGGGATCGCGGATCACGCTTGCGCTCCTTTCAGTCGCGGCAACAGTGCATTCAACCCGCGGTAGAGCCGTGATTTCACTGTGCCCAGCGGCGCTCCGGTGACGGCAGCAATCTCCTCCAATGCCAGCCCTTCCTGAAAACGCAAAACGATGGCTTCGCGGTATTCGGCCGCGATGCCGACCAGCGCTGCGCTGATGCGCTCCGCCTGCTCATGTTGAGCCAGCAATTCCAAAGGCGAAGGCCGAAGGTCCGGCGGGTCGAGTGAAACACCCTCTTCCTCATCCAGCAATCCATCAAGACTTGCCGGCTTCTTCTTGCGCAGGTAATCGACGGTGAGATTTCGCGCGATGGAAAACAGCCACGTGCTGAATTGGTATTTGGGGTCGTACTGGTGGCCGCGTTCCAGCACGCGAATCCACGTTTCCTGAAACATGTCCTCGGCAAGTTCGCGATTGCTGGAGAGATAAACCAGGTAACGCAGCAGGCGGTGCTGATACTGCTCGATCAAGCGCTCGAGCAGGTCAGGATCACGGCGGCGAAGACCACGGGCGATCGCGCTCGTCTCGGACTCCATGCCATTCACGAAATAGCAGGCTGCGGCGTTCATGCTACCGGATATACGCGCGAGGGGAGGAAAAAGATGCATGGTTAAGGTTGCGATTAAATTATCGCTCGTAACACATTGTATATGGGCCAGTTATATAGAGCTTATAACAGCGCACGTTTTCAATTACCGGCGCCATCGCGCTTTACCTTGCGCTTCAGCATTTCATGCACTTACGAATCGAAAAACTTCTTAATCTGCGCCCAATGTTTTCGAACCACGTATTCGGTGCTGAGATGGCCGCCGCGGGGCAGTAGTGTGAGTCTTATTCCGGCTCGCCTCGCGAAACTGTCCACGCCCTTCCACGGAATGTAAGGATCATCTTTGGCATGGAACATTGATATTTTGGAGCCGGTGAACTCCTCCTCATGATGCGCGGGATTGTAAAATACGCCGCCGTGCAGTTTGTTCCAGTTCCTGGCGGAAAGCCGATAAGCATCGCCGAAGGCGGCGCGGATATAAGCGGGATAGCTGGGGTTCGAAGTTTCTTTCTTCTGTTCCGTTCGCAGGATACCCCAATCAACGACTGGACAGTTGGCAATCACTTTGGTGATTCGTTGGTCCAGCGAACATAGAAGGGAAGCGGCGCCGCCAAAGCTTCCACCGATAACGAAGACCTTGTGCGGCGAACAATGAAATGTCTGGCCGAACGCGAGCTCTTTAATTTGTTTCCGCAATTCATCGACGACATCGAGGATGTCTTCGTGCGGAGAGCGCTCGAGAAATTGCCCACCACTCTCCCATGCGCCACGCCACCGCGGATAAAAGACCCAATATCCTTTGCCCGCGAGATACTCGACCAGAGCCTGCTTTCGCGGAATCGAAGGCATGCCATCGCACAAGATAATTACGTTGTCTTGCTTGGGTGCGCGAGTCGGAGGCAAGAATTCTGCAACGATTTCCTTCTTGAATCTAGTTCTAAACATGCTGGCCCCAATACTCAACGCTGCTTACTGAATTAAACTACCAGAACATGAATTACATCTACGGGATCAATGCCGTTACCGAGGCGCTGAAGGCTCGGGGCCGCACCTTCGCCTGGGTCGGAGTCGCAAAGGAACGCCATGACCTTCGCCTTAAGCATGTAGTCGATGAATGCCGGCGGCAGGGAGTTGCCGTGCGTTTCGTGCCCCGCGACGAACTTGATCACATGGCGGGTAACAATGCACATCAGGGCGTCGTTGCCGTCACTTCGGCGAAGCAATACAACAATCTGGAAGATGTAGTCGCCGCCAAGCGTGGAGAGCACTCGCTGATCGTCGTGCTCGATGGTGTGGAGGATCCACACAACCTCGGTGCAATCCTGCGCACCGCTGATGCGGCTGGCGCTGACGGCGTGGTGATTCCTGAACGGCGTGCCGCGGGCGTGACCGCGATCGTGACCAAAACTTCGGCAGGAGCAACTGAACACTTGCCTATCGCCAAAGTGACCAACATCGCGCGCACCTTGGAAGAGTTGAAAGCACAGAATCTGTGGACAGTTGGGCTCGATGAACGCGGCGAACAATCCTACGACTCGCTCGATTACAACATGGACTGCGCCATCGTGCTGGGCGCGGAAGGCAAAGGCTTGCACGATTTGGTGGCGCGTAAGTGTGATTTCCTGGTTTCGATTCCCATGCTGGGCAAGGTGCCATCACTGAATGTATCGGTTGCGGCAGGCGTGATGTTGTACGAAATTGTGCGACAGCGGAGAAAGAAGTCGGCATGAAGTTTCTCCGTGTCATTTGTGAGCTCTGTGTGTTGGTCGTTCCCAGCGTCGCCCTCGATCGCGAAGCTTTCACTTTTACCAATTACGACCTGACGGTTCGCGTCGAGCCTGAGCAGCAGCGTTTGGGAGTGCGCGGCAAGATTACCTTGCGTAACGATTCAGCCATCTCGCAGAAAGATATTGCTCTGCAAATTTCTTCGACGCTCGATTGGAAATCGATTCAGGCCGCCGGCAAACCGGTGCAGTTTGTCACCCACGAATACACCTCCGACATCGATCACACTGGTGCGCTGTCTGAGGCAATCGTGACCTTGCCGCATGAGGTTCCGCCGAAGGGAACAATCGAACTCGTTATCGGATATGAAGGTGTGATTCCGCTCGACGCCACGCGACTCACCCGCATCGGCGTGCCTGAAGACAAAGCGAGGCATATCGATTGGGACCAGATCGGCAAGTCGTTCACAGCGGTGCGGGGTATCGGATACGTTGTTTGGTATCCAGTGGCGGCGGACGCGGCGAATTTGTCAGAAGGGAACAGCGTTGCCGAAACAGAAGTGAGATGGAATGCGCGATTCGCCGGCACCACCATGTCCGTGATATTTGAATCGACAATTGATGCGCCAATCTTCTTCAGCGGCACGCCAAATCTGGGCGTGGTCGGCACCCAGCCCGGGATCGTTAAAGCCGGTGCTTTCAGCATGGACAATCCAGGGGTGAGCGTGCCGACTTTTGTAATCGCCGATTACCAAAAGCTGGCGGTTAACGATCTCATCACAATTCAGTATTTGCCGGGCCAGGATGCCGCAGCAAAAGAGTACGCTGAAGTTGCGGCGAACATTGATCCTGTTCCTGCAGTCGGCGGCGGCTCCGGCGGTTTGCAGATTTTAGCTCTGTCCGATCCGGACGCAGCCTCATTTGTGAGTGAAGGAATGTTGCTGTGTCCGCTCAAATCACCAGTAAGCAATGATGCGGTGTTGGACATTGTGTACGCGAAAGCGCGCCATCTGGTTTGGTCTCCACGAGCCTGGATCCAAGAGGGTCTGGCGCACTACGCGCAGGCCGTCTTCATCGCAGACAACGCCGGCCGCCAAGCCGCGCTGGATTACCTCAATGCTCACCGCACTCCGCTGGTTGAAGCCGAGAAAGCAACTAAACCTGGTGAGGAAGCAAGCCACTCCTTAATTAACGCGCCCGACGATTTGTACCTGCAAACCAAAGCCATGGATGTCTGGTGGATGTTGCGCGACATGCTGGGCGATCATCCGCTGGGATTTCTCCTCGATTATCATGCGTCCGAAGACCACGACGCTGCTTACATGCAGCGGCTGATCGAAAAACAGACTCATCGCGATCTGCAGTGGTTCTTCGACGATTGGGTTTATCGCGACCGGGGGCTGCCGGATTTCCGCGTCGATTCGGTTTATCCGCGTCCCATTGTCGATGGCGGCTTCATGGTGACGGTCACGATCGAAAATCTTGGAAACGCCGGAGCCGAGGTGCCGATAATTCTGCGAACCCAGGCCGAAGAAATTATCAAGCGGCTTGAGGTCCACGCGAAATCGAAAGCCGCGATTCGCGTGCAGACTGCCTCAATTCCAGTGGAAGTCGTCGTGAATGATGGCAGCGTGCCCGAAAGTGATGTCAGCAACAACGTGTTCAAAGTTCCGCAGCCCGACGCGGCGAAGTGATTTCAGATTGAATGAGTTGATTCTTCGAATCGCGCGGTGGGTTACCCGACCACCACTTGAGTCAAAGGCCGCGGACAGGAATGTCCGCGCCACACGGGCGTGTCGGCTCGCACATGTTATTCTGGCCGACGTTTGTCAGCGTGCATTGTTCTGGAGGACTAATGACCGTTTCGCGCCGTGATTTTCTTGCCACTGCTTTGGTGGGTTCGCTGGCTGTGGGCTTGCCTGAAGTTGCGTCTGCGGCGCAAGAGTCCGCGAGCGCCAAGTCGAAAGCAGCTTCCGGCAAGCGTCCGATTATTGTTTGCGCGAACAACGGATTCAACTACCTGGATGACGCCCACGCATTCCTGGCTGGCGGCGGAGACACGCTGGACGCGGCGTTGCGGGTGGTCAAGGGGCCAGAGGACGATCCGAACGATACCAGTGTCGGGCTCGGCGGCTTGCCCAACGAAGAAGGCGTGGTCGAACTCGATGCCTGTTGCATGCACGGACCGACGCGGCGAGCAGGTTCGGTCGGCGGCGTGCGCAACATCAAGAATGTGTCGCTGGTGTCAAAAGCGGTGATGAATCACACCGGGCACGTGATGCTGGTCGGCGAAGGCGCGGAACGATTCGCCGTGGCTGTGGGTTTTCCCCGTGAGAACTTGCTGACCGATCATTCACGGAAAATCTGGCTGCTGTGGAAGGAATTTCACTCCTCGGAAGACTGGTGGGGACCGGGATTGGACGATCCGCATTGGCAGCCGCCCGACATCAAACCACAATCTGAACTGATGCAGGAACGTTTTCGCCGGCTTGAAGAGCGAGCTGCTGATCTTGGAATCGCCCCTGAGCTACGTGCGGAGGCGGTACATAAAGTTTTGTTTCCGCCGACAGGCACGATTCATTGCTCGGCATTAAATGAAAACGGCGAAATTTCCGGCTGCACCACCACCAGCGGCCTGGCTTACAAATTGCCCGGACGAGTCGGCGATTCTCCTATTATCGGAGCTGGCTGCTATACCGATCAGGATGTGGGCTCGGCGGGTGCGACGGGCAGCGGAGAAGAAAACATCAAAGTGGCGGGCGCGCATACTATCGTCGAGAACATGCGGCACGGAATGTCGCCGCTCGACGCCGGCGTGGACGCGCTCAAGCGAATCGTGCGCAATTACGACGGCGATATGAACAAATTGCGCTTCGTTGACATGACCTACTACATTCTGCGTAAAGACGGGGTCTACGCGGGCGTTTCGCTATGGGAAGGCTATGAGCCCAACAAGGTTCACAAGATTGCGGTGCACGACGGGACGAAGCGGGCTGAGAAGACGGTTGCGCTTTTCAAGGGATTCTCTCAGGATTTTCCTCCACCTCCCAGAGTTCCGCCGGAAGTGAAGAAACAATTCGAGTAAAAAAGGGGAATATCGTGAAGGATCCTCGACTCGCGAAGTTGACGACGATTGCGCTCGCGCTTCCCGAGGCCGAGAGAAATATCTGCGGACGTCACGCGCAGTTCCTCATCCGAAAAAAGACCTTCGCTTATTTTCTCGACGATCATCACGGTGATGGCATCGTCGCCGTGACTTGCAAAGTCTTGCCGGGCGACAACAAGGCGCTGGCCGAGGCTCAGCCACGCAGATTCTATTTGCCAGCGTATGTTGCTTCGAAGGGCTGGGTTGCGCTGCGACTGGACGTCGGTAAGATTGATTGGGACGAAGTGAAAGAACTCCTGACCGGCAGCTACGCGCTGATCGCACCCAAGCGGCTAGCCGAGCGAGTGAGAACTCGGCCCTGAAAGGGGAGGCGTGGCGCGCCAGCCTCGGCACTGCAGCAAGCCGTCCTGGTAGCTTCGAGTCTTGCAACGCCTACGAGTTCATCGCCTGAGCCTGGTGGGGCTTTCTCCAGGTTTAAGCCGCCCTTCGGGAGTCTAGCAATGGCGATTCGCCGGAGCTAATCCATATTGCTGTGTCTGTCAGGTAGGCTCCCGGAGTATTAATTTACGCATGCAGATCGCGGCGGATTAGCATCGAGTCGACGAAGAAGCCGATGCCTACGCTCAAGGGAATGATTCCAAAGGCCGCGGCAATCCATGCATCCGACTCCGACCGCGCGATCAGTCCAAAAGTCAGCATGTAGCCGAGCGCGCCCATCACCAGCAGGATTCCCGAGCGGCGCGAGCGGGCTGATTCCGAAAGTTCGGGTTGCATGGGGACATTCACTCCCCGGGCCAGCGCCGCTAGGCGCTCTTCGGTACGCAGTTTGCGCACGTGGTAGAAGGTGTACATTGCGGCCATCGGAATGCCGAAGATCATGATCACGGCTGCCAGACCTACCAAATTTCCGTCCATGGTGTGCTCCTTTTGTTGCGCGAGGCGCGCGGAAGACCGCTTCCACTTTTAGGTACGTGAGGAATTTACGAAAAGTTCCGTTATTGACCGGCCCCTCCCGACGGGCGTGGACGCCCGTCCTCCATCAAGCTTTAAGTCAGGATTTTGCGCAGCTCCCGGCGGAGGATTTTGCCTGACGGTGTTCTGGGCAGTGCATCCACGAAATGGATCTGGCGTGGCTGTTTGTATGGCGTAAGGTGTTCTGCGACGAATCCGCAGAGGTCTTGTTCGAGTTTGCTGGAGGCGACTGCGCCTTCGCGCAGCACGATGAACGCCACCGGGATTTCACCGGCGCAAGCGTCGGCGCGCCCGACGACGCCGCAATCGCGGACCGCAGGATGCTCAAGCAATAAAGCTTCGACCTCAGCCGGCGCGACCGGGAAGCCTTTGTACTTGATCATTTCCTTGCGGCGATCAACCACGAAATAAAAATCGTCTGGGTCGCGGGTCACGATGTCGCCGGACCAGTACCATCCATCGCGAAGCGCGGCTGCGGTTGCCTGCGGATTGTTCCAGTAACCCAGCATGAATTGCGGCCCGCGCATGACCAACTCGCCAGCCTCGCCGGGAGCGGCTTCGCTTTCGTCGGCGTCTGTAGCGGTCACTACGCGGCAGTCAGTTTGCGCCATCGGTTGCCCGATTGATTCAGGTCGGTACAGTTCAGGTTCAAGATATCCCACGTGCGTGACCGGCGAAGCCTCAGTCATGCCGTAGCCTTGACACACCAGGACTCCTGTCAGTTCAGTGAAACGACGCGCGAGTTCAGGGGCAAGCGGCGCGGCACCTGATTTCACCCAGCGCAGGCGGTGGTTGGTGGGGAACTGTCCCGCCTCGGCCGCCTGGCACATCGCGTTCAAAGCTGGCGGCACGGCGGGCATCATCGTCACGTATTCCTCGACCATCAACGAGAACAATTGAGGAATGTTGAAGCGTGGCATTAGCAATAGCGTTCCGCCGAGCGTGAGGACCGGATTCAGAACTACGTTCAGACCATAGATGTGATAGAGCGGGAGAAAACATAGCGCCACGTCGTTGCCCGAAATCTCGCTGGCGTGCGGTCCAATGAATTGAAAAACATTCGCCACCAGGTTGAAGTGCGAGAGCATTACGCCCTTGGGAAGCCCGGTAGTTCCGCTCGAGTAAGGAAGGGCCGCGAGCGCCTGATCCGAGGACATATCAAGCGTGGGCAATGTAACGGTGACTGGACGCAGCAAATTTGCAAATGGCTCCGTGCCAGTTGAAGACTCTCGGGTGGTATACACGCGGCGCAGTTTGGTGAGGCCGCCGAGGTTTATCGCATGCAGCAATGCGCCATCTGAAATCAAGATCACCGCGCCTGAGTTCTCCAACTGGTAGCGCACTTCGCGTTCGCGATAGCTCGGGTTCAACAACGTTGGAATTGCGCCCGCCATGGTCGCCGCATGATACACAGCGCAGAACTCCCAGCAGTTAGGCAGGAAAATCGCAAGCACCTCACCCGGTTTCACGCCCGCCGCGACCAGACCTAGCGCGATGTTCTCAACCAACTCTCCGTACTCAGAATAAGTAATGCGGCGGTTGCATGAGCTGTCGATGATCGCGGTTTTGTGCGGGACGCGCGCGCACGATTCGAGAATGACGTCGTGAACAAAGCGTCCGTGAGGGTCGGCGTAAAGACCAGTGCGAAGCATGCGGATGTGATTCTAGCGCGAAAAAGTGTTCCACGTGGAACACTGCACCGGCTATGTGTTGGCAAACACTGGGGAACTTTCTTATCCGGTTAGCTTGCGCAGGAAATCGGATTCGTCCATGTGATATTTGAAGGCTTTGCGTCCGTCAATGAAAACTACAGGGACTTCGTCCGTGAACTGGCGGCGCAGAAGGTCGTCGCTGTCGACATCGATTTCTTGCCAGGCGAAGCCGCCGCGGCGGTGCAGTTTGGTGAGAGTTTCTTTGACGATCTCGCAGAGATGGCATCCTTTACGCGAGTAGACGACGACTTGACGGAGGCCAGACATGGCGCTGAGTGTAACAATTCGGACAGAGTTTGTTCCAGTGGTCCGACCACTCGGAGGGCCGACGCCATCAGCTTTGCGATCACGATACAATTCCCACCTATGAATGAAGCATCTGCCAAACCGCTTACGGGGAAGACGGTTTTGATTACCGGTGGGGCGCGCCGGCTGGGACGCGCGTCTGCCTTGGCGTTGGCTGAGGCGGGCGCAGATGTGGCCATTACTTTTCTGCATTCGGCACGCGAGGCGCAGCATACTGTGATCGACATCAGCAGCATTGGCGTACGGGCGATCGCGCTGCGCTGCGACATTACCGACGAGAAGAGTGTCAAGGCTGCCATTAAAGAAACGCGTCGAGAATTGGGCGGGCTCGACATCTTGATTAACAACGCCGCCAATTACGAGACCGTTGAGTTCGACAAGTTAAGTTTGAAGCAGTGGGACGCGATGTTTGCTTCCAACGTGCGCGGTCCATTTCTAGTTTCGCGCGAGGCTTTGAAATCGTTGCGCGAGCGCGGCGGGAAAATTATCAACATGGGTTCGCTGGGCGGGATACAGCCCTGGACTACCCACGCGCACTACTGCTCGTCGAAGGCTGCGCTGCATATGCTCACCAAGGTGATGGCGAAGGCGTTAGCTCCAACGATTGCGGTGAATTGCGTGGCTCCGGGGATGATCGATCTCGGCGAAAAAGCGGCGAGCGGATTTATGAAGCGAATGGCGAAGCAGACTCCTATGGCGAGAAATGGAACCGAGGAAGACGTCGCAGCTGCGATGTTATTCTTTGCTACCGCGCCTCATTTTGTTACCGGTCAGATTATGGTTGTGGATGGCGGGTTAAGTTTGTAGAAGGATCTCGATTACGACGCATATAGAGGCCAAGCACTGATGCTGAGATAATCGCGCTTTACGCCGTTACCTGGCTGTTGCTTGGATCGCGTGTTGCCGTCGGGCTTGACCTGGTCCTGTTTACCGACTGGGAACTTCGATTGGCGGCATCTGTTTGCCGATTGTTATGTGCTCTAATCAAGCAGTGACAGTCGCGCTTCTAAAGCCTTTTCAGGTTTCGGTTTTTTTCTAAAATGAAGAAGCTTCTAATTGCGTTAGCGCTGATTGGTTTTAGTTCATTTGCCTGGGGGCAGGCTCGTCCCGAAGATGGTGGTCACGAAATCGAGTTGTGGACGGGCGGCGGGACTTCGGTTCCTGGCGGAACATCCGATACCAAGACTTGGAATGTGGGCTTGCGTTATGGATGGATTTTGACCCGGCCCCATGGTCCTGGATTTCTCAACGGTAGATTCGAATACGCGGTCGATGCAATACCGGTTTTTATGGTGTTCCAGCGCTACAACACCGCTTACGGTGCGGGATTTAGCCCCTTGGGTTTGAAGTGGGATTTCGCGGCTCGCGGGCGGATTGAGCCTTATTTCGAACTAGGGGGTGGGGTGCTCTTCACCAACCATCAGGTTCCGACGGGAACTTCGGGGGTGAACTTTACTCCTTCGGCTGCGCTGGGGATGCATGTGCTCGGCGATAAGCATGCTTTTAGCTTGGAGTTGCGGTATCTGCATATTTCGAATGCGGGATTGAGTGATCCGAATCCGGGGATCAATACTGTGGAAGTGAGAGTTGGGGTGGGAAAGTTTTTTGGGAAGTAAGAGACAAGGCTTCAACCGCAGAGGACACTGAGGTACACAAAGTAAATGTGTCATCTCTTCTGGCCCTGCAGCGAGCGTGGACGCGCGTCGTCCATTGTTGCTAAGTTGTGACTGCCGCGGATATTCTTCTCGCTTATGTCAACTCTGGTGGAATGTGTTCCCAACTTTTCTGAGGGGCGTGATAAGGCTAAGGTCGATGCCATTGTCGCGGCTATGAAGATGGATGGCGTTTACTTGCTCGATCGCGAGATGGATGCGGATCATAATCGGTGCGTGATCACGCTGGTTGGCGAACGGGAAGCAATTCAGGAAGCTGCAATTCGCGGCGTGGGCAAGGCTGCTGAGCTGATTGATCTCAATCAGCATCAGGGAGCACATCCGCGCATGGGGGCGGCAGATGTGGTGCCGTTTATTCCGATTGACGGCGTGACCATTGAGGATTGTGTCGCCATGGCGCGGCATGTTGGGGCGGAAATATGGAAGCGATACCGCATTCCCGTTTATTTGTATGAGGCGGCTGCAGCCACTCCCGAGCGGCAGAATTTAGAAAACATTCGGCGCGGGCAATTCGAGGGTATACGGGCGGACATTGCTACTAATCCGGCGCGCAAGCCTGACTTTGGCGATCCCTGTGTGCATGCAACTGCCGGAGCGACCGTCGTAGGGGCGCGGAAGTTTTTGATCGCTTACAACGTTTTTCTCAACACTCCCGACGTTGAGATCGCCAAAAAGATTGCCAAGGCGGTGCGAGCTTCGAACGGCGGATTGCGCTTCGTGAAGGGTGCCGGATTTCTGGTGCGTGGGCTGGCGCAAGTTTCCATGAATTTGACCGACTTTGAACAGACTCCGATCCATCGCGTATTTGAGTTGGTTAAGCGTGAAGCTGCGCGCTACGGGGTTGCGCCCGTGAGCAGCGAGATTGTGGGATTGATTCCGAAGAAGGCTTTGGAGTCGGCGGCCGAGTGGTTCTTGCAGGTGGAGAATTTCGATTCATCTTTGATTCTGGAGAATCGTTTGAGTGCTGTGATGGGTGGCAAGGCTGCGGTTGGTGGCTTGCGAGCCGGGGTCGAGCCCTTCGTTGAACAGCTTGCTGCGCCTACGGCTACGCCCGGGGGCGGGAGCGCGGCCGCGGCTAGCGGGGCCATGGCTGCGGGGTTGGCTTCGATGGTGGCTTCGATGTCTCGGGGCAAGAAAGCTTATTTGCGGTATGAGCGCGAGTTGAGCGAGGCCATTGCGCGGCTATCGGAGTTGCGGGAGGAGTTGAAGGCTGCGATTGATGCGGATGCGGAATCTTTCAACACCGTAATGAAGGCTTACAAGGAAGCTAAAGCGTCGGCGAATGCGGATGGCATTATCGATGTCGCCTTGAAGCAGGCTACCAGCGTGCCTTTGGGGGTGGCCGAGCGGGCGCGGGAAGTGGTGAGGATTGCGGAGAAGCTGAAGCCGATTACGAATCCGCATATGAAGTCAGATCTAACTACGGCGGTGTCTTTGGCGCGGGCGGCGATTCAGGGGGCGTTGGCTAATGTGGAAATTAATCTGGAATCGCTGAAGGACGCAGGGTTCGCTGCGGAGGTTCAGAAGAAGGTTACGGCATTAAAGGCCGATTAGCTTGTCTCCGGTGCATTCCGCCTTGGGCAGGACGCCCTCGGGACAGCCGGCAGGATGCCGGCGCTACAAATTTGCTGGGCTGGGGTTACAATTCTTGACGTACTTTCGTTTTGTATCTTAATGGTTCTGGTGGCTTACAATATCCCAGGGATGCAAGTTTACAGGGACGGTTCGTTCTGCATCTAAATAGCATATCTGGTCTTAAGCTTATAAAGAGGTGCTTTACCATGAGGCGATTGCAGGGTGTGTTGTGGGTGCTGTTGTTTTCGACGGCGGCAGCGTGGGCGGCGGCTATGGGCAGCTCCGCGCGCGGAGTGATTCCATCGGATGTGCAACAGGTTATCACCGTGGATTACCGGACGCTGAAGAACTCGAGCACCGCGATGGCGCTGAAAGACCAAGTGCTTCCTCCTAGTCTGAAGGAGTTTGAAGGATCGCTGAAAGGCGTGGGAATCGATCCGGAGAAGGACGTCGACCAGCTCACTTTTGCTTCTTACCGCAAGGGCAAGGAAGGCGTGAAGGTGGTGGGAATCGCGCAAGGTTCGTTTTCAAGTAAGGCATTCCTGAAGAAGGCGAAAGCGAACAAAGTGAAGCCGATCAAATATCGGGATAGCGATTTGTATGCCATGTCTGGCGGGATGGATATGACTTTTCTCGACGACAACTCGCTGCTGTTTGGCGATAGCGAAGCGGTGAAAGGCGCGCTCGATGCGCGTGACGGATACACTTCGGCGCTGGATGCTAATCCACAGGTTGCGGATATGATTGGCTCCGTGGAATCGGGTACGGTTTGGAGCGTGCTTGACCAGAAGGGCACGCAGAACATGCTGCTCTCCGCTTTGGGCGATGCGGGGAAACTAGCGGACTTCGATACGATAAAGAAGCATGTCGAGGGTTCGCGCTACCAAATGAACTTCACCAGCGGAGTGAATTTCGATTTGGATATTGTGACTTCGGATTCGGTGACTGCGGCTACGCTTTCGTCGCTGGTTAAGGCTGGGGTTTTGTATCGGAAGATGACGGCGTCTCCGATTGAAAAAGTGGCGCTGGAAAATGTTTCGGTGAATTCAAACAGTTCAAATTTGCAGATGCATTTCAAGGCTGATGACAAGCAGTTTCAGTCCTTGATGCACTCGGATTTGTTTGCGGCGGTTTCAAAGTAGCACAACCGGCGTCGAAGTAGCGTCGGCGAGTTTCATGTAAAATCTATTGTCATCCTGAGCGTAACGAAGGATCCCTGTACCGGCAAGCTGCAGTTATATAGGGGTCCTTCGCTACGCTCAGGATGACAGCGTATTTTTATCGGTACGTGTTGATTCCCAGCCTTAGACGCTGCTCCCCAATTATCCAGGATGACAGCATTTAGCCCGCGGGAAAAATTTGTCAGGAGATGAAGAATGGCCAAGATTGCCAAGACAGCAGATCGTAAGAAAGTAATGGATACATCGAAGAGCACGGATTGTCCAAAGTGCGGCAAGCCGACGCGGATCGTGAAGCGAGTGAAGGACCGCGAGCGCGGGGTTCCGGGTGGGGTTTTTATTTCGTGCTCGGCGTGTGAGTTTTTCGAGAAGTTGTAGAAGAGCAGCTTCTAGCTATCAGCTTCTAGCTACTGGCTTGGAGCTTTCGGGTCAGCCGCGACGTCTGTCCATCAGCCGTTGCGGTTTTTCTTTTTCAGGAACTGATCTGGCTTAGGATGGCGCGGGCTTCGCTGGCGGGATCGGCGGCGGCGGTGATTGGTCGGCCAACCACGATGTGGGTTGCGCCAGCGGCCATGGCCTCGGCTGGAGTCGCTGTCCGGGCTTGATCTCCGCGTTCGGTGCCGGCAGGGCGCACCCCTGGGGTGACGATGGCGAAGTCGCCATCGAGTTCGCTGCGCAGTGCGTAGGCTTCTTGAGCAGAGGCGACTACGCCGTGGCATCCATCAGCTAGCGCGAGCGCTGCCAGGCGCAGAACCTGATCCTGTACGCGTCCCTTAACCCCTATTTTGTCGAGATCGCTGTCGTCGAGACTGGTGAGTACCGTCACTGCCAGGACCTTGAGGTCCGCTTTGGCGGTGCGTGCGGCCTCAGTTGCGGCGCGCATCATTTTACCGCCGCCGGAGGCATGGATAGTGAGCATACTGACGCCCAGAGCGGCCGCCTCGCGGACGGCTGAGGCGACGGTGTTGGGAATATCGTGATATTTGAGGTCGAGGAAGACGCGGCGTCCTGAACCCACCAGATCGCGCACCACCCCGGGACCCTCGGCAGTGTAGAGCTGCATGCCGACTTTGTAACAAGAAGCGGAGTCGCCCACGGCCGCCACAATCTTCTGGGCAGCGACCGCGGACGACACATCCAATGCGACGATCAGACGCTGGCGCGGATCGGTCATCCCTTGGGGGAGTTTAAATCGGATGGGATTAATACGCTAGTGACTGAAGCTGAGCTAGCTGTTCCGGAGCAGCTTCGCGTGGGGAAGCCAAGTCCAGGCGCACTCGTTGGAGACCCTTGTCCTGGAAGTGCAGAACTTGGGCTGCGCCGTAAGACAGGTCGATAATCCGGCCCGGAACGATTGGTCCGCGATCGTTGATGCGAACGTAGACGATTCGTCCATTATGAAGGTTGGTGACGCGTACCCAGCTTCCGAGCGGAAGCGTGGGATGGGCCGCTGTGAGGTCATGCATGTTATACGGCTCGCCGCTGGCAGTGGCGCGGCCTTCGAAGTACTCTCCGTACCAGGATGCCGTTCCTACCTGGTATGGGCCATGATGCTTAGTTTTGGATTCGGCGTTAGCTGCCGTCGCTGGTTTTCTGGGCGATATACTTTGGGTGTCTTTCGACCCTGAGTTGGTTGGCCCCTGAGCTGCCCCGAGGCTGACGACTAACAAGATGCTCGCCAGTCCATGAGCTAATTGATTTCGCATTCGGTGTCACCTCCGTCAGTAAAGTCTTGCCATCCTAAAGTCGTCCTCCAGCGACCCAGTCCGTAATGTGATCTGACGATGCTATAGGCGGGAACCGGTGGTGTCAATCCCGAATTGCCTGTACGAATGTTACGGGATAGTTATGGATAACTTACGTAACTTGCTGTAGTACTTGAGCAAAGGCGATGATGTCTATGCGATGCAGTAAGTTACATATTTATCAAGTAGTAAATAACCATCGGCGACTGCAGCGTGAAGTATTTGCACAGTCTTTATTTTCAAGTAGTTATGTGAAACTTCTAACCTGATGCACGCTCCCGTGGTTTGGTTGGGTATATCCGTCAAGGCCAAGGAAGTTGTAAATAATTTGCAAGGCTGCAGGTTTTCGATACATTTCAAATATGGCTCAAACGCCGCCTGTTGTAATGACGATCGCCGGATTTGACCCCGGCTCTGGAGCTGGGGTGACGGCCGACATTAAGACCATTGCGGCCCTTGGCTGCTATGGGGTCGCCTGCATTACTGGGCTGACCGTGCAGTCGACAATGGGAGTTCGACGTGTAGAGGCGGTGAATGCTGAGTTGGTGGCTGACACGCTGGCTGAACTGGCGTCTGACATTGAAATCGCGGCCGTGCACGTGGGCATGCTTGGGTGCGGGAAAGTTGCCCGAGCCGTAGCGGATTTCCTGGCATCACGAAAGATGGCGAATGTAGTATTGGACCCTATTTTGAAGAGCTCTTCCGGAACCGACTTGGTGGACGCGTCGGGTATGCGCTTAATGACCGAGAGGCTGCTGCTGCTGGCTGCGGTGGTGACTCCTAATATCGACGAAGCGTCGGCCTTGACGGGAATGACCGTTACCGATACCGAGCAGATGCGGGCAGCGGCCAGGAAACTACATGAGATGGGTGCGTCGGCCGTAGTGATTACCGGTGGGCATCTCGAAAAAGCCATCGATCTTCTCAGCTTTACCAGCAAGCGCGGGATTGAGCAGGAAGTGTTCAAGTCGACGCGACTAAAGTCGAATTCTACGCATGGCACGGGTTGCGCGTTTGCGACGTCGGTGGCTTGCCATATGGCGCTGGGAAGGGGATTGCCGGAGGCGGTTTTGCTGGCCAAAGCTTATGTCGCAGCGGCGATCAGTCATGCCCATCCTTTGGGGCACGGCGTAGGGCCGGTGCATCATCTTTATCGGATGCAGCAACAACGGCGCGTTTTGGCGGCGGATCCGGAGCCCGTGGCGTAAGCGCAGGCTTTCGGTCAAGAAATCTTTTTGGGGGAGGTCCGGGGGAGGAATGTCGGGTTGCAGCTGTCTACTTCTTAGCGCTGCCAGCCTGCTTCAACAATATTCCGGCGACAAACGATACCAGCGCTGCCAGCAGCCACTGCATTCGCCACGACTGAATGGCCTGAAAATCGGCCAGATTCTGTACCGAGTAAATCAAGCCGACGGCAATGGCGGCTAACAGGCAGCCGACGCCCGCGAAAAACGCTATAAGCGAGGCCGTCGAAAACCCGAGCCATTCTTTTACATTCTGGAATTCCAGGACTTTCAGCCAATCCAGGGAACGCGTCCAAATGTGTACCGGGTAGGAACTGAGGGCTCGCTGGCGCGGGGCGCCGCAATCGTGACAGAACTTTGCTCCGACCATAAACTCGGATTGACAGTGGCCGCAGACGTCGACCATGGCGGGAAGAACGGGTTCAGTCTGGACGACGGGGGGACGCCAGAACTCCTGCGGTGCATTGTCGATGACTTCTGACATCTGAAACTCCACTGACCCAACTAAGACGGTGGCGGTAATCAGATTATCGCAAGCCGGTGACCAAAGCGGGAATTCTCTAAGTGGTTGCACCTGAAGCTCTTTGAATCCTCTAACCGCGATTTGTTTGCCGCTGGCTAGGCAAGAATTACTCGTACCGGGCAAAGATTAATCAGTGATAGACGCGACGTTTGCCTGTCAAACTCTTGCCCGGCATCCGCCGGCGCAATATCGAATGCACATAACAAGCTTAAAATCGGAACCAGATCGAGCACAGCATCGTATTTCAATATTAGAGGAACGGAGACAAGGTATGTATTGCAACTATTGTGGCAAGGTGATTCAGGACGACGCGAACGTTTGCGCCTATTGTGGGGTACGAGTGGGCGCGGTCACGGCGCGAAAGCGGCTGGTGCGGCCACGAACGGATCGAAAAATCGCCGGCGTCTGCGCCGGGCTGGCCGAATATTTTGACTTAGATGTTAGTCTCGTGCGGCTGGTTTGGTTGTTTGTCGCCGTTATGACTGGAGTGGGTCTGCTGGCATATCCGATTGCCTGGATTGTAATGCCGGAAGAACCCCTGCGGTTGCCGGCTCCGGAGGCCGTGCAAGTAACCAATCCTTCGTGATGGGTTTTGCGAGTAGCATTGGCACGGCGTCCATTGGCTGTGTTTAAATTTGCCATGCCTCACATCACCAGCGCCGATGCCGAGATATTTTACGAAGTTATAGGAAGCGGCCCGCCGGTTGTATTGCTTCATCCTTTTCCCGCCAATCATGATTTGTGGAAACCAGCCGCTCAGGCTTTGGTATCTCGCTACCGGGTAATTCTTCCTGATTTGCGGGGGCACGGCGATTCCGGCATTGGGGATGGTCCGGCCGTGATGGAAAAGCACGTCGAGGATTTGCGCCGCGTGCTCGATAACGAGCAGGTGGGACGCTCCCCTTTCGTGGGAGTTTCGATTGGCGGATATGTGCTGTTCGAATTCTGGCGCAGATACAGTTCGCGGGTGCAGGCGCTGGTGTTGTGCAATACCAAAGCTCAGGAGGACACTCCGGAAGCCCGCGCGGCGCGCCTGCAAGCCGCTGCCGAAGTGATAGAGCGTGGAACCGAACCTTTCTTCGAAAGCATGTTGCCCAAACTGATGGGAAAAACCACTCACAGAATGCGTCCGGACCTGGTCGAGGGCGCGTTGCGCATGATGCGCAAAATGTCTCCCCAGGGCGTGGCGTCCGTGCAGCAGGGCATGGCCGAGCGTCCGGACTCCGTGGAGACGTTGAAGACGATCAATGTGCCGACCTTGATCTTGACGGGAGATGAAGACATTTTGACCGGAGTTGGAGAGGCTGAGTTGATGCGGCTACACATCCGCGGCAGCCAGATGATGGTGATTCGCAGAGCAGGGCATTATTCTCCGTGGGAGCAGCCGGAGGAAGTGGGGAAGCTGTTGCGGGGGTTTCTGGACACGCATCGTGCAACGTAGAAATTTCATGCCGCTTTCTTTTGTTACAATGCTCGCGCGATGATTGATACTTTCCTGGTTCCTGATAAGACTGTGGTGAGCGCTAAAGGCGATGGGCCATCGGTTGAGATTAGCACTGCATCCAACCGTGTTTTTCTCCTTACCCTGAATATTACTGGCATCGTTGAGCAAGAGTCGTTGGACGTGAGCATCCACTCATCGGCGGATGGCGATGCCTGGAGTCCAAAGCCGGTTACCAACTTTCCGCAGAAGTTTTATCAGGCACAGCATCCATTGCTGCTCGATTTGACTGGGCAGGCGGGGGTCAAGTTTCTGCGTGCTCACTGGGAGGTCAGCCGCTGGGGACGCGGAAGCGAGACGCCGATGTTCGAATTCAATGTGACCATTAAGGAAGTGCCTAGCGACATTTTGCAGGAAGCTACCGCCGAGGCCAAGGCGATGGTTTAGAGATTGGCGATTGGCAATTTACGATTTCCAATTAACACTCCAACTGTTGCGTATGGGTTGATCCCTTCCAGACTTGCCCGGGTTTTCCGCTATATTGAGTGACAACATGTGGTCGGATATCAAGGATTCCACAGCCGTGGTTCGCCCGGCGCGAAACATCGCGGGAGCGCTGCGCTTGCCGGGAGATAAATCTATTTCTCATCGCTACGCGATTTTGGCGGCAATCGCCGACGGAACGAGCCGGCTGGAGAATTTTTCTACGGGCGCAGATTGCGCGAGCACATTGGAATGCTTGGCCGCGCTGGGCGCGGACGTACAGCGAAAAGAAAATGCGGTTTTGATTGAAGGGCACGGCCCCAGGCTGCGAGCGCCTCGCCTGCCGCTGGATTGCGGCAATTCCGGATCGACCATGCGGATGTTGAGCGGCATTTTGGCTGGGCAGAAATTCGCCGCCGAGTTGGTGGGCGACGAATCGCTGTCGCGGCGTCCGATGGCGCGGATCATTGGGCCGCTGGAACAAATGGGGGCGACGATCTTTGCTCAGGATGGAGGCCGGCCGCCTTTGCACATTAGGGGCGCGCAGCTGAATGCGATTGACTACAAGATGCCGGTGGCCAGCGCGCAGGTGAAGTCGGCTCTGCTGTTCGCGGGACTTTTCGCCGAGGGAGAAACTTGCATAGAGGAGCCTTTACGCACTCGGGATCATGGAGAACTGGCGCTGCGAGCATTCGGTGCTGAAGTGAAACTGGATCGAAATCAGGCTACGATCGCCGGAGGACAGAAGCTTCACGCCATTGACGCGGAGATCCCCGGCGATCTTTCAAGCGGGGCATTTTTCCTTTGTGCCGCCGCGTTGTTTCCGGGATCGCGGCTGCTGATCAGCGGTTTGCTGATGAATCCCACGCGAGCCCGCGTGCTCGACATTCTGATAACGATGGGAGTTGGCATTACCGTCGCTGAGTTGGAGGACAAACACGGAGAGCTCGTGGGAAGCGTTGAAGTTGATGGACGCGATTTGCGCGGAGGAACAATTACCGGCGCGGATACGGCGGCTCTGATCGATGAGATTCCGGTCTTGGCTGCGATTGCCCCTTACACTGCGAGTGGATTCGAAGTCCGCGATGCCATGGAATTACGCGTGAAAGAATCAGACCGGATTGCGTCGATCGTGACCAATCTGCGAGCCATGGGAGCTGAGGTCGAGGAACTGGAGGACGGTCTGAAAATTCCCGGCGGGCAAAGATTGCATGGAGCTGAAATCGATTCCTTCGGCGATCACAGGATTGCGATGGCGTTTGCCGTTGCCGCTCTACGCGCCGAAGGCGAGACTACAATTCACAACGCCAATGTGGCTGTAATCTCGCTTCCAGGATTTTTCGGGGCGCTCGAGAGCCTGTCGCAAAGATGAGCTCTCGGGGATGAGGAGCAAAGATGTAATGGGTCCCGTGCAACGATTCTGAACGAGACCCACTCTCAGAACAGTATCCGCGTTTCCTCAGATATGTTCTGTCTTCCCGCGAAACGTAACCGTGCCGTTTTTCTGATTCTCTTGATCCACATCCTGATTGGTCAGAGTGCGCGCGGCTTTTTTCGCGCCAGTGGATTGCGCCATCAGACTGACTACGCTCTCATTGCTCGGTCGCGAGGCTAACCCCACATCGAACGCACGAGCTTTCTGTCCATGCCTTTCCTCACGTGGGAACTCGCTCGGCGCCTCAGCTTCGGCAGAGGGACCGAACCACGTAGGCTGCGTGTACGAAGGGGACCAGATTGCCTGGGAGTACGCACCAGCCGGCGGTTGTGAAAATGCGGAAAGCGTAGCGTCTGTGGCACCCGCTACGTTGCCAAAGGTTGCATTGCTGGCTCCGACTGCGGAAGGTGAAACGGTGGCGAACGTCACGGTGGGAGTCGTGACCAGCGGGACGAACGGCGCGGCGTAGACGCCGTAAGCAGGCACCCAGTTGCTGGGAGTGCCGCCAACTACGGTTGCTTGCGCGGCGGCGAATCCGCACAACAATACGATCAGGCAGAAAGTGTTCAGGGAACGCATACGATCCTCCACAGATTTTTACTGTCTGAATTGGCATCAGACGAGAGCATCATAACCCGAAAACTGGCTCTGGACGTGGGTTTTATTAGGATCCGACGTAGCGCGCATAGAGACTTCTGGCTACAGTCTTATCGGTGGTCCCCTTGATGATGGCTCTGCCGTCGGGGAATAAGGTCATCTCGTAAGGCTCTCGCCAGAACTTCAGGACGAAGTCGTTGTGGCGAACGGTGCCCAACGGTTTGAGTTGCTCACTCATCTGCGCCAGATCAACTGGACGGTGGCGTTCGTGAATCTGCACGGAATTCCGTCCGCATAACGTGATGGGCGGGCGGCCCTCGCCGGCAAGATGAGGGAACTCATGCTCGCCGCAGGTTCGGCAACCGGCGCGCGGCTTATCCGCAGCTACCTCGGCGCGTTCATTCCTCCATACGTCGAATGAAAGTAGCGTTCGCCGGATCCATTCGTCAGCGCCGACCAAAACTTTTACTGCCTCTGAGGCGGCGATCGAAGCGGCGAGGTTCACAGCTGAGTTCAAAATTCCAGCGGTCTCGCAAGTTTCAAACGTCCCCTGCGGGGGATCAGAGAAAACGCAAGTCAGGCAGGCGGTTTTGCCGGGAAGAACGTTCATAGTCACACCGTAGCTGCCAACGGCTGCGGTGTAGATCCATGGGATGAGATTTTTCACGGCGAAATCGTTGATGAGATACCGCGTTTCGAAGTTATCGGTGCCGTCGAGGATAAGCTGTGCGCCCTCGAGAAGAGCCTCGATATTGCTTGGGGTCAGGTCGGCGACATGGGGTTCTATCGCGATGGCGGAGTTGAATGCCGCGATCTTTCTGGAGGCAGCGATTGCTTTTGGCAGAGATTCGGAGGCGTCTGCTTCGTCGAAGAGAGACTGCCGCTGTAAATTGCTGGGCTCGACATAATCGCGATCAATGATGCGAATTACGCCGATCCCCGCGCGGGCGAGCAGGGAAGCCAAGGCCGATCCGGTCGCTCCGCAGCCTACAATCGCAATGCGCGACGCGGTCAGCTTGCGCTGGCCTTCAGCGCCGATCCCGCGAAAAAGCACCTGCCGCGAATATCTCTCGTCCAGTTCCAAAGAGGTCATCAGTTTCTACGCTTACAAACCATTATGATGGGTGCCACGTTCTTTGCAAAACCGGAGCGTCTTTCAGAGCGGGTTGTAAAGGGCCGGTTACGCAAGAACAGTGCCGCAGTCGAGCGCGGGGTACAACATTGTTCTTTATGGTTTCATCGAACTAGATATCGGATACATAGAGATTAGGGAGTCAGTTTGCCACTGAGGGGGACTTTGTTCACAGCCCTGATTGCGCTGGCGCTCGCGGCGATGTGTGCCGTGAATGCGCGTGCTGACTCCTTTCACCAAGCGCAATCTGAAGGTCAGACACCGGAACCACAGCCGCCGGTAATTCCTGGCGAAGACGCGATAGCCAAGTACCAGGGACTCATCGTCGCCGAGATACGTTGGCCTGACATTCCCGCCGCCGTCGATCAGAAGCGCTGGCGCGAACTCATTCCGCAACAGGTGGATCAGCCGTTGGACCGCCAACTCATCCAGGAAAGCATTCACAAACTTCATCAGACCGGACGCTTCGCGGATATCCGCGTCGAAGCCGAACCAGCGCCCGGGGGCAAGGTCATCCTGTCATTTTTTACCACGCCCAACTATTTTGTGGGCAGCGTGATTGTTTACGGTGCCCCTACCCGTCCGTCCGCCGGACAAATCGCGAATGCCTCGAAATTTCAGTTGGGAGAATTGTTCACTCCAGATCAGCTCGAACGTGCCCGGTCAAACATCCGCGACCTCATGTACGACAACGGTTACTATCTCTTTTCGATTAGCGATAAAGAGCAAAAATATCCCGATCGGCAGCAGATCGACATAATTTTCGAACTTGCTCCTGGACCTCGGGCGCGGGTGGGAAATGTGACCGTGACCGGCAACCCGGGGTACACGCCGTCGCAGATTCAGGACATGGCAAAAATGCACACTGGCGCCGTGGTTTCCGCGCAGCGGGTAAGTAGTGCATTGGATCGGCTGCGCAAGAAATATCAGAAACAGAATCGTTTGCTGGCCCAGGTTTCGATATCCAACAAATCCTACCGAGAGGCAGCGAACGCGGTCGATTACACCTTCGACATTGTTCCGGGGCCTAAGGTGCAAGTGATGGCTGAAGGTTTCAAGATCAGGCGGAAGGTGCTTAGACAAAGCGTGCCGATCTTCGAAGAAAATGCCGTGGACGAGGACTTGTTGAGCGAAGGGCGTCGAAATCTTCTGAACTATCTTCAGAGCCGCGGCTACTTCGAGGCAAAAGTTGGGTTGAAGCAGAATTCAGACCCGACCGCAGATCAGCTGCAAATTATCTATGTGATTGATGCCGGTGCGCGGCACCGGCTGGTAAAGCTGGAATTCGTTGGCAACAAGTATTTCTTGACGGAGCGGCTGCGACCCCGCATGCAAGTGCGTCCAGCTGCACGCTTCGAGTCGCGGGGCCGATTCAGCCAGGCATTGCTAAACGGCGATATTCGCGGACTTGAAGACCTTTACCGCGCCAACGGTTTCGAACAGGTCAAGATAACCAGTAAAGTCATTGATGACTACGAAGGGCACGAAAATGATCTGGCGCTCATAATCTCGGTGGACGAGGGTCCGCAAACGTTGGTAGGAGCCCTCCACATCGAGGGAAATAAGACGTTCTCCGAAGCCCAACTTAAAGCCGAGATCAACACAGCGGAGGGCGAGCCATTTTCTGAATTCAATATCTCCCAGGACCGCGACAATCTTCTCAACTACTACTTCAATCACGGATTTCCGCGGGCCAGTTTCGAAGCGTCGGCAAAACCTGTTCCTGGTGAACCCAATCGCATGGATGTGACCTTTCAAGATCCACGAAGGCGAGCAGGTGTTTGTCGATCATGTTTTCGTTTCCGGGTTGCACTATACCAAGCCGTTTGTTGTGCAACGCGAACTGCGAGTGAAAGCCGGTAGACCCCCTGAGTCAGCTCGACATGCTGCAAACTCAGCAGCGGCTTTACGATCTCGGTATCTTCAATCAGGTTGGAACAGGAGTGCAAAACCCCGACGGCAACGAGCCAGATAAGAACGTTCTGGTCGATGTGGAGGAAGCCAAACGTTACACTTTCAATTACGGCGTGGGATTGGAATTCCAAACCGGTCAGCCTTCAGCCGTAGGCACCAACCAAGCCAAGGGAGAGACCGGAGTAAGCCCACGAGTTTCGTTGGATGTGAGCCGGCTGAATTTTCGCGGCCGCGATCATACGATTACCTTCAAAGCTGACGTGGGCAGCCTGCAGCAGCGCGGTCTCATCAGCTACACCGCGCCACGTTGGTTCAACTCTCAGAACTGGAAGTTATCTTTGACAGCATTCTACGACAATACTCTCGACGTCACGACATTTACCTCGCAACGGCTGGAGGGGTCCGTGCAAGCCGAGCAGACAGTCAGCAAAGCGACGACGATGGATTATCGCTTTACTTATCGTCGGGTCAAGGCCAGCAACATAAACATCAGTCCTGCTGAAATCCCGCTGCTTTCGCTTCCGGTCCGCGTGGGTGAGCCTGGCTTTAGCTACATTCGCAACAAACGCGACAATAATCTTGAGAGCACCAAAGGAAGCTACACAACGGTCGATGCAGGGGTGGCCTCCAGTTACTTTGGCTCGGAAGCAAATTTCAGCAGAATCCTGGCGGAGAATTCGACCTATCATTCATTCGGTAAGAACCGGCCTACGGAAAAGAAATTCGTCTTCGCGCGTTCGTTGCGAATCGGTGTAGAAACCGCGTTCGGCAATACTGCCATTCTTCCACCGGGGCAGGCCTGTCCGGATGTAATCCTAACCAATTGTCCGTCGACTACTGTCATTCCGCTTGGCCGAGCGATTTTTCTCCGGTGGTGGCAACTCTCATCGCGGCTTCGGGTTAAATCAAGCAGGTCCGCGCGACCCCGTTACCGGATTCCCGGTCGGCGGGAGCGGACTATTCCTGAATAACGTGGAAATGCGTTTCCCGCCAATGACCCTGCCTTACTTTCAGGACAACCTGAGCTTCGCCATTTTCGAGGACGCTGGGAACGTATTCACCGACGGCCGGACCATGCTCGACAACCTGCTCCGCTGGCGTCAGAAAGATCCGCAGCTCTGCTTGCAACCAAGCACGGCGAACCAATGCGATTACAGCTATGTCTCGCACGCGGTCGGGGTCGGTGTGCGTTATAAGACGCCAATCGGACCGGTGCGTTTCGATTTCGGATACAATTTAAATCCGCCAGCGTTTCCAAGTTGCCAAGCGTCACCCAGCTTCACCGGCCAGGCGACATCGTCCTATTGTGTGAATAACACTGCAAGTACCACGGGGACGTCCACGCTGCCATATTTCGTGCCGCAGCACGCTTCGCATTTCAACGTTTATTTTAGTATTGGACAAAGTTTCTGATGAAAAGAAAGTGGTCAATTCTGATTTGTATTATTGCGCTGGCGATTGCTTTGCCTGCCCAAGCTGGCGACGTGTTGGATCGCATTGTGGCTACGGTAAACAACCACATCATCCTGCAAAGCGAATGGCAGGAAGCGATACGTTACGAGGCATTCCTCTCTGGCCGTTCCCTTGATCAAGTCGATGCCGCGGATCGCAAGGCCGCCTTGGATCGACTTATTGACCAGGAATTGTTGCGGGAGCAAATGCGTTCTTCCGACTTTCCCCACGCGAGCAGCGAAGTTGTGGAGAAGCGGTTGCAGGAGATTCGTAAGCAATATGGTGACAGCGAAAATGAATCTGCCTGGAAAGCCGCGCTTGTCCGCTACGGATTGACTGAAGACGAACTCCGCCGCCGCGTGGCTTTACAGCAGGATTTACTGGGCTTAGTGGATGCCCGTCTGCGACCCAACGTGATCATCGATTCCAAGAGCATTGAAAGTTATTACAATCAGGAACTCCTCCCGCAACTCCGGCAATCCGGCGCACAACAGGTTCCGCTAGCCGAGGTCACGCCTAAGATCAAGGAATTACTCACCCAGCAAAAGATGAACCAGATGTTAGTAGCGTGGCTGCACGATCTTCGTTCAGGAAGCCGAATCAGCACGGAGGGTGAGCCGCAGGAGTCTGAAGGCCAGTTGCAATGAGCGAGCCCCGCGCCAAGTCGCGCTGGCGCAGCTTCCGCAAATATCTGCTGCTCGTAGGACTCACGGGTTTGATCGGGTTTGGCGCTGTCTTTTGGTACGTAACTACTGATTCTTTCCAGGCGCTTGTGCGGCGCCGTGTCGTGGCTGAGTTGGAGCGCGTCACTGGCGGGCGTGTAAGTCTCAGAGGAATTCATACGATACCGTTCCGCTTCCAAGTGGAAATGCGCGACCTCACTATTCATGGGGGTGAACCGGCCGGCGAGGTTCCTTACGCCCACGTCGATCACATAATCGCGCGAATCAAGGTGATTTCGACCTTTGGCGCCGAATTTGGATTCTCGTCCGTTGTTCTTGACCGTCCTGTAGTTCACATTATTTCTTATCCCGACGGCACTACCAATCAACCTGCGCGTAATTCCAAGCGAACTTCGAACACTACATCCGTCGAACAATTGTTTTCGCTTTCTATTACTCAACTTGAAGTGCGCCGCGGTGAGTTGCTTTGGAATGATCAGCGAACTCCGCTTGACTTCACCGCCAACGATATTTCCGCGGATATGACCTATTCCTTTTTGCATCGCCAGTACAACGGCAATCTTCTGCTGGGAAAACTCGATACACGATTTGAGAACTTCCGTCCTATCGCGTGGATGGCGGAAGCACACTTCATTTTGAACGAGGACGGCATCGATGTGAGATCGTTCAAGGCGACCTCGGGGAGGTCGCGGCTGCAAGGCAGCGGCCGGTTAGTCAATTTCCGCAAGCCGAACGTGGTTGCGAAGTACGATCTTAATGTGGATCTTGCCGAGGCTAGCGCAATTGCACGCCGCACTGAGTTACGTCAAGGCATTTTCCATGCCAGCGGGGAAGGCGCTTGGTCAGCGGCGACTTTTTCCTCTACTGGACAATTGTCCGTCAAGAACTTCGACTGGCGCGATAAGGCGGTTGGTTTACGTGGTGCGAATTTGAGCAGCGACTACACCCTCAACCCGCAACGTCTTACATTTTCCAAGTTGCAAGGCGGATTGCTGGGAGGAGAAGTAGTTGGCGACGCGGAAGTGGTTAACTGGCTTAGTCCAGCGCCAGGTACAAAGCGCACAAAGGTTAACGCTGCAGAAGAACAAAAGGGGACTGTTCGGCTGCGCTTGAAAAATATTTCCGTTTCCGAAATCGCAACTGCCTTGTCCACCGCCGCGCGCCCACTCCAGCGCCTGAGAGTCGTTGGAGCAGCCATCGGAACAATTGACTCGCAGTGGCGCGGCTCCATACACAACGCGCAAAGTGATATCAGCATGGACGTCGCTGCCCCGGAGCAACTGAAGCCGGGAGAATTGCCGCTGACTGCCCACGCGAATGCCAAATACCGTGCTGCTCCCGGAGAATTGGAGGTTTTAGAATTCAATGCCTCTACTCGCGCCACTCAGGTTCGCGCTGCTGGCACTCTATCTTCGACGGCCGCAATGAATCTCTTTGTGACGAGTTCCGACCTCAGTGAATGGCAACCCATACTCACTGCTGTCGGCTACCAGGAGCGGATTCCCGTCGTGCTGCAAGGACACGCGTCATTTAATGGCACGGCCACCGGCCGAATTTCTGCTATCGCGTTTGCCGGAAGGCTGCAGTCCGAAGATTTCGATTTCGTTATCCCGGCCACATCAAGCGCCGCACAGAAAAATGTGCACTGCGATTCACTGATTGCTGATGTTCAACTTTCTCCACATGCTTTTGCGGCTCATAACGGCCGGTTGCATCATAGCCAGACTAGTGTCGCCTTCGACATAAGCGTGGGCCTTGAAGAACGCGAATTTATCGACTCAAGCCCCGTCGCGGCTCGCGTCGACGTACGCGATGCGGATGCGGACGAAATCCTTGCCTTTGCCGGATATGACCTCCCGGTCAGCGGCAAGGTCAACCTTTTCGCCCGAGTGGAAGGAACCAAGGCAAACCCAGAAGGAAATGGACACATTGAACTTTTGGACGCCGTTATCGGCGGAAAGCCTGTTCAACATTTGGATTCTAAGTTTCAAGTGAACCGCGATGAAATTTCCTTTGATGATTTTCGCCTTGCCTACTACGACGCGCACGTTTCAGGAGCGGGCTCCTACAACATTTATAGCCATGCCTTCCGCTTCAATCTCGAGGGAAACAACTTTGATCTGGCTGGAATTCCAGAACTTCAGGCCAGCCGTGTGAACGTGGCTGGCCGCATGGATTTCACTGCCCGGGCGTCGGGCACATTAGAGCAGCCGGCAATCAATGCAAACATCCATTTGCGCGACCTGGCTTTTGATCACGAACGGGCAGGTGACTATATATTCGAGGCCGTAACTCAGGGCTCCGAGTTGCAGGTGAGCGGGCATTCTCAGTTCAAAGATGCAGAACTGAACATTGATGGCAAGGTTCAGCTGCGCGCCGATTGGCCGACTACAATCAATCTCCATTTCAATCATCTCAATGTGGATTCGCTTCTCAACAGTTATTTGAAGCGTCGAGTCACCGGGCAATCGGCGGTCGCAGGAGATCTGCTGTTACGAGGCCCGCTGCGGCAGCCTCGCGAGCTCGAAATCATCGGGAATCTCAGCGATCTCTTTGCGGACGTTGAGGACATTAAGATTCGCAATAACGGTGCGATTAGTTTTGCAATTTCGAATCAGTTTCTGAGGCTGCAACAGTTCCATCTGATAGGCGAAGGCACCGATCTTACAGTGGGCGGGACGGTTCGACTGAACGGCGAACATGACCTCGACCTGCGCGCTCTGGGCCACGGGAATTTGTCGCTCATTGAAAATTTCAATTCCGATTTCACCACGTCGGGCGAGGTAGCGATTGATTTAACGGTCGGAGGCACGATACACAAGCCTACGACCCAAGGACGATTGGAAGTTACGAATGGATCCATCGCATACAGCGATCTCCCCAGCGCACTCAGTGCGCTGAACGGATCCGCGTTATTCAATCAAGACCGGCTGCAGATCGAAACTCTTACCGCGCGCGTGGGTGGCGGCAATGTGACCTTTGGCGGTTACGCTACCGCCTATAACCGTCAGCTGAATTTCAATCTGACAATGCAAGCCCAGGATGTGCGTTTGCGCTATCCGCCGGGCCTCAGCTCTACGGCCAATGCGGACCTCCGATGGGCAGGTTCTGCGGCTGCTTCCGTGCTGTCGGGAGATGTGACAGTCGCCAAACTCGCAGTGACCCCTGGCTTCGATTTCGGAGCCAGTCTGGCTCGGGCCGCCCAGAGCTCAGCGCTGCCGCAAACCAATCCTCTGCTGAACCGCATTCGCATGGACGTGCACATCACCACTACGCCCGAGCTGCAGATGCAGACCGCCGTGGTTCGTCTTTCAGGAGCCGCGGATTTGCGTCTGCGGGGAACGGCCGCGAAGCCTGTGGTGTTAGGTCGCGTCGATGTCACCGAAGGCGAAGTATATTTCAGCGGAACCAAATACCGGCTGGAACGTGGCGAGGTAACGTTCTCTAATCCGGTGACGACCATGCCTGTGCTCGACCTGCAGGCGTCCACTCACGTTCGCGACTATGACATTACCGTCAATCTGAATGGTGGGATGGACAAAATGAATCTGACTTATCACTCGGAACCGCCTCTGCCCGTTGCGGATATCATCAGTCTGCTGGCGCTCGGGCAAACCCAGCAGCAATCGGCGCAATTGCAACAGAGCGGGCAGTCGCCATTTGCCCAGCAAGCCTCCAGCGCAATACTGGCTGACGCCTTGAACTCCGCGATCAGCAACCGCTCAAGAAGCCTGTTTGGAATTAGCCACATCCGGGTCGATCCGCAAGGCATTAATACCGAGACTTCTCCCACAACGACTTCGCCCGCAGTGACCATCGAGCAGCAGGTTAAGGACAACCTTACTTTGACCTATACCAGCAACGTTTCCCAGACCTCACAGCAAATTATTCAGGCGGAATATAATCTTACGCGCAATATTTCCATTCTTGGGCTGCGCGATTATAACGGCGTGGTCAGCTTCGAATTGCGAATCCGCCAACGCAAAAAGTAGTCGCCCGTCGGTCCATGTAGAAAAAATCTGCAATTTCCGGATTTCTGTACGTTCCGACATTTGGGAATTCCTACAGAACTATTTCCAACGGAGAAGAAAGTGCGGAAACAAAAGGGTTTTTCCCTCATCGAATTGCTGATCGTAGTAGCGATTATCCTCATCATCGCGGCGATCGCCATTCCAAACCTGCTGCGGGCAAGGATTTCGGCCAACGAATCATCGGCAGCCAGCTCAGTCCGGACTGTGAACACGGCGCAAGTTTCATATCAATCGACTTACCCAGGCGCGGGATACGCGAGCTCCATGGCATCGCTGGGACCGCCTGCTGTTACCGGTTGCCCTGCCAGCGGCCCGGTTGCGACCAATGCCTGTCTGATCGATTTCGGGCTGGCGAGTGCGACCACCCCAGCGACGGCGAAAAGCGGCTACTACTTTGGCATGGGCGTGCCTGCCGGTGGCCCTCCAAACCTGGCCTACACAGTTGGCGGCGCGCCTGCGAAGTTTAACCAGACTGGCGTGCGCGGGTTCTGCTCAAATGAAGATGGAGTCATCCGGGTTGCCGGTTCGTGGAACGCTGCTCCGGCGACGGCAACTGCAACTTGCTTGACCGCTCCTTACACGCAGCTGCAGTAGGCCTAACTCTGCGTGCTGGCCAAAGCTGCCGGCGTCGCTTCTTTCAGGAACGGTATTACTCCCAACAGGAGCGCGACACCGGGTGGAATTGATATCAACAGCAGTCTTGTCACGAAGCCGATCCACTCATGCTTGAAGGGCACGATTTGCCCAATCAGCGTCAAGAACGTTACTAAAACGAAAAGTGATGTCCAAGGAAACATACCAGCTGCGAGGCGAGCCCGACGTTGTCCTCCTGCACGGCGTGACAAAAACGCGCCAGCAGCACCGCAGAGCGGCAAAAGAGCGAGCCACGGCAGATAGGCCACGAGCAGAACGTTCGCGCTGGTCGAGCTTGTATGCACCACAGCGAAGGAGCCAGGGACCAGGAACCGAGGCTGTAAGCTAAACAGCTCGGAGACCATTAGAAAAATCATTGCCGCGGTCAAGCTGATCAGTCCGGGCAGCCAAAGTGTTTTCGTTCTGTGATTCATTATTCCCTCCTCACGTTTCGCGCGTTGAATTTGTCGGGATAGACCGTACCAATCGGTTACCTGTGCAAGGGAACGCTCGATCGCTTCTGACTTGCAGAGTCCTTGCGCGCACGCTTCATCAAAAACCTCCTCCAAGTGACTGGCCAGTTCAGCGACGATAATTTCCTCCTGGGAGGCCGCGAGGCCGAGATCGCCCAGGTGTTCGCGCACCAGTACTTTCCACTCAGGCATTGGCTACCCCGGCGAGGCGATTAAGCGCCCGGAAAAAGACCTTCCACTCGCGCCGTAGAGGAGCAAGCGCTTTCTTGCCCGCAGCTGTCAGGCAGTAGTAGCGGCGGTCCCGTCCTGCCCGATTGGCTTCCCAGCGCCCGCTCACCCAGCCGCGCTTCTCAAGCTCGTAAAGCATGGGGTAGAGAGACGCGAGCGTAAAACTCAGCGCTCCTTCAGTTCTTTGCGCGATACGTTTAGCGATTTCAAAGCCGTAAAGGGGCTGATCAGCCAGCAGCGTTAGGATGGCGATTTCGGCGCTTCCACGCGCGATTTTGGAACTGACTCGGTTCGTCATGATGAATATCGGAATCCTATATTCATCCTCGTAGAGGTTCAAGAGTACTTTCGTGCATACCGGACGGGGCGTTCGCGAACAGGAAGAGACGATTTGTGGACGAGCTTCAGCTCTTGGAGACTGGGCTATCAAGCTTCAGACGACTCTCGCGGCGAGCTGCCCTCCAACCTTCCTTTACGATCTGCCGCGCGCGGCCGATGGCGAGGGAATCCGGCGGGACATCATCAGTGATGCAAGAAGCGGCGGCCACGTAAGCGCGTTTTGCGACTTTTACCGGCGCAACCAGCGTCGAATCACTGCCGATAAATACGCCGTCTTCGATTATGGTAGGGTGTTTGCGCTCTCCATCGTAGTTGCAGGTGATGGTGCCGGCTCCAATGTTTACGCCTGCCCCAATCTCGGCGTCGCCAAGGTAGCTGAGGTGATTGGCTTTGGATCCCTTGCCTAACCGGGTTTTCTTGGTTTCGACGAAATTGCCCACGTGCGCGCCCTCGCCGATCTCGCTTCCGGGACGAAGTCGCGAGTAAGGCCCGAGCTCAGCACCCTTCATCACATGTGCCTCGTCGAGCACGCAGCCCGGTCGAATTAGCACACCGCCTCCAATCACGGAATTGTTAATCACGCTGTAAGAGCGAACGCGGCAATCGCTACCGATGCGGGTTTTCCCAAGGATTTGCACGAATGGCTCAATCGTTGTATCGGGACCGATCTCGACATCCCAATCGATCACACAAGTTTGGGGAAAGAAAATCGTGACCCCTTCGGTCATGAGTTGCCGGCACTTTGCTAAACGCATCCGCTGATCGATGTCCACCATTTCTGCGCGCGTATTGCTGCCCAGGATTTCATGAGGATCGCTCGCCGCCACCGCCATCACGTGTTCTTTGGCTTTGCGCAAGATTTCTGCCATGTCGGTGAGATAAAACTCATGGTGAGAATTGTCACTGCTCAGTTTATCGATGTTTGAGAAAAGAACTTTTGCATCGAATGCGTAAAACCCAGCGTTGACTTCAGTTATTTTTCGCTGCGCCGGAGTCGCCGATTTCTCCTCGACGATGGCCTTCACATCCGCACTCTTCTTGTAATTGCGAATCACTCTGCCATAACCGGTCGGGTCGTCGAGTTGCGCTGTCAGAATCGTCATCGCCGGATGGCGGAAGCTATGAAAGTCGCGGAGCGTCTGAATGGTTTGAGCGCTAATTAACGGAGCGTCTCCGGATAGCACGATGACTTGGTCATATGGCGCCAACGCGTCACGCGCAACCATCAAAGCGTGGCCGGTGCCCCGCTGCTCCTTCTGCACAATGAAATTGATGCCGGTATCGGCGACCGCTTGACGGACGCGTTCCGCTTCGTGACCAACGATGGCGTATACGTCCTGGTGAGGAACAACTTTTGTCGCTGCAGCGATGACATGCGCTAGAAGCGTTTTCCCGCCGACCTCATGCAGAACTTTTGGATGCTTGGATTTAAGGCGCGTCCCCTTGCCGGCAGCCATAATTGCGATGGCGACGCGTGGGGCAACGCTCTTAGTTTTTGCTTTTGGCATTCGATCCCATAATACCCGAGTCACTGTAGCAGCGGGTCAACGTGGGCGCGGGCGTCCCCCTTGCGGGCCCAGTCCGGATTCTTATTTCAAAATCGGGTTATTCATGTGGAATTTGTCTTCGCGAAACCTGCACTGGCGAAGACGCCCGCCTACACTCCGGACGCTTGTTGATTGGATTGTTTCTTGAGCGCCAGTTCCATCAGGCCCTGCGCGATTCGACCGGTGTTATGCCGGGCAACTTCACGCTCGTCGAGATAATCACCCAGGACGGGAGTAACTCCCAATTCTCGAATGGCCTCTTCGTCGACGACAACCTGTGCGGCGCCTTCGAGCGCGTACTTGGCTTTCAACGGATCGGAGATCGATGCAGAATTCAGCAAAGCGTGGTCAAAAATGCGTGCCTGAGCGTGTTCATTTAGCGCTCGAATATGGTCAGCTGCACTGCGTCCCAGACTCTCGTTCGCCTGGGTCATCAGGTTGCAGATGTAGACCTTGGTTGCGGAGGAGGACGCGATGGCCTTGGCGATTCCGTGCACCAGCAAGTTGGGGATCAGGCTGGTAAACAGTGAGCCAGGCCCAATTGTAATCAGATCGGCACGAGCGATCGCGTCCAACGTTTGGGGAAGGGGTTCTACATCAGGGGGAACAAGAAACAATTCTTTGATGCGACCCTTACTGGCGGTGATTTTGGTTTCGCCGCGTACTCGCGTTCCGTCGTCCATAAGGGCTTCCAACTCGACGTTAGAAGTCGTAGCCGGATAGATGTGCCCGCGTGTGACCAAAATTTCTGAAGATAAGCGAACAGCTTCGCTGAAATCTTTTGTGATAGAGGTAAGAGCCGTAAGGAACAGGTTCCCAAAGCTATGGCCCTCAAGTCCTGAACCCTTTGCGAACCGGTGCTGAAACAGCTTGGCGAGTAAAGCCTCATCTTCTGACAGAGCCACGATGCAGTTGCGAACGTCGCCGGGCGGCAACATATTAAACTCTTTGCGCAGTCGCCCGCTGGAACCGCCATCGTCACTAACCGTGACTACGGCGGAAAGATCGGAGATCTCCGGCTTGCCCGCATTTGATGAAGAACGATCGGAACTGACATACCACTTCAGGCCTTTAAGAAGGGTAGAAAGGCCAGTGCCGCCACCAATCGCAACTACGCGCAGACCATGGCTGCCACTATCAGAATTCTGCAATAGATCGAGTTGTTGCTTGGAGTAGCCCATCGGGGCTTCCTACCGATTCTCATCAACGTCGGCGTCATCCGTCGAAGTCAATTCAGCTCCAGGATCGGGATACAACAATTCGGTGAATCGCGGGTCTTCGGCTAGATTCTGAAAGTCGGAATCATTTCGCGCCTGAAAGCGCAGCCCGGGATTCAGACGAATGGCTTCGTCAAGATGGCGCAATGAATCTTCCACGTGGCCGGTCAGGCAATCCAATGCCGCCAAGCCGTAAGCGACGTAGTCGGATTTCGGCGACTGCTTAGAAAGCTTGTCCAAATGTTCGCGGGCTCCAACGTAGTCGCCCACATTCATCAGGGAAACCGCATAATCGTAGTGCTCTTCCGGATTCTTGAACTGCGTAACCCCGCGCTCAGTCTGCTGATTGCACGCATTCAAGTGGACTGTAGCTCGGTCGGCGAGTTCTTTGCTGGCACCCGAAAGCACCTTTTGCAGGTAGGTTTTTGCCTTATCGAATTTGTGCTCTTGCATGGCGCGCAAGCCGGCTTCGTAATTTTGCACAGCCTGTGCAAAACGAGGATCGTCGCCTACTGATTTCTTAGGGGTGGTCTTCTGTGCCATCTGCAGAATTCTTCCTGTGCTCTTCGTAAATGCACCTCTATCTGTAGCTTAGGGTCAAAGTATTAAAGCTTCGTCGATGACTATTGACATCACTGCATGCAACTTTGTGACCCTGGGTTCGGGGCCGCGACTTACGGCCTGTGGAAATCGACCTAATTGGTGGCAGCGGCGGTTTCCAGGTTCACCTGCCGCCACTCCCCATTCATTATCCCTTTGCGGATCTGTACAGCAGTCTTGCCTTTCTGATGTTCAGAATAAGAGTAGTACAGCTCCTTCAAGCAAATATCGCAGCGCGCTCCATGGGTGCTTTCGAAACAACTATGCAGGCTGTTATGGCCCATTCGATCGCAATAGCAGTAACAAGGCTGCTGGTGCAACACGGTCGGGATTTTGGCAGCCAAATCATAGGCGTGCGTCTGATAGCGATTTTGGGCATTGTCGCCCCACAGCTGATCCTTGTCGAGGATCGCGAGAAGTTTCACGCCTTTTGGCGGCGGACCCGGATTGTAAGCGGGAACCACTCCCTCCTGCTGTGAAGTGGCCCAGGGAGCCGATACCGTCAGCGTGATCAGAAAGAGAAAAACCAGTGCCAGCCCATGCTTGAGCATACGAATAATATTGTAACCTGAATCCCGCAGACGGAGTAGTCGGCGACCGGCGGGCGACGGAGACGAATCTCTCTACACTTACAGCTCAATCCGTATAGAATTGGAAATATCATGCCCGACCAGGCGGACCTAACAGAATCCCACGCGCTGCAACATGGGAAGCCGATTCTTCATAATCCGTCGCGCGCTATGGTTCTTTCTGTCTGGTTGCGCGATCTGATTATCTCGCTCGCCATTTCGTGTTTCATCATCATCTTCCTCTATCAGCCGGTAAAAGTTGAAGGCACCAGCATGATGCCCTCGCTCGAAGATCAGGAGCGAATCTTCGTGAATAAGTTTGTGTACCGGATTGAGCCTATTCAGCGCGGCGATATCATCGTTTTTCGTTATCCGCGCGACCCCTCGAAAAGCTTTATCAAACGCGTGATTGGCCTTGCTGGCGACCGTATTCAAATCGATGCCGGCCGCGTTTACGTAAATGGGAGCGCCATCGACGAAGACTATGTGCCACGCTCGTACGAGGACGAACGATCCTATCCCGAAATAATCGTTCCTCCGGACAGCTATTTTGTTTTGGGCGATCATCGCAGCTTGTCGAATGACAGCCGCGATTTCGGTCCTGTCGGTCAAACTTACATCTATGGCAAGGCAGTCTTCGGCTACTGGCCTATGGACAAGATGGGACGAGTAAGATAAAGGACAGGCGATGCGTTTGCACTTTCATCTTCGGCGCCACGCCAAGGCCGGCAACGTGGAGATCAATCCGCAGAGCTGGTTTCGCCTGAAATACGAGGCCTTCGACGCTGCCCAAAACGCCAACTCCTCCCGCAGCGACGACGACCTTTTCTTCGATGTGGTCGAGTGCACCTCGGACGCCTGCGAACGCCGCCGCACTCCACGCAAGCCTTCGGATGCCTTTTGGCGTTCAGCCTAGTATCGTCTTAAGAAACATCCGCGATTTTCACACACATTTTCTTTTGCGCATTTCCGCATCCCTGCTAAAATCTATAAAATCCACTCCTTGGAGTACGAATGCAGGCTATCCTTGCGCTGGAAGACGGCCGCGTCTTCCGCGGCAAAGGCTACGGAGCCAAAGGCGAATGCTACGGGGAAGTAGTTTTTAATACTTCCATCACCGGCTATCAGGAAATTTTCACCGACCCTTCCTACGCTGGCCAGATCGTCGTTCTCACCAATCCTGAAATCGGCAACTACGGCACCAACCCGGAAGACAACGAAGCTACGCGCCCGTATATCGAAGGCCTGATCGTACGCGAGTTTTCCCGTGTCAGCTCCAACTGGCGTTCGCAGCAGGTCGCGGAAGAATATCTCGAACAGTTCAGGGTTCCGGTGCTCGCCGATATCGATACCAGGGCGCTGGTGCGCCATCTACGCGACCACGGCGTAATGCGCGGCGTGATATCGACGCTTGAGAGTGACACCGAGAAATTAATTGCCAAGGCGCGCTCTCTTCCGAAAATGGATGGCACCGACCTAGCGAAAGTCGTCAGCACCAAGAATACTTACGTTTGGGAGATGGGCGAGCGGTCTCATCTGCCCGAGGAAGTGGTCGGAGTTAAAGACCAGCCGGAGCGCTTCCACGTAGTCGCATACGACTACGGAATTAAGCAAAACATTCTGCGCAAGCTGCGCGGCGAAGGCTGCAAGGTTACGGTAGTTCCCGCGGAGACCAGAGCAGAAGACGTGCTCGCGCTCAAGCCCGACGGGATTTTCCTCTCGAACGGTCCAGGCGACCCCGAGCCCTGCACCTACGCGGTCGACAACATCAGGCGGCTCATGGGACGGCAACCGATTTTCGGAATCTGCCTGGGCCATCAACTAACAGGCATCGCGTTGGGCGGAAAAACTTTCAAACTGAAATTCGGCCACCACGGCGGCAATCACCCGGTAAAGCAACTGAACACCGGCAAAATCGAGATCACAGCCCACAACCACAACTTCGCCGTCGACCCCGATTCGCTCCCGCAAAGCGAAGTCGAACTAACGCACATGGATCTCAACGACAACACGCTCGAAGGCATGCGCCACCGGAACCTGCCGCTGTTCACGGTGCAGTACCACCCCGAGGCATCGCCCGGTCCGCATGACTCCCATTATCTGTTTAAGGATTTCGTGAAGATGATGGAGGAGTGGAAAGGGTGAGAACTGCAGAGTGGGCTTTGGCGACGATCCTTTGTGCGATACCCCTCGGAGCCAACGAATGTCTTGCTCCCAAGAACCCAGTAAAGGTAGCCGTGGCCTGCGGATATGTACAGGATCCCGCGGGCGAATTGGTCGCTCACGTGGAACTGCAACTCGTCAACAATGACCAAGTTGTCGCCGCTGAGGCCTATACAGACGGGAAGGGCAATTTCAATTTCGGGTCTGTACGAGAAGGCGCGTACAACATGGCCACAAAGTCCAAGGGCTGGGAATTGTGGTGGCCCGTGAAGGTTACGAGTTCCAAGCCAGTGGAGGTCTGTAATCAGCCCCTGCTGGTGGAAATAAGCGTGGGCGGTTGCGGGGGTAGCGTAAGTAAGAAGGGATACCACGCTAAATGGTGAGGCGCAGAACCACCGCATGCTGCGTTTTGAAGGGGCGTGCCTTCCGACGCGCGGTAAGGAGCCAAACAATTGTGGTGCACGGCGAACGACAAACGACTGATTTTTCATGCCCAAACGCACTGACATCTCGAAAATCCTGATTCTCGGCTCTGGCCCCATCATCATTGGCCAGTCGGCGGAGTTTGATTACTCCGGCACGCAGGCTTGCAAGGCGCTCAAGTCCGAAGGTTTTGAAGTGGTGCTGGCCAATTCGAATCCGGCCACTATCATGACCGATCCCGAGGTTGCCGACCGAACTTACATCGAGCCGCTCACTCGCGAATATCTCGAAGAAATCATTCGCGTCGAGCGCGAACTCTCGCCCAGCGCCGGTTTCGCAGTTTTGCCGACCGTCGGCGGTCAAACCGCTCTCAATCTTGCGATCGAACTCTCGGACAGCGGTATTTTAGAGAAATACAACGCGCATTTGATTGGCGCGCAAATCAGCGCCATCAAGAAAGCCGAAGACCGCCTGTTCTTCAAAGACGCAATGCAGAAGATCGGCCTCGACGTTCCGAAGTCTGCGCTGGTAAACAATCTGAAAGACGGCTTGGAGTTCGCGGGAAAGATTGGTTTTCCGGTCATCGTGCGCCCATCGTTCACTCTGGGCGGCAGCGGCGGCGGCATCGGCTACAACCGCGAAGAGCTGATGGAGGTTCTCGCCCGCGGCCTCGATTTCTCTCCCGTGCACGAGGCGCTGATCGAAGAGTCGGTGCTGGGATGGAAAGAATACGAACTTGAGGTAATACGCGACCTCAAGGACAACGTCATCATTATTTGTTCGATCGAGAACTTCGATCCCATGGGCGTGCATACCGGCGACTCGATCACGGTCGCTCCGGCACAGACTCTCACCGACCGCGAATATCAAGCCATGCGCGACGCGGCCATCGCGGTGATTCGCGAGATCGGCGTCGAGACTGGCGGATCAAACATTCAATTCGGTGTACATCCCACTACCGGCCGCATGGTGGTGATCGAAATGAATCCGCGCGTCTCGCGGTCGTCGGCGCTGGCCTCGAAAGCGACGGGATTTCCCATCGCCAAGATTGCGGCGAAGCTTGCGGTGGGTTACACGCTCGATGAAATCCCCAATGACATTACGCGCAAAACTCCAGCTTGCTTCGAGCCTACGCTCGATTACGTCGTAGTGAAGATTCCCAAGTGGCAGTTCGAGAAATTCCCCGGAGCAGACGAGAACCTCGGCCCGCAGATGAAATCCGTGGGCGAGGTGATGGCGATCGGGCGAACGTTCAAAGAGGCTTTGATGAAAGCCGTGCGTGCGCTCGACACGGGAAAGCGCATTGGCGGAGAACAAATTGAACCCAAGATTCTCACCCAGCGCCTGGTGACGCCTCACCCCGAGCGGCTCTCCTATGTTCGTTACGCGTTGCGTCAAGGACACACCGTCAAGCAATTGGCGAAGATGACTTCGATCGATCCGTGGTTTCTCTACCAACTCAAAGAAATAAATGACATGCAGCTTGAGTTGGAAAAACATCCCATGGAATCGATCCCGACCGACGTGCTGCGCGAAGCCAAGCGCATGGGATTTTCCGACGGACGGCTGGCAGCAACCTGGCGTCTGAACGGCAAAGGCGACTTGGACAAAGTTCGCCATCAACGAAAGAAGCATGGCATCAAGCCGGTATACAAGCGCGTGGACACCTGCGCCGCCGAATTCGAAAGCTATACGCCTTACCTTTATTCCACATATGAAGAAGAGGATGAGGCGACGCCAACCGCAAAGAAGAAAGTCATCATCCTGGGCAGCGGACCCAATCGCATAGGGCAAGGAATTGAATTCGATTATTGCTGCTGCCATGCGGCATTCGCTCTGCGCGACGACGGCTACGAGACGATCATGATCAACTGCAATCCCGAGACCGTCTCTACCGACTACGACACCAGCGACCGCCTTTACTTCGAGCCGCTCACGCTCGAAGACGTGCTTGCCATATGCGAACACGAATCATCGTCGGGCGCACCGATCGGGGTGATAGTGCAGTTTGGTGGGCAGACGCCGTTAAACCTTTCTTTGCCGTTGAAGGCCGCTGGCGTCAATATTATTGGTACGGCGCCGGAGCATATCGACCTGGCTGAAGATCGCAAACGCTTTGGCAAGTTGCTCGATGAACTCGACATCCCGCAAGCCCCGGGTGCCATGGCAGCCTCAATCGAAGAAGCCGTCGCTGGCGCAAATAGAGTTGGATACCCAGTGCTGGTGCGGCCCTCTTACGTTCTCGGCGGACGCGCCATGGTCATCGCTTACGATGAAGAAACCGTCGTCCGCTACATGAAAGAGGCAGTTCAATATTCGCAGGATCGCCCAGTGCTGATCGATCACTTCCTCGAAGATGCGATCGAAGTAGACGTGGACGCGCTCTCTGACGGCGAAGACGTTGTCATCGGCGGAATTATGCAACACATCGAGGAAGCTGGCATTCACTCCGGCGACTCATCCTGTGTGCTGCCGGCCGTGGATATTCCACAACCGTTAATGGACCGCATGCGCGATTACACCTTCAAATTGGCGCGAGCACTTAAAGTAGTTGGATTGATGAACATTCAGTTTGCCATTCCCCGCAGCAACGGTCATTCGAAATCCGACGGCGGAAAGGTTTACGTGCTGGAAGTGAATCCGCGAGCTTCGCGAACGGTCCCGTTTGTGTCGAAGGCAACCGGAGTGCCCATGGCGAAGATCGCAGCCCGCCTGATGACCGGACGCAAGCTGCGAGAATTCCTGCCGGAATTCATCGAGCGCCGCGCGGACCTCGATACTGGACGCTGCTACTACGTAAAGTCCCCAGTTTTCCCCTGGAACAAATTTCCGGGGGTCGATACCGTACTCGGCCCGGAGATGAAATCGACCGGCGAAGTCATGGGCGTGGCTGACAACTTCGGCGAAGCCTTTGCCAAAGCGCAAACCGCAGCCGGACAAAAGTTGCCGACCCAAGGCACCGTCTTCGTCAGTGTCACCGATCATGACAAACCGCAAGTGGCGGACGTCGCCCGCAAGTTCGTCGATATGGGTTTCAAGCTAGTGGCAACCGCAGGCACTGCCGACGTGCTGGAGAACGCGGGCATGACGGTGGAGCGCGTCTACAAAGTTAAGGAAGGCCGCCCCAACGTTGTCGATTTGATCAAAGGCGAACGCATTCAGCTCATCATCAACACGCCGCACGGCGTCGACCCCTTTTTCGACGAAAAAGCAATTCGCCGCGCCGCGGTTAGCGCCCGCATACCGACGATCACAACCCTCGCCGCAGCCCGTGCCGCTGCCGAAGGCATCTCGGCATTGCAACGAGGTGAGATCAAAGTGCAGGCATTGCAAAAGTTGCACGCGGAGCGGCACGCGGCCCGACGCTAGCCGTCGAAAAATGGCTCCGGATGCGGTTTCGGCTGTATCCTACAAGCAGCTTTACCTAGGAATCTAAGCGATGCTACTTCAAGGCATTTTTCCGCCCATCACTACTCCGTTTTATCCAGACGGAAATATTTACTTCAAAAAGCTCGAGGCCAATGTCGAGCGCTATTCGAAGACGCCAGTCGCGGGCATAGTCGCGCTTGGCTCGACCGGAGAAGCGGTGATGTTATCCGATCAAGAACGCCGGGACGTGCTGAAAGGCACCCGCGAAGCAGCCGCGCCAAATAAAGTATTGATTGCTGGCACCGGGAGTGAGTCGGTAATTGACACGCTGAAACTCACAGAATATGCGACGGTGTTGGGATACGATGTGGCGCTCGTGCGCACGCCGTTCTATTACAAGAAGCAAATGCAACCCGCGAATATCCTGGCGTTTTATCGCACGGTTGCCGACCGGTCTCCCCTGCCGGTGATGATTTATAGCGTTCCGCCATTTACCAGCTACGACATACCGGTTGAGCTCGTCATTGAACTGGCGGACCATCCTAATATTGTCGGCATGAAGGAGTCGGGTGGCGATGTCGAAAAAGCTTGCCGCATGGTTGCGGGTACGCGCCAGGTAAAGCGTAGCGCGACAGTTACCGAAACGTTCGACGCGGTTACACCACGCATGCTCAAGGCCGCCAGCCAAGGCCATGGACAGGGAGGGGAATTGGTTTCCGTTGGCGCGCTCGCAGGTGCTCCGGAAATGATGGACAAATCCAGTCCGGCCGGCCTGCAGCGGACTAATCCGTCCTCTACCGGCGTAACTGTCATGGCCGGATTAAAAACGCGGCAGAAGGAAGTTGGGTTTCAGCTGCTCGTCGGCGCGGCGCAGACGCTGGAACCATCTTTGCAAGTGGGTGCAGTGGGCGCGATTCTCGCTTTCGCCGACGCAGCCCCTACAGCGTGCTACGAAATCTTCGCCGCATGGAAAGAAGGCGATGCGGACCTCGCTCGTCTGAAACAAGCCCGAATCGCGCAGGCCGCGCAGCGTGTGGTTGGAGACCTTGGTATTCCTGGCATGAAACACGCCATGGATCTCAACGGCTACTTCGGCGGGCCGTCTCGTTTGCCGCTGCTCCCGCTGACAGCCGACTTGAAGGCCGAGGTCGAGCAGTTAATGACCGACATCCGCAACTGAGGAAGCGCCGCGCCTAGCGACAGTTTTCCGCTCTCATCACCGGCCCTTGTGATTCACCTCACAGACGCGCTATAATTTGAACGAACGTTCGAACTTTACATGGCATTGTCTTCCTCCCAGACGTCGGCGCTCTCAGTGCGCCGGCGCGCAAGTATTCCGATCTCTGCCGCAGAGAGCCGCTTTGATCGCCGGTTGGGCAAGATACTGCTTCACGCGACCGAAGTGTTTTACGAAAAAGGATACGAGGGCGCGTCCATGCGCGACCTGGCTCGCTCCAGCGGAATGTCGCTGTCCGGTCTTTATTACTACTTCGAGTCTAAAGAGAAGCTGCTCTACCTGATCCAGAAGCACACTTTCAGCACGATTGTTGACAATCTGCGTGAACGCCTCGACGACGTGTCCGATCCGGAACAATGTATTCGCATTTTCATCCTCAACCATCTGGAATATTTTCTGGCAAATCAGAAGGCGATGAAGGTTCTTTCCCACGAGGCGGAAGTGTTGAAAAACGGCTTCGCTACCGAAATCGCTTCTCTCAAACGCACCTACTACCGCATGTGTGTGGGATTGTTGGACGACTTCAAAACCGCGAAATCTCTGGAATTTTCCACTCGCATGGCAGTGCTAAGCTTGTTCGGCATGATGAATTGGATTTATACGTGGTACAACCCGCGCGTCGACGCCGACGCAGTGCATTTGTCGCGTGAGATGAGCGATATTTTCTTGCGCGGCATCGGCGGCACAACGCAGAGCGCCGCGGCAAGGAAGAAATCTAAGAAGAGGGCGGCATCGAACTAATTCAAATTTAAGCTAGGAAAAAGGAGTGTGGAATATGGCTACAACGTTGCAGCCTGCAGCAACCGATACGAAACAACTGGTCAACTATCGCACCGATGGCGGGGTCGCTGTCATCGAGATGTTTGATCCTCCGGCCAACACCTACACCTACGAGATGAATCGCCAACTCGATGACGCCATCTTGAAGGCGCGCATGGACAACAGTGTCTACGTCATCGTGCTAACTGGCTCCGGCGACAAGTTTTTCTCCGCTGGCGCAAATATCAAGATGCTGGCCAGCGTCGATCCCACTTTTAAATATTATTTCTGCCTGCACGCCAACGAGATGCTGCTTCGTTTAGAGCACACGCCGAAGCTGGTCATCGCTGCGATCAACGGACACTGTGTCGGCGGCGGCCTTGAAATTGCGATGGCAGCCGACATTCGCATCGCGCGTCAAGACGCCGGCAAGATCGGTTTGCCAGAAGTAAACCTGGGTGTGCTTCCGGGCACCGGCGGCACGCAACGACTGTCGCGGCTGGTGGGAAAAAGCAAGGCAATCGAATTAATGGTCACCGGCAACACGTTTTCTTTTGAAGAGGCGAAAGAATTCGGAATCATCAACGACATTTTCGAACGCGATGGTTTCATGGAAAACATCATGGAATACGCTCGCCAGTTCTGCCCGCCCAATAAAGCCGCCAAGGCTGTCGGACGCATCAAGCGCGCGGTGCAGACGGGCTGGGAAATTCCCATGGAGTCCGCACTGGCTGTCGAACGCGAAAATCAACAACTGCTTTTCCAGAGCGAAGACGCGAAGGAAGGTCTGGCCGCGTACGTTGAAAAGCGGCCGGCGGTGTTCAAAGCGAAATAGTAAGCCCGCAGCGGGTCGTCCTCCCGTTCGTTAACGATTGGAAGAAAGATGATCACAGCCACGAAAACCAAACTCTCCCCCGGACGCCTTCTCATCGACGGCCAGTGGAGCGAGGCGTCTACGAACTTCGACACCACCAATCCCGCAACCGGCGAGGTTCTAACTCAAATTGCTGAAGCCTCAGCGCCGATGTCGATCGCGCTGTTCGACGCCGCCCGCCGCGCTTTCGAAGACCGCAACGGTCCGTGGCGCAAAATGTCAGCCAGCGAACGCGGACGCCTCATCTGGCGTCTTGCCGATCTGCTGGAAAAAAATATCGACGAATTTGCCGAACTCGAAACCCTCGACAATGGCAAGCCGATATTCGAGTCTCGTTACGTCGATATGCCCATGGTGATCGACGTTCTCCGCTACTACGCGGGCTGGGCAACAAAGATTCACGGCGAGACTGTTAACACGGTAGAAACGGCGTTTACCTATACCTTGCGTGAACCCGTGGGCGTGGTCGGACTGATCGTCCCCTGGAATTTTCCGCTGCTTTTAGCTTCGTGGAAACTCGGCCCCGCGCTAGCGTGCGGAAACACAATTGTTTGGAAGCCTGCCAGCCTGACCTCGCTAACCGCCCTTCGCTTCGGTGAGCTGGCAGTTGAAGCGGGCGTACCTGCAGGCGTTTTGAACATAGTTACCGGTCGCTCGGAAGTCGGAAGAACAATCGTCCGCCATCCCGGAATTGACAAGATCGCCTTCACCGGATCGACCGACGTAGGCAAAGAAATCATGCGTAGTGCAGCCGATAGCATGAAGCGGTTGACGCTCGAATTAGGCGGAAAATCTCCTAACATCGTTTTTGCTGATTCCGATATTGACAACGCCGTCAAAGGCGCGATCACGGGGATTTTCTACGGAAAAGGCGAGGTCTGCAACGCAGGCTCACGATTGTTCGTAGAGAGCAAAGTGCAAGACGAGTTCCTGGAAAAACTTGTCGCCCGCGCCAAGAAGATGCAGCCCGCAGATCCGCTCGATCCGAAAACACGCATGGGCGCAATCGTCAGCCAGGAGCAAATGCAAACCGTTCTCGGCTACATCGAATCCGGAAAAAAAGAAGGCGCAAAGCTCATCGCCGGCGGTAACCGCGTTTCCGTCGACGGCGGGAAAGGCTTTTTTATTGAGCCCACCATCTTCGGCGGCGTGAAGAATGAAATGAAAATCGCCCAGGAAGAAATCTTCGGTCCGGTTTTAGCCACGCTTAGCTTTGACGATGTCGATGAGGTGATCAAGCTCGCGAATAGTAATCCATACGGTCTGGCGGCCGCCGTCTGGACTCGCGACGTGAAAAAAGCGCACTCGGTCTCGCGCCAACTGCGTGCCGGCACCGTTTGGATCAACACGTATGGGTTGATGGATGCGTCCTTGCCGTTCGGTGGCTACAAGAGTTCAGGCTTCGGCCGCGAACTCGGCGTGCATGCCATCGAACACTACACCGAGCTGAAAACAGTTTGGCTAAACATGGCGTAGAGACGTTGCTAGCGACGTCTCTACAGTTCAGAATTATTTGTTTACAGAGGTCTTATGCCAGGTAAAGTTGCAAAAATCGGAACGTTCAGTGACTGGGTCGGCCTGTTCGACGATTGGCGAAAAGACATCGGCGTAAACCACGACGAGATCGCCGATTTCAAATTCGATACGCTTTACGGCGCGATCGAAACCGATGAAATTCAGTTCGGCGCCTTTAAAGGCCGCCGCAAATGGGAAAACTTGCGCCAGGTTCCCACGCAGCAGATGCGCGACGCGCTCATCAACTTGATCGTCTATCAGGGCGACACTGAGTTCGCCAGCGTGGAGCAGCAGCGGAATTTGTTTGAGAGCGCGCCAACCGATTGGGATCGCAAAGCGATTACTCGCGTCATGATCGAAGAAATGCGGCATGGCTGGCAAATGTGCGCCCTGCTGGTCGAACATTTCGGCTACTCGGGTAAAGTCGAAGCGCAGAAAATGCTTGAGCGCCGTGCCTTCGACAACAAGCGCCTGCTGGGTGCGTTCAACGTCGACGTTGATAATTGGATGGACTTTTTCACTTATACAGACTTCGTCGACCGCGACGGCAAATTCCAGTTGCAAATGCTGAAGTATTCCGCCTTCGCCCCGCTCGGCCGCTCCATGTCTTACATGTTGCGGGAAGAGGCATTCCATATGGGCACCGGCAACGACGGGCTTCGTCGGATCGTCGAAGCCGGCGTCATACCTACGTGGCTCATCCAGAAATATCTCAATAAATGGATCTCAAGCTCCTACGATTTATTCGGCACCGACAATTCTTCATCGGCGCATTGGGCCTACGTTTGGGGAGTCAAAGGTCGTTACGATGAGCCAAAAAACACGCAGGAAGCCAAGGTCGACGAACTGAATGACTACAATCGCCATCTGTATCGCGACGAAGTCGCCGGATTGATCCAGCGTTTCAACAGCGTGCTCCGACCGGGTGAGCCCAAGCTGTACGCACCCGACATCAAGTTCAATCGCAACATCGGCCGCTGGGCAGGACAGAAGTTTCATGTCCAGACCGGCGAACCATTAGATGAAAAAGGCTACGAACAGCATGTAAAAGATTTCATGCCCTCAGCCGAAGACAAAAAACTGTTGCTGGACATAATCGCCAACGAGAAAAAATGGATCGCGCCAAAAGAAGGTGCACGTGATCCGCTATCGTCAATCGGAGAAGTTCGTAAATCGGCGATCAATTTGTAGCTGCACCGGGCAGCAAAGACCACTTCTGGACTCGATGACCACGACTCAAACTCGTTTCTCTCGGATCAGCCTCGATCTCGAACCGCCCGTCGCGCGGATTTGTCTAAACAATCCGCCGCTAAACATCATCGACATTCTAATGATGGAAGAGTTGGCCGAGGCACTAATCGAGATCGAATCTCGCAGCGACATCACAACAGCGATCCTGACCGGTTCTCAAAAAGCGTTCTCCGTTGGAGTCGACGTTGCGGCTCACGCCCCCGAGAGGGTCGAGCAAATGCTCGCAAAGTTTCATGCGGTAATTCGCGCGCTAATAGGGTCTAAGAAGGTTAGCATTGCTGCCGTGCATGGCCATTGCCTGGGCGGAGGCGCAGAACTGGCCATGGTCTGCGACCTGGTATACACGTCGGAGCTGGCTATCTGGGCATTTCCGGAAATCACGCTAGGCTGTTTCCCGCCGGTCGCGGTCACGGCGCTAGCGGCTCTCGTAGGACAAAAACACGCTGCCGATCTGATCCTCACCGGACGGAGTATCACCGGCAAAGAAGCGGCAAGCATCGGCCTGGCAAATTCCGTTGTACCCGAAATCGATCTGGAACATGCAGTGCAGAACGCAGTTAACCACCTTTTGCAACTCAGTCCTGCGGCCCTGGCGATTAGCAAGAAAGCGATCTACGCCTGGGATTCGATTCACTTCGATAAGGGTCTCGCTCGGGCGGAGAAGATTTATTTCGATGATTTGATGAAAACGGAAGACGCGCAGGAGGGAATCAACGCGTTTCTCGAGAAGCGGCCCCCAGCGTGGAAGGGCAAGTGAAAACGTTCAAACTACCAGCATCGAACTAGAAGCCAGAAGCTAGAAGCTGAGCATAATGAAAAAAGAACTCGTAGAACTCCGCGTCAACGGCCGCTCTCGCGAGCTCGCTTTCGAGCCTAGCAAGCTTTTGCTCGATGTGCTGCGCCAGGACCTCGAACTCACTGGATCCAAGCGCGGATGTGACGACTCATCCTGCGGCGCCTGCACTGTACTCGTTGACGGCATTCCGATGATGTCGTGCACCTTGTTGGCGGCCAGTTGCGAAGGTCAGCAGATTACGACGGTCGAGGGCGTGAGCGAACACGGCAGTCTGGCCGCCATTCAGAAAGCTTATGGCGATTGGGGCGGAGCGCAATGCGGCTACTGCACTCCGGGATTCATCATGACCGTCAAGCATCTGCTTGCAGAAAATCCGGAGCCAACCGAACAAGAAATCCGCAGCGCCCTCAGCGGAAATCTCTGCCGCTGTACCGGATACAACCAGATGTATCAAGCCATCAAAGCCGCGATCGATGCCGAGCAGAAGGGCATGGCAGCTGCGAAATGATGACACACTTTAGTCTTGTCATTCCGAGCGAAGCGAGGAATCTGTAGTGGCCAACGACGGACGACAAATGACCGACGACTTTTCCATAATCGGCAAACCCACTGCCATGGTCGATGCCGCCGGCAAAACCACCGGTGCCGGCAAGTACACTGACGACCTCAGCCTGCCCGGAATGCTCATCGGCCGAATCCTGCATTCGCCCTATCCGCATGCCCGCATCAAACGCATCGGCACCAGCCGCGCTGAAAAACTCGAAGGCGTCGTCGCGGTCGTCACCGGAAAAGACGCGCCCAATCCTTACGGCATTCTTCCTGTCGGTCATGACGAGTACGCTCTGGCCCTCGATAAGGTCCGCTACGTTGGCGACAACGTCGCTTGTGTCGCTGCGGTCGACGAGGCCACTGCTGATCAGGCACTGGAATTGATCGATGTCGACTACGAACTCCTGCCTGCCTACTTCGATCCCGAAGATTCGATGAAAGCGGAGACCGACTTAATTCACGACAACAAGCCGCACAACCTTGAAAAAGATTACCACCATGTATTCGGGGATCCCGAGAAAGGTTTCGCCGAGGCCGACCACATTGCCGAAGCTCGCTTCATCGCCAACGAAGTCACGCACGCCGCCATGGAGCCACACTCCACGTTGGCCGCGTTCGAAATCGATCCGCACACCGGCAACCGCGGACGGTTAACCGTGCAATCTTCAACACAGGTTCCATACTACCTGCAACACAAGCTGTCGCTGGTGTTAGAAATGCCGATGGCGCAAATCCGCGTCATAAAACCATTGGTGGGCGGAGGCTTCGGGGGAAAAAGCGAAGTAATCCCCCTCGAAATCATCGCCGCAATTGCAGCCCGAAAAGCATTGGCGCCAGTGAAGATCACCTACACGCGCGAAGAAGTTTTCTGGGCCCACCGCGGACGCCCCCGCACCATCATCGACTTGAAAACTGGAATCAAAAATGAGGGTCGCATCACTGCCGTCAAAGCACGCGTGGTGCAGGATGGCGGCGCTTATTGTTCCTACGGGGTCGTAACCATTCTTTATTCTGGCGCACTGCTCGGCGCGCTCTACGACATCCCCAACATTCAATACGACGGCTATCGCGTTCTCACGAATAAGCCGGTGTGCGGAGCGATGCGCGGCCACGGCACTGTCAACGTTCGCTTCGCTTTCGAATCGCAACTCGACGAACTTGCAGCTAAGGCGGGTATTGATCCTGCCGAAATTCGTCAACGCAATCTTCTCCAATCACCCTGCATCACGGTAAACGGTCTGCGTGTCCAGAGCTATGGATTGCCGGAGTGCATAGAAAAAACTGTCGACCGCTCAGGCTGGAAACAGCGCAAAGGCAAGATGGCCAAGGGCCGTGGCCTGGGCATTGCGTGCAGCCACTACGTAAGTGGCGCGGCAAATTCGATCATCCGCTCTGACATGCCGCACTCCACAGTGAACATCAAAATCGATCGTGACGGCGGAGTCGTCGTTTACACCGGCGCCTCCGAAATCGGGCAAGGCTCCGACACCATGACCGCGCAAATCGCCGCGGAAACTCTAGGCTGCTCTCTCGGGCGAATCAAAATTGTTGCCGCCGACACCGACCTTACTCCGATCGACATAGGCTCCTACTCCAGCCGCGTAACCTTCATGGCCGGCAACGCCACCTTGCGCGCATCGGCCGAAGTAAAAAAACAAATCGCGCTGGCCGCAGCTCGCAAAATGAATTGCGCTTCCGACGATCTGATCTTTCGTAACGACATCGTGTATAAGCAGGGAAGCGCACCGCCAGCTATTTCCAAAGCTGCCGACGAAGACGTCACCGAATCTGGAGCCTCCGTCAGTGGCCGCGTTGAAGGACAAATTCTCCGCGGTTCCCTACAGCAAAAGCGCAAAGACGAAGGCCCCAAAGATTGGATGACCTTCGAAGAAGCTGTCGTCGCCGCCATCGATTTCCACGGCGCTCTCACCGGAACCGGTTCCTACGCACCGCCGCCCGATGCTCGCGGCGGCAAACACAAAGGCGCAGGAGTCGGCCCATCGCCCGCTTATTCATACTCCGCGCAGGTCGCCGAAGTCAGCGTCGACGAAGACACCGGCGAAGTGACTGTCCATAAAGTTTGGGCCGCACACGATTGTGGCCGCGCCTTGAATCCGGTTTCAGTCGAAGGCCAGATCATCGGCTCCGTCTGGATGGGCATGGGTCAGGCCCTCACCGAAGAGATGGTGTGGAAAGATGGCATGCTGATGAACCCTGGTCTGCTCGAATACCGCAGCCCCTCATCAGTGGAATCCCCTGAGGTTGAACCGATCATCGTCGAGAGCATCGACCCCGAAGGCCCATTCGGGGCCAAAGAATGCAGCGAGGGCTCGCTCGCGGCGACCATCCCAGCAATTGCCAACGCAATCTACGACGCGGTCGGCGTCCGCCTGCACGAGTCTCCATTCACGCCCGAGCGCGTGCTGTCGGCCCTGCGCGCGAAGAAAAACGCGAAGGCTATTAATCTCACCGAAGGCGTCGATCCCACATCGCCAGCAAAATTCCGCGAACATGGTGGATCGCTCTGGCATCGGGGCAAAGGACCGAAACGCCATCCACTCGATCCATCGCGCCGCGAAAGCGCCGTCCCAGCGGGAGGTGACGATTGAGTCTCCCGCAATTCAAACTGCTGCGGCCGCGTACGCTGCAAGAGGCGATCGGCCACCTGGCAAGGCATTGCGGTCCATCCGTGCAGACCATCCAAGAAGGCTCGTCCGAAATTCGCATCGTCGCCGGCGGCACTGACCTCATTCCATCCATGCGGCAAAAACTATTCGAGCCTCAGTACGTGCTTGACATCCGCCACATCGGCGAACTCAAAGGCATCCGCGAGCAGCAGGGAAGTGGCGTCGAGATTGGAGCTTTAACTTCACTAACGACCATCGAGCATTCCGATCTGCTGCGCCGCCGTTACCCGGTGCTGACCGAAGCAGCCGCTACTGTTGCATCGCCGCTGCTGCGCAACATGGGCACGATTGGCGGAAATATTTGCCTCGACACGCGCTGCCTCTGGTACAACCAATCACTCACCTGGCGAAAAGGTTGCGGCTTCTGCATAAAAAAAGACGGAGACCTGTGCCACGTGGCGCCCGGTGGAACCAAATGCTGGGCCGCATTTTCCGGTGACACGCCACCGGCGCTGCTGTGTCTGAATGCCGAAATCGAAATTGCCAGCGCATCTGGACTACGCCGCGTGCCGTTGAGCAACTTCTATACCAACGATGGCGTCGCCTATCGCAATTTGCAGCCCAACGAACTGGTCACGCGAGTATTCTTGCCCGAGTCGTCGGCCGGCTATCGTGGAGTTTATCGCAAGCTGCGGGTGCGAGGGTCGATTGACTATCCACTAGCCGGAGTCGCGGTCATCATGAAGCGTTCGAACGGCCATATTGCCAATGCGCGGTTGGCAATCACAGCTGTAAACCCTGCGCCATTGCTGGTGAAGGGCGCCACCGAGTTGCTGACGGGGAAGGTGCTAGATGAAGCGCTGGCAGAAGCCGTAGGAGATTTGGCAGCGAAGACCGCGAAGCCGCTGACCACGTCGGCCCTGACACCCGAGTATCGCCGCGAGATGATCCGGGTCTTTGCCAAACGGGCTGTCCTTCAAGCCGCTAACGAACAGAATTGAATAATCAGCCAACGACCAACGACGAAAGACCAACGACCAACTTGATCACTGACTGCCACATCCACATTCAGCCGCTCGAAATGTTCAAGCCTAGCGCGCTTGAACTGATAAAGAGGAAGCGGGCGAACTACGACGAAATCGCCGAATACTGCCGTTCGCCTAAAGCTTTCCTAAAACATCTCGACAAAGCCGGGGTCGATCGCGCCATGCTCATCAACTACGTCGCCCCCGAGGTCATCGGCTTCACTTCTGGCGTGAACCAGTTCGTCGCGGACTATGTGAAAGAGAATCCCAAGCGGTTGCTCTCGTGCGGCAGCCTGCATCCACGTCACACCTCGAACATAATGGCCGACGTGGAACAGTTGCTTCGGCTGAAGATCCAGATGATCAAGATTCATCCGCCGCACCAGTTGCTTTTTCCCAACGACTATTTGACTGGAATGAAGGAACTGGAAATAATTTATCGCGCCGCTGAAGCCAATGGCATTCCAGTGATGTTTCACACCGGGACCTCGATCTTTCCCGGCGCTCGCAACAAATACGGCGATCCCATTTACATCGACGATGTCGCCGTCGATTTTCCCAAGCTGAAAATCCTGCTGGCCCACGGCGGGCGCCCGCTGTGGATGCACACCGCATTTTTCCTGCTGCGCCGCCATCCAAACGTCTACTTGGACATCAGTGGGATTCCGCCGAAGACACTGTTAAAATATTTTCCCCGCCTGCAGGAGATTGCCACCAAGACCTTATTCGGCACAGACTGGCCGGGGCCCGGCGTGCCCGATATCAGGCAAAATCTGGAAGAATTCCTCGCGCTGCCCCTGCCCGAAGAAACAAAACAACAAATCACCGGCCAGACCGCATTAACAATCTGGCCAGCCTAGCTTGGTTCTACCTTCTCAGTGTTGTGGTTCTGAGCGCAGTAATTGGCTCGCAAGGCCCCACACACCCTGTCATCCTGAGCGCAGTAGCTGATTCGCGAAGCGAACCAGCTACGAAGTCGAAGGATCTCTGTAATTTGATTCCACGCGTTTGCTGCAAGGCATTCTACCGGTAACGTCGCACTCTCAACGCGAGCTGAACAAATGCCCCATCTTCTCTTTCTTAGTCTTCAAATAATCCTCGGCATGGCTACTGGGCTTCACCTCGCAGGGAACGCGTTCCACCACTTCAATCCCACCCCGCTCCAGCGCCGCTACTTTGTCTGGATTATTCGACAGCAGTCGCACCTTCGACACCCCCAGCGCCTTTAAAATCCCAGCCGGCAGGGCGAACCCGCGCAGATCCGCTTCGAACCCCAAGCGTTCATTGGCCTCGACGGTATCGAGTCCCGAGTCCTGCAATTCGTAAGCCTGCAACTTGGCCATCAGGCCAATGCCGCGGCCCTCCTGCTGTTCGTAAATCACCACGCCGGCGCCTTGCTCAGCGATCATAGAAAGCGCCATCTCCAACTGTTGACGGCAGTCGCAGCGCAGCGAGCCAAAAACGTCTCCGGTGAGGCACTGCGAGTGAATGCGCACCAGCGGAGGCGCTGAATGCACATCACCCATCACCAGCGCTACAGCCTCTTCTTTACGCCCTGCATCTTTCGAAGAACCTGTACTCCCGCCCTCGAAACCGAAGATGCGGAACCTCCCCCAACGGGTAGGGAAGTCCGCCGACGCAACCTGCCGAACTGAAAATGTATCCACAACAAGATTATAGCGGGCGACTGCGTAGGCGCGGGCGTCTCGCCCGTACAGCCGAGCGAAGCTCGGCGGATTTCACTCCAAAATATTTTGACCATCTTTTGACAGCCCTATGACAATTTCGTGACAGGTTTCGGCGCATCGGTGCTAGGCTTGCCGACCAATACCCTTCGCCTGGGAGGCGATCCACTTAAATAGGAGGAAAGCACATGTATCACACTACGCTGCACCGCGCCTGGTTGTTGATTTTGTCTGTCCTGCTGATCGCTTCCCAGCAGTCCGCCGGCCAGGCCGGCAAGCTTGATCCGACGTTTGGCAAAGGAGGCATCGTAACCACGGACTTTGGCGACCAGACCCGGTCCAACAATGTGGCCAGCGCAAATTCTGTCGTCATTCAGCCCGACGGAAAAATTGTCGTCTGTGGGGGCGCTCCAGGCAGCCAGGGTTTTCCTGTGCCCGCCGTAGCCCGCTACCACACCAATGGCGCGCTGGACACCAGCTTTGGAACTTCTGGCATCGTGACCATTCCGAGCATAGAAAACATCCCGCTTACAGCGATCGCGCTGCAGACGGACGGAAAGATTGTGGTCAGCGGTTCCACTTTTGTAGCGCGATACTCCTCCAAGGGAGTTCTCGATTCGACCTTTGGAACTGCCGGAATTGCGACGCTAAAGGACTTTTTCTTTGGCACAACGCCAACCGGTTTACTCGTCCAGCCGGATGGGAAGATCTTGCTCGTTGACGGTAAACTAGTCCGTTTTCTACCCGACGGGCAGCTCGACACCGGCTTCGGGAACGCGGGGATAGCGAGGACCGCGGGGTATCCAGCGACAGGGCTGGCGCTTTTGGCTAACGGAAAGATCATGGCTGCGTCTTCCGCCCTGGGAACAAGCGGCTTCATCTCTCAATATGACTCGAATGGCACTCTCGATACCACATTCGGAATTGACGGCCAACTGGCGAGCCCGGGAACGGCAGCCGGTCTGGTGCTCCTCGGAACGGGGGATTTTCTTGCCGCCGGGAGTCTGACCAACAACTCAGTGCCACCAACCTCTGGCGCTGCGACCTCTGGCTTTGCCGTATCCCGCTACCTGGAGGCGGGGGTTACGGATGCAAGCTTCGGCACCAACGGAGGCACCGTCACTTACGTTCCGACTTTTCCAACCGTCGCAACTTCGAGTTTAGCGCTGCAGTCAACCGGCGCCATCGTCTTGTTGGGCACGGCTACGCAAACCTCAGAGCCGGTGTTTGCGCTGGCTCGATACACGGCCAGCGGCCAACTTGACACTACATTCGGTACCGACGGCACGGTTGTCACCTCGTTTGGAACTGCGCAAAATCCTCCTTCTGTGAGTGCCAACGGCCTGACCATCCAGTCAGACGGAAAGATCGTCGCGGTCGGAGGCTACTCAATTTTCGTGCCGTACCATGGCTTCGACACCGCGTTCAAAGTAGTTCGCTACCTCGGTAAATAGACGCGCTGGCAGGAACTCCGGCAGTTCCTGCCAGTCCGCAAAGCAGTTTTCCTCTTACCAGGCCGCATAACGATACCGCCGTGGCCGCTCTGGCAAGACCTTAATTAGCACAATACCAGCCACGAATCCACCTACGTGCGCCCAGAATGCAATACCGCCATTAGTCTGGCTGGTCTCTGCAATCGAGGTCGCAGCTCCGCTGAGGAATTGCATGAAGAACCAGTATCCCAGCACCAGCCACGCGGGCAGTTGAAAGAAAAATATGGGCGGAAACCACATCATGACACGTGCTTTCGGATACAGCACGAAATAAGCGCCCATAACTCCGGCAATCGCGCCGCTCGCGCCCACGCTGGGCAGCCTCGATCCTGCATTCAGCAGAATATGCGTAATTGCCGCCACGAATCCGCAGACCAGGTAAAAGAGCAAATAGCTGAAGTGGCCAAGATAATCTTCAATGTTGTCTCCGAAGATCCAGAGAAACCACATGTTGCCGATCAGGTGTAGCCACGATGCGTGCAAAAACATCGAGGTAAGAATGGGAAGAAATAATCCGTCAGCGAAGACGCTGGCCACGCTGCCACTATGTGGTCGAAACGCCACGGCACCACGCCAAAGTGATAGATCAAGCCATTCAAAGCCCCGCGACCCTGTTCGCTCACCGACAGTTCAAACAAAAAGACCAACGTGTTCAGAGCAATAATGAAGTAAGTAACAAATGGAGTGCTGAACCGGGGCGTATCATCGCGGATGGGAATCATCGAGGATTAGATTGCGTAATCTGATAATTTGGTAAGGGTTGAACAGCGCGACCCCAGACAAACGCATGTCATTCCGAGGAGCGCAAGCCACGAGGAACCTGGGTGTTGCTCTTTGCCTGGGATTACGACGAACCTGATTCCCCAACACCTCGCGATTCGGCGCTGGTCGTTACGCTCACAAGAATAGCAGGCCCGATTTTGAACAGTTGTGTCCGGCTTCTAAATTACCAAATTAGCAATTACACAATTGCTAAATTACTCCATGAATGCTGTCCTCATCATCGACAAACCCTCCGGACTGACCTCGCATGACGTTGTCAACCGCGTGCGGCGAATTCTGCGCGAGCGCTCCGTGGGGCATTTAGGTACGCTCGACCCATTGGCCACGGGAGTTCTGCCCTTGGTGATTGGCAACCTCACCCGGCTGGCGCAGTTCTATACTTCGTCCGAGAAAACCTACGAGGGCACGATTCGCTTCGGCTTTGCCACCGACACCTACGACGCCCGGAGGCGAACCCACTAGCGCTAGCGCAAGCCGTCGCTTTATCGTCTGGCGGAACTCCGCCAACTAGCCGTCCGGTTTCAAGGGAAGATCGAACAGATACCGCCTCCGTTCTCAGCCAAGAAAATTCGTGGCGTGCCAGCCTACAAACTGGCTCGCAAGCACGCCGACTTTGAGCTGAAAGCCGTGCCAGTTGAGATTAAACAATTCGAAATCTCCGAGCTAGACAACGATCGCGCCACGTTTCGCGCCCGCGTCGCCTCCGGAACCTACATGCGTTCCGTAGCCCACGACATGGGTCAACTGATGGGATGCGGCGCTCATTTGGAGTCGTTGCGCCGAACCATGGTAGCGGAATTCGAATTGACGGACGCTCACACGCTCGACGAACTGCAAGACAGCGAAATGAGTCGGGGTCAGGACCGAAGAACTCTTCATTCATCCTCGCAAACTTTTACCGCAACTGCCAAGCATCACTGCGAATGAAGAGATGGCCGCCTGCATCCGCGCAGGACGCCCGGTGAACCTGCCCGAACTGTCCCAATCGAAGCTCGTAAAGGTATTCGCGGGACAAAGGGAACTGATCGCCATCGCCACCCGAGTAGCTGGCACATTGTTCCACGCCAGGATCGTCCTCGCCGGAGAGCTGGGTCTGGCCCAACCGCAAGCGACCTAATCTGCTTCTTCTAAGGACAGGATTCGGGCTGGCCCACCTTTCCGACGTTCTCGTGTAAAGGTGGGAACGAGCTAGGTCGGCAGTCACAGCTTTTCTTTTGCCTGGATCGAGTAAGCCCTCGGCGAAGGGATCGCGCCTGCAAATCAATCAGCGGAGCGGGGCAAAAATAAAAATCCCGACGCCGACGGCACGCAGTTCCCGCCTTTACAAAAACGTAAAGGTGGGCCAGCCCCCAGCGCGGATGGGGCGTATATTCATTGCTGGTGGGGCCCCAGTACTTCGGCTTGAACACCTCAAGTTGTCCAGGTGGCACCACGCTGACGTGCGCGGGGCAACTTACGCATTCTGTATTAAATACGGAAGGTGCTGCCCTTCCGCAAGTTCGGGGGTCGGGGCATGAAGGCATCAACGATTAGCAATTTTCTCAAGTGTCCTGTTGTTGGCTGGCTGGGCTCTCTCCTGTGGGCGTCTCTGCGGCGCAGAGGAGCAGCCCAGCGAGCCCGCGGCTTTCCTTCGCCAAAGCAATCACGTTCCCAACGGAAGTTCAGCAACCGATTTCTGATTGCAGCGGGCGACCTGAACGGCGATGGATTTCCAGACGTGATGGTCGTGAGCGCCGCCAACGGCGGAGAGTACCCCTATGTCAGCTATGCACTGGGGAAGGGGAACGGAAAGTTTGGGCAGTGGCTGTACGGCCCGGCGACCACTGCGCCCGCGTTCGTGCTGCTGGCCGATGCAACCGGAGATCGCAAGCTCGACGCCCTCACGACTGACGCCATCAGCAGCGACATAGACATAGCATTCGGAAACGGCAGAGGCGGCTTTCCGTCGAACCAAGACATCAACAACATGGATGCGGCTTACTTAGCGGTAGCCGACGTCAACGGCGACAAGATTCCCGACATCGTCGGAACCGGCGGTGGTCCCAACAGTGTTTTTGTAATGCTTGGGCAAGGCAATAAGAAGTTCGGCCAACCCACAATCTTCCCCAGCGGCGGAGACAGCCCGCAAGGCATTGCCGTAGGGGACTTGAGGCACAATGGAATCCGGGACCTAGTGGTTGTCAACCATGGCAACCTGTACGGCAAGGACGCCAATGTTGCGGTGTTGCTGGGAAAAGGCGACGGCACTTTTCAGAGTCCGGTGATCTACCCAGCCGGCACCGAACCGTCAGTGTTGGTTTTAGGGGACTTCAACGGGGACGGCACCTTGGATATCGCCGTTTGCAATATTAATAACGTGGTTAACGTTCTGCTCGGAAAGGGGGATGGCACATTTTCCGCCGCGAAGGCCTATCGAGCCGGGCAAGGACCGAATTGGATTGTCGCCGCAGATTTCAACGGGGACGGTAAGCTGGACTTGGCGGTGGCGAACGTTACTTACCCAGGCTACGCTTCTGTCCTGCTCGGCAACGGCGACGGCACCTTCCAGAAACCCAGGCGGTTCCCCGTCGGAGCCAACTCTTGGCAGCTCGTCGTGGCCGACTTCAACCACGATGGACGGCCTGACATCGCGACTGTCAACGTCGCAGACGACAGTGTCAGCGTTTTGCTCAACACCACGAAGTTTCCTGCGCGTAGACGGTAAAAACGCTGAGGGCAGTGGCAAGAAAACACTCAGAAAGACGCGAAAGCTAAGGAGCCCCGCGGAAGAGCTTTCCCACAGCCTGCTAGGGGACAAACTCGAACACGACGCCGCAGCCGCCCGAGCACATCCCATTGCCCCCCTCCCACGTGGTGCCATAGTACTTTCCATTGCCGCCCGAGGTCATGGAGACCGGGTCGCCCCCATCCGCCCCGTTAAAGCTGAAAGGCAGCGATTCCTCCCAACTGTCGCCCGAGCGCTTTAGCTCGAATATCGCACCATCGTAAAACGCCCCGCCCTGGGTCGTCGTGCCATACATTTCCCGGTCGCCGCCGAGAACGACTCCGCCAACCGCGCCTTCGCCGTCTGGCTTGCCGGAGAACTGATGAAGGATCGTTTCCTTCCATCTGCGGCCGTCCGGCGTCAGCTCGAACACCAGACCAAATCCGCTGTACGCAATCTGCGTCGTGCCGTAGAGGTTACCCGAGCTGTCCATCGCAAGCATCCCGGAGGGCGACTCCCCGTCCAGTTCATTGAACCGATGCAGCACGGCAAACTTCCAGCCGCCGCCCGAAGGCGAAAGCTCAAACACCGTGCCGCAGCCGTTGGGTGCGCACCCGCTGCCGCCAACCTCCGTGGTGCCATAGAGGTTGCCCCTCGCATCACGATACAAGGGCGCGACAGGGAAATCGCCGTCGCTCCCGTCGAAGCGGTGCAGCATAGTAAATTTCCATCTACCATCCCCGACCGGCGAAAGCTCAAACACCGTCCCGCAGCCTACATCGTGCGCGCATCCGCTCCCTCCGCCATTGGCAGCGGTGCCGTAAAGGTTTCCCGCGTCGTCGACGACCAACCCGTTCGGATTAAAGCCCTCGCCCTGGCCCAGCATGTGGATAATTTTGAAGTGCCACTTCCCCTTTGCATCCCGCGACATCTCGAATACCACGGGGGAACCAAGCCTGTTCTGGGCGTTAGCTGCGCCGTACAGGTTCCCGGCCTTATCCGCAGTTAACAACGCCCTCGGGTTTCCCCCATCCGCCTCCCCGGTAAATGAGTGCAGCGTGTTCTCTATCCATCCGGATTTCGTATGCACAAGCTCGAACACAGTCCCCAGATTGGAGGCCCCGCCTTGCGCGGCAGTGCCGTACAGTTTGCCATTGACCATAATCACCCCATACGGCTCGTTTCCGTCGTTACCGCCCTGGAAGTTGTACAAAACGGTTTCGGTCGCATCCGCACCGTACGCCGCCAATCCTAAAAAGACCGCAAGAATCGACAATGTTTTCGAGCAGGATTTCCACTGCATGGTCACTACCTCACTTCGGAAGCCTAGCCGGGGACAAGCAGAGGGGGAACTCAAGCCAAATCCGCACCAGCGGCTAAGAATATACTACGAAATCGACCCCGACCCTGCTCTTTTCGGGCAGCTTTCCCTGCCACATCGCAAAGAACAACTCGCGCCGTGTGCCTGTGCTCCTTGCGTTTTGCACGGGGTTCAGAAGTTAACCCACACCGCCAGCGCCATTGCGTTGATTTAGCATGAGAGCGTGACGCCCGCGGAATCATCCCGGCGAGTCGGTCTGGCCCGCGCACTTTCCAAGTTAGGCTATTGTTCGCGCTCGCGGGCGTGCGATCTGATCCGCGCAGGACGCGTGACCCTGAATGGCGGAATCTGTCGCAATCCCGAGGGGGCTGGCCCACCTTTACGTTCTGTGTAAAGGTGGGAACGGCTAGGTCGGCAGTCACAGCTTTTCTTTTGCCGGATCGAGTAAGCCCTCGGCGAAGGGATCGCGCCTGCAAATCAATCAGCGGAGCGGGGCAAAAATAAAAATCCCGACGCCGACGGCACGAGTTCCCACCTTTAAGAAGAACGTAAAGGTGGGCCAGCCACCAGGGTATTTGTCTGCCAGGCCGGCCGCACCGGCAGCAATGCCTACTGTCCGTAGCCGACCCTCGCGCAAACGGACAAAAGGAGGGGACTCGAGTCCCCTCCCTCAAATCACCTACGGAACAAACTCAAATACCACGCCGCAGCCGGGCCCCTGGCAGCTCCCGTCGCCGCCACCCCATGTCGTGCCGTAGTAGCCTCCGTCGTCGCCGGAAACCAACGAGACCGGATCGTACCCGTCCGACACGTCAAAGCTGAAAGAAACCGATTCCTTCCAGTCCCCACTCGAACCCTCCAACTTGAATATCGCGCCTTCGTAATATGCCCCGCCCTGGGCGGTAGTGCCATACATATCGCCGTTGCTGCTGAAAACGGCCCCATCGTTAGGCCCAGAGCCGTCCGGGCGGCCCGAGAACCGATGGACGATATTGTATTTCCATCCGTCGCTGCCTGGCGTGAGCTTATACACGACGCCATTCCCGTACTCGGTTGTTCCATAGAGGCTACCTGAGGCGTCCATCGCGAGCGAACCCGAGGGACTTCCGCTGTCACCCCCTCCGCTGAACCGGTGGAGCACGGCAAACGTCCAGCGCCCACTCAAAGGCGAAAGCTCAAACACTGTGCCGCAGCCTCCTCCGGCAGGGCACCCGCGTCCACCGCCAATCCCCGTGGTCCCATAGAGGTTGCCCTTGGCATCACGATACACCGCCGATCCCGGCTCTGCCCCGTCCGTGCCGTTGAAGCGGTGCACCACGGTCAGCTTCCAGCCGCGCCCCGAGGGCGACAGCTCAAAAACCGTCCCGCAACCGCCTCCACACGCGCCGCGACCGCCATGGTAAGCCGTCCCGTAGAGGTTCCCAGCGTCATCGAAGATCAGCCCGTTCAGGACGCGGCCTTCGCTCTCACTAAACTTGTGGATTACGCTGAACTGCCATTTCCCCGTCCCGTCGCGCGACATTTCGAACACGCCGCACTCACCATTGGATGTGCCGTACAGGTTTCCAGCCTTATCCGCAACCAGCCCCGACGTTGGGTCCTCGCCGTCGGCTCCGCCCGTAAATTCGTGCAGCGCGCTCTTGACCCAACCCGATTTCGTAGGCACCAGTTCGAAAACGGTCCCGTTGCCGTAGGCTCCGCCAGTTGCCGTCGTGCCGTACAGTTTGCCGTCAATCATGATCACGCCAGCCGGCGCGTATCCGTCAGTACGATCCTTAAAGCTGTACAAAACTGTTACCGTCGACGCCGCACTGTAGGCCGCCAATCCTAAAAGGGCCGCAAAAATCGTCAATGTTTTCGAGCAGGATTTCCACTGCATGGTCACTACCTCACTTCGGAAGCCTAGCCGGGGACAAACAGAGGGGGAACTCAAGCCAAATCCGCACCAGCGGCTAAGAATATACTACCTAATCGACCCCGAACCCTATTCTTTTCGGGCTTTCTGCGACATTACAAAGAGCCTGGCGGCTAGTAAAGAAGCAGTCCACGGAAATAGGCAACATAAAAGGCCGCACGCAATGTCCGATAATAGGTATTATGTAAAACTAGGAACTCGGGTGCAGCAGTCGGCTGATGTCTTCGCGGAAACGCCGTAGCGCCTCTAATCGTTCTGGCGTGGCTTCAACCATCTCCTGCTTGGCCTGAAAAATCAGACGCCCGCCGGTTTCGACTAAAACACCTATTGCCTCGCCCATCTGCCATCCCGGCATGCCCAGCATTTGCAGGCCGTCGGTCCCGGGCACGAGCAGCGCGATGCAGTCATCGCGAACCACACCCACGCACTTAGGAAAGCGGTCGAAGACCTTCAATTCGAATCCCGCCACGTAGATTTTTTGAAGTTGTTCCGCCGGATCAGGCATGGAAAAGATTGGCTCATTGAGTGATTGAATCATCGGGTGATTTCGAATCACGATACTCAATACTCAATGATTCAATTCCTACATTTTGTATCGGCCCAAATCCTCGTCGTTCAGGCCTTCTAACCACTTCCTCAACTCCTCGCTGGTAACGCGGTCTGAAGCGGTAGTAGCCAGCTTGGAATTCTTGAGAACCTCGTCTTCCACGAAGATCGGACAATCCACCCGCAACGCCAGCGCCAGCGCATCCGACGGCCGCGAATCGATGCTCACAATCCGCCCCTCGCGTTCCAGCCAGATCACCGCATAAAACGTATCTTCCCGCAGCTCCGTCACCACAACTTTGTGGACCATAGTGTCCAGCCCGACCAGCACGTTCTTGATCAAGTCGTGGGTCATAGGACGCGGCGTGCTGACTTTCTCGATCTCCAGCGCAATCGCATTAGCCTCGTAAATCCCCACCCAGATCGGCAGCACCGTATCCGTCCCCGCATCCTTCAGGATCACTATCGGCATATTTGTAACCGGATCCATTAGCAGGCCGCGAATTTTCATTTCGACTTCCATCGTGATCTCCGAAAAGCTCCTTATATCACCAATTCGCCCAAAAGGCTGTTGGGAAAACTGCCCGTCGTTACTACCGTTACGTATTCGCCGGGGTTGAGTTTTGCGTCCGCCGGTCGCGGTAAAATTGAAGACTTTATTCTGCGAGGTGCGACCGGCCCACTGTCCTCGCGCTTCGTTCTTACTCTCAACCATTACTTCAATAAGTTGATCCGATACATTTCTCATTACTCATCTTCTGGATGGCTCGCTGCTTCTCATTCAGCACCGCCAAACGACGCGCTTTTTCCTCGTCTGCAATTGCGTCCTGCAAACTCAGCGCCGGAGTGTTGGGCCTAGGCGAATACTTGAAGCCGAAAATGGCGTCGTATTCGACCTCGTCCAGCAGCGACAAAGTTTCCTCGAACTCAGCCTCGGTCTCGCCCGGAAATCCGACAATGATATCGCTGGTGATGCTGATCGCCCTTCGCGCGGCCTTTATCCATGAGATGCGTTCCATGTACTCGTCGAGCGTATAGAGTCGCTGCATCGCCGCCAGTACGTTTGCCGAACCGCTCTGCACCGGCAGATGCACATGATCGCACAAAGTGGGAACGGCATCGATCGCCTCGATGATGTCGCGCCCAAAATCCCGGGGATGAGAAGTCGTGAACCGCACCCGCCTGATGCCTGGAATCTCGCCCACCGCCGCCAGCAATTCGGCGAAAGACTTCTTCCCTGTCGGATCTTTGTACGAATTCACGTTCTGTCCCAGCAACTGAATTTCGGTATACCCAAGATCGGCCATCTGCCGGGCTTCCGTTAGTACCGATTCTGGCGTGCGGCTGCGCTCCTTGCCGCGCGTGAACGGGACTACGCAGTAAGCGCAGAATTTGTCGCAACCTTCAATGATGGTAATGTAACCGCGATGCGGGTTAGTGCGCGCCGTGAATTCGGTCTCGAAACATTCATCCGTTTCGCGATCATCCAATCCGGTGACGCGCTGCTTCCCTGCTTGAATCTGAATCAGCATCTGCGGCAGGTTTCGATACGACGCCGACCCGCAGACTAGCGAAACATAGGGCGCGCGTTCGAAAATCTTTTCGCCTTCCTGCTGCGCTACACAACCCAGCACGCCGAAACGCTTGCCCTGCTTATAAAATTTCTTGTAGTCGTTAAGCCGGTTGAATACCTTCTGCTCAGCTTTGTCTCGGATGGAGCAGGTATTGTAGAGAACCAGTTCGGCCTCGGCGACAGTCTCGACCTGCCGGTAACCCTCGGACACCAGCGTCCCCACGACTTTTTCCGAGTCGTGTGCATTCATCTGGCAACCAAAGGTTTCGAGGTAAAAAGTCTTCTGGGGCTCACCCGACATACGTAAAGCCAGTATAGCGCGAGAGGCAACGTCCCGCTTTGGGATTGGCTTTTGGGCTAAAGAGTAAAATAGACCCATGGAAATTCGCCTTCGACCAGAGATCGAGGAAATTAGTTAAGCAGGATGTCCAGCGCGGTTCCTACAAAGACGTCGATGAATTCGTGGAGCGTGCAGTTTCAATGCTGCACGAGCAGGAGGTTTGGCTGGCCAATCATCAAGGGGAAATTGAAACCAGAATCGCCGAAGGCTACGCCGCTGCTCAGCGCGGAGACTTAATCGATCCCGATGCTGTCCGTTCAAGGCTTGAAAAATTGAAGCAGGCGCGTTCCCACGAAACGCCGCGGGAATGACCAACTATAAGTTCACCCCTCAAGCTATCAGCGACCCATTTGATATTTGGAGTTTCATCGCCAACGATAATCCCGCAGCAGCCGACCGAGTCGAGGAAGCGGTCTTTAGCGCGTGTGATTTTCTTGCCGATTCGCCTCTTGCCGGACGAATCAGAACGGAGCTAACGCCCTTACCTGTCAGGCTCTGGGTTCTACAGCCTTATCCGCATTATTTGGTCGTAACGATCCGGAAACGCAACCCTTGCAAATCATTCGTATCCTGCATACCTCGCGCGATCTTCCGCGTGTTTTGCGGTAGGCAGTAACGCAGCCCGCCCCACACACGTCCGCGGCAACTTTGACTATTTTGTCTATTTTATCTAAACTGGACATTATGCGAACCGTTTCTGCCACGGATGCCAAGCAGCGACTCGCGGCTCTTCTGGATGCCGCCCAGCGCGAACCAGTCGTCATTCGCCGCCAAAACCGTGATGTCGCGGTAATCATGTCAGCCGAGGAATACGAAAGGATTCGCGACCTCAACGCCGCCGAGTTTCAGCGTTTTTGTGATCGAGTCGGAGCTCAGGCCAAGGCTCGCGGCATGACTGCATCGGTCCTGAAGAAGTTGTTGAAGGATTGATGCGCGAGCGCGAGCGTATCGTCGCCGACACCAATTGCCTGGTCAGCCGACTCCTGTTGCCATCTTCCGTTCCCGGGGACGCGGTTCGCAAGGCCGCCGATTCCCGGCTCCTGCTGGTGTCCGAAGCCACCATGAACGAACTGGCTGATGTTTTAGCTCGCGCCAAGTTCGACCGCTACATCAGTCTTGCCGACCGCCAGCAGTTCCTGCGACTGCTGGGACGAGTAGCCGAGTTCGTGCCGATCGTATATCCGATCCGCGAATGCCGCGCTCCCACAGACGACAAATTTCTCGAAGTCGCACTGAATGGCAAGGCAGGCCTCATTCTGACCGGAGACGCCGATTTGCTGGCTCTGCATCCGTGGCGGGGCATCGCGATTCTAGCTCCGGCGCGATATCTCAAAGGCTGAGGTAGCGCGGGGACTCCGACCTGCACAGCACGTCCCGTGCGCCAAGGCAGGGACAAATCGGAGGGCCGCGGGAAACGTCCCGTCTGTCCTTAAGGATTCGCTCTTGCGCGAGAGTATCCACTCGGATACAATGAGGTAACTTGAACACCTTGCTTCGGTCGTCCGATTTCGATGTATGGCTGTCCCATCTGTCCGACCAAAAAGCAAAGGCTAGAATTCTGGCCCGCCTCACAAGCGCGACATTTGGAAATTTCGGCGATTGCGAATCCGTCGGTGAGGGCGTTTCCGAGATGCGTATTCACGTCGGAGCGGGGTATCGGGTTTACTACGCGCGAACGGGCTCGACCGTGTACGTTTTGCTGGCTGGCGGCGTAAAGGCCTCGCAAACGAAAGACATTGCCAAAGCGAAAAGAATGGCTCGCGAACTCAAGAGGGCGAAACCATGAAAAAAAAGAAAACGATTTACAAACCATTCGACGCGGCGGCGTATCTCGATAACGATGACGTCATTGCGGAATATCTTTCAGCGGCTGCCGAAGACCCGAACCCCGAGGTATTCGTCGCAGCCCTCGGCGACGTGGCCAAGGCGCGAGGCATAGCGCAGATCGCCAAAGACGCAGGCCTCGGCAGGGAGAGCCTGTACAAGGCCCTTCGTGCAGGCGCACACCCACGCTTTGAAACGATCAACTCCGTCCTGCACGCCCTCGGCGTGAAGTTCGCAGTCGTTGAGGAGCGCGAGAGTTAGGTGCGCTTGCCCCACGAGACGGAGCGCCGGCAATGCCAATGAGGTGCGTGAACGAAAGCTGTCACTGCCGACCTCACCGTTCCCACCTTTACAGTTGTGGACGTGGGAATGAGGTTGGCGGGCAGGGGCAGAAAATCGCGACGCGGATTGCATTAGTCCCCACCTTTACAGACCCGCAAAGGTGGTCCAGCCACCTCAACTTTGACGAACGCGATCAGCAGCTCTCGCCCTGGCTGGAGCATTACAACTTCCACCGTCCGCATGGTAGTCTCGGTTACGCTCCGCCCATCAGCCGGGCTGCTCCCGTGGGTACAACGTCTTGATAGATCACAGCCACCCTTTACAAAACGGCCTGATAACTTAACTCAAGAACTGGCTTCCCCGATGCATCACCGGGCACGGTGATGCCCATCACTTGCCAGCATGCCCAAATCGGCGTAGCTTTGGTGCGAGGCGCCGAGTCCTTCCTTTCCAGCAACCGGCCCAAATCAAGGCAACTCGGACTAAGCGGGCTTTCTCCCTACCCGAGTCCTGCATTCCCCCAGCGCTCTCTGGCCAACGGAAAACCCAAACCGCAGCCAATCACAACGCGCCACGCGATGTGGCGGGAGGCCAAAATGAAAAGAAATCAATTCTGTGCCACCATATGCAAAGGCTGGGCGGTCTTAACGGCAACTCTGATCGCGGCGTTAGTCCTGGCGCCCGGCGCCTGGGCGGCGGGCAAGTACAAGGTTCTGCATAAGTTCACCGGAGGTACCGACGGCAGCCAGCCGTATGCGGGCCTCATCCGCGACACTTCCGGTAACCTTTACGGTACGACTACGGCAGGCGGCGCCTCGGGAAATGGCGCCGTCTTCAAGCTGACGAAAAACGCCAACGGAAGCTGGACCGAAAGCGTGCTCTATAGTTTCGCCGGTGGCACCGACGGAGCCACTCCCTACGCCGGTGTGACCTTCGATGCCAGCGGCACTCTGTATGGCACCACATATTCTGGTGGCGCCTTCTCAGCTGGCACCGCCTTCCAGTTGGCGCCGAACTCCGGCGGAACATGGACCGAGAGCTTGCTCTATAGTTTCACCGGCAGTAGCGACGGAGCCACCCCTTATGGCGGACTGATCTTCGACCCAAGCGGCAATCTGTATGGCACCACGTATTATGGCGGCGCCTCCGGCGACGGAGTGGTGTACAAGCTGACGCCCAACTCCAACGGAACCTGGACCGAGAGTGTGCTCCATACCTTCACCGGCGGCCAGGACGGGAGCAATCCTGAGCTCGGGAACCTGACCTTCGACCCAGCCGGCAATTTGTATGGCACAGCTAGGTTCGGCGGCGGTTCCGGCGTCGGAGTGGTGTACAAGCTGACGCCGAATTCGGACGGAACCTGGACCGAGAGTGTGTTGCATTCCTTCACGGGCGGCAAGGACGGAGCGGATCCGGCCGGCACTCTGATATTCGGTCCGGCCGGCCGTCTCTACGGTACTGCATCTAACGGAGGCGTAGGGGTTGGCAACGTTTTCAAGTTGACGCTTGGTGCAAAGGGCAAATGGACCGAACGCGTACTCTACGTGTTCCACGGTAACCAGGATGGAGCTTATCCTCTCGGAGGCGTTGTCCTTGACACAGCCGGAAACCTGTACGGCACAACGAACGCGGGCATCAATACCCATGGAGGTGTCGGCCAGTTGTTCAAGCTGGTACCGCGTCGGGGGTTATGGAAAAAGGTTGTGCCTCATTACTTCGAGGGCCCTCCCCGGGACGGAGCCGATAGTGTCGCCCCGATCCTGTTCGACGCTGCAGGAAACCTCTATGGCACGGCGTATGACGGGTGGAACACCGGTTGCTGTGGCGTGGTGTTTGAGTACATAAAGTAACTCCGTCCTCCGGCCGCTCGGCCTTGAGCGTCCTGCGCCGAGTGGCCGGATCGGTTTTTGTGCGAATCAGCGGTCTAACGAACCATAACGCGGGGGCTGGCCCATGCTAAGCCTCAACCTTACTCTTCAGGGTGCCCCGTTCAAGCTTTGCTTGAGCGGGGCTTTGTTGGTCGGAAGCGACGCGAACGGTTGGAATGATTCCCAGCCCTTCTCGGTGCCACGCGGTCGCCCGAAACCTTGACCATGTATCCGCACCGTCTCAATCGGGATGATCGTTCCTATCCTTCGCACGATTCACTTTGACGATAACGCGAAGGCTCTTGAGGACTGGCTCGCGGCAAACCCAGGCTCTACTGATGAACCGTCCGCGGGGGCTGACTCTCCATCACCACGCGGCTGGCCCACCTTTACGTTTTCTTGTAAAGGTGGGAACGATGAGGCCAGCGGCAACGGGTGGAAAATCGGGACGCAGGCTGCAATAGTCCTCACCTTTGCAAAACCCGCAAAGGTGGCCAGCCGCCGGGTGACGTCACAACGCCAGGTCCCCTCCACTCCACAGATCATCGCTTTTGCGATGATTTGTTGCGGTCGGGATGACAGAGTTGTGGGGAGGGTCGGAGCGTCCTCGGTCGCGCTAAACCGGCCTTCGTGGGCGAGCCGGCTGTGGAAGGTCAACGTCCCCACCCTAACGTCGCAAAACCAGAGTAAGGTCGGGATCGGACCATTTCTGCGACGTTAGGATGGGCCACCCTCTATAACCGTGTCGGCGTTGTCAAGGGACACGTAGAGTGTCCGAGACTCGCGGCGCTTTCGAAGCGGCGCTGAATCTCGCGGTTTTGTTTTTACTTAGTAGAAAGCCTTTGCTGTTGCTCTTGTTGTGTTGCCGTTGCTTTTGCTCATTGCGACTTCAGCTCGCTTTCAGAATCCCGCGGTGGAAGCTCGTTCCACCAACCATCTATTCGGTCTCTGACTCCCGACCATGATTCGTTGTTCAGACTCCCCACCCCTTCAGGGAGGCGAGGCGCTCAATCAGCCCAACGATGGACTGTCTTCCACCAGGGTGGCCCACGAGCTGCCTCGCTTGCGAACGAGCTGCGCATAATCCGCCGTGCTGCGCAGCATCCAGTACAGCCTCACGGCCAGTTTGCGGGCAATGGCGACTTTCGCCACCGCTGCCCCACGACGGAACTTTAAACGTTGATACACGCGCTGCAGTTGCGGGTCCAGACGTGCCGCCGTGTGCCCGGCTTCCACCAGCAACGAACGCATCATCGGATTGCCTTGCTTCGTGATCGATCCCAGCCGCTGCCGCCCGCCCGAACTGTGCTCCTGCGGATTCAGCCCCAGATAACTCACCACTTGCTTGCTGCGATCGAATCGTTCGACCGGCCCGATGATCAGCACGAACGCTAACGACGTGATCGGTCCTACTCCCGGGTGAGTCATCAGACGCGCGGCCAGCGGCTCACTCTTCGCGGCTAGCTCCACCGCCTGGTCCAGCTTTTTCACCGAGTTCTGCAGTTCATCGAACATCCGCAGTAACTCCTGCCGCCGATAACTCGCCCACGGACCCAGCTTCAGTCCTTCCAGTTCGATGCGTCCTTTCGCGGTGAACAACTTCTTCTTCCGACAGACGCCTTCGCCCATGGCCAGCGCATGCATCTGGTTCTTCACCGCGCCCCACATCCACACCAACTTCTGCCGGTGCCACAACAGTTGCCGCAGATCCCGCTCCTCGAGCGACGGCCGCCAGATCGTCGGAAATCGATTCGTACACAACAAGTCCAACAGATGCGCCGCGTCCCGCGCGTCCGTCTTCTGCTTGCGCACCACCGCCGCGCGAATCTTCGCCGCATCGCCCATCCACAGTTCGTGGCCCAACTCCGCCAGCATGGCCTCGAACCACTGCCGTGTGCCCGGTGGCCTCGATCCCGACTCGAACCGCGCCCTTCAGGCCGGCATAGAACGCCCGCGCCTCTCCACTCTCATGTTCCAATCGGCGCTCCACCAACTCGCCGGTGTCTGTATCCACCATCGCTATCTGCTGGTAGCGCGTGTGCAAATCGCAACCTATAATCATCATCGCTCGGCTCCTTTCCTCCGAGCCTTGGTCGCTTGAGCGCTTCCAAGTCTACTCGCCCGAAGGGAGCCGACACGGTTATCTCATCAGACACAGAATCCCAGGTCTCGAAAGGCGCGAGACCTGGGGCACCCGCATTCTTGCGGCGCTTCGCGGCTGGCGGCTCAGGTTCCGGAGCGCATCAGCGCAACAGTTTCAGCGGGCAGATTGGGAGGCGGGTTGGGCCTTTGTCGCAGCAGCGTGGGGTTACGATTTTGCTGGGGCCGTTCTCGTCGTGGGGGCAGGCCATCTGGCACCAGGCCTCGCGATACTTCTCCCAGCGTGAGGTGCCTCGCCCGTGGGGATAGAAGAACAAAGTGGACGTCCCTATGAACTTTTTTATGGGGACGATGTACCACAAATCTTCGGGCACGCAGTAGGCCACCAGGAAATCAATGTCTCTCTCGGTGTAGGCCACGCGCTTGTAGCCCGAAACCTTGACCAGATAGCCGCCGTCGGCACGGCCGCGGTTGGATTTTACCTGGACGCGCCAGAAGCCGTATCCGGAGTCGAGGATGAAATCATAGCGCTCTGTGGCCCACGGGCGGGCTACGCCAAACCCTAAGCTGGAGGCCTTGGCCAGGAACTTGGCCTCCACGATGTCGCCCTTGTTTCTTGGAGAATCGACACCGAGCGCATGGATGTCGAACTTTTCTTCGCATGGCTTCGCGGGTGCTTCAACGGGTTCTTGATTTTCAGTTTGCATGACGACAAAGGCGCAGCCGTTTGAGCTGCGCCTGAGTTCCCTTTCATAAATGTGTGGCAAACGAAAACGCGACCCAAGTCTCGCTCGAAATTGCGAGACTTCGGCCGCGTCTGATCTACCATCAATAGCCTAACTCGCCGCGAGCCATCTGCAACAACAAAAAGCGGAGCGCTTCCCATTTCGGGAATTGATTTACATCGGGTGCCCCAGGTCTCGCCGTGGTTGCGAGACCTGGGATTGATCAATCGCCAAGTTAAGCTTTGCGCGTGTCGATCGTTTCCCCTTTTTCGAGGAATAGCTGCACCCAGCCAAGGACGCGTGTCCATCCTTGCGCGTGATCCGTCGCTGCCTTGGTATCTCCGGCAAACCCCTCATGACGAACCCGGACCATCGTACCCGTACCAACTTTGTGAGGGCCATCATGACGCAAGCCATGAACGTTACGTGGCTCCAGTTCCCAGCGCACTACAGTCTTCAACTCGGCGCACCAAGTGGCGAACCAGGTGTGGACTAACAGTCGCGGAGGATCGACTTCCAAATATTCGCCGTCGACGCGAAACGACTTACCATCCGCGCCGACGCCAACGCTCGACCATTTGCCACCCGGACGAAGGTCGCCCTTCCACTCGGTGATGCGATACACGCCTTGCTGACCCCACCACTGCAGGGTCTGGCTCGGATCGGTGATCGCTTGAAAGACACGCTCCGGCGGCGCGGCAATAAAGATTTCCGCGACTACCGTGTTTTGATCTGGGGTGATTTCGCTTGTAGCCATGAAATTTCCTGTAGAGGTTGTTGCCATCGTGTTTGCTCCTTATTCTTTCTCCAAAAAGTTTTTGAGAGCTCCAACCAGCCCAGGCCAGCCTTGACTGTATCCGGTGCGGGTCGAAGGCATTTGCGCCAATCCACTGTGAGTAACTTTGACCCGCGTGCCAGTCGAAGTTGGCGTCAAATCCCAGCGAACCACGGTTTCGATCGTGGGATTTTCATGCCAGTTGGCAAACCAGGTATAAGCGAGCGTGCGCGGTGGGTCGACTTCAAGCACCTTTCCGTGATGCTCGAATTCGCGCCGCTTCCCATCGGGACTAGTAACACCTTTTTCGTGCGAGATGAATTGCCACTTGCCTCCGGGACGCGCATCCATCTCCCAGACGGTCATTTCGAAATTCTCTTTCGAGCCCCACTTCATCGCTTGGTCGCGAGTAATGAGTGCTTGAAAAACCCGTTCCGGCGGAGCGGCTACGTCGATTTCGGTGACGATGGCATCCTGGTCGGGCGTGATTCGAGTTGTGGCCACAGTGTCTCCTTGGCTTGATCTTTTCTGGTTTTGTAGAGACGTAGCAGGCTACGTCTCTACAGGTCAAGCGGCGAATATTTATTTACGCGTCAGGTCAAACACTTCCTTCATTTCTTTGCCGTGGTCGGTAAAATTCCATTCTTCGGTGTGATGATTGGCGTCGAGCATGGCGATCACGACATGATCCATGTGGCCTGATTGCGGATTGCCGAGATTGGTAGCGTCGAGAAAACTGAACGTGATCGTCTTGCCATCAGGCGAACCGCTGGCCTGCATGCGTGGCTGGTTCCCCGCCGCACAGTAGTGGGTCAAGATAAGGCGGTTGGGGCCGTCGAAGTGAATCATCGAAATCATGTCCTCGCCGTGGCCATTGATTTCACTCATTAAAGCGGAGCCTCCAGCCGTCATTCGGTAGGAGACTTCCACCGGTTCGCCCTTCGAGTTCTTTCCTTCCCATGAACCGTTAAGGGATTTAAGTTGGTCAAACGATTTCTGCGCGCCGGACTGCGCAAAAACGGCGGTGGCGGAGAGCGTCAACAGCAAGCAGATGGCAAATACTTTCATTTTCTTCCTCCGGAAAAGTTATTTGTGTTTTGCCCGATGGCGGGCGTTTTCTTTTTCGTACTCGGCCTCTACAAAAGTCTTTAAATTCGTCAGACTGGTTTGCCAGAATACGCGATATTGTTCCAGCCAGGAATCCACCGCCTTCAACGGCTCTGGATTGAGCTGGTAAAAGCGATGACGGCCCTCGCGTCTTTCTTCGACGAGATGAGCTTTACGCAACTGACGGAGATGTTTCGAAATGGCAGGCCGAGAAACCGGAAAGGCTCGCGCTATTTGTCCCGCTGGCAGACTGCCCTGCCGCAGGAGGTCGAGCATGGCGCGACGGGTGGGATCGGCCAGAGCGCTGAATGCTTCCGCCTGATATGTAACCGATCGGTTTCGCATAATGCGTAACTGTACGGTTACGCGATCAGGTTGTCAAGAACTTTTTTGTGTCGCACGAGTTTCTAACTGTGAGATAGCAACCGTCGGCGGACGGGACGTCCGCTTTACACTTCAGACTTAGTAATCAAATCAAGGAATGCCTGATGCACGCGACTGTCCTCGCTGAGTTCTGGATGGAACGTTGCGGCCATGACTTTTCCCTGCCGCACAGCGACCGGATCACCGCCTTCGGTGGCGATAACTTCTACGTCCGGGCCTACGCGCTCGATTTTGGGTGCGCGTATAAAGACCATTTCAATCGGATCGCTGCCTAATCGGCCTTCGCGGATGGAGCTGTCGATCTGGCGGCCGTAGGCATTGCGGCGGATGCGAATGTCGAGCGCGCCAAGCCCGGATTGCTTTGGGTTCTCTACTTCATTAGCTAAGAGAATGGCGCCGGCGCAGGTTCCGAAGGTTGGCTTGAGACGCACGAACTGCTTCAGCTTTTCGAATCCGGCTTCGCCCAGCAGCTTTAGAAACGTACCTGATTCTCCGCCGGGAATTACGAGACCGTCGATTTCGTCGAGTTGCTCCGGCTTTTTGACCAGCACAACTTCAGCGCCCAGCTCTTCGAGCCGTTTGCGGTGCGCATCAAAATCGCCCTGGAGCGCTAAAACGCCGATTTTCATGCTTGCGGCTGCCTCGAACCATTAGCTTTTATGCGTTGATTGGATTGTAGCGGATGGCGGCTGGATGCACCTCGCAGACGGTCCCGGATGTCCGGGCGCTGCGCGCACAGTGTCTAAGTCCAGGGATTGAGCACAGCTTTGAGCAGTTGAAAATTCGAGGGCGGGATTTACTGAGTCGTCACGGAGTCAAGAGCGTCGCCCAACCTGCGCCCAAGGGCCACACCAGCTTCCCGCTTCCAAGTAAGTAACGATTACAAATGCACAAGACCAGACTGCTTTTACCCGCCCCAAAACAAATCGGCAGCGAGAAGGCCTAGGATTTTTCCATCTGCTACTTCTGATGAGATAACCATGTCGGCTCCTTGCGAGCGAGTAGACTTGGAAGCGCTCAAAGCGACCAAGGCTCGGAAGAAAGGAGCCGAGCGATGAAGATTATAGGTTGTGATTTGCACACGCGCTATCAGCAAATTGCGATGCTGGATAGCGAAACTGGCGAGTTGGTGGAGCGGCGTTTAGAGCACGAGAACGGAGAAGCGCGGGCTTTTTATGGCGCGCTGGTGGGGCCGGTGCGAGTGGGTATCGAAGCCACGGGATCGACGGCAGTGGTTCGAGGCCATGCTGGCGCGAGATGGGCCACGAACTGTGGGTCGGGGATGCGGCGCAGATGCGAGTGTCGGTGGTGCGCAAGCAAAAGACGGACGCGAGCGATGCGGCACACGCTGCTGGACTTGCTGGTGACGAATCGATTTCCGCGGATCTGGAGGCCGTCGTGGGAAGAGCGCGATCTGCGGCAGTTGGTGTGGCATCGGCAAAAGCTGGTGTGGATGCGCGAAGCGGTGAAGAACCAGACTGCACGCGCTGGCGATGGGCCAGGGCGTATGCCGGAAGACAGAAGTTGTTCACCGCCAAAGGACGCAAGGAACTGGAAGGACTGGTACTGGGGCCGTGGGCCAGTTATCGGCGGCAGGAGTTGCTACAACTGCTGGATCAGCTGGAGCAATCGCTGAAGAAACTGGACGAAGCGGTGGAGCAACAGGCGAAGAGTCAGGCGGCGGCGGTTCGTCTGATGACCCATCCGGGAGTCGGGCCGGTGACATCGATGGCGTTTGTGCTGACGATCGGGCCGGTGAATCGTTTCCCAGCGCAGCCGGCAGGTGGTGAGTTATCTGGGTCTGAATCCGCAAGAGCACAGCTCGGGCGGGACGGCAGCATCTGGGATCGATCAGCAAGCAAGGCAATCCCATGATGCGCTGGTTGCTGGTGGAAGCCGGACACACGGCGGCGCGTTTCGATCCGCAACTGCAACGCATGTATCAACGCTTAAAGTTTCGCCGGGGCGCGGCGGTGGCGAAGGTTGCGATCGCCCGCAAGTTGGCGGTGCGGATGTACTGGATGCTGCGCAACCCGGCGGATTATGCGCAGCTGGTTCGCATGCAAGGCAGCCCGGGGGGCACCCTGGTGGGCAAACGGACATCGTTCGTCTGATTGGGCGCCTTGCCTCCCTGAATCGTCGGGGAGTCTGAACAACGAATCATGGTCAGGAGTAAAAGACCGAATAGATGGTTGGTGGAACCGAGGTTCCCCCGGGTGATTCTGAAGAGCGAGCTTTGGGGCTGCAATGAGCAAAAGCAACGGCAAAAACAACAACAACAGCAACAGCAAAAACTTTCTAATAAGTAAAAACCAAACCTCGAGATTCAGCGCCAGCTCGAGCCCATCGCTGACTCGGACACTCTACGTGTCCCTTGACAACACCGACATGGTTATAGAGGGTGCCCCGGGGTCTCGCCGCTTTTGCGAGACCTGGGAATTCTTACGCCGGCCCTGAATGTTCAGTAATCACAGACATTTCTTGCCTATCTTTTTACTCTTGACCCATGCCCCAATCTCTACGCCGTTTTTAAGGCGGAGATGATTTACATTTCCTCACATTCAGTTGTTACCGACGGCGGCCGTTTTTCAATAACGCTGGGCATCGAGACTTATTCCGGGAGATTCTCGAACGAGTTCGCCGCCGCTATGGGCTTGTGGTTTTAGGATACGTAGTCATGCCAGAGCACGTTCATTTGCTGGTAAGCGAACCACAGCGGGAGACGCTATCGATTGCCACCCAGGCATTAAAGCTCGGTTTCGTCCGTAGGTTGGAGGGCGGCGTTCCCATGTCTCGCAAAAACGGCGAGACATGGGGCACCCCCGGTGCAGGTGAACCTAAGAGGTCAAAACACTTCTGGCAGGCGCGGTTTTATGACTTTAATGTTTGGACTGAGAAGAAGCGAATCGAAAAACTGCGCTACATTCACCGCAACCCGGTGGAACGCGGGCTGGTGAGTTCACCTGGGGAATGGCGGTGGAGTAGCTTTCGTTGGTATTCGCGCGGAGAGGCCGGTCCGGTAAAGCTCAACGACACTGAAATCTTGGTGCTGAAAATCCGGCAGCCGGCCGCATAACTGGATGTGGGTGCCCCAGGTCTCGCTGTCTTTGCGAGACCTGGGCTACCAGCCCCTGGTTTGCAGCATGTGGGCTTCGTCTAGCGCCCCTATTGCCAGCCCTTTCATCGCCCCAACCAGGTCCTCACTAACCTCAAGTAACACTTTAGGGTCGTTGTAATGCGTGGCGGCTTGCACGATTGCCTTGGCGCGCTTTTCTGCTTCTTGCGGATTGGCGAACGTCGTTGAGTCTTGCATGAAGATGCCGGAGCCTACGAATACGGATTCGGCGCCTAGCTGCATTACCAGCGAGGCGTCGGCGGGGGTGGCGATGCCTCCGGCGGAGAAATTCGGGACGGGCAACTTCCCTTCTTTGGCGACGATTCTTACTAACTCATACGGGGCTTGATGATCTTTGGCTTTGGCGTAGAGTTCCTCTTCGCTGAGCACCGTCAGAATCTTTATTTCTTGTATGATCTGGCGCATGTGCTTTACGGCGTGCACTACGTCTCCGGTGCCGGCTTCGCCTTTGGTGCGAATCATGGCTGCGCCTTCGGCAATGCGGCGCAAGGCTTCTCCGAGATTGCGGGCGCCGCAGACGAATGGGACGGTGAACGCGTGCTTGTCTACGTGGTGGGCTTCGTCGGCCGGCGTGAGCACTTCGGATTCGTCAATGTAGTCGACGCCGAGTTCCTGCAGAATTTGGGCTTCGGCAAAATGGCCGATACGGCACTTGGCCATTACGGGGATCGAGACTGCGTCCATGATCTCGCGAATTTTCTTGGGCGAAGCCATGCGGGCCACGCCGCCTTCGGCGCGGATTTGCGCGGGCACGCGCTCAAGGGCCATGACCGCGACCGCGCCGGCCTTTTCGGCGATGGTGGCTTGCTCGGCGTTGGTGACGTCCATAATGACGCCGCCCTTCAGCATTTCCGCCAGGCCGGTTTTCAGACGCAGACTGGTCGATCTTCCGTTGTTTTGTGACATAGTTTCCTCTCTTCGTTGCGGCTGCGAAGGCTTTGAGCCGCACGGGCGGGGACGTCCGCGCCCACACTTTAAGTATATATGGGACGGACGAGACGCCCGTCTTCCATTTATTTGATTTGACTATCTTTCTACAAATTTGGCGAACATTTTTTGCGGGTCGATGGCTATGAACAGACCGCGACTGCGGGCCAGGACCTCGTCCTTGGAGTTGAGTATCTCCGCCATGTTGATGTGCCGGCGTCCTCGGACGCTGACCTCGCGGGACTCTACGCGCAGCGGCTGGTTGAGTGGGACGGGCTTCAGATAGTCCACGGTGATCTGTGAAGTCAGCGCGATTACTTGACGCAACTTGTTTACTTTGCCCATGGCTTCGTCGAGGATGGTGGCGATAATTCCTCCATGAGCGTGGCCCGGTGGCCCGGTGTAACGCTTGCTCAAGCGGAAGCCGCAGACGAAGCTACCGTGCTCTTCGTCATAGGTGAAGTTGAGGTGCATGCCTTGGGGATTGTTCTTTCCGCAGCCGAAGCAATTGTTCTTCTGCAAGCGGAGGTACGGGGTATCGTGGCCTTGGCCGGATGATTTTTTTCGCATAACTTCAAGAGCATTAAACCACGCTCAGGGCAGGCTCCGTATTATCGTACACAAAGGAAAACCTGCTGAAAATTTCAGCAACTGCATTCTTCGCCGTTCCCGATTCGATTCCTCACAACAAGGTGTTGCGCGCATCACACATCGCTGTGATAAACTTCGGGGCCAAACAGGCTTCCGGTTTTTTTGAACGAGTTATGACGCCGCACAAACCACGATCCTTGGAGATCTCGTAGATGGGCCTCGCTCTGCTTGGAATTATCTGGCTGATCACTCTGGTTAGCACTTACTTCTTCGCGGCAAAAACCTGGTGGCTTCCGCACGGCGCATCGGCGGCGACGCCTTGGATCGACCATCAATTCGCGTTGACTTATCTGCTAATGGGAATTGTTTTTGTCGCCGCACAGGGCGCACTGGGTCTTTTTGTGTGGCAGTACCGCGATCGCGGTGCAGCCTCCAAGGTGACCTACACCCATGGCAACACCACGATGGAAGCGGTTTGGACGGCCCTGACGGCAATCCTTTTTATTGGATTGAATCTGATGGGCAGTCCGATCTGGGCAGCCGAGCGTTTTGCGCCAGCGCAGGCGGGCTCCGTTCCTGTAGAAGTAACGGGAATGCAGTTCGCCTGGTATTTCCGCTATCCCGGCCCGGATGGAAAATACGGCCGCACCGATCCCAAACTGATGGATCCGTCGGCCGGAAACGAGGCTGCGATTGGGTTGGATACAGCGGATCCCGCTTCGAAAGACGACGTAGTCACGGGCACGATGTATGTTCCGGTGAACCGGGAAGTCGATCTTACCGAGCGCGCGGTGGACGTGATTCACAGTTTCTTCGTTCCGCAAATGCGCTTCAAACAGGATGCCGTTCCTGGGCTGATCATCCATATGCATTTCACCCCAACCGAGATTGGCGAATACGAAATTGCCTGTGCCGAGCTATGCGGACTGGGGCATTACAAAATGCACGGCATGTTGCATGTGGTGAGTCAGGAAGATTTCGATAAATGGCTGGCGACTCGGGAGGCAGAGAAATAGTAATGGCGACTTCAGCTACAGTTCACTCGCACGCGGCTCCTCAGGGATTTATCCGCAAGTATATTTTCAGCCTGGATCACAAGGTCATCGGGCTGCAGTATTACTTTCTGGCGCTGGTGGCAGTGTTTGTCGGAATGTTTTTGTCAGTGCTGATGCGGTTTCACATGATCTGGCCGACGGCTATTTTGCCAATCATTGGCGAGATCAAGCCAGAAACCTATTTGAGCCTGTTGACCATGCACGGCACGATTATGGTTTTCTTCGTGCTGACCACGGCGCCGCAGGGCGGCTTTGGAAATTATTTTCTGCCGATTCAGATTGGCGCGCCGGATATGGCGTTCCCCGTCCTGAATATGCTTTCGTTTTGGACTACGTTCGTGGCGTTCGTCGTGATACTGGCGGCGTTCTTCGTGACTGGCGGAGCGCCGCTGCATGGCTGGACTGGCTATGCACCTTTAAGCGCGCTTACCAACTCTGGTCCGGGCGAGCAACTGGGTGCGGATCTTTGGATTACCAGCATTGCGATTTTCTGTATCGCTTCGCTGATGGGCGCGCTGAACTTCATCACGACTACTCTTGACCTGCGAGCCAAGGGCATGACCATGATGCGCATGCCGCTGACAGTTTGGGCATGGTTCGTCACGGCGATTCTGGGTTTGTTGGCCTTCGGCGTGTTGCTCTCGGCTGGAATTTTGCTTCTGCTTGATCGCAATCTGGGCACTAGCTTTTACGTTCCTTTAGTCGTGGTCAATGGGCAGGTCATGGGCCACAAGGGCGGTTCGCCGCTGCTCTGGCAACATTTGTTCTGGTTCTTTGGACATCCTGAGGTCTATATCGCGATTCTGCCGGGCATGGGCGTGGCTTCGCAGCTGCTCTCGACCTTCTCGCGCAAACCGATTTTCGGCTACAAAGCCATGGTGTACGCAATTATGGCGATCGGCTTCCTGGGATTCATGGTCTGGGGCCATCACATGTTTATGAGCGGCATGAGCCCGTACACGGCTTTTGCCTTTTCGCTGATGACGATGGCTATCGGCGTTCCTTCGGCGATTAAGACTTTTAATTGGCTGGGCACGATTCACGGCGGACGCGTGCGCTTTCAGACTCCGATGCTCTTTGCCATCGGCTTCGTTTCACTTTTCGTTTCTGGCGGATTGAGCGGACCTTTTCTGGCGCAGCCGGTTCTTGATATTCCTCTACATGACACGGCTTTCGTGGTCGGGCATTTCCACCTGATCATGGGAGTCGCGGCTATCTTTGGTATGTTCGCCGGAACCTATTACTGGTTTCCGAAAATGTTTGGCCGCATGATGAACGAGACCTGGGGCCGGGTTCATTTCGTGATTACGCTGATCGGGACGTATTGCATTTTTATGCCGATGCATTATTTGGGCATGGCCGGGCAGCCGCGTCGTTACTCGCAATTTACCGAGCTTAACTATTTACATAATCTGATCCCGCTCAATGAGTTCATGACTTACGCAGCTTTCATCACCGTAGCTGCGCAGTTTATCTTCGTGGCAAATTTGTTCTGGAGCATGTTCAAAGGTCCGAAGGCGAGCGACAATCCGTGGGAAGCGACGACGCTGGAATGGACTACGGCTACGCCGCCTCCGCATGATAATTTTGGCGGGCATACGCCGGTGGTGAATCATGGGCCGTATGAATACAGCGTGCCCGGCGCGCCGCGGGATTACGTAATGCAAACGGACCCCGCGACGGTGGCATCTCACTAGGTCGGGTAGCGCCGGCATCTTGCCGGCTGTCCTGAGGGCATCTTGCCCTCGGAAGTGAGGGCGGGACGCCCTCACGACAGCCGCCGAGACGGCGGCGCTACGAAGTGGATCACATGGTAACTTTTAGTTCTCCAGTTTCGATTGATGTACCCAAAACAGGCCAGGGTGGCGGCGGGACGCGTCCGCCTGCGTACAGTGGCGGCGGAGATGGACCGGGCGACGGGTCTCCGGATTACGGGCAGCGATTGCGGAGGGTGCGGCTGGGGCTGGCCATTGGCCTGACTTCGGTCACCATGATTTTCGTTTCGCTGACCAGCGCTTACGTCGTGCGCCGGGGTTTGCCTACACTTGATGAACGCACTAACAAGTATGTGCGCGATTGGATCCCAGTCGACCTGCCGACGACCCTACTGCTGGTCAACACGGCGTTGTTGCTGGTGAGCAGCATCACGGCGGAATTGGCTCGACGACAGATTGCACGGCAGGCGGCGCTGGCTCCGATTCGCTCTATTCCCGGGGTTTCGCTGGGCGAGGACAATGGTTTTCCTTGGCTGAGTGTAACCGTCGTTCTGGGCATGGGATTTCTTGCCGGACAGTGGATGGCTTGGCGCGAGCTTGCCGATCGCGGATTTTATCTTGCTACCAGCGCCAGCAGTTCGTTTGTGTACCTACTCACTGCAACGCATGCGGTGCACCTGGCGGGAGGAATTTTGGTTCTGCTCTACGCGGTTGCTGTTTCGCTGCTGCACAAGCCGGTTGAAGAACGCCGCATTGTGGTGGATGTTACCGCGTGGTATTGGCACTTCATGTTTTTTTTGTGGCTATACATTTTCGGGTTGGTTTGGTTTATCCGGTAGCGGGCAGATGCGGGCGAGGGCGACCGCGCCACACGAACATAAATTTAAGGAGACCGATACATGTCTGAAGTCGCGGTGCAGCATGGGGTGGCTGAAGTTTACGAGCCATCTCTGTTTGGCACCTATTCTAAAAAGATCGGGATGTGGCTGTTCCTGCTCTCGGACACGTTGACGTTCGGAGCGCTGCTGTTTGCCTACAGCTACGGACGCATTTCCAATCCCGACTGGCCCACGCCTTTCGGCAAGGAAAGCATTACTAACGCCACGATCATGACCGGATGCCTGCTCTCCAGTTCGCTAACGATGGTGCTGGCGGTGCTTGCGGCCCGGCGCGGCGATCGTAGCTGGACTCGCAACTGGATTCTCTTCACCATGCTTTTCGGCACCGCGTTCATCGTGCTGCACGGTTTGGAATGGACTCATCTGATTGACGAAGGGATGACGCCGTTTAAGAATCCGTGGTCGGCCAATGTGCCGCAGTTCGGGGGAACGTTCTTCACCTTAACCGGCATGCACATGCTGCACGTGACCATTGGCGTGATTTATCTCGGTGTGGTTGCGCTGCGAAAAGCCTTCCTGCCGATCCTTCTGGCGATCTGGGCTGTGGCATGGTGGGTGATTCCCTCCAGCAGCGTGTTTCACTACGGAGTCCATGTGTTGCTGGCTGGCTTTGTTATCTCTGCGGTGATTCTTTTTCTTAAGCCTAAGGATTATGACGCGCCCGACGTTGAAATCGCAGGACTGTATTGGCACTTCGTCGATCTGGTGTGGATGTTCATTTTCCCGCTGGTGTATTTGATGTCGACGCGGGTGTGATTTAAATTGGAAATCTGCGTAACGGGAGAGTTCTTAATGCATACAGCCGTCGCAACCCACGATGAGAGCAAGACCCAATACTTCTGGGTTTGGGGAGTATTGCTGCTGCTTACTGCTGTCGAGGTAGTGCTCGCGTACAAACGGGTTTTTCAGCCGCTGCAGATGCTGGAAGCGCTGATGATTCTCTCGATCATCAAGTCGGCGCTGATTATTGGATACTTCATGCATTTGAAGTATGAGATTGCCGCCATGAAATGGGTCATGATGACCGCCGTCGTCGCGTGCCTTTGCCTGATGTGCATCTTCTTTCCTGACGCTTTTCGGGTTGTGCGCCTGGGGGTGCGATGAGGCTCCGATTAGCCGCGCTGGCTTTGACGATTGCGCTTTGGGCTGGCCCCGCTGCAGCTCAGAGCTGCGCCATGTGTTACAGCAGTGCCCGCGCTCTCAACAAAGAAGGTCAAAACGCGATCACGCGTGGGGTGGTCGTATTGCTGATCCCTCCAATCGGGTTCATGACCATCGGAGTTGGCTTGGCGTTGCGCTACGGCAAAAAGCGCGATGAAGAAGCAGAATAAATTATTGGCGTAATGCGAAAGATTGAAGGCTCCGAGCCATCGGAGCCTTTCTCTTTCGCGCAGGAATTTTTTCTAACGTTTTACCCTAGTGCATGATTTGAAAGACCATGCCGGAACCCTGTTCACCGCCCAGTTCAGCCGTGCCATAGAGATTGCTGGCAGAGTCTAAAATCAGATCTCCTGTGGGATGGTAGCCGTCGCCGGTTTTTCCGAACTCATGAACTATTTTGTAGCTCCAGGGACCTCCGGCTACGGGCGACAACTCGAAGAGCGTGCCGCATCCGCCACCGCAGGCGGCCAGGGTAACGCCAAGCATTGTAGTTCCAAAGAGATTTCCGGCGGGGTCCATGACTAGTCCAGCGACGGGATTTCCTGCAGGAACGTTTTGAAAAATGTGGAGTGTGCGTTCGTGCCATCCGCCCGTTGAGTTCGGCGAAAGTTCGTACACGACGCCATATCCGGAACCACCCTGGAATGCTGTGCCATAGAGATTGCCGGCAGCGTCGAGGATGAGGTCGCCGAAAGGATATTTTCCATCGTGGCCACCGGTAAACGCGTGCAGCACGGACTCGGTCCATCCACTGGAGCTAGTCGTCAGCTTGAAAATTGTGCCACTGGCGGAAGCACCGCCGGCATAGGTTGTGCCGTATAAATTTCCGGCAGGATCAAAGGCTAACCCGTCATAGGGAGAAGCGCCGTCCGATCCGCCCTGAAAGGCGTAGAGCACACTTTCGGTCCATCCGTTGGAACCGTGGGTGAGCTTGAAAACTGTGCCGCAGCCCGTACTGCAGACAGAACCGATGTTGCCGCCCTGCAGGGTTGTGCCGTAAAGATTGCCGGCGGTGTCTAGCCGCACTCGGGCCGAAGGTTGGCGGCCGTCGCTGCCTCCGCCGAAGGAGTAGAGAACGGTTTCGGTCCAGTTGCCGGAACCGGGGATCAGTTCAAAGACTGTTCCGCAGCCCATATTGCAATTCGAGCTGCCGCCAAAATTGGTAGTGCCATACAGGTTGCCAGCGGGATCAAAGACCAGGCTGCCGTATGGCTGACCTCCGTCGACGCCGCCGGTGAAGTTGTATAACACCGTCTCGGTCCAGGTTCCGTTTGTGTTGGGAGTTATTTCGAAGACTGTGCCTTGATTATTGGTTCCACCAAGTTCGGTGGTGCCATAAAGGTTGCCGGCTTTGTCGAAAACCAGGCCCGCGTATGGCAGTTTGGGGTCGTTGCCTCCGGCAAAACTGTACAAGGCATTTTCCGACCCCGCGCCACCGCTAGGAATTACCGCTTCGGTCTGGTTGGAATAATCACTTTGAGTGTTGTCCGAGTTGACGGCGGTTGTGACGTAATAATAAGTTTGGCCGCCCTGGACAGTACTGTCTGCATATGAGGTAGTGGGATCCAAAGTTGAATTGATCTGGGTGTAAGGTCCACCTGGGTTGGCGCCGCGAAACACGTTATATCCGATCACGTTCTGTGAGTTGCTGGCATCCCACGACAATTGGACCGTGTGTGCGGCGGCCAAGGTGGACAGAGTTAAAAGAATGAAAGTAAGTATGAGTCCTTGGAGTGTTGCCTGCGGTGTGAGATGTCTCACGAGATCGCCTCTCTTGCCCCGTGCTCGGGCACGGTCGGGGGATTGAAGAGCGGCTGCACCGCGATCCTGATCGCTTTTGGCGATCAAAACTACGTAGTGTGCAGCTAGGCCCATTATTTGGGCTGACGCCGCATTCCTGTAGGTCACGGAAGGTCATGTGCCTCTGGTAATTGGCCAAATTGGGACATGTCGACGAACAGATCTATTGCCTTGCGGGTGCCTTGCGGGCCGGTCATTGCGATGTATTGAAATGGGAAAGTTGGTGCGAAGTAGAAGCGCAGCTCCGCCGGGATGCGCTGCTAGAGATTTTGTGCTTGACTAGCAGCGGTGCGTGAAGTCGCTACACTCGCCGGCTTATGGCCTCGATGAGTTGCGCGGCCTCATTGAGCCCGGTTACTTCTTCACGCGATAAACATTGAACTGCAGCGGCCAGCGCGCCGACGCGGCGCCTGCGTCCCTCCTGCATGATCCGCTCGCCTTTTTCTGTCGGCGCAATGACGATGGCGCGGCGATCTTGCTTATCAGTTCTCCTATGCACCAATTTGCTTCGGAGCAGGCCACTCACTATCCGGCTCATGGTCGAAGGTTTGACTTGCTCAGCCTGCGCGAGGCTGGCCAGCGATTGTGGACCTGCGAAGACGAGAACCGATAAGGCGGATAGTTGCGCTGGTCCGATGCAGAGCTCGTAATCGCGAATGCGTAAACGGCGCAGAAGATGGATGGCGGCGGAGTGCAAACGGTCCGCGGCGTTGAAGGCCTCGGGTGCGCCCGGTTTAGTTCCCTGTTCGATTTTGTTTTTAGGAACTGCTTGCATTTTATTAGTTAGCTATGCTAATTAAATAATACGTCAATACTCGGAGGTGAGACAAATGGCAAACAATACAGCCTCGGCCGCGACCGGCATCAGCGCGATCGGACAGATTGCTATCAACGTGCACGATACCAACCGGGCAATTGAATTTTATCGCGACATTCTGGGACTCAAGCTGCTGTTTACGGTTGGGCATCTAGCCTTTTTTGACTGCGGTGGGGTTCGACTGATGTTGACGCCTCCGGAACGCCCGGAATTCGATCACCCGGCATCGATTTTGTATTTCAGGGTTGCCGATATCAAGTCCGCCCATGCTCGCCTGGTCGAGCGCGACGCAAAGATCGAGGCTGAGCCGCACATAGTTGCCCGGATGCCGGATCACGACCTTTGGCTGGCGGAGTTTCGCGACTCGGAAGGCAATATCATGGCTTTGATGAGTGAAGTACGGCCTTAGCGCGTAGATCACCCTCTTAATCAGTCTGATAGGGGGCGTCCAACCGAAATCAACAGATTGCCATCCAACCTCGGTATATTCTTATGCCAGTAGTCATGCTTGTAAAATGCGAAAAATGCGGTTATGAAAACTTTCCGCAACACCGCTATTGCGGAATGTGCGCCGCTCCCCTGCGCATACCAGGCGCCCCGGCAGCTGCGCCTCGGCCGCCTGTGGCGCAAACTCCTCTGCCACCTGTGCAGCTCGCCGCACCTAAATTCGAAGAACGACCAGTAACACCTGCAAGGGAAGCTGCTCCGAGGCAGGTCAGCGGACCTTCCTTTCTGGGCTTGGGCCAGGAGACGGCTGACGACAAGAGTTTCAGCTACCTATTTGAAGATGAAACGCCCAGCCATACCGGACGGAATGTAGTGCTGATTCTGTTGATTGCCGCTGCAGCGGCGGCGACCTGGCATTGGCGACAGGATTTGCGGGTCGTAGCCGACCGGCTGTTGAATACCCTGCCGGCTGCGACGAAACCTGCTGCCTCCGATAAACCGGAGTCCAATTCTCCTGCGCCAGCGACGGCAGACTCCAATGCGGGGAGCGGTTTGCCGAGTAGTGCCAGCACTTCATCGCCTGGTGGTACTGCTCCTGCACAAACTCAAGGAGGGCCAACTCCGCCTGCAGCTGCTCCCGATGCCGCTGCGGCAACGCCTGCAGGATCTGGAAAGACGGATTCAACCCCGGCTGGGTCGGAAGCGCAAACGCCTCAATCTCCCGCAGAGAGTGCGAGTAAGACGCCTGCCCAGGACGACCCGGGAAAATCGGATTCCGATGAAGCTCCGAGTCCACCGCCGCATGCGCGCAAACCTGCGGTCACGAAGGCAGCGCGGTCTGAGGCAACCGTATCGCGAGGAGATGATCTCGAGACGCAGGGCGAGAAGTATCTTTACGGAAACGGCGTTCCGGAGAACTGCGCACGCGCCAGAACAAATTTACTGGCTGCGGCGCAGCAATCAAATGCCCAGGCTCAAAGCGTGCTGGGAACTATGTACGCGACCGGTCACTGCGCCACGCGCGATTTGCCGACCGCCTATCGCTGGTTCGGGCGATCGCTGCGGCAAGACCCCAAGAATACCCGCCTCGAACAGGACTTGAAGGTTCTGTGGAATCAAATGACGCCAGGAGAACGGCAACTGGCGCTGCGCAGCGAGCATTGATTCTATAGTGATGACGCTACCTTGAACGGGTACCCTCGGTAAAGCAAAGACTCGGTCAAGGGGTAGTTTTCGGCCAGCAATTCCCATGTCTCGCAAATGCGGCGAGACATGGGGCACCCGCAAGCCCGGATACGAATTGCAAGGACTCCTTAGTGCTTGTCTTTATAGATGGTCTTGCTGATGCGATTCTGCTGGCGGTTAATCCCGTTTTGTTCTGCCTTAGTCAGATGGCCGTTGTGCGCTGCCATGTCCTTTTGCTCGCGATTTTGCACACGGGCTTCACGTTTCTCTATATTGCCTGCTTGTTTCGCGCTCAGCGAGCCATGGTTAATCCCATTTGCAATGCGTTTCTGCTGATTGGCTTCGCGGCCATTTACCTGATTGACGCGGGGATGGCCGGGATCGACGACGCTAGGACCGGCGCCTGAAGTCGAGTTTTGGGCAAGAGCGGACCCGGTATAGACAAGGCCCGCCAACGCCAGAGTTAAGAATGACTTCGACAGTGTGTTAATCATATAGTTGTAAACCCTCGCAAACAGAGTAGTTGTGCGTGTCTGCGTACGCCAATTACCAAGGTCGTTGTCCTTGATCCGGGCCGCTAGCTCCTGAGTGATGGCTCTCAACCCCACCGCGCCAGAAGCTGGAGCCAACCCTGTATTGCTGATCTGCAGAATCCCTGATGCGATTGTCAGGTAATTTTCACAAGAACTTGACACACGCGTGGCAAGTTTGTCGCTTCTATATATAAGACTGAACGAGTCGGTTGGGGGACGGGGACCTATGGACATCAACGAGTTGGTGTTATACGGGATGGTCTGGGCGCAATTTGGTCAGGAAACTGCGGGGCGTGAACTGATTCGTGCGCTGGCATCACCCGATGAAATAACGCGGGTCGTAGCACGCGTCATGCTAGGGCAGGGTGGCGGATGCTCGAAAGAGCTTATCGGGCAGGCGCTAGCCGAAGAAGAGATTTCTGAGAGTATGGCGAGCGTTTGCGGCTTCGACCAATGCAAGCCATCGAAATTCAAGAAATGGGATGGAACCGGCTGGTGTCCAGCGGCTTCGGCGTAAAGACTCCGCGGCTGCCCGAGGTCAAATCAGTGAGGCAAATACCCGTCTTCCATGGGTAGCTTGCCGTCAACTCTCACGACATTGACCTGATCATTAATGGAGCGCACATCAACCAGCCCGATTGCGCCTTCAGTAGACTCTACGCGCTTCAGCACGTCTTCATCGGAATCAACTGTCGTGATCGATCCCTGGTGAGTTGCGATAAATGATTTCAACTCGCCAGCCGACATTTTGTTGAGCCGTTCCAACGTCAGCATTTCGCCGCTGGAGTTCTTGTGCAAGACAAGAATGACGTCCTTACCGTCGTGCCACTTTTTAACTTCGAGCCGAAGTATTTTGGCCAGGTGTGTGGAAGCCACTTCGCCAACGTTGTTGTCCTTGTTAACCACAACCGCCATGTGGTGCGCGAAGCACGGCAGTATTGAGCCCATCAAGAACACCGACAGATAGATAATGCGCGAAAGCTTCATAGCCACACTCCAGCCGAGGAAACTCTGTTTAAAAGCATCGCGCTTGGAACGGGGAAAACCTAGTGGAAAACCTGGGCTGACGGTTACCTTGGTGATGTCTAGTTTGGATTATTCCATGGGCTCGACCAGGGGAATTTCCTGAGGCGATTTTCGATCGGGCAATTGGACTATGACAATTGCGACCAGGACGAGCACAATTCCCAAGGTCTGAAGTGGGCGCATCAACTCACCCAACGCAACCACCGCTATGACGATGGAGAATACTGGCTCCAGACAACTCACTACGATTGCCCGAGTGGGTTCGAGATGCTGCAATCCGGCGAAATAGAGGGCGAACGGCGCAAGCACTGATACCAGCGAAAATGCCAGCAAGAATAGCCATTGAGTTTCGGAATAATGCGCGGCCACGATCTTCCACGGTGGATTGACAATAAGCCAAAATAACGATGCGCCCAAAATAACGTAAAGCAGCACCATCCAGCGGTCATAGCGGGCGAGAATGCTGTGGCCGCCGATATTGTAGAAGGCGAATGAGAATGCTGCCGCGAGAGCTGCCATCACTCCTATCGTGTCGAGGCGAAATCCTCCAGAATTGAAGACTCCGATGACCAAGGCGATTCCGCTTACCGCCAACGCAACCGCAGCAATGCGCTGCAAGCTGGGCTTTTGAAGTCCGCGTGCGATGGTATAGAGCAAAACCCACACCGGTGCTGTGTACTGCAGGATGATTGCTGTGGCCACGTTCGTTCTCTGAATCGCGAGGTAGTAGAGGTAATTGGATGCGGCCACGCCGAGAACTCCCAACACGAACATGCGTAGTAGGTCGGGTGCAGTGAGCCGCAACGATTTTGGCCCGCGAACGATCAACAGTGCGAACAGCAGAACAACGAAAGAAAATGTTGTGCGGCTTTGAGAAAGGATGAGCGAATCGATGGGTCGAAGCGTTTGTCCCTGAGGCAGAAGGCGTCCGGTGAACGCGGCGCGGCCAAGGTTGGCGGCCACGCCCCATAGAAACGCGGCGCTGGCGATGTAGAGGTATCCGCGAAGTGGTTGGCGGTGACTTGTTTGCAATTGCAGATTGCCGGTTCTCAATTATGTAACTGCCGAGGCTCACTGGACATTACAACCGACGCTGCCCCACATGGTCCTTATACGTACTCAATAGTGTAAGTGATTTTGGCCGCCTTGTTCAGCATGGCTGCAACCGAACAATATTTTTCTTCGGAGAGGCGCACCGCGTCTTCTACCGCTTTATGCGAAACGTTTCCTCCTACTCGATAGACCAGACGAATGTCCGTATAGACAGTTGGGGGAGTCGCGGCGCGGTCGCCTTCGGCTCGTACTTCAAGGCTGGTGAAGGGCTCACGTTTCTTGCCCAGGATGCTGGCGACATCGTACCCGGTGCATCCGCATAGGCCAATGAGAACCAGCTCCATAGGACTGTTGCCGGTTTTGCCGGAACCATCGACGATAACGCCGTGGCTACTGCTGGACTGCCCGAGGAAACGCTGGCTATCGGTCCAGATTGCTTTCGCTTCAATCATTGCAACTCCCTCTTAGATTTCCGATTTCCAATTTGCAATTGCCGATTGTTATTCTTAGCCGTGAGCCTGGACGCCGCGAAAATAGCGGTTAGCTGCTTCGCTTCATCTGTAAGATCGAGCATTCTCTCCGGCCGTACCATCCCCGTCTCGACCAGGAACTCCAGCCAAAACACGGTCTCGTCAGACTCTTCTTCTACAATGCCCATTTTCGAAATAAAATCTGCCGATGATCTTGCTTTGCAAGCGGCCCGATAGTTCGCCGCCACAGAAGTACCACTTCGCAAGAGTTGTTGGCCGACAACTCTTGCTTCTGCACAATTCGGCAGAGCGCGAAATAATCGGACAATTCGAACAGCAAATGTGCGAGTACGTTTTTGCAAGTCCTCCGCTTTACTCCCCATTGCCGCCTCCAATCGTCAATTGGACATCGTCAATTGGCAATTCGATGGTGACATCCGTCACACTATCGTCGATTATCCGTTTGCGGCTCGGGGTGAATCAGTACGCGAAACAACTCTGGCGCTTCCTGTTTGAAGTGGATCTCGAGCTCGGTCGAAATGTCATGCACGCGCGAAAGCGGAAGTTCGTCAGAAAATGTGCAGTGGCAAGAGACGTAGAGCCGTCCGCGCACGTGTTTAACTTCGACGTCGTGCACATCCAGCACTTCCCGGAAATGCGCTGCTACCGCTTTTAATTTCTTCTCCAGCAAAGCGTCGCGCGTAACTTCATCACCGGTTTCTATGGTCGCGGGTTCGCTTTCGATGTGCGTCAGAATCGTAGAAATTTCTGGCACATCGCTGCGGATATCCGATTCCAGCTTTGTTACCTGATCGTGCGCCTCTTTCAAACTCAATTGCTCATCCAATTCAAGATGCTGTTCGACGTGCAAACGTCCACTGAGATCCTGAACGCTTATGTCATGCACGTTAAAATTATTGCGAGTGGCCACGGCGCGAACCCGGTCAAAAATGTTTTCCCGGCGGGCTGGACGCGCCACCGAACGAACGACCACATCGGCGTCTGGTAAAACTCCCTGCACAGCCGAAGTCACCGCATCGGCAACTTGCTCTGAACGTTGGAAAGTTACGTTGCGCGCTAGTCCAATTGAGAGATCGGCGAAGTACCGATTGCCGGCACGGCGGATGCGCACGCGATCGACTTCGAGCAATCCGTCCACTTTGTTGACCGCGGCTACAATTTTGCCGCGGACACCCGCAGGCGCGGCATCGAGCAGGGCGTCTACAGTTCGACGCGCCAGCCTCGAACTCACGTAGACCACCACTCCGGCAACAAACAGCGCGGCCACGGGATCGGCAACGCGCAGTTTATCGACGCCAAAAATGCGCCCGAGCAGCACCAGCGCCAAACCCACCACCACTACGCCACTCGACCAGATATCGGTGGAGAAATGGAGCGCGTCGGCTTCGAGTGCCTGGCTATCGTACTTTGCGGCAATTCTTCCCAACGCTCGCGACCGCCAAAAATCTACAGCCATGGAAATGAACATCACGGCGAAAGCGGCGATGCTGGGCTCGATCTCCACATGGCGGAAGAACATCCGTCGGACCGCTTCGTAAATGATCCAGACACAAGTCAGAAGCAAGAGGGCGGTTTCGATGAAGGCGGAAAAATTCTCCACCTTGCCATGCCCGTACTGGTGATCGGCATCGGCAGGCTTGTCAGAGACGCGGACGGACAAGAAGGTAACGATGGCGGCGATAAGATCCAGGCCGGAGTGCGCGGCCTCCGACAGAATGCCCAGACTTCCGGTGGTAAAACCAACCACAATTTTTAAGGCGGTGATGGCGATCGCTGCCAGCACAGAACTTCCCGCCACCGCGCGTTTTTCCGCGCGCATGGACGCCGGGCTGTCGATGGCTGGCAAGCTCGCCATGAAAGCATTATCGCCGCTTCCGCGTGGCTCCGCCAATTATCGTTTTCAGAACATAGCTGCGTCGTCTCCGGCAGCGGGAACTATGTGCTAGGATTTTGCTTGACCCTTATTCGATTAATTGGAGGAATTTCTGAATATGATGAGATATGCATTCGTCTGTCTGCTACTGACAGTCATGGCTTGGGGGCAAGCCGCCAGTCCACCACCGCCTCCCACCCCGGCGCCGGGTTCTCAGGCGGGTGCTTCGCCGAACGCTCCGGGCACTGATCAGTCTGCAAAAGTTGCTCCCGATGCGGCGGTGATCACAATAGCAGGATTGTGCGACCATCCACCGGCCGACAAAGCAGCAGCTGACCCGAATTGCAAGACTGTGATCACCCGTGCCGAATTCGAAAAGATTCTAGAATCGGTGCAACCCAACATGCCGCCACGCGTGCGCCGGCAGTTCGCCATGCGCTACAGCATGGCGCTGGTAATGTCAGAGAAGGCGCATGAAATGGGACTTGATCAGGGACCAAAGTTCGAAGACCGCATGAAGCTGATGCGTATCCAGGTCCTGTCTCAGGAGTACAACCAGGCGCAGCAGGAAAAAGCTGGCCAGGTTTCTGACCAGGATATTGCGGACTATTACAAGAGCCACGCCGCTGACTACGAAGAGGCCGATCTGCAGCGCATATTTGTTCCACGTGCCCAGCAACCTGTTTCCAAGGTGAAACTCAGCGCTGCGGCGGAGGAAAAGCGCCGTGAAGACTCGGAAGCGGTTATGAAGAAAGAGGCGGATAAACTTCACACTCGCGCGGTAGCTGGAGAAGACTTCAGCAAATTGCAGGCTGAAGCCTTCCTGACCGCCGGAATGAAGACCAAGCCTCCCAGCACCAAGATGGATGATGTACGCCGCAGTGGACTGCCTCCGGCGCAGGCTTCGGTGATGGATCTCAAAACGGGCGAGATTTCTGGGGTGATATCTGACGCCAGCGGATTTTATATTTTCAAGGTCGGCAAAAAAGAAGAAACGCCCGTAGACAAGGTAAAGGAAGAAATTCGCTCGACCTTGCGCAGCCAGCACATGCAAGAACAGATGCAAGCAGTGCAACAATCAGCTACGCCGACCTTGGATGAAAGCTATTTCGGACCTGAAATGCCTCCCACGCATGGGATGCCTTTACCACCACCGACAGGCGGGCCGAGCTCAAAACCGCCTGCTCCCGGCCCCAAATAATAATGGGCGATGAAAAACCAAGGGTCGTCGTAACAGGAATTGCCGGAAACCTGGGGGTGCGGCTGTTGCCATTGTTGGCGCATTCCCAGGTTATCGGTATCGATTTGAATCCGCCGCAGACGGACCATCCGCTCAGTTTCATTCGCATGGATCTTGGTCTGGAAGAATCCTGTCGCGAGTTATTTCTTCTACTGCGTGAAACCCGACCGGTCGCTGTAATCCACCTGGCTTTTGTCCTGGATCCGGTTCGCACGGGTGTGCTCGATCTTGATCGGATGTGGCAGATTAATGTGGCCGGTACAGCGCGAGTGATCGAAGCGATTACGGAAGCTAATCGTGATGATGCAATCGTGGGAAGATTTATTTTTCCCAGTAGTGTTTCCGTCTACGGACCAAACCTGCCGGAACCTGTGAGCGAAGATTTTCCTCTGGGCGCGCATACGTTGCCGTATGCAGTTCACAAAATGGAAGCGGATAAAGTGGTGCAGCAACGGGCGCCAGCTTTGCGAGGCTGCAGTGTATACATGCTGCGTCCGCATATTTTTGCCGGCGCCAGCGTCCAGAACTACATGCTGGGCGCTTTCCGCGGTACCCCGAATGGCCTGGCCAGGCGCGCTGCCAGAATGCGTGAACGGGGCAGGCGGCTGCCTTGCATGTTGCCTTTCGGCAGGCAGTATCTGGAGAATCGCCTGCAATTTGTTCATGTGGATGACATGGCGCGGCTAGTGGCGCACATCGTTCACCGCACCGAACCCGAAGCCCAGCGTCTCACAGTAATGAACGTCGCGGGCCGTGGTGACGCATTAACTTTCGCGCAATGTATCGAAATAGCTCGCGCCAAACTTGCACGTGTGCCCGGGAAGTTGTCGTTTCGTCTGGTTCTGCAGTTGCTATGGAAGATGGGGATCTCCGCGGTTCCGCCGGAAGCCATGCCTTACATGACTGGCGAGTATCTGATGAAGACAGAGCGGCTGCGAAAGTTCCTGGGCGAGGATTACGAGACCGTGATCCGTTACACCATTGCCGACGCCTTTGCCGATTCATTTGCTACGGATGCGGCGTCCACAATTCAGCCTTCTGCCGCCGCACAACAGGCCTAGTGGATTTATTTCCTGCCTCTGTATAATCCCGCGATCCCGAACGTGTACGGCGTCCATGAAGCTTCGCGAAAGCCAGCTTGCCGCATTCGGTCAAGCATTTCTTCAGGGGATGGAAACCGCTCCACCGACGCGGGCAGATAAGCATAAGGACCGCGAACTCCCGAGATCAGCGTGCCGATGGCGGGAAGCACATGCTTGAAGTAAATCCGATAGAACTTGCCAATCAATCCCCGAGGCTCGCCGAAATCGAGAATGCCGCATTCGCCGTCGGGCTGTAGTAGCCGTAGTATTTCGCGCAGTCCGGCGTCATAGTTTGCCAGGTTACGGAAACCAAACGCCGCCGTGATGAGATCGAATTGTTGGTTAGGAAATGGCAGACAAAGCGCGTCGGCTTCCACCCACTCCGGCGACTTCCCTTGCGATTTGTCATTTGCCCGCTCCAGCATGGCATGGGAAAAATCCACGCCTAAAATTGTTGCCCCAGACTTCCCTGCCCTGCGATGCAAAGCGAAGGTCATGTCGCCGGTGCCACAACAGAGATCGAGGACACGCGCGTCTGGCTGCTTCAGGATTGTAGAAAAGCTGCGAGCCGTCCTGCTCCACCACCAACGGTCTACGTTGAACGAGAGAATATGATTGAGAAGATCGTACCGCGGCGCGATGGAAGTGAACATTTCCCGCACTGCGCGCGCGGCTGAAGCGGGATCGCTTGCCCCCTCCGGAGCGGCGCCGTGGACAACCGGTTTGGCTGGATCGCTGATGGTTGGCTGCAAGCTTCTCATGACTTCGACAAGCGGCGCAGTTCGTCCAGCGCCACCATACCAATTTTCTTCGGCACATCATTCACAATTTCGACCTTGCCAATTTCACGTGGAAGCACGAAGTGTATTTTTCCGGCGCGCGTCTTTTTGTCACATTGAAGCAAACGAACAAGATCGCGGCTGCGTGCCTGAATTTTCGGTAAACGGCCGAAATTCAGCACGGCGTTAGAAATTCGCAGCGCGGTATTTTTGTCGATTCGGCCGGTCATCACCGCGATGTGAGTGGCCGCGATCATTCCCCACGCCACAGCTTCGCCGTGGAGAAAATGACGGTAACCCGATTCAGCTTCAAGCGCATGTCCGATGGTATGGCCGAAATTCAGCACTCGGCGCAGGCCGTTCTCGCGCTCATCGGAGGACACTATTTCAGCCTTGAGCCGTGCTGATTCCGCAATTACCCACTCCAACCCAGACGCATCACAACGCAGAGTTTTCGTGTCGACTTGTTCGAGGCGTCCGAATAAGTCAGGCTTGCCGATGACTCCGCATTTCAGCGCCTCGTAAAGTCCCGCACGAAACTGGCGCTCCGGCAAAGTAGACAATATTGACGGGTCGATGAGCACTACGCGCGGCTGATGAAACGTTCCCAGCAAATTTTTCCCAGTGCGCACATTTACTCCGGTTTTACCGCCAATAGCGGCATCCAACTGGGCCTGCACGGTAGTGGGAATTTGCACCAGGTCGACGCCGCGCATGTAGAGCGAGGCCAGCAGACCCGCAGTGTCGCCCACCACGCCACCGCCAAAGGCGACTACCACGGCGTCACGATCAGCTCCCATGCGGGTTAAATTCTCGGCCAACACTTCTATCGTCACCAGCTTCTTCGCCGGTTCGCCGTCGCGCATCTCGATCATGCGTACTTTGAAGCCAGCTGCCGACAGAGAAGTCAGCAACTTTTTCCCCCACTTGCGGCGTACGGGCGGAACAGTCACAACGAACACCTGCTGGTGATTTCCTATAACGTGGCACAGATGTTCTCCTGCGTGCTCCAGCAATCCGTTTTCTATGATTGCTTCGTAGGGGTGCGGCTGCACCGCGATTATTACTCGGGTCATGGATTCTCATCATAGCGTAATCATTGGCGCGGGTACCGCTTCAAAAGCAATAACGACAGCGGACACAAAGGTACACGAAGGAAAACAACTTGTTTTTGCCTTCGTGTACCTTTGTGTCCTCTGTGGTTATTGCTTTTGACTTCGCGGATGAAGCAAAGAGGCGGCAACCGAAATCATAAGGACTGCCGCCACCACTGCGAGTGTCAGCCCGGTCGGAATCTGATGGTACTGGGAGGCAAGCATCTTAGCGCCAACGAAAATCAAAACCAAAGCGAGACCATGATGCAGGTAGCGGAAGACACCCATCATTCCAGCCAGCACAAAGTACATAGAACGCAGGCCCAGAATTGCAAATACGTTGGAGGTGTAGACGATAAACGGTTTCAGCGTGATGGCCAGCACTGCGGGAATGGAGTCTGTGGCGAAAAGCATATCCGTAGTTTCGATCAGCACCAGCACCGCCAGCAGCGGAGTCGCATACAAGCTCGTGTGCCGCACTACAAATTTGTCTCCCTCATACTCCGGCGTTACTCGAACCCAGCGGCGGAATAAACGCAGCACAGGATTCTTTTCCGGTTCGATGCCAGCTTCACTCTGGCAAAAAAGTTTGATTCCGCTGTAGATCAGCAACGTTCCAAAAATATAAGTGATCCAATGAAATCGTCGGATCATACCGATGCCCACCACTATGAAAACAGCGCGCATGGCTAGGGCACCAACAATTCCCCAGAACAACACTTTGTGCTGAGAATCAGAAGAGACGCGGAAGTAGCGGAAAATCAAAAGGAAGATAAAAAGATTATCCAGGCTGAGTGAAAGTTCAATGGTATATCCGGTCAGGAATTCCACTGCGGTCGCGCGGCCCCAATAAACAAAGACCAGCGTTGCGAATACACACGCTAGCGTGATCCAGCACCCGCTCCACACCAGCGCTTCACGGAATTTCACAACATGGCTGCGGCGCTGCCAGAATCCCAGATCAAGGATCAGCATGCCCAGAACGAAAAGGTTGAAGAGAATCCAGAGTGATAGCTGGCTCAATAGATTTCCAACGTCAATTGTCGATTGCCGAATTCGAATTGACGATTGCGCACTAACCTGAATTCAATCGGCAATCGCAAATCAGCTCTAATCCGCGCGCCCCCATTTGCCTTCTTGCCAGGGCTGCCACATGCCGAAAGTCTTCATCAGTTCGTCGAGGTGGGTTTCGACCATGGTCTGTTCAATTTGCGCATGATGCAGGCGCGGGCCAACCCGCTCGGGCGCGTTGGCGATGGCAAAGGTCAACGCAGCCGCCTCGGCTACGTGTTTCTTCAATTGCGCCATATCAACTTTATCGAAAGTGTCGGACGTGGCGTGATAGTTGATCAGGTAATTCGCTTCCTCCTGTTCTGCGACAAACGTGGGTACACCTTCCAGCATGAAATCGAAGTGGTCAGTTCCCCACTCGGCGGTGGTGAGCAGCGTAGCCGCATCGAACTGCTTGAGCGGAGAAATCAATTTGTTGGCTGCGTCGACGACGTCTTTGCGCCCACCTAACGAGAACCCGGTAACCCGCCCCGTGCCAGAATCGAAGATAATCACCGCCGCAGCCTTGTCCAGTTCCTTGCGATGGGCGATGGCATAGGCATGCGATCCCACCAACCCCTCCTCTTCGCCAGAAAAAAGAACGAAGCGAAGGCTGCGTCTTGGCCGCAATCCGGCAGTTTTGATAGCACGAAGCGCATCGATTACCAGAGCGGCATTGCATCCGTTATCGAGCGCGCCCGTACCCAACTCCCACGAATCGAGATGTGCACCAAGAATTACAAACTCATTCGGCTTATCGCTGCCGCGCATCTCGGCAACCACATTGCTCGCAATGATCGGTCCACCAATGCGATTAGGAATCGCCAGGTCAGCACGAAGCTTTTGTCCCGAAGCCAACAGCCGCGCCATACGATCAGCGTCCTCCCGCGCCACCAGCACCGCGGGAATGGAACCAATTTCACCTTGCAAAGAGTCTGTATGGCGATACAGCAAGTCGTGCGGACGCGTGGACTGAAAAGCGATGGCCAAAGCCTTAGCTTGCCGGGCGCGAAGAATAATGCCGGGAGCCCGCAGATATTCGTCGAACAGGTCATCCCATTTCGCCATTTCGTTCGAGTGCACGAGCAGCAGCGCTCCGGAAACATTGCCTGCTTTATTGAAATCCTCGACTTTGCCGTCGCCGACGTCGATGACCGGAATATCCTGACGACCCGGCATCGCCGGAGCCCATGCCATGGAAACTACGCGCACGTCGAAGAGTTCCGGCGCAGAGATGCTCATTCTGGTAAAGCCCTCCGCCCATGCAGCCGGAATGGTGAAGTTCTCGGTATGCACATTCTCCCCGCCTGCGGCTTTGAACCCGGCGATTCCCCATTCCACTGCCTGCCGCATGGCCGGCGTTCCGGGTATTCTGCCGCCGATTTCGTCCGTGAGCTTTCGCAGGTTGGTTTCGAGAGGCGAAGGCTTCTGGGCTTCGGCGATCACCTGGTCAACCGGATTTTGTGCGGAGGCCACCGCCAGCAAAAGCATGGGCAGGAAAAGAAACGTTTTCACAGATCGCATAAGGTTGGAATTAGAAATCAAATCGCGAAAAAGCGAAAGCCGAAACAATCTGATTACCTGCTAACATTGGCTCGACAGCCAGAAAGGAGCACAATTGCGCTGGTATCACTATGTGGCATATTTCTTTGGTGGAGCATTCCTCGCGAATTGCCTGCCGCATCTCGGCAACGGAATCTCAGGCCATGCCTTCCAGAGCCCCTTTGCGTCACCACCCGGAGAAGGATTGTCATCTTCGACCGTCAACGTTTTATGGGGCCTCTTCAACCTTGCCATCGGCTATCTGCTCGTTTGTCGCGTCGGCAACTTCAGTCTGCGAAAGACCCAGCACGTGCTCGTGCTCGGGGCCGGCATTCTAGTCATGTCGCTGATGCTTGCCCATGCGTTCGGACGCTTCCATGGAGGGTTGTAAGGCTCTCTACTTCTTACCCAGCATCTGCACGGCTTCTAGCGTTACCATTCCCACGATTTCCAGGCTCTTAGGGCTCAGTTTGTCGACTGTGTCTTGGGTGGTGTGCCAGAAAACGTTGTTGTAGCCGTAACTGAAGTCGATCAGGTCGGCGCTGGGAACGCCGCGCTCCACGAAAGGCATGTGGTCATCGTCCATGGGAATTTCGCGGGCGAAGAAGTGAGATTGGTAGCCCAGTTGCTTTGCCGCTTGATAAACCAAATCCTCGAGCCACGATGTGGAATTTTGGTCGCGCTCGATTTCCAGATCGGCGTCGCCGATCATGTCTTCGAGGATGAAAGCTTTGATCTTTTTGATGGTGCCATCGTCCTGCCATTTCTGGGCGAGGTGGCGCACGCCGTAAAGAGCCTCGGGATCGTACCAGGGCAGACGCATCGATTCTTCGGCGTCATCCCAGAGCAGCCAGACGCTGTAGCCATCGAGTTTCTTGCCGCGCAACTGGTTGGCAATTTCGAGCAGCAGCGCGCTCGACGACGCGCCGTCATTCGCGCCAATATATAAAGTGTCTTTCAGAGGCCAATTCGTGTCGTAATGGCTGGCGATCACGATGATGCCGTCGCGCGTCCCCGGAAACTTCGCCACTATGTTGTGGACGGGAAACTTCCCTTCTGTCGCGGTGATCGTGAAAACATCGTCTTCGACGTTGTCGCCTTTTAAGTGGGCGTGAATGTAGTCTTCAACTTTTTTGTGATTCGCGCTGCCAATGGGACGCGGCCCCAAGGCCACGATTTCTTTTACGTACTGCATGGCGCGAGCAGAGTTGAAAGCCGGCGCGCTTATGTCGGAAGACTTCGGCGAAGCATCGGTAGACGCCGAAACTGCGGCCAACGTGGTCCCTAAAATCAAACAGAAGATTGCTGCAAGGCGAAAGTTGCTCCGCAGGATCATCGTGCCTTCCGCTCTGCCCGCTTCTTGCGCTGGGTTGGATGCACCAGGTACGCTATGCCAATACTCGCCATGTAAAGTGCGACCATGGGCGCGGCAAAGATGCACATATTCAGAATGTCGGCGGTCGGAGTGATGATTGCCGCGATGACGAAGATCACGAGAATGGAATAGCGAACGTTGCGCCACATCCATCCTGCGCTTACGACGCCCATGAGCGCGAGAAAGAAAACCAGAATCGGCAACTCGAAAACCACGCCTAATCCCAGAATCACGGTCAGAAACAGATCTGTGTATTCGTGAATCGTGATCATGGGCTGAAACTGCCTGCCATAGCCGATTAGAAACTCTAGCGCCGCAGGGTAAACAACTTTGTAGCCGAAGGCGCCGCCTGCGAGGAACAGCCCGACGGTCGAAATCATGAACGGCGTGACGTAGCGCTTTTCGTTGCGATAGAGGCCCGGTGAAATGAACATCCACACCTGATACAGAACCACCGGACAGGCGACGAACAGACCGGCCAGCATCGCAACCTTCAAGTAAAGGTTGAAGGGGTCGGTGGGGTTCAAATAGACCAGGGTCTGCGGCATGCCGTTGCGCTTCAGAGCTTCCATGATCGGCTTCTGCATCCATCCGACGATCTTTTCCGCGTAGCCCCAGCAGGCAAAAAAGCCGACCGCGACCGCAATAATCGAATAGACAAGCCGACGCCGCAATTCTTCGAGGTGATCGAGGAAGCTCATGGCTGGCATCGCTTCTTTCGACGGCGCAGCGTGCAGTTCGGCGATCTCAGGCATCGGGAGCCTTCATCATTGTCTGGTGCTCGGACTCGTGATCGGACTGGTGCTCGAAGTCGTGCTCGGAGGCGGGTTGCACGGCGCCGGGATCGAAGCCCGGTTCGAGGCAGGGATTGGGACTCGGGACCGGTTCGAGCTTGAAACCCGAAGCCGCGATCGCGCCTTTGGGCGGGTCCGATGGAGGCAGAATCTTGCGGTGTTCGTCCACTTCCAACTGCGATATTTCCGACTCGATCTGGGCTTTAAATTCGTTCGAGGCGCGGCGAAACTCATTCAGCGCCTTGCCAATCTGACGAGCGATTTCCGGCAACTTCTTCGGCCCGAAAATGACCAAGGCCAAAAGAAATAGGAAAATTGTCTCGGAAAAGCCCATGCGTTTCATCATACTGCCGCGCTGTCATGACGGCAACGGCGCAGCCGCGATTTGACGAGGGTTTGACATAACCGGCGGCGAGCGGGGCGCCCGGCGTAGTTGCTAGTCTGTACCCCCACCCCGTGATCTATTGGAATCAGAGAAATGGCGGCAGACTGGGGTCAAAATCTTAGTGTTCAAAGGAGTTGCAGGCAAAATCTTGGGAACAAATGGTTTGTGGATGGGGAGGGTCATTTCGTGTTATGAGCTATATAGTTATTATCGTGTATATCTATTAGTGAAGTCAAGAGAATTGTGTAGAAAGGCGGCGGGTGTACCGAAACGGGAAGCGCTGGCAGTTCTTTCGGTGCGGCCCGTCTGACTTAAGATTCGCCGTCCCCACCTTTACAAAAAGCGTAAAGGTGGGCCGGTCGCGGCTGGTGGTGGATCAGTATGATTTCCAGAGGATTCAAGAAGGACTGAAACTGGCAGGCGCATGATCTAGTATGGCGTTCGCGAGTTTTTGGCTTTGGGGAGTTGGAGGCATTTCGAATGTGCAATTGACAAAGTAGACATTTTCCAAGATCAAGGGGCCACCGTTATAGACAATCCGTGCACCGTTTATGATGGCGTTTCTGATGTGGTAGCCGTCCAGTTTGAGCTCAAAGCCTATGGCTCCGAGGTAAAAGTGTTGCGTGGTAGCATTGCCCTTATCTTCATTTCCGATCCTCAAGAATAGGGCTCCCTCGGGGGAACCTGCCGGAAACACTTTCCCGAACCCCAAGTAACCAAATTTCGCAGTCTGACTGCCGGGAATTTTACGTGCGTCAAACTCTACATAGAAATCTTGGCCGCCACGATGTTCCGGATCGATAAGCGTGCCGTTGCCAGGTTTAGGAGCCACTGCCGTATTCAAGAATGACTTGTAATTCAAAAATGCCAGCGCCGCACCCCAAGCTGCAGGACTTTTTTGCGATGCTTCTATGAATTTTGCCCCGGCTTCTTGGATTACAGTTTTCTCAATTTCCACCTTCTCGGATATGGCCTTTGCGAGTACGGTTTTTGCTTCTGCGATGTTTTGCGGATCGATAGGATTAGCCGATACTTGCTTGAGACGCAGAGCATTGACATTGCTGTTAATGTTGCCGATCGTAGTTTCGATGCCAGAAACGCGGCCATTCAACAGGTAAAGTTGAATGGCAATTGCGACAATGACAGCCGCCGATGGCCCGATCACATACCATAGATTCTGGGTTCTCTCTTCTATTTTGGAAACCCGTCCGTGTAGATCAATTTGAACATAGTCCTTGAGTTTCTCCGTTGTCTCGCCGAGTCTAAGCGTTCGATGACTAGCATCTTCGACCGCTTTCCTCAATCCCTTAATGTCGCTACGTGCTTGTTGATCCTCGGCCATATCGTCACAACATGAAATCGCGTTTCGCACATTCTGACCCACTACCCAACGGCCTATTTAGATTGATCGCTGCATGGAAAAGCCTTCCTAAAAGATTGGACGATCAGGATTGCGGCAGGCTTGTGCAACTGTTCCGGGTGACTCTTGGCATACTGAATCGCTACTAACTCTTCTTGGCCGTACGTCACCTCTCCCGGAATACATAATCCGGATCCTCCGCCGAGCTGATATCCTTCAATCACACCACGGATGAAATTCATGCATGACATATCATCCGACATCTCTGGCCATGAAGCATTCCTTTCCAGTGATTCCTTACACATCCTGATGAGGTCATTCCCGGTTTCCATAACAGTTGCTGCGCCAAAGCTCGGAAGCGAAGTAGCGGAAAGCACGAAAAACAACGCCATAGTAAACGCTAGATGTTTCATGGTCGGAATTGAACCACACCCAACCCAGCATGTCTACGGCCCAGTCGTGGCTAGAACTCCTAATGTCCTTGATCTCAAGCCGGTGGGGCTGGCCCATGCTTTCGCCGAAACGAAATTGCGGCTGCCCTCCCTTCTCGCGTTCTTGGCGAGAGGGCGGGGCCTTTTAGCTGATATCGCGGCGGCGGACCACTGGGTAAACGCCGAGCTGCTCACGACGAACCGCTGTCCAGTGAGACTTAATCTCCACTCCGCATTCGGCTCCTGTGGCATAGTGCCGGGCGCTGCTGCACGTCCAATCCTCGGGACGTGTGACCGACCCGCGCTGCACCGGGTTCTGATGCAGGTAATCCAGCTTTTCTGTTAGTTCTTGTTCGCGATAAACGTTGAAGTCATAGTAGCGGGGCTGCCAGAAGGGATAGTGGCGTCCAAAAGCCCTGCCCTCTCGCACAGAACGCGAGAAGGGCAGGGCACCCGGCTCGTCCGGATCACGTCACAACTGCGAGCTCCGGAGGTGACGGTTCACCGTCCCGCCCCTTGCGAAAAGCGCAAGGAGCGGGGCACCCGCGCCCCCGTGCGCCGGCGAGATTTTCGACACGCCGATCAAAACACCCGCCACACGTAGTGCGCCAAAATAGCGAGTAGCAATACGCCGCCCACGCCACAAACCCAGAATAGAAAGTTGGCAGTCAACTTCGGGGAGTTGATTTCCTTTTTGTCCATAGGGGAAGTTTCATCCGATATGAAAGTGCCTGGGGCGAAGAAACAAGCTATCATCCGCCCCGCCTTGCTTCAGCGTTCGTCCGCTGTGATCTCGAAAATTACTCCGCAACCTTGGCCATAAACTTTGCAATTAAGATCGCCACCCAGTTCAGTGGTGCCATAGAGGTTGTGATTGCTGTCCTCCACTACTCCTACCGCGGGGGATCCACCATCCGATTGACCTGGGAAATTGTATAAAACCGATGCCTTACGACCAGCTGAAAACTTGAATACAGTCCCGCACCCAGCACCGGTACAAGGGTTGCGACCGCCATAGCTGGTAGTACCATAGAGGTTCCCGTCCGGGTCTTCCATCACTCCATTGGGGCTGTTTCCGTCTGTACCATCAAAAGTGAAAAGCGCAGAAAATCCTCCAGCGGCGTCGATCTTAAAAAGCGTCCCGCATCCTGAAGAATAGGAGGTGAGGCAATCTTGATTGTTACCGCCCTCCGCTGTGATGCCAAACAAATTTCCAGCTTTATCGCGTACCAAAGGCGCGGCTAAAGCGGGAAACGCGCCGTCTGCGTCACCGTGAAAAGCATAAAGTACCGTCTCTACGCCCGTACTAATATCTAGTTTGAATACCAGCCCGCAACCATCACCATCACCTTGGCTACAGGATAAGTCCCCACCGCGCTCGGTGGTGCCGTACAGGTTTCCCTCATTGTCTGGGATTACTGCAGATGGGGTTACCCCGTCGCTTTGGTTGGAAAAGCGGTAAAGCACCTTCAATTTTCGCGAAGTTGTCCATTCATAAATTGCTCCATCCAGAGCGTTAGTCCCGTAATCCACCGCGCCATAGAGGTTCCCTTGCGTGTCCATGGTCAATCCCGAGGTTGGAATAGCAAGCCCATCGGGACCGAAAGTGTGTAATAGAGTAAATTTACCCGCTGCAGTTACCTTAAAAAGAGTTCCGCATCCATAGACGCAATTTCCGTTTCCGCCTTGTGCTGTTGCCCCGTAAAGATTTCCCCTGGCATCTTGAACTAAACTAGTCGGCCCGGCACCGTCGGGATAAAGATTGAAGGTATGCAGCACTACCATTTTTCCCGCAGCAGTCAATTCAAAGACCGTGCCACAACCAGTCCAGGGGGGGCTGCAGTTACCAGTCGTATTTCCACCACCACCGTTAGACCCAAAAAGATTTCCTTTGGCATCACGGATAAGTGCGTTGGGAATAAATCCCACACTCGTCTTGCCAAAGGTATACAAGACTTTTTCGTGATGGGTGGCTTGGTGGGGTTGTTGAGCTTGGGTTAGGGCGGTCAAAATGCATACAGCCGCAACGGCTGCCGATAGACGAAGCGCGTTTTTCATGAATACTCCTCCGACAGGTTTCCGACGGCCCTCGGGGTAACACGCCTGTCCGCATTCCTTGCATCTCACTTCGGCGAAGCGAGAAATGCTGGGGTAATGATGGTTTTTCGCTGACGACAAGTCTATACAGCGAACTTGGTAGTTCGAGGGCTGGTCATTCTTGAGGACTTTCGAGAAAGTTCCGCACCTTCGGCCTTCGGCCTGCATCTTACAAAGATGTGAGCGTGTAGACTCTCCCTTACCTGGGTGGTTACTGAAGGTTGCCGTAAACCTGGTTTCGACCATTTAAGGTCGTGCTATACTTCGCTCAGATGCGGTGGCCGGGCCTTGTCTACGCCCGAACCGAAGGAAACTAAAAGATGGCCCGTAGTTCTCGTCGCCCACTTTTTCTAGCGGTCTTTGTTCTCGTTACCTGCGGATTCCTTGGCATGGTCTTCGGCCAGAAGATCAACCCGGCGGCAGCTCCGGGCGGCGACTCCGATGTGCGTGACAGCCTGCGCCAGTTCACCGACGTTTACAGTCTGGTCGAGCAGAACTATGCCGAGCCGGTGAATGCCGACAAGGCGATTTACAACGGAGCGATTCCGGGCATGCTGCACGTGCTCGATCCGCACTCGAATTTCTTTGATCCGAAGTCGTATGCGCTGCTGCGCGAAGATCAGCGCGGTAAATACTACGGCGTGGGCATGACGGTTGGGCCGCGCAACAATAAAGTTATCGTTATTGCGCCGTTTGCCGGAACGCCGGCTTATCGTGCTGGAATTCGGCCTGGAGACATCATTGTTGCTGTCGATGGCAAGCCTACCGACAACATGAGCACCAGCGATGTGGCCGACCTGCTTAAAGGGCCCAAGGGGACTACGGTTCACATCACGATTGTGCGCGAAGGCACCGAGAAGCCGATTGAGTTTGCCGTGGTGCGCGACGAGATTCCGCGTTATAGCGTCGATCTGCATTTCCTGATCAAGCCTGGCATCGGATATCTGCACATCAACGGATTTAACGAAACCACGGAGAAAGAAGTCTCCGAAGCGCTCGATCAGATGGGCGATTTGAAGGGATTGATTCTTGATCTACGGCAGAATCCCGGAGGCTTGCTCAGCGAAGGCGTGGGAGTGGCCGACAAGTTCCTGCGCAAAGGTCAGTTGATTGTTTCGCATCACGGGCGCAATTCGCCGGAGAAGCGTTACACCGCCAGCCACGGCGATGGCGGCAAAGAATATCCGTTAGTGGTTCTGGTTAACCGAGGCACGGCATCGGCTGCGGAAATTGTGGCTGGCGCTATTCAGGATCATGACCGCGGGTTGATCGTCGGCGAAACCACTTTTGGCAAGGGATTGGTGCAGACGGTTTATCCGCTCTCTGAAAATACTGGCCTGGCTCTGACCACCGCTCACTATTACACGCCTAGCGGACGTTTGATTCAGCGCGACTATTCGAACGTCTCGCTCTATGACTATTATTTCGAGCGTCCCGACGAAGACAGCAAGAGCACGGCTAACCGCGAAGTCAAACTCACCGACAGCGGACGGACCGTGTACGGCGGCGGTGGAATTACTCCTGATGTGAAGATCGATCCCATCAAGAGCACTCCGTTTCAGGATTCGCTGTTGCAGCATTACGCGTTCTTCAATTATGCGAAGCACTACATGGTCAATCATCATCCGACCAAGAGTTTCGAAGTTGATGATGCGCTCATGCAGGATTTCCGCAAGTTCCTCGACTCGGAGAAAATTCCCTACACCGAAGCTGAACTGCTTCAGAACAACGACTGGGTTCGCTCGAACATCAAGAGCGAGATTTTTGTGAACGCGTTCGGCCAGGAAGAAGGCTTGAAAGTCAAAGCGGAAGCTGATCCCGAGGTGCTCAAGGGTTTGGATCTGTTGCCGCAGGCCAAGCAGTTGGCAGAGAAAGCCAAAGAACTGGTTGCCCAGCGCACGACACTGACTCACTAGAACGAAGCCTACGTAGCCCCGGACGTCCTCGTCCGGGGTTTACTTTATAATCCGCGAACTCGAAGCTCCCGTAACATTGACTTGCCTTCATTCCTGTGTGACAATCCGCCCATAAACGTTGTATCCGGCTGCTTGCGCAGAGCCGCCCATTCGGACTTTTAATGAATAATCCAGCGCCGCGGCCCCAGCAATTACGGCCATAACGTATGGCCATAGCCAGAGAAGGAGCACTGATTTTGCCAACCCTGCTCGCCATCGCCGGCGGATGGACCGATTGGCGCAGCCGCCGTATTCCTAATTGGCTGACCGTTCCCGGCCTAGTGTTGGGAATTGCGGTGAACTCGTGGCTACATGGCTGGCCCGGTGCCAAAGCTTCCCTGCTCGGCGCGGGCCTGGGCTTGACGCTGCTTCTGCCGTTTGTGCTGATACGCAGCCTGGGCGCTGGCGACTGGAAATTCGTAGGCGCGCTGGGAGCGTTTCTTGGCCCGGAAAATCTGTTGACCGTGCTGCTGCTGGGAATTCTGGTGAACGGCTTCATGGCCTTGATTATGATTGTCCGGAAAAAGCGCCTGCGGGAAACCCTGCGCAATCTGGGACGCATGCTGGCCGCTTTCCTTACGATGCACTTGCCCGGCCCCGACCTGACGCTTGATAATCCAGATTTGGTAAAAGTTCCGTTCGGAGTGGCCGTAGCAATCGCGGTAGTTCTTTATAGCAGCCGGCAAGTGTGGGGAGCAGCGTAGGAATGTGTGGCGCGCGTCCACGCGCGTGCAGGAGCAGTTCATAGTTTTGATCGGACGAGAATGTCGCGACTAAGAAAACTCGTAACCGGAACCATGGGCTCAGAGATCGCGGAGGCAGCTCTGGTGCTTCCCATTTTCTTCATGATAATGCTGGGCATTTACTGGTTCGGACGAGCTTTCAACGTCTACGCCACCATCAATCATGCGGCGCGGGAAGGCGCGCGCGTCGCCTCGGCGCAGACCTGCGCCACCTGCGGTACTCCCAATGGGCAACCGTCACCGGATACGGTGGCTGGTCTAGTGAAGCAAGCGCTTCAAGCCTCCAGCCTTGATCCCGGGCAAGTCACGAATCTTGGAACTGCTCGCACCGCATGCGGAGGTGGAACAGCAGCCTGTAAAACGCCAAGTGTGTCCGGAAACCCTAATATCTGCGTGTACTACAACGTGCAACTTCCCAGCACTTTGGTGACGGATTCCGGGACACCCGGTTGCGGAGTTTCCGTTCAGTTCCAATATCCCTATCAATTTTCCTTGCCGTATACGTCCTTGAATATGCAAAAGATTATGCTGAACGCCGGCGTGCAGATGACGGGAGAATACTAAGGCGCATGTTTCGCGGAAAGAAACTCGGTGCGTTGGTCCGGTTAAGAAACTGTTTGTTCCTTAACACCGAAGCTGCCGCCATTATTGAGTTCGCAGTCGCTCTTCCATTGCTTGTGGTTTTAGTTGTCGGAATCTTTGACTTTGGCGGTGCTTTCAACTTGAAGCAGGAGCTGAACAACGCGGCTCGCGAAGGCGCCCGCTTTGGCGCCGCCCAGCCTACTAACGACATATCTACTACGAATCCGAATCCGAAACCACCAAGCGTCGACGCGATACGCTATGTCATCGACGCGTACCTGCAAACCGCCCACATCAACGATTGTGGCCTTAGCGCGCTCGCGCAGCCAGCCAGTGCGGGAGGGCTGGTGTGGGTCTACAACGCTTCGAGCGGATGCTCCGGTACCCTCACCCTAACTATCAGTCGCGCCGTTGCTGTGCAAGTAACAGTCGCCGGGACCTCCGTGACGATGCTTTGTACTACCGTCAATATTGTCTATCCGTATCAGTGGCACTTTAATAATGTCATTCAGCTGCTCGTTCCCGGCGCGAGTTACTCTTTGGGTGAAATTCCGGGCAACGCTACTGCCGTCAATATGGATTGAGATTCAACCATGGGAAATAATCGTCTTCCGCAAAGGTCGCACGACGAGAAGGGTCAGACTATTTTGCTGGTAGCGATATCGCTGATAAGTTTACTGGCGATGGCGGCGCTGGCGATTGATATCGTCACTTTGTATTCGGCGCGCAGCGAAATCCAACGAGCAGCCGACGCGGCCGCGCTCGCCGGAGCAAAGGCGATCGCAGATTCTGGTATTACAACACTTCTAATCACGGATACTAATTTTGCGACTGTGCAGACCTGGGCAAAGGCTGCGGCGACCAACCAGGTGAATGCAGCTCTCCAGAATAATCCCGTTGCGGGCAACTCGCTTGGACCAGTTACGCCGACATTTGATTGGACCCGGCAGGGTGATCCGCAAATTACGGTTCAATTGAGTAGTTCCAATCTTCCGACGTTTTTCTCCAGAATCTGGAAAGCAAACCCTCCCACGGTTGCTGCTTCAGCGACTGCCGAAGTGTACAATCCGGCGAATGTGCCAAACTTCACGCCAATCGCTCCGAGGGGAGTTAAGCCATGGCTCGTGGCTAACGCGGATCCCACAACATACAACCCCTCAAATCCTCCTCCGGCTCCCAAATTCATAGATCCGGCGACCGGTGCTATTGAACCTGGAGTTGCCATAGTCGGAGAGGAGTTCTATTTGCATGCCGACTGTCCTTCCACAGTAAGTCCCTGCGCTCCTCTGTTCCACAATCCTCCAGGAATCGCAGACGGCTGGACTAATGGTCATCAGTCGGTGGATTACGTGCCAGCACTGATTACTGCTAACAATGGATCGAATGTCTGCCCCGCATGCGTTGGAGCAACCGACTACGAACGGAGCATCGAGTGTGCCGATGTGACGACTTCGTATCAAGCGCTTTCGTGCGGAGGAGGCACGTCGAACGTGCAATGGGATCGGAGCATCAGCCCGGGAGGACTGACTGGGCAAAGCGCTCTCGGGGCTGAGTGCCTCACGAACGCGACGACAACCGGGTATAGCCAGGGCCAGGACGCGATCGACAATCCTGGACCCTGGCCCGCCAGCCCCATGCAGATTAAGGCGCAAAGCGGCGCGCAAAATGGGAATTTTGTCACGACCAGCAGCTCCATCGTGACAATTCCAATCCTCGACACGACGAACCCGCTTCCCGCCACCGGCGGAAATGTCACGATTGCCGGCTACTTCCAAGCATTTATAGAACAGGTGCATGGCGGCGGGAACTCGAAGCATCAGGGCGATATCCAGATAAGAATCCTTAACATTGCTGGCTGCGGCTCAGCCTCAACCAATCTTGGCGTGACCCCTGTCGTCGGCGGCTCTGGCACTTCGCCTGTTCCGGTTCGATTGATCTCGCCGTAATCGACCGCAATCACTTAGTCAGCGGCGTCAGAATTTCTCCCAAAACATCGTTTCCTCTGCCGCGTTCTAAATGCGGATTTCTGATTCCGCCGTGGTAGTCGATGGAGTAAGTCTTAAAGAATTTGGCGTTCTCTATCAGCAGATCGATTGGGTGCTTGCTTTCTGTGGACGCGCGCAGGGCGTCCTGTAAAACGTCTTTTGACCAGGCTCGGCCGTTGATCGCTACCAGCTTCATTCCTGGACCAATGCCGGCCGCGTAGGCGGGCGATCCGTAAATCACGTCGGAAAACTCGCCGTCTTCTTTGACTACGAAGCCGAGCGAGTACGCTGCGTTTACCGATTTGCGGATTTTCTCCGCCGTTTTAATGAACACGTTGGGCTGGTCGTTGTAGACGAGGCGCCATCCGCCGCGCTCAACGCCGGCCAGCGGCGCGTGCGTGGTAGTTGCATTCACTCGCTCCCGCAGCAGTGCGGCCCAGTCGTATGGCGCTACTTGATTCAGTGCTTGCACTACATCGTCGAATGTGTACGGCACAACTTTCGGAGGGCCGCTTTCGCCGCCATAAAAAAGGCGGCAGAAATCATTCATCGACTTTTGCCCCTGAGTCTGCTGGCGGATGATGGTGTCAACCTCCAGCCAGATCAATTCTCCCTCGGGATAGTAATCGAGGCTGCGCCGCCAGCTCTGCCACTCCGGCCCCTGCAGGCGCAGAATCTGTACCGACCGCGCGGTGTCTTCGAGTGGGCGCCAGGTGCGGCCGGGACGATTATCGAGCATGGCCGCAGTATCAGCTAGCGCTTCACGATATTGGTCCGGCGTCCACAATCCCGACCGCGCAGTCAAAACATTCCCCAGATACTCGGTCAGCCCCTCGTACACCCAGAGCAGATCGCCGCGCATCGGCTCCTGATAATTACGTGTAGCCAAGCCGGCAGGACGCCGATATTTTCCATTCCACGAATGCGTGAACTCGTGCGGAAGCAGCCCCGCTTCCATCTGGTGCAGATCGGGATCGATGAGCGTGCGCTCGCCCACGCTGTTGTCGCTGGACTGGTGATGCTCCACGCCGTGATGACCCGCCTCATCGCTGAGCGTAAGCAGAAAATGATATTCGAGATAATGACGCGCTCCGAAGAGCGCGCCAGTCTCCGCGACCAGCTTGCGATACGCGGTTTCGTCCGCAGGCGTCATCGCCAGTGCCGCGTCGCTCTCGCTCACCATATCGATCACGTGCACCGGCGTTTCTCCCGGCTTGGTCAATTCGACCTTGCGATAGTGATCGCCCGCGATGAGTGGAGAATCGACTAACGTGGTGAGCGAAACTGGGTTGAATTGAACGACATCTTTGGCACCGCTCGCGCTGGCAGGCAAAGCGGTTCCATATTTCCACCCTTGAGGCAGTTTCACGGCTGACTGCACCTGCACCTCATCCGAACTCGCGCCCTGCGGATACAGCACAACTTGATTCCAGTTCAGGTCGAGGACATTCGTCGTAGCAGCGGGACCGCTCGCACCCGCGCTGCCGTCGGTAGTAATGGTGTCCAGCGAAACCCTCAACTCGTTCGCGCCAGCGGGGACCTCGACATGAAACGCATACATGTCGATGGGATCGCGCTGCCACGCCAAAGTTTGGCTGCCGGCTTCCATCTTTACGCCGGTGACATTGGCGATTGGTCCCGAAGGGCGATGATTGCCGGGAATCCATTCCGGATAAACCAGGGTGAGCGGACCAGGCTTAACCGGGATGACCAACTGGGAGTGAAAAATGTTGCGGGGCGCATCCGTTAGATCGACCGTTAACTGAATGGACTGCGCGGCAACCATATTGGAAAGAAGTGAAAGAACAAGCATAACCAGGCAAAAGCGGAGACGGCGCACGTAACCTCCGGACAAAAACTCAGGCGCAGGTGAGCTTAACGGAGGCGATGGGGTTGGCGCAACTCTACCGCGGGAGAAACGGAGTAACGCGGTCGAGCACGCCGCGTTGCGAACTCACTTGTCGACATGCGCGGGTACAGGTTGAGCGCTGGCAGACGCTCGCTCAATTTCGGCCATGCCCTTTTTGCCAAGATCAATGTCATTCCGCTCTTTGGCCAGAGTCAGAAATTGCTGCATGTGTTCGGCTGCGCCCTGGTAATTCTGCTTACGCAACTGGATCATGGCCAGCAGGTATTGCAGTTTCGGAATTTGGTGCCCCTCGTCCACGCGAATGCCAAGCAGGGCAGTTTTTTCCGCGTCATCAAAGTTCTTCAGGTTGTAATTGGCGACAGCGTTGTCGTAATAGGCATCAGGAAAATTTACCGGATTCAAGCTCACCAGCTTATTGGTGATCTCAATTACGTTAGGCCAATCCTGCGCCTGCATGGCGAGCTGTGCCAGCCCTTCGTAAGGATTGACGTACTTGGAATCGGCCGCGATCGACTGTTCGAATGAATGCTTGGCTGGTTGCGCAGATGGGTTCGGCCCTTGGCTGGACGAGGGGCTCGATAACTGATCGCGCAACTGCAGACGTCCCAACTGATACCAGGCCGTAGCGTATCGAGGATAAATCTGAACTGCTTTCTCGAAGGACTTCTCGGCATCCTCCCACTTATTCTTTTTCTCCTGTTCGAGTCCTTTCTCGAAAGCTTTCCTGGCCGCAGGCGGCGCCAGGGCGCTGGTCACACTAATACTGGTGCCGTCGACGTGAGCCAACCGGTGCAGGGGAACCCGGCCGACATCAATGTTGTTCACCAAACCGATCCTGCTGCTGAGTTCGATAGCTTGAGAAGAAAAGCCAGCCAGTTCAGCCTGAATCTGACAATCCTGCAAATCGGGCCTGGATTGCGTCCTGTCGCTGTTCACGTTTGAACTGCTGGCATCACTAATCGCCGCTGCCGAGCCCTGTGTAGGATTTCCGAATTGAAAGTTGAAACCGCCATGGACATCGCTGTAAGTTTCGCTGTGCCTTTGCCCGCGGCAAATGGTTTGAATCATGGCAGGTTCAGTCAGCTCAGTTCCATCATCGATAACCACTTTGCCGGAAACGAAAATGGTCGATTGTGTGGAAGGAGACGCAATAGTCCCAGTCGAAGTCGAAACGGGTGGCAAAGACGTTCCTGGCGCACCAGATAAAGGTCTACCCCGTTGGGCCAGACCGATCCCGCTCAATGCGAAGAGAAAAAAGACATAACTGAAACGCGGGGTCTTCATGACCCACCCCCTCAGACACTTTACGCGAGTATATAGCTTTCGCCGCACGGTCGAGGGGTTTCGCCAAGAGTGTGACTAAGATTTTACAAATGATGGTTTCGTAAGCGCATGCTGGGGTACTAAAGTTTCCGGCGTGGCGGACGATATTGCTAACAGACGTGAGTTGTAGTCGAAGAATGGGACAATGGCTCGGACCCATCAGGAAGGCGATTGTGAAAATTCTAATTGCTGAAGACGAACCGCTTTTTCGCAAGCTTCTGACACAACTGCTGTCATCCGAATTTGATCTGACTGTAACCGAAGACGGTAGCGACGGCCTTGGGGCGGCTGCGCGAAGAAAATGCACCCGCATTGGCAATCCTCGATTGGGTGATGCCTGGAATGAGCGGACTCGAGGTCTGCCAGGAATTGCGAGCCAGCCGCCGAACTGCGGGTGTTTATGTGATCCTGCTCACTGCCAGAAACGACACAGCAGATATTGTTGCGGGTCTTCGAGCGGGCGCGGATGATTACGTCACCAAGCCGGTTCAAGCCGAAGAGCTTCGCGCCAGAGTGCAACTCGGATGCCGGATCATTGAACTGCGAGCTGCGCTAAAAACGGAAGTGGGAGCGCTGGCTGTGGCCTTAGCCCGCGAAAAATTGCTATTAAACCGGCTGGCGTTGATTCCCGAGCGCCCGGCACGGCGAGCCTCTCGAAAAGAAACGGCGTCCGTGGTTTAACTTGGTCTAAATTCCTTAGTGAAGCAGGCCGAACGCCGTCACATTGTTCGAAGTACCCACATAAACCTTCCCATTAACGATGAGCGGCGTTCCAAAGTGGCTGGCAGTTCCGAACTGGTCGCGCTGTCCCGCTTGGTTCGAATTGTAAAGTTCGTTTGCCAAATTTGCGGCGTCATACGCATGCAGTACATCGGTGGGATCGCTGTGCTCGATCGCCCAGACGATAGCGTTGCTCGAACCATTGGCAGAAACGCTAGGCGTAGTGCCCGGATAAGTAAATGAGGCCGAACTCTTAGACCGCGGTGAGGTTGAGAGTCTGGCTTTTGAGAACTTGAATTGCAGCAGGTTGTTGCCCACGGGGCCATAGTAAATACTTCCCTCGAAATAGGCCGAAGTGGCCCATTCGCCACCTCCGAGGGCGCCGTCGATCTCCTGATAAATGGCATTGTCATTGTTGGGATTGAACTTTCCCATATTGTGGCGATCGACAATGTAAATTCTCTGATCTTTGCCGGCTCCAATTGCAAGGTAGCGGAGCTTGCCTTTCGCGTCTTTCATCGGCGGCAATACGATCGGTCCTCCTGAACCCAGGTCTTGATCGTTGTCCGACTCATCGACCGTATTGAACATGTTGAAATAATCGGCCACTTTGAGTTTTTTCCCCGTGGTGGAGACTTTAATAAAGCCGTTTCCGAAGTCGTGGTGAATCGGAAATCCTTTCTTATCCAGCGTGGTATCGAAAGTGCCGTTGGCATCCAGGAAAAAAATGTTCTGCCCATCCGAGGAGATGCCAGCCCCACTCTGCCAGATCGATCCCTCGGAGCCGTTTGGCGTCAGGTTCAACACACTGGTCTGTTTCAGATTGCTCGCGTCATAACCGATCAACCATCCAGTGTATGGCTGCTGATCGCAATGGGAAGTCCACGCGGTATAGACCACGTGGTTTAACAGCAGCAATCCCTGACGCTCGGCATATTGGCCGGGATCAAAAATGACGTAGCCGTTGTGACTGTTGTCGCCGTGGCCGGGATACCTCGCCTTAATCGTAACTGGGCCTCCAAATTGTTCCGCTCCGGTGGTTATGTCCAGGGCGTGAATACGCTGAAAATATTCGGTTGAATTCTTGCTCATCGAGACGACATAGATGGTCCCGTGCGGGCCGCTGGCGCGGTCGATGACCGGCGTGGAAGTGATACCGATCTGCGGACTAATCTGCCCGCAGCCGTGATCGTCCGAGGGAGTTTCTCCGGATGGCAACAGCGACACATGCCACAACTGACTGCCGTTGTCGGCGTCAAAGGCGTAGACGCTATCGTTTTCCGTGACCGCATACACCACGTTGTGCGTGCCCTGACCGGAAAGGGAAACATCCGAAAGCAGCAAGGGCTGCGCGTCAATTATCCCATCTACCGAAGAGGTGAACAGCTTTCCAAAAGTGGAGGAGTTTACATTCTTGGTAGTTAGGACAGTCTCACGCAGATTGTGTCCGGTACGCGCGATGTCGTAGTGATAAGTGACAACGTCAGTGGCGGAGCTTATCAGCGCTGCGCATAAGCAAAAGATAACGATAAGGCACAGCAATGCTGCAAGACGATTGGCGATTCCGCAGCTGCGCTGGCTTGAGCAATCGGCTGAATTCACAGAAGTGACGTAACCGGCAACTTTAGTTCGCATTAGGACCTCCAGAATTTTTATTCACCGCTCGGCCGACGGCAGGACAAAGGCGTAGCGTGCTTTCGCAAACAGCAAAGATGAAAACCTTTGATGCTTGGTCTAGATTGTGGGAAATCCATGTCTCCGAGTCAATATGCAAGGTTTTGCGCAGCGCTTTGGCGGTCCGCAAAAGCGGCTGCCCCACTCGTCGCGGTGTTCGACGAGTGGGCACCAGGGGCCCCAACGCTTTTGCACCGAGACCACCTAGCCAACGATTACGAAACGATAACGGCGGCGCAACTGTTCATCACCACCGCCTTCCGCGAAGGCGCGGGGCGGGAGCTTGAGCGTTGGGAAGCCCGAATCCCGTGCTATACTTTGGCCCGCGCGATGGCCTGAACTACTCTCCTTGGCCCCCGGCCCACCGCTTGAAGCGAGGAAAACGGTATGCAACCCAGGAAACTCCGCTCCATGGCAAAAGTGGTTTTCGCGATCTTCGTGACATTCGTAGCGTCGGTTATTATTCCCACTCAAGCGCAGGCGCGGAAGTTCAAGGTGCTACACACCTTCGAGGACGTCGACGGCGATGGCCCTGCCGCCCAGTTGGTCCGAGACTCGGAGGGGAACCTGTATGGGACCACCATTTCGGGCGGGTTCGGCAAGTGCAAATACAAATACTGCGGGACTGCGTTCAAGATGGATAAGGTCGGCAAGCTGGCTTGGCTGCACGGTTTCCGAGGAGGGGACGGCTTGCAACCGTTTCCGGGGTTGTTGCGAGATACCGCAGGAAATCTTTACGGCACGACGACCTATGGGGGGAAGACCGGCAATTCTTGCCCGTCAATCGGATGCGGCGTCGTGTTCAAGCTGGACAAAGATGGCAGGGAGACGGTTCTGCGTAAATTTAACGGCGTTGACGGTTGGTCGCCGGTAGGGCCTTTGGTTGAGGATCAGGCTGGCAACCTTTATGGAGTCACGCAGTACGGCAGTAATGGCGGAACGGTTTTCAAATTGGATAACGCGGGAAAGGAATCCATCTTATACAACTTCGGCTGCGGCTCGGACGGGTGCGATCCCAGCGCAGGTGTTACCCTAGATTCGGCGGGCAACATTTATGGCACAACCTTTACAGGCGGCGACCTCAACTGCAATCCAGGCCAGGGCTGCGGGGTCGTGTTCAGGGTCGACGCCAGCGGCCATGAGACGGTTCTTCATACCTTTGAGGCGTCCGATGGCGCGAACCCTGCTTCCGCACTGCTTTTCGATTCAGCCGGAAATCTGTACGGGACAACGGACACTGGCGGCAACTTGGCGTGCCAGGGCGGGTTAGGATGCGGTGTGGCCTTTGAGTTGTCGCCTCAGTCCAACGGAATGTGGGCGGAAACAGTGCTTTATACCTTCTGCTCGCTCTCTAACTGTACGGACGGAAGAAGGCCCGGGGAGAGTCCATTGATCCGAGATTCGGCCGGGAGCCTGTATGGAACGACTGAACTCGGCGGAGGGTCGGGCTGCGGCGGCGACGGTTGTGGGGTAGTCTTCAAACTTGACAACGGCGGCAACGAGACGGTACTGCATAGCTTTGCCGGTGGAAACGATGGAAGCCTGCCGCTCACTGGCTTGACGATGGATTCGGCGCTTAACTTGTACGGCACCGCTGCGGCTGGCGGCGACACGACGTGCAATCCGCCAACGGGCTGCGGAACGGTATTCAAGCTGGCTCCGTAGTGCAAACCGTTCCCGTGCCGGTTCGTCATCCACCCGCCCGGCCCGATTCAAAGTAGGACTACAGTCCACCGGGAACATCAGTAGTGGCTGGCGCACCTTTACGTCCTTTGTAAAGGTGGGGACAGCAAGGTCGGATGCCACAGCTTGTTCTTTGTCGGCATGAGTAAGTTGGCCTTGTGTCCAACCATCGCGAGGTAAGACAAAAACAAGAACCCCCGACGCATGCTGCATGGGTTCCCACCTTTGCCAAGACCGCAAAGGTGGGCCAGCCACGCGAGGCGAGTGGAGCAGCCGATTTCCCGGTGTGTCGAGATCAGCGCTAATCACAGCGCAATATTCCGGCCCAGAGTTCCTACGGTGTGATGCGAAATACAGCCCCGAAGCTATGGTCTCCTCCGGAAAAAGAACCGCCGTACAAATTTCCGTCGGTGCCGTAGATCGCCATCCCGGGCGACACGCCCACCGGAAATTTGGAGACCAGTCGCTCCTTCCAGGTTCCGTCCTGCTGCCGGATCAGCTGAAATATGCCTCCCGGAAAGAGCGTTGTGCCAGTAGCTGTGCCATACAGGTTTCCTGACGCGTCGAAAGCGACCCCCTGTGTATCGTTGGCTATTCCTTGGAAATTGCGCTGGCGGTGCCCGTTGAAGTAGTGAATAATGGCCTCGTCCCACGTGTCGTGGGCAAGCTCGTAAACGATACCGCAGCCTAGGCCCTGGCAGGGGTACTTGCCGCCATTCTGTGTTGACCCATATAGATTGCCCTGCTTATCGAAAACCAGCCGACCGCATGGTCGTCCTCCGTCGTGGCTCAGCGGGGTAAACGTATGCAGCACGGTCTGCTTCCATGGGCCCTTCTTAGTGGGCTCCAGCCGGAACACGACGCCAGCATCGGCGGCCCCTCCTCCAATCGTTGTCCCGTACAAATTGCCTTGGGCGTCGAACATGAGAGGGCTTTGCGCGTCGTCGCCGTCGCTGCCGTGAAAACTGTATAGGATTTTTTCTTTCCACGGCACCTTGGGCCCGGAAATAAGCTCGAAGACGACTCCACAACTATACTGCGCGCAGCCATCGCCGCCCTCGGCCACGCCATACAAATTCCCCGCGGCGTCTAGAATCAAGTTGTTTTGGAGGTAGCCGCCGGAAGCCTTGGCATCGAAGCGTCGAAGAATGGTCTCCGTCCATTTGCCGTTCTGCCCTGGGCTCAGCCGGTAAACCGTGCCGCAATAATAGTTAACGCCACCATCTAGGCACGATCCCAATCCCCCTCCGAAGTCAGTTGTCCCATACAGGTTTCCGGCGGCGTCGAAAACCAGGCCCGAGTAGGGAAACGCGCCATCTCGACCGCCAGTGAAGCGGTGAAGCACGGTCTCAGTCCAGCTTCCGTCCGCCTTAGGCGTCAGCTCGAACACGGTTCCAAATCCGCCCAGCGGTCCGATACCTCCGTCGAACGTTGTGCCATACAAATTCCCGGCCTTGTCGAAAATCAGTCCCGGATAGGTAGGATATTTGCCATCCTTACCACCTTTGAAGCTGTAGAGAACTTCCTTCTTCGCCCCAGCCCAAGCCACTCCGGCGAAAGCTAAAGCGATCATTGCAAAAACACTAATGTTCCTTATGCCGGACAATCGTTTCCTGGGTCGCATCTCAGAGCACTCCTGGCACAAGTTTTTCGAGGCGGGGAACCCCGGGAGACAATTCTCCCCCATTGGGCCAGCACTATAGCATGAAAACCCGCACCCGGCGCGCGAAGGTGTGTACGATCCCCGGCCTCCATCGCTATTCCAGATGCCCGCTTGACCCAACTCTGGCTGCGGCCCTAACATCGACACGAATCATGCGGTGCAGCCTGAGTCGTCATTCGCCGTTGTTCCCTAAACTCTTCGGGTTGTTCATTTTGTTCGCCAGCATCGCAATTCTTGCGCAATCTTCGCGCCCTACCTCGCTAACTGCCCAGCCAGCGGTCAATTTCGTCGATGTGGCCGAAAAGTCGAGTCTAACCTTTGCCAACGTCTTCGGCGGACTCACAACGAAGAAATACATAATCGAAACCACCGGAACGGGAGTGGCCATCTTTGATTATGACAATGACGGATGGCCCGACATCTTTTTCGTAAACGGAACCACTCTAGAAGGATTTCCCGAGGGCAAAGCGCCGACCAACCATCTCTACCGCAACAACCACGACGGAACTTTCACCGATGTAACAGCGCAAGCAGGCCTGACGGCTACAGGGTGGGGTCAGGGCGTCTGTGTCGGGGACTATGACAACGATGGATGGGACGATCTCTACGTCACCAGTTACGGAAAGAATCGCCTGTATCACAACCAGCATGGAGTGTTCACCGAGGTCGCCGAGAAGGCCGGAGTCGCGGGATCAGGCAAGGCCTGGGGCTCAGGCTGCGCTTTCGTAGATTACGATCGCGACGGCCTTCTAGATCTGATCGTAGCTAACTACGTAGATTTCGATCTCTCCACCACACCCGCGCCCGGAGAGCGAACCTCCTGCATCTGGAAAGGAACGCCGGTCATGTGTGGCCCGCGGGGCCTGCCCGCCGCGAAAAATATTCTCTACCACAACCGTGGCAATGGCACGTTCGAGGACGTAACCACCAAAGCTCACATCGACCAGACTAATGGCCATTATGCGTTGAGCGTCTCCACCCTCGACTACGATGACGACGGCTGGCCCGACATTTATGTGGCGTGCGACAGCACGCCGAGCATTCTGTACCACAACAATCGCGACGGCACCTTCACCGATGTAGCCGTAACCGCCGGCGCCGCCTTCAATGAAGATGGCCGCGAGCAAGCTGGCATGGGAACAACCATAGCGGACTACGACGGCGACGGCCGCCTGGACATCTTCAAGACCAACTTCTCCGACGACACCTCGACCCTCTACCGCAACAACGGCGACGGCACCTTCACCGACGCGACCTTCACCGCGGGCCTGGGCCTGCACACCAAGTATCTGGGCTGGGGCACAATGTTTTTCGACTTCGACAACGACGGCTGGCCTGACCTGATCCTTGCCAACGGACACGTCTATCCCGAGGTCGACAAATATCACCTCGGCAGCAGCTACCAGGAGCCGCGAATCCTGTATCACAACAATGGCAACGGCACGTTCACCGATATTTCAGACTCTGCGGGCACAGGCATTACCACCGCCTCGTCCTCGCGAGGCCTCGCCGTCGGCGATCTCTGGAACGATGGCCGCATTTCCGTGGTCGTAAGCAACATGAACGCCCCGCCCAGCCTACTGGTGAATCAGGTCCGCTATCAAAATCACTGGATCACCTTCAAAACGGTGGGAACGGCCTCCAACCGTGATGGCATCGGCGCGCGCATCACGGTCAAGGTAGGCAAACGAATCCTGGTTGACGAAGTCCGCAGCGGTTCGAGTTACATCTCGAATAACGACATGCGCGTGCATTTTGGGCTAGGCGCTGCGATGAAGGTCGATTCGGCGGCGGTACGCTGGCCGAGTGGACGACTGGAGACTTTCGAGAACCTCTCAGTGGACACAATCAATAGTTTGAAAGAAGGTGCGGGAACCGCTGCAGCATCCAATCCGAAAAAATCACGGTGAAAGCGGCAATCGCCCGGTCTCTACATGAAGCGAACTTTCACATCTGGACCTTTTTCCAAATGAATGCTGTCGATGAAGCGCACTTTCCCCGTGCGGTAGGTCAGAATAACCGATGAGGTTCGAGTGCCTTCGCCGAAGAAGCGCACACCTTTTAACAGCGCCCCTTCGGTCACGCCGGTGGCGGCAAAGATCAGTTGCTTGCCGGGCGCGAGGTCTTCGGCTTCATAAATTCTGTTTTTGTCTTTGATGCCCATGCGGGCAATGCGTTCTTCCAACTCGGGTTTGTCGATGACGAGGCGGCCCAGCATATATCCGTTCAGGCAGCGGATAGCTGCGGCCGTGATCACTCCTTCCGGAGCGCCGCCCGACCCCATGACTGCGTGAACGCCGGTGCCAATGACTGCGGCCGCGATGCCTGCGGAAAGGTCGCCATCTCCGATGAGTCGAATTCGGGCCCCGGCGGCGCGAATGTCGGCAATCAGTTTCTCGTGGCGCGGACGATCGAGTACGATGACAACCAGATCCTCCACATCGCGAGCCATTCGCTTGGCGATGTTTCTAAGGTTATCGGCAACAGGAGCGTCGAGGTCAACCGCGTCCTTGCAGGAAGGTCCGACGACAATTTTTTCCATGTAGCAGTCTGGAGCGTTGAGCAGGCCACCGCGTTCGGATGCAGCCAGCACGGTAATCGAGCCCGGCGCTCCCGTGGCGCAGAGATTGGTTCCCTCGAGCGGATCGACGGCGATATCGACCTCTGGCACGTCGCGTCCGTCAGGAAATTCCGCGCCCACCTTCTCCCCGATGTAAAGCATGGGAGCTTCGTCGCGCTCGCCCTCGCCGATCACGATAGTGCCGCGCATGGGGATGCTATCCATGGTCTGGCGCATGGCCTCGGTGGCAACCTGATCGGAAAGTTTGCGTTCGCCCTGGCCCATGGTGCGCGCGGAAGCAATGGCTGCGGTTTCGACAACCCGCAAGAACCTCGAAGCCAGATCGCTTTCGATGTTTTGACCGAAACTCCTGACTTTGCCCTCGGGTCGTGTGTCAGTAGCCATAGCAAGCCTCCAAAAGCACCGGACAGAGACTATAGCGCGAAGCGGGCCAGCAAGGGAAGACGCGGATTTAGCCACATCAATTCACCGAGTGCACATCCTCAAGGTTATACAAGATGAAAGTGCAGCCGGTATGTTCGTAGCATGAAAGAATTCCTCGGCGAAGCAAGTGAGCCGAACTGTCAGCTGGGAAGGACGACTTGAAATCCACGGTCCGCAGGCTCTTGGAGGATGACTCCAATTCTTTAGAGCCACCGATGAACTTTACGTCTTCGACTTTTGAGCCTGGAGCAAGAAGCAGAAAAAATTCTGCGTAAGCAGTCTTCGGAACCAACCTTGGCAGTTGGAAGGTGCGCATTCGCGTTAGTTCATCGGAGGTGGCTAGCATGCTGTGAGTGTCTGTGCTGCTGCCGGGACTGAGGTGCTCGAGACGCGCGCGGGCGTCCGTTTCTTCCTCCGATTGAGAGGCATGCGTTCGCGAAGAGGAACGATAAAGAGCCATACGGTAGATGTGCACGGCAGCTTCATTTCGCTGCTGCTTCTCATAGACTTTGCCGAGGTGTTCTCCAATGGTCGGCGACTGAGAAAGTGTCCAAGCGGAATTCAGATAACTTTCAGCTTTGTCCAGATTCCCCATGCGAAAGTGAACCCAGCCCAGGGTATCCCAATAAGCGGCGAGAGCAGGAGTGTATGCCAGATCCTCTTTCTTCAAATCGGAGAGCTTCACTTTTGCTGACAAAAGCTCATCTTCACGGACCGCTCTTTCCGCATATTCGAGCGCAAGAGGCAATTGCTTATTGGCCTCGGCGAGTTCGTATCCGGTATTGTTAAACCAGAGCGGCCGCGGATCGATCTCGAGAGCTTTCTTGTAAGCCGTAAGCGACTTCTCTTCATCGCCCGCGTGCAGACAGGCAAACCCTAACTGCATGTAAAGTCGGACTTCACTAGGGTGAAGTGTGAGCGCGGACTGAACTGCGTCGACCGCCTCTGGATAGCGTTTCGAAGCTAAAAGTGCAGCGCTCAGATTCGAGAATGCGTCCGCCTGTTGTGGATCCCTTTTTACCACCTCCCGCAATACCGAAATAGCGTCGTCGTATTTCTGCATGCCCATGAGGCTAGAGACCAGAGCTTTGTATGTCACTGGCAGCTGCGGATCAGCGTCGTATGCCTTACGAAGTTCTTCGACCGCCAAATCGCGCTGTCCGGTGAACACGTAAAGCTGGGAGAGCCATATGCGAGCACGAGTGAAGTGTGGATCAGCCTGAACGGCCTGGGTGAGGAAAGAAATCGAGCCTTGCGTGTTGTTATTCTGGGCCGCGGCCTTAGCCTCATCGTAATCGCGCGCGGCTTCTGGGTTTTCGGTATTGGGTAGACGCGCAATTGCATTTTGCAGCGAGTCAGCGGCCGATTCGCCCGAAGACAGCGCGACATAGAGTTCGTGATCGTTCCCAACGGCCTTAGCGAATTTGTTATATGCCTCGTACTGCGTGACTGGCACTTCGCGAGCCTTTATCACAAAGCGCCGATCTGTAGTCAGCACTCCGTCCTTAACTGCGTAAGACGCATGATATTCGGCGAAGTCTTCTTTGAGATCGACGGTGGCGGGAAGATCTGGCGAATAGCCCTTCGGGAGTTCAATGTGCGACTCATAGTGAACGCTGCCCGGTTCGCCGAGGATGATTGGATTTGTCGGCTTATCCGGCGTCTGCCCGAGAAAAGGAGGTAGCGGGGAACTGATCTCGCGGCTCGACCAATTGGGATAGTCTTTTCGCGTGTAGCTGTAAGCAACGCGGAAAGGCTCATCGGTTTTTTCCGGAAAACTAGCGGTTACTTCACTCACCTCTCCGGAAAAACCCGAACTGTAAGAAATGTTTTGAACGAGATCCTTCCATTGGGGCATGGGCACGCGGCGGAAAGCGCTGCGAATAAGCAACTCGGTATCGTCCCCTTGAACTGTGCGTTCAATTTTTCCCGTGAGCGTCCCCGTGTCGTCTAGTTTGCCGTTAATGGTAAAAGTTTGCGATAACTTTGATGGTGGATCGACTGGCGTGGCCACCAGAGTCGCCTTGTCATCCTGGATCACCAGAGCTTGTTTATCGCGCAACGGCTTCACGAGGTACGAGAATGGTGCGACCTCGGTAGTAGTGTCGAACCACAAAAAGCCGCTGGCTTGCGGAACCACTCCGATTACGTGATCGAATTGCCCGGGCGAAGGTACGTCGAGCTCAAGCTCATGCGAAGAACTTATCAGAGCGGGGTACGCTTTTATTCCGGCGGCATCGAGCAAGGAAGCGAACAGGGTGTGTTTGTCCTTGCAATCTCCATACTGATTGCTCAACACCTCAGCCGCCGGGTGCGGCTGGTAGCGACCGATGCCAAACGCGATTCCAATGTAATGGAATTGGGTGCTGACATATTTGTAAATGGCTAGAAGCTTGGCATTGTCGTCGCCTGCGCCCTTGGTCAGCTCGGCTGCTTTGGTGCGAATCTCGGGTGTAGGCTTGACCCGGTCCTGTTGCAGGCTGCCATACCATCGGCCGACTTCCTCCCAGCTTTGAAAAGTGGAGAGGTGCACATCTGCCGGAGGAAGTTTTCCGCGGGCGGCCTGGTACACCGTGGTTTCCTGGTCAGTCTTCTCCTGCTCAGTAGACTTATGCTTTAGCTCGGCGCTCGTCCACGTGAAAACCCGACGCGTGCCTTCTTCTGCGATGACAGGTTGCAAATCACGACTCTTCCATTTAACCGCGCGATCTCGAGGAACGCTGATCTGCAGTTGCTCATGCAGGATGATGTCGTTGTGCGTGAAATTGTAGGCATACCAGAACTGACCCGGAGCCAATGGCTTGGTAACGGTCCAATGAGACTTGAACTCTAACGTGTCTCCTACGCTGAGCCCCTTGACGGCCACGTGCTTCTCCCGCAGGTCACTGTAGAAAGGAGCTCCACGAGTGATTTCCGCAGTTATATCCTGAGTGTTTTCTGGTGCGAGTTACAACGATGGAAGCATCTGGCTTCACTACTCGAACATAGTCGATATCCAGACTCTCGATTGAATTCTGGTATGCGAAAGTCAGCAGGCCGTAGCGTTGAACTCCAGCGTCCGACTGGATGCGAATCCTGGCAGAAGACTCGCGCGTGCCGGTTCCATCATTCTCGAAAACAATCCGTGTAAAACTGTTCTCAAAAATGAGAGCTTCCTTCGAATAGTCAGGTTTGACTTCTGCCTTTGAAGGACTTTGCGCATGGACACTGGCTACAGCCAAGATACAAGACACAAAAGCGGTGAAGCGGCGCGAACACCTTAACATAATGGTTGGCAGTATTTAATTTGCTTTGCAAAAAGGCAAGCAATTAATGCGGGCGGGGATTACCGGGATAATCGAAGACGTTTGGCCGAGCTTGGCGAACGCTGTTAAAATTGCTGAGTCACCATTGCAGTTTCCGCACGAGCGGGGCTATAGCTCAGTTGGGAGAGCGCATCGTTCGCAACGATGAGGTCGTCGGTTCGAGCCCGACTAGCTCCACCAAATTGTCAGGCACTCGGTCGCTTCCGAGCGCCGCAGAAAATCCCCTCACTTCGACACTGCGCCGATGTAGACGGCGAATGGTTCCAGCGACAAATGTGCCAGCGAGCCTTCCTTCGATGCAGCCGACATTGTTGTCAACAGCGTTTGCGCGGTCTTTGCAGGGAAGCCTTGCGGCGAAAGATCGAAGCTCACTTCCTGCGGCTGGGCGGACATGTTTAGCACCACTAGCACGGATTCATTTTTGTAGCGCCGCAAATAAGAGAGCACATTGCCATCGTTCTCGTTGAGTGCCACGTAGTCGCCGTCGAGCAGCGCTCGATTCTGGTGCCTCAAAGCCAGCAGGGTCTTGTACGTATTCAGGATCGAAGACGGATCTTTAAGTTCTGCCGCGACGTTGACGGTTTTGTAGCTGGGCGGAACGGGCAGCCATGGTACGCCTCTCGTGAAGCCGGCATTGGGACTGTCGTCCCACTGCATGGGTGTGCGCTCGCCGTCGCGCCCCTTTTCTTGCGGCCAACCCACGCGGCCAATCGGATCTTTCACGTCTTCCTTTCGCTTGGGATCGTTGTTTTCCATTCCGATTTCTTCGCCGTAATACATGATCGGTGTCCCGCGCAGAGTCAGATAAAGCGACGCCATCAGCTTGGCGATCGCCTGATCGTGCTGCCGATCGCCGTAACGCACGTACGATCGCACGATGTCGTGATTGCTTAATACAAACACCGGCCAGCCTCCGGCTGAGTCTACCGCCGCGATTTGACGGCGAAATTCTGGCGGTGACAGCTTATCGACCTTAGTGAACATGAAATCCATCGGCATCTGCAGTTCGTCGCTGTGGTCGCCGTAATACTGTTTGAGCTCACTCACGTCTTTGGTCCAGGTTTCGCCGATCAGGACAGCGTTATTCTGGTCCGCAACTTTTCGCAAGTCGCGGAGAATTACGTGCACTTCCGGAAGTTTGGTGTTGTAAATCTTGTCTTGATTCTGATCGCCGTATTTGTTCAGGCCGGGAAGCACCGGGTTGTCGCGCATCTGCGGATCTTCGAACAGCGTGTCAACGGCATCGAGGCGGAAGCCGGCGACTCCGCGTTTGTACCACCAGCGGGTGACGTCGAACATGGCGTCCTTCACCGCGGGATTGTGCCAATTCAGATCGGGCTGCTGCGGATAGAAATAGTGATAATAGAATTGCCCGGTCTTCGCATCGAACGTCCACGCCGATCCGCCGAATTCTGATATCCAATTGTTCGGAGGCAGTCCTGGACCCTTACCGTCGTGCCACATATACCAGTCGCGCTTGGCTGCGGTGCGCGCCGAGCGGGAATCGAGAAACCACGGATGTTCGCTGGACGAGTGATTCATTACGAAATCCATGATGATGCGAATGCCGCGCTGTTTTCCATCTTTTTCCAGGCGATCGAAATCGGCGAGCGTTCCATACATTGGATCAATATTTTCGTAGTCGGATACGTCGTAGCCGAAGTCGACCTGCGGAGAGGGATAACAGGGCGTGAGCCAGATGGCGTCGACGCCGAGACTCTTCAGGTAATCCATTTTCGATTCGATGCCGTTCAGGTCCCCGATGCCGTCGCCATTGCTGTCCATAAAACTGCGCGGATAGATTTCGTAAAACACTGCGTGCTGCCACCACTGGTGGCCTTCGGAATCGACTGGCTGTGTTTGGGAATGAAGCGAAAGAGGCAGACTAATAATTAGAAAAAATAAAGCCGCGAATTTATGGAACATAGAAGCTTCCTCCTGAGGTACCGCGCGAGTCGGCTGCGAACACCGGTAAGAGTTTAGCTCAGCCACGGTCTTGAGACCAAAAACACTCTTAAATTAAGAAATCCAGGTTGTCATTCCGAGGAGCGAAGCGACGAGGAATCTGGGTTTCCCCTGTGCTACGGCGAGAACCTAGATCCCCTTGCGTTGCTCGGGATGACAACCGGTGCGGGATGACAAAAAGTGCAGTGTCGGAGTCACAGCGATGTGACACCACTGTCGACATCTGGATCAGTGAATGTTCGGCGTGGTCTTGCGATTGGGCGTGAAGTGAATGAGAATCTTTCCGTGGACGTAGGAAGAACCGTTTCCGGGCAACTGCACACGCATTCGCTTCTCGCCGTTGTTTTCTGTGATGAGCTTGGCGCCTTCGACCTTTGCGATCTGATTCGAATCTCGAAAAATGAAGTCGTATGACTTGGCCGGTACGCCTGACACGTCCAAGGTTAAGCTTTCATTTTTAGAACCCCATGACTCGGAGATCACACGCAATCCCTGGCTGCGTTCACCGAGCGGCGGAAGATTCGAGATAACGCTATAGCTAAAATCGTTGCGCAAGCGGATGTGCAGCGTGCTCGATCCGGCATTGATTGGGAAGTGCAGCGAAACATGCTGATCTTCACGGTTGCGGTCCATGCGCACGGCAATGCGACGTCCATTAATTTCAGCGCCCGCGATCTCGGCGCGCAGGCTGACAGCAGGTGCAAATTCCAACATGCAATCGCCGGAGCCAGTACGCTGGATTTCCACAGTGATGCCGTCGTCGGTCCTCTTATATTTAAGATCAATCGTGTCGCCAGCCACTCGAATGTTATGCACCTCGAACGAATTCCATTCCGCCGGGACATGCGGAGCAAAGCGCAGTTGATGCGTCGTCGCGTCAGCTTCTAGGCCGAACAACCCGCGCAGCAATGGGCTGACAACCATAGCGGCGGACCATATCTGGTGCGGAGAGCTGGTCGATAGAGGCTGATAAAAATCGCCGGAGAGAACTTCAGTGACGTGGCCCAATGCTCCGTCAAGTGCCAACAATGCGTTTGAGCGCAGGTTCGCAAAAGCGGACGCGCACGATGGTAGCGATATTCGCCGACCGCGGCCCATCCCGTAAACAGCGGCCACACCGAACCGTAGTGATAGCCATCGGGATTGTATAGCGGATTCTGCGACGAGATGATTCGCATGCCCCAGTCGGTCTGCTGGTCAGCGTCGGCAAGTTGATCGAGCGTTTGGCCAGCCTTATCTTCGTCGAGCAAACCGAACCAGAGCGGAACCGTGGCGAGCACACTGGTCGTCTCGATGCGTTGACCGTTTGGGTCGAGAGCGTAGGCGTAAACATTTTCTTGCCGGTGACCAGAAAGCCTGTTCGACCAACTGTTTCTGGTGAGCGAATTCCTCAGTCAATTTCTGGCTAACATCGTCTTTGCCGGTCAGATGCGCGAGATTTGAAAGCGCACGCAGGCCTTCAGCGCCAAGCGCGCTTTGGTATAACTCAGTTTGTACCGGTAAGAGTGGGCCACCCTCGATCCAGCCGTGACCGAAGCCGAAATTTTGCGGCAGGCCTTGTGCGCTGTATGTGGATTTAAGGAATTGATACGCCTTCCACAAGCTCGTCCCATTTTTCACGGGCAAAACCGACGTCGCCGCTTTTGCGAACATACTCATCCACGCCACGATGTAGAGCGGCGTGGCATCGACTGACGCGTACGGATACGGATAGTCAGTGAACCAGGGAACGAGCGTTGCGGATTGCGCGATCTCATGCGGAATCCTGCCGTCGGCGCGCTGGTAGTGACTGAGAAAATCGAGCGCGGTACGCGTATCCGTAAAGTCGCCTTCGGCATCCAGTGCAAATGATGTCCATTCCGCGTCGCGGCCAAAAAACCACGCAAAGCCCGGACGCGCGCTCTCACCCGAAGTTCGATAACCAGCAATGAGCCCTGAGCCTAAGTACGGATTGCTGACCATGCCTTGAATCATGCTGACGCGGGCCCAATCGTACGCCTGCTGCAATTGCGCGTCGGGCAGTGCGAGGTTTACGGTTTCATTCAGATACTGCTTGTAATAATCGGAGGAACCGCGCCGCAATTCGGCATACGTTGTGCTGAGCCGATGGTATGTGTCTTCAGCTTCGCTCGCCCGGTTGACTGATCCGGCAATCACGACAATTTTCGTCTCTTTACCCTTAACCGTTGGACCCAGCAAAAACGAGTTCTGCGACGATGATGAATAATTGGTAGAGTACTCTTCGCTCGAAAGTGTAGCCGTGGGCGAACCCACCAGCGCCGCAAATTTCTTTTGTTCTTCTCCAAACACAAATGCGTGAAGGTTTGGCTCCCAATTGAGATATGTTCCGCCAAGTCCTGCCGGCCATTCCAGCTGGAAATCGCGCTGAAAGACGGCCTCAATCTCGAGCGGATGCGCGGTTTCGATTTCAATCAGCACGACCGCGCCCGGTTCATGCACAGGCACGAAAAAAATTTCGCGCACCTGGAATGAATCGCCTGCATAAAGGATAGAACACGCTTCCGGTTGGACAGAAACCGTGCGCGCCAGCGATTCCGCCGGGATCGCGCGGCCCTCAATATGAAACACGAGGTGAAAATCGCGCAGGATTTTCAGCGGGTACACCCAGGCTTCGAAGGTTCCAGCTTCATTGCCGAACATCCCGGCTCGCATTCCCACCGCCGACAAGAATTCCCACGGACGCACCGGACGCGAAAGGGATGGAACAGTTTGCTGTCCGAATGCGAAGGTCGAAAGAATCGCCAGCAGAAAAAAAGAAGAGCGGATGCCGCGAAACACTGTAGCGATGGAATGAGCCTTACGAAGGTCAGTTGCTATCAGGCGTGAAGGTATGTCGGCTCGCAAATCGTGCTATTTTCCAACGGCGAATTGTAGCACGATCGAATTGAATTGTTGGATGTTCACTCCCCCGCCCCAAGTGGATTACAGCGTAGCATTGTAATGTTCCCACTGTTGCTTCTGATTCGCCATAAATGCAATAAAACGGGGATCCTTTCTCAGATTGTCCAGATTAGCGTCGCCTTCGAACAGGGGGTAGTTCGGGAAGCCCTCCTCTGCGGTTACTTGCAACCATTTGAGGGCTGGGTCCGGCTGGTGCATCAGCGCATAGGCAGAAGCAATGTTATAAGACGTGTGGTGAAAGTGAATATATCCACGGCCGATATCAATCGCGTGCTGGATGGCGGCTTCCGCTTCTCGTTGCTTGCCAGCCTTGGCCAGCATCATGGCTTTCACGCTTATGACCTGTCCCCCCTCGTCTTTGGGATAGTCTTTCAGTATCTGCTCAATTAACGCCGACGCTTCTTCAGTCCGGCCCAGCCGGAATAAAGAGTTGGCTTTGTAGGCAGCGACGATAGGATTTTTTTCGAGCGGGGTACTATCGAAGATCTGAAAGGCTTCCTCGTACTTAGCCCGGCACATCTCGATTTGGCCCAGGCGAAATCTCGCGAGAGTGTTGGCGGGATTGATCGCTAAAGCCGTTTCAAGCTCTCGCTGGCCTTGGTCGAGCAAGCCAATGTGGAGATAGACGTATCCCAGTTGATGATGCGCCTCATCGAAATTGGGGTTCAGTTCGATTGCCCGCTTGTAGGCGTAAACTGCCTGTTCGTGAGGGAAGCGCTTGTAGGGCGTCCACAAGATTAGACCACGGGCAAAATAACCCTCGGGGAGATTGGGATCGAGCGCGAGCGCTTTATCCACATCGACTTCAGCTTCCTCATTCAACTTTTTCTTGTCGGGGCCGGGCGCGAAGAGGCGCGCTTTTATGGCGTAAGCGCGCGCTAGTTCGGCATAGGCGGCCGCGAAGCTCGGATCAGCCGCGATGGCCCCCTGGAACAGTTTGATCGCAGCTTCATTACTCTCAGAATTCTCGCTGCTGACTTTCACCTTGCCGCGCACGTAGTCGTCGTAGGCCGCGGGATTGGCGGACTTGACGCCCGACGCGGTTGTTGGCTTTGGGGTCCGAAATGATGAGAGGTAAACGGCTGCGGCTACCACTAGCGCAACGGCCATCAGAATTAACGCGGGCTTTGAAATGCGAAGTCTGCGCCATCCGCCATCTGCGATTGTTTCTTTCGGTTTTACCGGCGAGGCATCGGCTGGCACGCTGACCTGGCCGCTATCATACTCGCGGCGAATTTGCCCCAGATCGGAAATCAAATCGCCCATGGTTTGGTAGCGCTGCGCCGGGTCCTTTTCCAGGCATTTTCGTATCAGTCGCTCTTCGGCGCTGCCTGTATGGGCCAGGCTGGAACGGCTGATGGCCGGCGGTTCCCTGGTCAGGATCGCGGAGATAACCTCTGCCGTACTTTTGGCTTCAAAAGGGCGGCGCCCGCTCAGCAGTTCATAGAGCACGATGCCGAAGCTGAAGATATCGCTGCGACAATCCAGTTCCTCGCCGCGCACCTGCTCCGGCGACATATATGGCACAGTGCCGATCATCATTCCCGGGATGCTCAACAGGGTTCCAGTTTCCGCGTCAGGTTCGACCAGGCCGGGATCGCGCACCGTCTTTGCCAGGCCAAAATCGAGGACTTTAACCTGCCCGCGTGTTGTGATCATGATGTTTTCCGGTTTGATGTCCCGATGAATGATGCCGCGTGAGTGGGCTTCATTCAACGCGTCAGCAACCTGTGCCACGATCGCAAGGGCCTCACGCAAATCCGGGAGCTGGCGCTTGAGCCTCGCAGCCAAAGTCTCGCCTTCGATGTACTGAAGGACGATGAAGCTGTAGCTGCCCTCCTGGCCCACCTCATAGATGGCGCATATGTTTGGGTGATCGAGAGTGGCTGCGGTCTGGGCCTCTCTTAGCAGGCGTTGCCTGGCATTCTGATTGGTAGCGACTTCCGCTGGAAGAAACTTAATCGCTACCTTGCGGCCGAGGTGCTTGTCCTCAGCCAAGTAGACCTCGCCCATGCCGCCGCGCCCAAGCTTCTGGACGATGCGGTAATGCGAGATAGTTTCGCCGATCATTTGCGCGAATATTACGTCGGGGACACCAGCAAGTCAATGAACGTTGGGGGTGGTGTACAGCGACGGCAAAAGTGCTACACCCCTATCTTCCCTGTTTGCCGGTTGTTCTGAAAACCGAACCAGATCCTAGTTTTGCGTAGCTGTGAAACGGATTGGACACGCGGAAGGCTAGTGAAACGAAAATCGCAGCAGTTCCACGAGGCAATTGATTTTACGAGATTGAACGGACCTCCCTCCCGCCACAAACTGCGGGACGTTTGTCACGAAAACCGAACGCCGGAGATCAAAGAAAAATCCACAGCCCCCCGTAATGATAACGACCGTGTCATGGAAACAGCCTGACCTTCAGAACCATTACACCCAGAGGGGCGTTCCTCGATGTTCCGACCACCCCGGCGGGGCGCGCCCCAATAGCAAAACCGCGAAGGAGGAGTCATGAAAGTTCTCTTAAAGCTATCGGCTCTAGCTCTCCTGGTAGTGTGCTTAGTTCTCCTATTCGGACTTCGCCGTCGCGCGTCCGCACAGGGAACCACCATATCCCTAACCCAATCATTCTGCAGCGGCACGCCGTGCATGTGGACCTACCACAACAACAACCGCCGCGACGGAGTCAACCCTAACGAAAGCACGATCACGCCAGGATACTTCAGCAGCCACACGTTTCAAGCCATAACCGTCACTGGCCTCGACGGTTTGATCTACACCCAGCCGCTCTATATCCACGCCTTAGGAGACAGCAACGGCAATGTGGGGAGCAACGGCAGCTGCACGGGCAACGCGAACGTCGTCTTCGTTGCGACCGAAAACAACACCGTGTACGCCATCAACGCCTCCACTGGAAATATTTGCTGGCAGCATACGCTCGACCGGACGAGTCCGGCCGAGACTGCGATTCCCTGGATGGACCTTCCGACCCAGAACGGAAACCCCGGGACTGATCTCGTACCCGAGGTTGGGGTAACCAGCACCCCGGTCATCGACGTTAACGTCACTCCCCCGATAATGTACGTTGTCAGCGCGCACAAAATTAGCTCGCCAATTTCTTACGACCACGTGATTCACGCCATCGATACCACGACCGGCAACGAGATCGTTAGCAGCCAAAGCATAAGCAGCGTGCTGCCCGCGAGCTTCGTCGCCCTCGCGCAGAAGCAACGTGCGAGCTTGGCGCTCTCCACATCGAATGGCGTCGCCAGCGTGTATATTGCGTGGGCATCCTTCGGCGACTCAAATTCCGCTGGCGACTACAACGGATGGGTCGCAGAATTCCAGTTGAACTACTCTGCGGTCAACAGCGGCAACGGGAGTTTCAGCTATGCCGGAAACTTTACATCAGAGCCCGTCGGCAATCCATACAAGGGCGGGATCTGGATGGGGGGAGCAGCTCCGGCCTTGGACCCCAGTGGAAACGTCTACCTTAGCGCGGGTAACGGGACCCAGACGGGGTCGTACACCAGCGGCCGCTTTGATCACGCCGTCCTCAAGCTCATACCCAGCAGCTTCTCAACTGGGTCGCCAGGCGCCCCCGGGGACTTTTACATGCCGAACGACTTTCTCCAGCTAAACGGAGGCCAGAGCAATCAGTTCGTCTGTTTGCAATCTTCGTGCTCCAACGGAACCGGAGACGCGAAGATGCCAAACGACATGGACATGGGCACGGGTGGCGTTGTGTTGCTCAACTCCGCCACATCCCCAGAGCTGGTTTCCATCGGGAAGGAGGGAATGCTATACGTAATTGCCTACAGCAGCTCTACGTCGAGCACGACAATAATGGGGGGGGTTGGACGGCTGCGGTTACGGGAACTGCTCCTCATGGTCGAACCCATATAACCTGGACTGCTCCACGGGAAGCGGCCAGGGAAACATCGTGCAGTGTTTTGAGGCAGTCCCGTTTTTCACGGGGCAGGGCGTCGGCAACAACGTAGGCCTGCGGGGGGCCCCCGCCTTTTGGCCAACCGGAAATTACATCTATATGGCAGGCATCGGGAATTCTGCAAATCCACTTCCGCTACAGGCCTTTTCCTTCAACGGATCCACCTTCAACACGACACCTTACACTCCGGACACTCAGCATACCTTCGACTACCCCGGAGGAACCACGTCGCTAACGTGGAATAGCCAGAGCAATACCTCTACGGGAGTAATTTGGGCGCTCGATACGAGCGCTTTCGGGAAAATCTCCTGGTCGGGCTGCGGAAGCCCACCGTGTTATACCGGCAGTGGGCCAGCTGTACTCTACGCCTACCAGGCCATGCCGAATTCGAATAACCAACTGAAGTACCTGTGGGACAGCAGCTCGCTGAACAGCTCGATGCCAGGGGCGGTAAAATTCGTGATGCCGACCATAGCGGATGGGCGTATATTTATTGCTGGGGGAGTGCCCCAGTATTTCGGCCAAAACACGTCAAGTTGTCCAAGCGGCACAACGCTGACGTGTGCGGGACAGCTCACTATCGTGTATTGACCGGGAAAGGGCTGCCTAGCGCAAGTAAGTATGGAGGCTCGGCATTGAAGGGATTAACGATTACTTTTTCATGCGTCGTGGTGCTGGCTGCCTGGACTCTCTCCGCTGACGACGCTGCGGCGCAGAGCGCCAGCCCAGCGGGTTCACGGCTTTCCTTCGCCAAGGCAATCACGTTCCCAACGGAAGTTCAGGAGCCGCTTTCGATTGCAGCGGGCGACCTGAACGGCGACGGATTTCCGGATATCGCGGTAGTGACTCCTGACGGGGGCTACTATCCATACCTCAGCTATGCACTAGGAAAGGGCAACGGCAGGTTTGGGTCGTGGCAGCGCGGGCCCGGGCCACCTGCCCCCGGAGGGGTCGTGCTGGCCGACATCGAGCGAAATGGCAAGCTGGACGCCTTGATGGTGGACGGCTTTGGTTCCGACCTGTTTATCGACTTCGGCGACGGCAAAGGGAGTTTCAGTTCCTACGAAGCAATAAACAACGTAAACCCAAACTACTTCGTCGTCGTCGATGTAAATGGGGACAAGATTCCCGACGTTGTCGGAAGCGGGGGTGGTCCCAACAGCGTTTTTGTAATGCTTGGGCAGGGTAAGAAGAAGTTCGGCCAACCCACAACCTACCCCAGCGGCGGAGACAGCCCGCAAGGCATTGCCGTAGGGGACTTGAGGCACAATGGAATCCGAGACCTGGTGGTGGCCAATAACGGCAACCTATCCGGCGGCAATGCCAACGTTGCCGTTTTGCTGGGCAACGGGGACGGCACCTTTCAGAATCCGGCAACCTACCCCGCCGGCACGGAACCATTGGTGGTGGTTTTGGGGGACTTCAACGGGGACGGCAACCTGGACGTTGCGGTTTGCAACTCTAATAGCGAGGTCACAGTCCTGCTCGGGAAGGGCGATGGCACCTTTTTGCCGGCGAAGAGTTACCCGGCCGGCGGAGCCACAGGCTGGATCGCGACTGCGGACTTCAACGGGGACGGTAAGCTCGACTTGGCCGTTCTTGCTGGCAACAGCGTATCTGTCCTACTGGGGAACGGTGACGGCACCTTCCAGAAGCCCCGGAAGTTCGGTGTCGGCGGTGGCCCGTGGCAGTTGGTCGTGGCCGATTTTAACCACGACGGACGGCCTGACATCGCCACTGTAAACAACGGAGACGATAGCGTCAGCGTTTTGCTCAACACCACAAAATTTCCCGTGCATCCACGGCGACAACACTGAAGGCAGCTGCAAGAAACACGCATTTGAAAAATCGAAACAAGGAGGAAATCATGGAATGGACAACCCCGCAGTTCGAAGAAATCTGTTTGAATTGTGAAATCAATTCTTACGCCTCCGCTAAGCTTTAATTCTGTACTGATGCGCATAAGACTCCTGGGCTCGGGTCGTTAAGGCGCAGCTTTCCGATCACCCTTGCATTTGGGCCGTATGTTTGCCTGCGCGGGCAAAGTACATTACCAGACCAAGCCCGACGAAGAAAACTACAAGGAATGCCACAACATAGCCCAACCCAAGCTCACTGCTGCTTGCCGTACTCAAGACAGAGGCCGCCCCTCTTTGAAATCTAGGGTCGGGCGCTGATATTGGGGCAATAGCCTCTATTCGGGCACCAACCTGCCGCCTCCTGCGCCTTGCATTCCGTTGTTCGCGATGTTCTCGTTCCCATTGTTTCTTAGCTTCTAGGTTCTTGTAGGGCATGGTATTCACCGTTTCCTTTCGGGGTCGTGCATTTCCTAAGCTGCTTTCTTAACGATTGATGTTGTCGTGTTCTGATTCTTCCCATCAGGTCGTGCACGACACGTAATCGGCTTCAGAAGCATGGGTCGGGATGATGATTGTGGGGTTTCCATCTTTGACTTGTAGACTTGAATCGCTTTGAGTACATGGTCGCGCGTCCCTCTTCTCACGGCTTCACCACGAACTAGCTTTTCTATGGTGTGTTGACTCATGTTCGTCAGGTTCATCGTTTGTCGGATGCCAATCTTGCGGATTTCATCGGCTGTAGGCGCGTCAGAAACGACCTTCTTCCTTCTTCCGTATTCGGTCGTCTTAAAGTCCAATACGCTGAAGTCATCACCTTCTTCCCATTTGCGATCTGTTTCTTTGCCAACGTAGCGAAGACCACCGGCAACGACATGGGCGCGTTGCAACAATCCACGTGTCTCCGCTGCACATGGCGTGCCATCGGGCGCGAGACTCTTGTTTTCGGGATGTTTCTGGTATTCGATCAAGAGCCGTGCGAATTGCGAAGGAAACACCACGTTGTGGGCAGGATTCTTTTCCTTGGCGCAATTGACCATTTTGTACATCTTGTCGTTATGAACATTGACGCATTCCATGTCAAACCAGCGCTCTTGTTTGGACGAAAACGGGGCGATCAGCAAAACCTTTTCGTTTGCCCGTCTATCAAACGCATAGCCAAACGTTGGATCTACCATTGGCAAGAGAAGAAAGTTGTAGGGTCGTGCGCTTTTCCATTCGCCGAGCATCTCTAGGACGTTGTAAGTTGTGATGGTAAGGCGCATCATTTGTGGGATATCAAGCCAGGTCGGTGCCTTGCGTTTAAGCTTTAAAGCACCTCGCACAATGTAGTCCCACAGTTCATAAGTCCATTTCGGCACGTCCTCTTCCCAACCCTTCGGCGAATCTTTGGGTGGATACAGGAAGCCAATGCCATGCGCTTTGGGATCAATGATCTTGATGTTCTCCTTACCAATTTTTTCGTACAGGGAGTAACGTTTGGCCGCGATGCTGTAGCCAAACACCTGGCGCTGAGGATTGTTGGGGTCCGAGTCCACATAGTTCGCATCCACCAGGTTCAGAATCGAGCCTTTGACAATCTTGCGGTCGTACGGATTCAGGTCGGCGAACTTGTCAACAATAGCCTGCACGTCCTTCCACGATAGAATCCTAAGGCCCCCGCTGCCTGGAATGCGGAGCGGTCCGCCGTGCTCAGACGCCACGACTGCAAGGGAATCTGTATCGCAGAATAGATAAGTTCCTTGCTTCTCCTCTACACATGCCTCTGTCATAGCTAGAAGTAGCCGTCCACCGGCGGTGATGAGCGAAGCTAACGGCGGGAAAAACCACGGTCCGGGGTTCTCGATTACGTTCGACGAGTCGAGAAACTCCTTCTCGCCCGAGAACACATTGACGGGAACATTCCTAGTCCAATGTCGGGATTCAATTCAACAAAGAATCCGTAAATCGAATTAGCAAGAATCTTGAGCCAATAGGAGAGAGCTTTGTCGGCCTTGTGCAGCTTGCGTTGCTCGATTATCTTGCGGAAGAGATCATCCTTACAAGGATCGATCTGAACCATGCTTTTCCGAAGGTTCACAGTCTTCATTCCAGCTTGCTTGCCGTGCGGTACCATGCGAATCGCCCGTATAACATGAGGCAACTTACCAGTTCGGACCACGGACGCAATCAGGTCGGGACCAGCAAACCACATCGGAGTTTCAGACTTGAGGTAGTTGTTACCAATATTCTGGGTAACCCCGTCATACATCGTTCGGACCGGCAGAATGTCATTATCGGGTTTCACCAGAGCAAAGAACCGGCAATCTTCCCACATCGCGGGCCTAAAGCATCGTTCCAAGGTCATGCGTTTAAGGAAGCTCTGTACTTCCTCTATGTCGTCATCGAAGGTGATCTTGTTCGCCGTCAGCACATCGAACAGCCCCAAGAGAGCACAGCAGCTGGGGTATTCACTCGTGAAGTCTAGGGGGGCAACGGGAACCTCGACGCAACGTATTCGGGTTTCACACCGTCCGCCATAGTAGCTCTGCATTGCGATACCGAGAATTCCAGCAGGAATCTTGAACTTCTCGGTCGGGCGCGTGATTCCCATTTCCTCTAGATAACTCTTCGCGACACTCGCGGGAGAGAACGCACTATAGGGTTTCAGGCTAATCGGATGTTCATCGAAGTTCCGTTTCAACGCATTTAGGACATCTACCGTGCAGCGAACGTCTTGCCTCGCGTACTCAATTTCCCCAGCAGTGACTTCGCCTGTGGGATCATGGTCCAGCTTCTGATGTTCAGTTTCTAATTGTTCGCAGAGCTTCTTGAGCGAAAACGATTTGTTGAACAGTGCCCACGCGAGTGTGCGCAGGTCTAGGAAATGAGTCTTACCGGCTTTCCATTCGTCCGGCTTCCACGGTGGTGCCAGTTTGATGAACGCTTTCTTACTATCTAAGGGATTGATGAGAATGCGAGGATAATTCTTGTTCTCCGTCCCATCTGTATATTGCTGCATGATGAACGACCACTCATCATCGTCACCTCTGGTCCACTTCAGCGCCAACCTTGACAAATCGAAGGGGAGATTCAAGCCACAGAGCAAAGCGCCATCGCGCTTGATGGCTGGCCTAAAGACTCGTTTCATGAACTCAGAGCGAGAGTACAACGGGAATCGTGGCGGAAATGATGCCACGTCGGAAATCTCGGTATGGACGTACGTTTCCAGCACTTTACGATCTTGCGCGGGAAGATCGTCGGCGTACAAAATCCCTTCTTCCGTCACGGTGTAACCATCTGCAACCAGCTTGCAGAGACGAGTGAAGTGTTTTCCGAACAGATTCAGCCGCTCCTCGCGGAAACCTCCACGTCTGCCATTCGATCCCAGATTGGGGTTTCACGCTGGTACGCTGGCCGCATTCGCGAGGGCTACCGCCCTCATCCACGGCACTGGCAAGCTCTTGCGCAATTGGTTGGCGTTTCGGCGGGAGAGATAAAGTACCCAAGACCTCCCGATTTTGTGGTATAGTTCTAGGCCGCTGGCGCGGATTTGGCTTGAAGTCCCCCTCTGCTTTTTCCCCGGCTATGCTTCTGAAGTGAGGTAACGACCATGCAGTGGAAATCCTACTCAAAAACAATAGTGGTTTTGTCGGCTCTCGGCGATGGCTCTGGCGTTGGCGCCGGGTGTCTGGGCTGGCGCGAAGAAGGAAGTTCTCTACAGCTTCAAGGGCGGCAAAGACGGCAAGTACCCGACCTATTCGCCGCTGGTCTTTGACAAGGCCAACCTCTATGGCACTACCTTTTTCGGGGGCAAGTATGGGCTGGCACTGTGTTCGAGCTAAGCCGAACAAGAATGGCACCTGGAGCGAAACTGTCATTCATGCATTTGCGGGAGACCGCGACGGTGCGCAGCCGTACTCTGGTTTGGTTTCGGATGCCGCTGGGAACTTGTATGGGACGACAGGGTTGGGAGGTGGGCTGGGAAAATGCTTCAATGGGACCAGCCATTACTGCGGCACGGTTTATCGGTTGAGCCGGGGGCGAAATGGCACATGGTCTGAGACCATCCTTCGGCGTTTCGATGATCGGGCCAATGGAGGCTATCTCTACAATGCTTTGATCCTGGATGCTTCGGGGAACCTCTACGGTGCGGCTGCCGAGGGAGGCGACGGGGCCGACGGGGTCGCATTCGAGCTTATTCGTGGGGAGACCGTTCCATGGAAGGAGAAAGTTCTGTACAGCTTTCACGGTCCGGACGGGAACACTCCAGACAGCCCTCTGATGTTCGATGCAAATGGCAATTTGTACGGGACCACTATCGGCGGAGGCCCGGTAAACGGGGGCGTGGTGTTCGAGTTGCAGCCCACGAAGCGTGGGCCGTGGAGGGAAACGATACTGCACGCGTTTACGCAGGTGCCACAGGGTTATGAGCCATCTGGTCTGCTGATCTTGGACAAGGAAGGCAATCTATATGGCTCGACCCAGGACGGAGGCAAGTATTCGTGCGGTGGCCCCGGTTGTGGGGTCATTTATGAGCTTGAGCGGGGTAGCTGGAAGGAGACAATCATCTACAATTTCAACGGGCGCAACTTCAACGGCATCGCCGACGATACCGAGGGAGTTGCCTTTGACGCCTCAGGGAACCTATATGGCACTGCCTCTGGACTCTCCCATTACCCCGGTGGCATATTTCGGCTCGTTCACCAACGAGGAGCATGGGCTGAGCAGCTGATCTACAAGTTTCCTCTGGACGCCCTGCCTGGGATGGTCACTTACGGGCTTGATGGTCGCCTTTACGGCGCGTCATTTTCGGGGGGGAAAATATAACCTGGGCCAGGTCTACCGCATTGTGCCTTAGAACACCGGGCTGAGGGCCGGGGAAGGGACAGCGCTACCACGCCAGTAAGTCTCAAGCTCCTCGGCTTCGGCCTTAGTCGCCCTTCCCCTCCCGGTAGGTTCAGCCCTTTATGGGCAACTCGTGCCTCCCTTTGTGCAGCTGAAAATGCGCGTGTACCAGCTGCATCCTTGATAGCTATTCCCGCCCGTGCAGCCGTTTTGATCCCCGTTCTTAAAGTATTCGCCGACGCTCCAGAAGGTCGCATCGTCGCTGGGATCGATCGTCGTGCTGACGTACTCACCCCAGAATTCATTTCCGTCGTCACCGTCGGGGCATGTCTGCGAATTATAGGCGCAGTTCTCCGAGCCATCAAAGGTCAGGCTTGGAACGACCGTTATAGTTCCCGCTCCTCCCGACGAATTCAACGTGTCCAGATAAAGGTGCGGGTAGGCGCTGGAGTCGCTGCCGGTAAACGTGTACCCCACGTCGCCGTATTTGTCGATGGCGTTGCTGGGTATGTAGTAGTACAGCGAACTGTCGGAGATCTGGCCCTCATACTCGATGGTCGGGGTGGATGCCGTCAGGCTGTCCAGAGTGTAGTACCGAACTTGAGTCTGACCGAAGGGATTATTCGGGCTAACCGCAATGGTCTGAGTGACAGCCAGCAGCTCGCCGCAGGGATTGCGCGGGGTGCTGCAGTCATTCGGCAGATTCCGGTAGGCCAGTCTGCTCATCAGGCGGTCGCCCAGCCCGTCTACGTCCACGGGCGAATCCTTCTGAGGTGCGCAGAAAGTGTTTTCGAGGTTGCCGCCCTGATTGTAGCAGCCCGGCGTAAACACGTACGAACTTCCCACGTTAATGTCAACCTCGGCGTCCAAGTGTGTGATCATGTTCCAGGTCCAGAAGGCCAGGTATTCGGAGGTGTCGCCGTTGTTTGGGTTGGGGTTTTCGGTTGCGAGGAAGTACTCCCCCGCTGTATTGGAGGGAAACGAGTTGGAGTCCGCATCTGCTGGGAGCAGAGTGTGGATTAGGCTCGGGTGACTGGTCAACTGCGACGCGGGAACTACGTAGCGATAGCAAGTAGCAGTGGGCGAGTTGGTGCCACCGCCCTGGAGCTGCGCCTGGGGAATTTGGCAAACTCCGAAGCCCTCAAGCCCGTATGAGCCTGTTGGCGGATTCTGGTTGATGAGATCGAAGGTGATGTAGTAGGAGCCATTGGTCGGTCCTCCAAACGTGCCGAAGCGTGCATAGTCGGCAATATCGGGGATGTTGTTGTGCGTGGGCAAAAGGCTGCTGAGATCGAACGCGTATCCGTTCCATATGCTCTGAAACCCGCCGTTAGCATTTTCCAGGTCTTCCCCCAGGCTTACGGCAATGCACACAAAGCTGTCAGTATTGTTATTGTTTTGGTCCAGAATGTTGCTCGTGGTGGTGATGACCCAGACCGAGTTGCCGGGATCGTGGGCCGCAGTGATATCCGCTTGAAGATACTTTCCGCGGCCGCAGTCGTTCGTTAGGTTCTGTGCCCAGAGGAAGCTGGCGGGCTGCGGCGCAGGGGGTACCCTCCTTTGTCTTCGAGAAGACTGGGAGCCCTGCCGTACTTCTCTCGTAGGCCTGTACGTACTTGCTCGCAGCTTCGAGGTATTGGTCCTGCCCTATACCGCCGTTCGGCACAACGTCGGGGATGGGTGTTTGGTTAGTGACGAGGAGATCGTTCGCGGTCATGCCCCACGAATTCTGGTTCTGCGATGACTTATCTGTCGTAAAGAACGCAAGGTTGTTCAGGTCTGCGGACCCAGTCAGGGGGTACGGTCCGCACCAGTGAGTGCTCGTGTTGCATGGTGGTGTTTGCCCCCAGCCGAGGCTGGCGAGGGTTAGGAATAACCATCCAACTACGTAACTTCGGTTTTTCATGATTCGCTCCTTTATCTGCTTTGGCGTAACTGTTGGTGAATGTCAGGCCGCGCTTGAGGCGCGGTCATGCGGAGATTGAGCATTCCATCTGGTGACTTTCCGCATTTCTGTCTTAACTCTCAGTGTCTTCGGGCTGAAAGTCAGGTCGAGCCGACGACAGCACGGAGTACGATTCGCGCACACCAATACCTGTCTAACTCTTGGTTGTTCTGCTTCCGTGCCGACACTGGCGAGTTACCAGTACGGTTGCACAAGACACGACGGCAGCAGTCTCGATTTCTGGTGTGTTAGGGGTCTCTACTGCTGGCGGGTGATGTGCTCAGGTTTCATCATGGCGGTATCGTGTGCTCGCAGAGGGAGTTGGTCAAGAAAAAATAACATGCATTTTCTAAGAATCGACATGCATTTTCTGCTTTTTTGGGAATTCAGTTGATCTGGGAATATGAAAAGGCGGACCCTCAGACCGAGGCCCAAATCCAAACGTTACCCAGCCGGGCCCCTTTCCGCAATTTCATTGGGTTCACATGATGCTGCTCTCTAACGAACCGAGTGAAGTCAGATGCTTGTTTGTATCCCAACTGATCTGCAATTACTTTTATCTGAATTTCGGTCGTGGTTAAGCGCTGCATTGCCTGCTGCAAACGTCGCTTCTTGGCGTACTCCCTCACACCCAATCCGGTATAACGCCTGAAGAGTTGCGCAGCATACGCAGGGGAGATGTCCAGTCCGAGTTCTCGGCAAGCACGTTCCAGGCTCCAATCGACCCTTCCGGTGTGGCTGTCGATAGATTCGATAAGCTTGGCGATTCGCCAGTCCATACTGCTCCGCTTCCTCGGGAGCGGACTTCTCCGGCGGATCGCAAAGTCAGAAATCGCGGACGGCACTTTGCGCGAAGTGGATTCCTGGAGACAGGGCGAGTAAGTAATGGAATTGTGACCTACTTACCCAAGAACGTCAGATGATCTTGAGTTGTGTTCCACAAATGGAACAACATGTGCGACGAAGACATAGATTCATGAAGATACTGAGCGCCTACTCTCCAGCTTCCGCGTCTGAGTGTTAGAACCTGTTGCGTTTCCCAGAATTTTCGAGGGGCTCAAGGGGTGTAGCACTTTTGCCGTCGCTGTACACCACCCCGTCAATGAACGTTGGGAGCCGTGTCTCGAGGTCAGGCCCAAGTTTCAGCCTCTTGACGCAGCCTGGCTATATTCTTGCGCGTGTTTTCATTGTGGTAGAATGGTAGACTTATGAGGTAGACTGTCTACCAAACATGAGCCTGAACATCAAAAACAAAGACGCCCATAAGCTCGCCCAACGACTGGCCCGGCTCACCGGAGAGAGCTTAACCGAAGCTGTCACCGAAGCGGTGCGCGAACGCCTTAAAAGGGTACAGGACAAACACGCTGCCAAGCTCTCCGACCGACTGCTCGAGATCGGCCGGGACTGCGCGACGCGTCTGAAGGAACCGTATCGCTCAGCCGAGCATGGCGACCTTCTCTATGACGAGAGAGGCCTGCCGAAATGATTCTGGACACTTCGGCCCTAATCGCCATTCTCCGCTTCGAAGCAGAAGCGCCTGAGTTCGCCAGAATCATTGAGCGTGCCGCGCAGCCTCGTATTTCGGCCGTGAGTTATGTGGAAGCCGGGGCAGTGATTGATGGCAGCAAAGATCCAATTGCCAGCCGCCGCTTTGATGAATTGATCGAGGCGGCGCAAATTGCAATTGAGCCGGTCACCGAAGCGCAAGCTCGAATAGCACGCCAGGCCTATCGCGATTTCGGGAAGACCAGCGGCCATCCCGCCAAATTGAATTTTGGCGATTGCTTCTCCTACGCGCTGGCCAAATCCAAAGGAGAGCCGCTTTTGTTTAAAGGCCAGGACTTCTCGCGGACGGACGTGAAGTCGGTGCGGACGTGAGTCATAGTCGCGCTCATTTCATCTGTCCGACAACGGCTACATCGAACTTTGAATAGTACTTCTTCACGTCGCTGGCTCCGTACTTCTCACGAAATTTATCTACCACGGATGCCACCTGTTTGGCGTCGGTGACGGGAGTGGCCTTAAATTCTGCCTCGGTGCTTCCCGCCTTAATCCGAATCATCGGGTTCTTGAGCACGTTCTTGTACCACTGCGTATCTGACCCCTGCACCGGCAGGAGGTAAAGTTTGTCGTCATCCAACGCAAACCAGACTGGGTTTGAGATGGCTCGTCCTGACTTTCTGCCCGTAACGGTGATCGTAATTTCGCGAGATCGCGAAAGGCGGTCTTTTAACGCATCCTTCGGCGTTGGCTTATTGCTCATCGAAATCTCCTTTATTTCTCGGCGCGGTATTGTTCGTCGCTGACGTGCTCCATCCAGTCGACTACCTTGCCGTCTTTCTTTTCCTGAATGGCGATGTGCGTCATGGCTGTCGTTGGCGTCGCCCCATGCCAATGCTTCTCGCCGGGCGAGAACCAGACCACATCGCCGGGATGAATTTCCTCGATCGGCCCGCCCCAGCGCTGTGCCCGTCCGCAGCCAGCCGTAACGATGAGAGTCTGGCCCAGGGGATGCGTGTGCCAGGCAGTTCGCGCGCCTGGCTCGAATGTGACGCTGGCGCCTTGAACCAGCGCCGGATCAGACGCTTGAAACAGCGGATCAATTCGTACGGTTCCGGTGAACCAGTCTGCCGGTCCCTTGGTTGAAGGTTGCGTGCCAACTCTTTTGATTTCCATTTTCTGACTTCCCTGATTGATCGCTGAATAAACTCACTTCGATGTCTTGTTCATCCAAACGCTCCAAGTGACCGGACCGGCTTCGTCATCAGTCATCGGGCGGCCCGTCAACTTGAGTGCCAGCTTGATCTGACCGTGATGGTAACCCTCGTGCCAGATCATGTGTTGGAGCAGGAGAATCGGATGGTCGTAGTGAAGGTCCATGTCGCGGCCCGCGTCCACCCTGCCTTTGACCGCTTCCCGCACCGCCTCGGCGCTGTTGTTCAGCATGGCCGCAATGCGGTCGGGGTCGCGCTCGGCCCTCCACTCCGTTTCGGGCAGTTTTCTAGCGAACTCGGGGGCGTCCTCCGAGACAAACACAAGTCGCACATAGTGGATGTGTGTGAACAGCTCCGCGATGGATGGACTGCGCTCCATTGCCCTGGCCTCCAGCCCGCCATCGGGAAGGGCGCGGAGCAGGTTGACAAGGATAGTGTTGTTGCGGTCCCAGGAGTCCAGCAGAGCCTCAAGGAGCGTTTGATTTGATGCGTCCGACATCGCCAGTTTCCGTTCGTTGATGCGAGACTGTGAGGGATTTTTCATGCTGACACCGTGCCGACGCGGCTAGTAATGTTCCCAGACAACTCTCCAGCGTTCATCCGGGCGAGTTGACTTCACGATAAGCTGTTTGCCCGAGAACTCGAAGGCTCGTGGCTGGTCTTTACCGATCAGTGTCCGCACCAGCGCGCCCTCGACGTGAAAAGTAAAAGTGTGAGCGCTTTCCTCGATTTGATATGTCCCAAAAGAAGCCTCATACCCGCCTTGTGAATACTGCTCAGGCCCGGCTGGAGCTTGAACATGCGGGTTGCGTTCCATCACTTGGACTGACATGTGGCCGTCGCGTGTGAAGACCAGCAATCCGGTAGAGTCGGACTTATGAATCTTCCCGTCTGCGCCATCCTGTTCGAGCGAGGCCAGCCGCCAAGCTCCGACGAAGCGGTCCCGGATGCCGTCTCGATCCTGGCTGCCAGCGAGCGTCGTTGCGGTCATGGCGATGAACAAACACGATACGCCGAACGAAAGCAGTTTCTTCATGTTCGATTCCTGGTCAATCGTGTCGCTCACTTTTTAGCGAAGCCATATCGATGGAGAAGCGGTACTTCACGTCCGACTTGAGCAATCTCTCGTAAGCTTCGTTGACCTTTTGGATCGGGATGACTTCGACATCGGCGGTGATGTTGTGCTTCCCACAGAAATCGAGCATCTCCTGAGTTTCGGCGACGCCGCCGATGCTCGAGCCTGAAAAACTGCGCCGCCGCATGATCAAGCTGAAGGCAGTGACGGCGAGTGGCGACGGCGGCGCTCCGACAATAGTAAGGTTGCCGTCCCGGCGCAGCAGTTGGATGTACGCATTAACGTCATGTGCAGCGGAGACAGTGTCGAGGATGAAGTCGAAGCTCTCGGCGTGCTTTTGCATTTCGTCGGCATTGCGTGAGATGACGACCTCGTCCGCTCCAAGGCGAAGAGCGTCTTCCTTTTTCCTCGGCGAAGTCGTGAAGACCACAACGTGGGCGCCGAACGCATGCGCAAATTTCACGCCCATATGGCCCAACCCGCCGAGACCGATGATGCCAACTTTCTTGCCCTTCGTGACACCCGCGCGATGCAAGGGCGAGTATGTTGTAATTCCGGCACAGAGAAGAGGCGCAGCTCCCGCAGCCTTGAGGTTCGCGGGGACGCGCAGAACGAATCGCTGATCGACGACGATGCTCTCGGAGTAACCGCCATAGGTTACGTTTCCGAGGTGCCTGTCCGGCGAATTAAAGGTCAGGACCATGTTCGGGCAGAACTGCTCCAGTCCAGCCCGGCATTCGGGACATGTGCCGTCTGAGTCAACCATGCAGCCAACCGCCGCGAGGTCGCCGGGCTTGAACTTGGTGACGGCAGAGCCAACCTTGGTCACGCGGCCGACAATTTCATGGCCCGGAACAATCGGGTACACGGTGGGCATGAATTCGCTCCACTCATTGCGGACCGAGTGAAGATCGGAGTGGCATATTCCGCAGAACAGAATTTCGATCTGCACGTCGTTTTCGGTTGGGTCGCGTCTCGGGATCTTGGTGGGGACCAGCGGCGATGTCGCACCGGCGGCGGAGTAAGCTTTCGCCTCGTACATTGACTTTGCTTTCATCGCCCCACCAACTTCTGCAGCTCTTCGGGATATCGCGCACCTTGCACCGCTATTTTTGAGGCTGCCATGTCCAGTTCGCGAAGATCCTCAGGCGAAAGTTGAACGTTGACCGCTCCGATGTTTTCTTCGAGCCGATGTAACTTGGTCGTGCCCGGAATCGGCACGATCCACGGTTTCTGCGCCAGCAGCCAAGCCAGCGCAATCTGCGCCGGCGTCGCTTTCTTCTTCTGCGCAAATCTGCCAATTAGATCCACTAACGCCTGATTCGCCTTGCGGTTTTCCGGCGTAAAGCGAGGCACGATGTTGCGAAAATCGCTTTTATCGAACTTCGTTTCGGCGCTGATCTTCCCGGTGAGGAAGCCTTTACCCAGAGGGCTGAATGGAACGAATCCAATTCCGAGCTCTTCCAGCGTCGGGATTAATTCCGCTTCCGGCTCTCTCCAAAACAGCGAGTACTCGCTCTGCAGGGCGGTCACTGGCTGAACCTTGTGCGCGCGACGGATCGTCTTGACCCCGGCTTCAGAAAGTCCGAAGTGCTTCACCTTGCCTGCCTGAATCAGCTCTTTCACCGCTCCCGCCACGTCTTCGATCGGCACGTTGGGGTCAACGCGATGCTGATAGAACAAGTCGATGACATCGCTTTTCAGCCGCTTGAGCGAAGCCTCGGCAACTTTCTTGATGTGCTCCGGCCGACTGTCCAGCCCGGCCTGTTTGCCGGTGCTCGAATCAATTTTGAACCCGAATTTGGTGGCAATCACCACCTGGCCGCGGAATGGCGCCAGTGCCGCGCCCACGAGTTCCTCGTTCGTAAATGGCCCGTAGATTTCAGCGGTATCGAAGAATGTAACCCCGCGTTCAACCGCCGCCCGAATCAGCGAAATCCCTTCCTCTTTGTCGACGGCTGGGCCGTAACCAAAGCTCAGTCCCATGCAGCCGAGTCCGATCGCCGATACTTCGAGGTTGCTTTTTCCAAGTTTGCGCTTTTGCATTGTTTCTCCTTTACGTTGGAGTTCCGTCCGCCTCCAGGGCGACAAACCCTCAGCACACTTTCCTGAAGCGCGCTCCTCTGGCCTATTTTGACGAAGTTCTCGCCAGATTCTCCGTAGCCTCCAGGTTATATCGTTCTTGATGCCGTGCGGGCCGAAGAGGGCGCACCGCAGAATTATATTTTGCAATAAAACTTTGTGCCGGATGGGTGACTGCATTAAACCGGCATTCGTATTCAGTAGGACTTCGCGATGTCGCTTATTGATCGGCAGTCAAGACGTGTAATCGACTGATCCAGGGCCGCAACTACTTACCTTCAATAATCGAAGAAGCGCTTGACATCCAAGTGCCATCGCGATATCGTCGCTTCCACTTGGGGTGCGTGCGTGTTTGAGCGTAGTAAGTGGGCGTTTCTACTTCTCCTCGCCGTTGCAGTCACTTTTGTTTCCGTCATGCCTATGGCGGATCTGCCAGAAACCGCGTTCAACGAAATCGACACTCCGGTCAACCAGACAACCCCGGTTGCCCCGTGGGTAAAATTTGTGCCTCCCGTGAAAGTTCGATTCATTCTTCCCAGAGCGTTCGACCATACCGATGACGGAATTCGCACCTCGGTCGAATCGATCTCACTCGCAACGCACTGGCACGTGAGCCCGCTGCGCGAACTCCTCTGTACGTTCCTGATCTGAGAGACATCCGAATTTCCAGGTAAGCGATAACAGTAAGGTTACCGTGCATTCGTCGGCACCGACGATGGCACTAGCCAACTGATCCAACTTGACCAAGTTTCCGGATGTCTTCGACTGACAAGTGGAAACCCGCGGCAACGAGGGGGTGGGTTTTTCGCTACTGCAGATTGCGAGACGCCGGATTCGTGCGGCCTGCGCTTTCTTCGGAGGAGGAGGCGTGGGCCGCTGACGAATAGCGGCCATCTAAGAAATGCCAGGGGGTTGGGGTAGCCAGTGCATCCCCGCTTCGCATACCGACGCTTTCGTCGACGATAGACGGATCGTCAAGGCTGCCTGACCGGCAGCCCGACGATCGAGTTTACAAGTGCGAAACCAACGCTGCTGTTTCAGTGAGACGACGGCACTCGCCCATCTGACTCTGAGACCGCGAAACCCGGATCCGTCGCGATGGCGGTCAGCCCCTCTCCGTTGGACGCCACGAAGATATATGTGACGTTCACCGTCAACGGCGTTAACCAGTCTCCCACTTCCACGTCCGAAAACGGCCATCACTGACGAAGTACGGTTGCTGGCATTCTTGTGCAAAATCGGCTAGGCGAGACGCGCCTTGTGTTCTTTGAGGATGCAGCGGTCCATAACTACAAAAATTCCAGCTTTGCGGGCTTTCTCTGCAGCCTTTTCGTTGACAACTTCTTCCTGCATCCAGATTGCGGGGACTTTCAGCTGGATCGCCTGATCCACGATCTCGCCCACGAACTCAGGCCGGCGGAAGATATTCACGATATCGACCTTCTCCGGAACATCGGGCAGCGATGGATAAGCCTTCTCGCCCAGGGCACCTTTGATGTTCGGATTGACGGGAATAATCCGATAGCCGTTGGTCTGCATGTAGGCGGACACGCCATGACTGGGGCGCCAAGGGCTGTTGGAAAGTCCGACGACCGCGATAGTTTTAGAGCGCTTTAGAAGATCGGCAATGGCGTCAGTTTGAGGCGATGCGGACATAGGAAGGTATTGTAGCGACCGTGATCGCGGGATGCCAATCGGATGCGTGGGCGCGGCTGCTCAGTCTTTCCCGGCGGTTTCGAGCTTCTGCCGGAACATTCGGGTCGCGAGTTTGCGGACTGTGTCCGACACTTCTTTGTTGCCTTGAAGGTTCCTAAGATCGGCGGTGAGGAGATGCTTGATCAGGCCGAGCGAAACATCGATTGGTGTGCGCGGATTGAACGTAAGATTTCGCAGAATGGCATACTGCTTTATGAATCGCCGCTTCATGGTGATGCCACGAAGAACGGCCTCAAGCACATTCTTTTGGTTAGCAAACTTTTCGACTTCGCTGTCGGTAATCTTTGGAGATTCAAGCACGGCCAGCGCGACGACCTTCGTACCGTCGCGAATGAGCAGCGAACGTTCTTCCTTGGTGCCTTTCATCGCCAGCTGAATGCGCCCTTTAATGTCGAGCTTGGAGATTTTTTGCAGCGCGCTACCGCGCTCTTCTTCGACGCTTAGGAAAACCTTTTTCTTCACAGGAGCTTTGCGCGCGGCCGTGGCTGCGCCATGTGCTTCGCTGGAAACTGCTTCAGTTTGTGCTTCCGGTTGCGGTTCTTCAGGCAGATCGGACGAGTTCGGAGTAAACTCCTCAATTCCGCCAATTGGCTGAAAGGGTTTATTGGCGTCGGCTGATATCTCAGCGGCGTGCTCGGCCACGTATGCGGCAACGTTCTCGTCAGGGACTTCTACAGCCGGTTCAACGTCGGCGGGTGCGGCTATCAGCTCCGCCGTCTTTGTTTCAAGCGTCTTTGCTTCAACTACAACCGCTGCCGGCGCTTCCGACTCTTTCGTGGCTGCAGGTGCAAATACTGAAAGCTTCTGTGCTACTGCAGCCGATTGTGTCGGGTTGGTGTGTGGATTAGAGCTAAGTGAGCCCAGAATTTTCGCTGACTTATTGACTCGCTCACTTTTGAGCAGGGTTTCGATCATATAGCGGGAAGCGGCAGCCGCCAGTTCGACCAGCCAATCCTCAGATACTCCGGGGTTCTCAAGCAATGCGGGAAGCAATGCCGGGCGAAGATTGCCGGGGGCGATCATGTAAGCCAGCACTTCTTTCGGCGTATGCGGATCGGATGCCGCAGCCAGCGAAGAAGCCTCGTCCCATCCTGCCAAAGTGAGACGGGCACGCTCGGCGAAGATTTTCGTCTGCGTTGCCAGGTAAACCAGGATTTCAATCATCTCCTGAGGAGGAACGCGAAGCGCGCCGCGAGCGGCGGTTTGCATCACGTTCGAAGACGCGCCTGAGGAACGAATGACATCGATCATGCGTGGCATAGTTGAGTTGGCTCCGAAAAATGCTGGACACTACAGGATCAAGCCAAAGCGCACTCTTTGCCAGCAATTTGCTGCGTGATCATGTTACGAAAGGCACTGCGATGCGGCGCGATGACGGGCAGTTTCTTGGATAAATCGAACTCGTCATCCTGCGCTGCCGGTGCGCACGCCAGAACCGAGATCCCTCGCTTCGCTCGGGATGACATTCGGCGGGAAAGGCGGAGGTCTCAACTGATCTAGGTGGCTTCGAGTTCTTTAACAACCCGCGCCAGTTGGTTGACTAAAGGATTCCCATCTCTCTTACGAAACTCATCCAATAAAGAGCGGTAGTACCAGAGTGTGCCATCGCGTTTTCCTTGAAAGCGTTCCCACACCGATTCGCCGAACTCACGATAGTCGGCGAGGATGGAGCGTGCGTTGTGCAGTTTGTCGGCGGCGGAAACCAGGCGGACATCTGAGTCTGCAGTTTGCAAATGTTTAAGGTAGTCTTCCTTACGCTGCCGCCATGGCGGCTTGGGATCGAGGTCAGTGTCGGTACAACCGTCCACCACATGAGCAACGCGGTCGCCGAAGCGGCGGCGAACTTCCTCGAGCACGGGCGCGCCACCACAATCTTCGACCACATCGTGCAAGAGTGCGGCGATGGCAAGATCTTCATCGCCTCCGGCTTCGAGCACCAGGCCGGCCACACTCAACAGATGGGCGATGTAAGGAACAGCCGTGGCCTTGCGAGTCTGGCCAGCATGCTTGCGCGTGGCAAACAGCAAAGCTTCCTCGAAGCGAGGGCCGAGTGCGGCGGCAGTTTTACTTTCGGATTTCATCACGGGCAGGGCTACTTCACACTGTTGATCAGGACTACGTCGCTGTTTACGGCGCCGCGGGCGACGAACAGTTGCTTACCGTCGTGAGACCATGCGAAATTGAAAATTGTGCCGTCAGTAAAGTTGGTTATTTGCCTTGGTGGACGGGTATCGAGCGGCTGGCTCATTAGATTGGAAACGCCATTTCGATTGTCGACGTAGATCACAGCTTTGCTATCGGGGGACCATCCAAAGGCGGAGTCTACCAGGTAGGACAATTTGGTTGGTTCGCCGCCTTCGATAGGCACAACGGCGAGTTGAAACCGGCTTGCTGTGTCGTCGAAGGCGTAAATTGCAACCCACTTGCCGTCGGGAGAAATTGCAGGACTGGTGGCAGTACGTTCGAGGAGGGGCTGAGGCGCGCCACCGGCGACAGACTGCTTCCAAACCCGCAGATTCCCGGCGGAATCGGACTGATACAGCAGCCACTTTCCGTCGGGTGTGATTTGCGGGAGGAAGTCGGCATTGCCATTTGTAAGCTGTTTCGGGCTACTGCCATCGCTATTTATCCGCCAGATGTTGCGGCGGCCGTTGCGGTCGGAGGAAAACACCACAGTTTGGCCATCACCGGAAGCGGCGGGATCGGAGTTGTTGCCCGCATTTACGGTTAGTTGCGTTGGGTTGCTGCCGTCCGCATTCATGCTCCAAATGTCGCTATGCCCGCTAGCGTTCGAGGTGTAGAGCAAACCACCATTCGGCAGGCCAGCGACACCGTATAGACCTTCGGCGCTACCGCTCCCGGATGTCACGCGTCGAGCAGAACTCGCGTTGCCTTGCGGCGCAATCCAGATCGAGGAGGAGACTTCGCCTTGCACCGTCACCAGAGCGCTGGAATCGCCGGTCAGACTAACTCCGAAATAGCGATTCAAGTCGTTGGTGATGCGGTGCGTCTCGCCGCTGGGATAAGCAACGTACCAAAGCTGGGGCAAAAGGCTGGAGCTATGATCGGAAGCATCGAGGACAAGCCCGCTGCCGTCGGCCAGCCACGCAGCGCGACCCGAACTGGACCACCTGTTCGGAGAAATCGTCTTTTCCGCTCCTCCTGCTACGGGCACTCCCACCAGGCTCCATTGCGCGGCACCCATGCCCTCCAAGGCGAGCGAGGCGATGGTACGGCCGTCCGGGGACCAGCCGAGACCGGCACTGTTACCGAACCAGGAAGCGGCGTACCTTGCGGGGAGTTTTCGACTGGTCACGACATGCTGATCGGACCCGTCCGCCTTGGCTACTGTAAGATCGTCCGTCCCTTTCGGCGGGTAGAAGCGGGCAAAGGCGATCTGGCTTCCGTCGGGCGAAAGGGCAACCGGATCGTCGACGTCTTCGACCAACTTTCGCGGAGTTCCTCCGAGCACCGGAACTTGATAGAGAAATGCCTGAGATTCATTCTTAGCGGCGGTGACGTAGTACACATAATTGCCGTCACCAGAGAAGGTCATGCCAAAGTACAGCACCTCTGCCGGAGGAACAATCTGCACATTGTTCGCCGTCGTGACCTGCCGCACCCAGAGACTCTGTTTTCCAGCATCTTCGATTACGTGAACCACATACTTGCCATCCGGAGAGATGGCAGCCATGCGAGACTTGCCGGTGTTGGTCAGCCGGGTAAGGTGAATGGATTGGAACGCTGTCGCGACGGGCTTGGCGACGCGGCCCGATAACACTTTGTAGATGCCTACGCCCGCAGCCGCCAGCAGCAAAACCGCCAGACTGATAGCCAGGAGTTTCTTGCTTCCATTTTCATGGGCGACTACAACGGACGCTGCGGCAGAAAGGTGGCCGGAATCGATTTGGTGCTTTCGGCTTGCCCCAGATGCGGCAGTTGTCTGACCTGCCGGGCTGACGCCTTCATCTGTGGCTTGATACGCCGAGCGACGGCCAGAACTACTGTCTCTTTGCAATCGCTTCAAGTCGCCGCGCATTTCGGATGCGTGCTGGTAGCGAAGATCGCGATCCTTTTCGAGCGCTTTGTTGGTAATTTCTTCCAATCGTGGCGGGAGATCGGGATTGAGACGTGCAGGCGCGGGCGGCATGCGATTCAGAATGGCGTCGAAAATCATCGCCGAGGTGTCGCCGCGAAACGGCAGCGTTCCGGTGGCCATTTCATACAAGACCGCTCCGAAGGAAAAGAGGTCGGTGCGGGCATCCAGCTCTTTTCCTTTGGCCTGCTCGGGAGACATGTATGCCACCGTGCCAATCGCGGTTCCCGGGCTGGTCAGAAAATCCAGGCTCACTGCGGCTGCGGTTGCTTCAGCCGCTCCTGCTTCTACGGGTTTGCCGGTCACCGGGGTAAGCTTGGCCAGACCGAAGTCGAGGATTTTTGCGTGGCCTCGCTTGGTGACGAAGAGATTGGCTGGCTTGATGTCGCGATGAACAATGCCTTCGCTGTGGGCCGCGTCGAGCGCGTCGGCGATCTCGATCGCGAGCGACATCAAAACTTCTGTGTCCAGCGGTTGCCCGGCGATGCGGTGTTTCAGGGTCACGCCGTCGAGAAATTCCATCACGATGAAAGTCTGGCCGTTCTGTTCATCGATCTCGTGAATGGTGCAGATGTTGGGGTGATTGAGGGCCGACGCGGCTTTGGCCTCGCGCTGGAAACGGCTCAGGGCTTGAGGGTCCTTGGCTACGTCATCCGGCAAAAACTTGAGGGCTACGAAACGGCCGAGCTTGACGTCCTCGGCCTTGTAGACGACGCCCATACCTCCGCCGCCTAACTTCTCCAGGATGCGGTAGTGCGAAATGGTTTGGTTGAGCAGTTGGTTCTCACCTCAAGGACGGAATGTTACCAGCAGGCGGTGGTAAACGCGAACAAATGGTCATGGTGATGTCAAGCTGCTTGTGTAAATAGGTTGAGGGTGCGGGTTTTCCATTCCAGATTGAATCTCTGGAAGATGGAGTAGATGATTCGATCCACACTTTGCACGTTCACGAAGCAGACCATGGGCCGGGTTCGTCTTCGCACTTCTACGAAGCAGCGCTCGATCACGTTGGTCGTGCGCACTTTCTTCCATAAATGAGGGGGCAAGGCGAAGAACGACAACAGTTCCGGCAGGTCGCGTTCCAGGCGTCGCACCATGGGCCCGTACTCCGGCAGCCAGCGTGAGCGGAAGCGGCGGAAGGCGGTCTGCGCCTGGGCCCGGCTGTCGGCCCGGTAGATGGCCTGCGCTCCCTGCTTCACTTCGTCGTAATCGCGTTTGCGCACGTGCTCTAAAATGTTGCGCATCTTGTGCACCCAGCAGCGTTGATGCGCCACCCGCGGATACACCATCTGGATGGCGGCCGCCAATCCGGGACAGCCGTCGGTGACGATCAGCAGCAGCTTTTTGCCTTCCAGTCCGCGGCGGTACAAATCTTCCAGCAGCCCCTCCCAGTCGGCCTGACTCTCGCCTCGGCTGCGCAAAAAGGCCAGCAGATGCCGCGTACCATCCTGGCGCACCCCGTAGGCCACCAGCATGTGCACCCGCTTGCGCCCCGCCGGACGCCGCATGCGCAGGCTCACCCCATCCAAAAACAGATACGCGTAATCGTCGCTCAGCCGCGCCTGATGAAACTGCCGTACCAGCTCGTCCAGCGAGCGGGTGATGCGCGACACGGTTTGCGGACTCACCGTTTCTCCCGTCAGCGTGGTCACCACCCGCCCCACCTGCCGGGTGGAAATGCCGCGCAGAAACGCTTCCCGGATCATCACCGTCACTTCTTCCGCCCGGCGCTGAAACTTCTTCACCACCTCCGGCAGAAACCCGCGCTTGCGGCTGCGGGCGATGCGCAAGCGTAGGGTGCCGAACTTGGTCACAAAATCCCGCTCGTAATATCCGTTGCGATAATCCTGGCGCTGCTCTGACCGCTGGTAGCGCCGGCTCACCATGTACAGGTCGCGCTGCCGCTCGCTCAGCTGCTCAAAAAACTTCTGTGCCGCCTGCTGCACTCGTCCCTGCAGATCGCCCCAGAAACCCTCTTGCAACTCCGCTACAAAATGTTGGAAATGCTCCGTGATCGGTGTTACTTTCGCCATCGGGTGTAGGTCTCCTTTTCGGAACGGCTTTAGCTTGTGAGGCCAAAGCCAACTTACACCCTCTCGCTTTTTACACAATCGAATTTACGTCACCCCATCGGGGTGGTGGGATACTTTTACGCCGCTGCGACAACGCTCAACTATTTCGCCTACAACTTCATAAAGATTCATCGTACACTGCGCATGAATCCGGTAATGGCCGCTCCTGTCGCAGACAGGGTATGGGGTGTGGAAGACTTGGTGACTCTCTGAAAAATCTACGAACAACCGGGGCGGAAAGCGCGCCATGACAAAGATTGAGGGCTGGCTATCACTTCCTTGGCTTGTCATGTTCGTCTGGATGATGATTTGGACTCCTAAGACAAAAAGGGGTTGGTATCTGGCGGGTCTCATTATTGCCTGCCAGCTAGGTCTTCTTCTCTATATTCGCTGTTCAAAATAGCCCACTGCCGGACGGGTAACCTCGGCCGAGCTTGCTCGGCTGGACAGCCGAGGGCGGCTGTCCCCACGTGATTTTTTATGCTTGCTTTTCCCCGCGGCGCATTTGCAAATAGGCGCGGATGAAAGGCTGCAAGTCGCCGTCAATCACGCGGTCAACGTCGCCGACTTCCATCTTCGTGCGATGGTCTTTGATCAGACGATACGGTTGCAGGGTGTACGAACGAATCTGCGAGCCGAAGTCGATGTCTAGTTTTGAATCTTCAATCTTCTTCGTGGCTGCGCGCTTTTTCTCCAGTTCATTTTCGTAGAGCTTGGAGCGCAGCATGCTCATGGCGCGATCTTTGTTCTTGTGCTGCGAACGCTCGTTTTGGCACGCGGCGACGATACCGGTGGGAATGTGGGTGATGCGCACGGCGGAGTCGGTGGTGTTGACGTGCTGCCCGCCTTTGCCGCTGGAGCGGTAGGTGTCGATGCGCAGGTCTTCCGGCTTGATGACAATTTCGATGCTGTCGTCAATTTCCGGGGAGACAAAGACGCTTGCGAAAGACGTATGCCGGCGTTTGGCTTGATCGAATGGGGAGATGCGTACAAGGCGATGGACTCCAATTTCGCTGGTCAGCAGGCCAAACGCATACTCCCCATTGACCGCGAAAGTCGCTGACTTCAAGCCAGCTTCTTCGCCGGGTTGATAGTCATAGAGCACGGTCTCGAAACCTTGACGCTCGGCCCAGCGCAAATACATTCGCAGCAGCATATCTGCCCAATCCTGCGATTCCGTGCCTCCGGCGCCCGGATGAATGGTGACGATGGCATTGCGAGCATCGTTCTCGCCCGAGAGCAAAGTCTCAGTTTCAAGGCGATCGACCAGTTGACGCAGCGAGTCGATTTCGCGACGCAGGTCCGCGTCGACGCTTTCGCCTTCGCGGGCCAGATCGAAGTAGGCCGAAATATCGTCGCTGTGGCGGATGAGGTTGGTTTCGTTCGCCAACATATCTTCCAGACGCTTCTTCTCGCGCATTACCTGCTGGGATTTTTGTGGATTCGACCAGAGATTGGGGTCTGAGGCTTGCTTTTCTATCTCGGTGAGTCGCTGGCGTAGATTGCCCGCGTCAAAGATACTCCCGAAGTTCGCGGACTTTATCTTTCAGTACTGAATATTCTTTTTCGAGTTCTTCGACCATGAGTTCTTCCTCTTGCGATTTTATGCGCAACGCGCCTTGTCATCCCGAGCGAAGCGAGGGATCCAGGTTCCCCGGTGTCTCTGGCAAAACCCGGATTCCTCGTCGCTCCTCTCCTCGGAATGACAAGAGAATATGGCTTGAGATTGATTTACAAGCGGCTCACTTACCGGATTTCGCGTCACCGCGGACAAACCGCATCAACAGCGCCGCTATTGAAATTATCGCACACAGGTAGGCGAGCCAATCGCCATGACGAATATAGAAGGTACTCGAGTTGATAAGCGCATACGGAGCCCGCAGTACAGTCCGGGTCTTGCGCGGCGCGCTGGCTACGATCCGGCCGTCCGGATCGATCGCGGCAGTCACGCCCGTATTAGTATCGAGCAGCAGCCATCTGTTATTTTCGACCGCCCGCATGCGCGATTGCTTCAGATGCTGCGCATAAGCCCCACTGTCCCCATACCAGCCGTCGTTCGAAATATTCACCAGCACCTGCGCTCCATTCCTACCAAACTGGCGAATCTCATCCGGAAAAATGGATTCGTAGCAAATGAACACGCCAAGCTTTGTGCCGCCCGCGTCCAACGGCTCACGCGACGTGCCTCGGGAAAAATCTCCAACTTCCTTGGTCAGGCCAGCGGCGAACGAAAATAATTGTCTGAACGGAACGTATTCGCCGAAGGGAACCAGGTGAACCTTGTCATAGCGCGCAACCCATTCGCCATTCGGACTTACCAGCGCGGCGGAGTTGTACATTTTGGTTGCCGTGCCCGCGATAGCGTTACGAATGCCAACATTGCCTACGAGCACCCAGGCGTTGGCTTGGCGCGCCACATTGCTGACCGCATCGCGGAACAGAGGGTCACTGTTATAGAACGGCGCGGGATTCTCCGGCCACACGATTAAATCAGGATGCAATGTGCGCTGCGAATCCAGACTAAGCGCGGCCAGGTCACGCAAGGTGTCGTTGAAATAAGGCTTGGTCCAATCGGAACCTTCGAGAATAGGCACATTGGCCTGCACCAGAACCGCAACATGGTCAGCCGGAATTGCGGGCGCAGGAACCAATCTTCCCGCCTGCAAGACTGCCGCCGCAACCACGGTTGCAATCAGTAGGAGCTTGCGTTTTTCACGTGGAACCAAAAAAGCCGCGGCAAATGCCGCATTTACCAGCATGATTTCGAACGACAATCCATAGACGCCCGTAACCGAGGCAATGCGGCTCAGCGGAATGTTGTCCACTTGGGTTGTGCCCAGCAGACCCCACGGAAAGCCGGTGATGCGGGTGCGGGCAAGCTCGACCGCGACCCACAGCACCGGTGCAAGCAGCAACACTCTCAGATTAATTGGACCTTTGCCTGCGATCAGGCTCAGCGACAGCCCGAAGACGCCGTGGTAAATCGAAAGGTAAAGGCAGAACAGAATCAGAATCCCAATTCCGAGGGGTACGTTGACTCCTCCGTATTGGTGCATGACGCTGTAAATCCAGTAGCACGTCCCGGCATACCACAGAATTCCGCTAGCATAGCCAAGAACAAAACCTTGTGCGGGGGTGGCTGGCAGCAGCTTGACTCCAGCGCGGATTTGGAGTGTCTGTGGCTGTCGCGCGCGAAGAATTGCGATCAGCAGCGGCGTGACCGCGACCCAGCAAAGCATGTAGAGATTGGGGAGCGGGAAGATGAGAATCTGCAAGGCAGCCGAAAGCAAGACCAGCAACCAGGCACTCTTATGAATATGGAGCACATCAGCAGGATAGCAAAAGGCAGGCTTCAGGCTTTCGGCTTCGGGCTACCTTGAGGCCCTCGCCTTTACCACCATAAACGCGTCTTCCGAGTCTGGCTCGGGAACAGCTATCGCGCCGGCCAGCGGCCGCGGCTTGGGCCTGAGTGGAGCATATACGGGAGCGTCCGGTTCGTTGGGAATAGGTGGATCGTTCCGCGACTGCTTCGCGCGTGCAACCGTGAACGTCACCATAGGAGATTTTTCCTTTCTAGCTTTACGCCTTCGCTTGTCGCGACCTTTTCCCATGCCGAAGTTTAGCGTAGAGTCGCGGGGGATGAAAGTAGCCACTACTGATTAGGGGTAACTTTGTTCCTGACGAAGTCGACAATTTCTTTTGTCACGTACTTTGGCGACTGTATATAGAACATAGGGCAAGAGGCGACTGGTTTCAGTGAAACGTTGGTCCAAGCTGGCTTATCAGACTCGGTCTCTTTTGGACCATGCAAAATCACGGCGTCGGCTCGGTCGAGAAACTCTTGCGCCGATCGTTTGAAGTCGGCTGTCGCCGGATCAAGCACCGTAAGGTAAAGATCCGGACGAACAAATTTTAGGATGCTGTTCGATTCTAGAATTACATTCTCCGCGTCACCGATTCGGCGGCGGATGGTTGGGATGGCTTCCGCGAGGCGGCCTTGTTCCGTCCGCACCCACCACGCACGCACTGCGCCGGCAACGAGAAAGCGCGACGTATCGGACTCACCGGAACGATCTTTTTCTTCTGAGATTGCCCAGGAATGATCGTCGGTGGCGCAGTGGCAAGACTCGCCATTCAACGAACAGACACCGTGGCCGTACTGCGTGATCTTAAATGCGGTCCAATGGCATTCGGGCAGCGCGGCGATCAGACCGGCCACTACGCTGGTCTTGCCGACGCTGCGGGAGTGTCCGCCGATGACTACGATTGCCATAGCTTTAATCGTTGGTGCGGCGACGGCAAGATGCCGTCGCGACAGCCGCCGAGACGGCGGCGCTACTTTTTCTTAACGAGCCGGGTCAGTGCGGCTAGCTCTTTCAGATATTCGCGCACCGGTTTGGCTGGCGTTCCCCAGAACGCAATTCCCTTCCCTTTTAGAATTTTATTGGGAAGGACGCCCGCTTGTCCTCCCAGCAACACGCCTTCTTCGATGCGCGCGTGTTCACCGATGCCCACCTGCCCGCCAAGAACGACGTTTTTTTCGATCGTGATACTTCCCGAAAGCCCGGTTTGAGCGGCGATGACAACATCTTCTCCGATCTCGCAGTTGTGGCCAATGTGTACTAGATTGTCGATTTTCGCGCCGCGTCGGATGCGGGTTTCGTCCAGCGCTCCGCGATCGATCGTAGAATTAGCGCCGATCTCGACATCATCTTCGATTTCCAGGCGGCCGATTTGCGGAAACCTTTCATAGCGGCCAGTCGTCTTATCACGCACGTAGCCGAAGCCATCACTGCCGAGCACCGCGCCGGAGTGAACAATTACGCGGTCTCCGAGGCGCACCCCGGGATAAATGGTGACGTTGGGATAAACATTACAGTCGGCTCCGATTCTGACGTTCGCGCCGATAACGCTGCCCGCCCCGATCCGAGTGCTCGCTCCAATTTGCACGCCTTCGCCAATGACTGCTCGTTCTTCAACCGTAACTCCCGTAGCCAACCGTGGTGAATGATGCACGATTGCGCTGGGATGGATTCCAGGCTCGCGCTTCGGTGCCGGACAAAGCAGCTGCGCGGCTCGGGCAAAAGCCAAGCGAGGTTGGGCCGCAAGCAGCACAGGCTTGCCGTTCGTTTTCTTACCTGCAAAATTGCTCGCAATCAGCGCGGACGCACCCGACTCAAGCGCAGCTGACAGATTTTTTTCCCGGTCGACGAAAATCAAATCACCCGGCCGCGCCGACTGCACGCTTGCAATGCCTGTCAGTTCCACACTTTCATCGCCAATCACGTGGGCCTGCACAAACTCGGCTACTTCTTTGACGGAGCGCGGCTTGGGCGAAAGCGTCATCGCACCTTTTTATACGTTTGCCACGGGAAAGGAAAGCTGAGGTTAGAATATTGGCATGGAGCGAAAGATCTTCTGGATCAGCTTCACCGTGCTGGGACTGGTGGCGGACTTCATTTTGCCGCTATGGTGGGCGCTGGCGGCAACGATTCCAATTGTGTATGTGAGTTGGTGGATCGCGTATAGAAGCGATTGGTTTTGAGCACTCTCAATTATCCTGCCATTCCGGGGAGCGAAGCGACCAGGAATCTGGGTTCTCGCTGACAACCGAAGAAGCCGAGATCCCTCGCTTCGTTTGGGTGACAAACTTGAAACTCTCTGGCTTCCTCTTTCTACTAGTAAAGCGGCGGCTGACCCTCCGGCCGGGTCTTCCAGCGCCGATGCACCCATAGCCACTGATCGGGATAGCGCCGCACGTAATCTTCAATCACCTTCGTGAACAATGCAGTGTTGGCGAGCGCGTCCGCGTCGTCATCTCCCGTACGCACGAGCTTAATTGCGGGGTCGAAGCGCAGCCGGTATTTCCCCAAAGCTGGATCCCAAATGGTGAATCCGGGGACCACGGCAGCATCGGTTCGCAACGCGATTCTCGCCAACCCACTCGCGGTGCACGCCGGGATTCCGAAAAAATCGACAAACACACCCTGGGGCGGAGTCATGTTCGTATCCATGAGAATCCCTACGGTTTCTCCGGCTTTCATGGCGCCGAGTAGACCTCGAACAAAGTCGTCTTTGTCGACCATGGAATTGCCGTGCATGGTGCGGTACTCGCGGGTCAGTCGATCAAGGTAGACATTATCCAGGGGCCGCATTACGACGTGGAGAGGATGTCCGTGGATGGAATGCGCAAAAGCTGAGACTTCCCATGCCCCCAAGTGAGCCGTCAGAAAGAGTACGCCTTTGCCTCGCGCTAACGCCCGCTCGAAGTTTTCGAATCCATCGTAGACGACAACCTTGCTGACATTCTCGCGGGTGTATTTGGGAAAAAGGCAGACTTCCGCCAACTGGCGTCCGAAAGAAGTGAAAACCCCTCGCAGAATTTTGGCTCGCTGCCGGCGACTTTTATCGGGAAATGCCAAAGCCAGGTTGTGCATGCCCACACGCCTGAGCCGGAAATGAAGCAGGTAGATCTTCCAGGCCAGGGAGATGCCTGCGGCGCGAGCCAAAGGACGAGGCAACGCTCCTATAAATTTGATGATCAGCCAGGCGAGCGCGTACTCGAGTCGCTGACGCATTTTGGGGGAAATCGTGAGCGTAGCATCCGCGCGAACGCTACGTTGAGAAAATCGCGCGGAGTTCTCCTGCGAAACTGATTCCTTTATTTGCTGGCCTCCTGGGCCCATTTGGCTAAGCTTTGCAGAAACGGATACGCGGCTGCCGGCGGTTCAACTTCCCCTTCCAGCGACGCCTTCGAAGTTACCATGTGTCCATAAAACTCTCGAGTGCTGTCTTTGTCCTGACGAATGACGGCGCCATTCAGCTCTATCCCGGCGAAGATGCCCCGGGCGCGCGAGTAGCTTAGGACTTGAGCACGCATCTTCCAATCCGTGTCCGCCGCGGCGTGGCGACCTACGGGACCGGCGGCAACGCTGGCGTCGGCTCCGAGTTTGAACTGGCTGGAGAGAAGCTTTTGCATGCCGCCGTCATTCATAATAAGCATGACCAAATCGACCGCCTGGCCACCGATCTGCAGCCCAAAACTTCCGCCTTTCACGCTGAAGAACGCCGGGGCGCTCCATCCTTTGGGAGTGCGGCAACTGGCAAGCCCGCGGCCGTAGCGGGCTCCAACGACAAAGCCTCCTTTCAGCATGGAGGGAACAACGGCTACACACTCGGCCGAACCGAGAACCTCCGCGGGGATGCCCTTGTCAGGCGCCGACTGGATGTCGTTCAACACATCAGCCGCCGCCTGCACTCGGTCTTGAGCTTTGCTTTGTTTGGCAGTATTCTCATCCGCCGCAACAGCCCCAGCCGCAACAGCGATCATCGCCCATAGCAACAAAAATCTCTTCATTGCACCATAGCCTTCCTGAACAGAATTGTGGAACAAGGTTGTGATTGATTCTAAAGGATTCCGGCGGGCAAGAAGACGTTGTTACGAGGAAAACGAGTCAGCTGTTAATGATTCAGGAACGGGCAAAAAAATGCGAGGTTGGCAACGGTGACCCTAATCTCCGCTCCCAACCCCGTCTCCCAGGTTCTGTGGTAGGTGAGCCGAGTATGCGTCAGGACCGCGAAGCCGACAAGATTACGAGGGTCATTGTACTTTGGTAACCAACCACGGTCCCCTTGCGAAAGATCCTGCTTCACAATTTCACGCCGTTGTCGTCCTCGTTGCTATCTCCGTCCTCGGAATCACCAGAGTCGTCGCTGTTTTTGTAGTGCTTGTAGTCCATCTCGACCTGGTCGGCTTCCGTTTTGCGACCGAGGGCATCGAGGGCTTTAATCAAGCAGGGCCGCGCCATGTTCCAATGCGGATCCATATCGAGCATCTCGCGAAATTCCGTCACGGCATCCGAAAACAGATTGAATTGGCACATGCAGTAGCCCAGGTTTTGCCGAACCGCCATATTTCGCGGAGCCAAAGCTTTGGCTTTATTGAGAGCAGCCAGCGCCTGCTGAGGATGTCGCCATTTCGTGTAAAGATTGCCGAGATTGTAGTAGTACATTGCGACGTTGGGGTCCAGTTCGATGGCTCGCTTGTATGCCGCCTCCGCCTTGGCCCACTCATTCTGCTGAGCTAATGCGATCGCTTGATTGTTCAGATCCTTCGCTTCTTTGTTGCTGCCCGCCTCAAGACCGGATAGGTCTTCAACATTACCGCCGCCGGCAGCCCCTCCCCCTGAATCCTGCATTTGCAGGGTGGCGGACAGGGCCAGATACTTATGCGCTTCGGCATTGGTAGGTTGCAGACGCAGTGCCTGTTTTGCCTCGTCCGCTACCTGAGAACCTTGCTCGAGCCGATAATAAATCTGCGCCAGCCGGACATGCGCATAGGCAAAGTCTGGATCCAGTTCAGCAGATCGGACGAAAGCGGTTTTCGCGGAGGCAAAATCGCGTGCCACGTAATGCAGATTGCCAAGCGCTGCGAAAAGGCTCGCATCCTGATTGTGCTGAGCGACTAGGCTCTCCAGTGCATGGCGTGCCGAAGCATAGTCTTTGGCACCAAACGCCTGAGCCGCGGCGGTCAGTGCCTGTGGGATCTCCGCGGAACTGGAAGCGTCGGGGTGCGAAGGCACGTTGGGCAAAGCGGCTAGAAGTTCGGGCGCAACGTGAGCATCCTTCAGTGACTTCAGATGCGCGTCGTCAGCGGTAAACGAAATTCCGCGCGTTTGAACCTCATTCAATACGTCGGGCACGGCCATACCGGCGACTTGCCATTCCACAAAAGTGGCCGCCGAGATTGGGCTCTGCAGGGGACGCTTCGCATCCTGATTGTTCTGCGCTGCGCGACGTGCGCGAAAGGCGCGGGCGGCATCACCGACTGATTCGGTTTCTTGAGTGTAGGACAAACGAGCCGACGAGATCGCTAAGACCAGACAAAGGGTCGGCCAGAAATATTTTCGCCACTTCGAGCGATGCGAATGTTGTGATCGCGGTCCGGAAACCCTGTACCAGGCAATAGCTGGCAAGAGAAAATTATTCATAATCTCTCTCCATTGCAAAGGGATAGTTTTAATCCGCCGTGGGGAATGGCAGATGTTACGAATGGCCTAAAACTATTTCGCCGTCACCAGATTGTGCGTTATCGCATGCACCGATAGAGCGATGCGATTCTGCACGCCCACTTTTCGCATCAACTTGGCAACGTGAGCCTTCACCGTACGCTCCTCGATCCCCAGCGCAGAGCCGATTTCTTTGTTGGAGCGGCCCGCAACCAGCATTTCCAGAACTTCTTTTTCGCGGTCGGTAAATGTCACTCGTCCTGCAGGGAACATGCGCCCCGGAGACGACGATACGCGCTCAATAAACATCGAAAGCACCCGTCTGGGAGCCCATACTGAACCCTCGTTCACCACCCGGATGGCTTGGACGAACTCAGCTGGCGCGGCCGCTTCGTCTACGTAGCCCTTCGCGCCCGACGCAATCGCCTTCAGAATGGTTTCCTCATCGATCCCGGAACCTGTCACAATAATCCGCAGGTCGGGACGCGTGGCTTTCATGGTGGCCATCAGGTCGAATAGGTTCTGGCCATTGCGATTGCCCAGAAGGATGAGATCGATACCCTGCAAGTTGCCAATGTCGGGAAGCGAGGCTGAAATCAGCTCGAAATCGACTTCGTTGTCAAATAGAGCCCTGAATCCCACGAACCGCAGCGGATCGCTCTCCACCACGGCAATACGGATCGGCGACTTTTTTACCGGTGCAGCTTTCGCGGCCATTGCAGATTTCATAGCTTTCCTACTCGAGTAGATGGGGCTAGCATAGCTGTATTCGTTGCGGATAGAAAGGGCTGTAAGCCTTTGCTAATTACGGCAGTAACATAGGCATACCACATTGAAGGGGAGGCAGAATACTGATGCAATTACTTTTCCGGTTACCATCTCAGCGGCGAGTAGCGGGGATTACGGCTTTATTAATAGCGGCAGTGCTGGGTTCTGCGGCACAGACGGCTTATCAGCCAAAATTTAAAGGCGACCCAGCTCGGTCCGACTCCGAAGCCAACGCGCTCGGCTACATGCGGACGGTGACGCGCGCACAAAAGCAATATTACAAAAAGAATGACAAATATGCGTCCAGCCTGATGGAACTGGTCCACACTGGTTCTTTTACCCGCCGCATGGCCGAAACCGATCGCGGCGATTATCACGTAAGTTTTCATTCCCGCAAAGATGGCTACGAACTGACGCTCACTCCCAAACAAGTAGATGCCGAACACCGCTCGTTCTATGCCAACGAGGATGGGGTCATCCATGGCGACGAGCAAAAAACCGCCGATGAGAATTCACCGGTAGTGAAGTGATCTTCTCCTAAGCGAACTCGCACGAGGCGAAGACACTCGCGCCTACACGAACTAGCTCGGAGGACCCGGCTTAACGTTCACTGCCTTGTCGTCGCGGTAAGTGACGCTAAGCGGGTTGCCGCCGTTCGGGTAATTCACCGTGCGATTTCCAGCCTCTCCGCCTGAGCCTTCAGGGATACCAATGCCCACAGCAAAATCAGCTTGCAGCTCGCTCATTCCCGGTTTGACCTGATGTTGATCAATCGCATTCCAAACGTCACTAGGCCAATGATTGTAGAGCTCATGCGGATCCTGAATGAAGAGCATATCGTCGGAATAAAATTTGTATTCCCCGCCCTTTTCCGATCCGATCGGAAAAGCATAAGCCTTGCCATCTTTTTCAAACACCGCCATCACCTGGCGCTCGCCCGCGGCCTGTGGCGCGGCTTCACCGATGACGTCTTTAATCTGCAATTTTTCAATCGGCAAAAGTTTCCCGGCTTCATGCGAAAAATCCACGCGATGGCGCGCGGTATTGTAGGGATAATAAACGTAGCCGTAACCGACTTTGACCCACACCGGTTGCTGGGTTAGCTGACGCGCCGACTTCAAATCATAGGGATAAAGTTTTTTCGGCGTGACGTAGTAATCGGCATTCAGAGGGGGCGGCTGTTTCATGGATTGGAGCCGGCTCTCATGTCGTTGGTACAAAATGTAAATGAGCCTGGCGCCCGATATGACGATGGCCACAACCATCGCCAACTGAAGCCGTTGTTTGAGTTCAGGACTGATCTGCATAGAGCGTACGTTACCACGCTGGCATCCGAACACTGCTTCGATGCGGTAAACTTAACTTAAGGACGGGTATCTATCCAAGTCGGTTTGAGGAGAGACCATGGCTGCCGTGACTGAAGGCGATGTTCTGAGCGCTCTGAAACAGTGCTACGACCCCGAGATTCCGGTGAACATTGTGGATCTGGGCCTTATTTACGCGGTACGCTTGGAATCTGTCGCCGACGATCGACAAGATGTTTCGATAGACTTGACGCTCACGTCGCCAGGTTGCCCCTCGCACGTCATGATCGGCGAACAGGTAAAAGCCCGTCTGGAGCAGTTGCCCGGCATCCGCACTGCGACGGTGAATGTTGTATGGACTCCGCCGTGGACGCCCGAACGCCTAAGCCCCGAAGCCAGAACCCAGCTGGGAATCGAATAGAAACGTCTCGGCGTCAATAAATCGCATGACCCGGCGCACGTGTCCTCACGTCCGGCTTCGATGCCATCAACAACAAAGCGCCGATCCGCTTGAACGCTCGCAAATCCTCCAAACTATGAAACGACTTCGTCTGATAATCATCCGGCGTAGGCGTGTCATCGGGAATTCGCTGAGCTCCCACATTTTCAAAGCCACAGCTCTTCAACAGTTCGATGTACTGCGTCTCAGACCGCACGTGCACCGGCACTTTAAGCTTGTCCACCCATTGCAGCGAGTAAGGATTGTCCTTGTAAAGATTAATCAGAATGAACATGCGGCCGTGAGGCGCCATCACGCGGAACAACTCGGTCAGTGCCCGCTCCTGATCAGCATAGTAATAAAACGATTCGACAGAGAGCACCTTGTCGAAGAAGTTTTCTTCCCACGGAATCTGCTGAGCCGATCCCCAAACGTAGAGAATATTTTCGAAATCCTTCGAAGCCGCCCGCGCTTGCCGGATCATCTCATCCGAAACATCAACCCCCACAACTTGGCCAAAACCCTCGGGCCCTTCGCTGACCAACCGTGCCAGCAGCCGCGTCGCCCAACCCGAGCCGCATCCCAAATCAAGCACGCGTTCACCCGGACGAAGATCCATGAGCCTTATAGTCTTCGCCGTGATGTCAAGGTGATGGCGTTCCATCTTTTCGCCTTCACCCTCCGCGGCCCAGCGATTAAATTCGTTTTGTAGTTGTTCGTTGGGATTCTGAGGCATGTCTGGCATAAACGGTTGCTGACTTTACCTGGACGATGCAGCTTGGCACTGGTCACAAATCCCCTGCGCATTTACTCGCAGTTCACCTAGATATTTTTCCAATTGGGAACGACCAAAGAATCTGCCGGGCGAATCGGCATGGTAACCCCACTTAAGGCAGGCTGCACACTGCACCATCCACTTTCGGGTGCGCGGATCCTTCAAGTACCAATCGGCGTCATTTTGCTCTTTCTTCATACTTACTTCAGCCTGCACATTCGAGTCTCGATTTTATCTTCTAAGGCTCCGGCGGTGCTGAGAAAAAGATAATCGAAGTGCCTCAGGTCCGTGTCTATGCTACATTTGCCTTCCTCATGGCTTCAAATGCCCAGCCACCGGGCGAACCCGAACTTCTCTATTGCCCGAAATGTGCCGTCGAGGTCCGCGATCCGCTAACCTGCGGCGACTGTTCTGCCGTCATCTGCCGCCGCTGCGGTACTCCGCTCGAATCAGCCGATGAATTGGGGATGGGATGATTCATGGGAATCCCAGTAGCATCTCCGATGTCAACAAAATCCGAGGCTAATCCCACCCTGGTTCGCGGCCTCACCTTGCTGGATTCCGTGCTTCTGCTCGCCAGCGGCATCATTGGCTCTTCAATTTTCCTGACTGCCAAAGACATCGCCGGCCCGCTGCCTCAGCCCATTCTATTTCTTGGAGTCTGGGTGCTGGGCGGCATAATTTCGTTATTCGGCTGCGTCGCCTTCGCCGAGCTAGGCTCGATGTTCCCCGACTCCGGCGGCCAATACATTTATTTGCGCGAGGCCTACGGCGACCTGCCCGCATTCCTCTACGGATGGATGCTGTTCAGCGTAGCCAACGGAGGCTCAATCGCCGCGCTAGCCGTAGCATCAGCCGCGTACATGGGCCAAGTAGTTCCCGTGATCTCGCAGGAACATGTAGTAGTCTCAGCGCTAGGCATCACGCTAACCCGCGCTCACGTAGTAGGCCTCTTCCTGATCGCCGTACTCACCTATGTGAATGTGGTAGGCCTTCGCTGGGGAGCCCTAATGCAAAACCTCTCCACCTGGACCAAGTTCGCAGCCATGGCCGCATTCGTCGTTCTAGGATTCGCCATCGGAAAAGGCCACTGGGAAAACTTCAGCAGCCATGGCGCCAGCCTGACTATGGGTCTAAGCCCCGGCCAATTCATCTCCGCAATGGGCATCGGTCTGATCGCGGTCTTCTGGGCCTACGACGGATGGGTATACATCACCTGGGTTGCAGGCGAAGTCAAAGAACCGCGCCGCAATGTGCCGTTAGCGATGGTATTAGGCATCCTCGTGGTCGGCGCAATCTATATGGCGATGAACCTGACTTACGTTTACGCCATGCCGCTAAGCGAAATCGCCAAACATGAGACCATCGCTTACGCGGCTGCGACAGTTTTGTTCTCTCCGCGCGCTGCTGTGTGGCTGTCCGCCACCATCGCTATCTCTTGCTTTAGCGCCGCCGCCACCTGCACACTTTCAGGCGCGCGCGTTTACCTAGCCATGGCGCAGGACGGCGTTTTCTTCAAACGCATGGCAGTCATCCATCCCAAGTGGCGCACTCCGGCGTTCAGCCTGATCGGACAAGGCGCCTGGGCAGCCATTCTGACGCTCAGCGGACGCTACGATCAGCTCTACACCTACGTGATCTTCGGCATGGTGCTCTCCTACACGCTGACCGTAATCGCGCTGTTCATCCTGCGCTGGAAGCGACCCGACATTCCGCGGCCATACCGTTGCGCCGGTTATCCGTGGCTGCCCGCAATCTATGTGCTGGTCGGCACGGCCTGGACATTGAACACAATCATCACGCGTCCAATGGAAGCCTTCTGGGGAACGGCTATCGTGTTGATTGGCGTGCCCGGATATTTGTACTGGAAGCGGAGCGGGAAGAACGCATTGTCTGCTTGAAATATATGGAAAAATGAACTGAATCGAACGAGCGAGATGCCCATCCTCTATGATCACTCCTACACCGGAACCGCCGTTTTCCTTGCAGGATTGAAGAAGGGCATCTTCACGATCTTTGCCGTCACCTTTTGCCGAATGGCTTCGATGGTGATTTCCATTTGCAGTCGGGTGCCGAGTTTGGCATGTGAAGTCTCGATGCTGGCCAGCGCAATCATCTTTTTCAGCACCGGCGACCACGTTGTAGACGTGGCCTTGCCCACCTGCTTCTCGCCGCAGTACACGGGCACAGCTACACGCGAGGCCTGGCTCGGCGCGGCGGGCGTGAGGCCGAAGGTTTCGTAGCGAGCTTCGACTTCTGTCCAATCAATTTCCAGTCCGACAAATTGCCTCGCGACTCCGTTTTTCTGATCCTGCTCCAGCGCTGCCTTGCCAATGAAATTTTCTTTGTTGAGATGCACCATCTTGCCAAATCCCAAGCTCGTAGGGTGAATATTTCTGCGACGGGATCAACGCTTTTTTGCTGCTGGTGTAGTCGACCTCGATGAGCAGTAACCCGGCTTCGATGCGCGCCACGTCGAGCGCCAACATGCCCGCAGCGTGAATGTCGAAGCGTTTGCCGGTTTCCATTACTGCATCCCAGACTTTCACCGCGTCGTTCCACGGCACCCAGATTTCGTAGCCGAGGTCGCCGGTGTATCCGGTGCGCGAAATATCTACCGGCACGCCTGCGATCTTGCCGTGAGTCACGCGGAAATATTTCAGGTTGGCAATGTCCGCTTCCGCTACCGACTTCAGCAGCTTGCCCGAGGTCGGTCCCTGCAAAGCGAGCGCTGCGGCTTTTTCGGAAATATCTTCGACCTGGACATCCATGTTGATACCGTTCTGGCGAAACCAGCGCAGGCTGGGATCGGCGGCCGTCCAGCGATACTTATTTTCGTCGAGCCGCGTAATGGTGCCATCGTCGATGACCTTGCCCTGCTCATCGCACCAGCAGCAATAAATCACCTGCCCCACCGAGACTTTGCGGATGTCTCGCGTGATCACGCGGTTTACAAGTTTGGTCGCGTCCTTGCCGGTAACCAGATATTTGTACAACGGAGAAATGTCGATGAGCGCAGCCGCGTTGCGAATCGCATTGTACTCGTGATCGTGATGCACCTCGTAAACGCTGACCGTGTAATAGCCCGACCACTCGCGGTAATTGAGGCTGTGGCAAAGGGGGAAAGTTCGTTCGTGAAATGCGGTTCCGATGGGCAAGGGATAACCTCGAAGAAAGTCGCTCGATCCGGATTATATTTGGGTATTTTCTCTGCGGCAAATCTTGCGGGATCTTGCTTCTCAATCAGAGCTGTAGTCGTGAGCCGCTAACAGATGTAAAGTAAGCCATGGCAAAAGTGCAATGAAACGGCCCGCACACTGAAACGGTCAGGCCTTAGCCCAGCAAGAATCCGAGATTCAGCTCTAGTCACAAGCGTTACAGACAAAATCCCATGTTCCCGTTAGAATGGCACTTCACTTGGTATGCGTCCTATCACGCCATCGCTGTTGAGTATTCTTCTCAATTGGTCAGTCATGCCTAGTGGACTCTGATCCCTCTGTCCAGCCCGGCGTCTTCACGAGTATCATTGCGGCATCCGAGCAATAAAACTAAGAGCTAGGAGCTAAGAGCTAATGGCTGGGTCTTACGACGTGATCGTGATCGGCGGCGGCCACAACGGCCTGGTAAATGCCGCCTATCTCGCTCGCGCGGGCAAGAAAGTTCTCGTGCTCGAACGCCGCTACGTGCTGGGAGGGGCGGCCTGCACCGAAGAAGTTTTTCCCGGATTCAAGTTTTCGGTTTGCTCTTACGTAGTCTCGCTGCTACGGCCGGAGATCATTCGCGATCTCGACCTTCCTCGCCATGGACTGGAAATCCTCCCGCTCGATGGCACGTTCACCCCCATGCCTGATGGCGATCACTTGTGGCGAGTTAACGACCACGGAAGAACTCATCGCGAAATCGCCCGTCACTCTAAAGTTGATGCGGAAGCGTACGACGAGTTTGGCAAAGCGATGCAGGCCATGTGCCGCTTCGTGAAGCCAATTCTCAGCATGGTGCCACCCGACCCGGCCACGCTCAATCCGAAAGAATTGATGAAGCTGCTTTTCGTTGGCCGCCGCTTTCAGGGCCTCACCAGTGAAGACAAATACAACCAGGTGCAGTTGATGACCATGAGCGCCATCGATTTCCTGGATCAGTGGTTCGAGACCGACGTATTGAAAGCGACCATGTCAGCCTCCGGAATCATCGGCACATTCCTGGGCGTTCGCTCGCCGGGTACGGCATACGTGTTGCTCCATCACTACATGGGCGAGATCGATGGTGCATTCCGGTCGTGGGGATTTGCTCGCGGCGGGACTGGCGCGATTTCCAACGCAATCGCCGATGCGGGGCGCGAGGCTGGAGTTGAAATCCGCACTGAGGCTCCGATCGCGCAGATCATTGTGAAGAACGGCAAAGCGAAAGGCGTCGTCCTCCAGAGCGGCGATGAAATCTACGCCGACATTGTTTCTTCGAGCGTCGATCCGCGACTCACTTTTGTAAAGATGATCGAAAAAGGAAACCTGCCGGACGACTTTTTAGAAGAGATTAATCGCTACAAATTTCGCGGATCTTCCGGCAAAGTGAATCTTGCGCTCGACGCCCTGCCGAATTTCAAAGCCATGCCCGGGCCGGGCGCTCATCTGCGCGGCGCGATTTCGATCTCGCCCAGCGTCGAATATATGGAACGCTCTTACGACGATGCCAAATATGGCAATTTCTCACGCAGGCCATACATCGACATGGTTATTCCTACGCTGACTGATCCATCGATTGCGCCGCCCGGAAAGCATATTGTTTCCTGCTTCGTGCAGTATGCGCCTTACAAACTGCGACCCGGCCTCAACTGGGACGATCAGAAAGAGGCATTCGGCGACAACGTGATCAATACCATCGCCGAGTATGCACCCAATATCAAAGACATAATTCTGCACAAGCAAGTGATCACGCCGCTCGATCTCGAACGCGAATGGGGTTTGTCGGAAGGCAACATTTTTCAGGGCGAGCTTTCGCTCGAACAACTTTTCTTCCTTCGCCCCGTGCCGGGATACGCACAGTTTCGCACGCCGATCAAGAATCTCTATATGTGCGGCTCAGCCACGCATCCGGGCGGCGGAATTATGGGAGGCCCCGGACGTTTGGCCGCGCTCGAAATTCTCAAAGACTTCAAGGGGGCGGCATAACCGATGCCCGACGCGCGCGATGCCGTCATCGTTGGCGGAGGCCACAATGGGTTGGTTACCGCTTTTTACTTAGCCAAAGCTGGATACAAACCACTGGTTCTGGAACGCCGCGCCCAACCCGGCGGCGCGGCACTCACTGAAGAATTTTTCCCTGGCTTTCGCTGTTCCATTCTCGCCCACACCGCGGGGCCGCTTCGTCCCGAAATCGTTCGAGACATGCAACTGGAGAAGTACGGACTGCGGCTGATCACTCCGGACGTGGGTGTGGTTTCGCTGTCTGCTGACGGACGCGCCCTGATTCTCTACAACAATGTCAAGGAATCCATGCAGGAGATCGGCAAATTCTCCCAGAAAGATGCCGCCAAATATCCTGAGTTGCAAACCTCGCTGGCGAAAGTTGGGAAGGTAATCGGCGACGCGCTGGCTCTGGCGCCTCCCAATATCGATCATCCAACCCGCAGCGATTTGTGGGGCATGCTTCAGACTGGACGTTCGATCCGAAATCTGGGCAAGAAAGATATGTACCGTTTGCTCCGCTGGGGGCCGATGGCGGTTGCGGATCTGGTTGCCGAGTATTTCGACACTGAACTGCTTCGCGCGACCATTGCGGCCCGCGGCATCTTTGGAACTTCCCTGGGGCCCTGGTCGGCGGGAACGAGTCTGGTGCTTCTTATTCGCGGCGCTGGCGATCCCCATCCGGCAGGCTCGTCTTATTTCGCGCAAGGCGGAATGGGCGCTATCGCCGAAGCTATGGCTTCAGCGGCGACGGAGGCCGGTGCTGAAATTCGCAGCGGTGCAGAAGTCATCGAGATTCGAGTGAAAGATGGTGTAGCCACTAGCGTTGTGCTTTCGACTGGCGAAGAGATCGGCGCCAAGGCGATCATTTCCAATGCTGATCCCAAGCGAACTTTGTTGAAGCTTGTCGATCCGATTCACCTCTCGCCCGATTTTGTTATGAAGCTGCAACACTACCGCATGCCAGGCACGGTCGCCAAGGTGAACCTCGCGCTTGCTGGACTTCCTGAATTCACCGCTTTGCGAGGCGCGAGTGATGCGGGTGCCTTGAGCGGACGAATTCACATTGGTCCGGAGATCGACTATTTGGAGCGTGCCTTTGACGAGTCAAAGTATGGTAATTTTTCCAAGCAGCCTTATCTCGAAATCACGATTCCTTCAGTCACCGATCCATCGCTGGCGCCACCGGGAAAGCACGTGATGTCGATTTACATGCAATACGCGCCCTACAAACTCAAGGGCAGCGATTGGGACAGTCAGCGTGTCGCGTTAGGCGATACCGTGGTCAAAACGCTGTCGCAGTATGCCCCTAACCTTCCGGAACTTATTCTTACGCATCAGATAATCACGCCGCAGGATTTGGAAGATACTTACGGACTCACTGGAGGGCACATTTTCCATGGAGAGCTGGCGCTCGACCAGTTTTTCACGATGCGCCCACTGCTGGATTGGGCGCGATATCGCACTCCGATTAAGAATCTCTATATGTGCGGCTCAGGAACGCACCCAGGAGCGGGATTGACCGGAGGTTCCGGCGCCAACGCGGCGCGGGAAATCTTGAAAGATCTGAAGAAATAGACATTGAGCAGTAGCCCCTTCACCGAGCAGTAATTCCAGAGGGATTTTCTCTTTATGCCCAATCACTTTTTCACACTCCCGTAACAATCGTTGCGTATAGTTGCGACCTGCAGGCCGATGGTTCGGCCAAATTCGTCTCATTTCAAAGGAACCTATGGCCACCGCGGCGCCTACTGTTCTCGATTCAAAACTGCAAAAGTCGCCCGGAAAACTGGGCACGGCAATCTTCGCCGGAGTGTTGCTAGTAGGCGTTTTCTACTCCGCCATTCATTTGGTTTCTGATTTATCTGGCTATCACAACGCCTCGGTCATGCCTTATTTGCTCTTGGCGCTGGCTTTGACGGTCGCCCTGGGCTTCGAATTCGTCAACGGTTTCCATGACACTGCCAATGCCGTGGCGACTGTTATTTATACCCATTCGTTGGAACCGCATGTTGCCGTTGTGTGGTCAGGATTCTGGAATTTTCTCGGCGTGCTCACCTCGAGCGGTGCGGTTGCGTTCGCCATCGTCTCCTTGCTGCCGGTCGAACTCATTCTTCAAGTGGGCAGCAAAGGCGGCTTTGCCATGGTGTTTGCGTTGCTCATGGCCGCCATAATCTGGAATCTTGGAACCTGGTACTTCGGTTTACCTGCGTCGAGTTCTCACACCATGATTGGTTCAATCATTGGAGTAGGTATTGCCAATCAACTGCTCTCACCAAAGACAGGGACTAGCGGTGTGGACTGGAGCCAAGCCGGCAATATTGGAAAGTCGCTGCTGCTGTCTCCGCTGGTTGGTTTCACCGTAGCGGCATTGCTCTTGCTCCTTTCCAAAGCCTTACTGAAGAACCGGAAATTGTATGAAGCGCCGGAAGGCACCGAACCGCCTCCGTTCTGGATTCGTGCTCTGCTGGTTCTCACCTGCATCGGCGTAAGCTTTGCCCACGGATCGAATGACGGGCAAAAAGGGATGGGGCTGATCATGCTGATCCTGGTGGGCACGGTTCCAACGGCTTACGCCTTAAATCACGCTGTAACTGCGCGCCAATCGCAGGATTTTATTGCTGTGTCGCAACAAACAGCGGAAGTGCTTAATCACTACGTATCGCCTGACGCAGTAATTGGTGATGCGCGCGACGAAGTTACAGATTACATTAGAACGCGCAATTTCACTCCGAATACTATGCTGGCGCTGCGCGAATTAGTGACTGACATCGGCAACGAAATGGCGATGTTCAAAGAACTCCGCAATGTACCAGCGGACCGGGTGCGCAACTTCCGCAATGATATGTACATCGTCAGCGAGGCTCTGCGTTTCATGAAAAAAACCGGGCAACCACAGTTCACCGCGACAGATGACGCTGTGCTTGCCAATTACAAAAAACATCTCGACGCGTCAACCCGCTTCATCCCGGGATGGGTTAAAGTCGCGGTCGCCATGGCCTTGGGCCTCGGGACCATGGTTGGCTGGAAGAGAATCGTGGTCACGGTGGGGGAAAAAATTGGCAAAGACCATCTAACCTACGCGCAGGGCGCGGCTGCAGAAATTACGGCAATGTTCACGATCGGGGCTGCGGATTGGTTCGGCTTGCCCGTAAGCACCACTCACGTGCTTTCCTCTGGTGTTGCGGGAACGATGTACGCGAATCACTCCGGACTGCAATGGGCAACGGTACGCAATCTCGCGCTCGCCTGGGTTCTCACGCTGCCGGTCGCAATGCTTCTTTCGGGATTGTTATTCTGGGGATTTCGCCACATTTTTTAGAACGCTGTGTTATTAGGATCGTTTCGCAGTGAAAGCGCGTATCTCTGCGTATCTGACGGGGTACTAACACCGAATAAATCGGCGCTTGCATTGTCACCTGTAGTCCGTGATATATATGTTGCCGCACTCATACCCTCAGTTGAGGAGAGAAACGTCAGCATGGATCTTTTCCATCGTGAAACACGGGGCAAGGACACGCCCACGGGACGCGACTGCGAGTTCTGCTATCGCACTGATCCAAATTTCGGCAAGCGTGATCCCATGGATCGATTGGTCGGATCGCAATTGGGTAACACTGCAGCCGCTCATCTGACCGAAGATGGCTACATCAAACATCGCATTGCCGAATTGACGCAGAGGATCGGCGTTCCTGCTGTCGAGATGCAGTTGTTGAAATCGGCTTAAGCCTGATCTTCAAATTTAACTTGAAGCCTAGGGAAACAAACCTCTTATCCCATCACACGGAATTGTGACTACAGTCTCAGACGCAGCGTCGGTTTATCCGATAGAATATGCTTGTGACTATTAATTATTTAGCTGCGACCCCGCAATCATCCGAAGCACACGAAGTATGCGATCAGCTTCAGAAAATGGGATATGCGCAATCGAAGCGTATACGCATTTATGGTCAGGAATTTGAAGCGGTGTCTAACCCGTTTCCAAATGAGAGTGGCATTGCCATCAGGGCGTTTTCCAAGCGAGAAACCACGGCTCGCATTTTACAGTTGCCTCTGCCCGTGGTGCAGATGGTGACGCGGCAAAAGCGAAAAAAAGTAGCCTGAAGTTCTCAGGCGATAGTCTCAGCCGTCCGCGGTGCGTATCGCTGCACCGCCATCTCCACGATCTCACCGATCAATTGGGTGTAGGATCGTCCGGACGCTTTGGCAGCCATAGCGAATTCCTGCTTGCTCGAAAGCCACGGGTTCGGATTAGCCTCAATCACGTAAACTTCGCCCTTCTCCGTAAGACGCATGTCAATGCGGCCGTAGTCGCGCAACTTAACAGCCCGGTATGCCGCCAAGGCAGTTTCTTGCAGTTTGGTAACGGTTTCCGGATCAAGATCCGTGGCCAGATGTGATTTCGTCAGCTTGTGCGCTTGAGTATCTTTTTCAAACTTGACGTCATAGCTGGCAATTTTGGGAGTGCCTTTTGGCAAGCGTGAAAGGTCAAGTTCAACGAGTGGGAGGGTTTCGGTATTGTCGTAGCTTCCGAGGATAGCGGAATATATTTCGCGCCCCTCGATGTATTCCTCGATCAAAGCCGGGGAGTCGAATTCGTTTTGGATATATTCCACCCGCTCCATCAGTTCTTTCACGCTATTGACCACCGCGTCTGCGTTGATGCCGATGGAACCATCCTCGGAAACTGGTTTCACGATCAGTGGAAATGAGATGTCGTGAGCGTGCTCGATCCGGCCGCGATAGGACGTCGCAAAAAATGGAGTCTTGATGCCGTGGAACCCGAACATCTTTTTCGCCGTGCCTTTATCCTGTGCTAGGAAATGCGCATGCGGACCGCCGCCGGTGTAGCGCATTTCCAGCAGGTCCATATAAGCTGCAACATTCATTTCTTTGGTGTCGTCGCCCGCAAAAGACTCGGTCAGATTGAAGATCAAGTCCGCATCACACTTTGCCAGGGCCGTCAGACACTGCGGACGCCCATCGAGCACCTGGTAAAACGGTTCGTGGCCAAGTTTCTCAAGCGCCTCGAAGATTTCTTCGCGATCTTCTTTTTCGATTCGCGGCTTACGTTTTGATTTGGTCTTGCGGGCGGCCTTTTCTTCGGGGACAACTTCGGCTGGTGCCGTGTCGTCCTCCCAGATGTCGTAAAGAACCGCGACTTTTAGTTTCGCGCTAATCATTGCGCCCTCCAGACTTTAAGCACATCGTCTCAATTCTCATTGAAATCATGGATGAACAAATTTCCCTCGCACCATGTAATTCATGGCCAGAGCGGTAACGTAAACTGTGATTTGAATCAAGTGTTCAGATTCCCGTTCCCTGTCGGCGAACAGACCAAGTTCTTCAATTCTCTTCTCGATCACCTCAATCAATTTCTTGATCAGAGGACGCTGCGCTCCGGTCCAGTACGCAACTTTGTCGACTACGGCTTTCCTTTGCGCATGTAGAAAACCCTGTGCCGGCATTGCGCTCTTCCGTCTCTTGGAGGCGTCGAAAATGTCGCGCAAGTCAGTATCGAGCGCCAGGTCTATGAGCGGAATTTCGCCGTTGACCCGCTGGTAAAACTCAGCCACCGTGGCATCCATTTCATCGACGGTAATGTCCGTCTGCCCGCGGCGGCGAACTGGATCGACATTTCCCAATTGTCGGGCGATCCGATTCATGTACCGTAGCTTCGCCATCGCGCCCCAGCCGCGATAGCGCTGACGCCATGCCGAACGCGGGGTCAGCCACACCGCGAAGGTTTCAGCAAAATCTTCGTCAGGATGTTTCTGCGCATACCAGCCTGCCAGGTGGCGGACAAAGTTTCGCGAGAAAGGAATGGGCCGATAGTTATCGTGATAGGGACGGCGAAACGGACCAAAGAGTTGTTTCCACTCCGGCGTGCGATGAAGCTTGTAGGCGTAGTTGAATGCGTGCCCGGCTTCGTGCCGAAGATACATCATGATCTCGCGCGCATCTTCCAGGTCATTCGTCTGTTTTTCGAGATGGCCGAGATCCGCGTTGGCAAGATAAAAGGGTATGCCAATGACCGGTTCGCCGGATGGGCAGCCCCACTCGTCGCTTAAATAGCAAAGCGGATGAAATTTCAGCAAGCCTTTTTTTTCAAGTTCGTTATACAACTGCTCCACCAAAGGTTGCAGTGGCGAACCTTCGATCTTCAGACCAAGATCACGAATGGGTTGATTCAGAATCTGTTGCAAGCCCGGGCGTGATTTTTCAAGTTCCTGCACGTGATCGATTATCAGTTTAGATTTAGTTTATTAAAAACGGGGGAGAGGAGGGACACTTGGCTCTCAGTGTAAACAATATCAAAATAAATTGCCCGGTTCGTAGATCACGGCAGATCACCGACCAAAGATAGTCTATCCTAGGCCATTTCGAGCGATTGATTCGTGGTCGAAAACAATTTTGCCGTGGTGACGAACCTTAGTACGGTCAGTACCAGTGTGCGCACCGTCATCAGAGTTTTTCCAGTTCGATTTTTGCGCTACAATCATTCTAACGTTCCGGTCGGCTTTCAACAGAGTGACCAACCAGAGAAGCGTAAATTTGTTTCCTGTCCCCCCAGGAGGTAGTTCGATGTATCGCCCACCCCTTAGCAGCGCTAATCCACTGCTCGATGCGGGATCAACCATTCGTGGGCTGACCCAAGATCTTTGTACTGCATTCAACACCGGAAATTACGATCAGGCCGCAGCGTTATTCGCTTCTGACGCCACCTTGATGCTTTCACATCGCGAATCTTCACAGGGAACGAAAGCGATCGAGCGCATGCTGCGCCAGTATAGCGATTCGGGATATCAGAACCTTCGCTTCGAGACTACACGCGTGGAAAATTCCGGCGATATGGCTGTTGAAATAGGGCGCTATAGTGTTTCTTCCCAATCGGGAAATACAACTGGGAGCGAGACAGGACAATTTTTACGCGCATGGCGCCGCCTCGGCGTGTGGCGCATTATGGCTGATTCGTGGAACAGCACTTCTCCTGCTGTCGATCAGGAAATCAGATTTGGTGGCGGTACGAAAGTTGCTTAGCTGATTCAAACGATACGCGTCATCGATATGAGTGAACCTGCATCCGATTCGATCGTCTCGAGTACTTCCAACAACAAGACTGATGGCCGCAAATCTGATCCTGGCGCAGCCTCGCGCTTCTGTCCCAATTGCTCGACACAGTTGCAAGAGCATCACTGCAAGCTGAGCTGCCCCAGTTGTGGTTTCTATCTGAGCTGCTCCGATTTTTATTGAGGTCAATATTCAGTCTGCTGTTTCGCTTAAGTCTGACGGCCTGACACCTTCACTTGCTTCCATCTACAATAGTTAGTCACACATTTCATAACTTGAGGAGACACCAATGCAACGCAAGGCAAGCGCGGTCTGGAAGGGCGGACTTAAAGACGGGAAAGGCGCGGTATCGTCATCCAGCGGCGTATTGAACAATACGCCTTATTCTTTCAGCACGCGATTTGAAAACACCCCCGGCACAAACCCTGAAGAATTGATTGCGGCAGCGCACGCAGGCTGCTTCTCAATGGCCCTTTCCGGGCAGTTGGGCGCTGCAAATCTGACCGCATCGAGCATCGAGACCAGCGCGACGCTCACTATGGAAAAGCTGGATTCCGGGTGGGCCATCACTGCGGTGCATCTCGACGTGGTTGGCCGAGTGCCCAATGCCGATCAGGCTGCATTTCAAAAAGCCGCTGAGAACGCCAAGAGCGGTTGTCCCGTTTCAAAGGTGCTGAAAGCCAATATCACGATGACGGCCAAACTGGAAGGGTGAAAGTTGCGGGCTTCAGGCGTCGGGCTTCTGCATTAAATTGCGAGTACAAGGCTTTCGTAGAGGGCGCACGAGCCTTAGAATCCTGCAGCCTAAAGTCTGGAGCCGGACGGTGACGTAAATTCGATTGTGTAAAAAGCGAGAGGGTGTAAGTTGGCTTTGGCCTCACAAGCTAAAGCCGTTCCGAAAAGGAGACCTACACCCGATGGCGAAAGTAACACCGATCACTGAGCATTTCCAACATTTTGTAGCGGAGTTGCAGGAGAGTTTCTGGGGCGATCTGCAGGGCCGAGTGCAGCAGGCGGCGCAGAAGTTTTTTCAGCAGCTGAGCGAGCGGCAGCGCGATCTGTACATGGTGAGCCGGCGCTACCAGCGGTCAGAGCAGCGCCAGGATTATCGCAACGGATATTACTGGCGCAGTTTCGTGACCCGCTTTGGGGTGCTGCGCTTGCGGGTTGCCCGCAGCCGCAAGCGGGGGTTTCTGCCGGAGGTGGTGAAGAAGTTTCAGCGCCGGGCGGAAGAAGTGACGGTGATGATTCGCGAAGCCTTTCTGCGCGGCATCTCCACCCGGCAGGTAGGCCGGGTGGTAGCCACGCTGACGGGAGAAACGGTAAGTCCGCAAACCGTGTCGCGCATTACCCGCTCGCTGGACGAGATGGTGCGGCAGTTCCATCAGGCGCGGCTGAGCGACGATTACGCGTATCTGTTTTTGGACGGGGTGAGCCTGCGCATGCGGCGTCCCGCGGGGCGCAAGCGGGTGCACATGCTGGTGGCCTACGGGGTGCGCCAGGACGGCACCCGCCATCTGCTGGCCTTTCTGCGCAGCCGGGGCGAGAGTCAGGCCGACTGGGAGGGGCTGCTGCAAGATTTGTACCGCCGCGGACTGGAGGGTAAAAAGTTGCTGCTGATCGTCACCGACGGCTGTCCCGGCCTGGCGGCCGCGATCCAGACGGTTTATCCGCGGGTGGCGCATCAACGCTGCTGGGTGCACAAGATGCGCAATATTTTAGAGCACGTGCGCAAACGCGATTACGACGAAGTGAAGCGGGGAGCGCAGGCCATTTATCGGGCCGACAGCCGCACCCAGGCGCAAGCCGCCTTTCGTCGCTTCCGCTCGCGCTGGTCGCGAGACTACGGACCCATGGTGCGGCGCCTGGAGCGCGATCTGCCGGAACTGTTGTCGTTCTTCGCCTTGCCCCGTCATTTATGGAAGAAAGTGCGCACGACCAACGTGATCGAGCGCTGCTTCGTAGAAGTGCGAAGGCGAACCCGGCCCATGGTCTGCTTCGTGAATGTGCAGAGCGTGGATCGCATCATCTATTCCATCTTCCAGAGATTCAATCTAGAATGGAAAACTCGCACCCTCAACCTATTTACACAAGCAGCTTGACATCACCAGCCGGACTGCGGTTTGACAGGCAGCAATGCGTCTGTAGAATAATTGCTGTGGTTCTCTCCTGAAGGGTCGCCCGCAAGGGTCGGCCGTAACCGAATCACAATTGCCATCGTGGCGGAATTGGCAGACGCGCATGGTTCAGGTCCATGTACCCGCAAGGGTGTGGGGGTTCGAGTCCCTTCGATGGCACCACGGTTTTTCTTTTGCTGGTGATGCGGTAACCCAACTACCAATATACTGTCATGGTTCCAATAGCATCCGGCCTGGTGGGTGCGGCATCCTAAAGTTCATCGTGAAAATTATTTGTTTTCAGTGCATGGGCATATTGATTCTCGGAAGTCTGCTTGCCGCCGGGCAGAATGCTCGCACTTCACCTACAGCAACACTTCCTTCAGGACCTTACCAGCCGATAACCCAGCGACAGCGCGTGCGCTGGATTCTTGACAACACAATCGGACCTGAAACTCTGACTGTCGGTCTTTTTAGCGCCGGCATTGGCACTGGACGTGACGCTCCACACGAGTACGGACCTCATTGGGCAGGCTTCGCAGACCGTTATGGCATGCGGCTTACCGGCGTTTCTACCGGCAATGTCATCGAAGCGGAACTCGGCGCTGTGTGGGGAGAGGATCCTCGATTTGGCTATTTTCGGGACGCCAGCTCTCCCTTTAAAGACCGCATAAAGCGTGTGGTATTCATGACCTTCGTGGCGCATAATCGCCGTGGCAAGCTCATGCCCGCCTACGCGCGATACGTGGCAACGCCCGGCAATAACTTCCTCTCAAACACCTGGCGCGTCAATAGCGAGGCTACAACTCAAGCCGCAATCTTGCGCACCGCGTGGGGCTTTGGCGGGCTTATGGGCAAGAACGCATTCACCGAATTTTGGCCCGATATTCGGCAATTGGTCTTTCGAACAAGAAAGTGAATCTGGTTTCAGAGCATTCTCTGCGCTGAAGGTTCGGCGTTTGATTTGACAATGCCTTGACAGAGTGCCCGATGGCCTTCCCGTATAATTGTGTTCATTCATCATGCCTCCCAGCCTCAATGAAATTGTCGCCGCAACCCGTCGAAAAGTGGCTGACAAGAAACTCACGGCAGATTTACGGCAACTCGACCGGCAGGTGGCAAGCCACGTTCCGCGCAGCTTCCAGCGTGGATTGCAATCGATAGGCGCAACCCGTCCAGCGGTGATTGCTGAATTAAAACGAGCCTCGCCTTCGCGTGGGCTGATCCGTTCGGACTTCGATGCCGCGAAGTTAGCGACAGAACTCGAGAACGCGGGTGCAGCTGCTTTGTCGGTTTTGACGGACGCGGAATTCTTTCAGGGATCCTTGGAAAATCTCCAGCGCGCATCGGCAAGCACGAAACTTCCCTGCTTGCGCAAAGATTTCATTATCGATGAATTTCAACTGGTGGAAGCGCGAGCCAACAGGGCTGATGCTGTCCTGTTGATTGTCGCTGCGCTGTCGCCAACAGACTTAACAACGCTGGCACGTCGCGCGAGCGAATTCAACCTCGATGTTTTGTGCGAGGTGCACGACGAAGAAGAACTAAAATTTGCCGTGGACGCTGGATGCTCCATCATAGGCGTGAATAGCCGCAATTTACACACCTTCCAGGTTGACCTTCAGACCGCCTTCCGGTTGGCGGATTTGATCCCAAAGAATGCTTTCCCTATAGCCGAAAGTGGAATTCACAGCGGGGCGGATGTTGCAGCCCTGCGTGCCGCCGGTTATCAGGCATTTTTGATCGGCGGATCGTTGATGAAAGCTAAGTTGCCAGGAGAAGCACTGAAAGCGCTTCTGGCTGAGGCGCAGCGCGAGTCTCATGCGCTAGCCAGAAAATAAGTTTGAGGAATTTGCATTGACTGCGTGTGTTTGATGACCTGGATAAAAATTTGTGGAATCACAAATCTCGAGGACGCGCAGACCGCCGTCGAAGCCGGAGCGAATGCACTTGGATTTGTCTTTTATGAAAAGAGTCCCCGTAACGTGGCGCCGGAAGCTGTTCGCGCTATCATTTCTGAAATCCCATCACACATCGAAAAGATCGGAGTGTTCGTCGGCAACAATCCGGATAACCTGCCTGCATTCGCGCACAATGTCGGATTAACCGGATCTCAACTTCACTTCGGCCCGCACGTCGGCTCAGTAAACGAAACGAAAGCATATGGACAAGGATGTTTTCCGCCGGGCTTCAAAAGCTATACGTCTATACCTGCGGAGTGCTTTCTCGAGTCAGAAAATGCAGCAAACCATTTCATCTCTAGCGTTGTGCGAGCAGCGGAGAGAATGCGGGCACATGAAGAGAGGGATGTCTTTCTAGACTTCGTCATGTTTCTCGATTCGGGCAGTCTCCAGCAGCCTGGCGGGACCGGCATTTCGTTCGATTGGCAGAAAGCTGCGCCGATTGTGGAACGCATGAAACAAGTCGTGAAAATTGTGATAGCGGGAGGCCTGAATCCCGCGAATGTTAGAGAAGCGATCCATATACTAAGGCCCTGGGGCGTGGATGTCTCCTCGGGTGTCGAATCAAAGCCCGGCAAGAAAGACCCAGAAAAAATCCGGGCATTTGTTACCGCCGTTCGTAGGACAGAGAGGCTCGCGTAGCAGAATGGCAACCGCAACTATTTCGAAGGGCAACAAGTCGGCCAAAGCTCCGGTCAAAGGCCGCTTCGGCGTCTACGGTGGACGCTATGTCCCCGAAACACTGATGGCTGCGCTCGAAGAACTGGAGCGCGCATACGATCAGGCGAAGCACGATCCGTCGTTCCAACGACGTCTCGATGAACTCTTGCGCACATACGCCGGCCGCCCGACACCACTATTTTTCGCGCGCAGGCTCACTGACAAACTCCGCGGCGCGAAAATTTATCTCAAGCGCGAGGACCTTCTCCACACCGGCGCACACAAAATCAACAACTGTCTCGGACAGGGACTGCTGGCGGAACGTATGGGCAAACGCCGCATCATCGCCGAAACCGGTGCTGGCCAACACGGCGTTGCAACCGCTACGGTCTGCGCGCTGCTTGGTTTCGAATGCATCGTGTACATGGGCACTGAGGATATGCGGCGCCAGGAATTGAACGTATTCCGAATGCGCCTGCTAGGCGCGGAGGTACGCGGCGTAGAGTCGGGATCGCGCACCCTGAAAGACGCGATCAATGAGGCCATGCGCGATTGGGTGACGAACGTTCGCACCACTCATTATCTTCTCGGCAGCGTTTTGGGGGCGCATCCGTATCCGACGATGGTGCGCGATTTTCACAAGATAATCGGGAAAGAAGCTCGGGCACAGATACTTAAAGCCGAAGGCAAGCTGCCCACCAGCATTATCGCCTGTGTCGGCGGCGGTTCGAATTCTATCGGCATTTTCTTTGAATTCATTAAAGACAAACGAGTGCAACTCATCGGAGTCGAAGCCGGAGGCCGCGGCGAAGGTTTGGGCGAACACGCAGCACGCTTTCACGGTGGATCGCCAGGAGTATTGCAGGGAACGTATTCTTATCTACTGCAAGACGCAGCCGGGCAAGTGACTAATACGCATTCAGTTTCGGCAGGACTTGATTACCCTTCAATCGGACCGGAGCACGCTGCGCTTTATGATTCCGGCCGCGCCGAGTACGTTTCGGCTTCAGACGCAGAAGCCCTGGATGCCTGCACATTGCTGGCCCGCACCGAGGGCATAATTCCCGCGCTTGAGTCAGCGCACGCCGTGGCGGAAGTGATCAAACGCGCGCCGCGAATGAAGAAGTCGGAGATTGTGATCGTGAATGTTTCCGGGCGGGGCGATAAAGATATCGGGATCCTGCGAGAGACACTGAAGCTGGAAACCTAAGATCAATTTTCGATATTTACTCCCCTATGCCTTTTTCTTTTCAAACGCGTCCTTCCCTGGTGGCTTACGTCACCTGCGGCGACCCCGATCTGGCGACCACGCGAGACGTTGTGCTGTCCGCAATCGACGCGGGCGCAGCTGTGATCGAGCTTGGTGTGCCGTTTAGTGATCCGGTGGCCGATGGTCCAGTAATCCAGCGTGCCAGCCAGCGTGCGCTGCAAAATGGCGTGACGCTCGCCGACGTACTGAAACTTGCGGCGGAAGTTCGCCAACACTCGCAGTCGGCTGGATTGATCATTTTTTCTTACTTAAATCCAATTCTGCGCATGGGATTGCAAAACTTCTGCAAGATCGCGCGCCATGCCGGCATTGACGGAGCGCTGATAACCGACCTACCCGTGGAAGAATCGACTGATTACGTTCGCGAAATGCGGCGGAACGAACTGGCAACGGTTTTCCTTGCGGCTCCCACCAGTACGGATGAGCGTCTGAAGCATATAGCGGAAGCTTCGAACGGATTTATTTACGCGGTTTCCCGGACCGGCGTAACAGGAGCACGCCAACAATTGCCCCAAGACGCGCGAAAGCTGGTTCGGCGACTACGCACTTTCACGAAACTTCCCGTCGCAGTAGGCTTCGGTATCTCGACTGCTGAGCAGTTCGCAGCGGTGGGAGAATTTGCCGACGCAGCAGTAATCGGCAGCGCGATTGTCGAAATTATCGAACGCAACCCCGGCAGAGAACCCGCGTCTGTGGCAGAATTTATCAAACAGCTTTCAGCTACCAGCCCTCAGCTTTCAGGTCAAGGACGATAAGTCCGGGTCCGGTTGTGTGTAAGGCTGACGTCGCATTTTGGCTCGACGATCAAGCTGATAGCTGACGGCTGATAGCTGAAAGCTCATCTATGGATATTTCCGACTGGCGCAAGAAAATTGACGAGCTTGACCGCAAGCTGGTGGACTTACTCAGCCAGCGAGCGCAGGCAGCCCACGAAATTGGCAAATTGAAACGCGACGCGGGCATGCCTATCTATGAGCCGGATCGCGAGCGTGCAGTATTCGACAATGTCCGAGAAGTCAATCCGGGGCCGCTGCCGGATCGCGATCTGCTCTGTATTTACGAACGTATTATGGACATCATGCGCCAGATTCAGCAGGAAGAGATCGCACCCAAAGCGGCAGTGACAGATGCGGCTCGCGATACCGAACTGGATTCTGAGGTGAATGATTAATGTCAGCTCTCAACTTTCAGCCTTCAGCCTTCAGCTCTCAGCGAAAGACCCCTGAGTGCTTAGACTGAAAGCTGATAGCTGATGGCTGACGGCTTCCTATGATTGTCGCGATGCAAGAAACGGCGAGTGAAGAGCAGATCCAGCAGGTGGTGGAACACCTGATTGGAATGGGCTTCTCCGTGCACCGCTCCACGGGAGCGCGGCAGACCGTGGTGGCAGCCGTGGGCGCACGTGTCGATTTCGATATCCGCAATCTCGAAGTTTTATCGGGAGTTGAGCACGTTCACCGCATCAGCGCGCCTTACAAGTTGGCGGGACGAAGTTTTCGTCCGCAAGGTACGATCATCCAGTTTGCCAATGGAGTTAAGGTTGGTGGCGAGCAAGTGGTGGTAATGGCTGGTCCTTGTTCGGTGGAATCGCGCGAGCAGCTTTTCACCACGGCCGAGCGCGTGGCCAAGGCCGGAGCGCGCGCGCTTCGCGGCGGCGCTTTTAAACCGCGTAGTTCTCCTTATTCTTTTCAAGGACTCGGTTTGGAGGCGTTGAAACTTTTGCGTGAAGCAGGCGACCGTTTTAAATTGCTGGTGATCAGCGAGGTCATGGAGATTTCGCAGATACCGGTCATGCTGCCGTTTGTCGACATCTTTCAAGTCGGCGCACGTAATATGCAGAATTTCAATTTGTTGCGCGAACTGGGTAAAGTCAAGAAGCCGGTTCTGCTCAAGCGCGGGATTGCAGCAACTTTGGAAGAACTGCTACTTTCCGCCGAATACATCATGGCGGGGGGAAATTACGACGTAATTCTATGTGAGCGCGGCATTCGCACGTTCGAAACTTACACTCGAAACACGCTGGACATTTCCGCCATTCCAGTCATTCATAAACTTTCGCACTTGCCCATGGCGTCTGATCCGTCACACGGCATCGGAATTCGCGATAAGGTTGCGCCCATGGCGCGGGCATCGGTGGCCGCTGGCGCAGACGTGCTATTGATCGAAGTACATAACGACCCTGACAAAGCTCTGTCAGATGGTGCTCAATCGCTCTACCCGGATCAATTTTCCGAATTGATGGATCAGTTGCGCATGATTGCGCCGGCGGTCGGCCGTACAGTTGCCTGAATTAGTTTCCACGAACGATGTCCATTCGCCAGATCACGATTATCGGCACCGGTCTGATAGGCGGGTCGCTCGCCCTGGCCTTGAAGAAACGCGCTTTCGCGGGACGAATCATCGGCTGCGATCGCGCTCCAGTGCTCGAACGTGCGCGAAGCAAAGGAGCGATTGACGTCGGCCACACCCATCCCTCCGACGCAGTTCGCGGCAGCCAGATCATCATTCTTGCCACGCCAGTAAGCGGAATCATCGACCTCATCGAGCGCCTGGGACCGGCACTGCCGGCGAAGGCTCTGCTCACCGATGTCGGAAGCACCAAGGCTGAAGTGCTGCAGCGTGCCAAAACAGTATTCGGCAAGAATACTGGAGTTCGCTTTTTAGCCGCCCACCCCATGGCTGGTAAAGAACAGTCGGGCGTTGAATTTGCTGACCCTGATCTTTTTCAGAATGCGGCCTGGTTTGTAACTCCGGTTACGGGACAGTACATCTACGATGGATTGAGCGGAGAATACCTAGTGTGGGTGGAAAAGATTGGAGCGCGCATTGCCAGCCTGGATGCTGGCGAGCATGATCAACTCTGCGCCTGGATCAGTCACCTGCCACAAATGATCTCTACCGCGTTGGCCGCTGCTCTGGTTGAAGAATACGGTGAAGATGCGCCGCTTCTTGAGGCAGGAGGCCGAGCGCTGCGGGAGATGACACGCATCTCGAGCAGTCCTTACTCTATGTGGCGTGACATTGCTCTTACCAACAAAACAAATATTCGCGGCGCGCTGGCAAAACTGGAGCAGCACCTGGCACACATCCGAGAAAACCTCGATACTCGCGAACTAGCGATGGAGTTCGAACGAGCGCATCGGTTGAAGAAGACTGTTTCGTCTAACAAAAAACAATTGAGCTGAAATAGTTCAACAATTCGACCATCCAAATGGCCAGTTGACCCACTTCTCATTTAGAATCTCTTTCGCATGAATAAGGTCGTTGCCAATGCTGATGAAGCCGTGCGCGATATTTCCGATGGCGCCACAATCATGGTTGGCGGTTTCGGGCTCTGTGGTATTCCGGAAAATTTGATCCGCGCGCTGGTGCGCAAAGGCGTGAAGAACCTGACCACCATGAGCAACAACGCCGGCGTGGATGGCTTTGGCATCGGCCTGTTGCTCGCGGCCGGACAGATTCGCAAGCACGTAGGCACCTACGTTGGCGAGAATAAGTTGCTGGAACAAATGGTTCTGCAAGGCAAAGTTGAACTTGACCTGGTACCGCAGGGAACATTTTCTGAACGCATCCGCGCAGGCGGTGCTGGCATTCCCGCCTTCTTCACGCCTACAGGTGTAGGCACGATGGTCGCGGAGAAGAAAGAAACCCGTGAATTCGGCGGCCGTGTGTACGTAATGGAACACGCGCTTAAAGCCGACTTTGCGCTGGTTAAGGCGTGGAAGGGCGATAAATGGGGCAATCTCGTTTATCGCAAAACCGCCCGGAACTTCAACCCGATGATGGCCACCGCCGCCAAAGTTACGATTGCGGAGGTCGAGCAACTAGTCGAGGTAGGCGAATTGGATGCCGACTTGGTGCATACGCCGAGTGTCTATGTGAATCGCATTTTTCAAGGAGAAAACTACGAGAAGCGAATCGAAAAACGGACGACCAGAAAGGCGTCCTAAGTCGTTCGTCGTTGGCCGCTAGCCAGAATAGAAGGCTCTCACCGACCGATGACCAACGACCAAAGACAAACGACCTTGAACAAGCCTGGCAAAGACGTCGACAAACGCGAACGCATCGTGAAGCGCATCGCGCAGGAACTGCGCGACGGCTTCTACGTTAATCTTGGCATCGGCATGCCGACGCTCGTCGCTAATTATGTTCCGTCGGGCATCGACGTGATCCTGCAAAGCGAAAACGGCATGCTTGGCATCGGCCCTTTTCCAATCGAGGGGCAGGAGGATTGCGATCTCATCAATGCTGGCAAAGAAACCGTCAGCGAAATGGCAGGCACAGCCTATTTTTCAAGCGCCGATTCGTTTGCCATGATCCGCGGTGGCCACATCGATCTGAGCGTTCTCGGCGCCATGGAAGTGGACGAGAAAGGGAATCTTGCCAACTGGATGATCCCCGGCAAAATGGTGAAAGGCATGGGCGGCGCGATGGATCTGGTGGCGGGCGCGCGCCGCGTGATTATCGCCATGGAGCACACGACTAAAGATCTTCAGCCGAAAATTTTGAAAAGGTGTACGTTGCCGCTCACGGGCGTGGGGGTCGTGAATACAATTGTTACCGAGATGGCCGTTATGCAAGTGACGCCCAAGGGTCTGGTGCTCGAAGAGATTGCACCGGGCTTGATTTCCGACGACGTACAGCGCGTCACTGAACCGAAGTTAATCCTCAGTCCTCATCTCAAGACGATGTCGAGTTGAACCGGGTCTTAGTCTGTGCCAGACGCGCTTTTGATTCGTGCCGGCTCAAACTCATCACCTTTTTGCCATCCCACCAACTTGGTTTGCGAGGCAGCCTCCCATCCCAAAACGAATCCAAATCTCGCCATGACTGCGTCGCCTATGAAATCCATGCTGGGATGATATTCATCGCTGGGCTGATGGTAATGCTTCGAAGTGTACTCTTCCGCTTGTTCCAACCCCCATGCGGTATCGTGCCCCTTGTACTTCACGCCCTCATTGATCGAGAACGAAGGAATACCCACGCGCGCCAGACTGAAATGATCGGAGCGATAATAGTGGCCCGCCTCGGGTCTCGCATCGGGGCGAATCGTCAGACGGAATGTTTTGGCCATCGACTGAATCACAGGATAGAACGTAGTCCGCTCGGAGCCTGACACCTCTACCTCTTCTGGCGAACCAAGGGGTGGCACATCGTCGTAATTTAAATCGAGGCTGATTTTGCTGGCGGGTATGGGCGGATGGTTACCCAGATACTCCGAGCCAAGCAAGCCCTGCTCCTCTGCAGTTACCGACGCAAATAAAACAGAACGGCGTGGCTTCGACGCGGCTTCAGAATAGACACGCGCAATCTCCAGCAGAATACCGCAGCCGGTCGCGTTGTCATCGGCGCCGTTGTAGATGTTATCGCCAGGCATATCCGGACGAATACCGAGATGATCGTAGTGCGCCGTATATATGACAGCTTCGTTCTTCAGTTTGGGATCCGACCCCGGCAGCATCGCCAGCACATTGTTCGATTCAAATGGACGAATTTTGCTTACCATGTGCGCTTTCAACTTTACGGCCAGCGTCACAGGATGAAAATCGCGGGAGCGCGCATCGGCCATCATTTTGTCGATGTTCATGCCAGAGCCGGCAGCCATTTGTTTGGCCACATCCAACTGTACCCACGCTGCGACTTTCAGCTTCGGTGTGCCGTCGAGCTTTAGATAAGACTTCTCACCGGAATTCGAGTTGCGCACGACTTCCCAGGGATAACTCGCCATCTCGGTCTGGTGAATGAGAATCACGCCCACTGCGCCTTTTCGGGTGGCCTCTTCATATTTGTAAGTCCATCGTCCGTAATATGTGAGCGCTTTTCCTTTAAAGAAATTCTCATCGTCGGATGGCGGCTCGTTGACCAGCATCAACAGCACCTTGCCGCGCACATCGGTGCCTTTGTAGTCGTCCCAGTTATATTCGGGAGCATCGATTCCGTACCCTACATACACGATTTGCGCGTCTACATCGGATTGCGGCTGTTGCGTCTGATCATAGGCAACATATTGATCGAGCGGTTTCAGATCTACCGTACCGTTTGCCGAGACCAGCGAAAATGTGGTTTCTGGTCCAGGCGTGATTCCGACCATCGGAACTTTCTGGAGGTAGGTGCCGTTATCTCCTGCGGGCTTCAAACCGTAGAGCGCGAATTGCGTGCCTATATATTCTGCGGCAATGTCGCCGCCACGCTGCCCCGTGCCGCGACCCTCGAGCAAATCGTGCGATAAATAACGCACGTGCGCCCGAATGCGCTCCGCATCAATTTTCTGCATCGCTGCCACAGCAGTCGCCGGCAACCGCACATACTCATTCGTATGCTTACGCGCAGTCTGTGCCGTGGAAATGCTCGATAAAGTAAGCAGCAGGAAAAGAACAGTAAATCTGATCTGCATCCTCAGAGGCTCCTGGAAAAACCTTATTGTACGGGAAAGTGCCAACAGCGGGTCGCCCGCAGCGTGGCGGTGCCGCATAGAACAACACTCCGGACGGCCTACAGTCTTTACATCAATGTTATAAGATTGCCCAACCGATTGTGAGATTGGTAAGTTCGGAGTACAACGTGCCTCGGGGAGGGTATGGTCGATGAGTTCGGTATCGAAATGGTTTTTGGCAGCAATAATATTTTCATTCAGTTTCTGTGTCGGCGGTTGGGCGCAATCGCTGCCTTTTCCTAACCAGAATCTCTCTGAGATCTACCAGCGATTGCTGCCACAGATTGAGAAGATTCCGATCGTCGATATGCATGCCCACCCCGGCTACTGGGACGACAGCGACGTAGATGCTATGGCCGTAACCGTGACCGATCTCGATCCACTTCGCACGCGCGCCACCAATCCGGAATGGGCCGAAGCTGCCAAGGAACTGTTCGGCTATCCCTATTCCGACTTCTCTCCCGAACACTCCGCCTGGCTCGATAAAAGAGATGACGAACTGCGCAAGGAATGGGGCAAGGATTATTTTTCTAAGATTCTCGATCTGGTTGGCATTCAGGTTGGAGTTGCGAATCGCGTTGCCATGGACTACCTGCAGGGGAATCCACGTTTTCGCTGGGTGGTTTTCGTTGATCCCTTCATGTTTCCGTTTAACAATCATGATCTCGCCATTAATCCCGACCGGGCGGTTTATTTTCCCATCCAGGAAAAGGTTCTGCACCGTTACATGGCACAAGCCGGCGCGTCTCAGCTTCCTGCCGACTTGGCTGGATATGAGGCGATTATTTCGCACGTCCTCGATCAAGACAAACAGCAGGGAGCCATTGCCATCAAGTTTGAGGCGGCATGGTTCCGCTCACTCGAGAACATACCTGACCCTCCTCGCGAGAAAGCCGAGGCCGTGTATCGCAAATACTATTCCGGAGGCGTTCCTTCAAGAGACGAGTACTTATTATTTCAGGATTACATTTTCCGCTATCTGATCTCGCAGGCGGGGCCGCGGCATCTGCAGGTTCACGTTCACAGTGCAGTCGGCCCCGGTACTTACTACTACGTGCGGCAAGGGACGGCGATGAACCTGGAAAACATTCTTAGAGATGTCCGTTATAAGGACACGACGTTTGTGATGATTCACGGAGGCTATCCATACGACCGGGAATCGATCTGGCTGGCCGCCTTGCCCAACGTTTATTTGGATTCGTCTCTGTTTGTTCTCTATACTTATCCCTCGGAATACGGCCGCGTTCTGAAGAACTGGTTCGAGCTGTTCCCGGAAAAAATCGTGTTTGGTTCGGATGCATTTCCTTACTCAAGAGAAATTGGCGTACCCGAAACTTACTGGTTGGCGATATATACCGCGCGCACGGGATGCGCAGCCGCATTAGCTCAAATGGTTGCCGAAGGTGAGATAACAGAAGCCAAAGCGATGGACATCGCTCGCGACTACTTTCACGATACCAGCGCCAAACTTCTTGGCCTTCCCCCGCTAAAAAAATGAGGCTCCGGGGCCATGACTCTTGCGCCCTCGTGTATTTAGGCTGCATTTTGCGAGCTTCTAGACAACCGGGCAAAGACTCTTCCCGAAACTCGAATTTTCCTTGACATCTGGTTTGCCCCTGCTCACAATGGCTGGGCTCAGGTGGGCCGTATCCCCTCTACGGCAAGCGTTCGATAATTCCCCAGTTTTCGTGTGCGCATAGGAATTGCCCAGTCCTTGGTTCAGGAGAACTTCAAGGAGCAGACAGCGTATGCAACGCCTCTCACCTATCACGAACTTAATGCTGGTTATGCTGGTTGTCGCCCTCGTAACCGCCGCGCATAGCCAGACGCAAACCAGCGTGTCAGTCCAACATGCTACGCAGCGGAAATCGGTTGTTCCAGCGGAGCTGCAATCGGCTGTCTCAACTGCTATGGGACGGGACATTCCTGCCTACCACGCGCAGCGCGTAGCAGACGGTTTCGAGGCCGCGACCCAGCACCAGCGACTGGTTGCTCATTTTAATTCTGAGGGCATCGAAGCACGCAGCGGGACTGCTCACTGGCTAATGGAAGTACGAGGGTTTGGATATGGTGACGCTGTACAAACTGTGAGCGCCGCGGCTCCGCAGGCAAATCAAAACCGAGTGGAATATCGCCGCGGAGGTTTGACGGAATGGTATGTCAATGGGCCCGTCGGGCTGGAACAGGGATTCACCATCAGCGAACCACCGCGCAGGGGAGACGGCAGTTTGCTTACGATCGCACTGGCACTGTCAGGAAATCTGCATGCCGCGATGGAATCAAACGGCGGCGGCTTGATCCTGACCGCAGAGGATGGAAAACACGTATTTCGTTATTCTGGACTAAGCGCTCACGATGCCACCGGAAAAGCGCTACCAGCCTCGCTTACTCTGGCTGGCGGAAAGTTGGTGCTTCGAGCTAACGACGCCTGCGCTCGTTACCCAATCGTTATTGACCCGTGGATCCAGCTGGCTGAATTAACCGCTTCTGACGGCGTGGATGGCGATCAGCTCGGCATTTCTGTAAGCATCAGTGGCAATACCGTCGTGGCCGGAGCTGAGAACGCCACCGTGAACGGTAACGCCGCACAGGGCGCGGCTTATGTCTTTGTAAAGCCGGCGAGTGGTTGGGGAGACATGACTCAAACAGCCAAGTTGACGGCATCCAATGGCAAAGCAGGCGACGGCTTTGGAGGAGCAGTCTTTATCGAAGGAAATACAATCGCCGTAGGAGCATGTCCGCAGAGTGGCGTATGCAATGGTCCGGGTAAAGTGTATGTTTTTCTGAAGCCAAAGAGCGGTTGGACGACAACCTCAAAATTCAAGGCCGAGTTGACGGCTTCTGACGGTACCTCAAATGATGGCTTTAGCAACGAACTCGGATTGAGCGCGGATGGCAACACGATAGTTGTTGGTTCGGCCGGCGCCACTATCAATGGAAACACTGCGCAAGGTGCCGCATATGTGTTCGTGAAGCCGGCTGCAGGTTGGAAGACGGCGACTCAAACGGCCAAACTTACCGAGTTACACGGGCACGCAGGTGATTTCGCTGGTGAAGTGTCGGTCAGTGGCGATGGGTCGACTGTGTTTGTGGGCGCTCCCGGCGCTGCTGTCGGTGCAAATACAGGCCAGGGAGTAGCGTACCTCTTCCTTCGACCAGCCAGTGGATGGAAGGCGACATCGAAGTACGCGGCCAAGTTGTCCGCAAAAGATGGCGCAGCCAACGATGATTTCGGTTTTTGCCAGGCAGGATCATCTTGTATTAGCAGCGACGGAACGACGGTGCTTGCGGGAGCCCCTCAGTATATTTTTTCCAGCGGCACTGGTGCCGGTCCGGGGAAAGCTTATGTCTTCGTCAAACCGAGCACGGGTTGGAAGACAACAGCAACATTCAATGCCGAGTTGACTGCCTCTGACGGGGTGATAGGAGATGCGTTGGGATGGTCAGCTGCCATCACCAGCAATACGGCAGTAGTTGGCGCAGTCGCCGCCGATGGTGGCGTTGGCGCAGCGTACTTGTTTAGCAAGCCCAAGGCTGGATGGAAGACCACATCGAAATTCACCGCTAAGCTGGTCGCATCTGACGGCGCCCCCGGTGATGGTTTCGGATTCACCGTGTCCATTAGCGGAAACACGGCAGCGATTGGAGCCGTGAACCATCCGTATGGCAGCGTCCCGGGACCGGGCGCGGCTTACGTGTTTGGGCCTTAGAACCAGAGTCCCCAAATCCAATCCACGCTGGCGTGGGTGATGGTCGACGCCGCCACCCGGCGCTGTTCTCGCCAGGCGCGCCCATAGAAAATTCCGGCGATGGCGGCCAGCAAAACGTAGCGCCAATTGAAATGCGCGGCGCGCTTGTTGAAATGTGACAAGCCGAACAGCACTGAGGCAATGAAGAGCGCGGTGCGGCGTCCCACGCGGCGTTCCAGCAGATTCTGTACCCACCCGCGAAAGAAAAGTTCCTCGGGCAGCGCGGTGAAAAGGAATATCAACGCCCATCGCAGAACCGCCGCGCCAACTTGTGGTCGGTTGGCGTGGGGATGAATGAATCCAAGTGCCAATCCCAGGGTCAAGACAAACGGAGTAAAAAGAATCAGCTCTCGCAATCCAGTTTTCCAGTCGCTCCAGCGGAAGCACAAATCGAAACCTACTCCGGTAAGTTGGCGGATGGCGAGAAAACCATACAAGCCCATATCGACCAGTAGCAGCTTGTTCAGCGCTTGCAATCCGCTCGGCCAGGCGCCATCGAACCAGCGCAAGTCTACGGAGAGGCCAAGCATCAACAGAATGATCGCATCGCGCCAATTGCCACGCTGCCCGGGATCGGCCGCCGCCGCTTGTTCAAGCAGCCATGCGATTACTACGGGCAACGCGAGGTAGAGAGCGAACCACTGCCATTGAAAAATCTGCGTCGAAACAGAAATCAAGGCGTACGGTACGACGCAAACAGCAGGTAGGGTCAATCGCAGGGCGATCGGCCAACGCTGGATCGTCTGCGCAATTCGTTCCGCGGCGAAGGCAAAGCCCACGGCGGGAGCAAGTTCCATCACGAAAGCGATAGCGGCTGCCGGGGTCACATTCTGCATGGCCAATCTTAACTGTATCTTCCCGATCAGATCGCGCGCGGATTTCAAGCGCCGATCATTTAAGATAACCAGATGCGCTACATGTTTCGCTTTCTATGGAATGCCACCCGCGGGCATCATCTCGCGCCCTGGCGAAGTCCCTACCTGTTGTGGCGGATCGAAACTTATTGCGGCGTAAAAATGCAACAGATCGGACTGTTGGAGTTCTGGGAATTCACCTGGCGAGAGCGCAAGAACTTGTGGCGGTTTCTGAGGTGGACAGCGGAAATGGAGCGCTACGTCCATCCCAAGCCCAAGAGCTCGTAGCTTACTTGCCGTTGACAGCCGCTGTAGCACCTTCTAGCACGATATTAACTTCGCTTCCCTTGCCTGATCCGATGATTTGCGCGGCAGCTGCGCGATTGGCAGCAATCTCCAGATAACCCATGCTTCCGAGTATGCCGAAGACCTCGTTGGGCGCGCCCTCGGCATAATTCGCGTGAATCTCGGTAATCTCGCGCTTGCCCACAAGAATCTTGAACGCCGGTGGATTAGTTTGAAATAAAGCCGGTACATCTTGCGGTGTGAAATTAGTAATCATGTTGCCGAATCGGTCGACTTTTAAAATGACGCCGCGCAGCGTGTTGCCCTCGGTCGCTTTCGGCTTCGGCGCATTGAAGCGCACAAACTCCGTGATCGCTTCGCCGAACTTTGCCACTTCCACGCCTTTGGCAAGATACGCGGCGACTGGCGCGAAAATATCCCGCGCATGAAAAGTGTTGCTGACCGGCTGCCGGTAATAATGTGCGGCGTCGATATGGCGAACCTGCAACCGCTCTTCGCGCGCGTAGACCAGGGAGAGCACTCCGTTGTCAGGCGCGACGAAATAATGACGTCCAGTAGATAAAAGAATCGGGCGCCGCGCCGTGCCGACGCCGGGATCAACGACTACCAGATGAACGGTGCCGTTGGGGAAATATGAATATGCCTGTGCGATGGTCAAAGCGCCATCCAGCACATCAAACGCCTGCACGGCATGGCAAATGTCGACTATTTCAGCTTCCGGAGCGATATCCAGAATGACGCCTTTTATCGTCCCCACAAAATGATCGTTGAGCCCGAAGTCGGTAGTTAGAGTGATAAGCGGACGGTTGGCCAAATGTTTTTCCTTGCCCAAAGCAGGGTTCTGCCAGGAGAACTCGAAAGTAACAAGTTGAGAACAGTGGCGTCAAGGCACGGAGGTAATAGTTGAGATGACTCTACTCGTAGCGCAACGCCTCAACCGGGTCCAGTCGAGCCGCTTTCAGTGCGGGAAAAAATCCTGAGAGGATGCCCACCAGCGCGAGAATAGTAAAAGAAACCGCAATCACAATAAACGAGGCGTGAAGAAAAATGTCTCCCTCGTGATTGGTTGTCTTATAGAGTTCGCTGTAAAGCGGCATAGGCGGAATAACCCATGTAAGGAGAATAGCGACGCCAACTCCGATAAGTCCGCCGGAGAACGTGAAGCACCAGGGCCTCCAGCAGAAACTGGGTGAGCACTTGCCCTTTTCGTGCGCCCAGCGCTTTGCGCAGACCAATCTCTCGCGTGCGTTCCGTTACGGAAACCAACATGATGTTCATCACGCCAACTCCGCCGACACCCAAGGTCACCGCGCCTATCAATCCAAGCACCGCCTGCAAACCGAAGGAGAATCCGTTGATCATCGCCCTATCTTCAATGGTGTCCCATACCGGCGTGGCCTTCTCGTCTTTTGGATTGAAGTGGTGCCGCCGCGCAATAACTTCGCGCACCGCCGCCAGTGCCTTTTTATTCAGTTCGGGGGCAGTCGGCTGGATGATGAACAAATCTGGGTTGCGAATATTTTTCAGATCGCGATACGTGTCGAAGGGAACAAATCCGTCGTTATTGTCCGGGCCGTTGTAAGACGAGTCCTGAATTTTATTGCGCAGAACCCCGATCACTTCGAAAGCCAGACCGCCAATACTGACCGACTGCCCCACCGCAGGTGCGCCCTGAAAAACTCTTTGGTCGGCGACATGGCCGAGGATCACCACCCGGCTGTGGTCCGCAAAATCGCGATCGCTGAAGTAACGGCCATCTTCAATATCAAGCTTGCGCATCTTCCCGTACGGCAGTTCCACTCCCCGCACCTTCAGCGAGACCACCCGCGTGCCGTATTTGAATGGGAGGTTTCGATTCACCTCCGCGCTGACAGCGCGCACGATGGGCACTTCTTCGCGCACCGCCTGCACGTCCTCGAGTTCAAACGAAACTTTCTTGCCCGCCCGCTGTCCGCCCGCCTGCATACTGGTTTGTCCGGGCATAACCACGATCACGTTGTCGCCCATATTCATGAAGGCGTGCAGAACGCTGCCACCCAATCCCTGCCCATAAGCCAGCAGAATCACTACCGAAACCAATCCCCACATTATGCCTAACATCGTGAGCACGGAGCGGAGCCGATTGCGCATTAGCGCTTGCCAGCTTTGCGAGATCAGTTCCTTGAAGAACACGCAGACAGTTGAATTGGCGAATATGCAAATGTCAATTGAAAATTGATGGAATCACACACTGGAATGTGGAATGCGGGTGGGACTAAAATTGAAGGTAGTCGCGGTGTTGTATGAAAAGAATAATATGGATTTCTCTGATCATGTTCTCGGCGCATTTGTTCGCCCAGAGCACAATTCCCCCGGGCACAATCCTCCCAGTTGCTTTGAACTCATCTCTTAATTCGCGAAAAGCTAAAGTTGGACAAGTTATCACTGGGCGGGTAATGCAGGATGTGCCTCTACCTCGAGGTACCATTCATGCCGGGGCTAGGGTCATCGGGCATATCACTAACGTCAAACCAGCGGATGGTGCTGACGGTGCGCAACTGTCCTTCCGCTTTGACAAGCTGATGATCTCTAAGCAAACGAGCGTGCCGATCACTACCAATTTACGAGCATTGGCATCGATGATGGCGGTCGAACAAGCACAACTTCCGGAATCAGGTCCCGATCGTGGAACGTCAGAGAATGCGTGGACCACAGATCAGATTGGAGGCGAAGTCGTCTACCGCGGCGGCGGACCGGTTGCAAATGGATTAATGCCCGTCGGCGAGCCGACGACTAATGGGGTGCTGGTTCACCTTTCCGCCAAACCAGGCAGCAAATGTCGAGGTGACATCGAAGGCACTGATCGTTTGCAAGCGACCTGGGTTTTTTCTTCCGATACCTGCGGAGTTTACGATATACCGAATTTGGAGATCGCCCACGCCGGACGCACTAATCCAGTCGGCGAAATCACTTTGGCGTCGGACAAGGGTGATGTGAATGTAAGGGCTGGCAGCGGAATTCTGTTACGGGTGGACTAAACTTTGCGCTTCGGCCGGTTGACAGCTGTTTCCTTCCGCGCTGAAACTCATGTTCTGAAAATCAAGAGTGTAACTTTTAAATTGGCCGAGGATACGCTGGCCGATGTTTCCGTAGAATTTGTCGTCCGGCACTCCCCGCGTTTCCGTGATCACGGGAATCTCATTTGCTTGAACACAGGCTCCGCCCATTCTTATGTTCAGCTTGTCCGTGACGTAAGCTGCATACGTCCGGACGCCGCCAGCACCTGCTAAGTCCAGTTTCCCGATCGCCTGCGATGCGAAATCATTCCTGTGCTCGAAATAGTATTGCGAGGTGAAAAACGATCCTTGCGATCCAGTATCGATCACGAACAGCCGTTGCGATCCGCCGATTGCAGCGGGCACGATGAGCGTCAACCTCTGCAGGAACAGATTTTCTCCGCTTGGGCTCACCGGCGCTGGTCGTGGGTTCACACCCAAACGTCCATCGGCGAAAAATGTAATCTGGCCCAACGCCGATAAAACCGGGAAGCCTATGCTTCCGGGAATGCGATAGTGCATGCCGGGAATTATCAAGTTTTTGTCGTCGATCACAATAACGGCAACGTTCTTCAGCCTTGCATCGCCGAGTCTTAGCTGTGGAATCACCGCAGTATGAACTGTCATCCTTGGCCCGGCGATTCCTCTTGATGTGGCCACAGAACCGGAAATCTTAAGACCGAGCCGCTGCGCCAGACTAAGGCTTATTGCGGAAAGATTTGCTCCTGTGTCAAGAATCAGAGATTCGCGGATGCTGCCGAAATCTACGGTGACTTCAGGAAGTCCAACCCGGTCTTTCGTGATCGGAACGGTGAACGGTCGCGCCACTTCAATTGACTGGGGTGGCGCTCGTCGCAGCAGATTCCAGCGGGCCGCTTCGGTGCGTGCTTTGCGCCGCTCGTTTTCGCTCATAGACGACCCGAAGCGTGTTTCCAACTGCGCGTAAGCATCGGCAGCGTCCGAGTATCGGAAGGCTTTCTCATAATCATCCGCTAGTGTGCTCAGCGCGATGATTGCCCTCTCCTTCTTAGTGACGGACAACGACGACAACAGCGGTTCCAGCGTTCGAATGGATTCAGCGACCCGGTTGCGGCGGTTTGCCATCACCCCCTCGAAAAAAGTACGATCCGTTGGGCTGAGACTCGACTTCGACGTCAGAGCGCTCTCCAGCTCCAGGTAATGTCGTTGCTGCAGAAGTTGATCTAAGTCGGCGGTACTGTCTGGCGTAGTATCAGCAAGTTGGCGCGAATGCGCGGGGAAAGCCAATACCGCAGCAGAGAGCGCGAAAAAAATAGCGCTTATTATTCTTGAAGCTTGCCAAACGGTGTTCCGATGCAGTCGCGGCCTCCTACATCACCCTTATGGTTGGATGCAGCCACAAGTCATTTCGGCCCGAAATCAATATTCAATTTGTAATTTTAGCGACGCGTAGGATTATTGTTCTTCGTTGACTGTAGTCTGGGAAGCCTCTTCGTCGCCGCGGATCAGGCCGAATTTTTTCAGCTTGTAGCGAAGCGCGTCACGGCTAATGTCCAGCAATTTGGCGGCGTGGGTCTGATTGCCGTTGGCTTGGCGCATGGCAAGCTCTACCATGGCGTGTTCGACTTCCTCGAGCGAGGTTCCGCCCTCAGGGATATAGAGCCGCGGCAAAGTGCGGCCATTGGGCAAGGCTTGTCCGCCGTCGGATGGTGACGTTCGCTCGAATACGGTACGGCCGCCGGATTCTCCGACTGAGAACGGCAGATAGACGGGTCGCAGAAAAGGCTCGTCTTCCAGAATCATGCCCCGCTCGATAACGTTCTTCAGTTCGCGGACATTGCCCGGCCAATTGTGGCTGAAAATCAGGCGGCGGGTTTCTTCGGTAACGCCACGGATTGACTTCTTGAATCGGCGATTGTAGCGCTCGATAAAAAAGTCGACCAGCGGCATAATATCTTCTTTGCGATCGCGCAGCGGCGGAATGAAAATCGCAATAATCGCCAGGCGATAATAAAGATCTTGGCGAAACTGGCCTTCGCGTACCGCCTTTTCCAGATCGCGATTTGAGGCCGCAATGACGCGCACATCAACCTGCATATCGCGAATGCCCCCAACACGCCGGATTACCTGATCTTCCAGCACACGCAATAGTTTGGCCTGCAGAAGCGGCGAGAGCTCGCCAATTTCGTCGAGAAACAACGTGCCGCCGTCTGCCGCCTCGAACAGGCCTTTCTTCATTTGCTTGGCATCGGTGAATGCGCCTTTTTCGTGGCCGAAGAGTTCGGCTTCCATCAGCGTCTCCGGAATGGCCGAGCAGTTGATGGCGACGAAAGGCTTTTGCTGGCGCGAGCTTTCATAGTGAATGGCTTTAGCGATCAGGTCCTTGCCCGTGCCGCTTTCCCCTTGAATCAGAATCGTGATTGCCTCGCTGGAGGCAACTTTGCGAATAAAATTCATCAGCTCGGTCATCTTCGGGGACACGCTGACTACACTCTGATATCCGGCTCCGCCGCGCACCTCGCTGCGCAAGCTCTGAACCTCAGTGCGCAGGCTCGTGGCCTCGAGAGCATTCTTGATAGTGATGTGCAGCTCGTCGAAATCGACTGGCTTGCCGACGAAGTCATAAGCACCGAGCTTGAGTGCTGCCTTGACATCGTCGAGTTGGGGATCGGCCGTGATCATGATGACAGCTCGCGCGTCACCCGTTTTCTTCAGCTGATCCAATACTTCGATGCCGGTAAGGTCCGGCATACGAACATCGAGGAGTACGAGATCCGGGTTCTCGTGCTGTGCCAGTTTCAGGGCAGGCACGCCGGCTTCGGCCTCGATCACGTGGTATCCCCATTCCTCACACTTCTGGCGCAACGACCAGCGCACCAGGCGCTCGTCGTCCACAATCATGATTTTCTCTGCAGGCATGCGTGTTTAATTTACTACGAAATCGAGGGAACTGTTCGGGTGACTGGCTCAACCCAATGGTGACGTTGGGTAGCCAGTCAAGAATCGCGACGGCTCTCGGCAACGAAGGAAGGTTTTTTATTTTGTCGGTTCGCGGCGAGGCCTCTGTTTCGCTGAAACTGACCGGATAATGAGTTTTCTTTTGCCAATCGCCCGCAACGATGCCCTCGATTGAGCAACTGCAGCCCTGATCAGAGCCTCGACTTCAGGACTCGCCAGCACCTTCGCCGATTCAACACGAATGAAACGAGTCTGTTTGCCTGAGCCCAGCAGTATTTTGTGTGGATCAGGCAAGCTGGCGCCACGGATGAAGCACAGCCCCACTCCGTTGGCTGCGGCCGCGATCGAAAGAATGGAATCAGTGGGCCGTTCGGTGGGAGCGTAACCGATCACGAAGAAATTGTAGTTGTCGTATACCAGTTCGTGCGCCGTGGGCAGCCGCTTTCGCAATGCTTTGCGCACCGCTCGAATCAAGGTCTGGTTCTTTGGTTCGAATTTATCGACGAAGGTCTTGAGTTGCTTCTCGGCGTAAGCCGGGGCCACCGGAGCGACCTTTTTGACCGCCTTCATACCTGTTTCCTCGCTTGACGGTTTCGGAGTTCGATCTGGTGAGCCTAGCACAGGACGAAGGCGGTCCTGCAGACTCGATTTTCGAATATCGGCTCAGTTGAATTCGTCCACGCGAGAGATTCCTCGCTCCGCTGGAGAAACGCGGGACTTCGGAACGACTTGTAGCGCGATAATCGACAGAAAATCTAAGCAAGGATGGACGAAACCGGTGCATTAAAGGGCAGCAACACCTCAAACTTGCTTCCCTTCCCTACCACGCTATTGACTTCGATGCGACCATGATGATCTTCCACGATGCGGCGGGCGAGCGATAGACCGAGACCTGTACCGTTTCCTTTAGTAGTGTAAAAAGGCCGAAAAATGTTGGGCAGATTCTGGGCAGAGATGCCCCTCCCCGTGTCGCTAACAGCCACGCTGGCGAAACCTTCTCGCGAACCAATTTCTACGTGGACTGTGCCCGGGCTATCCATGGCTTGAACAGCATTCAAAAGCAAATTCAGCAGAACCTGATGAATTTGATCGCTGTCATGCTCGACTTCAGGCATATCTGTTGCTTTCTGCAATTCGATTTTGATTGGTCGCGAGAGTACCTGCTGGCGAGCCAGCATCACCGCGTGTTCGACTGTTGTATTGAGGCTGCTCAGACGAACCTCGGGACGGCGAGGGCGCGCTGTTTCCAGAAGATCGGTCAGGGTGCGGCTGATTCTCGTGATTTCTAGGCGAACATCTTTTACCACGGCGCGGGCCGGACTGGTTACGGGGAGATCACGTCCGACAATTTCGATGACGCCTGCGATTCCAGCCAGTGGATTGCGAATCTCGTGGGCCAAGCCTGTAGCTAACTCTCCAAGCGTGGCCAGGTGTTCGGCGCGGGACATTTGCGTGCGATGTAAACGTTCGATTTCCTCGCGGCTTTCCCGCAACTGCTGCATCATGTGATTGAAGTTGCGGCCAAGGTCTCCGATTTCGTCGTTACGTTGAGCAAAGCTCACGGCGACGTTCAAGTTGCCTTCGCTGACTTGCGCTATTTTCTCTTGCAGCTCGACCATAGGGCGTTGAATTACGTAAGCCAGCACCACGATTAAGATTGAGCAAATGGCCACCGCTCCCGCGCCAGCGACGATCAGCACTGCGTGACGTTCTGGATCGCGCAATGATACGGTCGCGAGGATGAATAGCAGCAGACCCGCTAGGAGGACAAATCCCACGGGCAGAATTGCCTTAAGCTGCCAATTAATGCGGACAGAACTCAATTTGAAGTCCTCCACGGCTCGGGGCCACGGGAATCGCGGGATGGCTGTCCCCCGGCAGCGATGGGGGAGGGCGAACAACCACGCCGGCCTGCAGCCCGGTTGCCAGGCGCCCGGTCGTCGACTGATGTTGATTAAGCATAAGCATGCAATCCAGGCAGCAGGTAAGTCACGCCAAAAAAAGTGAACATCACCACCGCAAATCCGAGGATGGCGAAATACGCAGCACGCCGGCCACGCCATCCGCGAGTGACACGCATGTGTAGATAACCGGCATAGACCAGCCAGGTAATCGCAGCCCAGGTTTCTTTCGGATCCCAGCTCCAGTAAGAGCCCCAGGTGCGATTGGCCCAGTAGGCGCCGGCGGCAATCATCAGGGTGAGTAAGGGAAATGCAATGGCGATGGTCTTATAGGTGATGCGGTCCAGTTCCTCGGCACTTGGTAACATGCGCTCTAGATCGGGACGCCGCCAGAGGAGCAGGAGATACATCAGCGAAACGAATATCCCGCCAACCAGACCCGAAAGGATGAATGGGCTTGCGGCGAGGCTGGTGGAGAACAATCCGTCCGCGTCGAGCGAACCGTAACGGCCATCACGCGCCCGCAGCAGCAAGAAAACTAGCGCCAGAACTTGCAAAAGTATGCTGACAAATACCGCGCGGTTGGCAATGTCGATAAGATTTTCTTTGCCAGTCTTGCGCCACGCAAGATAGAGAACCAGTGGAGCAGCAACGGCGGCCAGCACCAGTAGCATCAGCCAGCCAAGATCAGGAATCACGATGAAAAGGCGCACTCCCTTGGCCAGAAATACTTCACCTTTTCGTTCAGGATCCCATGCTATGACATTGAGGCCACCCCACTTCTCGAAACGAGTGAGGACGCCCAGATATGTGCCTATGCCAAACAAACTGGTCGCCGCGAGAAAGGTTTCCGTCTTCATTTTGTCCTGGATCAGAAACATGGTGGCCAGCGCGAAGCTGAGAGCGCAAGCGGCGTAGGCGAGCATCGCCAAAGTCACATGAACATGCAGCCAGGTAGATTGCAGCGCGGGGACGAGTGGGTGTACCTCGGTTCGCAGCAACTGCATCAGCACAACTCCGACGATCGCCACCGGCATGGTTACGGTTCCAATTACTTTGACTCCGAACTTTTTCTCCGTGATTAATGTCAGCACCGCGAGTGTCCAAACGAAGCTGAGCAGCATTTCGTAGATGCTCGCGAACGGAGGATGTCCGGCTTCATACCAGCGATGCGCGACCGCGCCCGTATTAGCGATCAGGCCCGCCCACGTCGCCAGTGAAGCGAAGCGCACATATGAAGGAATGCCGGTGACTCCGAAACCAAGATAAAGCGTTCCCGCGCCGCAATAGAAAATCAGCGCCGCGTAAAGCAGGTTGGAATCGTTGATCAGGTTGCCGCTTTTGACCACATTGAGAAATGCCATGAACAGCAGAAAAGCGACTCCCAGACCGACCATCACGACCAGGGTTGTGCCAGTAGCTGCAGGTTGCTGTTCGGCTCTTGCTACTCGTGCCATATTCGCATCCTCCGAGGCCGGATTTATTTCCCGGCGAATGAAGCAACAGGCGTTTCGTCGCCTGCCTTCGATGAAACTTTAAGTTCTGCTTCCAATTCTTTAACCAGATTGCGGAAACGCTCTTGAAAGGCGTCTTTGTTCTTGTTCGCAGTCCCGCCAATCCACAGCATTAACTGTCCCCGGGCATCGCGCACCGGCGCTGCCCACACTCTCACGTGGACCAAATAGAAAACCACGGCCAAGCCAAGTCCCATGAGAAGAACGCCCGCCCAAACCGACCACTGCCCGGGTTCATGCGAAACTTCGAGGCCAGTGAAGTACGCCATTTGCAAATCTTTGCCTTCGAAGGTGTAGGGGGAGGAGGCGTTCTGCTCAAAACCCGGGATTGGGGGAAGCCAGAAGTTGACCGATTGACCAGATTTCTTGGATTCCACAACCAGATGAGCGGCCGGGTTTTCTACGTCGGCGGAGCGATTGTAAATCTGACCGTCTCGGACTACATAGTCGGGGATAAATTCCGCAAGACGGACTGTAGTGTCAGGATCGAGCGAAACAGTCTGGTCCGGAGCGATAGTGATGTCATGGGATGCGCCGCCGTCGCGTGGGGCAGCGGTCAGCACCAGTTTGTCAAGCTTTCCGGTATTGCCATAGCTCGCTTGATAAAAGCGAATGCCGCGATAGACAAGCGGGTCGTTGACCACAATCTGCTTACGCAAAACGGGCTGGCCTTTGTCCAGGACCACGAGGTCAGACCACCAGCGTTTGGGGGTGCCGTCGGCATAGTTCTCCTGGCCAGCGCCGTCACAGCGAACTCCAAAACCGAGATCGCGCTTGCTGCCATTCTGCGTTTGCACCTGACTGGACTGTTGCCCGCGGTTCAGAGTGACGAACGCGCGCCATCCGTAGAGCGCATCCACGATGCCGCCGAGAAAGATAAGAAGCAAGCTCGCGTGAACGATATAAACTGCCAATTCAGAAAATCGGTTGCGCTCGCCAAAGAGAGAAAAGCTGTTTTCGCGAACAATGTGCTCGGGCCGGAATCCCGCTTTTTTAAATGCACGTTCCGCGGCGCTCAGCGCTGCCTGTTCATCCTTAATAGGAATCAGAACATGATTCGGCAGTGCATTGCGGAAGGTCTCATCGGTGCTTTTATAAGGACGCGAGAAAAATCTCCACGCGTTCGGAAACCGCTGCACCGATGCGGCAATGATGCTCAAACTCACCAGGCTGAGCAGCAGCACAAACCACCATGCGTGGAAAACATCAGTCAGGCCGATGCCATCCAACAACCGCAGCACTTGGGGCGAATAAGCCCGCTGCATTTCGTCGGCTTCGGTCGCCGGGCGCTGCAAAATGATTGTCCCGGCAGCCGAAATGATGACCACAAGAATGAGCAGTACGACGCCGGTTTTGATGGCGCCGAGGGTTTGCCAGATCTTCCGCGGTATTTTCCAAATCGATGAATGCACGGTTGCGGGCATGTTGTTCCCCTTCCCCGCTCTCGACAAAGCACGTTTGACGCCATTGCCAAGATTCCGCGAAGTTACTGAAATTTCTGGCGATATTCCGCCCTCGTCTAAACACGCAGAACGCCCGGCTTGAGCCATATCACACAGCGGATTGGACTTCTGCTGAAATTTGCCGCAGGCGATTGACCACCCGCTGCGACACTCGTGTTTCAGAAGGAAAACGCGATCCGACTTCATCCCGTTCTATTGGACGCGTTCCATGTGACTCAAATCACAAGGGAACGTAGTTGCAATCACTACGACAGGATTGCAGAAGCAAACCCACATTGGAGGACAGACGACCGTATTCAACTTCACGTTCCGCGGCTGAGCACCAAACCACGAACGACTTGCTTACTTGCGTCATTTAGACCATGCCACTGTGGGAGAAGCCCCAATGTGATGAAGTTTTCAAGAAAGGCGCTTTCCTGTACTGTGGCGTTCAATCCTTAACTAATTTTGTTGCAATCCGTTACAACGCCAGCTTCGAAATCCTGCAAGCCGTGTATAAAGGCGAGAAGCGTGCACACTAGACCGGGGAGGCGGGAATGGCGAAGTTGGAATCCAAATCGGGTGCATTGCCACTTTATAAGCTACCCGCGCTGAGCTGTTTCATCGTCGTACTCATGTTTGCCGGGTGGGCTTCGGCAGCGAAGCACCCAGTTCCACTCGATCCCAAGGCTGATTCTTCGACCTGCATCGCCTGTCACGAGGACAAAACCAAGGGCAAGGCAGTCCATTCAGCAATCGCCATGGGATGCACCAGTTGTCATGAGATCCGCACCACTAAAGATGTCACCCGGATAAAGCTGATCACCACAACGTCCGCCGCTCTTTGTCTGACCTGCCACGCCGACAAGAACGCCACCGAGATTAAAGGTACAGTGCATCCTCCGGCGGTGCGAGATTGCGTGAAGTGTCACGATCCGCATTCGTCCGACAATAAGGACCAGTTACTGAAGGCCACTTCCGGCGATGAAAAAGAAAACCTTTGCCTGAGCTGCCATAAAACCGGATTGAACGTACCCGAGAAAGGCAGCCGGCACGCCGCGCTCGATATGGGCTGCGACAGTTGTCACGTTACTCACAAAACCGGGGAAGTGGGCAAGACCGAGTTCGACTTTCATCTTGCCAAAGCGGTGCCCGATCTTTGTATCGGATGCCACGACGTAAAAGGCGCGGACCTGCAGAAGGCTCACCAGAACCAGCCGTTTGAAACCGCCAATTGCGTAAGCTGCCACGATCCGCACCAGTCGGCAGCTCCCAAGCTGATGGCAAAATTCACCCATCCGCCCTTTGCCGACAAACAGTGCGAGGTTTGCCACGCGCCCGCTAAGGACGGAAAAGTTGTCCTGACTCAGGCGGATGCCAAAGCTCTGTGTGTAACCTGTCACGACGATAAAGCCAAGCTGATCGAAACCGCGAAGGTACAGCATCCGGGAGCGGCGGGAGATTGCACTGACTGCCACAGCCCACACGCCAGCAATCAGCCGGGCCTGCCAAAAACAAACTCAGTTGATATCTGCCTCGGCTGCCACAGCGATATTGCCGAGCTGGCGAAGAAGCCATATCACCATCAACCAGCCTTCGCGCAAGGTTGCGCCACTTGTCACCAGCCGCACGGCGGCGACAACGATCACTTGCTCCGCGCGGCTACACCGAACGCCATCTGCCTGGAGTGCCATGGTCCGGATCGGCAACCGAAGAAACTGGAAGCCGAGCACTTGATGACCATCTTCAACGGCAGCGTGAAGCTTCCCGAAGACTATTTCACCAAAAATAAAGTCGTCGCTCTGCCACTGAAGTTCGGAATGGGACATCCCGTGGACGGGCACCCGGTTGCTGACCTGCTGGATCCAGCGACGCCCGGGAAAGTAAAGACTCCAATGAATTGTCTTACGTGCCATCAGCCACACTCGTCGGCTCAACCCGACCTGCTGGCGAAAGATCAGGCGAACAATATGGCGTTCTGCCAAACATGCCACAAGGACTTGAAAACGAGGTAGCTCGCGGCGGGAGGGTAATTACGATGTCTACAAATCTAACTCGCACCAATCAAAGATTTCTGGCGTTGCTTCTTCTCTTGAGTTTCGGGATCGCGTCGCCCATGTTCGGAAAGAAAAAGAAGGACGACCAACCGGCCAAGGCGCCGCCAGTTATCGACTATTCCAACATCGTATGGCCGAACCCTCCTGCAGTCGCTCGCATCCGGTACCAGGCATTCTATGCCGCCGAAAAGCTTTCTCAAGTAGACAAGCCTAAGACCAAAAAAGACTCCTGGATGGATCGCCTCGCGGGCACGCAGCCGGCCACGGAACAGAAAATGCTGTTCCAGCTGGGCGAGCCATACGGTATGGCCCTCGATTCCAAGGGCAACCTCTACGTCGCCGATCAGAAAGTGGGCGCGATTTTCATCTTCAACACTGAGACTCGCGAAGTCGAACTCATCAAAAACAAGACTCACGGTCATTTCGTTCGCATCATCGGATTAGCCATGGACGACGACGATCGCCTTTTCGTCTCCGATCCCGGGTTGAACCATATTCTGGTCTTCAATGCCAAGCACCAGGCAACGGACGTCATCACTGAAGGCCTCGTCGAACCAGGCTGCATGGCAATCGACACCGAAAACCGGCTTCTCTACGTGGCTGATGTCAATCAGGACCAGGTTCTCGTTTACGACGCTGACAGCTTAAAGCTGAAGCGCAGGATCGGTACTGGCGGGCAGAAGCACGCGCTCACCACCCCTGGCGATTTTGCCCGGCCAGGAGGATTGGCAGTCGACGCAGACGGCAACCTGTACGTGGCTGATACTCTGAACAACCGCATCGAGATCTTCGACGGCGACGGAAAATTCATCAGTACCTTTGGCAAAGCCGGCGACGGGCCAGGCTACTTCGCACGGCCTAAAGGCGTTGCCATCGACAGCGACAATCACATCTGGGTGGTCGACGGAATGCAGGATCGTGTACAAGTCTTCAATCAGGAGAAACAGTTGCTGATCAGCTTCGGCGGACATGGGTTACTTCCCGGCATGTTTCAGGGACTAGTGGGGATCACGATCGATAAGCAAAATCGCGTGTTCACCTCAGAAATTTTTCCCGGCCGGGTGCAACAGTTCCGTTATGTGACCGACGCCGAGGCCGAGCAGATGCGCAAAGAGAAAGAAGCAGCACGGGAGAAAAAGACGAGCGCGTCTACCCCGACAACAGCGCCCGCGACTCAAGCCAAAGCTGCCAATGTTAAGTAGGAAATCCTGGGACGATGGGCTGCTCACAGGCCGAGGCCGGGTTTAGTCCCCCGCTTTACCCACCGCTGTCGATTGCAGCTTCTCGATTTGCACTCTGGCGATTCGGTGCCCTTCCATCTCTTCAACGGTGAAGCGGTGGCCGTCGTATTCAAAAGAATCGCCGACGCGGGGAATTCTTTGCAGCCGAGCCAGCACGAATCCAGCCAAAGTTTCAAAATTGCCATCACGCGGCAGGGATAGCTGATATTGCGATTCCAAATCGCGAATGCCGAATGAGCCCTCGAGAACCAGCGCAATCTTGCCTTCGAGCACTGGCTGCTCGGGCGGAGCCGCGTCGAACTCATCTTCAATCTCGCCGACCAGTTGTTCCAGAATATCCTCGACGGTGATGACGCCGGCTGTTGAACCGAATTCGTCGACCACAACCGCCAAATGCCTTTTGCGATCTTTGAACTCCTCCAGGAGTTCGGTGAGCACCTTGGTTTCTGGTACCACCAAGACATCGTGCATGATCTGGGCAACGCGTGTGGCTGAAGGTCGCGCCGCCATGGGCTGGGTGAGGCGGAACCGAGCCCATCGCATCAGGTCCTTGGAATAGAGAACTCCGATGATGTGTTCTGGTCCGCGCTGCGGATCGTACACAGGGATGCGGGAATGCTGTTCTTCGACCGCACGGGCCAGCGCCTCATCGAGCGAGAGGTCGCCGGGAAGCGAGAAAATGTCGGGCCGTGGCACCATCACCTCGCGAACCGTGATGCTCTCCAGCTCCAGCGCATGATGGATCATTTCTTCCTGGAACTGAGGGATTTGACCGAACTGACGGCTGGCGGTAACGATGAGCTTAAGTTCGTCCGGCGAATGTATGGGGCCTTGCCGAACCTTGCGCGAGCCGAATAGCCGCAGCACTGACCCGGCGGCGGCACTCATCGCGAAGATAAACGGCCGGGTCAGGGTGAGCCAGAATTCCATTGGAGCAGCAACCGCTAGCGCAACTTGCTCGCCGCGTTGCAATGCCAGTGACTTTGGAACCAATTCGCCGAGGATTACGTGCAGGCAGGTGATCAGGATGAAGGCTATGGCAATGGCAATCCCGTGGGGGTAAAGGGCCCCATGACTAGCCGGTCCAAGAATCCCTTCGACGATGCGGGCCAGTAGCGGCTCGCCGACCCACCCCAGAGTGAGGCTTACTACTGTGATTCCCAGCTGAACGCCGTTTACCACCTCGTCGAGGTTGCGATGTAGCTTTTGGACAATACGCGCGCCGATGCGGCGAGCTTCAATGAGTTGCTGGATGCGGGTTTCGCGAATGCTTACCAGGGCAAACTCGGCCGCAGCAAAGAACGCGTTGGCTGCGACCAGGAGCAGGATCAGGAACACCCGGATCAGCACGAAAGCGATCATGAATGGCCTAATTCTAACATTTTAAAGGTAGTATTTCATTCTCAGGAGAACGCAGACGTTGTAACATGGCTGTAGCTGAGTATCTGCTAATCGCGATCTCGCAACCATCATGTCTGAAATTTGACAACGAATGTTTGCTTCCATTTCGGAATTTGTCCGGTCTAACGCTACGAACCAGGCCGCCAAGATGAGCTGATCAAAATCAGAGGAACAAAAACCTAACCCGGATCGTAATAATCATAGGCTGAAGCAATTGAGCCAACGTCGGAGGCGAATGTGAACGGCAATAGTAATGGAAAGAAGAAACGGCGCAAGCGGATCGTAATCGTCGCAGTCGTAGCAGTGGTTCTTTTGGTATTTGCCGGTGCGCTTTTCGCCTTTACCCGCGGCGGCACCAAGATTGATCCCTCGAAGCTAGCGAAAGTAGAAAAAGGCGATCTAGCCAAAAGCGTGGTGGCGACCGGCAAGGTCACTCCTATCACCAAGGTCGAGGTCAAATCCAAAGCTAGCGGCATCGTAAAAAAGCTTTTGGTCGAGTACGGCGACCGAGTGAAGAAAGGCCAACTCTTGGCGCAACTGGATAAGGTCGAGATCGAAGCGCAAGTTGACCAGTCTCGAGCAGCCTTGCAGGCGGCTCAGGCAAACTATGCCAGTTCCCAGGCCGATTTCGAGCGCGCCAAGGTGGATGCCGAAGGGCCCGATGTGCCTTTGCTGAAACGGGCCTTCGACCGCGCCACACAAATGGCGAAGGACGGCGTAGTTTCCGACTCGGCGTTAGACGACGCGCAGAAGAACTACCAGATGGCGCTGAACAAACAGAACGTCTCGAAGGCGCAGGTCACTGTTTTAAAGGCGAAGATCGCGCAAGCGCAGGCGGAGATGGTCCGTGACGAGGCGAACTTGAAACAACTCGATGAGCAACTCAGTTATACCGATATCGTTTCGCCAATCGACGGTATAGTCCTCTCGCGTGACGTTGAAATGGGTGATGCGGTCAGCTCGATTCTTGTCTTGGGCTCGTCAGCAACCTTGGTTATGACTTTGGGCGACACCAGCGAAGTCTACGTAAAAGGCAAAGTGGATGAAAGCGACATCGGAAAGGTCTACCTCGGGCAGCCAGCGCGGATCAAGGTGGAATCGTTCAAAGATAAAACCTTCAACGGAAAAGTAACCAAGATCTCGCCCATGGGCGTCGAGAAGGATAACGTCACCACGTTCGAAGTGCGCGTATCCATCAATAATCCCGGCGGCGAGTTGAAGGCGGAGATGACGGCCAACGCGGAAATCATTCTGGAAGAGCATAAGAATGTTCTGCAAATCCCCGAAGGCGCGATTATCTACGACAAAGACAAGAAAGCCTCGGTCGAAATTCCTGACCCGAAAGCCAAGGACGGGAAGAAGAAACTCGCGGTCAACATAGGAATTTCTAACGGCGCCAAGACCGAACTTCTCAGCGGTATGAAAGAAGGCGATCAGGTCGTGCTGCAGTAATGAAGACCGTTGTCATCCCGTCTTACTGAATGTCATGGGATGACAACGGTCGGCCGTCACAGACAAAACCTCTCACTCACTGTCATCCTGAGGAAGTGCAGTCCTTCGCAACGCGAAGGACTGCCGACGAAGGATCTATGCATTCCGCCGCCCGCTTCTATTACGTTTACATAATGACGAATCGCTCGCAGACGCTTTACACCGGTGTAACGAGGAATTTGGAGCGACGGGTTTTCGAGCACAAGCAAGGCACGAAGGGGGAGTTCGCCGCCCGGTACAAGACCGACAGGTTGGTCTATTTTGAGCGCTTCAGCCAGGAAACTCTGGGCGCGGCAGAGCGGTTGGGTCGAATAGAGACCGTCTCTAGTGACGAAAAATCAGCACGGTTCCAATGATTCCGAGGATAACCTGAACTGTTGCCAGCCCCACGAGTATTTTGTTGAGGATTGTAGTAGTGCGATTAAGCTCCTCGACAGACTCAATAAGGTAGTCGGTCAGTCTCATGAGGCGTACGTCCGTGCCAATGGGTTTTCCACTGTAGCTGGTCGTGGCCGTCTCTAGCTCTTTTCGGATTGCTTTCAAGTCATCTTTGCGGTCCAAGCTACTGCTCCTTAATTACAGCATCTCGCTTTTCGATACCTCGTTCTTCCCACTCGGTCTGTTGGAGAGCAATGGAATCGAACGTAGCAAGCGCGGCGGTCAGGTCGTGATAAGCCTGAAGCGCCTCCGTTGCCTCATTCCGTGCCTGCTTCTTCTCAGATGCATAGTATGTGCATGATTCCATCGTTGTGAGGATGACCAGTTGGGCCGTGAGGACTTCATACCTCACAAGCCACATGTTTGAAGCCGGAATGTAGCTCGGCAAGTGCGGAGCACGTTCCAGGTAGTCCAGAAACTTTGTCAAATAGGTCAACTCTGGTGGCCCCACATCAGTGTGTCTGCAGCCTTTCGTTCTAGCGACGTCGTGGGTGACCTTGGCGGCAACGTCAGTAGCCTGTTTCAAGTCGCGGGCCGCACTCAACACCTTGCTGGTTATGACGTCGCCAGCGTCAGGTACATCGCGGTTGTAAGCGTCACTCTGGCTCTGGAAATTGCCGTCCTCTTCCCACTGCGTTTGTTGATAGGCCAGCAGGTCGAACTTTTCCCTTGCAGCCGTCAGTTTGCTCAAAATAGAAGAAGCCGAAACTGCCACACTGCGGGCATTAGCGCTGAATCTCAAGGTCTCATCACATTGCGTCATCCCCAGAGCCAATTGATGGACCATATTGTCGGCGACGGAACTCACATGCCACATTTTGGACGCGGCCACGTAGTCCGGGACGTGTGTCCCGTGATTAAGGAGGAACCGTGAAATCGCGACTTCCATGTCGGAAGCGTCAAGGGAACTGATTCCCCACCTGCAATACCTTGCGCCGTCTGGAGTGAGCTTGTCGGCCAGTTCCTCCGCACGCTTCATATCTAGGGCGGCGTCCATTACATCAACAGAGTTGACCTTGGAAGCCTGCGCCGCAAACGAGGCGCGCGCACCAAGCAACAGGATGGCAGCGGCCAACATCACCGTGAAGCGGAGAATCATGTCATCGCCTAGTGAGAGCCGTCCGGGAGAAAGTGTCGGCACCCATGATACACGACGCATGCGCTCCGGGATATCCGCGGGGCAATCGCTCGTGAGAAGCAGATCAAGGGATTATTGCGGGTAAAGAAAATGGCCCTGATTGTACCCATGAACTCTGAATGGACAGACTTGAGTGAAGCGTTGTGTTCTCGGGATCGGGATCGGTATCAGCCGGAAAATGCATAGATCCTTCGTCGGCAGTCCTTCGCGTTGCGAAGGACTACGCGTCCTCAGGATGACAGCGTCGCACTAACCTCTACCAATCCCAATTCTAAAGTTGTATCCTTCCCAGTATTCCAACCGAGCCCCCACAGTTCATGAATTTTCTGGAGATTGCCCGCCAAACCCTAGCCACGTTCAAAGCTCATAAAATGCGAATGTTTCTGACGATGTTCGGGATCGTCTGGGGCATCGCTTCCGTCATCCTGCTGGTTGGGCTCGGGCGAGGATTCAGCGCCGACCAGCAAAAGCGTATGGAAACTCTGGGCAAAGACCTGGTAATCGTCTGGGGCGGGAGAACCAGTTCGCAAGTAGGCGGCCTCGCGGCAGGACGCGAAATCTCGCTCACGGTTGACGACGCCCGCCTGATCCGCGACGAATGCTATCTGGTGAGAAACGTCAGCCCCGAATTGCGGCGCGCCGTTCCCGAGGTGAGCCAGTTCAACTCGGCAAACCGTGAAGTAGTAGGGATGTGGCCCGCTTTCCAGAACTTTCGCTCTCTGCATCTGAGCGAGGGTCGCTTGATCACCGAAGAGGATGAATCTGAAGGGCGCCGCGTGGTGATACTAGGTGACGCCACCCGCAAGCAGTTGTTCAGCGGCAAACCCGCGATTGGGGCGAACCTGGAGATTAAGGGCGTTCCTTACACCGTCATCGGGATTCTAGAGAAGAAGACGCAGAACAACAACTACAGCGGCCCTGACAACGATTTTCTCTTTGCACCGTATTCCGCCGTTGCCCGCGATTTCCCCCGGCCGGAGAAACCCGGAATCGTACGCGGCTATGTGAACGACATTGTGTTCGAGGTAGGCAGTCCCGATCAGCACGAAGAGACGGTTCAGCAGGTACGCAGTTCGCTAGGAAGATTGCATCATTTCGATGCCAAAGACAAAGACGCGCTGTTCATCTGGGACACAATGGACGGGGCCAGGCTGGTCGAGAATATTTTCACCGTCATTACGATATTTTTCGGCTGCGTAGCCATCATCACGCTCTGCCTGGGCGGAATTGGCGTAATGAATATCATGCTGGTCTCAGTAAGCGAGCGTACCCGCGAAATTGGCGTGCGCAAGGCGCTCGGCGCAACTCGCAGCGACATCTTACGGCAGTTCTTTGCCGAGTCCGCAATTCTGACCGTCGTGAGTGGTTTTCTCGGGCTGACTGCCGGGGTTGGCCTTTGCGCTGCAATGTCGGTGATTCCCTTGCCTGATTTCGTTCCACATCCCATAGTTTCTGGCGCGTCGATTTTGGCCTCGGTGTTAACCCTTTCCGTGATTACGATTACGGCTGGAATGTATCCCGCACAACGCGCCGCCGAAATGGCGCCCGTGGACTCGTTGCGTTATGAATGACCGGTCATTGCACAATCGGTACGGCTCAAAGACTCATGCCGCTCGGGGTTGCGTCTCTTGGCGCATTTCCGAATACCGCTGCCAAGTCCTCCAAAAAATACGCAGGCTAGCCACAATCGGAATTGACAGATATACGCCAACCACACCCCCCAGTTCGGCCCCAACCAATACAGCGAAGATAACCGCCAGTGGGTGCATCTCCAAGTTGCTCCTCATAAGCTGAGGCGAAATTACATAATCCTGCAGGATTCGCCAACAGCCAAGGAAGATAATCACAATGACGAGATGGTTGTAACCGGCCAAGAACGAAACGCCCAACACCACGACAGCTGCACCCGCCGGTCCGACTACTGGGATGAATTCGAGAATGCCTGCAATCGAACTCAGGGCGAAGGAATAGGGTAAGCGCATCAGCCAAAATACGAACGTATAAACAATCAACGCCAGACCGGCGAGCACAAGTTGAGTCCGCACGTAATGCGTGACCATCTCGTTCAGATCCTCGAACACATTCCGAAGCAGCCGCTGCGACTTCCTGCGTTCAGCCATCTTCACGATTGCATCGGCGAAGGTTGGCCCGTCTTTCAAGAAAAAAATCGCCAGAATTGGAATAACTGCGAACCAGATCAAGTTCTGTGCAAATGCCGCGATGTACACACCAATCTTGCCTTCCAGAGAAAGCACCAGATCGCGGTGACGCAAGAGAACATCTTCAAGTCGCACTTGCGTCTCATAACTCCAGCCCCGGTTGGCCGCGAGTTGCTGCACGATCGATCCAGAGTTCACTCTCTCTAGCAATGTGGGAAGAGCCGCTCCCAGTCTGCGTATTTCGTCTCCAATGCGCGGTCCGACAAGCAACCCTGCCACTACGAGGGTCACGGCCCCGATGGCATAGACTTCGAGAATAGCGATGGTGCGAGAGCCCCGCGAAACCTTCGTCCGGGTTTGTATTCGCTCAACCAACGGCTCCAGCAGATCTGCAAAAAATATCGCGAGCAAAAACGCAATGAACACCCATCTGCTGGCATAGACAAATGCCACAGCTGCCGCAAACAGGAGCGCCGTAGCTAGAACAACTGCAGTCCGCTTAGCTAAGAGCCACATCGTGGCGACCTACGACTTCGTTTACCGGACAGGTGAAGTCCGCACTTTAGATGCATCCCCACCGTCGGCGACACGAACATTCAGCTTCCCTTGGCCGAAGGCCGCTACTGTGCCGGGGCAGCCCCCTTCGAACCGGCGTCCGGCAAGTCCAGCCCGTCTCCGGTCTTCATTCCTTTCAACACATTCAGCTGTGCCATCAAGTGCTGCCCTTCGTCGTTCGAGGGTGCGAAGCCTGCGAAATAATCGAGGATGTTTTGTTTGAGGTCCGCAGGAACGGTTCGATCAGGATTGGAGGTTAGACGGGCAAGTAATTGTGCATAAGTGTGGTCGGCGAGCGGATAATCTCCCCGCTTAACGTGATCCCCGGTATCCAGATCGATGTTCGCCAGCCTGACGCCCCTACCGAAATCGGCGGCTACTTTTTGCAGAATAGCGTGGAATTGATCGACTGTGTTGTTCACACCTCGCAGATACCATTCCTCGGTCGTGGCGTTGGGAATTTTTATTGCCAGATCGGAAGCGGAGCCAATTTTCGGAACAATCCAAACCAGGACCGCCAGCAGATGCGCCTTAACCCCTGGTCCCCGCTGTGTGTGTTTCCAGTGCCGATCATAGTTTGTGCGAGCAACCCGCTCGGCAAACTTCCGGTACGCCTCATCGTCGGGATGCGGGGGGAACTTGTGGCGATGCAGCACCACTTCTGCCTCCGCGAATGCTGGAATAATGCTGCGTACGGACGTGCGATAGCTTCGCAGAGCTGGATGGGCGCGGCCCAGCACTTCATGAATATCGAATCCATAAGTATTGATAAAAGCCTGTTCGAGAAACTTCCGAGGGACCATGAAGCCGATATAACGCAAATAAGCCGGCGGTGCAAAGTCTCCATCTCCGAGTTCCTTAATGTCAAAAGCAAACTCGGTTCGAATGTGACCGTGAGGGCTTTGGTCATAGGTGACAACGTTCCCAAACTTACGCCTTAGCTTGGGAAATTCGACGGCGGTCGCGGGATTAATGACCTCTGAGTGGCCAATCGAGTCTCCCATGTAATGCGAGAGAGCGCCGATGGCAAAGGCATATTCGTCGATGGTGCGGGAGTTGCGGAAAAGCCACGCGATGAAGTCGCCGGTGCGCACGTAGTGGGTTAGGTCGCTGAAAAACTGTTTGCCGAACGGATAGTAGCCCATGTCCTGGATAGACGCGCCGCCGTAAGCGTAGGCATGGGCTTCTCGTAACTGCTCTTCCGTCGCGCCCGGGAAGCGCGCAAGCAACATAGGACGAATGGAGTCGTTCCACGCCAGGTCAATCAGTTCTTGATGTGTGAAAACCGAATAGCCGGGCGAACTAGCTGCGCAAAAGATGATTGCGAAAAGCAGCGTAACGGCGCAGCCACGTGATCGAACAAAACCCCTCATCACCCGCTAGCCCGGCCCTTGCGGGTATGGCGGCAGATCCGGCGGCCGTGCCGGCAACTTCTTGGGATGTTCCTGGATTTCTTTCATCACCAGGTCGATGGCTTTCTCCAGTTGTGGATCGTGTCCGTCTCTTACCAGATCGGGACGATTATCAATCTCAATGTCAGGCGCGACACCACGATTTTCAATCAGCCACTTGCTGTCCAAACCATAAAGCGAGAATTCTGGACGCGTAATGTAGCCGCCATCGATCAGAGGAATCTCGCCGCGGATGCCGCGAACCCCGCCCCAGGTGCGCTCTCCGATCAATGGTCCCAACTTGTAAAACTTGAAATAGTAACTGAAGAAGTCCCCATCGGAAGCGGCATAGTGATTTGTGATGCAGGCCATAGAACCATAGAAGACATTGGTTGGCTCGGTGTCTGGCGCAAAGTTGCGGGCCGATTCCATGCCTGCCAGAATGCGGCGCAAGCGCTCAAAGATAATCTGGTCGACGAAGCCGCCTCCGTTATAGCGAACGTCGAAGATTATTCCTTCTTTGCGAATCTGCGGAAAATATTGTTTGACAAACTCGTTAAGTCCGGCCGGGCCCATATCTGGCAGGTAAACGTACCCGATGCGGCCGCCGCTCGCCTGCTCGACTTTGCGTCGGTTGGTTGCGATCCAGTTCAACTCGTGCAGACCAAATTCGCTCGGAATCGGACGCACCACGACGTTGCGCGCTCCCTGCTCGCTAGGTTTGTTGTTGATGGAGAGCGTGGTGGTTTGGTTTACCGTGTTGATGAAAAACGCATAGGGATTCTGTGGAACCCGTAAGGGACGGCCATTCACAGCCAATAAATAATCTCCCTCTTTCACCATCACGCCAGGTTCGGTAAGCGGAGAGCGCAAATTGCCATTCCAGTTCTCACCCGGATAAATCTTCGCCAAACGATACATTCCACTTTTTGCGTCGGGCTCAAGATCTGCGCCGAGAAGCCCGACGTTGACCGTATCGATATCCGGATAGTCTCCGCCTCCGACATACGTGTGCGAGTTTGAAAGCTCACCGATCAGTTCGCCCATCACGTACGTGAGGCTCAACCGGTCAGCTGCGTACGGCAGCAGTTGCGCGTATTTGTCACGCTCGTGCTGCCAATCCACTCCGTTCATCGCCGGCTCGAAAAAATAATCTCGCTCCTGCCGCCAAACCTCGTTGTAAATTTGTTTCCATTCCGCAGGAGGATCAATCTCCATCCTCATCGCACCCAGCTTCAGAGCGCCGTCGCCTGCATGTGCCAAAGGTTTCGAGCCGCTTTCTTTTGAACTGTCGTCAGCGCTTTCAGGCACTTTCGCGTCGACGATGCCGTAATCGTGTTCAACGTTCTCCCCACCGGCGCCAACCTCGCCCTTCGGCGTTCCATACAGCAATTTCTTGCCGTCAAATGAGAGTGCGTACTGATCGGCTCCTTCGAGAAACACATGATCCTTGCGATCTTTCAGGTTGTACGCGTGAATGGCTGGAGACTCGCCCGGCAACGGTCCAGACAGGCCTTGAATCGGGAGCAGAAACATAAAAAATAATTCCCTTCGCCGCCGTCAAAGTTTGTAAGTTTCCGGGTGGAATAGGCAGGGCAACTATACGATTTTGAATTCCATCGAGATCGATTCGGAAATTGCTCAAGGGCGGACGCGTTCCCGGCTTCTGGTTTTTTTCAGCCTCTGCAGCTGGCTTTTGTTCCGTTCCCGAAGCTTCAGGTTTGGCCGCCGGAGGCTTGGGCTTTTTTGTAGGCGTCTCAGGTGGCTTCTGCCGAGGGGTTTGCGTTCCCGGTGTGGGCGTCAGCAACACATCGGGAGCTTGCGTAACGCTTACTTCATCGCTCAGGACGGGGAAAGGCGACGGCTCATCCGCGCGCAGGGTCGCGATGTACACGCGGCCAGCCTTTGGATTCGCGAATTCCATATCGTAGACGCCCAGTACTTCGTTGAAGTCACGATTGGAAAAAAAGTAAAGATACTTCCCTTCCGGATCGAAATACGGCGCGGAACTGTCGCTGGCATTTGTCGTGACCGCACTGATTTTCTTGTCCGCCAGGCCGTAAAGATAAATAACTCCGTTATGATTCTCAGCTGCCTTGGAGTACGCCACCCAATTGCTGTCTGGCGACCAGTTGTAATCCGTCAGATCAGCATATTTGCCTCGATCAATCTGTATTGGCTTTTTGTCGTTGATATCGACGTAGAAAAGCCGCGTCTCTTTGTCGGCGAAGAGCAGTTTCTTGCTATCCGGAGCCCACACCGGCGGCAGGCGAAACATTTTTCCATCGTATGTAATCCTCTGCTCCTGCCCTAATCCGTCTTGTGGAGCGATGTACAGCTCATCCTCGCCAGTGCGGTCGGACATATACGCGACCCATCGGCCATCCGGCGACCACGCTGCAAACTTCTCGCGAATTCCCGCAGTGTGCGTGATATTGCGGATGCTCCCCTCTTTCGCCGGCACGGTGAAAATGTCGCCGCGAGCCGAAAACACAGCGCGTTTTCCATCGGGCGCGATATCGAAATCGGTGATCAGCTTACTCACGCTCGCCCAGTGTTTGCGGGCAAGATCACGGTCACCAGGAAGGTAAATCGTGAGTTTATGCTCCTTCTGCGAATTCAAATCGAACAGATACAAATAGCCGCCATTTTCGAATACGATGGCGTCCGGACCAAGGCTGGGCCAGTTCACATCAAAATCGGTGAAATGCGTGAGCTGTTTTATCTCGTGCGTGGACAAACTGTAGCTGTACAGATTCAGGCGGTGTTCCGGTCCGCGATCGGAATCAAAGTAAATCGTATCGCCATGCCACATGGGAAATGTGTCAGTCCATTCGGTGTGCGGCATCTGCTCAATGTGATTGGCCTTGAGATCGTAAATCCAGATATCCTGCGCCATGCCTCCCGTATAGCGCTTCCAGGTGCGAAAGTTCCGGAAGATGCGGTTGTACGCAATGCTATTTCCGTCAGCTGAGTAAGAAGTGAGGCCGCCTTTATCGAGCGGAAGGGCCTCGGGCAGACCGCCGTCAATGCTGACGCTGTAAAGCCGTCCGAACCATTCGTTGAATGTGTCGCGGCGGCTCAAGAACACAATGCGCTTGCTGTCGGGAGTCCAGGTGATGACTTCGTTGTGGATGCCCATGCGCTCGTTGAGATGCCCACCGCCGGGATGAAAGGTCAACTGCTTAGGGTCGCCGCCCTCCGCGGGCATCAGGTACACGTTGTAGTTGCCATCGTACTGGCCGGTGAAGGCGATCCACTTTCCGTCGGGAGAAAATTTCGCAAACAGCTCCTGGCCGGGATGACTGGTGATTCGTTGTGCAGTCCCGCCTTCGCTCGAAACCAGCCACAGATCGCCGCCGTAACTGAAAACGATTTTGTCTTTGGAAACGTCCGGGAACCGCAGCAAGCGGCCTTCAGGCAAACTCTGCGCGATCCCCAGTGTGGCCACAGTCACAAAGAGAACCGCAAAGACCGAACGGAATGACATAGAATTTCCTCCGCGAAGATTCTGCACTTCGTTTCGTCGACCGATTCTACTCGGGCTGCGCCACCAAGAATGTTGTATTGCCCCCGCGATTGACCAGTAAAACCAGCGTCTGTTTTCCTGCCTGATTAATTAAACGCTGATAGTCTGCCACCGAACTCACCGGCTGCTTGTTGATTTGCTCAATGACATCTCCACGCTGCAAGCCGGCATCGACGGCAGGCGAGCCGTCTGGAACTTCGGTGACGACCACGCCTTTGACGTCAGGCTTCAGCCCGAGCTGTTGCCGGATTTCGCTCGTCAACTCATCTACCTGCACGCCGCGCATCGGGCTGTTCTCGGCCGACCCACCCGGAGCATTCGCGGCACTTTTGCCGGCAGGCGCCTCGCCGAGGTTCAAGCTGACATCACGCGGTTCACCATTCCGGATTACCTTCAAATGCACCGTGGTCCCTGGCGCCATGGTTGCGACTTTGAGACGCAGATCATTTGGCCCGTTAACCGGCTGGCCATTCAATTCGGTAATTACGTCGCCGCGCTGCAGACCGGCTTTCGCGCCAGGACTGTCAGGATCGATACTGCCGACCAATGCGCCTTTTTCAGAGGGAACATGGAAAGCCTTCGCCAGATCAGGTGTGACCTCTTGCAGCCCAACGCCGATATAACCACGCACCACCTTGCCATGCTTCAGAATTTCATCCATGACATACTTGGCCATGTTGATGGGAATAGCGAAGCCGATGCCCTGATTTCCGCCCGATCCGCCGGCCAGGATGGCGGTGTTGATGCCAATTACTTCCGCGCGAGCATTGATCAGCGCGCCGCCGGAGTTACCCGGATTGATCGCCGCGTCAGTCTGAATGAAGTCTTCGTAATCCTCGATGGAGAGACCGTTGCGTCCGGTGGCGCTCACGATGCCCATGGTCGCAGTCTCACCTACGCCGAAAGGATTACCGATAGCGAACGCATAATCGCCGACCTGGATTTTTGACGAATCCGCCAATGGAATGGTCGTCAAACCAGTGGCTGCAATCTTGAGCACCGCAATGTCAGTCTTGGGGTCGGTACCAATTACCTTGCCGGGGAACTGCCGCTTATCCGGAAGCATCACTTTAATGTCGGTGCCTTTGTCGACCACATGATTGTTGGTCAGAATATATCCGTCAGCGCTGACAATCACGCCCGAGCCCAAACCCATTTCGCGTTGCTGTTGCGGAGCGCGTGGGCCTTGCCCGCCGAAGAACTGCTGAAAAAAAGGATCATTGAAGAAAGGATTTTGCGGAACTTTCACCATTCGCGAAGAGGTAATACTCACCGCGGCAGGAAGCGCCGACTTGAACAACGGCGCGAATCCAAGGCCGTTCGCTGCAACTGCGCCCTCAGCGCTGCGGGCTTGAGTAATGTAAACCGGAACTCGCGCATCGCCAAGCACCGGGTGCCCAGCCCATGAAGCAATGCCCAGGCCCAAAGCAGCTCCCATCACTAAGATGCTGGCACCAATCACGACGGCAGCGACAGAATGTAACTGAATAAATCGTGACACGATGAAACCTCCTCGCAGCTCACGAAGCCCCAGAAAAGATCAGATTAGTTTTTGCCAACAGCGGTTGCTCAAATATACCGCTAGAAGTTATTGGTGCGCCATTTTGGCTTGTCTGCATTGACTTGTTCCGGGCACCCACGAATAATCAAGCTTGCATGGATATTTACGAGGAAATCGTCAAGCTGCGCAAGGACGGGCGTCGCGGCGCCGTGGCTACTATTGTCAACGTGCGCGGCTCCATTCCTTCGTTCGAAACCGCGAAAATGCTGGTGCGTGACGATGGCTCGATTGCCGGCACTATCGGAGGGGGCTGCGTCGAAGCTGAAGTCTGGCAAGCCGCCCGCGAGGTGATGGAAAATGAAAAGCCGCGCAGCCTGACTTTCAACCTCAATCAGGATCCGAAATACGATACCGGGCTGGTCTGTGGCGGGACGCTCGACATTTTCATCGAGCCGGTGCTGCCGCCAGCATCGCTTTACATCTTCGGAGCCGGTCACGTGTCGGTAAACCTATACAAGACAGCCAAAAGCGCGGGCTTCGATGTGAGCGTTATTGACGATCGTGAAGCGTACGCCAGCCGGGAACGTTTTCCTGAAGCCAAAGAAGTGATTGCAGAAGATTTTGAGCAGGCCATGGCTCGGATCACGCCGAATGAATCGTCATACCTTGTGATCGTCACCCGCGGGCATCGCGACGATATGCGAGTGCTGCGCTGGGCCGTGCAAACCCGAGCGAAGTATATCGGCATGATCGGCTCCAAACGCAAGACGATTACGATATTCCGCGAGCTGACAAAAGAAGGCATTCCGGCGGAATTGTTCGAACGAGTGCATGCTCCTGTTGGATTGGATATCGGGGCTATCACGCCGGAAGAGATTGCGGTCGCTATTACCGCTGAATTGATTGCCGCGCGCCGCCACGCTGAGCGAGCCTTGCCTCACATGAGTTGGTTCAAGAATAGAAAGAATGAACTGAACACTGAAGACGTCGAGAGGCCCACTCATGAAGAACAAGGGACGGATCGCTGATCAGAACTTGCTCGTCTAACATTCGTCATTTTTCTGCTATCTTCCCCTCATGACTCCCGCGCGCAACCTCTACGCAGTGATCCTTGCGGCGGGCGAGTCCACACGCATGGGCACGGACAAAGCTTTACTCCTGTGGCCGCCGATTGCGCCAGGCTCTCTGCCAACCGGCCAGACATTCCTTTCGGCTGCAATTCAGGCACTCGATCCTTTCAGCGAGAGAGTGATTGTGGTGGTTGGCAAGAACGAAGCCAATCTCACGCCGGCGATATACGCGAACGGTGCGTCGCTCGTGAACAATCCAAATCCTGAGCGTGGACAATTCAGTTCACTTCAAGTCGGGTTGCGTGAGGTTCTGGACCAAGGCCGTGATTCAGCCATGGTCACCCTGGTCGACCGTCCTCCCCCAACCGCAGCAACTTTGAATGTTCTCTGCTCTGCTTTTGCTGAGGCGCCAAGCGAGGTGTGGGCGGTGGTTCCAGAATACAAAGAAAAACACGGGCATCCCTTTCTGATCGGGAGAGAAATGATCGAAGCTTTTCTGAAGGCTCCGCCCACTGCGACTGCGCGGGAGATCGAGCATCAAAATCTGCGCCACGTTTCGTATGTTGCCGTCGAGGATGCGCGGGTGGCGATGAATGTCGACACGCCCGATGAGTATGCGGCATTATCTCAACAGGTGGTCAAATAAAACTTGGACTATTCAAAAATGGATGGACGTAATTGACGCCGGCTATCACGCTCAATTCGGCTGATTTTCTCGAGTCGGTACTCCGGCTTCAACCTCAACTCGCAGTCTTCGATTGTGACGGAACACTTTGGGCAGGCGACGCCGGGGAACGCTTTTTTGATTGGGAACTCAAGCGCGGCCTGCTTCCAGATGGCATCGCGAATTGGGCGCGCGCGCGTTATGCCGACTACAAGAGCAGCAATGTCAGCGAAGACGACATGTGCGGCGAGATGGTCACCATTCATTCAGGCCTCACTGAATCCGATCTGCAAAGCGCTGCAACTCAATTCTTCGATGAGAATTTCGTGACTCAGATCTTCCCCGAGATGCAAGAACTCGTGAGCCGCTTGCGGCGGGCTGGATGCGATGTCTGGGCCGTCTCCTCCACGAACGAGTGGGTAATTCGTGCGGCCATGAAACACTTTGCCATTGACAAAAAGAAGATACTAACCGCCTCGGTTGCGATTGAAGACGAACGCGCCACGAACCGTTTGATTCGTGTGCCGTCGGGCGAAGGCAAGACGAGAGCGATTCGTGAGGTCATCCAAAAAGATCCTGACGCGGCTTTCGGGAATTCCCGCTGGGATGCTCACATGCTAGCGATTGCAAAGCATGGGTACGCAGTGAATCCCAATCCGGATCTCGAGAAAATGGCGCGAGAGCGCGGTTGGACTATCTACTGGCCCGCTTCAGCAACGTCACAGGGGCAGCTTTAGGGATCGAGTTTCTTTAGCGCCGCCGCAAGCGCATCCATCGCCAGGTAGCTGGCGTGTGTCGATGCCTGTGGCAAATCGCCAACCGCCAGTATCAGTTCTTCGCGGCGTAACTGGTGTACCTCTTCGAGACTTTTCCCCTTCACCAGTTCAGTAAGTGCCGAACCGCAAGCCATCGCGGGAACGCATCCCTTGGCTAGAAAGCGGATGTCCGCGATGTGGCCATTCGAGAGGTTCATGCTCAATTTCAGAATATCGCCGCAGGCGGGATTTTGAACTTGAGCCACTGCATCAGGACTGGCAACTTCGCCTGGATTGCGGGGGTTCTCGAAGTGATCGAGAAGCTGCGGCGAATACATTCCGAAATTGTAACGTAGGAATGAGCTTTTACCCTTGGCCGGACGTCAGAAGAACTAATAAAAGGGGCGATGGAGGCGTTAAAGACCCCACTCACTGCAACGTATTTCGATCTATTGCATCAACGTAAAGGTGTCGCAACCCACCCGATTGTCAGCACGCGCGGCGGAGTCTGAAGTGAACACGACGGGCAGTGATGGTTCCTGGCCCGCGATCGAGGACTACGGCATTATCGGCGATTGCCGCTCCGCAGCTTTGGTATCGCGAGGCGGATCGATCGACTGGCTTTGTTGGCCGAGGTTCGATAAACCCTCAATCTTCGCGGCCCTGCTCGACCGTAAGCAAGGCGGGTTTTGGCGCATCTCTCCCGTCGGTAAAGCCACGATCAAACGGCAGTATGTACAGGATTCAAACGTCCTCGAGACTCATTTTACGAATGATTCAGGCACCGCCGTTCTTACTGACCTGATGACCGGTGCATCCCATATTTTGCGGCAAAATTCGGGGCTGATACCGGACCATGAAATCATTCGCAAGGTCACGTGCGTCGCCGGCGAAATGAATTTACAAATCGAATTCTCCCCTATGTCTGACTACGGCAAGTCAAAGGTTCAGATTCGCCACTACGGCGCTCTCGGCCTAAAGATGCACGTGGGTCGAGGAGCCTATTGGCTGCGGAGCAGCATCCCCTTAGAAATTATCGACGGAAGCGCACGGACGCGTATCGTCCTCCGATCCGGTGAGAGCCTGTGCTTTTCCTTTAGCTATTCCGAAGAAGCGCCTGCTGCGCTGCGTCCTTTCGATTCTTCTTTCGACGAGCGCATCAACTTGTCTATAACTAACTGGCAAAACTGGGGACGTCTAGCTTCGTATGACGGCGATTATCGAAACGAAGTAGTACGCAGCGCCCTGGCGCTAAAGTTGCTCAGCTATGCGCCGTCCGGTGCGATTATTGCGGCACCCACAACTTCCCTTCCCGAGCGTATTGGCGGCAGCCTCAACTGGGACTACCGTTACTGCTGGCTGCGCGATGCCTCCTTCACCATTCGCGCCTTGTTAGAACTGAATTATTGGGATGAAGCCGAAGATTTCCTCGACTGGATGTTGCAAGCTACCCGACTCACTCAACCCGAATTGAGAATTTTGTATTCCGTTTACGGCGACCCGGCTCCTCCCGAGCGAGAACTCGAATACCTCAGCGGATATCGAGGATCTAAGCCAGTACGCATCGGCAATGCCGCCCGCGAGCAACTACAACTCGATGTGTACGGCGAAGTGATCGACGCCGCTTCCCAGTTCGCCTTTCACGGCGGCCATCTCGACCGTGAAATGCAAAAGGCCTTAATTGGCCTAGGCAATTACGTAACCAAGAACTGGGATCAGCCCGACGAAGGCATCTGGGAACCGCGCTCTGGACGCCAAAACCACACCCATTCCCGTCTTTTATGTTGGACGGCCATGGATCGGCTCGTAACTCTTTCTGAGCGCGGCCTGCTTCGCGGAGCTCCGATTGATGACTACAAAGCGCACAGTAATTCTATACGGAGACAGATCGAGCAACGCGCATGGAACGAGCAGATGCAAAGCTACGTCAACGTGCTCGACGGCGATCAACTCGACTCCAGTCTGCTTTTGCTTTCCTGGTATGGGTTCGCCGAAGCTGGGTCGCCCAGAATGCGCAGCACCTATCAGGCGATTCGCCAACGTCTCGGAACTGCTGAAGGATTGCTCTACCGTTATGAGAACGAGAGTCTTGAAGGCACATTTGCCATCTGCAGTTTCTGGGAAGCAGAATACCTGGCGCTGGGCGGAGGCTCTCTCGACGAAGCCCGCCAACTCTTCGGCCAATTAATGAAATATGCCAACGACCTGGGTTTGTACGGGGAGGAAATAGACGCCCGTACCGGCACCGCATTGGGCAACTTTCCCCAAGCTTTCACCCACGTGGGATTGATCGGCGCCGCCTTGTCCATCAGCCAGCGGGAAAAGGGAGAACAGCAACTTGCGCATCGTCCGCCGGCGGCTACTCCTCAGGACGCATCCAAGGTTGCGTCGTGAATTGGACAAGCTGGCTGCTCTCAGGATTCATCGCAACGCTCGCCCTCTCAACCTTGTTATCCACGAGCCAAGGATTGGGCCTGACACGGATGAATCTGCCCTACTTGATAGGAACGGTCGTTTCGCCTAAGCGAGAGAAAGCAAGAGTTTATGGTTTCGCGTTCCATTTAGTGATCGGCCTGATTTTTTCGATTTTGTATGTCCTGATATTCGAAACTACGCACCTGGCCAACTGGTGGTTCGGCGCGCTAATCGGAATAGCACACGCGCTAATGGTGTTGACTGTTGGAATGTCGCTCATGCCAGGCCTGCATCCCCGAATGGCCAGCGAGCAGCATGGGCCCAACGCCAACCGCCTGCTCGAGCCTCCCGGATTCATGGCCCTGAACTACGGAATCCAGACTCCTGTTTCCGTTTTTCTCGCGCACGCCGTCTTCGGGGCAATCTTGGGAGCCCTCTATCATCTAAGTCGGACAACCTAGAACCGGCACCCCGCCGCCCCCAACGAAGCCCTCCGAGTATCCCTACGTGTCCCCCGCGGCAAAAACTCCTGTAAGAATGTACTCTGCCGGACGACTACCTCTATGTAAAGCTCAGAGCAGATGAGCGCTGTCGAATTCATCCCGACTGAAGCATCGAAGCAAGATGCACTGTATCAAGAGATAGAGCTCAACTACAGCGCGGCTCTTGAGCGGCTGGCCCGGGCCTACGAGGCCGACCGGGAAACTTGCCGGGATCTCTTGCAGGAGATCCATATTGCTTTGTGGCACAGTCTCGCCGGATTCGACCGGCGATGTTCGCTTAGAACCTGGGTCTACCGCGTGGCGCACAACGTGGCGACCTCCCATGTGATCCGAGATCGCCGGGCAAAGTTGCAAACCTTCGTAAGCCTTGAGGCGCTCGACTTGGAGGCTAATACAAATGACACAGAATCAGCTGCCGATCGCCGACGAACGCTCGACCGGCTGTTAGTGCTGATTCAACGGCTCAATCCCATCGACCGGCAGGTGATCCTGCTTTACCTCGAGGGCTTGGACGCCGCATCCATCGGGGCGATCACAGGCATTTCGTCTGGAAACGTAGCCACCAAAATTCACCGGATAAAGAATATTCTGGTTCGCCGATTTCATCAGGGACGACAGTCATGACCAATGAACCCGGCTCGATCGACATGAAAGACGTTTGGCAAAGCCAAACGCCGGAGACACTGAGAATGTCTACCGCCGAGCTTCGCCAGAAATCCCAAAGGCTGAGAAAAAAGGTGTTCCGGAGAAATCTACGCGAGGATTTGGCTGCGGCAATCGTAGTGGCCTTCTTCGGATACTGTTTCTGGAGTTTCCATACACTGCTGCTTCGTCTTGGATCCAGCCTCATCATCGCCGGCATCGTGTACGTTGTGTATCAACTTCACGCCCGCGGCTCGGCTAGAGTCATGCCGCCAGAGTTGGCTTTTCACACCTGCCTCGAGTTCCACAGAAAAGAACTGGAGCGGCAACGCGACCTTGTGCGCAGCGTCTGGTCGTGGTACTTAGCACCACTCGTTCTCGGAGTGATCGTTTTCATTCTCGGGGGAGCCATTGCGCAAGCCGCTGCGAATCCAGGGCACGTTGGCCACGCCGTCGTGATGTTCAGCCTCAGGATGGCTTTCGTCCTTGCGCTTTTCTTCGGCACCTGGAAACTGAATCAGCGGGCAGCCCGGAGACTTCAGCTCAGCATCGATACCTTGATCGCGCTGGAAAAAGAATCAGAAGAATAGATTGGCCTGACGACGAAAAGCCTGCGGAGCTTTGCTCCTCGTGAACGAGCGAGACACTCATCCCCACACGAGCACAACTATTCGAATCCGAGCTCTTTCCACTTTTTATCTACCAACGCTTTGGTCTTTTCGTCCATAAGGATTTCGTCGGGCCAGGGACGGTTGAAGCCTTCGCTCGACCATTTGCGGGTGGCGTCGATGCCCATCTTCGATCCGTAGTTGGGCAGACGAGAGGCATGGTCGAGCGAATCAATGGGGCCGAGCGTGAATTGAATATCGCGTTCGGGGTCGATGTGATTAAGCACCTTGAGCGTGACTTCGCCGATGTCCTGGACGTTTACGTCTTCATCGACCACGATGATGCACTTGGTGAACATGGCTTGGCCGAGCGACCACACGGCATTCATCACTTTGCGCGCCTGCCCGGGGTAGGACTTTTTGATGGAGACGATCATCAGGTTGTGAAAGATGCCTTCGACCGGCAGATTGATGTCGACGATCTCAGGAATCGTGAGCTTCATCAGCGGTAGAAAAATTCTCTCAACTGCTTTGCCCATCCAGCCATCTTCCATCGGAGGCTTGCCCACGATGGTCGTTGAGTAAGTCGGATTCTTGCGGTGCGTGATGCAGGTGAGATGAAAGACGGGGTAGAGATCTTCAAGGGAGTAAAAGCCCGTGTGATCGCCGAAGGGACCTTCGGTTCTGAGTTCGTCGAGATTAACATGGCCTTCGAGCACGATTTCGGAAGTGGCCGGGACTTCAAGGTCGACGGTCTCGCACTTCACCAGTTCCACCGGCTTCTGACGGAGAAATCCGGCGATAAGATACTCCTCGACATCGGGTGGCGCGGGGACGATCGCGGCAAAGGTAATTGCGGGATCGGTGCCAATGGCAACGGCTACTTCCATTTTTCCGCTGGGACGGTCGCCATCGGGTACCATCGAACCGCCCGAAGATCGCGCCATCAGATCGACACCACCCGCGCCTACACTCGAGCGCATGCGTTCGCGATAATGCTCGGCTGCGACCTTTTGTCTTTGCCAATGCATTCCGGTGGTTTGCGAGTCGTAAACTTGCATGCGATACATGCCAACATTGCGTTTGCCGGTTCTCGGATCGCGCGTAATCACGCATGGCAGCGTAATAAAACGGCCGGCATCTTTTGGCCAGCATTGGAGAATGGGGAACTCATCGAGCGAAAAAGTGTCACGGCGAATGACTTCTTTGCACAGTCCTGTGGAAACTGTTTTCGGAAAGAACTTCCCCATCTCAGCGAGCATGGGAAGCATCTTCACTTTGTCGAGGAAGCCTTGCGGAGATTTTACGTCCATGAACTGGCGGATGCGGTCGGCCACTTCGTCCAGCTTGTCAACTTCTAATGCGAGATTCATGCGGCGCGCGGAACCGAATTGGTTGATCAGGACTTGCGCGCCAGGATGGCTCTTGATGTTTTGGAAGAGCAGCGCGGGCCCGCCAGACGAGGACGCCCGGCCTCCATTACTCTTGCTCACGCGATCGGTGATTTCGGCGATTTCTAGAATGGGGTCTACTTCGGTTTTGATCTTCTTTAATTCACCGGCGCGGTCGAGCGCGGCGATCCAATCACGCAGGTCGTCGTAGGCCAAGAGTTCCCTCGTTGCGAAACGCGATTATAAAACACTCTGCCGAGGTCAGAGAATGACTCGTGCGACGGGGTCTTCTCAAGTCATTTAGGGTATCTTTAGATCAGGTATTCGAGGTGGGGTTTGAAACGACGAGTAGTGATTACCGGAATGGGAGTGGTCAGTCCTAACGGGATTGGGAATACTGCTTTTTCTGAGGGCGTGCTCAACGGACGCAGCGGCGTGCGGCGCATTTCGCGTTTCGACTCGGCGGAGATTCCGGTGCAGATTGCCGGCGAGGTTCCGGATTTTGACGAGTTGGCTTGGGTGGAAAAGCGCGATCGGAAACATGTTTCACGCGTGCTGCCCCTGGCGCTGGCCGCGGCCACTGAGGCTTTGAACGATGCTGGGCTCGACACCGCATCTCTGCCCCTGGAGCAGAAACGGCGCTTCGGCGTGATCATCGGTTCTGGCGGAGGATCGCAGGAGTTCACTGAGGAACAGTATCGGCTATTCTTTCATCAGCAGTATAAGCAGATGAGCTTGTTCTGCGTGCCGACCGGAGTTATGGGTTCGCTTTCGAGTGAACTGAACGTGCGCTTTGGGCTGCGCGGCGCGAGTCACGTAATCACCACCGGTTGCACTTCTTCTACAGATGCATTCGGTTATTCGTTGCGCCAGATTCAATCAGGACGATTGGATATGGTGTTGAGCGGCGGGGCGGACGCTCCTATTGCGCTGGGAATTATTAAGGGTTTCATCCTCATGAAAATTTTGACCGATTCGTGGAATCACGCGCCGGAAAAGGGATCGCGTCCGTTCTCGGTTGACCGCGACGGTTTCGTGCTGGCCGAAGGAGCGTGGATGTACGTGCTGGAGGAATATGAACATGCGCGGGCGCGTGGGGCGAAGATGCTGGCGGAAATTTGCGGGTATGGGTCGACGTGCGAAGCGTTTCATCGAGTGCGCTTGCAGGAGTGCGGCGAAGAGCCAGCGCGTGCGATCGGCTTGGCGATGACGGACGCTGGAATTTCTCCTCAGGACGTGGATTACGTGAACCTGCACGGAACCTCGACGCAGCTGAATGACCGCATCGAAACGCGAGCGCTGAAGCTGGCGCTGGGCGAGCGGGCGCGACAGATTCCTATGTCGGCGTTGAAGTCGCAGATTGGGCACCCGCAGGGCGCATGTGGCGCAGCCGGTGTGGCTGCGACAATTGTCGCGATGCAGAGCGGGCAGATTCCGCCGACAATCAATCTGGAAACGCCCGACCCAGAATGCGATCTGGATTATGTCCCAGAGGTCGGGCGAAAAAAATCGGTTGAACATGCAGTGTGCAACTGCATCGCGTTCGGGTCGAAGAACTCAGCTCTGGTTTTGCGGAAGTGCGCGTAAGGCAGCCACAGATTACCGCAGATCACAGAATCTGCATGGCATGCCTTGATCGGTCGTTGTCGTCTTCCACACCCGCTGGGACGCCTGTTTTCCATTTCATTTTTTTACGCCAGCAGGCGGCGTACTGTGTTTTCTACAGTCGACCACGCCTTCGAGCGAGGATCGATCAGATCGAAATGCCCGGCCGTTGATACCTCCGTGTAATGCACATCTTCTCCGCGCGCTTTCTTGTGCTCGGTATATTGCCGGCTGAAATATGGGGGAACTATGTCATCTCCGGCGCCATGAATTAGCCACTGTGTTGTTGCGCGGCTAATGGCGATCTGCATGGGATCCGCTTCCCGATAGTGCTCCGTCACCTCGCTCGGTTTGCCGCCCAGAAACTCGACTACTGCGTTGTCGCTGAGATGTTGTTCCCAAGCCTGCTGCAAATCCACGACACCTGCTAACGAAATCACAGACTTGAGCGAAGATTCGTGCGCGGCGAGACAAAGCGCGAGTTGCCCTCCGGCGGAATGGCCCATTATCAGGAGTTTGGTTAAATCGAAGTCATATCGCTTCGCAATCTGCGGCAGGTAGCGATAGGCGTTGCGAACGTCCTCGAATGTGCCAGGCCAGCCGCCGCCGGGATTGCCAACGCGGCGATACTCGATGTTCCACGTGGCGATGCCTTTTGCTGTCAGGGCGGCGCAGAGATGCCCGGTGTGCAGGAGATTGTATTTGGCGCGCCAGAAGCCTCCGTGAATGTTCATCACCACGGGAAATGGGCCTTTGGTCTTGGGTAGACGCAGGTCGGCAAATTGATTAGGGTCCGTGCCGTATGAGAGGTGCGCATCGGCTGGCGGCGGTGGAAGGGTGAGAATGTCGTCGGAGGACATCAAATCCAATTTAACCACAGAACGCCGCCACGGATTCCACGGATCAGGAATCAGGAGAATCTGGGATTAATTCGACTACCGTACCGTCGCCCCAACCATACTTGCGCCGCGAACCCTCGGCAATGGACTGGTGCAGCTCCGGTTCGGTTTCACGATCAATCAGGCGGGCTCGGACGCTTATATTTTCTCCCCCAACTCGAATACTCGCGGTTAGGTTGGCCTGGAGATTCCGCAGCCACTGTGAGGTCGGGTACTCGGCGATGAGGTAAAAGCGTCCGTCACGCTGCGTGAACCAGATCTCGATTTCGCGGGGCCGACCACTCTTGCGGCCTCGAGTAGTGAGATAAAGGTATTGCTCGCGGTCGATTTTACTGGCCTTTAAGTTTGAGCTTGGATTTGTTTTCTTCAAGGAATTCGCGCAGCTTGTCGGCGGACTCCAAAAGGCGAGTCCACTGTTCGTAATAAAGCGTGACCGGAAAGCGGCCCAGGCCGTAAACGCTGACGCCGCCTTTCTCGCTGACCCGGAATTCCATGCTGGCGGTCCGGCGCGGGCCCTGCTTTTCCAGTTCAGCTAAGCGAGCTTTCAGTTCTTCATAAGTAGGTTCAGCCATTTTCTTACCTCGAACGAGTGTGATCAATCAATGATAGGGATTGATTAGGAATTCGTCGAGAGGAGGTGAGGAATCTTAGGGATGTTTCTTCCACGACAAGAATTTATTTGGGAATGACTTCGACCAAAGGACTGGTGATTACCAGTTGTCACCTAGCTGAACTGATAGCCGAAATTCCGGCACTACCGACTACGGATGGGCAGTCGCCTTAGAAACAGAGACGCAAAAGCGCACGGCTGATGCATACAAACCAGTTGCGACGACAGGAAAGAGAAAGCCTTCGGTAACTCGCGTGCATAGGCAAATTCCGCTCATCACACAACTGAATATTCAGGAGTACCGCATGCTCCACAAATGCGCAAATCCAGATTGCACCAGCCCCTTCCGCAAGCTAAGCCAGGGAAAACTTTTTTTGGTGGACACACCCCTCGAAGCAGCGGACGCTAGGCGAACACGATGGAGAATGCAGTCCAGGAACCGTGTCGAATACTACTGGCTCTGCGACCTATGTGCGTTTGCACTGACCCTGTCGTACGAAAAAGGACGCGGCGTAGTTGCGGTCCCACGGCCCGGGAGCACGAAGAAAATGCCGGCAGTGGCTTTGCAGATCGTAAAACGGCCGAATCCTGCAAATCTCGGAAGCGAACAGTCCGCCTAAGAAAGATGTGAGCCACCATGGAAAAAGTAAAGATACAGGAGTGCGCCATTTGTGGGGACGAAAAAATGGCTGGACAAGTCTGGTTTTTGGTTGCCGAAAGCCACTATGAGGACAAGCTAAAGATTCTGGAATGGCGGGATGAAGTAGCCAAACGGCAAGGAATCTATGCAGTCTGCGGGGCCGCACACGTGGAGGAGATGGTCATCCACTGGATGACGACCGGGAGCCTCGACTATCCGTTTGCCACGGTAGGAGAAAAGCGCGGGAGACTTGCATTGAGGCCCGGCTCGTTCCTACCGATGCTCGACGAGCCCGATTCCAGGGGAGCACGCCAGATTGGGGAATTGGCGATTGATCCGGAGTGCGTGCGGCGGGCACTACGGGAAGATCCGGAATCGCTACGGGTGATTCTGGATGAACTGGTGCGCGCGCTGGAAAGAGAGACCACGGGCGTAACGGCGCGGCTGGAATCCGCCGATGCGATGTCTTATGGGTTTCCGCGGGAGATTTGACGCTGGTTGGAAGGATCACGAGCTCATGGCTTTTTTCCAGGCGTGCCAATCGTGAGAAACCGCTTCTTGCATTTGTTTTGCAGCATTGTAAAGCCAATTTGGCTTGAGGCGGCTAAGGTGACGGCGGATATATTTCTCGGCGTCCACTGTTCCCAGATGAATGTTCGCGGTCTCCCATCCCATGGCAGAAAGGAGTTTTAGTTCGTCGCGGCTTGTCGGAAGCACGGTCAGTTCGATGCGGGAGCAATGTGGCGACAAACGGCGGACGATCCAGCGACCACGCAGTCGCACGAAGGGATCAGGGCAGCGAACCGCGCGGCTGATGATGGCTTGATACAAAATCTCCGACGGACCCTCGTCGTCCTTTGCCCAGTAAACAGAAGACGGTACCAGGGCCTTTGCTTCACGGGCAATCTTGGCACCGTGACAGAGAGCGACCGCGACCAGGCGAATGTGGCCAAGACTTCCGAGACCAGCGACCCGCCGAACTGTCTTGTAAGTCAGTCCGGGCTCTGGCATGAGATGCTCTAGAGCATCTTTGGCGCTGACTGAAACGTCTCCGGTTGCTCGTGGCAGTTCGTCCATTTTTTGCCAGAAGTGGACTGGATCGCGCAAGATGCCAGTCGCAATCTGGCGCAACCAGGTGTTCTCTTCTTCGAGAACAAATGGCCGACCGCCCTGAGCGAGCGATTCGTCGTAGCCGCGCAGAATTGACGCGCAGGCGTCCTTGGGCCGGAGAGTGAGATGGCCGGCCTCAATAGCGAGAATCGCGCTGGTAGCCAGACGCACGAGATCGATGGTGTAGGGCAGGACGGCGGCTTCATCGAAATCGTTAACGCCCCAAACCATGCGGCCTTCGATGTCACGCCAAGTGCCAAAATTCTCGACGTGGAGATCGCCGACGGCAAGAACCTGGGGAGCCTTGGCAAGGTCGGGGCAGATCTCTGGCCAGACTTGCATCCACCGGTAAAAGGTAGCGCGTAGAAAAGGAAAGACTGCTTCGGCCATACGTTGGTGTTTCAGGCGAAGATCGGTCTTCACCAGCCGGGTATGGCGGCCGAGCCATTCCTCAAAGCGATCCGTTGCCTTGACGATATTCATTTCGTCCGGTGGGCAACGATAGAACTGGCTTCGCTAAATGTCAACGAGGCGCAAGTCGACAGCAGCGAGACGAAGCGATCATTTCCAAAACGCGATGCTTGCTTTCGTCGTCAGTTTGCGAAGTAGGCCGTATTGGTATCTACAAATTTCTTCGACTCCTCAGGCAGATCGTCGACGGAGTAGATGGAATCGGAGGTGCAGACTGGGACGCAAGCTCCGCAATCGATGCAGCCGGCTGGGTCGACGTATAACTGGATCGCTGCCTCAGAGCCGGGTTCGTCTTTTTTAGGATGGATGCAATCGGTCGGACAAACGTCGGCACACAACAGGTCTTTAATGCAGCTATCAGTGATTACATAAGCCATGGCCAGCTCCGGAAAGAGAGAATTAGACTCATGCCTAGATTACGGAGTAGCGGAGTTCCACTCAGTGACGCATCTCTCATCAGCATGTGTTCAACATCACAAACGTTCACTTAGGGCTCAAATCAGAAATGAGTGCTGCAAAATTAACCTGGGCGGCCGATCCACCAGAGTATTTTGGCTACAATCCGCCATCCGTTCGTGGAGACCGCAGTCGATTCATACTCGCGGTTTTCCGGGACTAAAACCTCAGTATGGTCGAAGCGCTGCAGGCGGGAAACCATCAGCCCATGTTCCTTGTGAGCAGCAATCACGATCTGACCGTAAAGGTCGCTGTGGCTGGTTTGCGAAGTATCGATTACAACGATATAGCCGTCATGAATGAGCGGCATCATGGAACGCCCGCGAACTCGCAGGCAACTGGTAGAGCTCGGATTGGGACACCACTTGCTGGGAGCGGCCAGCATTGATTCGGGAGGAACCTGACTGAGCTTGTCGACCGGGTCTCCGGTACCGCCATGGGTAGCCGCAACAATGGGCAGAAGGGGTATGGCTACCAATTCATCTGAGCGGCGGGGAGCACGGCGGCTTCCGGCATGCACGAACTCAAGCTTGACTCTGCGATCAGAGCGCATGCGGGAGCGAATGGCGGGCAACACGCGCATTAAATCGTCGCTGCTCAGGCCCGCCTGTCCCCAGAAATACCAGCACTCGGGATCACCAGTGAGGTTGCCCAATTGTATGTAAACGTTTGCTGGAGGTTCCTGAACGCCGCGCTCCCATCGCGAGACCGCCATGGCGGAAGCGTTCATTTGCTTGCCTAGATCGGACTGGCTCATTTTCAGGCGGCGGCGAAGAGCCAGTATCCGTTTGGCCCACTCAAACTTTGAATCGCTTGTGTTGCTCATTGCCCGCCTGCTAGACTGATCTTAACATGGCTGGTTTAACATCCATGTTAGGCGGCAACCCCGGTCGCCGGTTTCAGGAAAGGTTGTCATGTACCGTGACAATTCTAACACAAATGTGAATCTCCGAAAACAGTCTCCGCAAATGCTTTACCGAGGCCTCTACGTAAGGATCGCCCGTAAATTAGGTGTGGATGCTTCCTATGTAAGTCGAGTTGCCCGCGGAGACCGCCGTTCTAATGAAGTTGAAAACGCTTTGCGACAGGCACTGGCCGAGATCGATCAACAACTAGGACGCAGTTCATCCGCCGCCGAAAAAAGTACCGAACGCAAAGCAACTTCGGCCAAGCGGCTTAAAGAGCTGGTCAAGCAAAATCGCGGTCTCATCCAGAAGCAATGGCTGAATCATAGCCAAGCGGATCCCGACCTCAGCAGCGTCGAAATCGGCGCGAAGAAGCGTACGGCTCCAATCCTGCCTGTGATCGAAGAAAGCATGAAGGCGATGAGATTAAACCTCAAGGAATTGGCAGCTGCGCCCATGAAAGCTGCGGCGCAACATGGCCGGCTGCGACAGCGTCAAGGGTTCACGCCGATGGGATTGATCGAAGAGTACAACCTGGTTCGGCGCTGCGTCTTTGCGTTAGCACAGGAAAATCTTCGCCAGATGGATGCGCAAGTGCTGCTTCAGGATCTTACGCAATTCGGCGAAGCGCTCGATCTACAAACTCAGCGTGCTTTGCGAGACTATCTTGCGGCAAATTAACAGTTCGTTCCGCTGAAAGTGTTTAAAGCAATCAGGCGCAGTTTCAGGTCCACTCGCAACCAACCCAGCGCTACCCGCCGCATCTAAGCGGCGGGGGAGATTCGTGTCCAATTCTGCTTTGACCGCAATCCTTTTTATCCTATTACTCCTTGTGGGATTGGCTCAGTTGCTCGGGTATTTGTTTATAAAACTTCGCCAACCCAGAGTAGTTGGAGAAATTATGGCCGGAGTGGTGCTTGGTCCGGCTCTGGTCGGACGATTGCCATTCGCTTCGGGCCTTGCGGAAGCCATCAAGCAGAATGCAAGCATCTTGAATTTCGTTTACTGGCTTGGCCTGCTACTGCTGATGTTCCTCTCAGGCGCTGAAACCCGGCAGTTGTTCAGCCGTGACGAACGCCGCGAAGTTGGTTGGCTGGCAATTGTAGGTACGGGGATTCCATTTGTGCTCAGTCTCATTTTCGGGCCGCACTTGGTGGGACCCGCGCTTGCCGGGCCCAACGGGAACCGCATTTCTCTGATCATCATTCTCGCCGTCGCTGTCGCCGTAACTTCGGTTCCAGTGGTTTCGAAAATCTTTGCCGATTTAAAAATACTCCACACGCGGTTCGCGCGGCTTGTTCTCGGCGTCGCCGTGCTGGAAGACATCGTTCTATGGCTGGCACTCGCAATCGCAACAGCTGTAGCGGGGAAGACCGTTCTCAACCCACGGCAGATGTCCTATCACCTTATCGTCACGATTGGTTTTTTTGGACTCGGCCTGACGATTGTGCCTCGCATTGTCAAGCGGATTAACAAATCGCGATTCAACGTGATCGCCAGGCACTCGCCGGTGGCTTATGCGATTGCCGTTTTGCTGGGTTACTGTGTGATCGCGGGAGCGCTGAACGTCAGCTTGGTATTTGCTGCATTTCTGGCCGGATTTGCGGTAGTCCACAAGAAGCGCAGGCTTTTCTCCGAGGCGCTGGAGGTAATCGGGAAAATATCGTTCGCGTTTTTCGTTCCCGTTTATTTTGCGCTGGTGGGATTGAAACTCGATCTAATCCACGGCTTCTCGTTCTGGATGGTGACAGCGTTCATTATCGGAAGTTGCGTGGTTAAGATACTTTCTGTATCTCTGGCCGGACGGTTCGCGGGCTTTCGCGGCCTGGATTTGATCAATTTGGCGATTACGACCAACGCCCGCGGAGGGCCGGGTATTGTGCTGGCTAGCGTAGCGTTCGACGCAGGAATTATCAGTGCGAACTTCTATACGACTCTAGTTCTCGCCGCGGTGCTTACTTCGCAGTTCGCGGGCGCCTGGCTTGACTACGTGCTGCGACGAGGCTGGCCATTACTGACAGCGACATCGGCTGGCGACCCCGCAACTGTATCAGTCGAGGAACTCCCCTCCGCTGCTTGAATGTAGGCGCGGGCGTCCCCGCCCGTGCGGGAACCATCGGAAGCAAATCGGTTCCTGTCTCGCACGAGCTACAGTGTTCTCAGAAGAGCGGTGGCTTTCCTGAACCACGGACGCTCGCGACGACGCAAATATCCCGGCATGGTCGGCTTCTTATCCAGGATGCGCTGAGCCCACACACGCGCCTCGGTGTTGCGCTGTTGCGAGGCCAGGAAGCAAGCGTAGTTGTAATAGGTCTCCGACGAAGTGGAAAGCTTCGTGACTTCCTGGAAAAGAGCAGCAGCTTTGTCGGGCTGGCCAGTGTTGGCGTAGGCGTGGGCCAGGAGCGCAGCGGCGCGCTGAAAATCGTACTTGGGATCCTGCGAAACTACACGTTCGAGATCGGGCACAGCCGCGCTGAAATCGCCCATAAACGTAGCAGACATTCCCCGGCGGTAAAACGGATCGGGCGAGTCGGTGCGCGATGAGATTGCCTTGTCATAACACTGGCGGGCGCGACCGTAGTTTCCCTCCTCCAGATAAAGATCGGCGAGTTCCTCATAATTTCCGGCCGAGGGGTTATCCAGAATGGCTGCCTCGAGTTCGCGAATTCTTTTGCGCCGGGGAAAGACTTTGAACGACTGGCGCGCGAGGCCGGCGTCGGGAATGACTTCGGCAGCTATGTAAATGAGAGCTCCAAGGCCTCCGAAAAAAATAATGATCCAAAGCCAGTAACCGTCGGGACGCCGGCGGATAAAGTGGACAATAGCTATCGCCTGGAGAATGAGCCACCAGGGGAAAAATAAAAAGATGAGCGATCCCATGCTGTGATTCGGACTATAGCATGGGTGCTGGAGAACGGGGCTCCGAGCCCGGCCGGACCGACGAGATGCCCGTTCTCCATTCGCCGGATGGTAAAATCAGCAGAAGTGAGACCTCCTATACGTTTACTGGCCGCTGACATCGACGGGACTTTGCTCAACCCAGAATTTCAAATCTCAAAAGCTGACCTCGCCGCGCTGCGCCGCGCCCATTCCAAGGGAGTCGAAATCATTTTGGTGACCGGTCGGCGGCACATGTTTGCTCTGCCCATCGCGCAGCAGCTTGGTTTTGACCTTTGGCTGATCAGTTCGAATGGAGCTATTACGCGATCGCTTTCTGGCGAAACTTTTCATCGCGACATGCTTCCGGCGGAGACTTGCCGCAAACTGTGCACCACGATGCGTGATTTTCGCGGCAACACCGTACTGACATTTGATATCGAAAACAAAGGCGCGGTGGTGCTCGAGCACATGCGCGACTTAAACGAAAGCATTCAGCGCTGGCTGGAAAAGAACCTGCAATATATCGACTTCGTCATCCCGCTGGAAAATTCCCTGGCCACGGACCCGGTGCAGGCAATGTTTTGCGGGCGTATCGAGCGCATGCACGAGGCGCTGAGAATACTGGCTGAAAGTGGTCTGGAAAACGACATCACCGTGCTGCGAACCGAGTATCCGGTGCGCGATCTCTCCATTGTCGATGTACTGAATCAGGGGTGCTCCAAGGGGCACGCGCTGAAGCGCTGGGCCGATTATCGCGGAATACCCCGCGAAGAGGTCATGGCCATTGGTGATAACTATAATGATATTGAAATGCTTGCCTTCGCCGGGCTTCCATTTATCATGGGAAATGCCTCCGAAGAACTGCGCGGCAAAGGCTGGGCGGTAACGGCGGCCAACGATCAGAACGGCGTAGCAGCCGCCATTGAGCAGGTACTGGGCGCGCAAGTAGAATCCAAGGTGTAGGAGTTGCAAGTTTTTCGTCTTAAATCGTTCATTATTCGGATGAAGCCATTGGCTCAATTCGTACTCGGTATGCTGGTTTTGGGCACATCGTTATTCGCGTCCGCGGCTGACGTCGCCGTGTTGCGCAATGGCTTTTCCATTCGCCATGAGCGGCGTGAGATAGTCGGTTCAGTCACGCGTCTGTACTTGGGTACCGATACGAACGGATACGTGGATGTTCGCACCGACGACATCGATCACTTTGAAGCTGATCTCTCGGTTGTTGCCGCGGCGCATACGCATACCTCGCAGTCGGTCGACGAAGTAGTTAACGCCGTCAGTGGGCGCCACCATCTTGACCCTGACCTCATCAACAGCGTGATTCACGCCGAAAGCGGATTCAATCCGCGGGCAGTCTCGCCCAAAGGCGCGCAGGGACTGATGCAATTGATGCCGCAAACAGCATTCCGTTTGGGAGTAGCGAACTCCTTCGATCCCGGAGACAACCTGGAAGGCGGCACGCGGTACCTGCGAGAACTACTGGAACGCTACAATTTTGATCTGATCAAAGCTCTCGCCGCCTATAACGCCGGTCCGGGACGCGTGGAACAGTATCACGGCGTTCCTCCATATTATGAGACCCAGGCTTACGTGGCGCGCATCATTCGTGACTTCAATCGCAAGAAACTGGCGGAACGGAAGGCGGCGTTGAAATCTGTTAGCTCGCGAAAAACTTCCGGACAACACGTTCCCTCAGTAAAACAGACGGCCTCGCTAGATACTACGCAACCAGCCTCCCGTTAAAACATTAATGGAACACGAGTGTCTCGCCCGTGTGATTTTCGCCGGACGCCGGAGGTGTCCGTCCCTCCAACTGTACCCGCTGCGTTGACCCGCGTGCCCGCGTCATTTACCTTGGCAAGAGAAGGAACTCCTTCTGCGAAACTGCTCCGTTCGGAATCCATGGACAAGAAACGCTATCTTGCTTACGCGCTAGTCGCCGCGATTCTTTCCGCCCTGATCTATATGCAGTTTCGGACCTGGAAAGGTTTTGACTGGGCCACTTTTTGGGAACAGTCAAAGCAAGTCAGCTCTCTCAATATTCTCAATGCCATTCTCCTCATCTACTTCAGTTACTTCCTGCGGGCGTTGCGATGGAAAATCTTTCTTCGTCCAGTGCGCGGCGAATTTTCCGCGGTGGCGCTGATTCGTCCAACGCTGATCGGATTCACTGGCCTGGCGCTGCTGGGTCGTCCGGGAGAATTGATTCGTCCTTACCTCATCGCTCGTCGAACCAATCTTACTTTTTCTTCGCAGTTAGCAGTTTGGGCGGTCGAGCGCATATTTGATATTGGCGGATTCACGGTTTTGTTAGTGCTCGCCATATTTCTTCCGACACAGCTGCGTTTTCTACCTAACCCGGAGATCTATCCGCGCCTTCGCATGGGAGGGTTTTTGCTCGTCGTTGTGGTCGCGGCTTTGGCCCTGGTGGCTTTCCTGGTGGCGAAATTCGGAGACGGCGTGGCTGTCTGGATCGAAGTTCGCTTTTCTCATCTGGCCGCGAACTTTGGGCACCGCGTGGCGCAGAGAGTTCGTGAATTTCATGGCGGACTAGATACGGTCCACGGTCCGCTTGCCTTTCTGCAATTGTCCAGTCTGTCGATTTTGATGTGGTGGATCATCGCGCTTGCGTATCTTCAAGTCACTCATGCCTACGGGGCCGCGCTTGCGCACATGACTGTGTCCAAGGTTCTGCTGCTGATGGGTTCGAGCATGTTGGGCTCGCTGATCCAATTGCCGGGCGTGGGCGGGGGATCGCAGTTGGCAACGATCTCGGCATTGCAGCATATTTTCGACGCATCGCATGAACTCGCGGCCAGTTGCGGAATTCTGCTGTGGCTGGCGACCTTCGTTTCTGTCGTTCCAATTGGCTTGCTGCTGGCGCATCGTGAACGTCTATCGTTGCGAAAACTTTCAGAAGAGAGTGAGCACGAGGAGGCGCAGGTTGAGTTGTCGCCCTCGCCTCCAGCCTGATGCTCGAACGGTCCCTGCTGCAGGCGTCCCTGCTACAATCTAGCAGTCACCGTTCCAAGCCATGAAGTGTCCTTTCTGTGGGTTCGCAAATGACAAAGTGGTGGATTCGCGCGAGAGCAAGGAAGCCGATTCCATCCGCCGCCGCCGCGAGTGCCTGAAGTGTGGCAAGCGCTTCACCACCTATGAGCGCATCGACGAAATTCCTTACATGGTGGTCAAGAAAGATGGACGCCGGGAAAAGTTCGACCGCCAAAAAGTGCTGAATGGGCTGCTAAGGGCATGCGAGAAGCGTCCCGTTCCGATCGGCAAGTTGGAGCAGATAGTAAACGAAGCAGAGGGTTTTGTAATCGAATCGGCCGAGCGCGAGCGCAAGACCAGCGAACTCGGCGAACTGATTATGAATCGTCTTCGCCGCTACGACAAAGTGGCGTACGTGCGCTTCGCCTCGGTTTATCTGGACTTTAAGGATGTCCAGGAATTCATGACTGAGTTGAAAGACCTGCTTAAGACGAAGGAACCTGAAGTTCGCGGCAAGCCCGCGGCAAAAAGTTAATCGCGCAGTAGAAACGTAGCTCCGATACGTTTAGGTTCGCTGAAACCTACGCTCATTGTCATTCCGAGGAGCGAAGCGACGAGGAATCTGCAGTTTGCTTGAATGGTAAAGAATACACATCACTCGCTTCGCTCGGGATGACAAAAAACCAGGGGATTTCCCGGCGGCAACACACGTAGCGCCACAACGTCTGTGCAGTTTTTGCCCGATCTGGCCGATAGCTGTTCTTATAGAGACATGACACACAAAATTACGCTAATTCCCGGCGATGGCATCGGCCCTGAAGTAACGCAAGCCACCGTTCGCATCCTTGAAGCCACCGGCGTCAACTTTGAATGGGAAACCTTCATGGCCGGAGCGGAAGCGTTTGAAAAATACAAAGAATATATTCCCAAGGAGCTGACGGAATCGATCGAGCGCACCCATGTTGGGCTCAAAGGTCCAGTGACGACGCCGATCGGCGGCGGCTTTCCCAGCATCAACGTCGCGCTGCGGCAAAAGTTCGAGCTCTACGCCAACTTCCGGCCCATTCGAAATCTTCCGCACATTCCGACGCGCTATCCTGACGTGGATCTCATCATTGTGCGCGAGAATACGGAAAGCCTTTATTCCGGTCTTGAACACGAAGTTGTGCCTGGCGTGGTCGAGAGCCTCAAGATTATTACCGAGAAAGCTTCCACGCGGATTGCGCGTTTCGCCTTCGAATACGCTCGCAAGAATAATCGGAAGAAAATCCACGCCATTCACAAAGCCAACATCATGAAACTGTCGGATGGTCTTTTTCTGCGCTGCTCTCGCGCGGTAGCCAAGGATTATCCCGAGATCATCTATGGCGAGCACATTGTCGACAACACTTGCATGCAGCTGGTTATGAATCCCTACCAATACGACATGCTGGTGATGGAAAATCTTTACGGCGATATTATTTCCGACTTGTGCGCGGCATTCGTGGGCGGATTGGGGTTCGTGCCGAGCGCAAACCTGGGCGATCAAATCGCGATTTTCGAGGCGGTTCACGGTTCGGCGCCTGATATCGCCGGCAAAAATCTGGCGAATCCCACTGCGATCCTGCGTTCTTCCCTACTGATGCTGCGCCACATCGGCGAGCACGAGGCTGCGCTCAAAATTCGCAATGCTTTGGAAAAAGTTTATCGGAGTCGGGAAAAATTGACGCGCGACGTCGGCGGCAAAGCCGGCACGTCGGAGTTCGCTGACTTCGTCATTGAGGCGATGGACACCTCCAACATTACAGCGGAATCTTCCCAAGCAACAAAGGGGCCTTAACTCCCATGCACCGCTATCGCTCGTTTCCCTGGCCGAAGTTCATCCTGGCCGCACTGTTAGTCGCCGCTCTCATTTCCACTACCCTTGCGCAGGACTTCAAGGTTACGCTCTTGGGCACGGGCAACCCACGCCCGGTTATGTCTCGCTTCGGGCCGAGTATTCTGGTGGAAGCGGGAAAGGAAAAGCTAATCTTCGATTGCGGACGGGGCGCGGCCCAGCGTCTCGACCAACTCAAAATTCCGTTTTCCGACATCACTGGTCTTTTCTTGACTCATCTCCACTCGGACCACACTGTCGGAATTCCTGACTTGTGGCTGACTGGCTGGGTGATGGGCCGGACCACTCCACTTCCGGTATGGGGTCCGGAGGGTACCAAGGCGATGATGGAGCATCTGCGGGAGGCCTACGCTTTTGATATCCACATCAGGCGGGACGTCGACACAAAGCTGCCGGGTGCGGGCGTAGAGGTAATTGCCAACGATATCGAAGAGGGCGTTGTGTACAACCGCGCGGGCGTCAAGGTTACCGCGTTTCTGGTTGATCACGGCGAAATCAAACCGGCGTTCGGCTACCGCGTTGATTATGGCGGGCACTCCGTAACGTTGTCGGGCGATACTCGTCCTTCGGAAAACCTGATTAAGTTCGCTCAAGGAACTGACGTTTTGATTCATGAAGTGATTGACCCTGAAGCATTCGAAGAAATGGTCAGTACTGACACGCAGGACCAAAGGAAAAAAATTATTGAGCACCATACGACTCCGGCCCAGGCTGGAATTGTTTTTACCCGAGTGAAGCCGAAGCTTGCGGTCTATTCCCATATTGTTCCACCCGAGGTTCCGGATGTGATTCCACACACCCGAAAGACTTATGCGGGACCGCTGGAAGTGGGTGAAGACTTGATGAGCATCGAAATCGGCGACAAGATCGAAGTGCATCGTCCTTCGCGATAAAAAATCGATCGAGATCGTGGGTTCGGCGTTGACTAACCCTTCCACAATTCAGTAACATCCTCCTTCACCAAGGAACCCGGGGGAATGGCTTACCCAACACGGCGTATAGGTGTGGTGCTCTTCCAGCTTGGCGGACCTGACTCGCTGGAAGCAATCGAGCCATTTCTTTTTAATCTGTTCTGCGATCCTGACATCATTGACTTTCCGTTTGCCCGCATTGGCCGAAGACCCCTGGCCAAGCTGATTTCCAGCACACGCGCCAGAAAAGTTCAGCACCACTACGCGACTATTGGCGGAGGATCGCCGATACGCCGGTTCACCGAACAGCAGGCTCGCGCATTGCAGTTGAAACTGCAGCGCGGCGGATTGGATGCGCGTTGTTTCGTCGCTATGCGGTACTGGCATCCGTTCACCGCCGAGGCAGTTGAACAGCTGCGCTCGGCGCGATGCGACGAAGTTGTGCTGCTTCCTCTTTATCCGCAGTATTCGGGAACAACGACTGGCAGCAGCCTTAACGAATGGCGCCGGTTATTTTCCAGCAATATTCCGGTTCGATGTGTTGATCCGTTCTATCGCCACGCACTTTACCTGGAAGCATTGGTGGAGAAAGTGGACGAAGCACTGGCAAGATTCGATTGCCCGGAGCGTCCGGAGATCGTTTTCAGCGCGCACAGCGTTCCAATGGCCGTGATTGAAAAGGGCGATCCCTATCAGCGCCAGATCGAAGAGACCGTTGACCTGCTGATGCAGCGGGGTGGATGGTCCAATGAACATCGGCTTTGCTATCAGAGCAAAGTCGGTGCCAGCAAGTGGCTTCAGCCATCCCTGCACAACGCGTTGCGCGAACTGTCTGCGGAGAAAGATCGCGAAGTTTGCGTAGTCCCCATTTCTTTTGTCTCAGATCATGTAGAGACGCTGGGAGAGATTGATCACGAGGCGCGGGCGGAAGCCGCAAAGCTCGGCATCAAGCGGTTTGAAATGATGTCAGGATTAAATGATTCGCCAAAGTTCATTGCCGCACTGGCCCAGTTGGTGCGCGATGCGATCGATGTAGATTTGGGACGGGAGCGCGAGGCGCAGTCGCTGACTGCAGCCGGGGACTGAAACGTAAGACTTACGATCTAGCGTGGGCTAGAAGCAAAAGGGGTGAGGACGGATGACAGACGAGTCAGCCAAAGCTGGCGTTCTGGGGCATCTGCCGCCGTGGCCGCGGAAGGCGCTCAATAATTCGGTCATCGCAATGGAGCAGGCCTATCGCCAGCGCAAAGGTCTACCTGTGCTCAGCGATGCCGATATTGAAGCGTTGAAAGCCGGCGAGCCGATGGCTTGGGAAAGTGGAAACGGCGGAGCAACGCCGGTGGCCGCAAGTCCAGCTGCTCCGGCAGTTGTTGCACCGCCCGCACCCGCTGCAGTTGCAACTTCAGCTGCGTCGCCCACATCCGGGCTCAGCGAAGATGTTGCCAAGTGGGTTGCAGAAGGAAGGAAGTGGAGCAAGTCGACCATCGCCGCAGAACAGGCGCGTCGTGGACGCAAAGGTTTACCCGCGCTTAATGATGTTGAAATTGCGGCGCTGTTAGGCGAGCCTGTCGCCGAAGCTCCTGCAGCGGCGTCGGCCCCAGTAGCGGCGGCTTCGCAGCCTGCAGTCGCGTCGGGTCCCATCAGCGCTGAAGTCGCAAAATGGGTTGCAGAAGGAAGGAAGTGGAGTAAGTCGACCATCGCGGCTGAGCAAGCGCGGCGCGGTCGCAAGGGTTTGCCCACGCTCAACGACGCGGAAATTGCCGCGTTGCTTGGCGAGCAAGCAACCGCTCCGGCGACGCCAGCTCCCGCAGCAGTGGCGGCAGCCCCTGCCGCGCCTCGGCCTGCGGCTGCAAAGGCTGCTCCGGCTTCTGCTGCTGCGTCGGTTGCCCGCAGTGGCGAGTCCACGAGTTACGTCGGCACCCCGGCAGTTGGAACATCACGGGCGGCTGCGGCCGGAGGCGTGGCATCAATCGGTCCAGAAAATAGCGAAGTTAATCAGCAACGCCGCCGATTAGTGTGGAGCGCTGTCGCCGCTTTTCTCGTCGCGTGGTTCCTGGCTTTCTTTCGCTTCTTTCTCCCCCGTACTTTGTTCGAGCCCGCAACCAGCTTCAAGATCGGATATCCCGAAGAATACGGTCTGGGCGTGGACACAAAGTTTCAACAGAAATATCGCATCTGGATCGACCGCACGCCGGACCGCATCTTCGTAATCTATGCGCGCTGCACCCATCTCGGCTGCACTCCTGACTGGAAGCCGAGCGAAAACAAATTCAAATGTCCCTGCCATGGCAGCGGATACGACAGTGAAGGTATCAATTTCGAGGGACCAGCGCCCCGGCCGATGGATAGGGCGCACGTAGACATCTCGCCCGACGGTCAGATCCTGGTGGATGTCTCAAAGCTTTACCAGTGGCCTAAGGGCCAGCCGAGCCAGTTCAATGATCCCGGAGCCTTTTTGCGGGCGTAGAAGGTTTATGTGGCGTGGGCGCCTTCGCCCGGGTATTTGCAAGGCTAACGATTTAAGAGGAAACAATGCCTGAAGAAAACGGAAACGGCAAGAACGGAAATCGCGTAGGCCTGCTGGAGCGGGTGAAGGCTGGCGTCAAAGAAGACGTCCAGTCGCTCAAAACCGACATGCCGGCAAAAGCCAAAGAACAGATCGAAGGCCTAAAAGATCCAACTAAGACTCAGGTCTACACTTCGATCTTCCGCCACAAGCACGACGACACTCCTCGCAACCGCGCACTGGGCGTACTCTCGAACGTGTTTCTGCATCTCCACCCGGCGAAGATCAATCGCGACGCGGTCCGCTACAGCTACACCTGGGGCATGGGCGGAATCACCTTCTATCTCTTCATCGTGCTCACTTTTACTGGCGTGCTGCTGATGTTCTATTACCATCCCAGCAAAGTGCAGGCTTTCCGTGACGTTTTGTATCTTGAGCACGACGTCCCCTTCGGCAAACTGCTGCGCAACATGCACCGCTGGGCCGCGCATTTGATGGTGATCGCGGTCTGGCTGCACATGTTCAGAGTCTTTCTCACGGGCTCGTACAAAAAGCCGCGCGAGTTCAACTGGAATATCGGCGTGCTACTGCTGGTATTCACGCTGCTGCTCTCCTTCACCGGCTACCTGCTTCCCGACGATCAACTCGGATTCTGGGCGGTCACGGTGGGAACGAACATGGCTCGCGCCACGCCGCTGCTGGGTCACGAAGGCCCATTCGGAAAAATGCTTGGAATGACTCCGTATAACGACGTTCGCTTTGGCTTGCTGGGCGGCTCGATCGTCGATGCGAATGCATTGCTTCGGTCCTACATCTGGCACTGCATCGGCATTCCGATCGTAGCTTCAGTTCTGATGATCGTGCATTTCTGGCGCGTAAGAAAGGACGGCGGTATCTCTGGCCCAGCGCCAGTGATGCTGACGGCGGAAGCCGACAAGCCGCGCCGCAGCGCTTAGCAGTTGTAGCGCCGGCATCTTGCCGGCTGTCGCGAGGGCGTCCCGCCCTCGCCGGTGCGGCCGAGACGGCCCCAGGACAGCCGCCGGGACGGCGGCGCTACGAAGTCATTTAGGAGACTTTATGGATTGGCGACAACTTTGGGAAATCTGTTCGGCGCCTGACAATGTTCCTATCGTCGGTTTGATCCCGCTTCTTATTTTCTACATTTATCTGGCGTGGAAGCAGGCCAAAGCCAACGATGAACTGATCGGCGAACTCGAAACCAGTCCTGCGATGGCGAAAACTCATCATCGCAAAACGTGGCCGTTCCGTCCCGGCTGGCAAAAAGAAATCCATGTATGGCCGTTTCTTCTGCGCATTGAATTCCTAGCTGCAATTATCGTCACAATTATTTTGATGGTCTGGTCTATTACTTTGAGCGCCCCGCTTGAGGAGCCTTCGAATCCTAACCTCACCATGAATCCTGCGAAAGCGCCGTGGTACTTTCTCGGTCTGCAGGAAATGCTGGTGTACTTCGATCCGTGGATCGCGGGCGTCGTAATGCCGACGTTAATCATCGTCGGACTCATGGTGATTCCATACATCGACACCAACCCATTGGGCAGCGGCTATTACACCTGGAAGCAGCGTAAGTTTGCCATTGGCACGTTCATGTTCGGCTTCGTGGTTCTTTGGGTTGCGATGATCATTATTGGCACGTTCATCCGCGGCCCTGGTTGGCAATGGTTCTGGCCGGGACAAACCTGGGATCACAATCGACTTATTTACGAAGTGAACCGCGACTTGCCCGATCTGTTCGGGATCACTTCGAATTTAGGCAAAGCAATCTTCGGCGCCCTTGTCGTCGGGGGATATTATCTGGCCGGAGGATTTCTGGTGCATGCGCTGTTCCGGCGGTACAACCCGAAAGATTATCAGCGTATGAGCCTGCTGCAATATTCCATCATGATGTTTTTCTGGCTGACCATGGTGGGATTGCCGCTGAAGATGCTGTTGCGGCTCGCATTCAATATCAAGTACGTGTGGATAACGCCGTGGTTCAATGTATGAGGGTCGTTGGCCTAAAAGATCTACGCCTCCACCTAAGGCCAACGACCGACGACGAACGACCAACAACTAGAGGGAGAAACTGGTGCCCGAACAACCAATCCCCGAGCAAGATCCGGTAGTAACGAAGTCGTACGCGCTGTATTACGTTGTCTCGATGGTGTTGCTTATGGCAACGCTATTCTGGGCGCTTTGGGATGAGGCTTACGGACAGCGTCCTTGGAAAGCCTTCCAGAATGAATGGAAGCGGCGCTACACCGCGGTGTTGAACAAGACGGAACCGGCGTCCGATAAATCGGTAAAGACTGTAGAGAACAATCCTGATTATCAAAAACTGGAAGAAGCGTACAAGCAAGCTGACGCTGCAGCCAGGCCACGCCGCGATGAACTGCAGAAACACATTACCGACCTCAGCGCGCAAATTCTAGCCGTACAGAACGTGTTTACCGACAAGCGAGCTTACGCTAATTCTCTGACCTACCAGATCGAGACTGAGACCAGTGCATCCGGCAAACAGAGCAAGAAGAACGACTTGGACGATTACAAAAAGAAACTCTGGACAGTCGAGTTCCCCGATGGCCACAAAGAAAAATATGACTTCCGTCAACTGGAGGAAAAGTACAACGAACTCAAAGACGAGCGGACGAAATTAAACGCTGAATTGGGTGACGTGCTTAAGCCCGTCACAGCAGCGAGTACTGCAATGTCCGCCTACATTTCAGAGCACATGGTGGATCTGACGCCGGCCCAGATTGAAGGTCTGCAGAAGAAGACAAAAGAATGGGATCCGAAGATCGTGCAGATCAATGTGGCGGAAGCGAATATCGTCGACCGCTGCGAATCGTGCCACATGGGAATTCGTGAGCCCCTAAAACTCACCCCCGCCGTCATGGAAGCGAAGGGCGAGAAGAAGCCCGACGAATATTCGCAGGCGTTCGTAAGCCATCCCGAACCTGGGCTTTTGAAGACGCATGACCCCGATAAATTCGGCTGCTCGCCCTGCCACCAAGGCAATGGCCGCGCCACTACCAGCGTCGAGAAGGCGCACGGAAATTACGAGCACTGGCTGTGGCCGCTCTTCCCCAAACAAAACGTCGAAGCCGGATGTCAGACATGCCACTCAGCCGACATGGTGCTGGTCAGCGGCGATGTGGGATGGACGATCAGCGAAGGTAAGGATCTGTTCCGCCAAAAAGGCTGCATGGGCTGCCATCGCTACGAGGGATACGACAAAGAGCCCGAGGATCTGAACAATGTCAGCCAGCAGATCAAACAACTCGAGCAGCAGGAAAAAGACAACCTCAAGCAAGCTGCCGATTTGATGAAGCAGGCTGACGCTGCCCAGAGCAACGAAGAAGCCAACAGGCTGAACGACCAGGCGATCGCCCTCAAAGTCGCCAACAGCAGGGACGACGGCCACCTTCAGCAGCTCGACTTTCAATCGCACAGCCTGATGCAGGATATGAAAAAAGTCGGGCCGAATTTGAAAGACGTGCGACTCAAGCTGAATAAGAATTGGATTCCGGTATGGCTGAAAAAACCAACAGACTTCCGTCCCACCACGAAAATGCCGAACTTCCGACTGACCGATCACCAGATCCAGGCGATTTCGGCTTACCTGTGGCAGTCCGCATTCACCGACCCGTTGCCAAAACAAAAGCCAGGCAACGTCGAGCACGGCAAAGAGCTCTTCGAAACCCGCGGCTGCATGGCTTGCCATTCCTTGGGCGAAGGCGACCAGATGCTGGGCGGCACTTTCGCCGCGAACCTGACGCGCGAAGGCGAAAAAGCAAATTACGATTATCTGGTGCGCTGGATTCACAATGCACGTCAGCGTACGCGCCCTTATTGCCCGTACGAAAAGAAAGATATCGGCCCCGAAGACTACGCAAAGAAGGGCTTGCCTTATCAGTTCGACCTGCAGCACAGCCAGTGTCCGAACGATGGCCATGAATTGCAGGTGCAGAATATGACTGTAATGCCGAGCCTGCGTCTGGCTCCGGAAGATGCACAGGATATTGCGTCCTATCTGATGACGCAGAAAAAACAGGAGCCATCCTCCTACGCCGATGCCTCTTTCATGGACGATCCCAAGCTGAAAGATGAAGGCAAGAAGTGGATTCGGCATTACGGCTGCTCCGGCTGCCATGAAATTTCCGGCATGGAGGACGAAGGCCGCATCGGCACCGAACTGACTTTCGAAGGCAGCAAGCCGATCGAGCGTCTGGATTTTGCTCTGTTCACCGAAGTTGCGCAGCGCGGCGGCAAGCACGCCGAGCCAATCACGAATCCAGAAGACCTGGCGCGGCTGCCTGAGGGCCCGGCAAAAGATTCCTGGTACGACCACAAAGGATTCTTCGAACACAAACTTGCCGAACCAAATATTTACGATCAAGGCAAGATTAAGTCCGAAACCGAAGCCCTGCGCATGCCGAATCTGCACCTCACATCGGAGCAGATTCGTGCGCTTACCACGTTCCTTCTGGGAAGCGAAGAGAGTTCCCTGCCCTCCGATTATCAGTATCGTCCGGGCGATGCTCGTCGCGATATTCAGGAAGGCTGGTGGGTGGTCAAGAAATACAACTGCATGGGATGCCATCAGTTCATTCCCGGCCAGAAAACCATCCTGATGGGTTTGCCTCCGTACCGCGAGAATCAGGAGCAGTTGCCGCCGAAGCTTTTGACTGAAGGCGCACGTGTCGATCCTGAGTGGTTGCGCCGGTTCCTGTCGAATCCTGCACTCAGCGAAACTGACACAAATCGAAATGGCGTGCGTCCGTACCTGAAAGTGCGCATGCCAACTTTCTCTTTCTCGGATAACGAACTACGCAAGCTGGTGCGATTCTTCCAGGCTCTGTCGCAGCAGCCGATGCCTTACATTCCTGAGCAGGTTCCAGTGTTAACCGCAAAGGAATCTGACATGGCTCGCAGTTTGTTTTCCAGTACGGCTGCGCCGTGCCTGAAGTGCCATGCGACCGGGGATCCGGCTCACGACAAGATTGCCACCGCACCGAATTTCCTTCTAGCCAAAGAACGGCTGAAACCCGATTGGGCGCAGCGCTGGGTGCTTGATCCCCAAGCCATCAGCCCAGGCACTTCGATGCCGTCCGGGCTTTTTCGTCGGGAAAATAATCACTGGGTCTTTGCCGGGCCGACGCCGTCATCGTTCCAGGGGTATGAAAAAGACCAATCCACATTGCTGGTGGATTATATTTTCCAACTCACGCCCGAAGAACAGAAGCATGTAGCGGCATCCATGGGACGAAACCAAGCTTCAAATCAAAGCCCGGCGAAGTCTAAACAAGCGAACGCACCCTCGCAACGAGCAGGCGGCGGAGGTTCGCAGTAGAATGTTAGGTTTTGTAGAGCCTGCTATCTGCGAGCACCCGGTCCGTACATTCAGAATTTACGAGTTTCAAGAAACGCACTAACAGTTCACGAAAGGGCGAAATAATGAATAAGAAAAACGTAGCAATGTTTGGTTTGCTCTGTCTTCTCGGCCTATGGCTCCTCGTTGGCTGCAGCAAGAAAGAGAACACAAATGAATCTCAATCTTCCGCGCCTTCCTCCGCGGCACAGCCTGCGCCTGCAGCGACTCCCATCGATCCCAGCACCGTAGCTTCCGTCAGCGGCACCGTGAAGTTCGACGGCACTGCTCCCAAGCCATCCAAGATCGACATGAGCCAGGACGCCGCCTGCAAAGGCACCAATACAGCTGAAACCATCGTCGTCGACGGCGGCAAAGTGGCTAATGTCTTCGTCTACGTGAAAGACGGCCTGGGCGATCGTACCTTTGATGTTCCCAAAGACGCCGTCACCATCGACCAGAAGGGTTGCCAGTACCATCCTCACGTATTGGGCGTAATGGCCGGCCAGAACATTGAGATCAAGAACGACGACCAGACCACGCACAACATTCACCCCACGCCGCAAGCCAATCGTGAATGGAACGAATCGCAACCACCGGCTGCCGCGCCGCTCGAGAAGAGCTTTGCCCGCGAAGAAATCATGCTTCCGGTAAAGTGCAACCAGCACCCGTGGATGAGGATGTACATCAATGTAGCAAAGAATCCGTTCTATGCGGTCACTGGCGCGGATGGCAAATACGAAATCAAGGGCCTGCCGCCGGGTGACTACACCATCGCATTCGTGCAGGAAAAACTAGGCGAGCAAACCCAAAAAGTCACTCTGGCAGCCAAGGACAGCAAGACGGTAGACCAAACGTTCAAAGCGCAGTAGCATTTATCAGTCTGGAGGACGGGCGTCTCGCCCGTCCTAGCTCTTATAACGCCGCCGTCTCGGCGGCACCGAGGGCGGGACGCCCTCGGGACTGCCGGCAAGATGCCGGCGCTACAAAGACAAGTTGGAGGCCGATCTGACACCCCTCGCCACACCGTATAACCGCGAGCACCATACCTTCGCGGTCTTTACCGCGTGCGCGACGTTTATCCTGATCGTTGCTGGTGCGCTCGTTACCAGCAACGACGCCGGCCTCTCCATCCCCGACTGGCCCACATCGTTCGGGTCCTTCAGCGTTCCACCGTTGCATGGAGGAATCAAGTTCGAGTGGAGTCATCGTGCGATTGCGGGATCGATCATAATCCTGACAATTTCAATTGCTGCGTGGACATGGTTCGCGGATCGTCGTCGCTGGATGAAATGGCTCGGCATTGCGGCTCTGTGCACGGTCATCACGCAAGCAATCCTCGGGGGTCTAACCGTTCTTTTATTTCAGCCACCATGGGTTTCGTCAGCCCATGCTGCGGTTGGACAAACGTTCTTCTGTATCGCTGTCGCCATCGCCATGTTCACGGGACGCCGATGGGTAGAAGAAGTTCCGCAGATTGAATTCGACAGCCGCCGTCCCAGCCTCGTCACGCTTACGTTGTTGTCGATCTTCGTGCTTTACGTCCAATTAATTCTGGGCGCCATGTTCCGCCATCACGGCATGAGTTGGTGGCCTCACGTCGTGAACGCCGCAGTGGTTGCCTTTGTGCTGACCTGGACCGCGATTCGGGCGTTGTCGCAATTCTCGAAAGTTGAGGCGGTACGCCGTCCGGCGATTATTTTAGTCTCGCTGATGATCACGCAACTTTGCCTCGGCTTTATCGCTTTTCTAACTCGTGTGGCTTGGGGCCGCGATGCCGTCCAACCCGAAACGCCTATGGTGATTTCGACGGTCGCTCACGTCGCAGTCGGGGCGCTGCTGCTCGCGACTGCGGTTGTTCTCGCCATTCAAGTATGGCGACACGTTCCGGTATCATTTGAGGAGAGACTCCCAAGCCGAACTCGAAAACCCGTCGCTGCGTGACCCGCAGGACAGCATCTCATCGTAGAATAGTCTGTGGCCTCCGAAACTCCATTGGCTGTCGCTGGTTCTGAGACCGAAGTCTCGGTCGAACCTCCCGTCATCTCTGTGCAGAATGTCGTGCATCGTTATGGCGACCGCGCTGCTCTGAACGGTGTATCGTTCGATGTTCGTCACGCCGAACTTTTCGGACTGCTCGGACCCAACGGCAGCGGTAAGACTACGCTGTTTCGCATTCTTTCTACGCTGATGATTCCGGTAAGCGGGCACGCTACGATTATGAGTTTCGATGTAGCTCGTGATCCGAACGGTCTGCGGCGGCAGATTGGTGTGGTTTTCCAGGCTCAAAGCATCGACGTTAAGCTGACCGCCGCTGAGAACCTTTGGCATCAGGGACACCTTTATGGCTTGCATGGAGCGTCGCTGAAGTCGCGCATCGCGGAAATGCTTGGCCGTGTGGGTTTGTCAGATCGCGCCAACGAAAAAGCCGAGACTTTCTCGGGAGGCATGCAGCGGCGTCTAGAGTTGGCCAAAGGACTGCTTCATCATCCTTCGGTGCTGTTGCTTGACGAGCCCACTACCGGGCTCGATCCCGGCGCCCGGCGCGATCTCTGGCAATATCTCGCGAGCCTGCGGGATGAAGAGCGAGTAACCGTGATCGTCACTACTCATCTTATGGAAGAGGCTGAGCGTTGCGATCGTCTAGCCATTTTGAATGAAGGAAAAGTGGTGGCCCTGGGAACTCCGGACAACCTCAAGCATGAAATCGGGGGCGACGTAATCCTGCTGGATTCGAAGTCACCCGATTCGCTCGCGGAACGGATTCGCTCGCGCTTCCATCTCGACGCTCAAGTGCTAAATGGTCAGGTTCGTATTGAACGGGAGAACGGGCACCGCTTCATTACAGACGTGGTGGAGGCTTTTCCTGGCGAGATTGAGGCAATCTCCGTTAGCAAGCCGACGCTGGAAGATGTTTTTATTCACCGCACAGGACACCGCTTCTGGATGGAAGGCGCAGAAGAGCCAGAGAAATAGATTTTTGTAGCGCCGCCGTCTCGGCGGTTGTCGTGCGGGCGTCTTGCCAGCATACAGCGAAGGCAGGATGCCGCCGCTACTAAGGAGTCGCGAAACGATGATGTTAGTGCTTTCCTTGATACTTGGAATCGTCCCACTGTTAGGAGTGCTGTGGATCGTTCTGAAAGCCAGCGTCACGACGGTCGACGGACTGTTCATGAGCCTGATCCTGCTTACGCTATCGGGCATTCTCTTCCTGAACGCTTACCTGGAACTTCGCGTGAGATTCAAGAAATCCGCAGCGCCATCGGCGCAGAAAACGAGTTGATGTGGTCACTCAAAGCAGAGCTCTACCGGCACAGGTAACCCCGGTTTCGAGCGGAGTGTTGCTCCCAGCCTTCACGCTGTGGTGGCGAGAGATTGTGCGTTTTTACCGCCAGCGTTCTCGCGTGGTCGGTGTCATCGCTTCACCACTGCTGTTCTGGCTGGTAATCGGCTCCGGCTTTGGTACTTCGTTTCGATCGGGCAACGCTCCCGGACAGCAGCATTATCTGGACTACTTTTATCCCGGCGCACTCATCATGATCGTCCTCTTTACTTCGATTTTTGCCATGATGTCGTTGATCGAGGATCGCAAAGAGGGGTTTCTGTTGTCAGTCATGGTCGCGCCCGTTCCTCGCGCGGCAATTGTGCTGGGCAAAGTGCTGGGCGGAACAACGCTGGCTGCTATTCAAGGGCTCATCTTTCTGGCGTTCGCACCGTTTGTCGGCGTGCACTTGAGCTTCATCGACTTTTTGCTCGTGGTATTTGTAGTTTTTTTAGTTTCTTTCGCACTCACCTCTCTGGGATTCGCCATTGCCTGGCCTATGGATTCCACGCAGGCTTTTCATGCCATTATCAATCTGTTTCTGATTCCACTGTGGTTGCTTTCGGGGGCTCTGTTTCCGCTCTCAGGAGCATCGGGCTGGTTGCGCCTGCTCATGCGACTGAATCCACTCACCTATGGCGTTGAGGCGCTGCGCAATCTGCTATACCCGGAAAGCCCCACGGTATTGCCATTGCCTTTTTCCATCGCCGCCTTGACGCTGTTCACTATCTTTATTTTTGGCTTGTGCTTTTTCAGGGTAAATCGACGCACGACGAGGCCAGCAGCTTGATGCAGGTTACGCCACGATACTCGTTTTTTTCGGTGATCGACGCCGCATGAAAAAGCTTTGCCTGACACTTAGCCGCAGAGGGTTCCTTGCCCATTTCTTCTCTGTGTCTCTGTGACTCTGTGATAGAAATTGGTTTTCATGTCAGTGGTGAGATTAAAGATCGATGTTTCCGGCACGGTGGGCGACCAGGCTTGGCGTGAACTCAAGCAGTTCGATCAGATCCAGAGCGCAGATTTCGGCCCTCAATTTGGCAGCGGCGGTCGCTGCAACCATCCGCTCAACGCGCCTCATCAGAAAGGCGAATGGATAGGCGCTGAAGTCCGGCTACAGACGCCGCTTCTGGCACAATATGCAGTTTCTCACTATCTGGAGCAAGATCGCGTGCTCGATGCGGATGTTATTGAATAAGCCATGTCTCCCGAAGCCACTCCGCAAAGTTCGCCAGTTGTCAGCAAGCCGCCGAAGCCGCGCATGTCCACTCGCAACCGCTTGCTTTTTTTCGTGACCGGATGGTTGATCGTGTTAATGCCGTTCCTGTTCTGGTGGAACACCTGGTTCGGCCGTCAGCTTTCCAACCAACAATTGGGAGAGTATTTGCAAGACCAGAAGCATCCCCGCCACATTCAGCACGCCCTGGTGCAAATCGGCGAGCGCATGACTCGACGCGACCCAAGTGTCATCCAATGGTATCCGCAGGTCGTTCAGCTCGGCTCGTATCCGGTCGAAGAGGTACGCAACACCGATGCATGGGTTATGGGGCAAGACACGTCCGGCGGCGGGTTTCACGCGGCTTTGCTGAAAATGCTTGCCGATCCTTCGCTCACGGTGCGCGGTAATGCGGCTCTCTCGCTGGTCCGCTTTGGAGACACGACAGGTCGACCGCAGATCCTCCAGTTGCTGCAGCCAGCCACAATAACCGCGCCGCAGCCGGGGAAATTGATCGATACCAGCACCGTAGGCACCGCGATTCGTCAAGGAGGGATTGTTGCCAAATTACAGGACGGTTCGCAAACCATAGAAATCCGCTCTCCCATCAGCGGCCGTCTGCGCAGGCTCTCCGCTTTAACCGGACAAACCGTGTCAGCAGGCGCACGGTTCGCAGAAATCGATCCGAGCACGGAACAAGTCTGGGAAGCGTTGCGCGCCCTTTTCCTCATTGGGCAGCCTGATGACATTTCCGCCGTTTTGCCCTATGAGCGGGAGTTGCCGGACATCCCGGACCACATCCACAAGCAGGCGATTGAGACAGAAAAGGCGATTCGGCAGCGGGAACAATCGACCGGACAATGAGCCCCTCCGTCTGATTACAGCCTTTCTCAGTTCCATTCCAGAATCCTTTCCTCAGGCTGATCGAGGGACGTCCAAACCGACCAAGTCATAGGTAATCAAGATTTCAAGAAAAGTTAGTTTTCCCACTTGACACCCGCCCTCAAGCAGTTACTATTGGTGAATAGTTATGCATCATTGTGAATAATTATGCATTATGAATAAATCTTTGCGACAGAGGGGAATTCTCGAATTGCTGAAGCATGGCCCTGTGGCCAGCCAGGAAGAGCTGCAGCGAGCTCTGCGGAAACGCGGCCTCAAGGTGGGACAGGCAACTCTTTCGCGGGACATACGGGACTTGCGATTGGCCAAAACAGCCGACGGTTACTCCCTTTCCGACGGTAATGGTTCTTCATCGCCCGCGTTGCCCCCGGTATCGCGGCTGGTGCGGGAGTTCGTGCTCGAGGTGCGTCCGGCGCAAAACCTGCTCGTAATCAAGACCAGCGTCGGCAGCGCTCAACCCGTTGCTGCTGCGCTGGATGACGAAGAGTGGGCGGAGGCTGTCGGTACGATCGCGGGAGATGACACCATTCTGATTGTTTGTCCGGACAAAGACGACGCGAAGAAGTTAGCGGGACGCATTGAGGAGATGCTTGCCTGATGCCCGCCAAACTCAAGACCGCAGTGCTCGGCGCGACCGGATACTCTGGCGCGGAACTTACCAGGGTTTTGTTGCGTCATCCCCGCGTGGAGAAGCCTGTGCTGCTCCGGCGTCCGATTGATAACGAGGCGAACAGCAGCTTGACCGATACGTTTCCCTCGTTCTCGGGTAATGGAAGCTATCCCCTGCAACCGCTCTCGTGGCCGGCACTCAAGCAACAGGGAGTCGAACTGCTTTTTCTGGCTACTCCGCACGAGGCTTCGCGATCGATTGTGCCGGAAGCTGTCGGACAAGGTTTGCGGGTGATCGACCTAAGCGGCGCGTGGCGGCTCAAGGAAAATCAAAATCGCGCCGTCTACGGTTTCACGGATGCGGATTCGGTGACAGCGGCTCAACTTACCGACAAGGCAGTCTACGGATTGCCAGAGTTGTGCGCTGACCGGATTCCCAACGCCGCTCTGGTGGCGAATCCCGGTTGCTACGCGACCTCAGTAATTCTGGCTTTGGCGCCATTGCTAAGGGCTGGCTTAGTCGATCGAGAGCGTGGAATTATTTCCGATTCGAAGTCTGGCGTATCGGGCGCGGGCAAGGAACCGAATTCCCGCACTCACTTCGTTTCTGTTGCCGACAATTTTTCCGCGTATTCGGTGTTCGGCCACCGGCATGTCGGAGAAATGCTTGAGCAACTGAATCTGAAGTCCCGCGAATTGATTTTCACGCCCCATCTGCTTCCTATACCACGGGGAATTCTGTCGACTATCTATCTGCATTTGAACCGCGAAGTAAAACCCGCCGAAATCGAAAGCTGCTTTCGAGGTTTTTATGCTGGCAGGCGCTGGGTGCGAGTTTTCGCTACGCCCAAGCTGCCACAAATCCAGTTTTCGCTGCACACCAACTATTGCGATATTGGCTTCTGCCTTGACGAAGATGGCCGCCGTCTGGTGCTGGTCTCATGCATTGACAACCTGCTGAAAGGCGCTGCCGGGCAGGCTGTTCAGAACATGAACCTTATGTATGGATGGAATGAAGAGGAAGGCTTGCTGTGAAAATTGTAGTCAAAATCGGAGGCGCCGCGCTCGAAGACAAATCGAGGTTGCGCAAGTGCGCGCGAGCGATCGTCGAGTTGGCGCAGGACGGCCATCAGGTTGCCGTGGTACACGGCGGTGGCGCTGCACTCACGCGAACGCTTAAATCGCTTGGCAAGACGAGTGACTTTGTAAACGGGCTGCGCATTACAGATGCCGAAACTCGTGACGTCGCGCTAATGGTGCTCTCCGGGATCGTTAACAAAAGTCTGGTGGCGGCGATTGTGGCGGCCGGAAGCGCGGCAGTCGGGCTATGTGGTGCGGATGGCATGGCCTTCCGCGCACGCAAGAAACAAAACACAAACTGCGACTTGGGTTTTGTTGGAGAAATTTGTTACGCCGAACCGCGCTGGATCGAAGCGATCTGGGCCGCAGGAGGCATTCCCGTCCTGTCTTCGATTGCGCTGGGCTCCGACGGCGAGTACTACAACATCAACGCGGACCAGATGGCTTCAGCGTGCGCCGTCACCTGTCATGCCGACAGTTTGATTTTCTTGACCGACGTGGAAGGCGTAAAGGACGCGGAGGGAGCGGTTATTCCCTGGCTGAACACTCGAGATGTAGCCGCTTTAGTGGCCGCTTCGGTCATCGGCGGCGGAATGTTGCCCAAGCTGGAAGCTTGCAGCGAGGCGCTTCATCGCGGCGTGGGACGCGTGCGCATTCTGCCGGCGGCGCAAGTCGAGATTCTGCCGCAGTTTTATTTTACGAAGCTGGCGTGCGGGACGGAGGTAATTGGCGCATGAGCCTGGCCTCCGTCATTCGTTCCGAAGAAAAGCTACTGCTTCCGACTTACGATCGTCACAAGATCCTCTTCGAGAGAGGCCGCGGTGTGTATTTGTGGGATTCACGCGGCGCCCGTTATCTGGATTTTTTGAGTGGCATTGGGGTGAATGCGCTGGGGCACGCGCATCCTGACATTCAGGCGGTTTTGAAACGGCAGGCTGGCCGGCTGATTCACGTTTCTAATTTGTTTTTTCACGAATACCAGGCTGAGCTTGCCAAACGCCTGACCGACATTTCCGGCTTAGACCGCGCTTTTTTCTGCAACAGCGGAACCGAGGCGTGGGAGGGAGCTCTGAAACTAGCTCGCGTTTATGCACGAACCGCGAACACGAATGGCCACAAGCCTAAGTGGCGCATCCTCGCTCTCGACAATTCCTTTCATGGACGCACCTTCGGTTCGCTGGCCACCACTGGTCAAGCGAAGTATCGCGATCCTTTTGTTCCCTTGCTGCCTGGGGTTGGCTTCGTTCGATTTAACGATGTTCAGGATTTGAAAGCGCAGTTCGATGCCGGGGTTTGCGCGATCTGCCTGGAGACTATTCAGGGCGAGGGTGGAATCTGTCCGGTGAGCCCGGAATTTCTGCAACTCGCAAGAAAGCTGACGGAAAGCAACGGAGCTTTGCTAATTCTTGACGAGATTCAATGCGGGCTGGGCCGCACCGGAAATTATTTCGCCTACCAGCACTACGGCGTAAAGCCTGACGTGGTGACGATCGCGAAGCCTCTCGCCGCAGGATTACCGCTGGGCGCAATTCTCATGACTAATCGCGTGGCTAGCAGTATGCATCCAGGGATGCATGGCACCACGTTTGGCGGAGGTCCGCTGGCTTGTGCGGTCGCGATCGAGTTTCTCCGCCTGTTGGATGGACTTCTCGATCACGTGCGAGAAGTTGGAAGCTATTTTCAGCAGCGACTAGAACAACTGAAGGCCAAAGATGGCTGCATTCGCGAAGTTCGCGGGATGGGTCTAATGCTCGGCCTGGAACTGGACTCCGCGGAGACTGCCAAGGCGGTGGTTTTTACCCTGATGCGCAACAAGATTCTGATTAACCGGACGCACGAGACGGTGCTGCGTTTCTTGCCGCCATACATCATTCAGGAAAAACATGTCGATGAAGTGATCCGAGCGCTCGATTCGGCCTTAAGTTCTACAGCTCTGAAACAGCGCCGCGCGTCCCGCCACGCGACAAATCAAGTCCACGCAGAGGAGAATAAGTGAAAGCTCAAGCACTAAATCGAACGCCGGTCGCGCCGGCACGAGTTCCCAACACTTTTTGGGGAGACGATCTGGTTTCGACTCGCGACTTGGGTCGCGAAGGCGTTGCTGCTGTACTGCATCTCGCGGGAATTATGAAAGCGCGGCCGAAGACCTTTCGCAGCGCCCTCGCCGGCAAGCAGATGGCAATGTTTTTTGAGAAGCCTTCGTTGCGAACTCGGTTGACCTTCGAAGCCGGCATGGCGAGCCTGGGAGGGACTACGTTTTTCGTAGATCAAACGAAAGAACGGCTCGATGCGCGGGAAAAACTCAGCGACATCGCGCACAACCTTGAACGCTGGGTTGATGCCATCGTGTTGCGGACTTTCGACCAGCAAACGATCGAAGGAATGGCCGAGCACGCCTCAGTTCCGGTGATCAATGCTCTGAGTGATCTCGAGCATCCCTGCCAGGCCTTGGCTGACTATTTCACGCTGCAGGAACGCTTCGGCAATCTCAAGAATATCAGTCTGGCGTACGTCGGTGACGGCAACAACGTGGCTCATTCTCTGCTGCTCACGTGCGCTTGTCTAGGGTCGACAATTCGCGTCGCCACGCCGCAGGGATATGGTCCGAACCTGCAAATCGTCGCCGACGCTCAGGAGATCGCAGAACAGACAGGAGCGGTGATCGACGTGCTGTGCGATCCGCAAGTGGCAGTTGCAGGCGCAGACGCAGTTTATACAGACGCCTGGGCTAGCATGGGCCAGGAACATGAAGCAGAAAAACGTGCCAGGATTTTTCCTCAGTACCAGATGAATGAGGAACTGGTCGCGGGAGCAGCTCCGCACGCGGTTTTCATGCACTGCCTCCCGGCTCATCGCGGAGAAGAAATTACCGACTCCGTGATGGATTCGGAACGGTCTATAGTGTTTGAGCAAGCGGAAAACCGCATGCACGTGCAAAAGGCCATTTTGTATTTACTACTGGGCGGGGAAACTCGCCTGCCAGCGAGGAGCGCTCATGCCTGAAAAAATCGTGCTTGCTTATTCGGGAGGGCTCGATACCTCCATCATCATTCCATGGCTTAAAGAGAACTATGCCTGCGACGTAATTGCCATGGTCGGCGATGTTGGCCAGGGAGACGATATTGAAGCGGTAGTGGCGAAAGCCTATGCCACAGGCGCGTCCCGCGTCGTCGTAGAAGACCTGCGCGAAGAATTTCTCACCGGCTATGTGTTTCCTGCACTGAAGGCGGGAGCAGTGTACGAACACAAGTATTTGTTGGGAACGTCGCTGGCACGTCCAGTGATTGCTAAGCATCAGGTTGAAGTAGCTTTGCGTGAAGGAGCCACGGCCGTCGCCCATGGATGCACCGGCAAAGGCAACGATCAGGTTCGCTTTGAATTGGCTTACCAGGCAATTGCCCCCGAGCTACGGGTTATAGCGCCGTGGCGCGAGTGGTCGCTGAAGTCACGCGAAGATTGCCTCGATTACGCTGAGCAGCATGGAATCTCGGTAGCAGCCAGCCGCGAAAAGATTCACAGCCGCGATCGAAATCTTTGGCACCTTAGCCATGAAGGAGGCGAGTTGGAAGATCCAGGTAACGCGCCACTTGCCAGCACATGGCAGCTTACCCAGTCGCCACAAGATGCGCCGGATCGCGAGGAGCAAGCAACCATTGGATTCGAGGCTGGTGTTCCTGTGTCCGTAAATGAGCTCCAACTCGATCCAGTGTCTTTGGTTGAGCTGTTAAACGAGATCGGCGGCCGCAACGCCATCGGCCGCGTCGATCTGGTCGAAAACCGTTTCGTTGGCATCAAGTCGCGCGGTTGCTATGAAACTCCCGGTGGAACCTTGCTAATCACGGCGCACCGCGAACTCGAAGCACTCTGCCTGGAGCGTGATGTCACCCACTTCAAGCAACACGTCGGCTTGAAATATGCGGAACTGGTCTATTTTGGATTCTGGTTTACGCCGCTTCGCGAGGCACTCGATGCGTTTGTCGAAAACACGCAAAAGAACGTAACTGGCTCAATCACGCTTTCACTGTATAAGGGCAACGTCTCAGTGGTAAGCCGGAAATCCGAACATTCCCTATACCGCACCGACTTGTCGTCGTTCACTATGGGCGACAGTTACGACCAGAAAGACGCCGCAGGCTTCATCCGTATTCTCGGCCTTCCTTCGCGTTCGCGGGCTCAAGCCCGTAAAGAGGCGGTGAAATCGGAGGTTGCGCAATGAAGATGTGGTCTGGACGCTTCCGGCAGCCTCTTGATCCGGAGTTCGAACGCTGGCAGCGTTCGTTTGATTTTGATCGTCGATTGTTGACTCACGAACTCGCAGCCAGCAGCGCTCATGCGCGGGCTCTAAAAGGTGCAGGGATTCTGGATTCAACCGAGCTGATTGCGATTCTGCAAGGCTTGGAACAGATCGCCGAGCAGGCAGCATCCTCGTCAGCATTTCTTGAAGACGCGGAAGCCGAAGATGTGCATCACTTCGTCGAGAAAAAGCTGGTTTCACTGATAGGCGACGTCGGATACAAGCTCCACAGTGGCCGCAGCCGAAATGAGCAGATCGCCACTGATCTTCGTTTATATGTCCGAGCCGCAATCGATCAGATCCGAACCGACTTGGCGGCTTGGTGCAGCGCTCTGCTCGAGCGCGCACAGCAAGCGGGAAATGTTGCCATGCCTGCTTACACTCACCTGCAAAGAGCTGAGCCAGTATTGGTTTCACATTGGCTGCTGGCCTACATCGAAATGTTTTTACGTGATGCGGATCGGCTCGCGGATTGCCGCAAACGGTTGAATGCTTGTCCGCTAGGTTCTGGCGCGGTGGCTGGAGCTACCCTGCCTCTGGATCGCCGAAATATGGCGACTGATCTTGACTTTGATCGGTCAACCGCAAACAGCATTGACGCTACCAGCGATCGTGATTTTATCCTCGAATTTGTAAACACACTTTCTTTGCTGGGTCTGCACCTGAGCCGCTGGGCCGAAGAGATGATTCTCTTCTCGTCGCAGGAATACGGTTTCCTGCAACTGCCCGAAGCGTACTCAACCGGCAGCAGCGCTCTGCCGCAAAAGAAAAACCCGGATCTGCTGGAGCTGACCCGCGGCAAATCCGCTCGCATTATTGGCAGTGCTACCACATTGCAAATTTGCCTCAAGGGCCTGCCACTCGCTTATAACAAGGATTTGCAGGAGACCCAAGAACCGCTGTTCGATGCTGCCGATACAGTTCTTTCGCTGCTACCACTCGTAACAGGATGGATGAAAGGTGTTGAATTCAGCTATGAAACCATGCAGAAAGCAGCGCAGTCTGGATTTATGAACGCCTGGGCTGCGGCTACCTATCTTGTGCAGCGCGGAGTCCCTTTCCGTTTAGCCCACGAACAAACAGGAAAGGCCGTGCAGATTTGCCTGGAGAAGCATTGCGAACTTCAGGATCTGTCTTTGGAGGAACTTCGCGCAGTGAATGCCAAATTCGATCAGGATTTCTACGGCACCTTAAAACTGGAATCGGTGCTTGCTATTCACGATGTTCCTGGCGGCACTGCTCCTGCGCGGGTGAGGCAGGCAATGCTAGATGCGCAGAAGAGGATCGAACTGATCCGGGAGGACGCGCATGCGCACGCGTAAAGCCATTCTGCCGGACGCTCCACGTATCCATGCTCTCATCTCCGCCTATGCCGGCGACGGCACTCTTTTGCCTCGAACGCTGGCCGAAATCTGCGAGAACGTACGCGATTTCGTCGTCCTTGAAGACGGCGGTCTGATTATCGGATGCGGAGCGCTGCATCTTTACGGCCAACATCTGGCTGAGATTCGCTCCATCACGGTTGCACCTTCACAGCAAGGCAAGGGGGGTGGGGGGCATCTGGTAAAGGCTTTGTTGGCGGAAGCGAAGAAGCATCGCGTCTCCTGCACATGCCTGTTTACGCGTGCTCCGGAGTTTTTCGCTCGCTTGGGTTTCGCCACTGCGCAGCGCGAGGATCTGCCGGACAAGATTTACAAAGATTGCCATGCTTGCCCTCGGTTTCACGCCTGCGACGAAGTGGCGATGGTCCGTGGGAAATTGCCGAAGTTCGCGATTCTGCCCGAACCAGCCAATTTGTTGGTCAAACTTCAGCTAGGAACGTAAACGGTCTCCAGACAGCCGCCGGCCGGAGCCTTTCCCGAAATACACTCGGCAGGTGCAGACTGCGGAGGCCGTGCCGACGGCGGCGTTTTGCAAGCCCGGCCATTCGCGCTATCTTATTCTCATGCAACTTCGTGGATGCGGTACAGCTCTGGTAACGCCCTTTCGTCAGGACGGCTCCATCGATGAGCCAGCCCTGCGCAACCTGGTAGCGTGGCAGGTCGAGTCGGGAATCGATTTCCTGGTGCCCTGCGGAACTACCGGCGAAACTCCGACCTTGTCGCACGACGAGTGGCTGCGGGTCATTGATGTCACGATCGAAGTCGTGGCGGGACGCGTGCCCATCGTGGCCGGTGCCACGTCCAACTCCACACAGGATGCGGTCGAAAAAGCCAAGGAAGTGGCTTCGCGATCTGGCGTAGACGCGATCCTCACGGCCTCACCGTATTACAACAAGCCGACACAGGAAGGCCAGTACCGGCATTTCCGCGCGATTGCCGAGGCCGTGGATAAGCCAATTATTCTTTACAATGTGCCCGGCCGCACTTCCGCGAACATCGAGCCTGCCACTGTGGCACGGCTAGCCGAGGTCCCAAATATCGCTGGGGTCAAAGAGGCCAGCGGCAACATTGCCCAGATGGCGGAACTGTGCGCCGTGGTGCCGGAGAATTTCCTGGTTTTTTCCGGCGACGATGCGGTAACCCTTGCACTTATTGGTCTCGGCGGCGTTGGTATCGTTTCAGTCTGTTCCAACGAGATTCCCCGTGAGATGGCAGAGATGACGCGGGCGGCGTTGAATAACGATTGGGTCACCGCGCGCCGGCTTCACCGCAAATACCTGCCGTTAATGCAAGGAAACTTCATTGAGACCAGTCCCATGCCCGTAAAAGCAGTGCTGGCAATGATGGGGAAAATCGAAGAAGTTTATCGCCTGCCGCTGCTGCCCATGCGCCGCGACACGCGCTCTAAGATTCAGAAAATCGCTACCGACGTTGGTCTTATCGCCAAGGCCGCAAGCGCAGCTGAAACGGTTAATTTTTTCATCTATGAAAACTGGCTGGCTGGACCGCACAAAATCGTTCTGCACCGGTCAAGTTGCGGACAGTGCAACCATGGTAAAGGACGTCCTGCTGGCCATGACGCCAACCACGCGCGCTGGCACGGTCCGTATGCCACGCTGACGGAAGCCCGCGAAACTTCGCAAGGCATGGCTGGTGTGCTGATCCGCAGTGAGTGTAAGTGCATTTAGCGAGGCGAACCCACGGCAGAACCCTGTGTCGGTATAGCGCCAACCAGGGTTTTCGTGGAGTGTGATGTAGCTTCTGTTGATAAAAGCCCAATGAAACCTTAGTCTCCACCTTTCGTAACTTTCACTTTCCCCTCATTGTTCTCATATTGGAAGTTCCGACATCGGGGTCGGATCACGCTTGAATATCGAAAAACACACGCAGGGCTACAAGAGGCCAATACAAGTTGAGGCACGTGAGTGGTGGCTGTGGGGATTTGCCGTCACAATCACATTAGTCTTGACGGCGGGCATCGTTTCTTTGACCTTCTCTGGCCCTCACCTTTTAAAGGATTACGAGTGGTTTGACCTCAAGGAGTGGGTACGGGCCTTGGCATGCCTTGTGCTTCTCTTCGATATCTACACCGTTTACCAGCAACTTCAACTTCAGAGAATTCGTCGGGAGCTATCCGAGCGAAACCAGCTTTTTGAGGTCATCACTGAAAACGCCGCCGACATGATCGCTGTCATCGGTCCGGGTGGCAACCGGCTCTATAACAGCCCTGCGTACCAAAAAATTCTCGGGTATTCGTCGGAGGAATTGAAGTCGACTTCATCCCTGGAACAAGTCCATCCCGAAGACCAGCAGCGGGTAATAGAAGCGGGGGAGAAAGCACGACTCACGGGACGCGGGGAGCGGCTTGAATACCGCATGCGACACAAGGATGGTACGTGGCGCATTCTGGAATCGGTCGCCACCGCGATTCCCAATGAAAAAGGTCAGACGGACAGGCTGGTCATCGTCAATCGTGATATCACGGAGCGTAAGCGCGCAGAAGAAATGCTCGCGCACAATGCTTTGCATGACGCCCTAACCAACTTGCCGAACCGCACACTTTTCCTGGATCGCGTGCGCCATGCAATTGCACTTTCCCAGAGACATAGCAGTTATAAGTTCGCCGTGTTGTTTATTGATATAGACGAATTCAAAGTCTTTAACGACAGCCTGGGGCACCCGGCAGGAGACGCCCTTCTAATACAAATTGCGCGCCGCTTGAGTGTTTCCATTCGAGGTGCGGATACGATTTCGCGCGCGGCCACGATTCCTGCCGCAAGCACTTTCGGCAGTCAAGAGAGTTTGGCGAGACTGGGTGGTGATGAATTCACCATCCTGTTGGAAGATATTAGAGACTGCGGCGACGCTATTCGAGTAGCGGAGCGCATTCAGGCGCGATTGAACACTCCCTTTACGGTGGAAGGGCAGGAGGTGGTGACTACCGCAAGTATCGGGATTGCATTTTGCGCAGCCGCCTACAGCAATTCCGAGGATTTGGTCCGCGATGCCGAGATAGCCATGTACCGGGCCAAGCAGGAAGGAAAAGCACGCTGCCAGGTATTTGATAATGCGATGCACGCAGTTGCGGTTAAAAGATTGCACCTTGAAACCGATCTGCGGCGGGCCCTCGAACTGCACGAATTTCGAGTTCACTATCAGCCCATTGTGTCGTTACAAAGCGGCAAAATTGTGGGATTCGAAGCTCTGAGCCGCTGGCAACGAGGGGAAGAGCTGCTCTCGCCCGCGCATTTTATCCAGATCGCTGACGAGACCGGACTAATTATCCCAATGAACCGTCAGTTACTGCGCGAGGTGTGTCTACAGCTTCGTGCATGGCAGTCTCAATTCCCCAGCGATCCGCCGCTGAAGATAAGCGTGAACATTACTCCAAAAGAGTTTGCCCAGCCAGACCTGGCGGCTCAGATTGGGACCATTTTGAGCGAGGTAGGAATCGCCCCGAGCAGCATCGATGTAGAGATCACAGAAACCGTCGCCATGGCAGACGCGCAAAGATCGGGCCAGATTCTGGCGGAACTGAAAGCATTGGGAGTTCACTTAAGCATTGACGATTTCGGAACTGGTTACTCTTCACTGAGCCGCTTGCAAGCATTTCCCGTCGACACCTTGAAGATTGATCGTGCTTTCATCTCCAGGATAATGACGGACCGCGAAATTGTAAGAACCATAATTATGCTGGCTCACAATCTCGGATTAAAAGTCGTAGCTGAGGGTGCTGAAACCGAAGAGCAGGTTAGCCTGTTAAAAGATATGAATTGCGAACTGGCGCAAGGATACTTCTTCGCCCGACCCGGAGACCACATTACTGCTCAGAAACTCTTGACGAGCAGTTGTGCCACCGCCCGCGCGGCGGCCGCCATCTAGCGCAGCTGGATTCGGCATATAGACCGATCGTCCGCCTTAGGCGGTCAGATATTTTTCATACAGCGCACGCGAGGGCGGAACCCGGGAACGTCAGCGTTTCGGGATCGCGTGCTGTTCCTCGAAGCAAGAGCTCAAATTCCGGAGATCTGTAGGAGTGCGGGAATTTGCCCCTTCCGGCCCTGCCCTGAGGTATTGAACCGGCCACGAAATTACCTGACCCAACTGCCGAGCAGCACGCAGCGGCCAATATGGATCGCGCAGGAACTCTCGAGCCATAATGACCGCGTCCGCTTGCCCAGTTACGATGATATGCTCGGCCTGAACCGGCGACGTGATCATTCCGACCGCGCCAGTCATGATTTTTGCTTGCCGACGGATCCGTTCAGCGAACGGCGTTTGATAGCCTGCGCCAACTGGAATGTTGGCTTGAGCTACATTTCCGCCGGATGAGCAATCAATCAGGTCCACTCCCAGTTCTTTGAGTTGATGGGCAAGTTGAATCGACTGCTCAATATCCCAACCGCCATCAACCCAATCGGTGGCAGAGATCCTCACAAATAGCGGCTCTCGTTCCGGCCACACCTGGCGAACCGCAGAGACTACCTCACGTAGAATTCGAGTGCGATTCTCAAATGAGCCGCCATAAGCATCGGTTCGTTTATTGCTGAGGGGTGACAGAAACTCGTGAATAAGGTATCCATGCGCGGCGTGAATTTCCACTACACGGAAGCCTGCGTCGCAAGCACGGCGCGCAGCCTGCGCGAAAGCGGCGACCGTCTTCTGAATGGCTTCGACGGAGAGCTCTCGGGGCATAGGATAGTCAGGAGCGAAAGATATGGCACTCGGAGCCAGAACATTCTTCCAACCACCCTCGGATTCGGGAACTGCGCCGTGACGGCTCTCCCAAGGGCGATACGTGCTGGCTTTGCGTCCTGCATGGGCCAGCTGCATTCCCGCGACGCTACCCTGCTCATGAATGAAGCGGACAATTCGCGCCAGTGGCTCAATATGGTCGTCGCTCCAGATGCCGAGATCCTGCGGACTGATCCGTGCCTCGGGCAAAACCGCCGTTGCTTCGGTAAATACCAATCCAGCTCCACCGACGGCGCGGCTACCCAAATGGACGAAATGCCAGTCGTTCGCAAATCCGTTGTCGCTCGAATACTGGCACATGGGCGAGACGAACACCCGGTTCGCAAAGTGAATGTCTCGAATCGCTAAGGAATCAAATAGGTGAGCCATAGGTAAAGCGCCGCCGTAGTCACTTTTCGCAAGCGGATTCCGTTCGACCGCTGCCAGAATGCACCCGGTTCTTCAAAGATACTTGCAGTCTTCATTGGCGGCAAATCTGCGGCCGGAGCATGACCCTGCGGAAAGGGACGAGGCTGGTCACGTTAAAACACGTCGGTCCGGAAATCTCTTTTGTTAATGGACACTCAATCGGACACTAGATTTTTCCTGAAACGTTCGGCAGTCGATGGTTCAGCCAATGCGGAAACAGACTAGGTATCAGATTCAGGGGATTTTGAGTGTAATCGCGATGTTACGTCAATTGAGCACCTGGGCGTGCCCATTCATCGCAATGTCGAGTGTGTGCCGAGCGGGGGTCCGTCTGCTGTGGAAGGTTCCGGGTTAAACCGCAAGTTCCGCGACGCGTTGGGGTCTGCGCACTAAGTAGTAGATCAGCGCACCGATCCAGTGGGTAAAAATGATGATCAAGATCCAAATCAGTTTGCTGTCGCGATTGGACTCCTTGGTTGCGCACTCGATAATCATAGCGACCCAGAAGACGGTGCCCGCCACGCCAAAAACCAAAAACAAGAGTCCAGAGATCATGGTTAGCTCCAATCTTAAAACCGCCCACGATTTGCTGCGATAGACACCAATGAGCATCGTACCACCTAACGTCAAGTGAACCGCGCTAGTCCGGGGATAGAAGCTGATTACCGCCCAGCGCCGACCGACTCTTTCCGCCGCCAGATCGACAATCCAGGCGCTCCTAATGCCAACGCGCCCAGAGACGTGGGCTGCGGGATATCTGGAATGGGATTGGTCAGCGCAGCGCCGGAGCCGGGATCAACATCGTCCTCGCCGTGTGTCTTGCCCGCGATGATAGGCTTGTTGGGGATGGTCTCGTAGGCGTAGCCGGTGAGGGTGGCAATAACATCTGTCCCCGGACAACTAACGTTCAAACGTGCCCAGCCGAAGTGGACCTTTCCTTCAATGAAAAACTCCAAGCCAAGATAGCGGTCCTTAGCGTTGGACCACGGACCATCGCACGTACTCTTGAGTTCACGAAGACCCGAGTCGTAGTAGACGGTTGCCATCAACTTTGGCCCCGGCGCAAATCGTCCCTTAGTCCCGATGGCGGCTCCCGCGGGCAGCGCCGAAGCATAGTGCCGGGTTCTGGTGGAGTATCCCTCTATTTTGTTGGCATGATGAGCGGGAAGAATCGACAGAATCCCGATGTGACTGAACCCATAACTGGCGGTCGTCAAGTGCGTATCCTTGAAACGGAAATCGATGGTTCCATCGTGGTTAAGATCGAGAGGAATCGTGTGGTTCGGTGTGATGCTCTTGTGAACCGGCGTGTAAACAATCTTCGCCTCGGCTGATTGTGACAACGCCAACGCTCCCACTCCTGCCGCACCCGCAGCCCAGGCGTAAGCATTGAGCCGTTTATGCAGCGACTCAGAAAGTTTCGATGGTTTTCTAGGGGGCCGTCGAGATCGGTTCATAAAGCCTCTTTTCAAAATCGTTTACTGCCCAGCTTCCACCAACTCTTTCCGCCGCCATATCGACAGTCCAGGCGCTCCCAATGCGAGTGCGCCCAGTGATGCGGGTTGCGGGATATCTGGTACGGGATTGGTCAGCGAAGCATCGGGGTTATCATTCTCCACGTCGTCATCTGGCCCTTTGGTCTTGCCTGCGATGATCGGCTTGCCCGGAATACTCTCGTAGGCGTAGCCGGTTAGCAATAGGCCTGGTGCCTTCGTGACAGTCAGGCGTGCCCATCCATAATGTGCCTTGCCGAGAATGAAGAATTTAACACCGAGATAACCGTTAGCAACGTTACACCAAGGACCATGGTAGCTGAAGGTCATGGATACCCGATCCCAGAAACACATTTGTTTCTCTGTTCTGTAAAACTTCCCTCTCGGTCCGATCAAAACACCGGAACTCAGGGGCTCCCCTTCAAATCCGTTTTTCCCGATAGGTGAGATGCCGAGACTGTTGCTATCACCACCGGAAGAGACGAAACACCTAAACTTGAAATCAGCTCTCTTGGCGTGGTTTAAATCCAGTTTAAGTACATCGTAGCTTTTACTTCCGCAGACAATCTCCTGGCTAGCTGGGGTATAAACAATCTTAGCGTCGGCCAGTTCCGGCAACGCAAACATTCCCGCCAGCGCGATACCTGACGGAATCAAGCATTCGGTCGTCGGAACCAACGCCAGCATTCCCACTCCCGCCGCGCTAGCAGCCAAGACATAAGCATTAAGCTGCTGATGGATTGACTCGGTAAGCTTCGCGGGTGTCCGAGGTCGTTTCATAAAATCCTCCAAGACGGGCGGCCAACATTCTGTTCCCTGTCCGAGCCCGCTGTCAATCGGGGTTTCTCGGCGGCGACTGGATTGACTAGCTGCCCGGTGTAAGCGGTCATAGGCTAAATGGAGATCGTCCTGCGATGGTGCTGTCGGTGGAATCTGGTAGTGTGCGGATTACTGGCTGCACTTGTTTTCGTCCAGCTCGTTATGGTGTACGCATCTTCCCCACCGTTGCGTATCGGCGTGGTAAGAGAGACAGAACTTCATCCAGTGATGGCAGTTATAAACGTCGTCATACCAAACCGCGCCGTAAATGAACCAAGGTTCCTTGCCAGCATCGATCATCGCGGACGTTATAGCGGTGATTGGTTGAGTTTCGTAGGGTGTATCAAACAATTCGCCCGGAAAGACTATTCCCCCGCCCTCCGTTTTTGCTACTTCCCCTTTCAGGAATTCTTCGTGAGTCGTACAGTCCTGATCGAAAGGCGGCTCATGCTCAGTGGTGTCCAATGGAACTCGCGACCAGCCACAAATGTCGGTTTTCAGAGCAGGAGTTCGACCAGTATTCGTGAACACGAGCAAGACTCTCCGTCTCCCCGTTTTCGGGTCGTAGCCGCTGGTATCTTGCTTGACGATGCCAACCCACGCTCGTTGCTCCACCTTGGCGGCTTCCAACGCGGCCTGAGCGTTTCGCTCGGACTGAGCGGCACTACGTGCAGCGGCGCGGCTCGCACTCTCGGAGGCCTTCGCCATCCGATCAAACTTGTCTACCGCATGCTTCGTCTGAGTGTTGATTCCGTCCGCGCTGGCGGAAAAACTGGTTGCAGCTCCGGCTTGGATATTGGCGGCATCAATCAACTGCTGTGTTTGTTTCCCAGAACCTTCCATCTGATTGAGTTGCCCCTGCATCGCTACCAACTGATGGTAGTAGATAATGGCAACCGCAACGCCAACCAGAATCGCCGCGAGCTCCATCAAGTGTTTCCACCATGGCGTTTGGTCTGGTCGGCAATGCTCAGTATCGTTCTTTCTTGGTCGGGCTGGAGGAATACTAGGACCGGTGGGGCCGACTGGTGGTTTCTGGTTTTCCTTGCCGGAGTTTTCCTGTGGGGTTACACCTTTAACTTGTGGCTCAATGTCCCCATTGGAATATGATTCGCTCACGAACTTACCTCATTCAAAACGCTTAAATATAAATCGAGCCCGAAAGCATGGGAGATATGGAACAGCCAAAAAGGGGGGAAGCGGAAGAATAACCCGACCGCTTCGGCGGGTGGCCCAGACTATTGCGTCCGCTTTATTCCCGAGGGTGCCCCGTCCAAGCTCCGCTTGGGCGGGGTTGTTCCCTCGAATCCCAATTTCGGAAACAGATCCGCAGCTCGTCACTTTCCTCTTGTGCTCAGCCCGTCACTTGAGATAACATAGTAGCGTAGATGTTATCTACAAGATAATCATCGCTCTCTGACAACCTGACAGCGGGCGCGGCTCTTGGACCGCTTACCCGCTGAGTCCGACCAGTGCATCCCCTGCGCGCATCGGTGCACTAGAAACGACGCACAAAAGGGAACCACGCTAACTCCGATGTTTCCAATACTTTGCCTCTAACTGCCTTAAGAACCATAGATCTAGGAGGCAACAAAAAATCCAACCCTTTGTTTTCTATATTTTGCGCCCAAAACAGAGATTTTTTTGAGCAATATTCTGCACCAAAAAGTGTGCACCGCAATCGGGACTGCAACCACTGACCCAATCCGCTTGGCCCAGCCCTTCGCGCACTCAGCAAGAGTCCGACACTTTTCGAGCCGTCGTTGTGTTCTTCCTGCTTCGACTTGGTGGCCCTATGGGGAAGTCCGATTCCCTTCTATGCTAAATTGAGCCTACGGGCCCGTAGCTCAACGGTTAGAGCAGCAGACTCATAATCTGTTGGTTGTAGGTTCGAATCCTACCGGGCCCACCAAGCGCCGTGGTTTAGCCTCCCTATGAAAACTATTTATACGAATGTGCACATTTTTACGTACTGCTTCCCTGCTAGCAAACCAGCCATCGCAGAAAGCCCATGTTTAATGGGCTCCGAAGGTTATCGACGCATTGTTACTTTAGATTTTCGTATAGCCTGAAAGTGCCATTCCCGTCATCCATCATGACTGCTACATTAGTCCTCGAGCAGACTTCGGGGGAGGGCTGCTTCGACGAACGTCCCAAACTCTAACGAGGCTGGGGCGTTTTGTTTTGCCCGCAACTTTCACCCATGCCTCTGGTGTGAGGCAAATCACACCCAGCTGCGATCACAATCACAGCAAAGCCCGGCTGGTGTCGCTAAACCTGGAGCAGCCATAAAAAACACCAAGGCAAATGCACGATAGATGCTGGGAGGTGCAAATGCTTTTGGTGGAGTAACTCTGTGGTAGGCTGCGTGACTGACTGGCAACAGGAAACTCGCAGCCTTTCTGTTTTCGAGATCCCGTGACCACTCGGGCTTGAGTCCCACAGGCGGCCGCGCCCGCCTGAACATTTGCGTCCCCAGGGTAATCGCTACGCGTCCGCTCGGTTACAATACTATGACTCAACATACAGCAGGCGGTGGAAAAGAATGCCCGAAGGTTGGAAACAGTGGGAAGGCCGAGTCATTAATGAGGAGTTTCCGTTGCTCCGGTATTTGGGCGGCTCGGAGCGCAGCGCGGTATTTTTGAGCAAGCGCGCTAACGGCGAGTCGCAGGAAGTAGCTGTCAAACTCATTCTCGCCAACGCGGAGAATCCGGAGCTACAGCTTTCCTGGTGGGAACTGGCGGCGAAATTATCGCATCCGCATCTGCTTCGCCTGTTTCGACTGGGACGATGCCAAATCGATGGCTTGGATTTGCTTTATGTCGTGACCGAGTACGCCGAAGAAAGCCTGGCGCAGATTCTTCCCTATCGCGCTCTCACGCCTGCGGAAGCGCAAGACATGCTGCGCAGTGTTGTAGATGCTTTGACCTACATTCACGGCAAAGGCTTCGTGCATGGCCATATTAATCCCTCGAACATCATGGCGGTTGGCGATCAAATCAAGATTTCGAGTGACGGACTTTGCGGAACTGGCGAGTCGATGCAGGTTCTTTGCAAGCCCGGGGCGTACATTGCGCCGGAGATTGCGGCCGGAGGAACCATGTCGCCGCCATCAGACGTCTGGTCGCTGGGTATGACAGTGATGGAAGCTCTGACTCAGCATCCGCCTGCGCCGGAACAAACCGGGCAAACAGATATCGTATTGCCGGGGACTTTGCCCGAGCCATTTTTCGACATTGCCAGCCACTGCTTAGAGCGGGAACCGCAACGCCGCTGGACGATCGCAGATATTACGCGCAGGTTGCGGCAACCCGCATCGGCACCGGAACCGGAAGTGACTGCGATTCCGCAGCCGGGATTCACGAAGTGGGCATACGCGGTCGCAGCGCTTGCGGTGGTCTTAGTGCTGGCGCTGGTTGGACAGAGACTGGCGCATCACAACTCGGCAACCCCTCCCAGCGTTACGGAATCCTCGCCCGGACAGCCAACCGCTGTGCCGTCCGCACAGAATGGACAAGGCGATGAGCAAGCCGCCCGGTCAAACGCTCCACATTCGGGAGGGCACACTCGCGGGTCGAAAAATGCCGGAGCGAAAAATGCGAATTCTACCGGGCCCCAGGGCGCGGTGGCTCAGCAGATTATGCCGGACGTATCCCGGAGTGCCTTGCACACAGTGCACGGCAAGCTGAAGGTGCGAGTGAAAGTCTCAGTCGATTCATCGGGCAAGGTTTTGATGGCGAATTTCGAATCGCGAGGACCGAGCCAATATTTCGCAGAACGGTCGCTGCAGGCCGCAAGGCAGTGGACCTTTCAACCTCCCCAAGTCGATGGCAGAAGTGTCCCCAGCGAATGGATTCTGAAATTCCAGTTTGAGAGAGGTTCAGTTAACGTCTCTCCTGCGCAAACATTTCCATAGCATCCGAATCAAGCTTCCTCAACAGGCTACGCCTCAAGTCGAGACGCTCAACTCTCGTGCGATTGCACAGTACAGATCAACTGCCTCGCTCAATTGTTTTTTTTCGATGTATTCGCCTTCCGTGTGGGCCACGTGGATTGATCCCGGTCCGATCAGCAGCGGCTGTCCCCAATTGGTGAGCGCGGGGATATCAGTCGTGAAGGCAGCAACCATCGTCGGCAAGCCGTCCAGTGTGCGCAGGCGGAGGAATGGAATCTCCAGTACGAATTCGACTTTTGCCAAGCCTGCAACGGCGCGCTCGATTTGTGGACGCAATTCGTCAGTTGGCCCGATCAAGCGATAAAGCAATTGCGCACGAGCCTTGTCGGGAATCACATTAGGAGCGCGACCCCCTTCGATCACTCCGATATTCAAAGTGCATGGACCGATGCCATCAGCGGCGGGCAGTTTTATGGCTCGGAGGCGGTTCAAGGCTTCCAGAAGTTTGTCGATCGCCGATTCGCCCAGTTCCGGATAGGCGGAGTGGGCCATGCGTCCTTCGGCGATCACGTTTACCCGCAACGTGCCCTTCGATGCCGTCGCCATTCGGTTTTCCGTAGGTTCGCCGTTAACCAAAAACTTGCAGCCCGGAGATTGCCGATTCGCAATCTGTGCGCCGAGGCTGTTTCGTTCTTCGCCCACGAGGAAAAGAAGTCCGAGGTGAATGTTCTCTTCACGCAGCCGTTCTGATGCAGCGATTTGGGCGGCGATGATTCCTTTGGCATCGCACGAACCGCGACCGTATATCCGATCAGCATCTTCAGACGACGGAATGAAAGGCGGCACGGTGTCCATATGGGTTGAGAAAACAATAGATGGCTTAGCTTGTTGCGGCGAAGTTGCATATACATTACAGCGGTTGCCTTCGACAGGAAGCTTGTTGGCGTTGTATCCGAGGCCGGTAAGTTCATTGTGAATAACATCGCCCACCAGCGCTTCGTTGCCGGTAATGGATTCAATATCTACGAGTTGACGTGTAAGGCCGACGACATCCATGAAAAAGAGGATAACCCACGTTCAGGTCCGGGCATAGCGCCGCGTCCGTACAAACGTTGCTCGCAACGTCTCGCGGCGAAACTTGGGCTGCGAGCTGCTATGCTTGAAAACTGACTCAATGAATACGCAATCCAGCTCGATTCGATCTCTGTTCCTGGAGGGTTCGGCGGGACGACTGGAAGCTCTTCTCAATACGGGTGCTGCCCATGCCACTCATGCCGCGTTGGTTTGCCATCCCCATCCCCTCTATGGCGGAACGCTACACAACAAAGTAGTTTTTCACGTCATGAAGGCGCTAAATAAGTTTGGTTATCCGGTGCTCAGGTTTAACTTTCGTGGCGCGGGATTGAGCCACGGCGAGCACGACCACGGCAACGGTGAATCGGAGGACGTGCGGATGGCGCTAGACTGGCTGGATCGCGAATTTCATTTGCCGATCATCTTTGCTGGATTCTCGTTTGGGGCTGCGGTGGGATTGCGCGTGGTGTGTCCTGATACGCGAGTGGAAGCGGTGATCGGGCTTGGCTTGCCTGTCGATGCGATTGGCGATCGAGTTTACGACTTCGAGTTTCTGCGGGATTGCTCGAAACCCAAGCTGTTCGTCAGTGGCGACGCCGATCAGTTTGGTCCGCGCGCGAAATTGGAGAAAGTCGTCGCGGCTCTTTCTGAGCCAAAGGAATTGGTGATCGTCGAGAGCGCAGACCACTTCTTTGAAGGTCGCTTGCGGGAAATGCGCGAAGCAGTTGAAGCCTGGATAAAAGATAACATTCCTCAATGATCGTGTGGGGACAGCAGCCCCCGGTTATCCCCATGTGAGTGCTAGCCAGGTGACGATCCCTCTTATAATCCTTCCATGTCTTGGGCGGCAGGCCATCGCGAACGGATCGCTATTGAGATGCGAGTTCAGGCGCGGCATCTTTTCGAACGGGCGCTAACTGAATCTGGCATTGATCGAGCCTTCGAGCGGCATGTTTCCTGTGAACGCGGAGTCGTACGTATTTGCGAAGACCTTTACGATCTCCACTCGTATAACCGCGTGCTGGTGGTTTCCCTCGGCAAAGCCGCGCATACCATGGTGAACGCGCTAGAAACTCAGGCTGGAAATAATTTCGAGGGCATCGTTGCCAGTTCGGTGCTGCCAGGTTCGCAGGCGCGTGGCTTCCGATATTTTCATGGCGGGCATCCCACACCGAATGAAGAATCCATTCGCGCCGCCGAGGCGATATTGAAGTCAGCTAGCGCGCAGAATACTTCGTCGCTGGTAATTTTCATGCTAAGCGGCGGAGGGTCCTCGATCGCGGAGAAGCCGATTGACGACGATATTTCTTTAGAGGAGTTGGTCACAACCTACCGGGCGCTGGTGCACTCCGGCGCTCCCATTGCGGAGATCAATACCATTCGGAAGCACTTGTCGGCCATCAAAGGAGGTCGGCTGGCGCAAGCTGCCCTGAATGCACAGCAAGTTTCGATTCTGGTTTCGGACGTGCCTGACAACACGCCCGACGCTCTCGCGTCGGGCCCGACCATGCCGGATTCCACCACTGTACAGGATTGCTACGCGATTGCTACGAAGCACAGACTCGTAGAGCAGTTCCCAGCGCCGGTTCGTGAACTGTTCCAGCACCACGCGCTCGGGGAAACTCCGAAATCGGACGATCCGGCTTTTCATCGCAGCCGCTGGTGGACTGTTCTCTCGAATTCAAGCTTGCTCGAGGCCGCCAAAAGCGAAGCCGAGCGCCACGGCTTTACAGTCGAGGTAGACAACAGTTGCGATGACTGGGATTACGCGCTGGCGGCTGACTATTTGGTGGAGCGCTTGCGGGAGTTGCGGCAGAAATCGGAGCACGTTTGTCTTCTTTCCGGAGGAGAGATCACGGTGAAAGTTACGAATGGGGGTGTGGGCGGACGAAACCAGCAATTTGCGCTGGCGTGCGCTGAGAAAATCGCCGGAGAAAACATCACCGTGCTCAGCGCCGGCACGGACGGCGTCGACGGTAACAGCCCCGCAGCCGGCGCAATCGCGGATGGGACGACCATCGAACGCGCACGCTCTCGTGGGATGGATCCGGGAGCGAGCATTTTGGCGTTCAATGCGTATCCATTTTTTGACGCGCTCGGGGATACAGTCATGACTGGGCCGACGGGCAACAACCTGCGCGATCTGCGAATCCTGCTGAGTTACTAAAAGCCCTGTGCAGCGGACACACCTGCCCCAACTTTGTAGTACTGAGTCGAAAGTCTCCGGATTGGACGAGGTGAACAAGTCCTTTGAGGCGTTAAGTCAGGCGCAGCGTCAGCGACGGTAGCGGCAGGCCTTCGACGTCTGCTGTCCAGATATCACCCTTATCGGTGGCGTGCCCAGCGGTCAGGGTTCCGGAGCTGATGATTTCACCGGAACTTAATGGTTCATTGGGAAAGCGGCGAGCGATCGCTCCACCAAGTTCGGCCAAGCACAGAGCTGGACTCCGCAAGCTGTTTCTGCCCGATCCTTCTTCTATGAGTTCTCCGTTTCTCGACATGCGGACTTTGAATCGAGCTAGCTGATCTACGAAAGTGGAAATCATGTCGGACTGCACGAGCGTTCGCTCTCCGATCACGAGTGCGGCGTGAAGACCGAATGATGCGACGAAATCACTGGGCTGAAACTTCCATTCTGGAAAAGGACAGTCGATGATTTCGAATCCCAACGCCAGCCATTCCGTCGATTCGAGTGCAGCAGTAGCATCGAGGCTTTCGGAGTCGATCGCTTGTCTTAATCCAAAGACGATCTCGGGCTCAATCTTCAGCGAGCGGCGGAGCGGCAGGGCCAGGGTGGCTGAATTACTGTCGCTGTAATGAACGGTGTCCTCGTACATGTGCGCCCAGACCAGGGTTTCAAGCTTGAGCACGCGCCACATGGCCTTATTGGCATAGCCGACTTTGCGGCCCACGGCGCGGTGTCCGTTGGCTTCGAGGGAACGCTTAAGGATTGCTTCTACTTCGTAGGCCATGTTCAGATCGAATTCGGGGCGGGCCGAGGGAGGGACGGACACCATCTGACCCGTTTCGTAGGCTGACAGCAGTTCCTTGGCTATTGCTTCGGCTTCCGGGTGCGACACTGGTGGATTCGCCATCGTGATGTTAACTGGACTCTACCTCCCCCATCCGCTAGCGCGCCAGTGCAAGATTGGACCGGCAACGATGAGGATATTAAAATTTGACGGCCGCCGCTCTCATGGAGTGAACTGAACTGCACTCAGAGTCTCGTTTTTGGACATAACTTCCGGCCATTTCCCAGTCTACTTCCGCTTCCGCAGCCCATGTCGATCCAGAACAAAACGATAGTAACGTTTTAATGTCAATTAAATTGCACTAATCTGTGGGCAAGAATGAGTACGTTTCTATCTGCTCGTACAAATGGGGGAATTATGAGAATGTCACCCGGTGCATCTTCAGCGGACCGCGTGAGGCGACGCCTTAGTCACAACTGGCTTTCGCATATCTGGATGCTATGCCTGCTTGTCGTCGGGTTGAGCAGCGCTCCGGCGCAGGCGCAAAACGCAGTTGTGCTCGTGGGGTCAGGGTCGAGCGTCCCCGCACCGCTTTATAGCCGGTGGACGCAGGAATATGGCAAGCACAATGCGCACATTCAGATGCGCTATCTTCCGGTGGGCACCAGCGAAGGGATCAAGCAGATCTCGCACGGCGTGGGTGACTTTGGCGCTGGAGAAGCTCAGCTTACGGAGAGTGAGCGGAAAGACGGCTTGATCGAGATGCCGGTCGTGATCATTGGTATCGTTCCCATCTACAATCTTCCCGACGCCCATCACGATCTTCGGCTTTCAGGAGAAGTTCTGGCGGAGATCTTCATCGGAGATATCAAGAACTGGAACGCGGCCGCAATCGCCAAACTCAATCCAGAAATCACGTTGCCCAATCTTCCCATTCAAGTGATTAACCGCCCCGCGGGCAAGGGCTCAAATTACGTATTCACCGACTTTCTTTCCAAAACCAGCGCCAAGTTTCGCAGCCAGGTGGGAGTTAGCCCTTCTCCGAAGTGGCCGGTTGGCGTAGCCGCGGAGCGCAGCGCGGATATGGCGGAAAAGGTAAAAAATACGGTTGGCTCCATCGGCTACGTTGAATATCAGTACGCAGTAAAGGGGGGCATTTCGCAGGTTGCGGTGTTGAATCCCGCCGGTAAGTATGTTCATGCTTCAGCTGAGACTATTGCCGAAGCGTGCAAGGCGGTAGAAGCGCCGCACTGGAATAACTTCTCGGCGTCGTTAACCAACGCGCCTGGAGCGGACTCTTTCCCGATCACGAGCTTCACCTGGATTTACTTGCGCAGCAAATCGACAGATTCTTCTCGCACAGCGGCATTGGGCGATCTGTTGGATTGGGTGTACGCGGATGGCCAACAGTTTGCAGTTCAGGAAGGCTATTCCGAACTACCCTCGCCTTTGCTTGCCGCAGTAAGAAAGAAAATTAGAGACATGCAGTGATTAGGCTGGGTTGCAGCCTGACCATCCGCGGAACCTGATAAGATTTCGCTGAGTTCACTTCAAAAGAAACTATGCGAAATTTTCTCGTTCTTTTTGTTGCAGGATTGACAGCGCTGGCTTCGGCTCAGATTCCTTCCGCCCCGACGCCATTCCCCGAAACAAAACAATCCACCGCCTCTTCCGACGACAGCTTGAAACAGATGTTCGAACTAAAAGTTAAGGCCGAGTGGGAAGCAATCAAGAATAAAGACAATAAGGCGTACGCGGATTTGCTGGCAGATGACTATCAGGGCGTCGAAGTGGATGGCAAAGGGGAGCGCACAAAAACCCAGGCGCTCAACGAACTGGCGGAAGGAAATATTGCAAACTACACTTTGTGGGGTTTCAAGCTCATTCCTCTGGGTGCGGACTCCGCGTTTGTTATTTACGAAGTTACTCTGCAGTTCCCACCAAGATCAGCCATACATTATTCCAGAGTTTATATAGGGGAAGTATGGGTCAAGCGTGGTGGGCAATGGAAGGAACTGCACTACCAGGAAACGCACGTCAAGTGACGGTCGCCAGAAGCCAACCTTTGCAATAATCTTGCCATCCCATGCTGCGAGGATAATTTTATGAGACAAGTGTGTTTTGCACTGGCACTGCTGCTTTCCGCAAGCTTTATGCTGGCGCAGGACAGCGGTACCTCCATGAGCCCAAGCAGTTCGAAGGATTCCAAAGGACAAGTAACCGTGCGGGGCTGCGTAAGCAAAGCCAGCGGCGATTACATATTGGAAAAGCAAAATCCGGCGATGACTTACGAACTTCAGGGCACGGGGAAAATCAAGCTGTCGCACTACCTGGGGCAACGAGTGGAAATCACTGGTACGACGTCGCCTTCGATGAGTACAAGTTCGGACGCTATCGAAAAAATGGGTGCTCCGTCGCCGGTAACGTTGACGGTCTCCTCGATAAGGACCGTCTCGAAGGAATGCACGACAAGCTCCGGTCAGTAACGCACGAGGCTAGTCACAGTCCGGAGGCATAGCCTCGATCTCTGATTCGGAATCGCACGGACGTTTCTTTTTCGCTGGCTGGAGCAACGCTGGCTTGCTGTAGCGCAAAACCCATAAGCCTTCGTTGTTGGTGAGATAGATCAAGCCATGCCCACCATCAGGAAGCACGCTGGTGACACCTTCGAATTCCTGCAGTGTTTTTGGATTACGCGGATCGCTTAAATCCAGCAATCGCACAGTCTCAGAAGGATGGTTGCTGCTGGTTAGCGTGTTCGGTTTCTTCTCTGGCGCTACGGCAATGGCAACGTCGGGGCTCACCATTTCCAGATTGCCGGCGGTCGCCTGACTTGACTCAGCGGTTCGCTTCAGCAGGTTTGGCTTCTCCGGCTTACTCACATCCACAATCATGAAGCCCTGTTTGGAAGCCTGTTGCACATATAGATAAGTCTTCCCTTCCTCTTTTTGCAGCAACATTTGATTTCCTGTTGCCTGAGGCAAAGGCAGATGTGCAATTACAGTGGCAGGTACGTCTGTGGGCTTCTTAGGAACTGCGCTGGCTGACGCCATTACCGCGCAAGAAACAAAAACTGCCAGAACCGCAATTCCGCTGAGTACAGGTTTTCGGATGCATCGCATAATTCTCACCAACTTCAGTCTAAGCCCCGAGCGTCAAATATGCCACGATTGTATGAATTGGGGGAGGGCATTTCATACAAGCCTTGGTTGACTCGATTCCGTTCTCTTACGAGTTATTGTCCTTCCCCGAGCGAAGCGAGGAATCTCGGTTTCCATCGGCATCGGCAGAGCCCCAGGTTCCTGACTTTCGCTCGGCATGACAGATGCGCAAGCCGCTTACTGCTGCGCGTAGACGCCGATACAGCCGTTACTGCTCTGTGAAGTGCATATTCCACCGGCCTGCAGTGGTACAAATGCGTGGTTATTGCTGGAATCAACTGCGATGCTGTGCGAGTTCGAATTGGTCGTAACGTTTTCCAGCCAAAGGTTGGTCTTTGCGTCGATCACGCCCATGACAGGGCCGTTAGGCATGTCTCTAGCCGCCAGGTAGTAGCGGTTGTCGCCCGAGTTGTACCAAGTTTCGTCTACGCCGCCGACATTGGTGATGGTGGCGAGAATCGTTCCCGCTGTACCATCAATCACGTATTCGTTGGGCGGGAATGCTTCACCGTCGTGGTCCGCGCAGCCTACGAGGAAGTTGTTGCCCGGACCCTGAACAATACTGGTAGGCATGCAATTCGGCATGACGAAACTGTTGACCACTACTGGACCATTGGGGTTTCCGAGGCGGGGATCGATTTCATCGACGCAACCGATGTTCGTGATGCCGATACAGTTTTCATTGGTTTGCAGCAGGTGACCGGTGTTGCTGTTCCAGACCATGCCCCCCAGACCGGCAGGCGCTATAGCGCCCGCACATCCGCTGGCTGGATTGGTTTGGCTGCAAAACGCTCCCGTACTTGTGCTGATGATCGGGCCGTGATGGCAGGGAATGGTGTAAGTTGTACCGGTGGGCGTGACTCCGCTCAAACCGGGAAGACCGATCGCAGGAATGTTATTGGCAATCCCACCCGAGACGCCGCTGAACACGTGAGGATTGGAGGGATCGGGGCACGGGAACGGGACGCCGCCGCTCACGGACGCTGCAGGTGCAATTACATCCACAGGAACGTTCGGATTAAGCCCGAAGTTGGGACCAGTGCCACCGGAGGCCACACCGCCTGCGCCGTCGTAATAAATCTGTCCAATAATGCAACTGGGAGGATTAAACGAAGTGCCCGCCACTCCTGGGTCCAATATGGGTGAAGGTTGGGGTATCGCAGTGCCGGATCCTTGAAATGGGTAACCCGCGCCGGTACCGTAATTTGCGAGTGTGAAGGTGGGAGCTGTTGCATAAGGGCCATAAGCCAGAGTCGGGACAATCGGCAGGCAATGGCTGGTTCGGGCGACGATGCCCGACATATCGATGAAGGTAACAAACGGGAATCCCGGGTCGCCGTTGATGACCGCAAGAACCTGGTGAACGGGATCGTACGCCATTTCGTCGGCGCGGTCGTCTCCGCAGGTCGCGGCCGAGCCAGCCTCGCCGTTCCAGGAGGAGATGCACGGGCCAATGCCAAGCGGTCCGTCGTAATCTGCAGCTGTGCCCGTTGCTACGGTTGCAATCACCTTTGGCGGTGTCGCGGTCAAGTCGAAGACCGCCACGCTGGCATTGCCAACGGCCGTGAATAGAGTGTTGCCGTCCGGGGTCACTTCCTCGCCGTCAGGGCCGGACATGGGGTTTACGCCGTTGGCACGGGAAGCGCAGCACTGCGCGCCGGGGAATCCTCCGAAATTGCCGTTCGCGCCAAAACCCGAAACCAAGTGAAAAGGGGCGTTTCTGCATCCGAAGCGGGTAAAGTTTCCGACGACGTCGACTTGAGGAGGAATACTGGGGTCGCACGGACTGGCGGCGTTGCCTGCATTGGTCACGGCATTGCTGCCCTGAATCGCATTGATGGCGATATTTTGATTGGTGTCCACGACGACGACCGCCAGTCCAATGCGATCCGAGACATAATCGCGGTGCGTAGCGCTGTTGATCCAACTGATGTCGAAGGAGTTGAACGGACCGCCGGGCTCGCCAGTGGGATTGTGCTCGGGTACCGCGATATTCACAATGTCCGCATAGCCGTCGGCGGTGGTAGTTCCGCATACGGGGCAGTTCTTCACATTCCCGCAGCCACTCGCGAGCACAAATAACACGCTGAGAAGAACAGTAAGTAGAATTCTCGATCTCATCGGATCTCCTCCCACAATTTTCCCTTCACTACCCAAGCTGCAAACCGTGCTGTTACGCATATTCGTGATCCCCAAAGCAATCCTCCTTCAGAAGCGGAACTGCAGCTCCTGGGTTACGGCGTAGAAATTCTGCGGCACCTGGCCGGTAACGCTGGGTTGCTTCAGTTGATCGATGTTGACGTTAGCCTGGTATTTCACCCAGTAGTTCAAATACCAGTTCACACCAAACGTGATTTCGTCCGTGTGATAGTTATAGCCAGGAACAAATCCCGGAGTGTAAATGTTCAGGAAGCTCTGAGCGGGCGCATTTGCCTGAATGCCGGAGTATCGGGCGGCAAGTTCCCAAGCGCCCCAGCCGCGTCCCGTGCCGCCGGGAGTATCCGGGCCGAAAAGCGGATGCTTGACCCGCGGGGTGCCATTTTCCGGCCGCTTTTCACCGGTGAGAAGATAGGTCGTCCCAATGTTCCACGCCTTCGCACCCACTCCGGGCAATGTCAGGAAGCCCAGGCCGCCGACCTGCTCGGAGCCCACGGCGTAACGTTGCTGCTGCAACTGCACATATTCTCCGCGCAACGCCATCCCCGACTTGATGTAAGTGAATTCGCCCTCGTACCGCTCGGTCGGTCCGTTGATTCTTAGCTGCGGAAAGAAAGCGTAGGTGGCGTCGGGAAGCGTCCCGACGAAGCTGAGGTCTCCGGAAAGCCCACGACTTCGACCGTGGGTTATGGAGCCTCCGAATGCCAGTTGCTTCAACCAGTCATTCTTGGTCTTGCGCCACGGATAAAAGCGCAGCCTGCCTACAAATTCCGGCTCGTTCGTTGCGTTGGCCGTAACGCCGTTGCGCCCGTTGAACGCTCCAGCCCACCACTGGAAAACGCCGCCATCGATGTCTCCGTGAAGGGTCATGCCCGGGCAGCGATACGCAGTTCCCGCGCACGGATATAACAGCGACTGCAGGCCGCGTTCGACGAAGTCGAGGTTGGTTGCGCCAATACCCGTTTCCTGCGCGAAGGGCTCTTTGAATTGCCCCGCCTGGAACTGGAACTCGGGTCTGATCCTCACGTTGAGATAAACGTCGCGCACGATCGCACCGGACGTGGAGTTGGCATCTGTAAGGATGGCGTAGTCAAAGTGCGAGCCGTAATTTCCTTGGAAGCCGAAACGAGCGCGTCGGACGAGGAACGTATCCGCTGGAGCGCCATCGCCTTTGTAGGCGCGATAGTCGATATCGACATAGCCGTACGGCATCAGTTGAAACTGGCCGTCGGCACTTCGGATGAAGAAGTGCTCACCGTTCCAGCCCGCCGCAAGCGGAGTGTCCTTCTTTGGCACAGCCGCCGGCTGCGCTTGATTGATGATTGGCGTTTCGGCTACCGGCTGAATCAGGACCGTGTTTACCAGATGAACGCCGTCGTTGGATAGTGCACCGGTCCCAGCCGCGTTCGTCTCGGCTACAGGTTTCACGGTCGCCGATTGACCGTCGGAGGGCTGGGCCTTGGCTTCAGCCAACTTTTGGACCATCGCCTTTAATTCTTCGATAGTCTTGCGCTGCGCCGCTACCTCGCCGCGCAACTGGTTGACCTCTTCCTTGGTCGCCCCCGCAGAATTCGATCCGTCGGGCTTGCTCGCAGGTTCCGTACCTTGTGCGTGGGCAAGCGGACCTGGCGCCATGAAAACGATGAGAAGCACGAAAAACGCGGTAAGCGAGCGCATGTGTTCCCTTTCCGGCCACACGTTGGCCGACAACCTGCCTGGCCCGGGACGAGCGCGCACAAGCCTCAAACGCCGGCTGCTTCGAGACGGCAAGCAAAAAACCGGCTATTTGAAAAATCGATAACTTGTATGAAAAGCGGACCAGTTCCGCAGCGCGACTATGTAACATGTTCCTGAGTTCATAGTCAAGTAATCTTTTGTCCGGCGAAGGTGGAAATCAGAAACCGTTAGCTCAATTGCAAACATGATGCTCCAATGTGACGCGAACTTTTGCTTCTCGCCCGATTCGCACCGTGAGAATTAATCGTCGGCACGTCGATCAGGCGGGGTCGCCGGATCCTAATGGATGGTCAAAGACAGTACCGTGATCGTCATCACACATAAGGGTTTTTCGATCGCCTCGACAGTAAAGTTGATTGACTCTGAATCGACGGACTGCAATGATATTTGTGCCGTTCGCGCACTCACAAGGTAAGTTTCACCCAACACGGCTGCATTGATGTTTATCAGTTGGATTCCCTGGGGAAGCGTGGCTCTCAACAAAACAAAAATCGAGAGCGTGAGTCCGATTTCAAGACGATGGGTAGAAGCCAGACACTTGCTGCGGTGACCAATGCGCTCGATCAGATCCGGAGACTAACCGCTGCGTTGTTTGAATCCGTTTTCAGGGACGGCTGCATCCCAGAAACTGGCTTCGGCATCTATCCGATGGCTAAATGGCACTCTTAGTGAATGACTGTTACAGAGTGTCAGCGAACAGGCGAAGGATCAACATTCCATGCCCACACACACCGAAGACTCTACTTCGCAATACATGAATTTCGCGCCCGCCGATTTGAATCCACAGCGGGACCTGCCTAAAGGATTTTTAGAGTTTTTGTTGCCCTTGCACCGGCAATTCACGCCCTGGCAACAGAAATTGGCCGCGAAGCGCAAAGAGGTTTTGCAGCGATCGCACCAGGGGCATCCGCCCGGTTATTTGCCTGCGTCTGAAGCCACGACTTCCGACTGGCGGATCGAAGTGCCTGACTGGTGCGCTGACCAGCGCAACCAGATGACCGGCCCTGCGGATGATGCCGAGCTAACCGTAAAGTTACTGAATTCCGGTTCCCCCGCGGTGATGTTAGACATTGAAGATTCCACCGCAAATACATGGGAAAACGTCATGTTGGCGATTAAGAACACCATCGCCGCATACAAATACGAACTCAGCTACGACGACAAGAAGCGGAAAAAGAAAGTAACAGTTCAGCGATCGAAAACGGTGACTTGGGTGCGTCCGCGTGGATTGCATCTCAGCCAGGGTGGGGTCATGAAAAACGAGCTCATGTCGGCTTCCCTGTTCGATCTGGCTTTGATCTGGTATCAGCTTGACCCTACGTCGCTGCCCCACAATTTCTCGGTTTACATTCCTAAGAGCGAGTCCGCCGAGGAAGCTTTCTGGTGGCGCGATCTGTTTCAGGCTCTTGCCAAACATAAGGGACTGCCGCAAGACTATATCAAGTGCATGGCGCTGGTAGAGGCGCATCCATTGGCTTATCAGATGGAGGAATTTTTATTCAATCTCCGCCAGCATTGCCTTGGATTGAATCTCGGCCGCTGGGATTATATGGCTTCGCTGATCGATTTTATGTTGGAGGATCCCAATTGGATTTTGCCAGACCGCAACACCATTCCGCACGACGTCGCATTTTTCCAGAACTTCCGCACGCTGATGCCCGAGATCTGCCACAAGCACGGAGCTCATGCCATTGGCGGAATGACCGCCCTCTTCCCCAGCCGCGCTGATGCTGAATTGAATGAGCGTGCGATGAAAGTACTCAAGGAAGACAAAAAAAACGAAGCGAACTGCTTGATGGACGGGGCTTGGACCGGACATCCCGATCAGAACGAAATCGCGGTAGCGCAATTCCCTTTCCCTAACCAGATTGGGAAACGACCCAATCTGCCAAACAACCACCCTGATCTGCGGCCGCTGCCAAAGGGCGTCGGCAAGATCACCCTTGCGGGTACGCGAGCGGCCGTGCGCACTGTGATTCGCTATCGTAACGGCGTGCTCAATGGCAAGGGCGCCAGCCTGCTCGATGGCTTCATGGAAGATCTGGCTACGGATCGCATCTATCGCTTGATGATCGCGCAGCGCGTGCGTCACAAAATCAAAGTTCCGGGCGACGATGGTAAGCCAGTCGAGCATAGCCCGGAATTGGTGACGCGTATTTTTGACGAAGAGCTGGCTAAAATTCAAAAAGACTTGCCGAAAGAAATTGACGCCAAGGCCGCTAAAACATTGCCTGAAGCGCGCCGGATCGCGGAAGAAATGATCGTGCAGGGTCACCACTCGCCGATCTAGGTGAACAACTTGCTGTAGCTCGGCTGAATCGAACGACTGCGCTGCCGCGCTAGATAGGAAGCGCTTATCAAGCTGATCAGCAGAATTATCTTGACGCCGTTTGCGAGAATGGTGCCCACTGTCAAAGCTGGGTCGCATTTGCTTTGGTAACTGGAAACGAGGGTTAATGAGCGCCATCGAACAGCAGGCTCCCGCAATTAACGCATTAGCTCCCCTACAGCCTCCACGACGTTTTCTCTTCGGACCCGGACCAACCATGGTCGACCCGCGAGTCTACACAGCGCTGGCGAAGCCAATTGTCGGGCACCTCGACCCTTATTTCATTCAGGTAATGGGAGACGTTCAACAATTGGTGAAGATGGCCTACGGCACGAGCGACGGAGCCACGCTGGTAATTTCCGGCACCGGCAGCGCGGGCATGGAAGCTGCCGTCGCGAACTTCGTTGATCCCGGAAGCAAAATCGCGATCTTCGCCAACGGATATTTTTCCGACAGGCTTACCGACATGGCGAAGCGCCAGGGCGCTAACGTAGTTCGTTTTGAAAAACCATGGGGAGAAACTTTCTCTGATGACGAAGCTCGAGATTTCATCCGTCGCGAGAAACCCAAGGTTGTAGCGTACGTTCACGCGGAGACGTCGACTGGAGCGTTGCAATCAGGCCACGCAATTTGTGCCGCGGCGCACGATACCGGCGCTCTCGTCATTGCCGATTGCGTCACTTCGCTCGGCGGACTACCGGTGGAATTCGATCGAACCGGGATCGACGTCGCGTACAGTTGCACGCAAAAAGGTCTAAGCTGTCCGCCCGGATTGTCTCCCATGGCCATGTCTCGGCGCGCCATGGATTTTCTGAATTCCCGCACTACTCCCTCACGCAGCTGGTATCTTGACCTGAAGTTGATTCACGATTACTCGACCGTCTCGCACCGCTACCATCACACCGCGCCGATCTCCATGTTCTACGCCTTACGCGAGGCGCTGCTCGTTATCGCCGAAGAAGGAATTGAAAATCGCTGGGAGCGTCATCGCCGTTGCCATCAAGTTTTCGGCAAAGGCATACAGGCCATGGGTCTGAGCTTTCATGTTCCGGAAGAACACCGAATCACTACTTTGAATACGGTGTGCGTCCCCAAAGGTATCGACGAGGCGAAAGTGCGAAAGCGGCTGCTCGATGATCCTGGGATTGAGATTGCCGGCGGCTTTGGTCCGCTTGCAGGCAAAGTGTTTCGCATTGGCATTATGGGTCCGCTGGCGACCGAAGACAATGTGCAGTTCTTCCTGGAAGAGTTCGGCAAGGCGCTCAAAGCTGAGGGCTACTCGGCTTGAATCTATAGCTTTACGATTGCGTAGACAGCGGACAAAGATTGGCCCATCCTCCGGGGGACTCTGCATTAAAGGCGACAACGAATGACTCTGAAGTCAGTCGAAACGCTTCTCGACGTTTTACATTTCGCGGACAGTCACACGGCAGTTATTGTTCCTGAGTTGGGCATCAGTATCACCTATGATTCGCTTCGCCAGCAGGTTCTGGCCATGGCGAATGCTTTGACCGCCGCCGGAATCCGCCGCGGCGATGCTGTAGCGATCGCGTTGCCGAACGGGTTGCCAGCGATCGTGAGTTTTCTGGCGGCTTCCATCGCTGGAACTGCGGCGCCGTTAAATCCGGCATACCCTTACGAGGAATTTCATTTTTTTCTCGGCGACACCGACGCCCGGGTTTTGCTTTGTCCAGCCGTAGGATCAGAATTTGTGCGCACTGCTGCCAAGGATCGCAAGATTCCAGTGTTCGCGGTCGAGATGACCGAACAAGGAAATGTTCACTTAACAAATGCTCCGTCCGGAGGTTCAGCGCCAACGCCCAGGCCTGACGACATTGCCCTCATACTGCATACCAGTGGCAGTACGGGCCGCCCCAAGCGTGTGCCACTACGTCATTTCAATTTGGCCGTTTCGTCCGCGAACATTGCCAACACCTACGCGCTCTCTCCAGAGGACGTTTCGCTGTGCGTTATGCCTTTGTTCCACATTCACGGTTTGATCGGCTCAACCATGGCGACTTTGCTTTCCGGAGGAACTTTAGTTGTTCCCACCAAGTTCAACGCGCTTTCGTTCTGGAGAACGGTTCGCGAGCATCGCGTGACATGGTATTCGGGAGTGCCCACGATGCATCAACTCCTTCTCGCTCGATCCCACCAAAAGCCGCCCGAAGCTGACTCCTTGCGCTTTATACGCTCGTGCAGTGCGCCTTTGTCCTCTGAACTCATTCACAAAATCGAGGAACTTTTTGGTGTGCCATTCGTCGAGGCTTATGGAATGACCGAGGCTTCTCACCAGATGACGTCGAACCCGCTGCCGCCGCGGCATCGCAAAGCAGGCTCTGTCGGCGTCGGAACCGGCCTACGTATCAGCATCATGGACAAGGACGGCAATCATCTCGGCACTAATCAACGCGGAGAAGTTGCCATTCAGGGAGCCAATGTTTTTCGCGGATATGAGAACAATGCCGAAGCCAATGCTCGCGCCTTTGTGGACGGGTGGTTTCGCACCGGAGACGAAGGCTTTCTTGATGCCGATTGCTATTTGCATTTGACTGGCCGGATCAAAGACATCATCATCCGCGGAGGCGAGAACATCGCGCCTCACGAAATCGACGAGATTTTGCTGAAGCATCCGGCAGTGGCGGCAGCAGTGACGTTTGGCTGCGCCCATCCTACGCTGGGAGAAGAAGTCGCGGCGGCCGTAGTCTTGCATGCACCAAACGGAGCTACAGAATCAGCACTGATCAAACACTGTCGCGATTTTCTGGCGGAATACAAATGTCCAAGCAAGATTTATCTGGTGGAAAGTATTCCGACCACAGCGACCGGCAAAATTCGCCGGCGCGCAGTCGCCGCCGCGCTGGTAGATGATCGCCGATGAAAAAGCCGCCAATGAAAGACTGGCAATGAAATTCCTGATCGCGGGAGCTGGCGCTATCGGCGCGTACATCGGCGCACGCATGGCTCAGGCCGGCTTCGATGTCACATTGTTTGCGCGCGGCCCGCATCTTCGCGCGATGCAGGAGCGGGGAGTGCAGGTCAAGCGTAACGAGGGAGATTTCGTCGCGCGCCCTAAAGTCACCGGCTCCGTCAAAGAAGTTGGCCCTGTGGACGTGGTTTTTCTTGGCGTAAAGGCACATGGACTTCCGCAACTCGCGCCTCAGTTGAAGCCCATACTCGGCCCGGAGACCACCGTCGTCAGCACACAAAATGGAATTCCATGGTGGTACTTCCAGGGTTTCGGCGGCGAATGGGAGGGACTTCGTCTCGAACGCGTCGATCCCGAAGGCGTGATCTCTTCTGCCATTGAAGCCCGTCGCGTTGTCGGCTCTATTGTTTACTTTTCGACAGAAATTACTTCACCCGGCGTGATTCAGCACATTGAGGGAAACCGCATTTCTCTCGGCGAACCCGATGGCACACGTTCTGAACGCAGCCGTGCGATTGCCGAGGCGCTCATCGCATCGGGTTTGCGTGCTCCGGTCAGTACGCGCCTGCGGCAGGAGATCTGGGTAAAAGCCCTGGGCAACGCCTCGTTCAACCCAGTCAGCGCACTCACCCGCGCCACGCTGGCCCAGATGGTGCGCGATCCCGGCGTCTGCTCGGTGATTAGAAACATCATGCAGGAAGTGGAAGCGGTCTCGCGCAAGTTGGGTATGGACTTGCCGGTTTCCATCGATCAACGAATCGCAGGCGCGGAAAAAGTTGGGGAGCACAAAACGTCAATGCTGCAAGATCTCGAAGCGGGCCGGTCAATGGAACTGGAGGCCCTGGTGGGCGCGGTTGTCGAGTTAGGAGATCGAGTGGGACTTCCAATGCCCTGCACGCGCACGATCTACCACTGCACGAAACTGCTGGCGGAAAGTAATCTGGCAGCAAATCAGGTAATTCAGCCAGTGGATGCTGCTGTCCCGTAGGAACGAACATTCGAGACCAGTCTTGCAGAGATTAAGCGCTAATTCACTTCCACTGCGATTTATGGCGTTCCAGCCACCAGCATGCCGGATTCCCCTTTTGCGGAAAGATCGAGCGGCTGCAGGTCTCCTGAACAGTTCCCATCAAATCGTATTCAACTTTGTTGCCCTTCAGCGGCGTCGCGAGAAATTGGTTGACCTCCACGACGGCATACGCGGTGCCACGTGCGATACGAATCTGGATTACGATCCAGTCTGCTGCATACAGCACCGCGAACAGAACCAGCACCGCTATTACGAATTGGCCCAATCGACGCTCCCAGTTCCTCATCACCCGCACTTCCCGTCGGGATTGGATTGCGGTTTGAAAAAAACTGAGGAGGCAGGAACACGGACGATAATCCGATCAGGGTTTGACATCAGAAATGAATATCCCGGTAGAAGATGCAGTGCGTCTCCAGGTACAAGGAAACGACGAATACAACGAGCATGATACCCGCAGCCCAGCAAAATAATTTGATAAGAAGCGTGGCCGAGAGCTTCGTCGTGTGCGCGTATAAGTCTGGCGCAGCCTCACGGAAAATCAATCCGCTTATCACCGAAATCACGGTCGCTAGCGCTAGTCGGAGAAGGGATTCGTAGATTCTTTGATGCAAATCACTTGATAAACTCAGGAAAGCAGCATTAAACACAGCGTACAAAGAGAGAATGCAGAGAACCAAGGTAACCGGCTTGGCGACTTCCACCAACATATTCGAACCTGTCAGAGATATCCAGTTTACAGCCATTCGACGAAGCGTAGTCTGGCACAGTTTATGCCACATGGTCTTTACACGGAAATAAAAGCAATTGCCGGGTCTTGACAAGCGGGATATACTCCCTGCGTCGTTGGCCCGCTCATCGGACCACTTGGAGATCAGCTTGTCACCAGCAGCTAAACCCGACTTCGAGATCGTGCGGAGAAACAAGGTCTATGAAGAAGTCGCCAAACAGATCGAACGTTTAATCGTAAAAAAACTGAAACCCGGGGACAAACTTCCCTCCGAACGCGAACTGGCAGAGACGCTGCACGTCAGCCGTAGTTCCATTCGCGATGCGATTCGCGGCCTCGAGTTGATGGGCTTAGTTGAACCGCGTCAGGGGGCGGGCACAATCGTCCGCGAAATCTCGGCCGAACCCCCAGTGAATCCTTTTGCCAGCGCTCTAAAGCGCCGCCAGGAACTTGTCAGCGAATTACTGGATTTTCGTAAAATGCTCGAACCCCCGCTCGCCGCACGCGCTGCCACGCACGCTTCCGCCGAAGAAATTTCTGAGATGGAAGAGATCCTGCAAAGGCAGGAACGAAAGCAAAGCGAGGACGCACCCGCTGTCGAAGAGGACGCTGAGTTCCACTACAGCATTGCTTTGGCTTCTGGCAATAGTGTCGTGTTGAAGGTGCTCGACATCCTCATGGATCTGTTGCGCGACACCCGGGAACGCTCGCTGCAGGTGCGAGGTCGACCACAAAAATCACTGGCTGGCCACCGCCGGATCTTAGCGGCCATCAAACGCCACGATGCCGAGGCCGCAAAAGCCGCTATGCGGCGGCACATCGAGGACGTTGAAGAAATCGTGCTCGAGAAGTTTGAGCGATAGGAACAAACTGCAGAGGTAGGTCACGTGGAGGCATGAGCCGCCAGGCTCTTGACCACTGCGTTCGCAACTACATCAGCGCCTTCACCAGCCCCATCACCATCGATCCTGAATTGACCCACTAAGGTTCGCAGTTGTTGGGACATTTCCACCAGTTGCTGAGAGGCCTTCTGTGTATTGCTGGCTCCGCACGTTGTGCTCTGCGCTGCAGCCGCCACACCTGCAATGTTGCTGGTGATTTCACTGCTGCTGCTCGACGCTTCGTTCAGATTGCGAGACATCTCATTGGTAGTGGCATTCTGTTCCTCCACCGCCGTAGCAATCGTGTTAGAGATATCGTTGATGTGGTGGATCACCCCGCTGATCGATGCGATCGCGTTCACCCCAGCCATGGTATCCGCCCGGATGGTTTCGATCTTCCGGCTGATATCTTCTGTTGCTTTCGCAGTCTCTTTTGCCAACTCTTTCACTTCGTTGGCGACTACTGCGAAACCCTTTCCCGCTTCTCCGGCACGAGCGGCCTCAATGGTGGCATTCAGCGCCAAAAGGTTTGTCTGCTGCGCAATTGCAGTGATGACCTTGATTACTTGCCCGATCTCGGTGGAAGAATCACCCCACTTGGACACTGTGGTATTAGTCTCTTCCGCCACCTGGACTGCGGAGGTAGCCGCCTTAGCCGCCTCGGTAGCATTCTTGGCAATTTCCTTGATGCGGTTACCCATCTTTTCAGCACCTGAGGCAACTGTCTGAAGATTCCGACCGACTGCCTGCACCGCCTCTGAAACCACATCGGCCTGGACGGATGCCTCTTCGGAGTTAGCAGTGATTTGCTGGCTAGTGGAATTCAGCTCGTCGCTCGCGCTCGCCACATTTTGCGCGGTTCCAGTAAGCGTTCATACCACAGAGATTAGTCCGCAGTTTGGTATTCAGCGCGCCTTCTAGGCAGGCAGGGACTGGCCGCGCGTTTCCGCAGCAAACGGAATGAGCAGCAGCCCTATGGCAAAAGCGAGTGACGTCATAGCAACCGGAGTTCCGAGTGAGCCGTAGTGCCGCACACCCGCTCCGACTAGAAAAGTAATTCCCGCCCCCGCAAAACGGGCGAACGAAGTGCTAAAAGCGAAGGCGCTGGCGCGGCATTCCGTGGGATATTGTTCGGGCAGCCAAAGAGTATAGACGGCGAAGTTCGCGCCACCCAATCCCAGAAAAAACAGGCAAACGAACATCCAGGGAAGCGCTCGTGGTCCGAGGTAGAAGACCTTGCCGAATGTGAGCGCAATGAAGACCATCATAAGCGTGAAGTAAATGGCGAGCGCGCTTCGCCGTCCTACCTGTTCAGCGAGCCATGGCATAGCCAGACATCCAAGAATCGTTGCGAACGAAACCATCATGATGCCCCATGAGGCGAGTTGCGCGGCTTGCGGACCAACGCGGCCGCCCGCTTCCGCGACGGCGGTAATTGCCGCGGGTACATACACAGTTCCGGCCCACAGACCACAAATAGAAACCAGCATCAGCAGCGCGTTCACAACTGTACGACGACGCAACTGATCGGAGAACAAAATCATGAAAGGACGCCAGAACGCCCACGACCGTACTACTTTTTCTTTCTTGGCCCACGCAGCCGGTTCAGTCACTCCATGGCGTATCCATGCCAGCAATAAAGCTGGGAGCCCACCCACGATGAACATGGACCGCCAGCCAAAGTGACTGCCTATGCCGTAGTTTGCCAGTGCGGCCAGAAATATTCCGACGTAATATCCGGTATGCATCAATCCCGCGCCCACGCGGCGCCGGTGCTCGGGCCATTCTTCTGCTACAAACGTGCCGCCCATGGCCCACTCGCCGCCAATGCCGATGCCGGCTAGAAGACGAAGAATCGCAAGCTGCCAGACTCCGGTAACGAAGGCGCTGAGAAAAGTGAACGCTGAATACCACAGGATGGTGAGCATGAGCGTGCGGACGCGTCCGTACTTATCTCCGATTGGCCCCCAAAGGAAGGCCAATCCCCAACCAATGAGGAAGAGCGCAAACAGCAGTCCCCCATAGAATCCTATGTTTCCTTTTGTGGCGGGAATGCCCGACCGCGGCAGCAATTCGCGTAGAGAGGGTACGAGAACCAGCGCGTAGACAAACGAGTCCATGCCATCGAGGGCCCACCCTCCCCACGACGCCCAGAAACCGCGAATCTGATTTCGGGTGAGTGATCCGCCAGGAAGTGGAGGCACGGCAGCGCTATGACTCGCTTCGTTCGCAGCGGGACGGGGCATGACAGTGGGGAACTATATCAAAAAACACACCCCGTCAAAGGAAAATATATGAATATCGCGGGTCCGCGCGACATTGGGTTAAAATTCTAGCGCTTCGCCGCCTGCAGCCGTTTTTCCAAGGCTGCAACTTCATCCTGCAAGCCTTTGGGCAACCGATCTCCGAATTTCGCGAAGTGTTCTCTGATAAGCGGTACCTCGGCCAGCCAGCCTTCGATGTCGACGCTGAGCAGTTCGTCGACATGCGCGCCTTTGATGTCCAGGCCGGTAGTATCGAGATCAGCTACGTCAGGAATGCGTCCGATAGCCGTTTCTTTGGCGTGCACTTTGCAGTCGCAGCGCTCGAAAACCCACTTCAGTACACGGCTGTTTTCGCCATATCCCGGCCAGAGGAATTTACCATTCTTGTCCTGCCGAAACCAGTTCACGTAAAAAATCTTCGGCAGTTTGGATTGATCAGCACTGGCTCCGATCTTGAGCCAATGGGCAAAGTAATCGCCCATGTGATAACCGCAAAACGGCAGCATCGCCATGGGGTCGCGGCGCAACTGGCCTACCTTTCCTGTGATTGCTGCAGTCGTCTCGCTGCTCGCAGTCGAACCCAGGAAAGCTCCATGCTGCCAATTGAACGCTTCGGTGATCAGCGGAACAATTCCCGCGCGCCGGCCGCCAAACAGAATGGCATCAATAGGGACGCCTTTAGGATCCTCCCATTCTGGAGCGATCACCGGGCACTGTTTTGCGGCGGCAGTAAAGCGTGCATTCGGGTGCGCGGCTTTTCGGCCTGAATCCGGCGTCCATGGCCGCCGCAGCCAATCCACCGCGTTCGCTGGCTTCTGTTCCGTCATTCCCTCCCACCAAACGTCGCCGTCGAGCGTCATCGCGCAGTTGGTGAAGATAGAATCGCGGGCGACGGTGAGCATCGCGTTGGCGTTCGATTTCATGCTCGTGCCCGGCGCCACACCAAAGAAACCGTACTCGGGATTAATGGCGTACAGCCGGCCATCGGCGCCGAATTTCATCCAGGCGATGTCATCCCCAACAGTCTCCACCTTCCAACCGGGAATGGTCGGAATCAACATGGACAAGTTCGTCTTGCCACAAGCGGATGGAAAAGCGCCGGTCATGTACTTAACCTGCCCGGACGGGCTGATGAGCTTGAGGATGAGCATGTGCTCGGCCATCCAACCTTCGTCCCGAGCCTGCACCGAAGCGATGCGAAGTGCGTGGCACTTCTTGCCCAGCAACGCGTTTCCGCCGTAGCCAGAACCGTACGACCAAATCTCGCGCATCTCCGGAAAATGACAAATGTACTTTTGCGAGGCGTTGCAGGGCCAGGTTGAATCCTGCTGGTTCGCTCCCAGCGGGGCGCCGATGGAATGCAAGCCGCGAACGAACTTACCGTCGTTCCCCAGCACTTCGAGCACGTGCGCCCCCAACCGCGCCATCAAATGCATATTGGCGACAACATACGGCGAGTCGCTGATTTCCACCCCAATCTTCGCCATCGGTGAGCCGATTGCACCCATACTGTACGGAATCACGTACATGGTCCGGCCAGCCATCGACCCCGCATAGAGTTGTGAAAGCGTCGCTCTCATCTTCGCTGGATCTTCCCAGTTATTGGTCGGGCCGGCTTCTTCTTTAGTTTGCGAGCAGATGAAAGTTCGATCTTCGACGCGGGCTACATCCGCCGGATCCGAGCGAACCAGCACGCTGTTCGGACGCTTCTCGGGATTAAGCGGGATCGCCGTACCGGTAAGCGTCATGAGCTGCAGCATAGCCTGATACTCTTCCCGCGAGCCGTCGCACCAGTGAACCCGGTCCGGCTTGCACATCTGGGCTACTTCTTCAACCCAGCGCTCCAGCCTGGCATGCCGAGGATTGCGAGCCGCTGTCTCGACTTCTATCGTGGTACTGGCCATAGAATGTTTCTCCGTAGACGATCAAACTCGAGCGCAATTGCGGCTGCGCTGAATCTAAGATGCTGATTGCAGTGCGCGTGTCTCAGGCGCAAGCCCAAACCCGTTATTGTCTCGCACTTGTGCGGATTATTCCAGCTAACGAGATTCCTTACCCTCGGTCACAATCTCGGAAAAGTCGGCGATAGTGGAGAAGTTGGCCAGCAGCGTCTGCAATAGAACAAGCCGATTCGCGCGAATTTGCTCGTCCTCAACCATGACCATTACTTTGTCGAAGAAGCGGTCTACCGCAGGTCTCAGTTTGGAAATCTCGATCAGTGCATGTTCATAATCGTTCTGCGCCCGGAGGCTCTCAACCGATTCGGCCACTCGCGGAATTTGCGACGCTAATTCCCTTTCCGCGTCATCTTGCAGCATCTCTGAATCGACAGCGGGAGCCACGCGCTTCCTCGTTTCGCTGGCTTGCCGCAAGATATTCTTGATACGTTTAAACGCAATCGATATCGATTCAAAATCCGCTGATGGTCGAACTTTTGTGACCGCCTCGGCCCGGGCGGCGGCGTCAACTACGTTGTCAGAGCCAGCCCCCAGTACCGCGTTTACCACATCGTATTTAAATCCCAGCACATCGCGAAGATAAAACTCCAGGCGCTCGCGAAAGAAGATCCGCAGCATCGCAGTGTAATCGACCGATTGCGAAAACTTTCGCTCCGCCGCCGATCCGCGATAGGCCTCGCGGGCATCCGCGAACAATTGATTAAGACCAATCGGCAGTTTCTTTTCAGCAATGGTTTTTACGATTCCGTTGGCCTGCCGTCGCAATGCGAAAGGATCTTTGGATCCTGTGGGCTGAAGCCCGAGAGCAAACATTCCGGCAATGCTATCCGCCTTGTCAGCGATCGAGAGCACCGCCCCCTCGAGTGATCGCGGTACCGAATCTTCGGTAGATTGAGGCCGGTATTGATCGTAGATGGTCTGCGCAATCAATTGCCGGGTGTTGTCTGGTAAATCCGGGTCAAGCTCTTGCACGCTGGCGTAGAGTCCTCCGATGATTCCTTGCAACTCGGTGAACTCTTTCACCAGCTCGGTGGTCAGATCGGTTTTAGATAGCGATGCCGCCTTATGCACGATGCCGGGACGAACAGCAACTCCATTCTGCCGAATGATTTCGCATAACCAGCTGCACAAGCGTTGCACCCGCTTAGTTTTGTCGTAGTAGCTGCCGAGATCTTTCTGGAATGTGACGTTCTTCAGCCATGCAATTCGGTCACGCAGCGGATGCTTTTGATCAGTCGTCCAGAAGAAACGCGCATCGTTGAAGCGCGCCCGCAGAACCCGTTCGTGTCCGTGGCGAATAATGCCGCGCGGGTCCCCGTCGAGGTTCAACACTGCCAGGAAATGCGGCAGAAGCCTGCCGTTTGTGTTTTCGATAGCGAAATATTTCTGATGGTCGCGCATCACTGTGACCAGCACTTCCTCGGGCAATTCGAGGAACTCGTGATCAAAGCTGCCTATGATTGCGGAAGGAAATTCCGTGAGGTTCACAACGGTGTCCAAAAGAGCTTTATCCTCACGCCAACGCGCGCCAGGAATTGTGCGAGTCGCAGCATCGAGTTCTTTTCGGATACGCTGCTCTCGCTCGGCGCGACTGAGTACTTTGGCGGAACGTAAAGCCTCAACATATGCCGAGCCCGCACTTCGAATGTGTACCCCGCCCGGAGCTAGAATGCGATGCCCACGTGATTCGTTTCCCGCACGAACGCCATCGAATTCGAGCGGGAGCACTTCCCCCTCCAGCAAGGCCACCAGCCAACGGATAGGCCGCACGAACTTCTCGCTCGGCCTGCGCCAATACATATTCTTCGGCCAGTAGATGGAATTGATCTCTTTCGGAAGCGATTGTGAGAGAACTTCAATTGCTGACCGACCTCTCTTTCTGATCTCAGCCGTGAGATATTCGCCCTTGGAAGTCGTGACTCTCTTTAACTGAGAAACATCGACTCCGGCTTTACGCGCAAATGAATCCGCGGCGGCGGTAGGTTTCCCATCTTTGAAAGCAGCGTTTGTTGAAGGGCCGTTCACCTGTTCCGTCACATCGGGCTGAGCTGCTGGAATGCCCGCGACGAGAACCGCGAGGCGACGAGGCGAGTCCACGCTCGAAATCGTTCCCACAGGAGACAGGTGTTCACGCTCCAGCAGTTTTTGCACTCGTTCACGCAGTTCCAGCGAAGCGGCATCAATCATCCGCGCTGGAATCTCCTCGCAACCGATTTCAAGCAGAAAATCTGGCATGATCCACTCCGTAGCGCCGGCATCTTGCCGACTGTCCCGAGGGCATCCCGCCCTCGGCGCGGCGGGTTTAACGCCCGCCGGGAGCGCGGCGCTACAAAACCCGGGCAGTTTCTCTTTTCACCTTCGGCATCTCTTCGGGTTCAGGCTCTTCAGGCGCCGTCTCGGCACGCTGCTGATCCACATGCGCCTTCGCAATGCCCACGGCGAGTGCCCGCACACGCGCAATAACTGCAACACGTTCTGTTACCGAAATCGCGCCGCGGGCATCCAGCACATTGAAAAGGTGCGAGCACTTAAGGCAGAGATCGTAAGCTGGAAGCACCGGAAATCGGCTCTTGTTCGTCTCCCACCCGTCGTTGGCAGGTTTCGCTTTGGCGAGCGCGGCGTATTTATCCAGCAGCGACTTGCACTCTGCTTCATATAAGTCGAAGTGCTTCCATGTCTTTTCGACATCGGCCGCTTCGAAGTTGTACACAGAGAATTGCTGCTCCTCGGCGAGACGCACGTCGCCGTAAGTAACTGCTCGATCTGTCTGCGGATCCCGCGCCCACACGATGTCGTAAATCGAATCCACATCCTGCAGGAACGCGGCGATGCGCTCCAGGCCATAAGTCAGCTCTGCTGAAATCGGATCAAGATCGATCCCTCCACATTGCTGGAAATACGTGAACTGCGTGATCTCCAGCCCATCCAGCATGACTTGCCAGCCCACCCCCCAAGCGCTGAGAGTCGGCGCTTCCCAATTATCTTCTTCGAACTTGATATCGTGCTGGCGCAGATCAATTCCGATTGCGCCCAGCGACTCCAGATATAGATCCTGAACATTTTCCGGCGGTGGCTTCAGGATGACCTGCAGTTGAGTGTGCTTGTATAGACGATTCGGATTCTCACCGTAGCGGCCATCGGCCGGGCGGCGGGAAGGCTGCACATACGCAACTTTGTAAGGGTTCGGACCCAGCACCCGCAAAAACGTTTCCGGAGCCATGGTGCCTGCGCCGACCTCGACGTCATAAGGCTGTTGCAGCACGCATCCGCGTTCCGCCCAAAAAGTCTGCAGGCGCAGGATGAGTTCCTGGAACGTCAGCGCATTGGAGTTCATCTCAGTCAAAATCTTCGGGATGGCACGACGGCGTTACACTTCTCAACCAATTCTCTCCAGCATCCCTGCTGTCACCAGCTTTTTTTCCATGTGCCGCTGGAGAGATTGCAGCAGAAACTTACGCAAATCCGCGGCTTGCGCTTTGCCTTCCGATGTTGCCGCAAAGCTGTGCACCGAGGCACGCAACATTTTTCCGGCAAGCGTTCGCGATTCCACTGACATCTCTGACGAAGCCAGCCGTTTATCCTCGGCGCACATCAATCCGTCATTCAGTGCGTGAAAGAATGCTCGACTGCCATTCAACGTGCGCCCGCAGACAATACATTCAGTGAGCTCTGGTAGATAACCCATCAGCCTCGTCATCCACAATTCAAAATACGTAATGGGCATCCAGGGATCAGATCCGCGGAGCGCCTCTAACACCGCAAGTGCAAGCCGGAAAGCATCATCGTTGGCTTCGTGATCGGGCAGCAACTCATCGAGCAACTCCGCCACATGACCCAGCGCAACCGCCCGCGCATAGCTCACTTCAAATACCAGCGGCGATTCCAGAACCTCGCAGGAATCGAGGCGCACCAACTCCTGCCGTTCGCGATCTTCATAGTAAGCTCGGACGTAAGTCAGTGGCTCCAGCGCACCGCCGAAGCGACGCCTTGACTTCATGGCCGAACGCGCCACTCCGCGCACCTTACCTTCCAAGCGAGTGAACAGCGTGACCAGCAGGTCGGCCTCGCGCAAGGGATACGTCCGCAAAACAATCGCTTCCGACTCCTTCAGCGCCATGGAAGCTCAGTTGATAATCCTTGATTGTAATGGAGCCATGGGGAGATGGAAAGGAGCGGGCTGCACACCAGAGAATACGGCGCTCTGCGCATAGCTCAAAAAGGAAAAGCGCGTGTCTAGAAACGAGTACACGCGCCCGTCCGAAATGGATACTTCGATTTTACCGCCCGAAATACTTGGCGTTGCGCTCGGTGAAACTGTTCCACTTCTCCGGCAGGTCGTCGAGCGCAAAAATTGCCGACACCGGGCAGACCGGCACACAGGCTCCGCAGTCGATGCATTCAACCGGGTCGATGTACAACATTTCCTCTTCCGCGTATGCCGGATTATCTTTTTTAGGATGGATACAATCCACCGGGCAAGCGTCCACACACGCTGTGTCCTTGGTGCCGATACACGGTTCTGCGATTACGTAGGCCATAAACTATGACTCCCCCCTGAATGTAAGGCGCTTAACAGGAACCCGACATTCTAACAAGAATGCCAACCGCGGTACAGAGTTCGCGGTCGAAATTACGAATACTCTGCGCGATCGCAATTTTCTATGCACTAACCAGCTCTCTTTGAGCGCTCGGCTCATACTCTACGATATGTCCGGCGACTGCACTTGCCGCTACTGTCAGCGGGCTGGCCAAATACATTTGACCGGGTCCACTGCGCCCGGGGAAATTGCGGTTTTGCGCGCTGATGACTACTTGCTCCGGCCGGGTCGTGACTCCTGGCCCAGCGTTGATGCATGCTCCACAGCTCGGCTCGATCACATGCGCTCCGGCGTTTTCAAAAATTTCTAGATAGCCTTTGCGTATGCAGTAATCGCGGGTTTTCTGCGATCCGAACTGAATATAAAACTTCACCGAGTCTGCAATGCGTTTGCCGCGCTTCAGCGCATCCGCAAGCACGAGCGCGTACATATCCATGTCTTCATTCTTGCCGGCGGTGCAGGTGCCACCGTATGCGAGTTCTACCGGCACCGGAATGCTGAGGTCGCGGATATATTTTCCATTCCCAGGGTCGCCGGGCGTCGCGACCATGGGCGTGATCTCGGCGGCATCAAGTTCGATCACATGCGCATACTGTGCATTGGGATCGCTGCGCAGGCCTTCGATCATCGCTTCCGCTTTCGCCTGGTCCATGCCGCGACGTTCTACGAGAAAATCGACGGCCTTGCGGTCCGGAGCAACAATACCGGTGAAGCCGCCGATTTCCGCGGCCATATTGGTCATGGTTGCACGCTCGTCGACGCTGAGCTCCTCAATCGCTTCGCCCGCGTATTCCATTACCTTGGCGAGCGCTTTGCCGCTGCGCACATAATCGAGACTGAGAATCTTGAGAATGAAATCCTTCGCCGTAACGTTGGGATGTTTCTTCCCACGAATCACGATCTTCACTGATTCCGGCACCTTCACCCTGACATCTTTCGTAATCCATGAATTGAAAACGTCGGTAGTGCCGATACCGAAAGCCACGCAGCCGATCGCACCGACGTGCGGCGTATGGGAGTCAGAGCCAATATTTAATTGACCCGGAAGCGCGTAGCTCTCGAGAACAATCGAATGGCAGATTCCTTCCGACCCTTTGCGGTCTTTCAATTCCCCATGCAGCCTGATTCCCTGCTTGGCCGCGAAATCCTGTTGCTTGAGTTTAAGCTGGGTCGCGAGATCGAGCAGTCCTAGCTTCTTTTTCTCTTCGGAGATCACTTCGTCAAGGAACGTAAGGTGGTCCCGGAAAAACAAAATGCTCGAGGGATCATTCACTTTGGCGTCCTTGCCCACGTAGCGCTCGAAGAAAATAGCGGCCATGGGGGTAACGTATTCGTGGCTGAAACGCAGGTCAGCGCGGGCAAAACCGGTGTCACCGGGCTTCACACTGGGCACGCCGACTTCACCCTGCTCATTGATCATGTGCCGCGCAAAGATTTTCTCCGCCAGTGTCATCGGTGGCGTGCGATATTGACGAACGTTGCCCGCCATCCCGAGAAAATCAAAATCGGTTTTAATCGGAGGCAGAAAAACTTTCTTCTGCATTCGGGCTACGTTAAAGGGAAACAGCCCTCCATACTCGATGACCTGTTGCGTAATCTCATCTTCGCCAGCGACGAATTCTTTGAGCGAAATATCTTCGCCAGATCGTATCTGATCGATCAGCGCAAAATTGGTTGAAGTCAAAAGCCCGAGGTTCTGACAGTTCTGTTTGTAAATGCGCTCAATATTCTCCGCGATGACGACGCGAATCCCGGCGCACATCTCGGCATAAGGCGACTGTTCGCGGCTCGATCCCTTGCCTCTGCGCTTTCCGCTGACGGCGCAGACGAATCCACCCTTTTTCACGTCCGACCGTCCAATGGGAAATGCACTGCCGCATTTAAGGCCGAGATAAGGAATTTCGCCCAATGTCTCGTCGAAATAAAAGCAGTAGTGCGCCGGCGTGATTTCGTCGGTTGAAATATCGTCACGAAGCTTGGGGTTATTGCCGGGATTCTTCGTGTCCCAGGGCAAATCTTCTCCCGCAAGTTGCCGCTTAATGAGTTCGGGATCCTCGGTGAGAAAAAGGATGCGTCCGTTCAGCCGAACCTTGTCCGGCCGCTTCTCGATTTTGCGTTCCAGCAGTGAATTAATCACGTTTTACTTGCCCGGGGACAAAAATTCAGACCCACATTACTTTTATTGTAAACCTTGCGGCGCAGGCTTGCGGCGAGCGGGTATGAATTCGTATGACGCTCGCCCTACACTCCTCGCGCCTGCACTAGTGATGCGCTTGTGTCCGATCGTATTTTTCTCCAGCTGGAATCGGCACTAAGAGTCGATTTTCTTTAGGTGCGAGCGGACATGTGGCATAGGGAGTAACTGCACACGGCGGATTGTAGGCTCGATTGAAGTCAATCTCTACCGTTCCATTCACGACGGGGTCGGTCTCAAGAAAGCGGCCGCCCGGGTAGGTATCGGTTTTACTGGTGAGATCGTTGAAGACGAAAGACAGCCCTTTTTCGGGCTTCCCGCCTAAATCGGTCAGGCGCACTTCCTGACCGTTGATCTTGAATACCACAATACCTGCGCTGGCGGTCGCCGTGGTATCGCCGAGAACATTGGGCACATCCACCGTTTTCTTGCCTTCGGATGGAACCAATGTTGCTTTAACGCGATATGACAGATCAATCGGGAAAAACACTGGGCCGCGATAATTCCGGGCCGCTTCGCTATCAACGTCTTTCAGCCGGATGCCGATGCGCTCTCCCCGAACGATTGCTTTGATGCGAAGACTTCCAATTTCCATGACGGTGGGATTGCTGGAAATATCCGGTTGCAGCTTGACCATCGTCACCGGCTTGCCGTCGACCATGGCATGCGCATCCGGAGACAACGTCACGGTTATGTCAGTTCCTTGCAGCGCGAAAACTCCGGCATGCGCCGGTCCCTTGGGAAAGACTATGGAATTTCCCGGATCGGAACCGAAGGTGTTTTCGCCAGGTTTGAGCCAGAATAAGCCCGCCAGAGATAACCAATTCTGTTTCAGATCATCAACCAGTTCAACCTTCCATTTATCGTACGATTTGAGGTAAGTCCCCTCGGGTGTTGGGGTTGGGGAGATTTTATTTCCCGGCGCCTGAGCGCATATCGGGATAGCCGCAACAGCTATTCCGATCACAAGTATGATTCCGCGCTTCATAATTCGTCTCTCAAATCCCCGAGCTCTGTCCCGGAACCCTTCCCCTGAACCTCGGCTTGAACGCGAAAATGGCCAATGGCAAGTTGAAAGCCCTAAATACAGGATTTGCTGTATTTCAAATCTGTCTGACTTCTAGAAATATACTCGTACTTTCAAGCTTTTGGTGTGTGGAGGCTCGGGTGCAGAAGTCATCGATGTGCAGAGACTGGAAAGAGATCTACAAGGCCGCGCTTTTTGAAGACGACAACACCAAAATACCACAGCGCATTGCTGATGCCGAAAGAGCGCTGGCAGCACGAGCGACCGAACTGTACGGCGCCAGTGCCGATCAGATTCGTGAACAGCAGGCTATGGAAAACGCCAGATATTTTTTGCGTGTGTTGGGAACGACTCAAGGCTTGCTCAATACATCCGCCGATTTGCTCAGTCAAAGCCGGAAAGTTCACCTACAGACAGCGTAGTGCTCTCCGCCGCCTCGGTTTCGCGGAATCCGTCCGCGCATGACCCTTGTGGTTTGCGCGAACGGTTGTCCAGATGCTGCGCCGTCACCTAAACACGACCCATCAAAACTAAGATCAGCACAATTACTACAATCAGGCCTAAGCCGCCGCTGGGATAGTAGCCCCAGCCCGTACTGTAGGGCCAAGTGGGCAAGGCTCCAATTAGTAAGAGCACAAGAACGATAAGCAGAATGGTTGACATGAGTCGCTCCGTTAGTCAGAAGTCACCTGGCACGCGAAGCCGGTGCGTACACGCATTCCCCGGGTCGTGAACGTTCGCGTATCCGGGGGTCACTAGCCGGACCAATCAATCTTGTTCCGCCGTCACCGAGTTCAAGGTATAACGCGAGCTGCAAGGCTCGTATCCGGTTAACTGAGTAAATAGCCCGGTTTCATGCTGTATTTATCCAATTGATGCGCGACCGTTTCGAGCTAAATGTCGAATACCCGGTAGGCTGCGGGAGGTTGCTGCGACTGGAGCAAGGTAATGGCGACGTTGTGGACGGGAATGCCAGCAGTAGTGCGTCCATTTAATTTGCCGTTATGAGCATGGCCGTGAACCACAAGATCGGCCCCATGCCGGTCGATCACTTCCGCCAATCGCGAGGTGCCAAGAAAAGGGGAGATCTCCGGGGCTTCGCCTTCGATGGTTGCGGCTATCGGTGCATAGTGGAGCACCACGACACGTTTCCGAGTGCGCAATTGCGACATCGCCCGTTCAAGCTTCAGCGCTTCATCTATTGAAGCTCTCACAAAGGTTTTGATCTCAGGCTCGCCAAACGCGGTCAAAACACCGCGTCCAAAGCCGCCGACAAATCCTTTAGTGCCGGCAAACCCAACCCCATCGCGCTCATAGGCGCTCCCGTCTAGCACCTTGATTCCTTCGGTTGTCATCATGCGCATGAGTTCGGCTTGCTGTTCGCTTTCGTAATCGTGGTTCCCCAGTACAACGACAATAGGAACCCGCAGGCGCACCATGGTATTGAGCAACGGTTCCATTTCCGCCGGCTTGCCATAGTTGGTAAGGTCTCCCGCGACAACCAGCAAATCGGCGTCATCGCGAACCTTATCGAGCTGGTTGCGCAATACCGTCGCGTTCTGAGGCGCAAAATGCAAATCGGCGGTGGCTGCGATCCTCATATCCATTTCGCGAAGAAGACTTGATTTAGCCGCACAGGCGTTCAGTCGGTGCGACAACCTTCGAAAGCCTGCGAGCCCGGTATTCCTCCAGCAGATTCTCGAGACCCCAATCGTTCACATCTATCGCAAACATGTTGTCGTCGATCAGGCTGCCGCGGAATTTCGCTTGCCGGTCCGGCTCTGAAATCTGTTTCGTAAATTTTGCCAGCAGCTCTTGCCAAACCACGGCCGGGACATAGTCGCTTTTTGCCGGATAGACATAGCGGAACAAAATCAGCGCCCATAACAGCATCTCCCAGTGCTCCCCAACAAGCGCAAGAATGCGGCCCCAATCCAATTTCCCTTGAGTGCCATAAACAATGTGGGCGATGTCTGCCCCATCAAAGCGCTCGCGCCGCGTCACAAAAAGCTTGGAGACGAGTAATTCTTCCGGGGCCAGCACGCGGGTCTCAATTCCGAGAACGGATGCAGGTCGGGCGCGCCGGATCCAGGAATCGTCCACGCTAATGGTGGCGTTGCTCATGCCTGTAATCAGGTCAACGAAGAAATTTTCCCGATGCACTTTGGCCAGCCACATCGGATCACATACTTCGCATTCAAATCCATGCCTCTGCAAGAAGCTGATCGCGGCGGACGAGTTCTCTGGTGTCAAGAAAAGATCGAGGTCTTTGGTGGTGCGACATATTCCGGTGTGCTCCAGTAACGCGAATGCTCCGGCCACGGCGTATGGAATACCCTCGGCTTCAAGTGCAGCCAATACTTCCCGAGCCAGGCTCTCCTGTTTCTCGGGAAGTTCCGCTGGAACCGAGGAGGTTACCGGAAGACTTTCGGGGGTGTCGTCAGCGAGTTCGGCCACGTCGGATATGCCTTTCTTCCCCGGGTGGTTCATCGCCTTGCTAGCACGAGATGAACCACCAGAAAGTGCGTTCTAAGATGCAGCCTAAATGAACAACGGCCAGGCTTACCGGCCTGGCCGTACTGCAAGACGTCGATTGCGATTAACTGGTTCGAGTGATCGCCGACTCATTGGTTATGGACGGCGTCACAGCTCACCCCTGTCTTTCGTGTACTTCGTGCGAATACTTACGAACGGCCGCTAGGAAAGGCTCGGCCGACGGAGGAGGCGGGACTTTCCCGTCGAGGATATCCTCGAACGGAATGAATTTGCCATACAGAAGGGCCGTCTCATCCTTATCTTGACTAATCACCGCGCCGTTCAGGTCGATACCGGCAAAAATACCGCGAGCGCGGGAATAAGTTAATACTTCCGCGTTCATCTTGATGTCCGTGTCAGCCGCAGCGTCACGGCCCACCGGGCCGGCGGCAGCGGACGCATCGGCACCGAGCTTGAATTTGCTCGACAACATCTTCTGCATTCCCTTGTCACTGTTAACCACCATTACGAGGTCAACGGCTTGCCCGCCCAGCTGCAGGCCCCAGCTTCCGCCCGTAATCGTGATGGGAGCAGGCGCGCTCCAGCCGTGTTCGGTTCTGCACGTGGCTACGCCCTTGCCATGCTCTCCGCCGAAGCCTACCGCGATTTTCACGAGCGATGGGATAACAGCGATGCACTTGGCATGCGCCATAACTTTATCTGGAATGGCTTTATCCGGAACCGACATAATCTCGTTCAGGACTTCAGCCGATTTGGCGATACGCTTGTCAATGTCTGTCTGGTCTTTGTCCTTTGCCCAGCTCATACTGCCCAGAACCAGAACTACACTACCAAGCGTCAATAAATACTTCGCTGCTGTGTGATTTCGTGATCTCATCTCTACCCTCTTCTGTACCCAACGGGCACCCAGGATTGCTTGCTCCATGACTGTAATCCTGGTGCAAACCGCGAACTATCCGGTACGCGCGGTAGATGTCAATAGGACATGCCTTAGTGCAACCGGATTATGCGATGGGCCCAGCCAGTTGCGGCGCCGCTACCGGGATGGGAACAGCCGATGCCAGAGCCAAATCCCATTCGTCGAATAGCGGTCGCGCTGGTTTCGCAAGACGCTCCTCCGGGATAGCTGCAGCGCGCGGCTCCGGTGCCTGCGACAGCAACTCGCGAATTCGCAGCTTGGCTTTGTGCAATTGCGATTTTGAGTTCCCTACCGAACAACCGAGCATCTCGGCTATTTCTTGATGCTCGTAGCCCTCGACCTCGTGTAAAACGAAAATCGTTCTATAGCCTTGCGGGAGGTCTTTGATGGCGTTGTTCAGGGCCACCCGATCGACGCAACCTGTCAGGTGATTGTCTTTGGCGCCATACTCACGGCGGACTTTTGCCCCATCACTATTACTGTATGGCTCGTCTAAGGAAACTTGTGTCAGTGATTTCTTGCGGAAATGCATTAAAACCGTATTGACGGCGATACGGTGAAGCCAGGTGGAAAACGCTGAATCTCCGCGAAACGTGGCGATTTTGCGGAATACTTGCAAGAAAGCATCCTGTGTGAGATCTTCCGCTTCCGCGGCGTTGTTAGTCATACGCAAACATACGGAGTAGATCCGGGCCTTGTGGGCGTGAAAAAGAATAGCGAATGCATCTGCATCGCCTTCTTGCGCGCGCCTAACCACCTCAGAATCCACAATGACCGTGCCAGAGTCGTTCATTTCATCCCCCAATTAAATCTGCTCAGGCGTTACCGAAGTGAGTATCGCCTTGACTCTTGGGAGATTAGAGGTGAATGGGGTTAAGGGTCTATCGAGTACAGCCTGTAGGCGACCTTAGATGTTGCTGTACCACTTTGAGCTTCTTAGACAGTCAAAGCAAATGGGTTAGAGTCTTTCTTCCACCAACCGACGCGCTGGTTATTTACTTACTAACCGGCTTAGTAGCCACCTTTATTTACCGCGCTGGTTTCGGGCGCAATCCTCATCGAGGTAGCGATAGAGACTCCGACGTTCAAAGTTTGCGTAAAGAGCAGACCGGCGCTACGGTCGTCCTTCGCAAATTTATTCTCTGTCGCCAGCATCCGTTCGCCACACATTCGCGATTGGTTTTTCTTGGTATGCCACTGATAAGCGTCAGAGGAAATCTTGCTACAGAGATTCCCCGAATGGCGTACAGATTTGGTGGGATTGTCCGCAGTTCGTTGTCGACCTAAGCTGCCTGCATGGAATGTTTCCTCAACGTACCCACCTTTCGAGCAGGAGCCGGCCGAACTTACGCTGACTCCTGCTTCTCGCCCTTTTCTCTTCGGTTTTGATCGCTAGAGCGGCGGCAACGGCATCTTTCAAATGGTAGTTTGGATGGTATAAGCCGGGCGGGGGTCGACAAATCCACCGAACGCCTAATGACGCTAGCGCGAGCGGGCAAGTACCTGACGCAGAATCATCAACTCAATCTTTCTGCGCGATTCTCTGATCTCCTGGATCTCGTCGCGCAACCTTTTGATCTCCGTCTCTCTTTGGCGAAGGTAGGTCTCATGCCTTTCCAGAAACAGCGCCAGTATCTCGTTCTCTCCGCCAATCGCCGGGACTGGCGCAGAAATGCGTCCGGCAGCAGCTACGCCTGCCAATGATTCCGCGTGTGCCGGCTCCGCTATTTCTGCAAATCGTGTTTCGGCGTCCTGCGTGTTATCGCTTGGCAGGAGCCCGAGAAATTCCAGCCCAAAACAATAGCCATTGCGATCGCGGATTGATGCCGCCACGCGAACCCGATCGGATGTTTCAAATTCCACTTGCATAAGATCGCCGGGTTGCAGCGGCACACCGCCATAGAGTGCCATGCCTCCACGGCTTATCTCGGTCGTCAAGCCGGGTACTGCTATTTCGGAAATATCGTCAGCAGTAATGATCCGGACGGGTAGCTTCACCGGATGTCGCTGCCAACGGCGAGTGTTTTCGGGGGTCATCTCTATTTAAGTGGATGCACCTGCAGAAAATAAAATGCGCCGCCCAAACAGAGGATTCCGAGCGCGAGGACTCCTGCAGCAAATCGCAAGTACCGCCTGCGGGGCCGATTCTCGGAGCTCGATGCTTCCCTCAACTTCTCCATCCATTTTTGTTCGGCAGCTTCTTGATTCGCAGTGTCCTTGTTTAGCGATGACTGTATTGCCGCGCCCAATCTGCGGCGATCGTCTACCGGAAGCGCCACGAAGCGAAATGGTTGCTGCGTGCTGGTGAGCGGACTCAGCATTTCCGCCGCGCCCAGCACGGCGCCGGTGCGAGTCAGAAACATCAACTTCACGTGCGAACCTTGGTCAATCGGCCCCGGCAGGGACAGCAATCCGCCGTTGACCGAAAGCACTTGTAGATGCGCCGAAGCGCGTTGGCCATCCTGAAATCGAAGCACCGCTGGGGTTAAATCTGCGAGATGCACTCGCGGTGCGCGGAGTTGAGCGTGCACTTGGGAGAGGCCGTCCATAGTCCAAGACAGTATGTGCTGCAACCGCTTGCAGCGGGAGATTACGAAAGATGTTGTCCGGATTCCATTCGCGGAATTTGGCCCTCGGTCTCTGCTTTCGTAATGTGTTCGGGCAGCGGCACACGTGACATAGTTAATCCAATGGCCAAGTTCCCCCAACCGAATCGAAAAATTCGCGCTCCACGCGTCAACCTGTGGGGAACGGCTTCTGCGACAATCCAACTGGAAAACGGAAGGCAATTCTGGGCCAGGGCGCTTCGGATTTCAACCACCGGGGGATTGCTCGAGGTAGCAAACTGCCTTGACGAGGGTCTCAGCGTCAGCCTGACCGTACATTTTGGCGATTGCACGGTACGGGGCAAGGCAGGAATGCTTTTTCCGATGTGGGCAGAGCAGGGTTATCTGCAGCCTTTCCACTTTACCGATCTGCGGAACGACCAGCTTCTCGCACTGCAAGCCGAAATCGCAGAACGGCTGAAGCAGGCGAAACCGTCAGTCCACCGCGGTTACGGATTCAAGCCACGGCATTCTGTGAAGCCATCCTAAGTCTGGATAGCAAATCAACCGAGCGGCGATTCCACTGCCAGGGCATCAATGTTGCGATTCTTCCAGCAACTCCTTCAGATACTGCTGCCAGACGGCTGCCGAGGTATGAGTACCATGACCACGCGTTTCATCGGAGATCGGAATCAGCACGAAACGACCGTTCTTCACGCGTTTGATTTCACGTTCCGCAATTCCCAGTTCCGGCGGATTGATGAAATCGTCGGCCGAATTCACGAACATCACCGGCGCGGTTATCTTCTCCAGTTGCGGCGAGGGATCATAGTTGCGCGAGGCATTTACCGCGTAGAGCAGGTCGTTGGCATCGTGGTCGGCAACGAATCGCTTTGCGAAATCGTCAGCCGCGGCGTCGGTGGCCTCGCGAGTGGGATAGTTCTTCTGCATCTGCAGGGCTGATCCGCCCGCGATAGAAAATATTTCTGCCGCGATCACCATTGCCGCGTGCGGCTGAGCCGTGTAGTCGCCGTTCTTCCAATCGGGATCGTTGCGGATGCCGTCCATCACCATCTTGCGCCACAGTCGATTGCGTCCCGCAATCTGCACCGGCTGGCACGCCAACGGCATCATTGCGTCCATGAAATCGGGATAGGTTTCGCCCCAAACCCAGGAATGCATGCAGCCCATTGAAGTGCCCAGGATCAGGCGCAGATGGTTCACGCCCAATCCTTTTTCGAGCAGCTCATGCTGCAGCGAGACCATGTCGTCGTAATCGTATTGCGGAAAATGAGCATGCATGCCGTCGCTCGGCTTGCTGGATTTTCCGTGTCCGACGTTATCCGGCAGAATGACGTAGTAGCGCGTTACATCGAGCAATTGCCCCGGCCCAAATAGCACGCCCGCGAATTGCGGCGCCAGAAATTGTTCTCCGGTGCCGCTGGTGCCGTGTAAGAGCAGCACCGCGTTTGTCACCTTGCCTTTTGCGTCGCGCGTGGGGGTACCGAAAGTAGCGTAGTGCATTCGCAATCCGCGCAGCTCTTCACTTGATTTGAAGTGAAAGTCTGGGACAACGTAATCGCCTTGAGCCGGTGTAGGCAGTTGGCTTGCCTGTTGTGCCAATAGAGAGAATGCGCAAAAAAATAGGACGGCTAAAGACGCGAACCCGACTGCGTTGATATGAACACGCATGATGCACCCCGTTTCCGCGGCAGAGTATCACAAAATTTACCTGAAGGCCTCGACGTACAACGAATGCGGAAGGTCCCTGGAATCCCCGGGATCGTAGGCGGGAACATTTTCCTTATACAAGCGACTGTGACCCTCGCCCGATTCTTCGACATCACGGAAGCCTGCGGCTCGGAGGACTTCGTCGAGGTAACTAAGGTCGAAGGCGGTGCGGTGTTGGCCGTCGCAAAAAATGAAATTGGTGAACTTCCCGCCAAGAGAGTCGCAGCGCCGCGGATACTGGCTGAACCAGTCAGGTCGGTTTTGCCCGTAGGCAACAATCGCGCTTGTCAAACTCGGAACCACGAGGCGAATTCCAGCTCCCGGCTTCAAGACTCTGAGGCACTCTTTTAGCAGTTGCGGCAATTCGTCGGGATAAAAATGTTCGAACATGTGAGTGGAATAGATGGAATCGGCATAACTCGCGGGAAATGGCAACCCATTTCTTACGTCCAGCCATAAGTCAATTTTGTTGAAAGGGTTGGCATCGATATTTATGAAACCCGGCAGGTACTTGGGGCCGCAGCCCAGATGGAGGTGTCTGGGTCCGTTCGAGCAGCGGATGCGGCTAAGGCAACTGCGTAAGAAATGATTGGGTAAAGTTGCCTTGCCAATACCCCAGAACACTATGTCCTTGTAACGTTGGTGAAGCAACCCACCTCCACATAGGTCAGCGAGCAGTCGTTTAGCAACCGCTAAGTGCTCGGTTAGCAGCGTTCAGTTAAGTCTGAAAATTGGCGGAAGCGAGTGGGAGTCGAACGCATAGGGCTTTCGTGGAATGTGCAAGTTACAGATTCCACAAGCGCATGGATGCATCAAAAACATTAAAAGCGCAGTAGGACTATGACAAAATAGTACGATTCTGCCCGACCTGCCCTCTCCACGGGCTCACCCAGCCTGCCGCTCCAGTTCAGAAAGCCACTTTTCAAGGCTCTTTTAAGGCGTGTTTCTACGCCTCTTTCTCAAGCACTGAAAGTGTTAGCTGTAGCGTAGCTACGCTTTGCTCGTACGATTTCAATTGGCCAAAGATTTCATGCATCTCCTGAAGTGCTCCTATGAATTCGCCCGACAAAATCCCGCTCAACACTGCTGCTAAAGTCGCCCACTTGTGAAGCGTTTTGGAAGCGCCAACAATTACGAAGAAAAAAATCAGACCGTAAACCATGAGAACAACCTTGTCCGCGATATAAAGAATTAGTTCGTAACTGTTGTTGTGTAGAAGTTCTAAGAGTTCGAGTCGGCGGCTTACGGCTTTTCGCTGTACCTGACGCTTCTTTTCCTTGGCTCGTGGCCACTCATGGAGGAACCTTCTAATGTCTTTGGAATAGATAGAAAAAGCAGCGCTAATCAGAAATAAAATGAAGGTGTAAAGAAGCGAGTGGTTCTTAAGCCAACCTGCTATTTGTGCCATTCAGGCACGAGTGTAGCACCTCATCTGTTGAAATTGCTGGGCGCGAACCGCTCTCCGCAAGCCGGACATTCCATGAAACAACGACGCTGAGCGAGGCCGTTTTGTGGGGCGTTCCACTGGACAATTCATAGGCGTGGGTGCCACTATGCACAAGGGGAGAACCTAATTTATGCAGCGCGCCTGTGCTTCTTGTGGAGAAACGATTTTGGACCCAGGATCATCCGATAGGCCTTCGCCTTTGGAGTTTGATTCCTCGGACCCGCACTCGCTTTGTGGGAGTTGCGAGGAACAAAGACTTGGACGAGAGGCGTCCGTGAAGGGCGTGTCTTGGGACATCTACCTCGACTGCCCCGCAGGCTCAGAACGCAAGCAGTGATACTCGGAGAAAGAACATGAGGCCAGTGGTGTAACTGAAACGGCGTTCTACGTGCCGGGAGTTTTTCCAACGGCAGAGGCGGCGATTCAAGCGGCAGTGACTGCGGGACAGCAGAAAATTGATTCGGGTTTCGAGTACAAGTCAGTTGTCGATTCGACAGGGTGATCCGATGCTCGGCTCCGTGGAATGGTTGAGAAAACAGCGGAGGTGCTAGTAGGCAACGAGCGGGTCGATCAGTCTACGCAAATCCGCTTCACTCTTCGCCCTTTTTCAGCATTTGCAAATGGTATTTGTCCCGCTCGCTTTTCGAATGCTCGAATTAGTTTACCTTCGACTATCAAAGGAGCCTTTAGAGGCGACCAATATACTCACAGCTTGCATTTCAGTAGTTTGATATCTTGGCTGAGACGAGGCACGCCCGCCTCGCCTTGTTACGAAAACCGAACGCCCGAACGAAACCAGATATCCACAGAGCACTTCTGTTCTACATCTCACGACAACTCCAGCGACTAATTGTGTTCCGCACCTACCCGGCCACAGTTAGTCACTGCTTTCCCCGGTTGCATGTATTGGGATGACCGTGCTTCCAGCACGGCCCGACATTCACCACTATCAACACGAAAGCAGATTCAAGGAGCGAATCATGAGAAACAGAAGTTACGTAATTGGATGGTTATTCCTCGCGCTCGCCAGCCTCGGCTGGGGACAAGGCCCATCTTGCAACACCACCACATACTGGTGCGGACCGTACCCCCTGACTGGGTCCGCAGACCTGAACAACCTTGCGTTCTTTACGACAGATGAGTCATCGCAGAACCAGAATTCGTGGGGCATGACCGCGAACGATCTCCTCGTCACTAACCAAACACCCATCCCCGACGTTGTGCCGAACGGCGGTATAGGGCAGGACCAATACCTCGAAGCTGCGAGCAAGTACGTACAGGCCTACGAGAGAAGTACGGCAGGGCTCCCAGTCTTCTCGAAGACAAAGGAGGGTACCCTGCGCCGCAGCCCGCCAGCTTCCTCTGGGCACAGAACCTAACGAACGACTGCGGCCGCGGAAAGTATCTTCAAGCGGATATCACTGCGGCCCACGATCCCGGCAACTCGGTCTGGGTCATCACCACCACGAGCAACATTCTGGACCAAAACAATAACAATACTGACAGCTTTGTGTGCATTGCCGTAAGCCTGGGGGAAGACCTGGAAAATGCTAACGGCGGGTTTCAGAGCATATGGAACGGATACGCGTTCGATCTCAGCAGCCTTTTGCCCACGCACAACAACATCCCCGATATTGCCGACTATGCACGCTTCGGCACGTTTGGAGGACCGACCAATGGCTCCTACTACATCACCTTCGATCTCATCAACCAGAATCCGCCAACAGGCTCATACGGGCTTGAGGGCTTCGGAGTTTGCCAAATTCCCCAGGCGCAGCTCCAGGGCGGTGGCACCAACTCGCCCACTGCTACTTGCTATCGCTACGTAGTTCCCGCGTCGCAGTTGACCAGTCACCCGAGCCTAATCCACACTCTGCTCCCAGCAGATGCGGACTCCAACTCGTTTCCCTCCAATACAGCGGGGGAGTACTTCCTCGCAACCGAAAACCCCAACCCAAACAACGGCGACACCTCCGAATACCTGGCCTTCTGGACCTGGAACATGATCACACACTTGGACGCCGAGGTTGACATTAACGTGGGAAGTTCGTACGTGTTTACGCCGGGCTGCTACAATCAGGGCGGCAACCTCGAAAACACTTTCTGCGCACCTCAGAAGGATTCGCCCGTGGACGTAGACGGGCTGGGCGACCGCCTGATGAGCAGACTGGCCTACCGGAATCTGCCGAATGACTGCAGCACCCCGCGCAATCCCTGCGGCGAGCTGCTGGCTGTCACTCAGACCATTGCGGTTAGCCCGAATAATCCCTTCGGTCAGACTCAAGTTCGGTACTACACTCTGGACAGCCTGACGGCATCCACCCCGACCATCGAGTATGAGGGCCAGATCTCCGACAGTTCGCTGTACTACTACATACCCAGCAACGCCATCGACAAATACGGCGACGTGGGGTACACGTTTACCGGCAGCGACTCCAGCGCCTACCCGCACCTTTATCTGGACACGTTGAATTCGTCGGGAGGAGCGGGAACTATAACGGTCGTTCCAAGCCTGACCTTTGATGGCTCGGAGAACTGCGCCTATAATTCGCAGACATGCCCCGACGGTGACGACGGAAATGAATTCTGGGGTGAGTACGTCAGTACCACGATTGATCCCAGCGACGACGTGACCTTCTGGAGCGTCGGCGAATATTTTAAGAACGGGGACCAAAACGGCTGCACGGGCGGGAATAGCTATCAAGGATGCAGCTGGTACACGCGCATTTTCAGCTGCACAAAGGGAGGCACGAGTTGCCCATAAAGGGCTGAACCTATCGGCAGGGGAAGGGCACGCTGTCCTTCCCCTGTCCTCAGCCGCATGTTCTAAGGCACAATGCGGTAGACCTGGCCCAGGTTATATTTCCCCTCCAAAACTAAAGCGCCGTAAAGGCGACCATCGGATCCGTAAGTGACCATCCCAGGCAGGGCGTCCAGAGGAAACTTGTAGATCAGCTGCTCAGCCCATGCTCCTCCCTGGTGAACGAGCCGAAATATGCCACCGGGGTAATGGGAGAGTCCAGAGGCAGTGCCATATAGGTTTCCTGAAGCGTCAAAGGCAACTCCCTCGGTATCGTCGACGATGCCCTTGAAATCGTGGCCGTTGAACTCGTGAATGATGGTCTCCTTCCAACTTCCGTTCTCGTGCCTGAGCTCGTAAATTACACCACAGCCGGGGCCACCGCACGAATACTTGCCTCCATCCTGGGTAGAGCCATACAGATTGCCTTCCTTGTCCATAGCCAGCAGACCAGATGGCTCATAACCCTGTGGCACCTGCGTAAACGCGTGTAGGATCGTTTCCCTCCACGGCCCACGCTTTGTGGGCTGCAACTCGAACACCACGCCCCCGTTTACCGGGCCTCCGCCGATAGTGGTCCCGTACAAATTGCCATTTGCATCGAACATCAGAGGGCTGTCTGGAGTGTTCCCGTCCGGGCCGTGAAAGCTGTATAGAACTTTCTCCTTCCACGGCACGGTCTCCCCACGGATAAGCTCGAATGCGACCCCGTCGGCCCCGTCGCCTCCCTCGGCAGCCGCACCGTAGAGATTCCCCGAAGCGTCCAGGATCAAAGCATTGTAGAGATAGCCTCCACTGGCCCGATCATCGAACCGCCGAAGGATGGTCTCAGACCATGTGCCATTTCGCCCCCGGCTCAACCGATAAACCGTGCCGCAGTAATGGCTGGTCCCATTGAAGCATTTTCCCAGCCCACCTCCCAACCCTGTCGTCCCATACAAGTTCCCAGCGGCATCCGAAACCAAACCAGAGTACGGCTGCGCACCGTCGCGGTCTCCCGCAAATGCATGAATGACAGTTTCGCTCCAGGTGCCATTCTTGTTCGGCTTCAGCTCGAACACAGTGCCAAGCCCATACTTGCCCCCGAAAAAGGTAGTGCCATAGAGGTTGGCCTTGTCAAAGACCAGCGGCGAATAGGTCGGGTACTTGCCGTCTTTGCCGCCCTTGAAGCTGTAGAGAACTTCCTTCTTCGCGCCAGCCCAAGCACCCGGCGCCAACGCCAGAGCCATCGCCAGAGCCGACAAAACCACTATTGTTTTTGAGTAGGATTTCCACTGCATGGTCGTTACCTCACTTCAGAAGCATAGCCGGGGAAAAAGCAGAGGGGGACTTCAAGCCAAATCCGCGCCAGCGGCCTAGAATATACCACGAAATCGGCAGGATTTGGTATTTCCGCCGATTGGCAAGCCTTTACATGGATTCCTGTGCGGCAGTGGAGAAGGACTATGAAACGACCTGAGCAAACCCACAAGAGAAGCTTCTCGGAGCCGAATGGACGCCGGGCTCGCATCTGCTCGGCGGCTTTCTCCTTGCGGGGCGGTTTCCTGCTGGTCTCGACGGCTGCGGGCATCCTACTCCGTTACGCTTTCAGAGTGCATAACTTTGAACGTTGGAAGCGTACCGTCGAATGCCGTACGGGTCAACCTGCATCTCGATGTACAATGCAGCTTCCCCGCACCCGGACATTGAGCAGCTCCGAGTCCGCTGGGCGTCCCTTGATAGGGCATGCCCGAAAATGTGGGAAGACGGTGTCACCTGCCGAGATAATGCGCGTCGCATCGACTTCGAGAAGATGGAGTGTCCGGCGTGCGGGGAACGGTTTGCGTCCGGCAGAAGACCGTAGCCGCCCACGGATACAGGGGCTTACGATACACGATCCAGTGTATGGACGAACCTGCACGCCTACCGTTACAAATTTAGCGTGGGATTCTTGGAGTTTTTGCCATGAAAGGCACCAAGTACCGAAGTGCATCCTTATCGTGGACGACTCTGCTCTCATACGCAGAATGATACGTGAAACATTGGAACAGCATGCTGGCTGGGAAGTGAGCGGCGAAGCAGTCAATGGGCGAGAGGCAATCGAAAAGGCACAACAATTAAAGCCGGACTTGATTGTGCTCGACCTTTCAATGCCAGTGATGAATGGCCTTGAGGCGGCTCGGGTACTGAAAGGCTTGTTCCCATCTCTACCCTTAGTGATGTTCACCAACTTCGACACGCCTCAACTCACCAATGAAGCGTTGTCTGCGGGCGTTAGTGCAGTAGTATCGAAGTCTAAACTCGCAGGTGTGGTTGACGAGATTCAAGCGTTGCTCGAACCGGTTTCCTGAGAGCGTCTTTCTAACTCTCTACGTAGCACATTCAGTCCAGCAAGCGCATCCGTGATAGCTTGCCGTTCTTCGGGTGTACCTCCATGGTCCGTCTGCATTTCCTGAAGGCGGGCGTCAATTGCGCCCTTTGCTGCATGGAGGCGATTTGGCAGCTTCTCATCGTCAGTTTCGAGGATGGCAGCCTTGTACGATTCATCCCAAACATAGTCGGCTCTCATGGTCGTTTCCTCTCTGAGCAGATGCGCTCAAACGGAAACGCACCTTCGCTCTCGTATCGAGCCGGATAGAGGTGTGCGACAGCCGTTCCGGCTCCCTACGTGACGTACGTCAATTTTCGCAAGGAACCGTCGCCCAGAAGGGCGCGGCGGAAGGATGAGAAAAGTAACAATGCTATTTTACTCGCCTTTCGACGGTGCAAAACCTGTTTATTAGGGTTCGGTATCGTACCCAAGGATTTCGCGTGCTTGAAGCCGCGAATCGGTTCGCTTGGTTGGTTAGCCGCTGAGGGGTTTGGTTTTAGTTTCGGTCGCAGTTTCTCGATGCGATTGTCTGAGATGATTGCCCGTTCAATGCTCTCGGATTGACGCCGTCCCCGAGCAACTCTGCTCACGTATGAAGGATCGACGCCCAGATCGCTTCTCCATTCGCTGTCACTGCTCGTGACACGCGAAAATACTAGCACTATTTTCTTCTTCGGAATGTTCAGTAGGAAACAGAACCAAACGTGGCAAGCGTGGTACATCGTCAAAATGGAGCCGAAAAGTACCGAGCATATAGCCGTTAGCCCGATGACGCTAACCTGCCCTCGGTGCGGTGCCAAGGCAGGGGAAGTATGCGAACTCTTTGACGGCGAAGTTGAAATTGTCCATGTCGCCAGAATTGCGGCTGCACAGCAGCGAGATGTCTCTGCAAGGAAGACCTGATCCGCCAAACTCGTCTTACGCGGCTGGCCTGCTTAGATCATCAAGCAGGAAGGGATATTCGGCAACGATGCGCTTAAGGTCTTCGTTATGCTCGTGCAGCGCGTCCCTGAGTTCCTGCATAATGCAACGCAGGGTGGCCGCGTCTTGCGTTGTGACAGCCAGAGCGCACAGTTCGCGGATTCGTCTTTCCAGCATGTACGCCCCTGTCAGGAATCATTTCACGCGGCTGAAAAGTGTGCGATACCCTAAACACCGTACTACCTCAGCGGTTAACAAAAGGAATTTTTTTTTCGCGAGTTTCCGGCCCAGTGAAAGACCCGCGCTTCAAGGAGCCATCCAAGAACAACGCGGGTCAGCGATGGGGCAGGTAACTTCCCCAGTGTACGCCCCTCGAAGGAATGACGGGAAGATTCTGCCGTCGCAGCGGATTGTGACTCTAAGTCTCAGTTTGCGCGCTGGGCTCTCGTTTTCCGAGACGCTGTTGCTTTTCGGCCCAAAAGGCGGTCAATCTCTGCAACGAGTACCATTAACTTTTCAGGGTCTTGTTCGTTGGCAGCCTGTTCGCAAAGTGCCATCCACTTTTCTTTCTTCTCGCCTCGCATTAGCCTTCCCTCCATCAGGACTGGCTCTTATATCACATGCGTCGTGCCAAGTCTGTTCGGCGGATGAAGTTCACCCTTCTTTCTCACACTGGTGCTCGGCGAAGATGTGAATCGTTCCTGTTACTCTGGCGACTAAACTGATGGAGTCACAATACAGCAAGGCGGGCTGACTATGCAGCCTTCTTCTGTTGAGCTTTTATTTTCGCCCATCTGGCACGTTGAAACGCTGCGATCTTCCTGCGGGCTGCGGCTGACATGGTGTGCTTCACCGGAGCCGAGGCCGTTGCCTTCGCTAGTGCTATTGGCTGTGATGTCCCACGAACCTTAGCCCATCTCGCTTTTTGCGCCTGCGCCATCTTGCGCCGTGAAGCTGCCGATATTACTCGCGTCGGTTGGCTTGCCTGATGGATTGTTGCCGAGCCGTTTAACGACTCGATCACGGAAATTGCTTGATCCAACTTTTCGACCTGTGACAGCATTTGCTTGCGCTCCGCACGTAGTTCCTGAAGCGCACTTGCTAGGTTTCCCATTTGATTCCCCCTCAAGAATGACAACGGAGGCTATTGTAGCCCAGACGCCGAAATAGAGCCCCGCTTCCGAAGAGGCGGGGCTTGGTGTTTGTGTGATTGCCGCGCTCCTCCCAGAGGCGTTCAGGTTTCTATAGTTGTCTTGTGGCGCGGCCCTCGCACGATGCCTTTGCCTTGTCGATTACGAGCGGCGATTTTGGCTTTGCCTACACAGCCACAACTGCGGGCTTTTCCACACACCAATGAGTTGCCGAGCGTGATAACGATCTGGCCACATTCACAGGCGCACAAGAACTGGCTGCGGTGCGTCTTCTCGGTGAAACCTTTGAATGCGAGGACGCGAAGCCGTCCAAATGTTTGCCCTGTCAGATCATGGAAAGGCTTAAAGCGTATGAAAAGACGTTTCATGACTAGTTCTCAGAGTTACGGTTCGATGACGAGGCCGCACTCTTCCCACTGACGCAGTACAGCGGTGGCTTCCAGATTGGAATCCTCAATTGCGTAAAGTCTAAGTTGTGCAAGTGCGCGGATACGCATTTGTTTGTCGGCCTCACGGTTAAAGATCAATGTTTGAAGATTTCTGATGTGCCCATCCTGCACGGGCACCAGTTCATTGAGGCGCGGATGCATTGATGTCAGCCAGTGCGCTGGCTCAGTCGCGCCGAAATCCATGTTGTCGATTCGTTGAACGGGCAGATCGCCGTCCGCGTTATTCATCTGAGTCATTGTGTTTCCCTCCTATCCTGTTTCTCTCCTCAACTTTGGTTGGCCGCTGCTCAAATCAAAAGCCCACAGATGGGAGTCTCCTCCACACCCATGGGCTACGTCTGGCAGACGCCGATTTCGTTTACGGTACGACAGTGACGATCACCTGCGAGTAGATGAAGTCCTGTTCTTGCGGGAACGAACTGGTCGTCGGGTTCTCGTCGTTGCCACCGAACGGATATTCGAACTCAATGATGGCCGTACCCGGATTCACAGGCGTGATGACTGCAACGCCAGCCGAGTTGGTGTACGACACACTGCCAACGGTTGCAACTACGCCGACCTGAGTTTGCGGAGCAGGATACGATTCCTGAGTTCCGCTGAAGGTGGTCGCAGCAGCGTTGTAACTAACTGCGGTGACCGATCCTGCGATGGATTGGAATGTCCCGGCCAAGTCATAGAGACTCGCGGTGACTGCGACGGTGCCGTAAACTCCGGTTGTCGCATTGCTATTTGCAACCGACAAGGTGACCTTGTAGGTGTTGTTTCCACCGACTAATGCGCCTGAAGACTGCTCCGGGTTCGCGTTGGAAAGAAAATTCCCGCTCAGTTTGATGAATAGCGACTTCCCGATGCCGTTTGTGGCGGAAGGGAAGGACTGCTGTGTATCTGCCATATTGTTGTAATTCCTTTCGTTGCGACTGCGCTTTTGAAACTGGACAAGCCCCCACGCGGTCGCGGAAGGGAGTCCTGAAAACTTCTATGCCGCGATTGCGGCTTGTTCTTGAGTCGGCAGCATGTTCTGCAAACTGTTTGTGATATTTCAGAGCCGCTTCGTTGTAGGCTCTGGCAGCCTTCACGGCTGTGTCGTGGCGACCTTGCCCTGCGTAAGCTCAATCATCTTCATGACGCCTCCGTTCGATTTCGAAACCACTCTGCGAGACGCCGCAAGTACTTCTCGCGTTCTTTGCCAAAAGTCTTGGGCGGTTTTTCTAGCCGTTCGACGAGTTCTTGCTTGGTCGCCTTGAACTGCTCAACAATCGTGGCCGCTGCTGTGTCTCCCTGCGCAGCGAACTTGGTGAGTGACTTCAGTGCGGCTTGCCGCTCCGTATGGCGTACTTCTGGGTTTTGAAGTACGAATGCGAGGTTGCGAACGATTCCTGTCGCTTCGATCTTGGGAAGCGGCTTGCCGTAAATATTTGACATGTGTCCTCCTTAATGAACACTGAGTTACGACTGTGCTGACACAGGTTGCGCTGGCTGTGCAGGAGTGGACTGCAACGCGGCCTGTGCTGCTTGCGCGATAGTTGTGTTGAGGCCGGTTGTAGCTTGGGGAAATGATTCTTGAGTGTCTGCCATGCGTTCCTTCCTTACTGCCGATCTGCTCGGGACTTGACGGCTGCCAAGGCGGATGCCGTGACCGCGACGACGCCAAACGTCATGAAGGCTATGAACGTGGTCATGCTGCTTGATTTCCTAACTTGCTCAGGGCGATATCCTGCCACGATGGCTGCTCTGCCTTCGCTATTGGCTGCCCTTCTTTCATGACGGACTTCTTCATGGCCGGAGTGATGTCAATCGAGTGGACCTTTTGGTTTGTGCCCGACTTCTTGAATGTGCCGCCCAAATGGTCTGCAAGAACATCTGTTCCTTGCTTACCTTCAGCGGCACTCCCATGCCCTTGATTTCTGTCGTACCGACTTGCGCTCCCCATTTCTTGGCATACTTCTTCAAGAAACTGGGAATCATCGTGTCGTACAAAAGACGATGGAACTCACCACCTTTGTGCTCGTTCAGATTGTTGATTGACGGCAGTTCGGATTTGTCATCTTCCATGGCCGACTGCACGGAATCTCGCACCGCGTCGTGAATGTAATCCTGTGCGGCGTTTTCAGAATGGAATGGTCCTTCGTCTTCTCCGTAGGAAGTGGTCACCCAATATTGTTCCTCTCCGGTCTCGCCGTCCTCTTTCGTTTTGATTCCATAATCCTGTGAATACGAATCCCACAACGACTCTTCATTCGGGCCGGGTTCGTAGTTTTCGATCTGGCTCACCAAGTTCTTGGCATGTTCCTGCCCGATGTAGGGCGAGAGTTCCTTTTCGGTCGGGTCCACATTTTCTTCGAGCACCTTTGTTCCCTTCGGGTCGTACGCACGAAGTTCGTTTTGCTCGGGATCGTATTCTATTTTCCCGATGTGCTTGGCCAAGTTGTAAAGGTCGGCTTGCTGGTCGCCTGTCGTCCATGCTAGACGGTCGTATCCATTCTCAGCGGCATGCCGCAGCATCCGCTTCATCGCCAGTTCATGCCAGCTTTGTCGGAATGGCGCGTCGGGCACGCCGCGCTGTGCGGTCGCTGCGTTATATGCTCTTTCTAGCCGCTGCGTTTCTTGAAAAGCAGCATGTGCATCAGCCTTCGCCTGAGCATCGTTCGGGTTTGCGGCCAAATTCTTTGATTTGGTTTGATAAGCATCGTTCGCATTGTCAAGTTGCCGCGAAAGTTCTTTTAGATCAACGGGCGCACGATACCCTTCATGACGACCTTCCGAATGCCAGTCGGATTGTGCCTCCTCCATAAAGAGCGTTTTCTTGCCGTCTACTGCGGGGCGGTCACTGAAACGTACGTGTGCGACGACGTTGGGCTCGTTGCCCCAGTGCGGACTCGTGTAGTTTGGATTTGAACCCGGTGCCTCTTTGTGCATGGCTTGCTGGGCGTCCTGAAAACGAATCTCCACATCGCCGGGGACAAGCTGTCCATTAAGCACATAATTATCTCGGGCTTTTGCCGCGTCGTTGTATTCGTTAATCACTGCCAAGCGTTCAGGCGTGGTGCGTGTCGGCAACGTCAGAAGTTTCTCTTGGTAGTTCTCTCTTTCGCCCGGTAACGTCCACTTGTCGTACTTCGTAGGCAGGTCGGTCGCACCTTGCTTGGCTTTGTTTTCCAGTTCAATGATGCGGGCGTTGTTGGCGTCGTTGACGGTCTCGTAATCCTTGCCTCCCGTATAGGCGTCTACAAGTTCACGCTGCCGTGCAACCGCATTTGCGTATTGTGGGGAGTCCACACCAAACGCTGTGAGCACATTGCGCGTATTTATCTTTGCTTGATCTACGGCGTGCGTCGTCGAGTGCAAGTCATTAAGTTCAAATTCTTCTGCCGAGGAAAGTCCTTGACCGAGTTCGGACATGTAATCCTGCGCATCTTTGGGAACGCCCGTAAAACGAACCTGACCATTCTTCGGGTCGATGACATCAACCATCGGTTCGCCGCCTGCGCGCGCGGTTTCTTCTACATTGGGCTTCGTGGTGAACCGTTGGGTCTTGCCCAGATCAACGTCCCTCAACTGAATCTGATTTTCTTGGATGAACTGCTGAAGGTCGGCTTTCGACACTTTGGGCTTGTCTTTCAGAAAGTCATCTAGGCCCGCCCACTTCATCTCTTCGGCTTTGACGCCGTTGTTCTGCAAGAGCGACTTGATAGCGTCACCCGAGGCGTTGTTGGGAACTTTTTCGTTAATTACCTGCTCGGCCTTCGAATAAAAAGCCGGAACGTCTGGCTTGGTTTCGAGGTCGTTTATTGAGGCCGCTCCGACACTACGGCCTGCTGTGGCTGCATTGGTCTTCGGTGGTGCCGCCTTCATCTCAGCGTCTTGAGCAGCATGTTTCCAGTCGTCGGTAAGGTCGAACTGTGGCGGTTTTTTCTCAGGGGCAGGAATGCGATACGTCTTACCGCCCAAACCTTCTACCTCGTGAACGTCAAATCCCTGACCTTTTAATTTGTCCCAGACTCGTTGCGCGGCGTCCGAAACCACGGAGCCTGACTGAAGCTCTGCGCCTTGTTGTTTCGCTTGCTTTGCCAACTCGGTGTACGCACGAAGTCCCGCACCTGTCCCTTCGGGCGATATCTGTGCTGTATCGATAGTCCAAGTACGGGGATTGCTTTTGTCTTCGATTGCGGTCAAGTGGCCGCGTGGTCCGCCGTTGTCCGACGACACATCCACTCGATGAGTGTCAATCAAATCTCCAGCTTGTTTGGAATACTCGACACGCGCCTGAATACCTTGGGCCGCTTTCTCGGCAGTTTTGTTGACATCTTCACTGGTTGCGACTTCCGGCTTCTCGTCTTTCAGAACGGCATCCGCTGCGTCTGGATACGCATGTTTGATGTATGCGCGAATTTCTCCCGGCGTGGCTGTGGCCTCAGGGATCGAGGGCCCAGAGGTTTTGCCTCCGATGTTGATTTCACCCTTCGGTCGGTCTGCTTGACCTGCGACTTCTTCAACCGCATCTGTCGGTAGCGTTGCGCGGTTCTTGGCGAGATACGCAGCGGCTGCCCTCGATTCAGGACTGAGCGGTGCAACAGGTTTTACTTCTCCTGCAAGCGGTGCCGCAATCGGCTTCAAAGAAGTTGGTTTTACTGCTGGCTTGGCTGTGACTCCGGTCGTTTCTTCGCTCGGGGCCAGCACTTTTCCGAGAACTGCCGCTCCGGCTCCGGCTCCGAGTCCCTGCGCGAGTACGTCGGTCGGAATCGCGTCTATGAGCGATTGGTTGTGTTTTACCAGCGTTCCATAGAACTGAGCCGCATTCGCAATTGGCTCCGAGAGGTTGCGATACAAAGCAAGTGCAGCTTTCTGAGCCAACGTAGGATTAGCGGGAACGCCCAGCGACTTCTGTTCTTCAGGGGTCGGTGCGACTGTCACGCTGTCTGCGATTGCGCTGGGCAGGCCGACTATCGCTTGGCCTGCACCTACTGCTTCGTTCTTCAAGAAATCCCAGCTTCGTTTTGCAGCCGCAGAAAACTCCTGTGCGGTGAGCGAATCAGGAAAGGCGACGTGTGCGCCATTCGGATAAGCGACGACACGCGAATGATTTGGTATAGGTGCGGGCTGCGTCGTATATCCAGTAGTCGTCAGAGAGTCAGGAGTTTCTCTGTATCCCGTATCTACATCAATCGGACGTTCTTTCGGCATTGGTAAAAGCGGCCCTTGCTTGATGTCCAAATGCCGCGCTTGTGCGGGAAGTAACTGGGCGCGAGGAGGATTTGATGTATCGAATGTTGCGCCACTGGCGTTATCGACATTCATCCTTGCGCCACCTGTCAATGGAGTGCCCGCATAGGTAGGAGCAGAGTTTTCTATCTCATCGTCTGCTTGTGGGACTATGCCTTTGGGGTTCGGAAATTGCTGTGCGCCAATCACTACATCTGGGTTCTGCATCTCTGGATTTGCTACGCTGCTACTTGACATAACTGTTCCTCTGCGGCCTTTCGTGCGGCTATGGCGTCGTTCTTGTCCTTGAACCTGCCAAGGAAGGTTTTAACTCCGCGAACGCTTATGGCTGCTTGCCATCTGCTGTGTTGCTTATCCCAACGAACGCCCGCGACTCCCGACTTGCTATCGGTGCGCACTTGCCCAAGTTTGGATTTCGTAATCTTCTCGCCATGCGCCTGCATTTCGTCGGCAGACATGTTCGCCATACGATGCCTTGTGGCGTCGGCTATTCTCTTTACGACCGCGTCGGTCGATGCCGATTTACCCGCGCACCATGGAACTTGCCCTTTGTTCGCTTTGCTTAACTTCAGAAGGTGTTCTTTGGTGAAGGTTCGAGCCCTATGAGCCAATCCAATCTTGCGTCGAGTCTCTTCAGAAAGTGGCTTCTGTTTGGTGCCCTTGCGCGTGCTTACGACACCCAAAGCCCCGCCACCGCCCGCCGTGATGTTGTAGCCAATCTCGGGATTGCGCGACTCAAACGTACGGATGAAGAACTTTTCCAAACCATCCATCTGAGGTTTGTCGATAGGATTGACCAAGGACTGAATGACAAACGCCTGCCGTCCGTACTTGCGTATAGCCCTATCAATGAGAACCGTACGAGTTACGCCTCGCAGAGCCATGTTGCAACGGCGATTCAGATACTTCTGAAGGTTGTCGCCCGAATGCTGACCCACATAAATCTTTCCGTTCACCGTGTTGGTGATTACATAGACATGCATGTGCCTCCGTGCGCTGGTTGCGCGATGTGTTGCTCGTGCCTTTGAAAATAGAAAGACCGACGCATCAACCTGTCTGCGAGAAGAGAGGCGCATTCAGAAATGCCGTCGGTCGTGTGTTTTCGGTTTTGTTTATTTATTGACTGGGTCTACTGCACTGGAATTAACGTTTCATCTTCTGGCGAATAGACATGTGTGACTGCCTGCGCAGCGACTTGTTTCGCAGCCTGCGCTGCTGGCTGTGCCCCACCCTTTGCCGCCTTCAACACAGCGACGGCTTGACTTGGATGTGTATACAGCCAGTGAACCGCTGAAATTGGCAAAGAAGCCGAAGCCCCAAGCACTCCACCCATCACCGCGCCTTGAGCCGCACCCGCGGAAACCTCTTCGTTGGATAATCCTGCTTTGACGCCTCCTGCCGTTGCGCCGATGCCTGCACCTGCCAAGGCGGTCAAAAATGCATAACCTGCCGTACGCATCGGAGAACCTTTAGGAAGATTGCTGGCATACTCGCGGACAAGACGATCTGTCTGCTTACCGTACGCCGCATCAGAAAGCATGTTGTCCATCTCGGATCGAACAGTAAACAGGTCGTTGTAAGCATCTTTCCCCATGGCCGCTCTCAACTTATCGGGACCGATTGCGTCGATGGCTTTGTTCGCTCTAGCAACAAACTTCTTAGGGTTGATTTCTCCCAAGGAGCCGCGAGTGATGCCGGAATCCCTCACACCGAATGGTTCCGTAAAAGACTTATCAATCGAATCGTGCAACTCTTCCAGCGTGCTTGCTTTTGACCACGCGGCTTTTGCATTCGCGTATTCATCGTTCTTGCCGAATAAATCTTCCAGCTTTTTGTTACCTTCGGCTAGTTCGGTTTCCGCCTGCTTCAATGCGTCCGTGCTGGCGGGATTCGGACTGTAAATGATCTTCTTGGCGTTTTTGATTTGTGAGACTGCATCATCAAAACCGTTCGGACCGAACCGTCCTGTCTCGTGATTTAGAATTCCGCCAGATTGTTCCCTCAACGCATCAAACACGGGATTGAAGTGGCTTTTTATCTCCTGTGCTGCCTGCTGAAACGTGCTGGCTTCGCTAGCATTCGCGGATGGAAATGTTACCCCTCTAGCAGCATCGGAGGCTTTGGCCGCTGCCTCTTCTATGGCTCCTGCGGCGTTGCGTCTCGTTGACAATTGTTCTGCTAACTCTTGCTCGGCTTGTTTGAACAGACCCTGTTTCGTCATCGGGATCATCTTGGATATGCCCGCAGCAGCGGCATCGGCAACCGCACTACCTGCGGCCCCGTATTCCGCTCCCGACAATGCGGCAGAGCCACGTTCACCTTCGGGAGCATGCAGCGCAGATTGCGCGGCACTCGTTGTACCTGTGCGGGCTGCATTCAAACCGCCCGAAATGATTCTTGCAATGACCGGATTGCTCTCCGCAAGTTTCGCAACCTTTGAAGCCATTCCGAGCCGTTCTGCGATGGACAAGCTTTTCAGAGCTTCATCGCCAAGGAAAAATTCTGCGATACCTTCGGCACCAACGCCAACTTTCTGCGCTGTATTAGTCGGGGTTTCTATTTCCGTGGCTGCGTTGATTCCTTCGGTCGGAGCAAGATACTTTCCGACTACGGGAATTTTGTTGAGAACGCTGCTGACCGTGTTCACCGTCTGTCCCGCACCTTTGACAATGCCTGCACCGACATCTTCGGCCACAGTGCCTGCCTTGCTCAGTGTGCTCTCTGGCTGACCATTAGTCGCAGCGGTCGTGGTGGCGTTCGATTGATCGGTAGACGTATCCTTTCGGACGAGTCCCGCCGACAAGTCAATCGCTGTTGAAGGCGCGGTCGCCTGCGCTGGCGGCTGATTAGGTTGTGCAGGGTTGTTCTGTTTGGGAACAAGCCCCGCTGATAAATCGATGGTTGTGTCGGGCATACGCGCTCCTTATTGAACTACCGTCAAACCTTGTTTCTGAGCCGCAGCCTTCGCAGCGTTGGCATCGCCTGTTGGATTTGCCTTCTGCCATGCGCTCAACGAGAAGTTATGCGTCTGGGCAGTCGGAGCACTCGCTCCAGATGTTGGCACGAAGTGCGAACCAGCAAGGTTCTTCGGGAAGCCCGCCTTCTGCGTATCCAAGTTGCCTTGGAACGTTTCGATACGGTGACCGATGTCGCTCTGGTTGAAGTAGGGCGGCATGATGTTCTGCAACTCGATGTCGAGTTGTTCCTTGCTTCCACGGCCTGCGTTGGTGATGACCTTGACGTAAGCAGGGATTGCGCCTCGCATGCGTGCATATGAATCTGCCATCGTCTTGCCTTCAGGGCTCAGGGCGTTGTACGCATTGAGAACCTTCTTGGCCAAGTCTTTGTTCAGGTCGGCTGCAAGAGTGGGAATGGTCATACCAAACCCTTCTACGCCTGCATGTGCCGCAGCAGCATCGGTGATGGCTGGAGCCGAGAAGATGGTAGTCAAGTTGCTGCGGTCGCCAGCAACATTCACCTTGTTCGACTTGGCTGCGGCATCGTACGCGGCGTTCGCGGTACGGTATCCGTTGATGTTGTTCTGGATGTCGTTAATCGGCTTGATGGCTTTTTGATCTGCCGAAATATCCGAAGGCTTCTTCTCGATGAACGTCTGCGCCGAATAATTCGGCATGTGATCGGCTTGCCAGCGAGTAACGTGGTAAACGTCGCCGTTCTGATCCTCAACATAGCCGTATGTGCGCTGATCGCGAAGACTCTGTTTGTAGTCTTCTTTTGCCGCAGCAGCGTCGGCAGCGTTGTCAGCCTTTTGCTGTTCCTGTTTATTGAATCCATCCACCACGCCTTGCGCCTGTTTCTTTCGGTCGGCAGTAGCTGTAGGGTCATTCAGGAGGGCTAATGCTTTGCCCATTGTGTCGGGAGTGACCGCTTCGGCTTTGCCTGACGCGAGTGCCTCGGCGTGCTCTGCGAGGCGTTGGTTTTCTGCCTTGCGAACATCTTCGGTCGTCACACCCATGTGCTGCATCAGCAGTTGCGCCGACTGTCCCGCACCATTGGCAAGCATCGCACCAAACACTTGGTCTGGTGCACCTGCGCCCATGAAGCGCGAGTAGTCATCGACGGCTTGCATGTTGCGAGAGTCTTTTGAAGCCCAATCTGCGAGGGGTTCTCGTGGCTGTGCCTTGTCGGCAAGGAAAGCATCCGCGTGCCGATCCAGCATCTCTTCGCTGGTTTGAATCCGCGCGTACTGGGTACCGTACTGCGCGATGGTTGACATCGGATATTCAGAACCTTCGGGCACGTTGATACGCGACCCATCCGGCCCACGGAATTTACCGATCTTGTAACCCTGATCTTGAATTTCTTTGGTCAGTTGCCCTTTCGCCTTGGCGTCCACAACGTAGTAGTTGTGTCCCCAGACTGGAGTGCCGTTGACTTCCTTCTGCTTCCCGGTGGCCGGGTCCATGATCGGGAACGGTTCACCGTGGGGCAGGTACATGAAAGCCGTGACTGGATACTTGGCCAGATTCTCTTGAACTTTGTCTTCGGGAATGTCGGCCTTGATAAGATCGGGATGATTCTCGATCATCTTGATCTGGGGTTCCAGACTCTGCACGTAGGCTTGGTTCATTTCCAAGTCTTGCTTGCCGACGTTCTGTGCCATCTGTCGAATCTGAAGATTGTTTTTGACCACGGCCATTTTTTGGTCTTGGTCGGCACGAGCCTGTTCGTCCTGCGCAGCGTTCGCCTGCGTCACGGCAGCGGCCTGTTTTGCGCCAGCCTGCGCACCAATTTCTGCAGCCTTGCCAAAACGACCCGGTCCAGTAGCACTCAAGCCCTGCAGTCCGCCACTGAGCACATCGAGCGCGAGTGCCAGTCCTAAAGCCCACGGCTTCGGCTCGATTGGCGTACGAACGGTGTTGCCATCTGCATCGACACTAGTCGAGTATCTTTGTCCGCCAGTCATTTCGATTGCTTTGTTGTAGAGCATGGTGTGGGCAGGGGCGGGCGAGGTTTTATTTGCATCCACTTGTGCCGCGATTTTTTGCGACGGAACTTGCGGGTTGTTCACCAGCGCAGCAGGCATACTGGCCGCAGCCTGAGTGTCGGTATCCGGCGCATTGGAGTTGTCGGGCGCAGCCGTGGCTCCGCTAGGCGTGTTGGTGTTCGGTGTTGCCACGGGCGTGGGCAGTGGTGCTGCGGTGGTTCCGGGTGTAACGGTGGTTGGGTCGAGACTCATTGTGGTTTATCCTTCTTCGGCTCGTGCCGATTTACTTTGTTGGCTTTCTCCAGAGCCGAAAATTTCTTTAAGCGGTAATCTGCGCTTGTGGCAGTGGGTTCAGCACTGCAAACTTTTTGTGATACCTCAGAGCAGCCTCGTTGTAGGCTTGGGCAGCAGCCTCGCGCGTGTCGAAGTAGCCGAGGAAAATCCTCTTACCGTTGTGCGATATTTGAGCCCGCCATCTGCCTACTCGGTTTTCGAAATAAATGCCTTTGAAACCGCTGCTGTTATCTGTTCTCAGTTTGGAGTTGCATCCGTTCTGAGCGTGTGTTGCTATTCGAAGGTTCTCTTCACGATTATCGAGTCCGCCTTCTGGTGACCTATCAATGTGGTCAATCTCCATGCCTTCGGGCTCACCCATGACGGCGCGGTGCATGGTTTGCTTGCCATTGGGCAGATAACGTTGTGCGTACCAGCGTCCATTCTTCGCGTCGTATTTTGCGTGCCAGTTCCACTGCGAGAGATAGTGCCACCAATGGGCATCGCACAGAGCCCACATGCTTCTCGTCAGGGGTATGTGCCCAATACCTGCGTCGTCGATATACCCCTGACGCAGTTTGCGCTTATAAAATCCCTTTGGCATGATTTAGTCTTCCCGTGTCGTCATCGACGCAACTTCTTGGCTGCGTCCTCGGCGAGATACAAACTTTCCACCGCGTTCGCGTTGGCCGCATTGCGAAGGATGCGCTTTTGCACATCTGTCCCGAGTCGGTCGTAGGCGGCAAGCGTCATGACTTGAGTCTTGCCGTCAGGCATTACAATCTTTACGCCTGCAACCTTGGTTGGCTCGACGAACAAGTCATCGGATGTGGAATCCGCATTGGAGAAGCCCGTTGCAATCCCGGCACTCGGTGCGGTACGTACGGCTGGTGCTGCCACAACTGGAGCCGGGGCAGGAGCGGGAGTTGATGCTGGTTCCGCTACGACCACAGGCTGCAATAAATCTTTCATCGCAGCAAAAGCGCGGGTGTAAGACTCAACCGACGAAGGATCGTCTCCTGCGCGGGAAATCGCTAACACAAGTGACTTTGCATTCTCGGGGTCGCCGCTATACTTTGCCCACTCTTTGTTGCTGAGTCTGAACGTATTGAGTGCCTCGCGCACGCTCAAGAGATAGTTGGCCTGCCGCTGCTCAAGCAATTCTTTTGCAAGTTCCTCCATCGTCTTCGGTACTTCTGTGGAGGGCATGACGTTCTTTGCAGTCGGGCCTGCTGAAGCAATCTCTTCCAACCTGCGATTCCGGGACAGTTCACGAATGTGAGCGGAAGCATCCGAATGTGCCTTGGTCAGCTTCTCGATCAGTTCCGCTTGTGTTCGGTACTTGAATGACTGCTTGTGACCAACCGGGCGACCGTTGCGATCCACGGGTTGATATTCATGCACGAGTTCTGGCAGCGATTCGTCCACGGCTGCGGATGCCGCTGCTGGCTGCGCGGACGTTGCGGCTGCTGGCTGTGCCGGAACTGCTGCTGCGGGCTGATTCGGCTGATCGTCAAATGACGGATCGAAGCCCGGAGTTGGCGTTACGGCTGAAGACTCTTCGCCTCGGACGTTGCCTCTCGGACGACCTGTTGCTGCGCGTGGAGTGTTTTCCAGCGTATTGATTTTTTCAGCGAACTGTTTGCCTGTGTCCGGCGAATTAAAGGCTTCCAAATAAGCCTCACTCGTGAGACGTGCTACAGACTCACGAGTTAACTGATTGATTTGCTGTAAATCCATTTGTAAATCTCCTCTCTCATGCCGCTATGCGGCTGTTACTGCGCTTCCTCAGCAGCCTGACGTGCTTTCTCGGCATCTTGCTGCTGCTTGATATCGAGAATCTCTCGACGGATCGTTAGCAAGTTCGATCCTCTGTGTCCCTGCTCGAACAGGCGCAAAAGCCTGAGCATTTCCTTGCTTGGGAGGGCATCGACTTCTTGCAGAGTCCACCCTTTCCCCGATTCGTCATGGCCGATGATTTCCTCACAATAACGCTGATGGTCGATCACGGCCTGCTCACTGCGCGATAAGACCGGGGGAAGTTCCTCCACTGGAGCCGGGGCTACTACTTGCACAGGCTCGTCTGGATACGCGCCGTATTGAAGCATCAAGTTGTGAAGCGTCGTGTACGCTGGCGCGGTCGGAATGATCTGCGAACGTTCAGCAGCATCAAGCAGCGGGCGTCCCATGTACTCAGGTTTGAACGACGGCGTGTTTGCTGCGAAGAAACGCCAATTGTTGATGGCCGCTTGCTCGTTGGCGATCACTCTACCGTTCAGTCTTTCGACGGCAAGAAGTGATTCTGGAATGTAAGACGTTCGCAGAAGTTCAAGAACGGTCTGTGCCTCTGCATCACTTGCCTTCTGGAAAGCCTTCATCGGGTCTGCCGCGTCTGCGGCTGCGGCTAAGGCATCTTGCTCGGCTTTTATCGCTGCCTGCTCTTTGGCTTGATCCGCCAAATACTCAAGAAATGTTGGATCGTTCACTCTGCGATTACGAGTTCGTTGAAGCATTGTTTTCCTCCTCTAACCGCTTCACCTCAGCCTCGCGGGCCACTTGTTCTGCACGAGCGCGCGGAGACTGAATAATGTCCTGTCTCATCCGCTGCTCGACACTGGCGTCATAACTTCGTGGTGCTGATTGTTGGCCGCACCCTAAATTCGCGCATTTAACTACGAACTTTGGGTCTTCTAACTGCTGCTGTGTAATGCGCTGCCCGGTACAGCCACAGATCGCGCATCGAACTAGGTAAGAGACTGCCTTCGCGTTCTCGACCTTGTTGGTGACCACCAGACTTCCAAAAACATCATTGCTGTGGTCTGTGTTCAGACCGCGATTCTGGCCTGCTTCAACTGACATCCGTTCCCTCACTGAACTCATACTCTCCTCACTTTCTATGCCGCCATCATGGCGGGTACTTCCAAAAACGCCGCTGCTCCAACTTCATCCCGGACACAACTACTAAAGTCGGAGCCCGATGCCCATTCATCGGTTGCGGCTTGGTGTTGCTGAAAAGTCGCGAAGGCTCCGTCGTATCTCGCGACAGAGCCCTCACTGGCGGTCAGTATGGTTGACGAGACCTAAACCTGACCGATGTCAAATAGGTAGCGAAACAACGGCTTGAAGCCATGTTCCGCTATTGCCAAGTTTTCCTCGCCACGATACCCAGTCGTGACCACTCGGCAGTCTCAATGTCTGCGGGGCGCGACCGTAGTCCGCGTGCCCGCGTTCGCGTCGAGAACATGGAATGAACCGACGCAAAATTAAGATGCGGGACGCGGTGAAATGCCGCGCCCGCTATGATCGAGAAATGCCGAAGTCCTGTCAGGGCGACTGGAGTTTTGTGTCTCTCAAAAATGCCCTGCAACGGCCTCTCGAAGTCGTTATGATTTGTCAGTACCTCTGAACCCACGGCTGAGAACCGATTGTCTAGAAATCCTGTCCTGCATCGTGTCCCTCAGTTGAAACAGCGTCCTCAGAACTGCCCCTTCAACGGCTTGCTTGCCTCCGGGCGATTCGTACGCTTCTTGCAAACTATCTTCGACCAAAATTTGGATTATCAATTGCTCTCCTCCCGGCGCAGATCGCGCCCTCCTGCTGTAAATCATTTCTCTCAAGGGGGACGCACATCCATGCTGTCCACCCTGTCCGTTCTGCGCTTAACTCTTTGGCCTCAATAGGCTTGTCCGCTATTCCCACATTGAGCAGAAATCGGAGGCTGGTTTGAACTATTTTTTAACTGCTTTGGTTTCAAGCATCTAAGTCCCATGCTTCCCGCAGCCTTCGAGCGGCGTCATCGACCGGGAGTGTCGCGGCTTTCTCTTCTGACGCTTCCATCGCTTCCTTGATCACTTGCGCTTCGAGTGCCGCGCCGAACTTCAGCGTGGCTTTGTCGTTGAGCCAGCGGTTGACCTTGACATCATGCGCACTGGGCGGCTTAGTCATCGGGTTGTCATCGTCATTGCGGGGCACCGCTGTGGGCGCATCCGGCTTCCAGTCCACCGTGTCTTTATCTGGCCACAACTCATGAATGGCGCGATCCAGCGCATCTTGTCGCGTCGGACGATCCACGCGCAGATTCTCCGGCAAATAGTTCAAGTAGTTTCTGTCCAGAGACTCGATTGGCCAACTGGTGCCAAGCCAGATCGCCAAAAGATCACGCTCGACCGTACGCCATGACCCGTTGTAGGTTTGCTGTTGGCATCGCTTAATCAAATACGCATACCGACGATTGGCGATTCTTGTGAACTTCACTTCCACGGTGGGGTGCAGAATCTGCGCGAGGCCGAGTTTGTCAGTCGGCACGATCCAAACTGCATGTTGTGCGCGGCGTCCGCGCTCAATCAATACGAAACTAACTTCTGGCCGAGTGGGATGTTGCTCCACGATGAACGCAGGCTTCGGTCCCGTATCAAGACGCCGAGCGAGTGCGACCACTTCTTCTAGGGTCGAAACCTGACTGTCCAGCAGATCGTCAGCGGTGCCGCGGACATACGAATGTGCCCACTTAATGAACCCGGTGTCCGTTTCCGCATGGCAGTTTTTAAGATCGACCAGCATTCGCGTCAGGACGGCGGTCGCATCGAGGAGAGGGAAGTTCTCGCCGATGTAGTCCATCACGTCAAAAATATGCTTGCCGTACAGTTGCTCCGCAACGGGATTCACTGTGTCGCCGCCTCGCTCAAGGCGTTGAACTCTGCCGTGGCCTGAGCCAACTTCTCAGCCTCATTCGTGCCTGTCGTAATCATGGTCTGTGCACACGGTCGGCAGAAACTGCCGATGAACTCATCGAGTAACGCCAACATTGCTCCCTTCGCCTCTTCCACCGATATTGCGTTGAGTAATAGGTCGTCCATGATTGCGCACATTTCGCCCTTGTATGTGATGACTCCGACGTGCACAAGCAGATGCTTAATTCGATACTTCTCGAAATCAAACATCAGCCAGTGATGAATCCGACCATGACACTCATAACAGAGCGGCACAAGGTTGGCCGCATCGTTGGAGAAGCCGCCGTGTTGCAACTCAATGACGTGGTGCCGCACCTTGGCACGAAAATGTTGGCAGGCCCAACAGACGTGAACTATCTGCCGCATCCCGTTGGGGTCGAGTTCACAGAGTTCTTGCTTGTAGCCGCTGTTCCATGCTGCTCGTTCCATCTGCAAGCCAAACTTTGATTGCCATAAAATAATGATGTTCGAATAGGTGAGGAGCAAGTCGATGCGGGATTGCGCTGATTCACAGCGACTCGCACAGTGTTGAAACACTTCCAGCAGCCAGTGCTGGAGATGTTCCCGTGCAGCTTTGTTGGCATTGCTCATCTTGCTTGCTCCGATGCGTTTCTGCCTGCGATGAGATGTGGGATCGAGGCTCATGCCTGCTCTTTCTCCTTCTTGCTGAACGCCCATCCCTCCCGCTCCAGCTTATCGAGCGTGGCGAAAACTTCCCTCTCCTGCATGTGGGTCAGTCCCGTCCAAGCATTCATGTGCTGCGAGATGAATAGCAGAGCACTATCGACATCTTCGAGCGCGTGCATGTAGCGTGTGGCCGCTTCCGGGTCTGACAGGGCGTCAATTTCATACAGACGCCTGACTTCGGCGTAGAGTACAACGTTGCTGTCCACCTGCTTAATCCCACCCAGCACAGGCCGCGCCAGTGTGTACAGGCGATCAAGCCGATGTTTCTTTGCAGGGTCTGGCCGATTCCATCTTTCGACTAACCATTTCTCGGACGCATTCAGAACTCCAACGTCTTTACGACGCACACTTTCAAAATGCACTCGGTCGTGGAACTCATCATCACCAAAAGAAGCCCCGACCTTCCACAACTCATGCCACTCACTTGGTGTGGTGTTGTCTGGGCGTTGAAGTTCGGCCTCTTCAACAGCCTCGTCTGTCTCTCGATGTAAGACAGCCGTGTCTCCGTCATTTTTTACGACGAACCATTTTTCAGTTTTCATGACTTCTTCTCATTGACCACGCGGCGTAACTTCACGAACCGCAGATCGCGGTCGCCCCGCATCCCATATTTTTCCCAGCCCTGCGCGGTGTGGTACTTCTCGTCCTGCGCAGGCACTTCCAAATATTCGAACTCAATGTGTTTCGTCATGCTGCCTTCTTTCTGGTACTGCTGTGCGTACGCTAGCCGCTGGCTTCTTTGGTGGGAAGTTCAGCGCAGCGAACTCTCCATGCAGTCGCTTGGCTGCGGCGTCATAGGCGTGTCCGGCTCCGACTTCGTCAGCGAAGAGCCCAAGGTGCTTCTTAACGCCATTGGCTGCTATCTGCACTTTCCATTTGCTTCTCGCCTTCTCCCAACTAACGCCCTTCAGCCTGCTCGATGTTGAGAGTTTAGGTTTCCGTCTATTGCAGCTATTCTGCCTTTTTGTGCAAGCGCGAATGTTGTTGCGCTGACAGTTGAGACCATTCCCATCACAATGATCTACCTCGATGTGCGGATTAGTGACTCCGAGTAAGAACCTGTGCAGTTTGCGTTTTTTGCCGTCGCCGAATGACCTACTCTGCGCATAAACATTGAGTACAGAGCCGTCCTTTCGTCGCACAACATCGGCGCACCACTTGTGAGCCGATACGCGCTCGTAATCTTCATCGCTGATGAGGGCGTGATACCCCTGAGTCAAGGGAATGAGTCTCACAGCGACTCCTCAACCACGTCCAAACTGTTGGGGCGTCTAAGACCCGGTGCATGGATCGGGCAGCAGCATCCTTCGAGATGCAACTCAGGAGGCACGCTGGACACAGGAGCTTGCTGCCCCAGCGGCGTACGTCCTTCGCCTCTGAGGGCAGAATCGTGTTCCTGTGCGATCATCTCCGCAGTGTGTGTCCGCAAGAACTCAGCTTGCCTTTGGATTTGTAGTTGCGTGAACTCCTGCTCGATATCCGCCAACACTCCCGGCCACTTTTGGCCGAGGCTGCGAAGCACTTCGATTTTTTCTCTCAAGTGCTCGACTGGAGCAGGCGGCTCCATGCCCGCGAACTGCTGCAACGGCAGCGTGGCTTTCAAGTATCTGAGCAGCGTCTGACGATACGCTTCACTGGGCTCAGGAAAGGTCTTGGCATAACCGAGCATGAGTGTCGCTCGGGTAGGCGTATAACCCCAGCAGGTCAAGATCAGCGAACTGATGCCGTTCGGAAGCGCGGTCGGGTCTGGCTCTGGGATGGAGAACTGCTCGATGAGTTTCTGAACAAAGTCGAGCAACGACTGTAATCCCGCTTTGTCGAACTTCGAGTGGGCTTCCTCCGAGATGTTCTTGGCTTCGTTCCGAAAACGTTCTGCCGCCCATAACTTCTTAGTGGCCTCCTCTGTAAGAGCGCGAACTTGTTCAGCACGCCATTCGTCATTTGTTGCCTTGAACGTTTCCAGTTCAACAACTCTGGCCGCGATTGGCTCTAACTCGGCGACACGAGCCGCAAGCGTATCCCGCTCCGCTGTGATAGTCGCAAGCAAAGATACAGCGGATTTCTCGGCGCGTTCTTCGCTACGTTCCTGCGACTGCAACAGGTCGCTGAGGAACCTCAACTTGTCCTTATCAACTTTCGATTTAACAATTTCCTCTTCGTAAAGAGCGCGCGTCTCGTCAGACGTTCTCGGTGGTGATTTAAGTGGTGCTGGCATTTACTTCCTCCTGTACTTCCTGTTGCTCTACGACCGGGGCGGGTTGGTGCAATTTCTCCAAAGCCGCGATTGCTAACTCTTTCGCCAAGACTTTGGAGAGTTCTCGTTCTTCTATCTTGGCCGCTGCTCGTTGTACCCGCGCTTGTTCAGCGCACTCGGTACACTGTGTTGGGACGACTCCGAACTGAAGGTCGTGGTGCGCGATCTGCGTGTGGTGCTCTTGCGGACATGCGCAAGTCCACATCAATCCTTTGGCGGTGCGTACGGGCGACTCTGAAACAATCGTCCACGCGCCAACTATGTCGCCTTTGAATAACTCGCGCGATTGTTTTGATGGTCTGGCCATGTTGATCCCTTTAGAGCGTTGCGATCAAGCCGCTTTGCCGTTCAAATGTAGTGACCCACTCTTCTATTTCCTTGGGGAACACCATTCGCTCGGGCGTGTACGGTCCGACTTCTGTGTACTGCGTCTCCTCGTACTCCGTCTTGTGCGGCAGATCGGCCACTGACAGCCCCAAGAAGATGAATTCGTATGGGTCTGCGGGTTCGAGTTGATCGTTCGGGCCACCGCTGCGGCACAACAGAATGTCGTCGCCGTTGATTGGATCAGGATTGCGAGGGCGCAGTTCAGACGCCACCGTCTTGACCACCATTCCGCCTGAGATTTCTCTGGCCTTCTCGGCGGTTTCGCGAGTGCGGTAGACCATGCACGACAGGCCGCAGTACACCGTCGCCTGAGAACCTTGGGTTGTGATTTGGTCACCGCACATTTTGGCCGTGACGTGTAAAAAAATCTCTTGTTCTTGTTGTGGTTGTTGCTCTGGTTGCTGTTCGTTCATATCGTTTTCCTCCCTTTCATTTACTGCTTTCCTCGTTGTGAAGCGTATTGTGATATTCGTGGACGCTTCATGCTGCGGTCTCAGTCTCTGGGCGCGGCACAACCATTTCGGTTTGATCTGGCCGCACTTTCAGGAGTGCAGTTATGCTGGAGTATTCGGAACCTTTTTTGTTGGTGCGCAGTGTGATGACAAGGTTGACGCTGTGCCCGACTAATTCAGAAAAATCAAACTTGCCTTCTTCTACGTGTTTTCGCATGATAATTTCGATTGCCTTGTGCAATTTCTCGCGCACGTCATAGTTGGCGCGCATTCTCCAGAAGCCTTCGCCGTCTTCGTGCGCCACCAAAAATACGAGTTGCATGGCGTAGTAGCTGCCTCCCCACGGTCTTTTTCTCCACCCCACTTCGATCACATCTTCGACGATTGCGGGATGGATTCCTTCGGCAGGAAAGTCCTCGCGAACTTTGGTCATGCCGCCGTACAGTGCGTGTTCTGATACGACGTTGGCCGCTTTCTTGCTGTGTGCGGCTTTCGTTCGCTTCGGTTTCGCGGCTGGCTTGGCTTTTCGTTCAGGAATCGGCGCAGCGACTGGCTCTGCTGGTTCGCCGCGTTGCTCTTGGATTTCAAGCCAGATGCGAATCCACTCAGCGTCACGCTGTGTTCTATCCAAGAATGTCCAAGTGCGGGACGCGACTTGCCGTTCGAGGACGTGAACCGTGGGCTCTGTATTTCCGCTGTTTCCTCGTGCCCACACAAGGGTTCCGACCTGAACTTCGCTGGCCAACTCTGGCGGGAGTACAAGACACCAGCCCATGTCAAGACAGTCCCAGCGGCACAGTGGGGTGAGCGGGGTTGCTTTCATCATCGCGCTATCAAGTTGGCCGCGCTCTTTGCTGGCGGGCAGGGTGGTGTGCCCTTCGAGAATCTCTCGGATGTGTTCTAATCTCGTCATCGCTGTTCTCCCATTACGCCAGCCGCAATCTTTAACATGCGGTTGAAGTTCTTCTTGCCTTTCTCGAAGGCCGCTTGCAGTTCTTTCTCGGCATCTGCTGGCGTTCGCAGAACGGATACCAGTTCCGCCAAGTTGTCCGACAGGTCGTCGATGTCTTCCTTCAGGATCGCTAACTCGTGGGCATCAAGTTTGCCGTGCTTCTTGGCGTACCGTGTGAGGGATCGAAGGTTTGGAACGATGCCGTCGAGTACGTTCTCGTCGCGCATCTGGTGCAACAGTTCCTTGGCGCGGGGCGTCAACTTGTTCTTCATGGACGCACCTCCAACGCTGCTGCGGCGGTCTGCGCATTGCGCTTTCGTAATCCGATCATCGTCTGCGTCACAAACTTGTGCGCATGATTGGGTTCTACGGGTTGGTTGTCGTTCAGTTCGGCGCGGAATCTCCACGGGACTCGGCGAATCGCGGTCTCGCAAGCCTCGTATCCGAAATCATTGACCCAGCGCGCGAATGTATTGTCGGGCGGGGCTGCGATAGAAGGCACCAAGACCTTCCATGTCTGTTTCAGTTCTTCGATCTGTTGTAGGAACGTCATTGGTTTTCCTCCTTCGCTTGAGATTCCGCCCACCACTTGTAATAGTCACTTGCGGTGGTCTTATGAATCTTCAGTTGTTTGACTACGTCGTTCTGAGACTTGCCGCCAGCAAACATGACGCAGGCGGCTTTGAAGTTGTTGCTACCCTTCTCTGCCGCAATCTTGCTCTGCACCTTCGCCTCGATCAGCAACGGAGTCTTTCCGGGCGGTGAAATCATTTTGAAATCGTGGTCCTCGTCGATGAATGGACGACCCTGTAACACGAACGGTTCGGGTGGGACAAAGTCGCGTGGCTTCAAGTTCTCGATGTAGACCTTGGATGACTTGCGATCTAACATACGAACTCCGTACGAAATATCCAGCATCGCTCCCAAATCGCCAGAGCCGCGAGTCATGTTCTCCAATGACATTGTGTCTTTGCCTTCGGCGTTCTTTGGCGAGTGATGGATGCCGATCACTGCGCGTGCTCCTCGCCGCAACAACTCGTAAATGCCTTCGGAGAGGTAGCGATTCTCGGCTGCGGAGTTCTCATCCGTGCTATTGGTAAACCGAATCGCTGTGTCCAGAATGATGACGCGGCCTTTCGCTGCCGTCAGCAGTGCGGGGTCATCCAACTTGATGGTTCGACCCTGTGTTCGGGTTCGTGTAAGGAACATGTCGGGATTGACGAACTTTGTGGGGTCGTCGAGTTCGAATGCCTTCATGCGTGCCTTGAACGACTGCTCCCCGGCTTCGGGAATCAAGTACAGCACTGGCAACTGTTCGAGCACTTCGAAACCTTCGTAGCCAAACAGCGGCGTTCCATACACGAACGCTCGGCTCAATGAAAGTCCGAGTAGTGTCTTGCCGTGTGAACTGAGACCTGTGAAGAACAACGACGAGTCTTCGGTCAGAAAGTTCTTAATCAGAAACTTGAAAGGCTTGCTCGTCATCTGTGATCCGTTGACGAACTTCTCGCGCCATGATTCGTACGGAACTGATTCGATGATCGGCGTTTCGGCTTGACTTCCTGCGGCTGTCCCAACCGTGACCTGTGGGCTTGGGTACATGGTGATGTGCCCGTTCTTCGATTCAAGAAGGGCTTTGAAGTTCTTCCACGCTGATTCGTCTGGAAGGGGCCACTCGTTCTTGCAACTGGTGTGCTGACACTTGGCTCCCAACTTCCCGTCTTCGGAGAAGTACAGAGCGAAGTCTTTGTCGCCGTTCTTCTCGCCATGGGCGTGTTCCCATGGGCAGCGTGTCGTGACGATGTATTCCCATCTCTGTTCTTTCTCGTCCCAAGTCGCGGGCTCGAACTCGACGTGATTCGCCGTCAGCCAGTTCTCGAACTGCTCTTGGCGTTCGATGTTCGTTGATCTGGTCGCGGGCAGTGTCTTCGCTGCGGGCTGCGCGATCTTAGATGCCTTCTGTTTCTGTATCCAGAGACGCAACCATGGCGGCATCTTTCCCACGGGGCGGGTTTTCAGAATCGTCCACGTCCGGCCATCCGCGAGAACGCTGAACGGTGCGACACAATATTGATTGTTCTGGCGCAATTCGAATCCGATGTGGGTTCCGTAACTGGCCGCAACGTTGCCGAGGGCGCGGAGTTCGTCGTCTTTGCGAAAGTAGTAATGCCATCCGCCGTTCGGAGTCGCCACGGTAAACACGTCGAGTTCATTCAGATCGTGTCCAGTGTCTTCCTTGATCTTGTTCTTGACCGCGTCACCGTCCACATCGAACAGGGACAGGTCTCCATCTGTGTAGGCGTAAGCACCTGCATTGAAATTGTCTTCTGTGGCGCGCGCATAGATTACATTCAGATCGAGAGTTGCTGCGCCGATCTTGGCGTGACTGATCTTCTCGCCGGGGAGCAAGTGAACGACGGGGATACCCATGGAGACGAGTACCGCTGCCGCACGAGCGTACGGATTGTTTGGAAAGTCTGCTAGGAGTTTTTGAACCGTGATGGGTTCAAGGACTGCGGTGTCTGCTGCGGTGTTCGTGCTGGGCGCATCGAACTGTTCAGAATTTGCATGAAGCGTAAATACCTCGTTTCCCGCCTCGCGCTGTTCTGCGAAACGTATTTTGCTACAACCGTACTGCGGGTTTGGCAGGTGGCTCTCCAAGCCATTAGGGAGAGCCCTTTTAATCTTGTCGTATTTGGTGGCTGGCTAGACCCGTCACCTGCTATTGTTCAGAGATTCAGGAGCACTCTGATTTGCTCTGCGCGGCGGTTCCATGGGCGGCTTCCGACCTGCACTGACTGTCGCTTCCCAGACTCATGAGAGCCCATCGGTCTGCGATCTTGAAACAGCATAACATCGATCCTCAAAACTGTCAACGATTTTGTTTGACATCCCGATACGATGCGTGTAAGATGCCCACCGCAAATGCCGATTTCTACCATTTCGTAACCACAATCCGCCACGAAAGTCAACGCTTGCAGTTGCGGCCAGTTCCCAAAGTCGCATGTGTTGCAACACACTTTTTCATGGTTCCTTCGACGCGAAACACATCCAAACGTAGCATATTCAAATAGACCCCGAGCCCTAAAGCGAGGGTCTTTGAATGCTATTCGTGGAACTGGTTCCCTCTTTTATCACTAGGGGGAGAAACAGGGAACCACTTGGGCCTAATCACATGACTCCATTGTAGTTAAGGCGGTTCTCAGGTGGTTCTCTCAAAATCCTCCAAAGAACTGGTTCTCACTGGTTCTCAGAACCACTGGGAACCACGGAACCACCTGCCCGGCTCCCAAGTCCCGCGTGTCGCAACACACGTTTCACTTCAAGTCTCTCAGATCGCCGGAGAAACACCAGCAGACATCTCGGCTCAGTCTGTGTTAGCTGGTTCGTGTTGCGACACGCGCGTCTCACTTGCCAGCCTATTCTATAATGCGCGACTTTTCATGCGTCAACACGGGGCAAACCCGTTTTCCGGTGTAGTTTCGTAACGCCCATCCGTGCGGCGTAGTTTTGTAACGCTGCGGGCAAGTTTCGTAACTCTATTCTCTGTCGATACGCCTTCTGACGCTCAGCGTTGCTTCGATAGAGGCGAGGGCGACCTTCCCAGATGTCGCTACCACCAGAGGGCTCAGTGCTTTTTGCCAAATGTTGATGTGACGCCGGGCTCGCCTCACGACTCCGGCCAGTTCTGTTCCTTTCAATGTGTATCGCTGCGATTTCCAGAAGTCGTTGGCTTCTATAAGTCCGATGCGCAGCGCACGATGCTTTGTGTGCAGCCGAGGTCTTCGCCATGGCGTTCGACTGCTTCGGCCAGCGCGGTCGCATAGAGACGACGACGAGCGTCGTATTGGACCGCAACCTGCCAACGACGCAGCACGCCTCGATAGCCAGAGCCCACGAGCACGTACCCACAAGGCTCTCCGTTCAACAGTCCGAGGAATATTTTTTGTTCCATGGTCTTTCTCGAAACAGCACGTGGGAGGAAGCCGAGAGCATCAGAGTTCTGAGCCTGAAGCGACTCGATGTACTTCAACATCCTCGAATGTTCTCGGACCATCGAAAACATCAGCACGCCTTGCTCTTCCTCGGCTTGACAGACTGCGGTTTCTTTTTGGTGTGCTGCGATCGGCGCATCGTCAAGTTTCTTAATCAACTCCGCAAACGAGAGACACGTTTCAGTTGAATAGCGAGTCCTTTGGTGTTAAATCCCTGCGGTGGCGGCAATCGAAGAGCATCATCGATAGCACAAGATAACCTCGTCGTCGAAGGCTCAGTCCAGCGAACTATTTCATCGCCGAGATATTCCCATTGCTGAAGCGCTTCTTCTTCCTCCCTGCTGATAGGGTGACCCTAGGCCGCCGTTGCCGTCGTGCATAACTTTACCCCAGACTGTACGAGTTGGGTCGCGTTTCACGGCTGGTGCTGCGGTCTTCTCCAGTGCAATGTCGAGTTCTTTTGCGCGCAAAACATACGGGTCATCGAGTGTGCAATTCTCTTGAAATCATGAAAGAACTCAGCACCATCAGCCATGTGTCCCTTGGAGTTGACCCACTCAGGTATCGCTGTCTTTTCCAGCGGTGGCACCACAACATCATCCGTGTTGATTGTGGGAGCCAACAGTGCTTCGGCCTTCGTGATATGGATGAGATTGTCTATAATGCGAGACTTCGGACTTCGACAGAGATGGGCGACAGCCTTCGCAAGGAACAGGGTCTCAGGTTGGTTGGAATTATTTGTCGCAGCGATTGTCATACGCCTTACGAAACTCGTGAATGCGTGCAACAGCATCAACGTCTGCCAATCCGACATCTTCGGCGCAGATACCTTCAGTTCCAGACGGGCTGTTCTGTGCGCCTTCGTACCTTCGAGTTGCATCGCGTGTTGGATGGCTTCCTTCTCCATCTCTCATGGCGGATTTCGCCTTGCAGCGCGGCGAGTACATCAAGAAACGCTCGGGTCTGAAAGTGTGCGGCATCCATGGTTGCGTGGTGTCGGTGGACCGTAATAGTCGTTCCATTTGGAACGGGTTTGACGCGGCGTCATCTTCCGTTCGTTTCATGATGGAGACTTCGTACTCGGCGATGCGGCGATACGCAGACGTTTTCGGATGCCAGCCTCGCGGAGCCATTGATGGAAGCCATCACGAGTGCCTCGACCACCGTTACCGAGACGTTCACGCTGTTGTAGAGCAGTCGGCCATTTTTAGCTGGTCTTTTTCGACTACGGGTCCACAGGTCACTGAACCTAACAGCCGTTGCATCGATTCCGTAATGGCCCATGGGCCGCGCGCTTGTGCCGCTATCTGTGTCAAGTTGCCATGGCAACTGATTTAGTCGCCCGTATACAGAAGTCAAGGAATAAATGCATGTAAGTGCATTATTATGTTGCGGTTTGGACGACTACAAAGGTAGTCGGATGTAGTTGGAAGGCTACAAGTATGCAGCTTGGCATTCGCTCCCTGTTCGCTGAGGCTCTCAGAGGCCTCCCGCAGCAAGGATGGCTCAGACGAATGAAAGACGAAGGTACGTGGGTCAGGGTCAAAACACCGTTCGTGCCCTGTAAACTCGTTCCCAGCGCAGATCGGCCTCCGATGGAACCAGTCCGGGAGCTCACATTCCGCGCCGCGCGGGCTCAGTTCTACACCCTATTTTCAGAAATTCGTGTCGCTACACGCTGGAAGGTATTGGGCGGCTAAAGCGGCAATACGGGCAGGCTTTCACCACGGTCGAGATCTCGAGCTCGCGCCCGTGTTGAAGTTCGGACTTACCAGTTCTGCTCGCCTGTGCTTTCTCAACTGTGGTCGGTGTCGCTTGGCATACGGCGTATTCTTGCTGCTTGGAACGACGCGGATTGGTCGCGAAGCCTTCAGATCATTGACCGCCTCAGCGACAGCCGACTTCCCTTCGCAGAGCCTGCTCTGCTACTAGCTTGCGACTCTTGCTCTGGCGCAGTCGTTCTTGCCGTCTTCAGCCCGCCCAGAGGAGCGTTGTCGAGTGGTGCCAACTTCGATCCATTCGTTGATGCTCTCGCCCAGATGCCTCTAATCTTGTCTAGGTCGAACCACTGCACACTGAAAGCGACGATGCCATTCCTTCTCTTCAATCTTGTCGCCCGGTACACAGATGGAAATCAACGGGTAGGGACTGCCAATCTGAAGACCAATCAGCCGTGTCTGGATATCGTATGACCTGCCGACCTTGACGAACCTGTTACAGCGAACGAAGTAGACAACCGATGTTCTGCGCCGAGCCCTCGTTCCAGCCTGAGCCTGCCGCTAGTGGAACTTGCCTCGCACCGACCGCCCTTGGCGTTATTATCGGCCTGATTTGGGCGACTTCCATTTGTGCCCAATCGTAATTGAAGCACCGCCCGACTGTCTACAGAAAACTTGACAGACCCAAGCCGCGCAACTGCTGTTCGCTGTACCGCGAAATAAGCCCTTCTGGCGAACGATAATGAGCCAAGATGGCCCTGATCCACGCACAAAGATCGTGCAAGGACGGGCTGTTTCCTCGTTGCCCGAAGCACCTGTAGATTGATCCTGCGCACGAGGGACGGACGTTTTCAGGCGAATCACAGCGATGGAGCAGCGGCGGGAGGTAGACCCCCTATTTTGCGCCATTATCTCCTGGTACTGCCCGCACATGGCGTGAAGCAAGTAAAGGGACTTCGTATTTAGCGGGTGTGACAACAAGCCGTCACACGTACCCGTATGCAAGGCCGACAGCGACCACCCTATCCTAAACGCTTGTACACCAAGCACTTGACACCCTTTAGGGACTCCAGTTCCGAGGCGTACTGTAGGCGTTGTTTTGCTAGGGCCGCCGCCGCGTGATGCGCCGACCACGGGGACGCCTGCCGCCAGTGGCTAAGGATGCTTAGGCGGATGACACCCTATCTACCCCGTTATCAATAATTTGACTGACTCTCCCTGTCCCGTTCTCCCCTGTCCATTCGGGCCTGAGACATGGGTATTGCGTACCCAGTTCTGATCCGAAAGTGCGGGAAAATATAGCATAGGGAGGTCGTAGAAAATAATGGTCACTATGCTGAATGGGGCCGAGGATTTGTCATGATAACGACATGCATGTGATTGCAAACACAGTGTGTTGTCGTGTAATGGCCAGTGGGTTTGGGTCCCGTGCGCGTTTGACGCGCAACGCGAGGGACTTTCTTTGAAGTGCGTGTTTAGCATAGTTTTGCGTCTTTTTCGCGCACTAGCCTAGCTAGCGACGCGCTTGCTTGGGCCTTACACGGCCAGCTGCGCACTAAGTTTCAGCCCGCTTCGCAGTTATCGTGTAAGGCCCAAAGCAACGTGTTTGCTTCGCTGGCGAGGCTAGTGCGCAAAAGACACAAAACTGTGTTAAACACGCACTTCGAAGAAAGTCCTCACGCATTACGCCCGATTCAACGCACACGGGTTCCGAACCCACTCGCCATTACACGACAACACACTGTGTTTGCAATCACATGCATGTGGTTAGTATGACAAATCCTCGGCATTTGGCGTAGTAACCATTGTCTACGACCTCCCTATGCCTACATTTTCCCGCACTTCGGATCAGAATTGGGTACGCAATACCCTGTGTCTCAGGGCCGAATGGACAGGGGAGAACGGGACAGGAGAGTCAGTCAGAATCATGGATAACGGTGCAGATTGGGTGTCATACCGCTAGAGAGCCTGCAAAGCCACTCGCAGGCGTCCGCCGCTGGGTCTGGTGCCTCACTGCTGTGACTGCGGCGGTGCCCTAGCCAGCAAAACGACGCCTACATTACGCCTCGGAACTGGAGTCCCTAAAAGGGTGTCAAGTGCTTGGTGTACAAGCGTTTAGGATAGGGTGGTCGCTGCTTCCACCTGCATACGGGTACGTGTGACGGCTTGTTGTCACACCCGCTAAATACGAAGTCCCTTTACTTGCTTCACGCATGTGCGGGCAGAATGCAGGAATAATGGCGCAAAATAGGGGGTCTACCTCCCGCCGCTGCTCCATCGCTGTGATTGGCCTGAAAACGTCCCTGCCTCGTGCGCAGGATCAATCTACAGGTGCTTCGGGCAACGAGGAAACAGCCCGTCCTTGCACGATCTTTGGTTCTGCGTGGATCAGGGCCATCTTCGCCTATCGTTCGCCAGAAGGGCTTATTTCGCGGTACAGCGAACGGCGTGCGCGGGCCTTATACCACCCAGTGCGGCGGCATGTCAAGTTTTCTGTAGACAGTCGGGCGGTACTTCGATTACAATAGACCCACTGGGCACAAATGGAATCGCCCAAATCAGGCCGATGATGACGGCCAGAAGGGCGGTCAGGTGGGTGCAAGGCAAGTTCCACTGGTTCAGCGGCAGGCTCAGGCTCGAACGAGGGCTCGGCGCAGAACATCGGTTGTCTACTTCGTTCGCTGTAACAGGTTCGTCAAGGTCGGCAGGTCATACGATATCCAGACACGGCTGATTGGTCTTCAGATTGGCAGTCCCTACCCGTTAGAACTCATCTGCACTGTACCGGGCAACAAGATTGAAGAGAAGGAATGGCATCGTCGCTTTCAGGGTGCCCATGTGCGCGGTGAGTGGTTCGACCTAGACAAGATTGAGGCATCTGGGTCGAGCATCAACGAATGGATCAAGAAGTTCGCACCGCTCGACAACGCTGCTCGACTTGGGCGGGCTGAAGAACGGCAGAAAGAACGACTGCGCCAGAGCAAGAGTCGCAAGCTAGTAGCTAAGAAGCAGGCTCTGCGGGCGAAGGGCAATTCGGCTGTCGCTGAGGCGGTCAATGATCTGAAGGCTTCGCAACCAATCATCCGCATTCGTTCCAAGCAGCAAGAATACGCCCCACCTATGCCGACGACACCGACCACAGTTGAGAAAGCACAGGCGATGCTGGCGGCAGAACTGGTAAGTCCGAACTTCAACGCGGCACGAGCTCGATACCTCAGCGGGATTCTGAAACTGCTCGACCGTGGTGAAAGCCTGCCCGTATTGCCGCTTTAGCCGCCCAATACCTTCCAGCGTGTAGCGACACGAATTTCTGAAAATAGGGTGTCAGACTGAGCCCCGGCGCACAGGAATGTGACTCCGGACTGGTTCCATCGGAGGCCGATCTGCGCTGGGAGCGTTTACAGGGCACGAACGGTGTTTTGAGCCCTGACCCACGTACTTTCGTCTTTCATTCGTCCTGAGCCATCCTTGCTGCGGGAATCACGCCTGTAGAGCCTCAGCGAACAGGGAGCGAATGTCCAAGCTGCGTACTTGTAGCCTTCCAACTACATCCGACTACCTTTGTAGTCGTCCAACCACAACATAATAATGCACTTACATGCATTTATTCCTTGACTTCTGTATACGGGCGACTAAAATCGGTTCATGGCAACTTCAACACAGATGGCGGTATCGAGCACGGCACCCATGGCCATTACGGAATCGATGCAACGGCTGTTGCAGGTTCGTGACCTGTGGACCCGTAGTCAAAAAGACCAGCTAGAAATTGGCCGACTGCTCTACGAAGAACAGCGTGAACGTCTCGGTAACGGTGGTCGAGGCACTCGTGATGGCTTCCATCAATGGCTCCGCGAGGCTGGCATCCCGAAAACGTCTGCGTATCGCCGCATCGCCGAGTACGAAGTCTCCATCGGTGAACGAACGGAAGATGACGCCGCGTACAAACCCGTTCCAAATGGAACGACTATTACCGTCCAGCCGACCGCCGCGCAACCATGGATGCGCACACTTTCAGACCAAGCGTTCTTTGATGTACTCGCCGCGCTGCAAGGCGAAATCCGCCGTGGGATGGAGAAGGAAGCCATCCAACACGCGATGCAACTCGAAGGTACGAAGGCGCACAGAACAGCCGTCTGGAATCGACTGGAAGTTATCTGCGCCGAAGATGTCGGATTGGCAGACGTTGATGCTGTTGCACGCATTCACGAGTTTCGTAAGGCGTATGACAATCAGCGTTCGACGAATAATTCCAACCAACCTGAGACCCTGTTCCTTGCGAAGGCTGTCGCCCATCTCTGTCGAAGTCCGAAGTCTCGCATTATAGACAATCTCATCCATATCACGAAGGCCGAAGCACTGTTGGCTCCCACAATCAACACGGATGATGTTGTGGTGCCACCGCTGGAAAAGACAGCGATACCTGAGTGGGTCAACTCCAAGGGACACATGGCTGATGGTGCTGAGTTCTTTCATGATTTCAAGGCACATCTAGAGAATTGCACACTCGATGACCCGTATGCCTTGCGCGCAAAAGAACTCGACATTGCACTGGAGAAGACCGCAGCACCAGCCGTCGAAGACGCGACCCCGACTCGTACAGTCTGGGGTAAAGTTATGCACGACGGCAACGGCACTACATGCATCGGTCACCGTATCAGCAGGGAGGAAGAAGAAGCGCTTCAGCAATGGGAATATCTCGGCGATGAAATAGTTCGCTGGACTGAGCCTTCGACGACGAGGTTATCTTGTGCTATCGATGATGCTCTTCGATTGCCGCCACCGCAGGGATTTAACACCAAAGGACTCGCTATTCAACTGAAACGTGTCTCTGCATTGTTTGCGGAGTTGATTAAGAAACTTGACGATGCGCCAATCGCGGCACCGCCGAAAAAGAAACCGCAGTCTGTCAAGCCGAGGAAGAGCAAGAAGGCTGGCGTCTGATGTTTTCAATAGTCAAGAAACATTCGAGGATGTTGAAGTACATCGAGTCGCTTCAGGCTCAGAACTCTGATGCTCTCGGCTTCCTGCCGCGTGCTGTTTTCGAGAAAGCCATCGAAGACGAAAAAATATTCCTCGGACTGTTGAACGGAGAGCCTTGTGGGTACGTGCTCGTGGGCTCTGGCTATCGAGGCGTGCTGCGCCGTTGGCAGGTTGCGGTCCAATACGACGCTCGTCGTCGTCTCTATGCGACCGCGCTGGCCGAAGCAGTCGAACGCCATGGCGAAGACCTCGGCTGCACACAAAGCATCGTGCGCTGCGCATCGGACTTAGAAGCCAACGACTTCTGGAAATCGCAGCGATACACATTGAAAGGAACAGAACTGGCCGGAGTCGTGAGGCGAGCCCGGCGTCACATCAACATTTGGCAAAAAGCGCTCAACCCTCTGGTGGTAGCGACATCATGGGCCAATGGTCGCCCTCGCCTCTATCGAAGCAACGCTGAGCGTCAGAAGGCGTATCGACAGAGAATAGAGTTACGAAACTTGCCCGCAGCGTTACAAAACTACGCCGCACGGATGGGCGTTACGAAACTACACCGGAAAACGGGTTTGCCCCGTGTTGACGCATGAAAAGTCGCGCATTATAGAATAGGCTGGCAAGTGAGACGCGCGTGTCGCAACACGAACCAGCTAACACAGACTGAGCCGAGATGTCTGCTGGTGTTTCTCCGGCGATCTGAGAGACTTGAAGTGAAACGTGTGTTGCGACACGCGGGACTTGGGAGACGGGCAGGTGGTTCCGTGGTTCCCAGTGGTTCTGAGAACCAGTGAGAACCAGTTCTTTGGAGGATTTTGAGAGAACCACCTGAGAACCGCCTTAACTACAATGGAGTCATGTGATTAGGCCCAAGTGGTTCCCTGTTTCTCCCCCTAGTGATAAAAGAGGGAACCAGTTCCACAGAATAGCATTCAAAGACCCTCGCTTTAGGGCTCGGGGTCTATTTGAATATGCTACGTTTGGATGTGTTTCGCGTCGAAGGAACCATGAAAAAGTGTGTTGCAACACATGCGACTTTGGGAACTGGCCGCAACTGCAAGCGTTGACTTTCGTGGCGGATTGTGGTTACGAAATGGTAGAAATCGGCATTTGCGGTGGGCATCTTACACGCATCGTATCGGGATGTCAAACAAAATCGTTGACAGTTTTGAGGATCGATGTTATGCTGTTCAAGATCGCAGACCGATGGGCTCTCATGAGTCTGGGAAGCGACAGTCAGTGCAGGTCGGAAGCCGCCCATGGAACCGCCGCGCAGAGCAAATCAGAGTGCTCCTGAATCTCTGAACAATAGCAGGTGACGGGTCTAGCCAGCCACCAAATACGACAAGATTAAAAGGGCTCTCCCTAATGGCTTGGAGAGCCACCTGCCAAACCCGCAGTACGGTTGTAGCAAAATACGTTTCGCAGAACAGCGCGAGGCGGGAAACGAGGTATTTACGCTTCATGCAAATTCTGAACAGTTCGATGCGCCCAGCACGAACACCGCAGCAGACACCGCAGTCCTTGAACCCATCACGGTTCAAAAACTCCTAGCAGACTTTCCAAACAATCCGTACGCTCGTGCGGCAGCGGTACTCGTCTCCATGGGTATCCCCGTCGTTCACTTGCTCCCCGGCGAGAAGATCAGTCACGCCAAGATCGGCGCAGCAACTCTCGATCTGAATGTAATCTATGCGCGCGCCACAGAAGACAATTTCAATGCAGGTGCTTACGCCTACACAGATGGAGACCTGTCCCTGTTCGATGTGGACGGTGACGCGGTCAAGAACAAGATCAAGGAAGACACTGGACACGATCTGAATGAACTCGACGTGTTTACCGTGGCGACTCCGAACGGCGGATGGCATTACTACTTTCGCAAAGACGACGAACTCCGCGCCCTCGGCAACGTTGCGGCCAGTTACGGAACCCACATCGGATTCGAATTGCGCCAGAACAATCAATATTGTGTCGCACCGTTCAGCGTTCTCGCGGATGGCCGGACGTGGACGATTCTGAAAACCCGCCCCGTGGGAAAGATGCCGCCATGGTTGCGTCTCTGGATACAGAAACAGAAGGCATCTAAGATCGCGCAGCCCGCAGCGAAGACACTGCCCGCGACCAGATCAACGAACATCGAACGCCAAGAGCAGTTCGAGAACTGGCTGACGGCGAATCACGTCGAGTTCGAGCCCGCGACTTGGGACGAGAAAGAACAGAGATGGGAATACATCGTCACGACACGCTGCCCATGGGAACACGCCCATGGCGAGAAGAACGGCGACAAAGACTTCGCTCTGTACTTCTCCGAAGACGGGAAGTTGGGAGCCAAGTGTCAGCACACCAGTTGCAAGAACGAGTGGCCCCTTCCAGACGAATCAGCGTGGAAGAACTTCAAAGCCCTTCTTGAATCGAAGAACGGGCACATCACCATGTACCCAAGCCCACAGGTCACGGTTGGGACAGCCGCAGGAAGTCAAGCCGAAACGCCGATCATCGAATCAGTTCCGTACGAATCATGGCGCGAGAAGTTCGTCAACGGATCACAGATGACGAGCAAGCCTTTCAAGTTTCTGATTAAGAACTTTCTGACCGAAGACTCGTCGTTGTTCTTCACAGGTCTCAGTTCACACGGCAAGACACTACTCGGACTTTCATTGAGCCGAGCGTTCGTGTATGGAACGCCGCTGTTTGGCTACGAAGGTTTCGAAGTGCTCGAACAGTTGCCAGTGCTGTACTTGATTCCCGAAGCCGGGGAGCAGTCGTTCAAGGCACGCATGAAGGCATTCGAACTCGACGACCCCACAAAGTTCGTCAATCCCGACATGTTCCTTACACGAACCCGAACACAGGGTCGAACCATCAAGTTGGATGACCCCGCACTGCTGACGGCAGCGAAAGGCCGCGTCATCATTCTGGACACAGCGATTCGGTTTACCAATAGCACGGATGAGAACTCCGCAGCCGAGAATCGCTACCTCTCCGAAGGCATTTACGAGTTGTTGCGGCGAGGAGCACGCGCAGTGATCGGCATCCATCACTCGCCAAAGAACGCCGAAGGCAAAGACACAATGTCATTGGAGAACATGACTCGCGGCTCTGGCGATTTGGGAGCGATGCTGGATATTTCGTACGGAGTTCGTATGTTAGATCGCAAGTCATCCAAGGTCTACATCGAGAACTTGAAGCCACGCGACTTTGTCCCACCCGAACCGTTCGTGTTACAGGGTCGTCCATTCATCGACGAGGACCACGATTTCAAAATGATTTCACCGCCCGGAAAGACTCCGTTGCTGATCGAGGCGAAGGTGCAGAGCAAGATTGCGGCAGAGAAGGGTAGCAACAACTTCAAAGCCGCCTGCGTCATGTTTGCTGGCGGCAAGTCTCAGAACGACGTAGTCAAACAACTGAAGATTCATAAGACCACCGCAAGTGACTATTACAAGTGGTGGGCGGAATCTCAAGCGAAGGAGGAAAACCAATGACGTTCCTACAACAGATCGAAGAACTGAAACAGACATGGAAGGTCTTGGTGCCTTCTATCGCAGCCCCGCCCGACAATACATTCGCGCGCTGGGTCAATGATTTCGGATACGAGGCTTGCGAGACCGCGATTCGCCGAGTCCCGTGGAGATTCCGCGCCGAACTGAACGACAACCAACCCGTAGAACCCAATCATGCGCACAAGTTTGTGACGCAGACGATGATCGGATTACGAAAGCGCAATGCGCAGACCGCCGCAGCAGCGTTGGAGGTGCGTCCATGAAGAACAAGTTGACGCCCCGCGCCAAGGAACTGTTGCACCAGATGCGCGACGAGAACGTACTCGACGGCATCGTTCCAAACCTTCGATCCCTCACACGGTACGCCAAGAAGCACGGCAAACTTGATGCCCACGAGTTAGCGATCCTGAAGGAAGACATCGACGACCTGTCGGACAACTTGGCGGAACTGGTATCCGTTCTGCGAACGCCAGCAGATGCCGAGAAAGAACTGCAAGCGGCCTTCGAGAAAGGCAAGAAGAACTTCAACCGCATGTTAAAGATTGCGGCTGGCGTAATGGGAGAACAGCGATGACGAGATTAGAACACATCCGAGAGATTCTCGAAGGGCACACCACCCTGCCCGCCAGCAAAGAGCGCGGCCAACTTGATAGCGCGATGATGAAAGCAACCCCGCTCACCCCACTGTGCCGCTGGGACTGTCTTGACATGGGCTGGTGTCTTGTACTCCCGCCAGAGTTGGCCAGCGAAGTTCAGAGCTCGGAACCCTTGTGTGGGCACGAGGAAACAGCGGAAAATACAGAGCCCACGGTTCACGTCCTCGAACGGCAAGTCGCGTCCCGCACTTGGACATTCTTGGATAGAACACAGCGTGACGCTGAGTGGATTCGCATCTGGCTTGAAATCCAAGAGCAACGCGGCGAACCAGCAGAGCCAGTCGCTGCGCCGATTCCTGAACGAAAAGCCAAGCCAGCCGCGAAACCGAAGCGAACGAAAGCCGCACACAGCAAGAAAGCGGCCAACGTCGTATCAGAACACGCACTGTACGGCGGCATGACCAAAGTTCGCGAGGACTTTCCTGCCGAAGGAATCCATCCCGCAATCGTCGAAGATGTGATCGAAGTGGGGTGGCGAAAAAGACCGTCTGGGGAGGCAGCTACTACGCCATGCAACTCGTATTTTTGGTGGCGCACGAAGACGGCGAAGGCTTCTGGAGAATGCGCGCCAACTATGACGTGCGCGAGAAATTGCACAAGGCAATCGAAATTATCATGCGAAAACACGTAGAAGAAGGCAAGTTTGATTTTTCTGAATTAGTCGGGCACAGCGTCAACCTTGTCATCACACTGCGCACCAACAAAAAAGGTTCCGAATACTCCAGCATAACTGCACTCCTGAAAGTGCGGCCAGATCAAACCGAAATGGTTGTGCCGCGCCCGAGACTGAGACCGCAGCATGAAGCGTCCACGAATATCACAATACGCTTCACAACGAGGAAAGCAGTAAATGAAAGGGAGGAAAACGATATGAACGAACAGCAACCAGAGCAACAACCACAACAAGAACAAGAGATTTTTTTACACGTCACGGCCAAAATGTGCGGTGACCAAATCACAACCCAAGGTTCTCAGGCGACGGTGTACTGCGGCCTGTCGTGCATGGTCTACCGCACTCGCGAAACCGCCGAGAAGGCCAGAGAAATCTCAGGCGGAATGGTGGTCAAGACGGTGGCGTCTGAACTGCGCCCTCGCAATCCTGATCCAATCAACGGCGACGACATTCTGTTGTGCCGCAGCGGTGGCCCGAACGATCAACTCGAACCCGCAGACCCATACGAATTCATCTTCTTGGGGCTGTCAGTGGCCGATCTGCTGCACAAGACGGAGTACGAGGAGACGCAGTACACAGAAGTCGGACCGTACACGCCCGAAGCCTGAACCGTGTTCCCCAAGGAAATAGAAGAGTGGGTCACTACATTTGAACGGCAAAGCGGCTTGATCGCAACGCTCTAAAGGGATCAACATGGCCAGACCATCAAAACAATCGCGCGAGTTATTCAAAGGCGACATAGTTGGCGCGTGGACGATTGTTTCAGAGTCGCCCGTACGCACCGCCAAAGGATTGATGTGGACTTGCGCATGTCCGCAAGAGCACCACACGCAGATCGCGCACCACGACCTTCAGTTCGGAGTCGTCCCAACACAGTGTACCGAGTGCGCTGAACAAGCGCGGGTACAACGAGCAGCGGCCAAGATAGAAGAACGAGAACTCTCCAAAGTCTTGGCGAAAGAGTTAGCAATCGCGGCTTTGGAGAAATTGCACCAACCCGCCCCGGTCGTAGAGCAACAGGAAGTACAGGAGGAAGTAAATGCCAGCACCACTTAAATCACCACCGAGAACGTCTGACGAGACGCGCGCTCTTTACGAAGAGGAAATTGTTAAATCGAAAGTTGATAAGGACAAGTTGAGGTTCCTCAGCGACCTGTTGCAGTCGCAGGAACGTAGCGAAGAACGCGCCGAGAAATCCGCTGTATCTTTGCTTGCGACTATCACAGCGGAGCGGGATACGCTTGCGGCTCGTGTCGCCGAGTTAGAGCCAATCGCGGCCAGAGTTGTTGAACTGGAAACGTTCAAGGCAACAAATGACGAATGGCGTGCTGAACAAGTTCGCGCTCTTACAGAGGAGGCCACTAAGAAGTTATGGGCGGCAGAACGTTTTCGGAACGAAGCCAAGAACATCTCGGAGGAAGCCCACTTGGAAGTTCGACAAAGCGGGATTACAGTCGTTGCTCGACTTTGTTCAGAAACTCATCGAGCAGTTCTCCATCCCAGAGCCAGACCCGACCGCGCTTCCGAACGGCATCAGTTCGCTGATCTTGACCTGCTGGGGTTATACGCCTACCCGAGCGACACTCATGCTCGGTTATGCCAAGACCTTTCCTGAGCCCAGTGAAGCGTATCGTCAGACGCTGCTCAGATACTTGAAAGCCACGCTGCCGTTGCAGCAGTTCGCGGGCATGGAGCCGCCTGCTCCAGTCGAGCACTTGAGAGAAAAAATCGAAGTGCTTCGCAGCCTCGGCCAAAAGTGGCCGGGAGTGTTGGCGGATATCGAGCAGGAGTTCACGCAACTACAAATCCAAAGGCAAGCTGAGTTCTTGCGGACACACACTGCGGAGATGATCGCACAGGAACACGATTCTGCCCTCAGAGGCGAAGGACGTACGCCGCTGGGCAGCAAGCTCCTGTGTCCAGCGTGCCTCCTGAGTTGCATCTCGAAGGATGCTGCTGCCCGATCCATGCACCGGGTCTTAGACGCCCCAACAGTTTGGACGTGGTTGAGGAGTCGCTGTGAGACTCATTCCCTTGACTCAGGGGTATCACGCCCTCATCAGCGATGAAGATTACGAGCGCGTATCGGCTCACAAGTGGTGCGCCGATGTTGTGCGACGAAAGGACGGCTCTGTACTCGATGTTTATGCGCAGAGTAGGTCATTCGGCGACGGCAAAAAACGCAAACTGCACAGGTTCTTACTCGGAGTCACTAATCCGCACATCGAGGTAGATCATTGTGATGGGAATGGTCTCAACTGTCAGCGCAACAACATTCGCGCTTGCACAAAAAGGCAGAATAGCTGCAATAGACGGAAACCTAACTCTCAACATCGAGCAGGCTGAGGGCGTTAGTTGGGAGAAGGCGAGAAGCAAATGGAAAGTGCAGATAGCAGCCAATGGCGTTAAGAAGCACCTTGGGCTCTTCGCTGACGAAGTCGGAGCCGGACACGCCTATGACGCCGCAGCCAAGCGACTGCATGGAGAGTTCGCTGCGCTCAATTTTCCACGACAGCCAGCAGCAAGAAGATCATGCAGCAGTACCAGAAAGAAGGCAGCATGACGAAACACATTGAGTTCGAATATTTGGAAGTGCCTGCGCAGGACGAGAAGTACCACACCGCGCAGGGCTGGGAAAAATATGGGATGCGGGGCGACCGCGATCTGCGGTTCGTGAAGTTACGCCGCGTGGTCAATGAGAAGAAGTCATGAAAACTGAAAAATGGTTCGTCGTAAAAAATGACGGAGACACGGCTGTCTTACATCGAGAGACAGACGAGGCTGTTGAAGAGGCCGAACTTCAACGCCCAGACAACACCACACCAAGTGAGTGGCATGAGTTGTGGAAGGTCGGGGCTTCTTTTGGTGATGATGAGTTCCACGACCGAGTGCATTTTGAAAGTGTGCGTCGTAAAGACGTTGGAGTTCTGAATGCGTCCGAGAAATGGTTAGTCGAAAGATGGAATCGGCCAGACCCTGCAAAGAAACATCGGCTTGATCGCCTGTACACACTGGCGCGGCCTGTGCTGGGTGGGGATTAAGCAGGTGGACAGCAACGTTGTACTCTACGCCGAAGTCAGGCGTCTGTATGAAATTGACGCCCTGTCAGACCCGGAAGCGGCCACACGCTACATGCACGCGCTCGAAGATGTCGATAGTGCTCTGCTATTCATCTCGCAGCACATGAATGCTTGGACGGGACTGACCCACATGCAGGAGAGGGAAGTTTTCGCCACGCTCGATAAGCTGGAGCGGGAGGGATGGGCGTTCAGCAAGAAGGAGAAAGAGCAGGCATGAGCCTCGATCCCGCATCTCATCGCAGGCAGAAACGCATCGGAGCAAGCAAGATGAGCATGCCAACAAAGCTGCACGGGAACATCTCCAGCACTGGCTGCTGGAAGTGTTTCAACACTGTGCGAGTCGCTGTGAATCAGCGCAATCCCGCATCGACTTGCTCCTCACCTATTCGAACATCATTATTTTATGGCAATCAAAGTTTGGCTTGCAGATGGAACGAGCAGCATGGAACAGCGGCTACAAGCAAGAACTCTGTGAACTCGACCCCAACGGGATGCGGCAGATAGTTCACGTCTGTTGGGCCTGCCAACATTTTCGTGCCAAGGTGCGGCACCACGTCATTGAGTTGCAACACGGCGGCTTCTCCAACGATGCGGCCAACCTTGTGCCGCTCTGTTATGAGTGTCATGGTCGGATTCATCACTGGCTGATGTTTGATTTCGAGAAGTATCGAATTAAGCATCTGCTTGTGCACGTCGGAGTCATCACATACAAGGGCGAAATGTGCGCAATCATGGACGACCTATTACTCAACGCAATATCGGTGGAAGAGGCGAAGGGAGCAATGTTGGCGTTACTCGATGAGTTCATCGGCAGTTTCTGCCGACCGTGTGCACAGACCATGATTACGACAGGCACGAATGAGGCTGAGAAGTTGGCTCAGGCCACGGCAGAGTTCAACGCCTTGAGCGAGGCGGCGACACAGTGAATCCCGTTGCGGAGCAACTGTACGGCAAGCATATTTTTGACGTGATGGACTACATCGGCGAGAACTTCCCTCTCCTCGATGCGACCGCCGTCCTGACGCGAATGCTGGTCGATCTTAAAAACTGCCATGCGGAAACGGACACCGGGTTCATTAAGTGGGCACATTCGTATGTCCGCGGCACCGCTGACGATCTGCTGGACAGTCAGGTTTCGACCGTAGAAGAAGTGGTCGCACTCGCTCGGCGTCTTGATACGGGACCGAGCTGCGTTGATCGTGGAGCAACATCCCACTCGGCCAGAAGTTAGTTTCGTATTGATTGAGCGCGGACGCCGCGCACAACATGCAGTTTGGATCGTGCCGACTCACAAACTCGGCCTCGCGCAGATTCTGCACCCCACCGTGGAAGTGAAGTTCACAAGAATCGCCAATCGTCGGTATGCGTATTTGATTAAGCGATGCCAACAGCAAACCTACAACGGGTCATGGCGTACGGTCGAGCGTGATCTTTTGGGGGTCAATTCCCGGCTTGGCACCAGTTGGCCAATCGAGTCTCTGGACAGAAACTACTTGAACTAT
>CAVUQA010000016.1:0-150099 GCA_963743375.1 uncultured Acidobacteriota bacterium | reverse complement strand
AGCCTCGTTATCCTCCTTAAAATTGAATTCTCGATGCAGAATTTTGGCTGATCAGATACGCTACAGACCATACATTTCGAAAGTGATGACGCATCCGGATGGATCAGAAGCTATGATTCAAATTGCCAAGAGCATCCTGTTGATCGTAAGCGCGCTGTTCCCGATCGTAGACCCGATCGGAGGAAGTCCCGTCTTTCTGTCGCTCACCAGAGATTACGCGCGGGAAACGCGCAAGGTGCTGGCCCGCCGCATCGCGGTCGACAGCTTCATATTGCTGATCGCCTCATTCACCGTCGGATCCCATGTGCTTTCGTTTTTTGGAATCTCGCTTCCCGTGGTGCAAGTAGGCGGCGGACTGATCGTCATTTCGACAGGCTGGGCGATGCTCAACCAGAAGGACGACAACGATCGCAGCACGGCTCGCCGCCAGGTTAGCTGCACTGATGCTCTAAGGGACGCATTTTATCCGCTGACTCTGCCGTTGACTGTCGGCCCTGGTTCAATCTCGATTGCCATTACGCTGGGCGCAAATGAAACGCATCAACTGAAAGCGAACCTGCTGGCTATCCTGGTGGCGGCAATTGGCTGCGCCATCGTGGCAGTAACCATCTATCTCTCCTACGTGTTCGCAGATCGATTGGGAGCGGTAATAGGTCCGACCGGAATCAACGTAATGATCAAGCTTTCTGCGTTCCTGCTTGTATGCATCGGCGTGCAGATCCTGTGGAACGGCGCCAGCCGGTTGCTCATTTCGCTACCTACACTTCGACCGTGACCGGACGACTGTACATTAGACGATGAGTTGGGTCGCCTACGCCGCGGCTTTGAATAGTCTGGCACGATGTCAGTACCGCTTCCGTCCCCAATTACAAAATAGCGAAGGCCGCCCTGAGTCCATGTTTCCACGTTGAACGGCAATTTCTTCTGCGACACATTTTCCTCCAGTGGAGATTTCCCTAAAGTCTCAATAGCCACAGCTAGCCTGCCTTGTGCCCACACCACAACTACCGCGTAAGAATAAACAAAACGATATTGGCGAGCGCTTCAAGTAAGCCCGTCATAGAAAGATTAAATATCCGTCATTGGATGAAAACTGGGCGTACCGCCCCTATATTCCATTGGATTGAAAACTAATCCAGTGCCGCTCAAATCGCATGCGAAAAGAGGAATAAAAAATCAGAAGACCCGTTACATCCGGTGAGATTAATTTTGCAGGAGACGGACATGAACAATATCAGCACAAGCAAGTTTTTAGGAGTCAGCTCGGCAGTTCTTATTATTCTGCTGGGATCGACAATCAACACTGTATCGGCAAAGGAGCACAAGCCGACATCGGCCACTGAGAGCCGCGTAGTCGCTCACGTTCCTTTAGAGGGACTCTCAGCAGTCGATATGGCGATGCAGAGGCGAGTGAATGATAAATATTACCTTTATGTGCAACACGCAAATAATCAAGGCATCACGATTATCGATGTCAGTAATCCGGCACAACCTAAGTCCGTCGGGGTAACTCCCGGGCCGAACCCGACTGTGTCGAGCCGGATGAACGTAACCGGTGATTTGGCGATTGTCGAAGAAAACGGCGTTCTTCCCGTGCGTCGCGTGTCAAATGATGACCTTGTACTTTGGGATCTGTCGAACCCTTCTGCTCCTCGAATCGTGCAAAAGTTCTCAGGAGTGGTCAAGTGGCTTCAGGACGAGCGAAGTTTTATCTATGTCCTGAATGGCGAAGGACTATGGGTCGTTTCAAACACCGATCGCGATTCCGAACAAACTAACATTTCGAACAGCTATGGAGGGTAAGGCATTGCCCGGGGAGCGATTCTACATGCTCCCTCGCGCAAAATCCGCACGGCTAAGAAGGTATCTAATGGTAAATCCTTTCGATTTGAAGGCTGCAGTTCTCGCTAAGCACGCACAACATGTCGTGCTCATTCATTTTCCGATCGCACTGTTTATTTCTGCGGTGGTATTCGACCTTATCTCGCAATGGACAAATCGCCGCGGCTTAGCGGACGCGGCCTATTACAACCTGGTAGGGGCAACGATCTCAACGTTGCCAGTTCTCGCCACGGGAATTCTCGCGTGGCAGTTCCAACTTGAGGGACAGAAACTAAAAGGCATCCTGCTGATGCATCTGGTGCTCGCATGTATCTCGACTGTGATGATCTGGTTTGTCTGGTGGTTACATTTTCGTGCGCGACGGAAGACATTAGTTCTCCCACGCTACCGTCTGGCTCTGGAAGTTCTGGCGGTCGGGATCGTTGCCCTGACAGGACATTTGGGCGGCTTCCTCAGCGGCGTCAACATGCCAGGCTAGATGTTCAGGCCGCCAGGTCACCTGGCTGTTTAGCAAACTTGCACGGTCGGAAGAAAGTGGCGAACCCCGAAAAAGGCTCGCCATTTTTTGTATCTAACGAAGGCTTAAGCCTGCAGGAAACACCCTCTCGTCCAGCGATCTGGAATTGTGAGCGATTAAACCAGATAAACCGCTCTCTTTGTCTCACGCAACTTGACGAGAGCTTGACAATCAAATGACATCCCGCCCGCACCCGCTCGGTGGCCGCCACGTCTAACGCACAGAGAGTGAATTGAAAACTGAGGCCACACCCTGGAATAAAGCTCGTGACCCCAGTTATCACTCCGGAAGACAGAGCTATACATACAAGGAGAAATCATGAAGAGTTATTTGACCGTTTTACTTACTTTGACTTGCCTGCTTGGATTGGGCAAAGCCGTCCGTGCCCAAGAGGAAAGCAAAATTGCTGTCAGTGTTCCATTCGAGTTTGTCGCCGGAGGCGAGACGCTTCCCCCGGGCAAATACAACGTAAGTCGTATCTCACCTGATTCAAAGCCAGGCTTGGTTATTAGCAGCTATGGAAAGAGTGCGTTTGTTCTCCCCGTGGCATTTGATGGCATCGCTGCGGACCAGGCAAAGTTTGACTTCGACCACGTAGGAAACAGGTACTTTCTCAGCGCGATTAAGACGCCGGCGGGTATCTATACGATCGGCACACCGAAACCGATGACTAAGGTAGCTCAGGTTAAGGATCACGCTATTATGTCTTCCTCCGGAACTCACTAGGTAGAGCGAATCTCGGCTTCTGGCGGGGTTCAGAAGCTGGGTTTTCCAATCTGTAGTAACTCCGCTGACAAGCTTAGTTATGAAGCGACATTGAACCAAATCAAAACAAAAACAGAATAGGAAAGATAAAAACAATGAAGAAGATTACATTTCATACAATCGCCGCACTTTTGGCACTTGGTCTAGTGTGTTGCAGCAACTTAGCACAAGCTCAGGCCGGCAGTCTGGACACAACCTTCGGCACAGGTGGAATCGTCACAACCAGCTTTGCTGACGGCGTCGCAGGGGTGGGCGCCTTCGAGCAATCGAACGGCGACATTGTGGCGGTCGCCCAGGTCAACTTCGTAAACAACGCAGGCACTGGAATTGGTTTGGTGCGCTACACCTCTGCGGGAGAGTTGGACACAATCTTTGGCACGAATGGCATCACGGTCACCACATTCGCGGGCATTGCCTTCGACCCATTCGGATTTGCCGTGCAGAAGAACGGCGATATCCTTATTGGCGGCGTAGCCACGACTACCTCAGGGCGAAATGAGTTCGGCCTGGCGCGTTACACCTCCAACGGCGTTCTGGACACAACCTTCGGAACCAACGGCCTCGTGACCACCAAGGTCGGCGCCCGGTCTGACGCTCCCAGTGCGCTGCTACTACAACCCAATGGCCAAATCCTCATGGGCGGCTTCGAGGTTGCTGGCAGCAATATTCCGGGGATGATGTCACTGGTGCGGTACAACGCCAGCGGCACTCTCGACACTACCTTTGGCAAGGGTGGACTCTCGATGTCGAGTGTCCCGTTCTTAGGGCCTGAGACGCTGGCGCTGCTCTCGAACGGCGACTACTTGGCGGTGGGGGAGGATGCAAATTTTAATACGGGCCTAGTCGCGGAGTTCAGCTCCAAGGGAGTGCTGCTGTCCAAGGTCACATCCGCAAAAGTTGTGGCAGCTCTCTCGTCATCACAAAGCGCAGTTCCCAATGTGATGTTCCAGTCTCCTACTATTTTCCAGCCAAACGGCCGCTATATTGTGGCCTCGACTTCCTGCACGTTTCACTCGGAGTGCCGCGGCACGAAATTCGCCGTGAACCGTTTCCTCGAAACGGGGAAGACGGATACCACCTTCGACGCCACCGTCGAATCGTTCGACCCGACACAGACAACCTCGGTGGCTCAGACCGTCGCTCTGCAGGCGAATGGGCAAATCGTGGTGGGCGGCCTTATCAACCAAGACGCGCCAATTGTTGGCGGCTTGGTGCGGCTTGACAGCAACGGTGAGTTGGATACGACCTTTGGAACCGTCGACTCGTTTGGCATCTGCTGCTCGGTGACGAGTAACCAGACGTTCTCTGGCCTGCTGATCCAGACAGACGGAAAGATTGTTGCCATCGGTGGACTCGATGGGGATCTGGCTGTGGCGCGGTATCTGGCGAAGTAGACCTGTTGTTTGGTCGGCGGACCCGCAAACCGGATAAGGTTCGTCGCGAACCGGTGCCGAGCCTATCTGTAATCCGCCGAGGAGGGCGCTGATCGCAACCACGGTCAGCGTTCTTTTATGGATGTTATTCGAGCTGTTCACAGGCAGGCGCGCCGTAGCCCTTCATCGGAAAAGTCCACTGGACGTGTCATTCGGCCTTGCAGGATTAAACGCAGTTCGTGCGAGTTATGAACTTTGAGCAGTCAAATTTCAATTCAATTATTTCAAGGAGAAATTGTGAAACTTACATTTAGCGCAGCAATACTTCTCGGACTAGCAGTCGCCATCTCTCAGGCCACGCCAGCTCTGTCACAAACCAAACCAGGGTCAATCTTCAAAGTGGTCCCAACCCCGAATGAGAACCCCAACAGCGATCTTTTTGCGGCGTCGGCATCTTCGCCGAACGATATTTGGGCGGTCGGCCAGTCAACCATCCACTTTGATGGCACAAAATGGACGGCCTTTCAGGCTCCGTTTATCAATGGCACCAACACCGGCTTTCTGAGAGGCGTCGTCGATATTTCTCCAACCTCGGCTTGGGCAGTGGGATTCCAGAACAACAACGGAGAAAGCCTGAATCAGCAGGTCATCGAACAATGGGACGGAAAAGAGTGGAGCGTGTTTCCGAACCCCAAGTTTCCGCCGAACTCTGAGGCGATTCTCTTCGCTATGGCCCCGATCTCAGCGAATGATATTTGGGCGGTCGGTGATTTCTTACAAATTGACAAAAACCTTGACTTCAACCTTTTCGAGCACTGGGACGGCACCACGTGGACGGCGACAACTGTACGAGTAACCAAGAGCCCATTTGAGTCTCTCTCTGGCGCGTCCGCCGACGCTACCAATGATGCCTGGGCGGTGGGATTCCAGGGTTTTGCTCCCCAAATTCTAGCGAAGCACTGGGATGGCACCAACTGGACGACTGCAGCAACTCCCCAAGTAGCGGGAAACAACAATAAGTTAAACGCCGTACTGGCGCTGGCGCCGAACGATGCGTGGGCGGTGGGCTTTTCCACACCGGGGAAGCCGGCAAACGCTGCCAGTCTGACCTTGATCCTGCACTGGGACGGCACCAGTTGGAAGGTAGTCCCGAGCCCGAACGTTGGACCGAAGACCCAATTTCAGTCGAACACTTTGCTGGGATTGACGGCCAATTCAGCCAACGATATCTGGGCGTTTGGTTTCTACTTAGAATCCAACGGGTCGGGACAGGCGAAGACTCTACTATTGCACTGGGACGGTTCCAGTTGGAAGATTGCCCCCAGTCCCAATCCCACCAAGGGCGATTTCCTGCTCGATTCTTTGTTTTCCGGAGTAACCCCGTCGCCAGGCAACGTTTGGATTTTTGGAGAAGAGGATGAAGTTGTTCAGGGCAGTCCTGGTATTGGGACGCTGGCGCTGCATACCACGACTGGGAATTGATTCGGGTCCAGTTCTTGGCTAACGAGACGCGGCGGACATGAGCCCGCTGCGTCTTACCACTTAATAAAATATTTTGCTGGAATTGGGGAATGTTGCTCGATCAGCGGAGTTTTGCATACCGCTGGACCAAAAAGTCCGCAAGTAAATAATAAGGAGAATGGAATGAACTTTAAAGACTCCGTCTTAAAGAAACGTCGCAGCCTTACATCGGCATTATCGTGGGCACTACGCGGGACGGTGGCGGTTCTGGCAGTAACTCTGATTCTGATGCCCAATTCCTGGGCAGCCAGTCGCGAAAGGGTGTTGCATACTTTTAACATTGCAACCGCGGGAGACCCAGTCTCTGGTCTGGCTATGGACGCGAACGGGAACCTGTACGGCACCACTCGCCTCGGCGGTCCGGGAGGCTGCAGCTTGGGATGCGGAGTTGTCTTCAAATTATCCAAGAACAGCCACGGCGGATTCGCCTATAGCGGCCTCCACACCTTCGCAGGGTTTCCTGACGGAGGCAATCCCTTCGGCGCTCCGATCGTGGATAGCGCCGGCAATGTTTATGGGACCACGCCGACCGGCGGCCACGCAGGATGTGGTGTGGTTTACCGGCTTTCCCCAACCACCGGCGGAAAGTACAAGGAAACCATTCTTCACAGCTTCAACAGGTTTAATACGAGGAACAACGATGGATGCAATCCCGAGTCCTACCTGGTTCCCGATGCAGCCGGAAATCTGTATGGCACAACGAACACGGGTGGTGGCGGTGGGGTGAACGGTACCTTCTGCGATAACGGTTGCGGCAGTGTGTTCAAGCTGGCGCCGAACGGAGATGGCACGTACACCGAGAGCGTGATTCACAGTTTCCCCGGAACGAAAGGCAATACGGATGGCCGGAATCCGGTCGGAGGACTGGTTTTTGATAGCGCGGGCAATCTCTGGGGATCCACGCAGGCAGGCGGCAACGGGAACGGCACTGTCTTTGAACTGACGCCTAACTCGGATGGAACGTATACCGAGAGCACACTCTTTATGTTCACCGGAGCCAGCACGGGTTTCGATCCCAACACCGACCTGGTAATCGATAAGGCGGGCAACCTCTATGGCACAGCCACGAATGGAGGCCTGAATAACGGCAACGGCGTGGTCTTCAAGGTAACGCCCCAACCGGGCGGCGGTGTGAAGGAAAGTATCATCCACACGTTTCCCCGTTGCAACGCCACGGCCTGCCTCGACGGCGTGTCTCCTTTCAACGGGCTCACGATTGATGGCAACGGGACGCTCTACGGTACCGTTGACCTCGGCGGCGGCGCCAGCGATCAGTGTGGAGCCCCACCCGCTTTCGGTTGTGGCATCGTCTACAAGCTGACACCCAACGCGCAAGGCAAGTTCACGGAAACGATCCTATATCGCTTCCAGGGTTTTGCCGACGGAGCAAAGCCCGACGATGACCGTTTGGTCATTGATGCCAGCGGGAACATCTTCGGCACAGCAACGGAAGGCGGCAACTCAATTGCATGCCATTCCAATGGTGAGTTTGATCCCGGCGGTTGTGGCGTCGTGTTCGAGGTTACCCCATAGTTGAAACGTGAAGAAATCTGGCGGGAATCGCAGGGTTCCCCTTCATAGCTGGAACAAGATTCCCCAGCAAAAGGAGGAGTGTAAGCATGAAACAAGAAGAGTACCTATCCACGGTGATGCAACAGCTCGTTGCTATTGCCGTCGTTTCATCGTCGACTGTTGCCTTTGGCAGTCGGGTCAACTCGATTCGACATTTGGGACAGGAAGGATCTTCACCACTAACCTCACGCAAACCGGCTTATGAGCAAGTCTAAGCTGCCAAGGAGAACGTCATGACAAGAATCAAGAAGCTGCTGTGGACCGCCGTGGCCGTAATTGCGGTGCTGGATTGCGCGGTCTATGTGAGCCGCGCGGCCAAGGCGCCGGACAACGTTGCCACCTCAACTGCACAGACCACACCTGTGACGCCGCCAGACAAAGGGCCGATCAATGTTGCATTCGTTATCTCGGAGGGCGCCAATGTCATCGACATCGCGGGCCCTTGGGAAGTGTTCAGCGACGCCATGCTCACGTCCAAGGGGAAGCCATGGCATGAAGCAGATGGCGACGACATGACTATGCCCTTCAACACCTACACTGTTTCTGATTCGCTAAAGCCCGTGCATGCGGTCAGCGGGCTCGTGATCGCTCCCAACTATAGCTTTGAGACTGCGCCAAAACCACAGGTCATTGTCATTCCGGCGCAGGGAGGCCGCAGCGATGCCCAGAAAGCATGGTTGCTGTCGAATTCGGCGACGGCCGACGTCACCATGTCGGTCTGCACCGGCGCCTCGATGCTCGCCGAGTATGGCCTGCTCGACGGCTTGACCGCAACCACTCACCACATGTACGCAGCGAACATGCAGAAGCAGTATCCCGCCGTGCACTTCGTCAGCGGAACCCGATTCGTCGAGAACGGGAAAGTTGCCACGGCCGGCGGACTGACCTCGGGCATTGACCTCGCCTTGCACGTCGTGGAACGTTATTACGGACGAGGGGTCGCGCAGGTCACCGCCGACTTCCTGGAATATGGCGGCGAGCTCTGGAAGAACCCGGAATTCAATCAAGTCAAGGCCATCGCCGCCGCCAAGTAGCGGCACGCTTCACGGTTGTTCCAACATCTACAAATATTACATTGCTTACAAGCTGGCGCTGGAACAGGGGGAGCTTCGGCGAAAGACGGAAGAATTGCCCGCAAGTTGAAGGACAAGGTAACTGTTGTGACATCGCCCTGCCGTAAGGAATCCTGGTTCACATAACTCGAAATACTCGGCGTGCCTCCGCCGGCGGCTTCTTTCACTGACTTCAAATTTCACTGGAATAAAAATGATCTGCCGAAGTTATCAACTCTGAACGCCACAAATCACGGAGGACAGAATGCCCGACAAGAAACAAGATTTGATCGATCAGAGTTTGCAAGACCTCAACAACGATGGTGTCGATCGCCGCGGATTCCTGAAGTGTATGGCATGGGCGGGCACAGGCCTGGTGTGGACTATGAGCGGCGGCATCCCGGTATCGCGCGCCTTCGCCAAGAACAGCAAGAAAGAGGCCATGAATGGCGGCGACTTCAGCTTCGTGCAGATCAGCGACAGTCACATCGGTTTCAATAAGCCGGCCAACCCGGATGTTACTGCGACTCTGCAGACGGCCATCAACAAGATCAATGGCATGTCACACACGCCGGATTTCATCATTCATACCGGCGATCTCAGCCAGCTTTCTAAGCCGAGTGAATTCGACACGCTTGATCAAGTATTAAAAGGAGCCTCTGCAAAACAAATCTACTTCGTTCCCGGCGAGCACGACATGCTGAGCGACAATGGCGAGCAATATCTCCAGCGCTACGGGAAGGGCACAAAGGGCACGGGTTGGTCCAGCTTCGATCACAAGGGTGTGCATTTCGTTGGTCTGGTGAATGTCGCCAACTTGAAAGCGGGAGGCATGGGGTCGCTCGGTCATGAACAACTGGAATGGCTCGAGGAAGATCTCAAGGGCCGCTCCGCCAGCACTCCGATTGTGCTCTATGCGCACATTCCACTGTGGACCATTTATCCCGACTGGGGTTGGGGAACCGACGACAGTGAACAAGCCTTGTCCTACGTCAAGCGTTTCGGTTCCGTGACCGTATTAAACGGCCACATTCACCAAATCATGCAGAAGGTCGAAGGCAAAGTTTCATTCCACACAGCGATGTCGACCGCTTTCCCGCAACCTGCGCCGGGAACTGCGCCCTCCGCCGGACCGATGAAAGTGCCAGCCGAGCAGTTGCAGCAGGTGCTGGGAATTACCGATGTCAATTACATGGTCAGCGGCAGCAGCCTCGCGATTGTCGATTCGCCACTCAGCGCATAGACGACTTTTAACAGTAGAGATCAGCAAATTAAATCGTGAAAGGAAGTTGAGAAATGACTAATAAGAACATGTGGGTTGCAGCTTTGACAGCACCGGTAATGATCGCGCTATTGCTCCTGTGCATCGGATCGCAGAGCGTGATGGCAAGCAATGACAAGGCCTCCGTCGCCACTGCGGATGTGAAAATCGATAACTTCAGTTTTGGACCGCAGACAATTACGGTCCCCGTCGGAGCGACAGTTGTTTGGACAAACCGTGATGACATTCCCCATACGTCGGTGAGCACCGACGGTGTGTTCAAGTCCAAGGTGATGGATACGGACGAGAAGTTCTCCTACACCTTTACCAAGGCGGGGACGTACCCCTACTACTGCACGATTCATCCAAAGATGACCGGCCAGGTTGTGGTTCAGTAATAAGCGGAGTTCTGGCGAATCTAATGGCGACACCGTCGGTACAATTCGAGGCATGGGCGAAACCAAGCGCTGACATGGACCTTGTCCATGCCAGCAAGAACGGCGATGTTGCAGCGTTCGAAGAACTCGTGAAGAGATACGATCGCAAGCTTTTCCGAATCGCTCAAAGCGTGACGCACAACAGAGAAGATTCCCAAGACGCAGTGCAGGAAGCTTTTTTGAAAGCTTATCAACACCTGGGCGACTTCCGCGGAGATTCCAAATTCTCGACCTGGTTGATTCGTATCACACTCAATCAGTCGCTGATGAAGCTGCGTAAACGAAACGTGACCAAAGAAGTGTCTCTTGATGAGAACTTCGAGGCAGACGAAGACCTGATCCCGCGCGAGATTGCTGATTGGCATCCCAACCCCGAGCAACTCTACTCGGGATCTGAGTTACAAGACATCCTGACTAGAAGCCTGGAAGAACTTGTTCCAGTTTCGCGAGCCGTCTTTATGCTACGTGACATCGAAGGGTTATCAATCGAACAGACGGCAATAGTATTGAACCTGAGTCAGTCCGCAGTAAAGTCGCGTCTATGGCGAGCTCGGCTGCAGCTTCGCGAACGCTTGAACAAATTCTTCGGCAAGTCAGCGGAAGAATCTGCGGGAGTAGAGTCAACCTTTTATAAACGCGTGGCACAAGCAGCGCCACATTCTCATCGTTGGGTTGCAGATCAACTAAACGCCAGATGATCCAGGAGTCGCCTTCGAACCAGCTTGCCGTGATTTGTTCCACCGCGTGTAACCACCGCGCGACAAGAAATTGACAATTAAGTGACATCCCGTCCGCATCCCGTCCGCATCCCGTCGTTGTTCGCGGCAGTCTAACTGGCATGCATCATGAAGATCTCAACAATTGAGAAACGGACACAGTTGTGGAATAAAGCGTCACGAACGCAATTATCAACAATTAATTTCAATCTAAACGGAGAGATTACGAGATGAACTACGGAAAGTGTTTGACCGCCATGAGTAAGAGCTTGGCGGTCGCGGCAGTAACCATGGGGCTTGCGGCTAGTTCCTTATGCGCAGGTCAAGAGACAGTGTTGCATACTTTCACTGGTGTCGAACGCAATTCCGGTAGCGCTCCTGGTAGCCTGACCTTCAACGCGGGCGGAGATCTTTTTGGCACGTTCAGCGCTGGCGGTGTCGGAGAATTCGCCGACGGCGGGGTTTTCGAAATGACGCCGAAAGCGGGTGGCGGCTTCACCTACCAAGCGATCCATCAGTTTTCGCAGGCAACGGGCGACGGCGCTAATCCCGGTTCCGCCTTTATCCTCGACGCGAATGGCAACCTTTATGGGGTCACCCCGAACGGCGGTAACGGCTGCGGCATCGTTTTTGAACTGTCGCCTCCCACCACCAAAGATGGAAAGTGGAAAGAGAACATCCTGCACAAGTTCGACAGCGGTGGGAAGGATGGATGCAATCCCAGTGGCCGTTTAATCTTTGACCAAGCGGGTGATCTCTTCGGCGGCACCTTCAACGGTGGTGGCGGCGTGACCAACCTCTTCTGCAATAACGGTTGCGGCACGACTTACAAGCTGCACTTGGCGAACGGAAAGTGGACGGAGACCGTTCTCCATCGCTTCACCGGGAAGGGCACAGACGGCCAGAGTCCTACGGGCGGGCTGGCGTTCGACAAGTCCGGTAACCTTTGGGGGACAACGTTCATTGGCGGCGTTGGCAAATCATCGACCTGCGGCGACACGAAGGGTGCGGGTTTCTGTGGCACGGTGTTCGAACTGACGCCCAACGCGAACGGAACCTGGACCGAGAGCACGTTGTATAGCTTCGTGGACGCTAGCACCGGCTGGAATTCTTTTTCCGGTTTGATCCTTGACCAGGCGGGAGACTTAGTCGGTACGACAGAGAATGGAGGAAGCGCCTTGCAGGGCACGGTGTTCAAGATCACCCCCAAAGGCAAAGGGAAAGTCGAGGAGAGCCTCATCCACGAATTTGTCGGCGAAGCGGATGGAGCTTATCCTAATTCCGGCCTGACCCCGGATGCCGCGGGAAATCTCTACGGCGTGGTCTCGAATGGTGGCGGCCACGCCTTCACGTGCACGGAAAACTCGGGAGGGGGCTGTGGCATTGTCTACAAGCTGACGCCCAATTCCGACGGAACCTGGACGGAGACGATTCTGTATACCTTCCTCGGTGGGGCCGACGGAGCCGAGCCTGGGGACGACAGGCTTGCTCTCGACGCCAACGGCGACGTCTTTGGTTCGGCAGGGTCAGGCGGCGACTTCAACTTCAACCAAACCGGTTGCCCCGGCAACCTCCCCGGCGGATGCGGTGTTGTGTTCAATGTGAAACCGTAGCCGAGAGCGGCGCGTAGCGGTCGGAGTTATCGCGGGGTCTTGTTGCGTCGGAGTCTCCGCGGTTTTTTCAGATGTTGCAGGCGACAGTATTCTTGCGTAGAAGCTTTCAGGTCTCTCCCCCAGCAACGGACAGGGCGTCAGCGAGGATGACAATCCTCGAATGGAATCGAACCGAATTGACGACCTGTCCGCCCCCACACAATTCTCGGCCTTTAGTGAGTGTCTGATTCGCTCGATATCTCAGACTGCTCGATCTCTTTTTGCCGAGTTACCCCATTGCATCCCAACAAAGCCGCGGACCAATGTGGATTACGAATCTCGACAAAGAACTGACAATCAAATGACATCCCAGCCGCATCTCGTCGCTTCCCCGAAGCGTCCAATCACCATGTTCTGAAAAGTTGATTACTTCGCTTCGCAAGGTACTTTTGGAATAAAGCCTCACGAGCACAGTTATCAATAATGAAATTCAAAATGTTTCAACAAGGAGAAATCATGAAGAAGCAATATCTAACAGTTCTATTCACACTAATTTGCGTTCTTGGGTTGGGGCTAAGTGCTCGTGCTCAGGAGGAAGATACAGTCGTTACAAAAGTACCATTCGACTTCGTGGCCGGTGGCAAAGTACTCCCTGCGGGCACGTACACGGTGAGCCGTGTAGACCCCACTCGTGGGTCGCGAGAACTTGAGATAAGAAGCTATGAAACGCGTGCAAGCGTGTTTGTACTTCCTGCGGTCTTCGATGACGTTCGATCCGACACAGCACAGCTTAACTTCGAACATCTCGGAGATACATATTTTCTCAGTGCCATTGAGACACCCATTGGGACATACTCCGTAGACATACCCGCTTCGGCAATCAAACTTGCCCAGACGCAACCGCAAGTCGGATCTCACGCTGGAGGACACTGAATCAGCCAATTCACCCACTGACGTTCTGGCAGGGAGTTCAGGAGGCAAAACTGTACCGATCTATTCCTGAATTCTCTGTCATCCGCCAACCAACAGCTTCTGGGTGGAGCAATCTCGGTTCTCATAATTCTCGTGACCGTACGGTTACAAGGACTTGACAATCAAATGACATTCGCTCCGAATCTCCTAATCGATCGCAGCGTCTAACTGCACAGTTGTTGCTGGAACCAAATCACAAACAAAAGAATCGGAGCATAGACGTGAAAGAAAAAATACTTCCATCCGCGATGACTGAGACTGAGTCATCGGAAACCATAGCTCCCTCGACGGGAAAATCTATTCAACGCGACTCGCAGGGATTGGTCAGGCGGAGATCCTTTCTGCAGGGCCTCGGGCTTGCCGGAGTAGCGCTGTCCACTGGCGCTCTGGTGACTACTAAGGCCTCGGCGGCAACATTCAGCTCGGGCGGGCAGCTCAGTAAGGGTGACGTCGCAATTCTGAAACTCTTGGCTGCCGCTGAACTGATTGAAGCCGATCTTTGGCAGCAGTATGCGGAGCTGGGAGGAGTTACGCAGGGAACGCAGAATCCTTATCAGCTCGCCCTGCAAAATCTGGATGGTGATGCTTCGCAGTACATCTCCAGCAACAATCTCGATGAACAGAGCCACGCCGCTTTTCTGAACGCATACCTGGTCTCCAAGGGCGAGGAGCCGGTGGATCTTGATCGGTTCCGGACGCTACCGAGCAGCCAAGCGACGGGAGCCCAGCAAATCGGACGGCTCACAAACGTCATGCAGCTCAGTGTGGATACCAGCTGGTATGTTCGGTATCGCAGCGCCACCAACCCTGATTTTGGCGCTAGCTTCGGCGAAGCACTGGCCGCGCTGGCTAAGGGCCAATTTCCAGGAATTCCTAGAACTAATGCCGATTTCGGCCCCAAGAACCATGCCCAGGCAATCGCCAACACTGCGGCATTCCACTTCGGGTTCATCGAGCAAGCGGGTTCGAGTCTGTACGCGACTCTGAGTCAAAAGGTATCGAGCGCGGAAGTTTTGAAGATCACTCTCAGTATTGGGGGAGACGAGATTTGTCACTTCCTGGAGTGGGTGGATTTTGCGGGCAATGGTGTGCAGCCACCGATTGCTCCCTTTACCGATCCGACTAATGGGTTGCACTTCCCCAATTTCGACGCCAAGAAAAACCCGTTGATTCAAACCAACCTCATCTTTCCTGTACCGTGCGAGTTCATCAGCCCCAACCTACCCCATTGCGCAGTAATTCGGCCGACTTCTCCTGGACAGATCGACGCCGTAGGCGCTATCAACGGTTTCATCAGCGACGGACTGTTCATCGGTCAAACGCCGGAGTTCTCCGAACTTGTGCTCAACTTGGCGCACGAGGCGGACGCGGCAAGGCGTAGTTGATTACAGAAGTTGCAATTTGTGTTTCTTCACAGGCGGACGCTGTCCAGGATTATTCGGTACGGCGTCCGTATTTTAAGAATTACGTTTCATTGGTCTGAACCAAAGGAGAGCTCATGTTTGAAGGATTGTTTCAACCCATGCATTTACTGGTAATTTTCGGAATTGCCCTGCTCGTATTTGGACCCAAGAAACTTCCCGAGCTAGGTAAAGGTATTGGAGAGGGTATTCGCGGCTTTAAATCAGCCATGAAAGCTGAGGATGAGAAGCCGGTCACCACAGCGAACACCATTGCTAACGAGTAACGACTTAATCGAGGAATGAATCGTGGGTTTCGGAACGGAAGTCCTATTCATGCTAATGGTCGGACTCGTGATATTGGGACCGAAGCGGCTGCACGCCATGCTGGGGCATGTGGTGCGGGCTAAAGCGGAACTCGAGAAAGCGACGCGCGGCATAAAGTCTCAGCTCGCGGCAGAGCTCGATGCCCCGCCCGCTCATAAGAATTAGGTGGGTTCAACATTTCCCTTACCAACTCGTTTTAGTCCGCATGAGGACTCGCGAGTTGGTTTAGCTCAGCCTGATCGGTCGTGATTAAATAGGAATCCCAGTTAAGATCACAATTGCCCAATTCGATCCCGTCTGCCTGGAGGGTGATTCGTCTGCCAGGGCGCTCGGCTTATGTCGTAATCCGAGGTCTCCTGTTGTAACTTTTCGCTGATTCGCGAATCTCATTTGGGTTCTTCTGTCGCCTGCAAGGAATGCACCGATGAAGCCACGAACCGATAGCCGCAGGTTCAAGACCATGAGCCGGCGGGAGTTGTTGAAACTCACGCCAGCGGTAGTGCTGGGTGCTTTTGCCATTCCGCGACTGCAGAAACCGCTCCTCAAAGCCGGTCTTGGCTTTAGCGATTGGGCATCGGCACGGTTGTTCCGCTCCGGCCACTTGGCGCCCACGTTTGCGGATTCCGACCTGACCCCTTTCGCCAAATTCCCCATCAACGACTACGACGTCGACGACCCTGGAGTGGATTTCGAGAAGTGGACCCTCACCGTGGGTGGCAGTGTACAAAGGCCGGGAGATTACACTCTGGCGCAAATCCGAGCCCTACCCAGAGTCGCTCAAAACACCCGGCATGTCTGCGTGGAAGGATGGGATGTGATTGGCCGGTTCGGCGGCGTGCGCCTCTCCGAATTCCTCAAGACGATCGGCGCCGACCCGACCGCGCGTTTCGTGACCGTCGAATGTGCGGATGACTATTACGAGTCGCTCGACATGGCCACCGCCATGCACCCGCAGTCTTTGCTCTGTTACGAAATGTACGGTGAGCCCCTGACCCGCGAGCATGGCGCTCCTTTGCGCCTGAGCATTCCGACCAAGATTGGCTACAAGCAGGCGAAGTACCTCACAGACCTCAAAGTGAGTCATGTGCTTCCGAAAGTCGGCTACTGGGAGGATCAGGGCTATTCCGAGTTCTATGGCCTGTAGCTCTGAGGAGATGACGATGGCAACCCGCGTGATCGCAATCGAAGACGTGAAGACGGGCGAAATAACCGAGGCGGTTTATCAACACCCATTTGTCGTGCGCCTATGCCACTGGTTGAACGCGATCTCGCTGTTCGTGATGGTCGGCAGCGGATTCCAGATCTTTCGCGCTTTTCCGAGCTTCGGCGCAAAGATCCCGCAAAAAGATCTTCTCAACTGGCCCAAAGCCTTTGCGCTTGGCGGGTGGCTGGGAGGCGCGCTGCAATGGCACCTCACCTTCATGTGGATCTATATCGCGACCGGCCTCGTGTACGTCGGTTACCAGGTCTTCAGCGGAAATTACAAGCAAGTGCTCTTTGTGCGACGTGACCTGCCGGGAGTGTGGCCAATGGTGCGCCACTACTTCTTCTTCGGTCCGAAGCCGCCTGTAAGAGAAGCCTATAACCCGCTACAGAAGCACGCATACACGTCCGCGATTGTCTTGGGTGTGCTGTCGGTGCTGACCGGTCTCGCAGTCTGGAAACCTGTGCAGTTTTCCTGGCTGGCATGGCTGATGGGCGGCTTTCACTGGGCGCGGCTATGGCATTTCCTGATCATGTGGGTGTTGCTGGCATTTGTTTTCGGACATTTGGTAATGGTGGTCCTGTATGGCTGGAACAATTTCGTCTCCATGTTAACGGGATGGAAGAAGGACCCAGAATATCCGTCGGAGTAGTCCGGAGTGCGGTTTGAAAACTCAGGAGTGCGGGTGAGGAGTGATGCCGGGAGAAAGGACTTCGTTGACAGATCCAGCCAAACAGTTCAACGAGGAGATGTTGATCCGGCGCATTCGGGAAGGCGAACACGACCTTTTCTATGAGCTGATTCACCCATACGAACGGCGCGTTTATTCCGCGGCTTTGGCCATTTTGCGCAACGTGGCGGACGCCGAGGACGTCGCTCAGGAGGCCGTACTCAAAGCGCTTAAGCACATTCGGCAATTCCGTTCGGAATCGCGGTTCAGCACATGGTTAATCCAGATCACCGTCAATGAGGCGCGGATGCGGATAAGGAGACAGCACGCAAGCAGGATCGAGCCTATTGTTGACCATCAAGACGAGGAGGGCAACTATGTACCTCGCGACTTCGCAGATTGGCGCGAGATCCCATCGGAGACACTGGAGCGAAACGAGGTCCGCCAGAAACTTGCGGAGGCGTTGACGTCGCTGGGAGAAAGGTACCGGGAAGTTTTTGTCCTGCGCGACATGCAACATCTGAGCATCGAGGAAACCGCCAAGGCACTCGGGATTTCAAGCGCGTCGGTTAAGACGCGCTTGTTACGGGCACGGCTGATGTTGCGCGATCTGTTATCGCCGGGGCTTGGCGGTAGCTGGAGCAGTAAGTTGTCGTTCGCAAAGGGGACCAAGCCATGGTAGTCAACTGCGAAGAAGTCTGGCGCGAGATTTCCAACTACCTTGATGGTGGGATCGAACCCGATCTGCGGCTTGCCATGGAGGAGCACATCCGCGGCTGCCGGCGCTGCGCCGCCGTGCTTGACGGCACGCGTAACATCGTTCAGCTGTACGGAGATGAAAGGATGCTCGAAGTGCCGCTGGGTTTCAGCCAGCGTCTGCAGCACAGGATCGAGGAGGAGAATATGCCCCGTGGCCGGCGAGGCTTTCTCGGATGGATGGTTGCGGCCGCGGCGGCAGTCTTGGTTGCGGGCAGCTTCGAGACGGCCAGATCTTCGCTCTTCAGCCAACCTGAGCTCCGTTCGGAGCACGCCCAACCCGGAGCCGGGGTTCCTACGGATATGCTGGTCGTGGTTTCGACCGATGGAAAGACGTTTCACGCAGCGGGGTGTCCGTTCATCCACGACAAAGCCCACATTCAGACAATTGCGGCCCGGGAAGCACTGCGACAGGGATATGCCCCTTGCGTCCGCTGCATGAGAAAGTATCTGAACGCCTGATCTCAGCTTGTGCTGAACCGGTAGGCCTTCGCTGGAGAAGATCGCTGCACTAAAGATCCGGCGCAACTGTTCTGAACTGGGGCCGAGGGGGGAGTCTCAAGGTAGTTGGTGATATTGCCTGGACCAGCTACCCTGGACTCGAACTTGAAGAATGCTGGCGGGTGCTAGTTCTGTTTCATGCTGTCGTCGTGCTTCATGTTGTCGTCTTTCTTCATGTCGTCCTTCTTCATGTCGTCCTTCTTCATGCTGTCGTCCTTCTTCGCCTTTTTCTTGGACTGTTTGTCCTTCTTCATGTCGTCTTTCTTCATACTGTCGCCCTGTTTCATACTGTCGTCCTGTTTCATGCTGTCGCCCTGTTTCGTACTGTCGTCCTGTTTCATGGCATCGCCAGACTGTGCAAAAGCCGTAAGCGATACTGCCAGGAAACACGTGGCCATCAAACTGCAGATCATTTTCTTCATGAATTCTCCTTGGTGTTATTGCTGAATTTGCGCCGGCACGCCCGAGTCGCACGAATGAGATGCGCCGCCGGCACCAAGGTTACAAGCTTTGCCTGTAATCCTTCATCGACTGGCTGAAGTCTGTTGTTGCAACGCCCCCTTGTACGTCAGATTGTTCGGTCTCTGTCGGGGTGGAGCGAACCAGGCTCTTGGATCTCAGCGTGCAGAGGATGCACTTGGACATCTTCTGGATAACGCGATCACCGCCGGTGCAGCGGCGCCTAAGCTTTTCACCAGATCGAGCTTTTCCTTCGCACTAGCCAGAGCGATGACTTGCTTTACGCCCATGATTTTTGCGAGTTGCACAAGGAATAGTCCAACGCCGCCTGCTGCAGCTTGGATAAGGACCGTCTCGTGCCCTTGCGGTTTGGCCGCGAACTTCAGAAGGGCATACGCCGATAAACCCTGAATCGGGATGGTGCTCGCCTCTGCAAACGAGATCCCTATGGGAACCGGGATGGCGAGGTTGGCGTCGGCAGTGGCATATTCCGCATATCCGCCGCTGGAGACAATCGTAGTGATCGCATCGCCCACCTTCAGCCTCTTCACCTGCGAGCCGACTTCGGCAATGATCCCTGCGGCCTCGAAGCCGAGAACGTAGGGAAGCGGTTTCAGGGCGGGATATTTGCCGGAGGTCAGTTCAAGCTCAGCGAAGTTGATACCAGCCGATTTCACTTCGATCAGGATTTGGTCTCCGTCGGGCTTCGGCTTTTCCACGTCGGCAACCCTCAGGCTTTCGAATCCGTCCAATCCGCTTAATTCGATGGCTTTCATTTTGTCTCCTTTAATACCCTCGGCACGGCGACAAACTGGACGCCGATCAGCGCGATTTGACTATTTCACCGCTAGCCAAACTTGAGGACAGTTGCATACAATTTGATGGATCACCTTACGATAAGTTGCGGCGGTGGTGACCAAATTCGACCGTGCGGGCGGCGGTTGGGCCGTCAAGCTGCAAAAAGATCCTCGTCGCTCGGTGACTTTTTTCGAGTTGGTCCATCTGTAACCATGGTGGAGCGCCGGGCGGAGGGTGGCCAGGCTTTTTACCCGAAAATGCCGACTCATTTAGACAACGAGCAGTCCCTCGTGACGGCAGCCCAAGCGGGTGATTCAGACGCCTTCATTACTTTGCTGAATCAGTACAGCCGGCACATTTATCGCCTTGGTCTTAGCATTACCGGCAACCACCAGGATGCTGAGGACGTCCTCCAGGAAGCGTCGCTAAAGGCCTATCGCGCGATAGCGGAGTTTCAGGGGAACTCGCGCTTCTACACTTGGCTCGTGCGCATCGCGGTGAACGTGGCCTTGGGCAAGCTAAGGAAGCGCGCCTTGTGGAAAGAGTCATCGCTCGATGAGCCCCGAGAAGGCGAAGATGGCAGCTACGTCCCCATGGAAATCGAGAGTTGGGGCGATGATCCGGAAAAGGCCTGCCTGCACAACGAACTGCAGCAGCTATTGGCGGAAGTTATCCAGAAGCTGGACCCAAAATCGCGGATAATCTTTACTCTTCGGGACGTTGAGAAGTTCACGATCGAAGAGACTGCCAAACTGCTCGGCCTAAGCATCCCCACGGTAAAGACGCGACTCCTACGCTCTCGACTTAAGTTGCGCGAGGAATTGACCAAGTATTTCGGAAAGGATGCCCGCAATGCGATGCCGACAGGTCATCGATAAGATCTCTGAGTACATCGACGGCGAACTTGACCCCGAGTTGGTGCGGGAACTTGAGCGCCACCTGCAGCATTGTGAGGACTGCCGCGTCGTAGTGGATACCACGCGCAAAACCGTAGAGGTTTTCTGCCATACGGAACCCGCACCTCTACCAAACGACGTGCACGAACGACTGAACCAAATGTTTAGGCACAGCTTCCGTAAAGGCAAGCCGAACTGAACCAGCACGAAGATTCATGCGCTAATCAAAGTCGGGAGTGAGGCCAAGGCCCGCGGAGAACCGGTTGGCGCAGGCGTAGAGCGACGTAACCAGCACAGCGTCGAAGATAGCGGCATCGTTCCAGCCCAACTCTCGTAACTTCTCGATGTCAGCGCGCTGCATGTCAGCAGGGTGGGTTGTAAGCTTCTCGCAAAACTTCAAGAGCTCCATGACCTTTGGATCGAGCGGCGCCGACTTGTAGTCGATCGACAGCCTGCGGCTGAGAGATTTGTCCATACCCATGCGGCCCAGAATCTCCAAATGCGCTGGGAGGCAATAGCTGGACATGTTGATTCCACTGACGACAGTGGCAATCTGCTCTTTGATAATCTTGGGCAGGCCACGCTCTTCATTCATTGCATTCGTGAAGAGATTCACTTGGTCTTGAAGAAGCTGGAGATTGTGACCCAAAGCGTGGAAATAGTTAGGCACGAAACCCCAACTGCCGGAAACGTATTCGTAGATCTTCCTGACCTCGGCACTCGCTTGTTCCTCTGGCAAAACTGGTAGAAAAGGCATCACAACACCCCACTGGGAGATTGACAATCTCCACGTTGAGAAACGCAGCCCTCAAAATCGCCAGCCGGTCTCACGTCGTTGGATGGATGATAGACGAGTCTGGGGACGCTCCGCAATTAGAAGCTGCCCTCCTTCTTGAATATGAAAAATGATGCGGATTGAAACTTATTCCCGCCAGCGCGATCTGATGTTTCAGGCGAATGATTTTCGCGTTGGCGATTAATATCTGTGGAGAGAAATTATGAATCGAGATCAAATGTTGAATGTTAGGTTTTCGCGCGAAATGCAATCGAGCATGTCAAAACTTTGGATTGCGCTGGTGGCGTTAATGCTTGCGCTGGTGGCGACTGGCGCACATGCCGACGCCTGCCACTCCAAATCCAGCTTCAACGCAATTTACGACTTCGGCGACCATACGGGGGACCCGCTGAGTCCCTTCGCCGTTGGCGTCATAGCGCAAGGGCGAGACGGCAACCTTTGGAGCACGACGCCACTTGGAGGAAAGAATAACTTGGGGACGGCGTTCAAGCTTACGCCTGGAGGGAAGCTGACCGTCATCTACAATTTCACCAGCACCACCGGCCAGCCTTACAGCGGACTGACGCTGGGCACTAACGGCAACTTCTACGGGGCAACAACCTTCAACGGCGGAACGGGAAAAGGCTGCACCGGCGGCTGCGGGACGCTGTTCGAACTTACGCCTTCGGGAAAGCTGACGGTTCTGTGGAACTTCACAGGGGGCAACGACGGTAAATTTCCCTGGTCTGGGCCCATCGAAGGCACGGATGGGAATTTTTATGGAACAACATACCAAGGCGGCACGAACACAGTGGGGACGATATACCAACTCACGCCCTCCGGTAAGCTGACCACGATCTATCAGTTCGACGCGATCCGTGGCGCCTTTCCGATTGGTCCCCTGGTTCAGGCCACTGATGGGAACCTGTACGGAACGACGGCCGGATTCGGTTTCAATTACGGTACGATCTTCAGAATAGTGCTGTCGGGTGACTTTGCAGTTACGCTGCTTCACACCTTTGACGTTTTCGATGGCGCCTACCCGTACGCTGGATTGATTCAGGGCAACGACGCCAAGCTATACGGAACCACCACCGGCGCCAGTCTCTTCGGTGACGTGTTTGACATCACCACAAAAGGCTCCTTCGCGGAACTCCACGCTCTTAATGGGAGCACAGACGGGGCCATCGCGAACGCTGGGCTAGTTCAGGCAAGCGACGGCAGTTTTTACGGCGCTGCGCAGCAAGGAGGAAACGGCTCCGGGACCTTATTCCGGATCACCTCGAAGGGTACGTTCACTGTATGTGAGGATTTTAACGCCACTGATGGCGCGGAGCCTCTGGTGACGCCGATCCAGCACACAAACGGCATCCTATACGGAGACACGTCGCTGGGCGGCGACATCAACAATACGGGGGTTTTTTACTCCCTGAATCTCGGCCTTAAACCGTTTGTGAGCTTGCTGCCTGCGTCGGGAAATGTCGGTGCAACCGTCGAAATTCTCGGGCAGGGATTCACGGGAACCACCGCCGTCTCATTTAACGGGACTGCTGCGGCCAACTTCACTGTCGTGTCAGACACGTATATGACCGCCGTAGTGCCCACGGGCGCAACCACCGGCCTCGTGACCGTGACCACGACGAAGGCCACGCTGCAGAGCAACAAGAAGTTCAGAGTCACCAAATAACTCGATTAGCGTAAGCGAAGGATCAATACCGTGCGGGGAGGGATTTTCTTCTCCCCTTATCCCATTACACCACTTGATATATAGGAAAAACAAAATCAACTTCGTTCCTGCTGAGTTCTGGAACTGGTTCATTTGCTTCTGTCAAATCTCGAAGGGGAGCAAGGCGTGCCGACTGGTATTTCTAGAAGAGCAGGCTGAGGCTGGAACTCCGACAGTTTAGGTGGCAGAGAATGGCTCAATAGGACCGACTCTTCGGAGGACGGAACCGTACCTTCCAATTAAGGGATTTTCACCGAAGGTCGGAGCAACGACGTTGCCCAAGACAGACGGGCGGGTTTTGGTCGCGACGTGGCTACGGGGCGAGCCGCCGTGAGCTGATCGAAAGGGTTGTAAACGGTGAGAGACTTGTGGGCATCCACTTGCCGAGGGCCGAGAACTTCGATGGATGGCCGTCCGCCATTGCTATCCAGCTTACTGGAATTCAGCAGCATGCCCTGGGCATCGTAGCCCATCAGACGGATTCCGGTGATTTTGACCGCCTGGTCGCTGGTATTAGAAAGCGAGAAGGCGAAAACGAAGTATTGTGACTGTCCGCTGCGGTCGGCATAGACCGTGTCTGGCTGGGTGCGAATCTGTACAGCCGAATCAGCGGCGCGGGCCGAACTAAGACCCAGAATCAGAGTTAGGAAACATTGGGTTATGGGGGCCTCTTGACGCAGCAATGACATCGAGGTTTCCTCTCCACCTGGATAAACTCAAGTGGAGATACGCACCCGCGGCCGCAAAAGTTCTCCCGCGCGAAAGATTAACTCGGACGCCCACACTCAAAGCTCCGCACATGATTTACCACCGCCCACGAAGTGGACGATCTCCAACCGGTCTCCGTCAGCCAATCCAGTCTCGGTCCACCGATCGCGCCCCACAATGCTCCGGTTCAACTCAACCGCGACGCGGTCTGACTTCATTCCCAACTGCTCCAAAAGCGCCGCCAGCGTAAGCGGAGGCGTGAAATCCCTGGGCTGACCATTAATGACGAGATTCATTCCTTCGATTCTCGCAAGCAAAGCGCGCCAACGCAAGATTAGTGGATTAAGCCCGCTGCACTTTGGGATCCACAGGTTTGGTAATCGCTGCAGGGACGTGGGAAACTGTAGAAACTATGAAGAAACCTTCACTACGGGTTACGAAATGGCTGGGTGAAATTCCAGTCGAGGGGGAATGTACCGCCTGTTCCGATGTGACCTTCAAGGTTAAACCCATCACACACCGTCCCACCCGCGAAGAATACGGCAAGAATCTGCAACAGGAGTTTGATCGCCACTTCAAACACGTCCACAAGCGCGAAGACCACAGCTAGGCAACCGCGCGCGGATTGTGAGGAAGCTGTTAAGCAAGCAGACAGAGCGCGGTCTAGTCAGAAGTGGTGCTGCGTATGCCTGATTTCCTCGAAGAGTCCGTAGAGCAGCGAGATTAAGATCTGGGTATTCGTTCGAGACACAAGTTATCGAACTCATCTTTAATAATTATTAGCAGCATAATTAGCATCTGACCTCATAGTAGAAAAGACCTAGGGTCACCTAGGGCCTTTACTGGATTGCCGCAGGGTACGAGCCGCTTTAGCCTAAACATCACACAAGAAATTTTGGAGGGACCCACCATGAACGCAAGAACAGCGCTCTTAGTTTTCTTCCTTGCAGCGGCGTCTTGGATGGTCGCGCAATCGAAGGGTTCCAGCGGTTCACCAACAGCACGCAGCCCCGTCAATAGCAATCCCAACAATGCTAATGGCGCCTCTGCAAGCGGCAATCCCGTGAACGGTTCGCCAACGAACGCCAGTCCTACGACCGGCCTGCCGGTACAGAGCGGGAGCAGTGCTCAGGGAACTCCGACCAGCGCAGTGCCGACGTCCGGCTCCACGGATCTCACAATGCCAGGAGCAGCGGTAAACGGCACTGTCGGAAATACGAACATTCCGGGGGTAACCATCACGGGCCCAACTGCCACGAACACTCCGTTTCCTGGTGAGACCAACGTCATAGGTCCACAGACGACAGGTGCGCCCATTCCGGGGATGACCCCGGCCTCAAGTCCGATCGGGACCGCAGGGATGACTCCGGCCTCCGCCATCTCAAGTCCGATCGGGACCACAGGGATGACTCCGGCTTCCGCAATTTCAAGTCCGATTGGAGGAGGTGCCAACAGCGCTGGGTTGCAAAATTCTGCTCCGCCTGTGACCACAACTGGAGGCTCCACATCATCGGCTCCCGCCAACGCGCCCGGTGCGAATACGTCCGGTGAAACAGGTTCGAACGGTGCATCAGCGGAAACGACAAATTCGCAAAACGCGGTTCCACCAAATCCCTGATTGTGATGCGAACCCCCGAAGGGGATTTCCCGCCAGGCTCACGGGAAAATAGTGCCCAGAATGAACCCTACAACTTGCCTTGCGGGTCGTATCCGTATGGGCCCAAGGCGAAACGTCGTCACAGCTCACATTCCGCGACTAGCTTCAAGAGCCGAAGAAGCGTCTCGCGCTCCTCCGAGGTCATTTGCCGCCGGACACTCTCATCGGCGGTCTTCCGAGCTTCGATGAGCCGTTCTCGGTACTTCTTTCCTTTGGCCGTCAGCTGGACTCGAATTGCTCTGCCCGATTTTGCTCTGTGCTCCGATACGAGCCCTTCCTGAGCCAGTGACTTGATAGCCCGGTGCACGACGGTCCGGTCGATGGCCAGGAGCGTGGCGATCTGATTCTGATTCAGCGTCGTTCCGCCACGCAATGTCGACAGGATAAAGCCGCGGGTCGCCGAGCACTGGGTTTCTCGCTCCAGTCTCTTTCCCACCGAGAAATACGCCGCTGCGATATGGGCGAGCACCGAGTCTTTCAGAATGTCATCGGGAATCTCTTTCCTGGGAAGGATGTTCATAGGACGGTCACCGTTGCATCGAGAGGTCTTCGCCACTGCGGCGGCTCATTGTGGGTACACGATTTTTTCCCGATCGCAATCACCATCACAATCTCGTGGTGGCGGCCGGACAACCCCAGATATTGAGACAGCCGGCGGCCATCAAAGCCTTCCATCGGACAAGTGTTCATTCCCAGCGCTTCGGCAGCGATCATCAGATTCTGGCAAGCCAACGATGTACTCTTCGTCGCCCACTTGAACAAGTCCTGCCGGGACAGTGGCGGCATCCCGATCACCATCCGCAGATTTAGCAGCCGGAACAAGGTCCGTTTTATCGCAGCAAACATTCCGAATGGCCCGGGCATGAACAGGATCCGGCCGATCTTTGCTTTCCGCTCGTAGTCGCGAAGTTTCTCTTCGGTGAAGTTGCTCCGGCGCATCCACTCCAGCTGACCTTGCGCCGTGGCAGAAAGCGATCCCAGGTCTGCAACGGCCACGACCAGTGCGGAGGCGCTTTCTGCAGGCTTCTGTCCCAGGCACAGTTCCGCCACTGCAACCTTCTTTGCCGCAGACCGCACCCAATAAAACTTGTAAGGCTGGCTGTTAAAGCTTGAGGGGGCATGGCGGGCTGCGTCGAGAATTTGCTCGCGCTGCTCTTCGGAAATTTCTACGGGTTCAAAGACCTTAACCGCTCGCCTCTGGAAGATCGCGTCCAGTGCCTGGTTCATAGCTCACCACCTCCATGTTGCTATTACAACATACTTATGTTGCTATTGCAACATGAACCGGCAGTTCGTCGAGAAGAAAGCGTGCTATACACCTTTACGGGACAAGCCGACGGCTGCTCGCCCGGGGTCTGGTTCGCGACGAGGCCGGCAATTTCTATGGTGCCGCCGCTGGTGGCGGAGATTATTCCAATTGTACCGGGGGCTGCGGAACCGTCTTCAAGCTCGATCCGGAAAGCAAGGAAATGGTGCTGTACACATTTCACGGCGACACTGGCGGGGCGACTCCCGAAGCGGGTGTAATTCGAGATGCGTCGGGGAACCTGTACGGCACGACCCGCAATAATGGTTCGGAACCGTGGCGCTCGACAAGCAGCGCAATGTCTATGGCACCACCGATTCGTGCGGCTCAGCCGCTCAGGGAACGGTATGGCGGGTCAGCGAGAAACGAAAAGAGACTATCCTCTACAACTTCACCGGCGGCTCCGATGGGTGCTATACGGTCTCGGGCGTCGTCCTCGACTCAACGGGCAGCCTCTATGGCAATGCGGTTGGGTGCGGTGCCTACTATTACTTTGGAACGGTTTGGAAGTTGAGCAAGGGCACGCTCACTGTGTTGCACAGCTTCGACCAAACAAAAGATGGCCAAGAACCCGTGGGTGACTTACTACAGGACGCCACTGGAGCACTGTATGGAACAACCTCAGCTTACGGCGGCAGCGGTAACTACGGAACCGTGTGGTCGTACAAGTAGTGTTGGCAACGGTTAAAGGAGGTTACGATCATGCGACGGAATTCTCACACGACAAAAATGCTTCTTGCTGCTATCGCAATCATTCTCGCTGTGGCACCCAGCACTTCGGCTAAGTCCATGTACGAAGTGGTCTATAACTTTAAAGGGGGCACAGACGGAATCTACCCGGTTGGCCAGCTTGCGTTAGACTCCTCCGGAAATCTCTACGGCGCAACAAGTGGAGGCGGTCTGGGAGTCTGCGATTATTGGGGAGGCTGCGGCACGATATTCGAGTTGAGGCCCACGAAGAGTGGTTGGGCGTGGAAGGTCTTGTATCGCTTTCTTGGCGGTGCGGATGGTGGCTTTCCGAATGGGAGCCTTGTGCTCGACAAGAACGGCAATCTTTTTGGCACAACGTCTAGTGGCGGACAGGGTGACTGTTTCGGCAGTACATGCGGCACAGTCTTTGAGTTAAAACTAAGCTCCAATTGAGCGCTATGGCCTGTTCTCGACAGTTAACCCACCTCAGAATTCTGCGCCTTACGGTGTTGCTCCGGCTTGGCCACCTTGAGGTTGAAGTCGCGACGAAGCGTCGTCAGCGCGGGTGGGCTAGCGCCCTCTGGTTCCGCTCGACCATCGCCGGACAGGCTGAAGGCGTAGACGTTAGCGTCGTAGGAGCCAAAGTAGAGCACTCCATTCACCACCGTCGGCGAGCCCGGAACTACGTCACCGGTTTCGTAAGTCCAAAGTCTGGCACCAGTGCGAGCATCCAGCGCATACATATTTGAGTCGTCGGAGCCCACATAGACGACCCCATTGGCCACCGCTGGCGAAGAGCTATTGGTATCGTAGGTCGCGAAACTCCACAGCTCAGTCCCCGTGAAGGCGTTCAGCGCATATATCTGTTCTTTATCTGAGCTGACATACACCACCCCATTTGCGACCGCCGGACAAGAATAAATCGGGCTTCCAGTGTTATAGCGCCAGCGCAGGCTGCCATCGCGAGCGATCAAGGCATATATATAATCGTCCTGAGAAGTGGCATAAACCATGCCTTCCGCTACTGAAAGATCGCCTGCGAAGTTTCCCGTTCTATAACGCCAGAGAAGCGCGCCGTTGCTGGCGTTCAGTGCGTACACGTTGTAATCGGACGAGCCGAAATAAATCACCCCGTCCGTGATGACAGGCGAAGTCACGTAGCCGCCAGTGGTGTAGCTCCACAGTTTGGCGCCGGTGTGGGCGTTCAGCGCATAGAGTTTGCCATCGCCGGAGCCTATGTAAAGCACGCCGTCCACAACGGCGGGCGAGGTCGGGTAGCCGCCAGTAGTGTAAGTCCACAGTGGCGCGCCGGTGCGTGCGTTTAATGCATATACGTTATCGTCCGATGCACCGAAGTAGACTACCCCATTTGCCACCGCAGGATCATCGAGTGTCGAGCCGTTTGTGGCATAGCTCCACAACAGGACACCTGTCTGGGCGTCGATCGCAGAAAAGTGGTTGCTGAAAGAGCTGCCAGCAATGTAAACCACTCCGTTAACAACGGCGGGTGAGAAGCCGATGGCACCCCCGCTGGCATAACTCCATTTCATGACGAGGTTCACAACATTCTTAGGGCCCAACACATTCTCATACGGGTTCAGACGTGTGCCATCGGCGTCGAAATGGAACTGGTTCCAATCAGTCCGCACCAGAAATGGCTTCTGAGCTCCTTTATCGTTATTCCGCTCCAGAGCTGTAACCCAATGTTTGCCGGGATGCGCACTGCGGGGCGCGTGGATTCTTGCGTTGTGGAATTCTCCCCTACCGTTGGTGACCACGAGCGCCTTGTCCCTCGCGTCGAAGAAGATATCCACTCCCACGTTCGACTCAAAGCCACGGCCGGAAACCAGAATCCGGCTTGTCGGCGGTCCAGATTTCTTCGAGAGAGTAATGGAAGGTGCGGCCTTGGCTATCCCGCAGAGCAGCGAACATGCCAAGAACAGAAAAGCAAAAAAGGTGATTTGCTGAGAGTGTCCCCGAGGGTTGTACATGTCCCCTCCTCGTTCAAGGTTTGCGCTAGGCCAGCGTACTTGAAACGTGCGGACAATCTTGTCCCCTTTCTGTTGGTTTGTCAATTGCGGCAACGGGTTGCATTCCTGGCAGGCTGTCTTTCAAATAATTGTTGGTGAAAAATCGCCGGTACACTCATTGCGGTGGTTTTGAGCGCTATGGCTGTTTGCGAAAGGTTTCCGTTTAGGACCGCGCTTCACTTCAGACCGAAGGCGTAAACGTTAAAGTCGTCTCCATTGATATACACCACTCCATTTGCAACGACGGGCGAGGATTCCACCCAAAAGCCCGTGGTGTCGCTCCAGAGTTCTGCGCCGGTCTTTGCGTTCAGCGCGTACACATTGTGGTCGTCCGAGCCAACATAAACCACCCCGTTCGCCACAGCGGGCGACGAACGACCGCCGCCGAACGCGTAGCTCCACTTCGGAACCATCTTCCCAACGTTGTGGACCTTAAGCACCTTCTCAGACGGATTCCAGCGCTCCATATTTCGGTTGTGGAACTGGGCCCACGAGGTGTAGTTGGTGCAGGCTGGCGGTTGACCCCATGCCACCGACACCAAGCAGCCGTATAGAATCAGAAACAAAATGCGGACGGGTTTCATTGACCAAACCTTCAGAGGAAGAAAACTCTGACGCAGAGCCGCCCAATCGTCTGCGCTTTCCGCTGGTTTGTCAATTGGGAAAAGGGTCAAGAGTTCTGGGCAATCAGGCACTGTTTCGCGATTGCTGTTGTTACATCGCCACTTCGCTCATTGACCAGGGTTCTGAGTGCCGTGGCCTGATTGCAACAGTTGGTTCCGAATTGCTCACGATTTGACGACAATCGGAGGCAGGCCGATTCCAGGACGCTCCTCGCGCTAAAAGACCAGGACCGGCGGGTTCAATAGTGGCGACCCTCCCCGGCCAGGCAACTTAAGCTACGGGCTCTTCATCTGAGTCACGGCCCGACCACATCCATCGACGGAGGCGTCTGGTGTCCAGATTATTTGCGACTCTAGCCTCGATAGTTTGTTTCTCCACGATTTGCCTCGCCTCATCTTCTGTCGTGGAGGTGTTGTACGTCGCAGGGCCGCAAGGCAGTCAACTCGCATCGCTGCTTACCTATAATGTGAATCCCAAGAGCGCCGTTGCACAAGAAGTAGGCCAGCCAGTAAAAATCGGGGCTAGCTCAATCGATCCTCTGACGGTGGGCAGCATGCACTTGATGTACGTTTGGAATGCAACCGACGTCTGGATGTACATCACAAATGCAAATGGCGTCCCTGAACGTAAGGCCTCGCAGCATCTGAAATTTACTTTTCGGCACCCGGTAAACACCTTCTTGGCCGATCCCAATGGAAAATTCGCCTATGCCGCGCTCACTTGGACAGACGCGAACTCCTACAATCATGCCGTCGTGGTCCTATTTACCATTGACCAAGGCACCGGCAAACTGACCAACACAGGACGGGTCGTGGCCCGATATCAACCTAACGAGTGGATTGCGTTGACCGGCTTCATGTTTGGCGCTTCGGGAAGGAATCTATACGCGAGTTACGACGACTACGGTCCCTACACCTGTGGATTTGGTTACGACTACTATGTCGTGAATCAGACGACTGGGCACTTAGGATCGTTGATCCCCCTTACGGGAGCCGACTGTGGCGGAGTGTCCAGCGCCACTGCAGTGACCGACTTGCTGACAGTAACCGCGAGTGCTTGTTGTGGGCAGGGTAGCGGCTGGCTTGACGTCACGAGGAGATCCACGGGACAAACCATCGACTGCAGTTCCGAGATGCTGGCGTTTTGCGGTGATGATGTTTCAGCCCTGAGTATCGATCCCGCGAGCCGCAACGTTTTCTTTGCTGATTTCGACCTCAAGCAGGTTCTTATCGGCCATACCGATTTCAATACCTTGCAACTGGTCGCGACTTCCTCGTCGATTCCCGGTCTTCCGTCTGTCTATTTCAACCCGGACAGCAAGGTGGTTTATGCCGTGAACTCGAACTCCATCGGCATCTATGCGTTCGACTCGGCCAGCGGGAATTTCACGGCTTCCACATCGCTGCCAGATTCGGGAAACGTAACCATCGCAACCGCCACGCTGAAACATTGAATTGCAGGCGGCGTCCGATACTCTTCAATCAGCGACGCTGGTGTGAAATCCCGATAGCGCTCATAGCGGTGCGGAGTGTAGGCGAAACCGGACGTAGGTGTCCGATCCGAGCTGAGCGTCTCCCATGCCCGAACATCACCGTTCAATTGGTGTCAGTCGAGAGCAAGAGTTTATGAATCTGATAAGACTTTATGGCTGCTGAATGCGGCCCTGCTGCTGGTTGCGATTGTGATTCCAGAATTGACGCCCACCGCCCGTGCAGCCGGCCAATACAACCCTGCACAGGTTCGGCGCCTTTAAGCACGGCATCAACGTCCTGGCGGGAGTGACTTCCGACAGTGCAGGAAATTTCGACGCAAAAGGCGACCTCTACGGAACCACCGAGGCGGGCGGGAGCAACGGCTACGGCACGGTATTCGAGTTGACCCCGACCTCGGACGGAAGCTGGACAGAGAACGTGCTCCACCAGTTTACCGGCGGCCAGGACGGAGGAAATCCATTTGCTGGCCTGATTTTCGATACTGCGGGGAATCTGTACAGCACCGCCATCCAAGGTGGCTACCTGAGTTGCAACCCGAATATCGGCTGCGGCACCGTCTTCAAGCTCAGCCCGAATTCGCACGGAGGATGGAACCAGACAGTCCTGCACCAATTCGTTTGCCAGCCGGGATGCTTTCCTCGCGCTGGCGTGTTTCTCAACCCGGCCGGAAACCTATTGGGAACGACTCAAGGCGATGGAGCGGGCCTTAACGGATCGGTATTCGCGATCAGGCAGTAGTCGAGGCGACACTCGGGCCTGAATAAGTCGGATACTCGTCCAGTCGTCCGCATCCAGCAGTTCTCAGCCGAAAAAGTAACTAAGCTTCGTAACCGGCGAGAATCGCCGTTACAAACATCTCCCATGCAACCAAATCCTCCGGCCCATGCAACTAAATAATTAGTTGACCTTTTTGCCTACTATCGCGTCTAATAATTAAAGAATGGAGACTGGCTTTTGCCCCCAACCAAATCACCCACTTTGACGGAAGCTGAACTCCGGCTTATGGATGTGCTCTGGCAACAGGGCCCATCGACCGTTCAGCAGGTGCTGGATGCGCTGCCCAAAAAGTCGCAGCTGGCCTATAACTCGGTGTTGACCACCATCCGCATCCTCGAAAAGAAGGGTTACGTGCGCCATATAAAGGATGGCCGCGCCCACGTGTATCGCCCGCTGGTGGCACGCTCGGAAGCTACGCGCTCGGAAATCAGCCATTTGGCGCATCGTTTTTTTAAGAACTCGCACGAAATGCTGGTGCTCAATATTTTAGAAGACCGTGGCGTCGACGCCGACGAACTGCAGCGTCTGCGCCAGTTGCTGGAACAAATGCAGCCGCACGACCCAAAAAACGGGACTGAGTAAATAAATGACGCAGCTAAACCAATTGGCCCAATTGTCCGCCGAGCGCATGCTGAACGGCATGCTCGAAGGCATTGCCATCGGCCTGTTCGCCTGGATTCTGCTTCGCGTAACCGGACGGCGAAATTCCAGCACGCGCTTCGCCGTATGGTTCTCTGCCTTGCTCGCGATCGCCTCACTCCCCGTGCTCAACGCCGTGTCTGGTTCGGCGCACGCGGGTGCATCAGCCATTACCGTCCCAGGCTCTTGGGCGCTCGATATCTTCTTTATATGGGCGGCAATCGCTGGAGTGTTGTTGCTCCGCGTAGGCACTGGTCTGGTGCAGTTGCGAACGCTGCGCAAAAGTTGCGTAGAAATCGACCCAGCCGGCCTTGATCCTCTGTTACAAGCCACGCTGCGAGAATTTCAGAGAGTAAGGCGAGTGACGTTATGCCACTCCGATCGCTTGCAAGTGCCCACGGCCATCGGGTTCTTGAAGCCGCTGGTAGTCATTCCGTCATGGGCGCTGCACGAGCTTTCCGGCGCAGAGTTGAACTCGATTTTGATCCATGAATTAGCACATCTGCGCCGCTTCGACGATTGGACAAATCTTGCTCAGCAGATCCTGAAGGCGCTTCTCTTCTTTCATCCCGCCGTATGGTGGATCGAGAGCCACCTCGCTCTAGAACGAGAAATGGCGTGCGACGATGCAGTTCTCGCGTCGACCGGAAATCCGCACGGCTACGCCCAATGTCTGGTGTCGATAGCGGAAAAAACTTTCCTGCGCCGCGGATTGGCCCTGGCCCACGCCATCGTAAACCGTATGCGCCAAACTTCGCTGCGCGTCTCTCGAATCCTGGACGCCAATCATTCCAGCGGAACCCGCATCTGGAAGCCCGCCCTCTATTCCGTAGCCGCAGCTTTCGTCGTCAGCCTGGTGTCGTTCTCCCACGCGCCGGAACTGGTAGCGTTCCAAAATTCTGGCAACCCGACTTCTGGGGTCGCAGTCGCCCAAGCGATGCCTGCCCACGCGGTGCTGGCGTCAGATGTGCGACGATTCGAAAAGCAACCAGTAGCAACCCTGGCAAGCTTCCACGAGAATCCCGTTGTCACGGCAAGTCAACCGGCCGACCGGCGCGTCAAGACGTCGCCTAGGAAAATTCGGAAGAATGCAACTCCGGCCCGCAAAACTTTACTTGCGCGGCAACGTGCGGACCACTACGTTCTGCGTGATGGCAAACCTGCAGCGCAAAACTCGGAAAGGCTTCTGGAAGCTGCATTCCATCAACCACAAGCCGAGATTTTTACGCCGACCGTATTAATGGCATTCGACGAAGCACCAACCGGCCAAGCATTCTTCGTGGTGATGCAGACCGCGCAATACGAAAAAGCTGGGTCCACGATTTACGGAATCAGCGTTTGGCGCATAACCGTACTGCATGCAACGCCAGCCCCAAAAGAAATAATTCCGACAAAACAAATTTAAGAAGAAAGGAAGACCGCACACACGCGCATCAGTTCACCTCAACAAACTAAATAATTAGTTGATTGCGTATTAAATAAATCATAGGGTGCCCCACTCTTTCGCGTTCTCTGCGAAAGGGTGGGAGAAGGCGTGACGAAAAAGCTTTGAAGGGGCGCGGCTTCAGCCGCGCCAATAAACATCAGCCGATAGCAAGGGAATTAGGAAGACACAAAAACCAAATGCAAACGAATCTCATCTCGGTCTGGAACCCGCGGCCCGAACCATTTTCTGTCCCCGGGCCGCCGCAATTCGGTGTACTATATGCCTCCAGCGAAGCCCGTCCCCCCGCAGATGACGCCACTTCCCCGCGAGGAGTCCACCCGAATATGAGACCCGACAACTGGTTTGCCACGACCCCATTCGTGATCGCTCTGGCCATGCTGACCCTAACCTCCGCCGCCTCGGCCGAGTGGAAGGAAAAAGTGCTCTACAGCTTCCAAGGCGGCACCGGCGATGGCGAATACCCCGCGGGCGGCGTGGTCTTTGACAAAGCGGGCAATCTCTACGGTGTCACAACCGACGGCGGAGGCGAGTGCCCGCCAGCCCAGTGTGGAATCGTCTTCCAGCTTGCTCCGCCAGCGCAGAAGGGCGACCCATGGACCGAAACTGTGCTTCATATCTTCAAGGGCAATGGCGACGGCAACACTCCTGCTGGCAGCGTGATTATCGACAGCGCCGGGAATCTGTACGGCACCACCGGCTACGGCGGGACTGGGAATTGTGTTCTCTTGGGCACGAAAGTCGGATGCGGAACGGTCTACGAGCTTTCTCTGCCAACGCAAAAGGGTGGCCCATGGACGGAAACCGTGCTTTACAGCTTCCCGACCGCCAAGCAAGGATATCTGCCCAACGGGAATTTGGTCTTCGACAGCGCAGGCGATCTGTACGGTGCAACCATGTTCGGCGGCGGATATGGGACAAGCTGTGATCCCTTCTATCAATATTGCGGAGCGGTGTTCGAGCTGAGTCCGCCGACGAAGACGGGCGGCAGTTGGACAGAGAAGGTGCTGCATGGCTTCAACGGGATGAAGGCAGGCTCATCCATCGGCGACGGGGCCAACCCTAACGGTGGTCTCGTTCTCGACGACAAGGGCGCGATCTACGGGACAACGACCCGCGGCGGCTACAATTGTCCTCACAATTCAGGACAGGGCTGCGGAACGGCGTTTAAATTAACCCCGCCAGCCAAGAATGGCGGCAACTGGACCGAGACAGTGCTTCACCGCTTCCGTCGAGACACGTTGGACGGTGGATACCCGCAAGCAGGTGTCATCATGGCCACGAAGGGGCTTCTATGCGGTACGACATTAAACGGGGGGCCGGGGTCTAATGGCACAGTATTTTGCCTAAAGCCAGGTCCTGAAGGCGCTGGCTCATGGGATGAGACAATTCTGTACGGCTTCGACGGCCAGAACGAATACGGCGGCGATCCAGTCGGGGGTTTGACCACTGACTCCCGAGGTGCTTTTTATGGCACAACGAACGCCTTTGGGGCATATTTTGGCGGAACAGTTTTCAAGTTGACGCCAAAGGGAGCCAAGTGGGAGATATCCCTTGTCTACAGCTTCGCCGGGCCTCCGGACGCGGAATTTCCGGCCTCCGAAATAGCTCTTGACAAATTCGGCAACATTTATGGCACATCCCAGGCTGGCGGCAAGGGACAGTCGTGTCAATCAGGTTGCGGCACTGCGTTTGAGGTCTCGCCGTAGCAATGCGGCGGCTCGCCACAAAGGCAACCGGGAGATGGAGAACTTCGGAAGGTAAGAAGAAGCAAACATGAAAGGCACAACAAAATTCGCATCCGGCTGCACGCTCTTCGTGGGTGCCCCGCTCCTTCGCGTTCTGTGCGAAGGGGCGGGAGTCGGGAGCATTCCACGGCCCAAGTGCGGAGGCCACAGACTGCGAAGAAACACGGGTGTTGGGTGGCGCATCGCTTCCAGCGCTGCGATAACCGGCCTCCAATTAGCGACGGCTCCAGCCGCTGAGGCACAACAAAGCCTGACGAGTCGCGAGGTCAAAGCGGATAGAGAAAGAATTGGAACAACTAAGGCACTCAGAAAAGCGCCAGGTCGGAACAGCCGTGAAGCGGCGCAGGAACCGAACCCACGGCGCAAGCCGCGAGCAGGAGGCAAGAAGCGAACCAGCGCCAATGTGGGGGCGAAAGAGCAATCTGTCATCCTGAGCGGAGCAGTCGTTTCGCGAAGCGAAGCGACTACGGAGTCGAAGGACCCCTAGAATGCCATTTGTGGTCTGGGCGCGTCGAGGCATTCTCCCACGCTCCCCTGAGCGATACGAAGAATCTATGCATTGTGTTAAGAGCGCAACCTCGGTAAAACAAAAGGTACGCAAGCCATAGCGAGCCTGCCTTAAGGTGGGCCACCCTTTAAATAACAGAAACGCTTTTTTTAGGCAGCAAACAAACGCACCACCAACAACTAAATAATTAGTTACTCAAAGGAGAAGAAACCAATCATGAAAGACTCAACCACCAACTGGAAAAAAACACTGGGACGCATGGCTGTTTCGCTAATCGCGATCGCAGCCCTCGCCTCGGTGGTAACTTACGAAACCGCCAAACCCGCAGCCGCGCGAGCGGCGACTGCAGCCCCGGCTGCAGGGCCCATCGCCGACAACAGCGTTGGAACATTACTTTCGCTCGACCAGGCCATGGAAACTTTGGCCGCAAGAGTAACTCCGGCCATCGTCAACGTCGCCGTAACGTCGCACAGCAAAGCTGACGCCGACGATCAACAACAACAAGAATTACCCGACGGCCTGCAGCAATTCTTCGGACCAGGTTTCGGTCAAGGCTTTGGCCCGCATGGCCGCCAGCAGCCGCAGATCGAGCATGGCATCGGCAGCGGCGTAATCATTTCGCCTGACGGATACATCGTCACCAACAACCACGTCATCGATGGCGCAGTCGACATCCGCGTCACCATGAGCAACCGACAAATCATGAAGGCCAAGCTGATCGGCGCAGATCCTCTCACCGATCTCGCCGTAATTAAAGTGGATGGCGGCAGCTTGCCCAGCATTCCCTGGGGCGATTCGACAGCGCTGCATCCCGGACAGACCGTGCTCGCATTCGGAAATCCATTCGGCTTTCGCTTCACCGTAACGCGCGGCATCGTCAGCGCGCTCAACCGGCCCAATCCGTTCTCGGATAACGCCCGCAAGCCCGGCGAATTCATCCAGACCGATGCGGCCATCAACCCCGGCAACTCCGGCGGCCCGCTGGTCGACGCCCGCGGCGAAGTCGTAGGCATCAACACGTTCCTCATCTCTTCGTCCGGTCAATTCGCCGGAATGGGTTTTGCAATTCCCACGCAGATCGTGAAGCCCACCGTGGATGAACTCATTCGCGACGGCAAAGTCACGCACGGCTACATGGGCATTGGCATAAGCGATGTCACGCCTGAGAACGCAAAGTTCTTTGACGTAAACGACGCCAGCGGTGCGGTCGTGACGCAAGTCGAACCCGATTCACCCGCGGGCAAAGCCGGACTCAAAGTCGGCGACGTGATCACGCAACTCGACGGCAAGAAAGTCAGCGACGCTGGCGAACTGCAAGTCGAAGTCGGACAGAAGCGTCCGGGCACGACCATCAAGCTGGAAGTTATGCGCGATGGCAAGGACGTAAATCTTCCGGTCACGCTCGAAGCCATGGGCAGCCGCGACAAAGGCGGCAACGAAGTTGGCGAAGCCGATCATGGAAAAATGCACTGGGGCGTTGGCCTCAGCGACATGACGCCCGATCTTCGCCAGCAGCTGCAGGCGCCTCACGACGTGCATGGCGCGGTCATCCAACAGGTGCAGCCGGGCAGCTCAGCCGATAACGCTGGACTGCAACGCGGCGACGTCATCGAGCAAGTCAACCGCAAGGATGTGCAAAGCGCGTCCGATGTTCAGCAGGCATTAGCCAGCGTGCCCAAAGGCAAAGACGCGCTGCTGCTGGTGTGGTCGAATGGTGGCAACACCTTCCGCGTGCTGCATGCGCCCGAAGGTTCGTAACAGTAAGTGGAAGTAAAAGTTCCACGTGGAACGCGAGGCGAATTGGCTTTGTGTTCCACGTGGAACATTTTGTTTTTCTGCATTAGCTATAAGCTATTTTCTCAGGATTTATCTTGGCTTTGTAACAGTATCGAGCGGGCTGGGCGGAACGCAAGCGGGTTGGGGCAGCGACGCCACATGCACCGCAACCCCGTGGCGCAAGGTTGGTGCAGGCACCGGCGGAGTGGCTGTGGGCCGACTATCGGAGTTATTATTTCGGGGAAGAGGGCGCGGTGCGAATCAATCAGTGGGGCGATAAAGATGGAAACTCCGGCGCCGGCAGCACGAGTTCGCACGTTTACAAAAAAACGTACAGGTTGGCCAGCCACGAGACGAAAGAACGACGGGTGACTTCCTGATCATACTTCCGTGCTGTTAGAGTTCTGAGTGCGAAGGGAAACTTCAATATGAACTCCTTCAGTTACACATTTTGCTTGTTGCTCCTGTCTTTTGCTGCATCTGCAAGCGACACCACCATCGAGATAACTGACAAGTCTGCTAGTGGCAATCCTATCCAAAACATTGGTTCCTGCATTCAGTCCGATCACCTGAACTCCGGAAAATTGGTTATGTCCGATCAGGACCATTGGACAGTGACAAATACGGGCGAGAAGAGCATTGTAGCTTTTGTCGAAACGTTGGATGTAACTTACCCGAATGGAGACGTTGCCGATCACGATGCTTCGTATGATGCATACTTTCATCCAGATTTGTTGAATCCCGGCGAGGCGATCCCATTTTCAACGGGCGAAGGCATAGCGCAGGTTTTTGGCAAAGCCGATGCTCCTGCTGTGCAACCGCAATGCGCGGTCGAGGTAAGGTGGATACAGTTTTCCGACGGCAGTACGTTTGGAAAAAACGAGTATGCCTCAACGATACTAGCGAACAGAGCTGAAATTCAGAGTGCATTGATGCATCTGAACGAAGTTTACGCAACCCAAGGCGAGGACAAGTTCATAGAGCGATTGAACCAACGCATACAATCACAATTCGCTGACGCCTACGTTGGTTCCTTGCGAAGGCTTTATGAAGCAAACGGTCACGACGCCCATGCAACTATCGATAGGCTTAGGCAGCACCTCGCCATTGCTGAGCAAAGAGTCAACCTTAATCGTTTACCACAAACCGATCCGTAGCGGACTGCCACCCCGCTAGTACCCTGAGCGTGTGCTTGTGAAGTCAAAGTTATGGTGGCTGGCCCACCTTTACGTTTTTGGAGACATGGGGAGACATTGGGGACAGACGAGACGTTCGCCAGTTTTTCTTTCGGCTCGGTGGCGCGAAGAAACCGGGGTACGTCCCGTCTGTCCCCAAGTTTCAAATGGGCGCGAGTGATGCTCGATTTTCGGTAACCATGTCGGTTGCTGGATGGTGGCACGGTGAAGACCACGGATTGAGTATCCGAATGCCTGAAATACACGAAGGCGCGGCGCTACCCGGAGAGTAGCCATGAAATGGATACCCTTCGTTTTAAAACACCTTAGGCAAAACTGGATTCGGACCGCGAGCACGGCCGCCGCTATCGCCGTATGTATTTTCCTCTTCTGCACCCTGCAAACATTCGTGGCATCTTTGCATGGGACCCTCGGTCAGGGCACAGCCAGGTTGGTCACACGCAATAGCGTCAGCCGCTTCTATAGCCTGCCTCGCGCATACGAGGAGCGCATCGCGACCGTGCCGGGAGTGAAGCGGGTTGCTGCTGCAAACTATTTCGGCGGTATGCGCGATGCAAATAATCCCGACAGTGAATTCGCGAACTTTGCTGTCGAAGCTGAGAACTTTCTGGACATGTATCCGGAATACACATTGACCGCAGCCGGTAAGAAAGCATTCCTGGGAGATCAGCGCGGCTGCATCGTGGGTCGCGCACTCGCCCAACAATTCCATTGGAAGGTTGGCGATACGGTTCAGTTGGCAAGCAACATCTATCGAACCGGAAACCCCTTCGCGTTCGTCGTCAGCGCCATCTATCAAACAGACCAGGCGCGCTTTCCCGGCACCAATGAGGCCACGCTGTTTTTTCATTACAAATACCTCGACGAAGCGTCGGGCGGAAAGGCAGGAGTACGAACCTATCGGCTCGAGATCGCTGACCCGCAGCAAGCTGGCGTGATCAGTAACGCCGTCGACGATTTGTTCGAGAATAGTGGCGTTCAAACCCATACCGAAACCGAGGCGCAATACCGCGCCAGCGCCGGCGTCCTGGGCGGGAACCTTATCTTGTTATTGAACGGGATCGGATTGGTTGTGATGTTCACCCTACTCTTAGTAACTGCAAATACCATGAGCATGGCGGTGCGCGAGCGTCACACCGAGATCGGAGTGTTGAAGACGCTGGGTTTCTCTAGCCGACTCGTTCTGGGGTTGATCATGGCCGAAGGAACCATCCTTGGCCTGGGTGGCGCGGCGGTAGGGCTGCTTCTCGGCCGCTTTCTCATCGATGTATTGCCCGTGGTCCCGGTGATCGGCGATGTGGTCCGCGCATTCCCCAAAATGAACATGCCGCCAGTGATTGCCGCCACCGGAATCCTTATTGGCATGTCTCTCGGATTGCTCGCAAGCTTGTTTCCGTCCGTTTTTGCCTATCGCGCCAAAATCACCGAACTGCTGAGGCACGTCTAGTTTGGCATTACCAATCAAATATAGCGTCCGCAGCCTGAGGCTCCGCTGGAAGGCGACTCTCCTCGCCATGATTGGAATCGGACTGGTCGTCGCGGTTTTTGTCGGATTGCTTTCTATGGCTAGCGGATTTCGTCTTGCGCTACGAGCCAGCGGCAGCGCGGAGAATGCCTTGATACTGGAAAAAGGCGCAATGTCGGAACTCGGTTCTTCGTTCAGCCAGGCTGCCGGGAAATGGTTGTCCGACGATCCCCGGATAGCACAGGATCGCGACGGAACCCCCTTGGTCTCTCCTGAGCTAGTTGCCGTCGTCGCACTTCCGAAGCCTGGAGCCGGGGAGATGACCAACGTCGGGATTCGCGGAGTGACGACCGCCGCATTTAAGGTGCGGACTGGCGTCACCATTGTCGAAGGCCGCCGCGCCCAACCTGGATTATTCGAGGTTATCGTCGGCAGGCAGTCTCGGAATCGTATCCGCGGCCTCAACGTCGGTTCACGGGTTTCCTTAATGAAACGCGAGTTCGAAGTCGTGGGCGTTTTTTCCGCTGAGGGCAGTGCATTCGAGAGTGAAATTTGGGGTGATTTCGATGCCATGGCATCAGCCTTCAACCGCGCGGGCACGGAGAATTCTCTGACCGTTCGTCTCGCGAATCCGAGGGTGCTGCCTTCTTTTAATAGATATCTGCAAGCGAATTTGCAATATCCGCTCCAGGCAACAGGCGAGCGGCAATATTACGAAGACCAAGCTGGCCCGCTAAGCAGGTTCCTGGTCGGGTTAGCAGCGTTCGTTGCAGTGGTGATGGGAATAGGCGCAGTTTTTGCAGCCATGAACACCATGTACGCCATTATCGCGAATCGCACTCGTGAGGTTGCCACGCTGCGCGTGGTTGGCTTCTCGCGCGGCGCCATATTGATGGCGTTTATGCTCGAAGGATTACTCCTTGCTGTCGCCGGGGGCGCACTGGGATGCGTGCTGTCACTCTTGGCGAACGGACTGACCACCAGCAGTACCACCGCAAGCATGAGCGAAGTCGCATTCGCATTTCGGGTGACACCGGCTGATCTGGGTTACGGCCTTCTGTTTTCCGTCACGATGGGAGTTCTCGGAAGCTTTCTGCCGGCGGCCCGCGCTGCACGGTTGCCGATTATCTCTGCTCTGCGCCAGGGTTGAGGTTTCCCCTCCCGTCTGTCCCCAGATTTCCCAGATTTCCCCAGATTTCAGGATGCGGTACCGTAGAGTTTGCCGTCGGGCTAAAGACTTCGGAATCCGAGTTAGCCACTCGTCGAACACCGCGACGAGTGGGGCAGCCGCTTCGCGGCAACCTGGCCGGGAGTTTAGTTGATGCCCTCAGCCTCAATGCTGGGTGGGCGGGTCCCCTCAGGGATGCAAGTCGGAAGATAGCCAGCTGTTGCGGTTCGACCGGAACGTTTCGGCTCCGGGTTGGAGACATGCAACATCGCAGGCGGAAGATGCACGTGGACAAGTCCGTTCCTGACCGCATACATCACCAGCTCAGCGATGGAATGAAGCCTGAGTTTGCGCAGGATATTGCTTCGATGCGTCTCCGCGGTTGAGAGGGACATGTGCAGGATAGCGGCGATGTCCTTTGAAGCCTTGCCCTCCGAGACGAGTTGCACAACCTCGCGCTCCCGGGGAGACAATCTGGTCAGCTTGTCCGGAATTGGACTAATTCGATGCCGCTTGTAACCATCCATAATCATGTCGCACACACGCGGGCTGAAGATGGTCTTTTGCTGTTGCAGTGCCTCCACTGCGGTCATTAGATCGTCAGTTGCTTCGGACTTAAAAACCCAACCGCGAATACCTGCTTCCAGGCACTCTCGAATTAGATCCTCGGAATCCACCGCTGTCAGTATCAAAATTGCCTGACCTGGATTGTGTTTTAGGATTTGCCGTGCGGCGTCCAGACCATTCAGTTCTGGCATGCAAATATCCACAATAAGAAGATCCGGTTTGAGCTGCCGGCACTTCCGTACGGCATCCCGTCCATCAGCGGCCTCTCCACAGATTTCCCAACCTGGGTGTGACCGAAGAAGCGCGCACAAACCGAAACGGAATATCGGGTGATCGTCAGCTACTAAAATGCTAAACCTATTCATAGAACCTCCCCCACACTGAGGGCCAAATTTATCAGGACGTTTTAATGATGTCTGAGCAGAATTGCTCAATTGTCCCCAATTGGGCGATTTGGGGCCGTACTTGGACCAAAACGGGAACCGTCGCACTGGAGGCTCTTGGCTGTAATTGAGCAATCTTGCTCAGAATGGCTGTCCGTAACCTGTCATCGTGAACCTGTCGAAGATGCGAAAGAGTGCACTCTTTGAATCAGGTTGGGCCTTGGGGAATTTTCCTTCCGTTTCTCAGGAGCACTTGGAATCGCTGATGCATCCTTTTCTTTTCCGCACTCGCGCCTTGCTCGGGTTGATGGTTGAATCACTGCGCAAGCTGTTTGCGAGGAAAGCAGATGGCTTCGGATCACAAAGGATGTGCCCCTTCTGCGGCTTGATCACTCCGCGAGCCAGGCAATCTTGCTTGGAGTGTGGGAAGTCGTTAAGAGGCACTCAAGTGGAGCGCAAAGATGCAAGGCAATGGTGAGTAGCGAAAATAAACAGAGGAGATCAATATGCTTTGGACAATTTTTGTGGTGCTTTTGATTTTGTGGCTTTTGGGCTTCAGCCTGCACGTAGCCGGTGGCTTGATTCACTTGCTGCTGGTCATCGCGCTAGTGGTTTTAATAATTAACCTGGCGAGCGGCCGTCGTGTGGTGTAGAGGGCGTCTTTCACGCCGCTCCTTACTTATGCTGGAAAAGAACGCGAACGCCGCGGCTGGTAATTTCCTTCAGCATTCGCAGACCTGACTGGCCTAAGTTTTCGGGTTGTGGAAGCTTCGCAGCGGCTAGTTCCCGGTCAACATGCGTCTTGATGGACGGATGTCCCGTACTTAGCGTGCACTTCTCTCTCACTTTTGCTCGGCACCGCGGGCAAGGCACGGACAATATACGCTTCAAGCTGAGTTTCTCGGGTTGCACGTCAATATTATTCGGCATTAACAGTTTGAGCGATGGTCAATTTTGCTCTTTTTGACTTTAATTGTCGAAAACGAAAACCAAAGCGGGAGCGATCAGTTCGTCGCGTCACAAAGTAAATGCGCGGATTTCAGAGTGCGCCACGCGTACCCAGCTTGATTGGCACGTACGCCCTCAAATGCAATGAGGCAGCATGCTGATTAATCATTGCCGCCGCTTGTATGCGGCGGTTGCCATTGGTGTGATCGAAATCGAGAGTAGTGACGCTATGCTCGCAGAACGTACATGTAAAGGTGGTGCCGCCATTCATCGATTTAGTTGTGTAATATCTCATGTCTTCATACTAGTCCTTTAGGCTTTCTAGCGTTGGTCAATAGATGCGCGGCGTTAGAGCAGGAAATTCTGTCGCAAAATAAATTAGGCAATTGGTATCAACGACTACGCTGCTTCCGAGATTCGCATGATTTTCATGTAGCTGTCCATCGACTGGGTCAGCTGAGCGTCGACCTCGTCCGCGATCGTCATAACGTCTGGTAACACCAGACTGAAATCCAGAGAGTTCAGATTGCTTTGCAAGGTTCCGAAGATGGTAACTTGGAGTATTCGCGATTCGTGCACCAGCATTGCGGGAGTGTAGCCTTGCAGATATCGAAGCCTCCCGTGGGCTACGGCTGCTGCGGAAAAGATGGCATCGTTGTGCCGGTCAGTGGAGCGGGGTTTGCTCAGGCGGAGAGCCAGGTCTTCGACCAACTTAGGAAGATGTCCAGTGCGCTCCTCATCGCGGAGCGGGACACGGTTGAGTTCGCTGCTCTCCTTCGCCCGCGCCAACCACGCTCTGACAATATCGACAGTCGACCGAAGCAGTATTGCGCCCACACTCTCCTTGTGTGAACGTTTAATCGGGTTGCGATTGACCACTCTTTCTCGGACCAGATCGGTAAACCGTCCGATCTCGAATGGCTTGACAACAATCTCGTCCGCCTCCAGCAGGATGGCGGCCATGGAGCTTTGCACGTCGGGGTAGCCGCTGACCAGCATGGTGAGCGCGTTCGGTTGCGAATGCCGCATGGCGGAGACCACCGTAAAACCGTCTCCTGGGTTGGGCATGTGAAGATCGGAGATGAGCACGTCAAAGCTCTCGTCGGCAATTCGTCTCAGAGCTTCAATCACGCTGGCGGCAGCGACTACCTCAAATCCCTTGCGCTCGAGTCCTTGGGTCATCATGGCGCGCACGGCACCGTCGTCGTCCACCAGCAAAATTCTGTGTGCAGCTCTGGGTGCGATCGAAGCCATTCAGCACCGCCTTCTCCGGAACGAACTGGGGTCAGTTTAGAGGCTGATCTTTTTCAAAGCTGAGCAATTCTGACCAGCAGTCCCATTTTGGGCAACGTATTATGCAATCTGCTCGACTAGGGTGGTTGTGGGATTAGCATCGGAAACGCCAAGGTTAGTGTCGAAAGGGTGACGTTAGACTTTGGTTGGTGTTGGGAGTACCGACGTTCAGACCCTCGCACCTACTCTACTTTTTTCTAACCAACGCGCACATTGACAGGCCGGACCTCTATGGTTCGGCCTTTTTGCACGGCGGGAATTTTAGCAACCCGGTGCCGATCTGAAGCGAAAGCACGCGCATCCTGACTTGGTCGCGCAAAAAGAGGAAATATGACAAGCAAAGAATGGAATGTGAAAGAACTGATAGAAGCCCTGAAACAGTTTCCGTCCGACGCAAAGGTGTACTACGAAATGGGGCCGAACGGTCCGCGGACTATTGGAAAAGCACAATACGTCAAGCCCTGGGGCGAGGACGACACTATGGCAGTGCTACTGGACCAATAAGGTCGTCCGAAAACATCGGTGTATCAGAATTCGTTGTGTGAATGGCGTAGCCAGTCTTAATTCTGGCAGCTTTTTACCAAGCGAGAATAGCGGACTAAATAAAGGATGATCAATCCTATACAGACAGCGAACAGCACACGTGGATAGAGTTGCCGGGTGAAAGTTACGTCTGCGAAATGGAATGAGAAGGGAACAGAATATCCGGCACACCTTCCTTGCCAAAATGAGCCAGCAATAGAAGAACCCGGGCCAGTCTCTTTTCGCTCGAATTAAATAACTGGTCAACCAGATCCTCTTCATAGCGGACATTCCGCGCCAGCAAATAGGCGACGAACAAATCTGAAAATGTATGTTCGCGGTGAAGTGCGTTCATCATGGCTTGCTTATCCACTCGCAACAGTTCGCAATCCGTCATCGCCTCTGCAGATCCCATGCGCACAATCTGGCCGGCCAACGCGCCTTCGCCAAAAAAATCGCCTTCCTTTAATATGCCGATGGTCGCTTCCTTCCCTGTCTTCGAGACGACGGTGAGCCTCACTTTGCCGGTCTGGATGTAGAAGACCGCGTCCGCCCCATCTCCTTGAGTGAACACCGCGTTTTTTTTCGTAACCGCCAGGAACTTCCTGCCGGTGCCAATAGTCGCCAAGAAATTGTGGGGGTCGAATTCGCGGGTCTTTTTAGTTTTTGCCGTCGGAGTCATGTTTAGTGCCATGACAAGACTAGCGCGGCCAAATTGATTCGCGGAAACTCTTAGCAACTCTTACAGCAACGCATCCGCGCATCTCGTTGACAGTAATAAATTTACGGTAGCGGTAGGTTTTCCGCCCAAACCAGACTACGGCTCGCATAGATTTTTAGTTGCAGCATATGATTTTTTGCGCTACGATTTCGCGCATACGGATACGATTCTAAGGAAACGAGCGCTACTCAAATGGCACGCAACGGAAACGGCGGGCACTATGAATCGATGGATCGGGTTGATGTTCCCCAGGGCCGAAAAGGAAAACACCGGAAAGCGGTAGCCGATATTTTGAGCGACTTGGCAAAACTGGAGGCTCAGCAAGCGCTCAAAATCCCGCTCAGCGGCTTGAACGGCGAGAAGATGCAGAATCTGAGGTCGGCCTTGAACCGGGTGACACGAGAGAAGAATATTCCAGTAGTCACGTCAAGCGACGAAAAATATCTGTACGTTTGGCGCGCCAACTCGCCCGGGATTGCGGGAGAAAACACGTAGCGGGGTGACGAACAACCGGCTAGTCGTGCAGAACAACATTGAGCAGTGAACTGTGAACCTGCAACCCGCCTTCTATACCGCCCGCATATTGAATAAAGCCCAGTTTTCGAAACCGGTTCATGAAAAAACTAACGCGCGAACGGGTGGTGCCAACCATCTCCGCCAGACTTTCCTGACTGATCTTGGGTACGACGGTCTCAGGCACTCCCTCCTTGCCAAAATGTGCCAGCAATAAAAGAACCCGTGCCAGCCGCTTTTCGCTGGAATTAAATAACTGGTCAACCAGATCCTCTTCATAGCGGACATTCCGCGCCAGTAAATACGCCACGAACAAATCCGAAAACGCGTGCTCGCGATGCAGCGCATTCATCATTGCTTTCTTGTCAATTCGCAGAAGTTCGCAATTCGTTAACGCCGACGCGGACCCCATCCGCAAAGCCTGACCAGCCAGTGCGCCTTCGCCGAAGAAATTCCCCTCGCTTAGCATACCGATGGTCGCTTCTCTGCCGGTCTTGGATACGACCGTGAGCTTCACTTTTCCCGATTGAATGTAGAAGACCGCGTTGGCGTCATCTCCCTGGGCAAAGATGCCTTCCTTTTTGCTGACAGCCACGTTCTTCCTGCCCTCGCCTATGGTTGCGAGGAAGCTGTTGGGATCGAAGTCGCGCTTCTTCTTCCCATTGGATGGCTTCGGAGAACTCATTAGCTCCGATTCTAGCGTAAGAATCTCCTATTTGGCACAAATAGTGACTGCCATCTGGGCTCTCCCCATTGGTTCACACCAAAGTGAGCTATTTTGCTCAGCATTCCGCCGGCTAATGTGGCAACCTGTGAACGCACCTTAGCAAGCGGAGCTTGTCAAATGCGCTGCGAAGATCTAATGAGCCCTGACCTGGTTAGCGAAGTCGTGCTGGTAGGAAGCGCCGCCCTGATGCTCGCCGTACTGATATTGATCGTGGTGGCTGCTCTCACGCAACCGGCGGCGCTGGCGTGGCAACAGTGTACGGAATTGCTCAGTGCGATGTAACTGCTCGCACAAGTCCGGAGAAGTCTGTGACAGCAAACGTTGAAGTCGGCACTATCCTGATGCAAGACCGTCCAGTCATGGCCAAGGCGCTGGGACTGCAAAGCGCGCCCTATTCAGCCAACTGGGGAGTGCTCACGGCGGTCGATGGCTTAGGCATTGGTCGCGCGGTCCAAACCGCAGGATGGAACTTTTTCTTCATGGCTGCGGAAGTAAAAGTAATGTTTTTCGGCGCCTTCGGGGCGGAGCGCATCCAGACTGCGCTGCAGCGAATGTTGGCAAAAGTGAAACCGTTGAACTTTAATTGTCTTGAGGTGACGGGCATCGCTGCCAAGCGATTTCTAGGTGTGCCCTACACTGTCATTTCAGCGCACTCGCGCCATATCCAACAGAGTTGTTACCTTGACGGCGACAATGCACGGCGGAAGTCCCAACGCGAGGCCGAGCATGACGGCGTTTGATCAATTGCGGCGCAGACTCTTGTGCCTTTGAGTTAAATCTTCTGTTAAGTGTTAAGCCACTTTCACAAACCACCCCAGTTGCTTCTCCGTAACCACCAAACGCCGGTCCCGATGCGGCTCTGTCCGCGGCTGCCCGCTGCTGAGCTCACACTTCTCGCCCACTTTAGCGCCACAAGTTGGGCATCGCACCCCGAGAGCTAGCTTTTTCTTGACTGTCATGAGGGCATAATGAAACAGTTCTCGCCGGGAAGATGGTCAATTGTGATCAGAATCACGGGGTGATGTTGATTATTCGATGTGATCGAGATGTTCCGAATTAAAAATGCAACTAGAAAAGGCAAAGTGAGCAATTTAGATCAGCTATTGCTCTTTGCATAGGCGATCATAACGCTAGAGACATGTACCTCCTCTCTTTTCAGCTTCTCTGAGCTAAGTCAGCGATCTGAAGTCCTCTCCTCTTAGTTTCGTAACCTCGAAAGGGACATCATGAAAAAGATTACTTCACTCTTGCTGATGAGCTTCATGGGCATGATTGGCACTTACGCGCTGGCGGGTTCGACGCGCGAAGACACAGTCAACCGCCTGCAAAATTCGGTGGACGTTCTGCACGCAATTATGTCGACACCCGACAAAGGTATCCCGGAAGAAGTGTTGAGCAGTGCGAAGTGCATTCTCGTCGTGCCGGACTTAATCAAAGGCGGATTCATTTTCGGTGGCAAGCATGGTCGTGGTGTTGCGTCCTGCCGTACTTCCGATGGCTGGAGCGCACCTGCATTCGTGTCAGTGGGCGGCGGGAGTTGGGGACTGCAAATAGGAGTCGAAGGTGTGGACCTGGTTATGTTGGTCATGAACGACCAGGGCTTCCAGCACTTATTGTCGAGCAAGTTCGAACTCACGGGCGAAGGATCCGTTGCTGCAGGCCCAGTAGGACGTCATGCTTCTGCGGGCACTGACTGGAAGATGAATACCGAGATGCTGACTTATTCGCGGTCGAAAGGCGTTTTCGCCGGCCTGACTCTCGAAGGAGCTGTCGTCGAAGAAGATAACGATTCTACCCGCGCCATTTATGGCAAGGACGAGGCATTTCGCGCCATCCTTGCGGGCAAAACTTCAACGCCCAAGAGCGGCGAGGCCTTTGTTCATGCGGTTGCTGGAGCAGGCCAGCAAGCACGCATCGCCGAAGCCGGCGATGGCAAGAAGTAACACTTGCAGGGCCAATTTTCCAAGCTAATTAATTAGAAGATACGGCAGAAATCTGCCAAGGAGACAGGATGAAATTGAAACTGTTATTTGCAACTGGACTGGTATTAAGTTTAAGCGCGATGGCTCAGACCAATACTACGGCCCTCGAGCCGATGAGCCGCACGCCGACGTTCCGCGTGGTCGTCACCAGCCGCACCACGCCGGCGGTCAACTATAGGCATCACAGCGGCGCTACGAAGGTAGATTTCGCGGGCACCGATCTCATGCCTACGGCAGATGGCCAAGCCGAGGTGAACAGCAAGCGGGGAACGATTGAGGTCAAAGCGGAATTCGGCAACTTACAGAGTCCCACGACCTTCGGCAATGAATATCTGACCTACATTCTGTGGGCGATTTCGCCGGAAGGGCGCGCCGTTAACCTTGGCGAAGTGTTAGTGGGAGGGAACAGCCGCAGCAAGCTGCACGTCACTACCGATCTGCAGGCATTCGCCTTGATTGTTACCGCAGAACCTTACTATGCGGTTCGGCAACCAAGCAATGTGGTGGTACTCGAAAATGTCATTCGCAAGGACACTCAGGGCACGGTCGAAACCGTCAACGCGAAGTACGAATTGATGGAGCGCGGCGGCTACATTCCCACCGGCTACAAGTTTGACCCGGTGGTCATGAATGCCAAGCTGCCATTGGAATTCTTTGAAGCACGCAACGCGTTGCGGATCGCGCAGTCTGAAGGCGCCGAACAGTACGCCACTGACAGCTATGAAAAAGCTGTCCAATTGATGAATACCACGGACGGATATGCCACCAGAAAGCACGTTCAGACCAAGCCGCTGATTTCTGTTGCCCGCGACACGGTACAAACTGCCGAAGATGCTCGCGCCATCGCCGTGAAGAAGATGGACGACCAACGCTTGGCTAACGAACGCCAGGCCTCGACCGACGCACAAGCGCAATCGCAAGCCCAGGCAGACGACGCCACTCGACAGAAAGAAAAAGCTCAATCGGACGCGGCTCAGGCGCAAGCTGCCATGGCCGCAAGTCAGGCAGCATCGGCAGCAGCGGTCACCGCGGCTCAGGCTGATGCTGATCAATCCCGCTTAGCCGCGCAGCAATCCCAGATGAATGCGCAGCAAGCGGAAACCGATAAAGCCACCATGCGCGCTCGTTTGTCTGAGCAATTGAATTCGATTCTTCAGACTCGCGACACTGCGCGTGGCCTCATTGTCAGCATGTCTGACGTGTTATTTGACAGCGGACAGTATTCGTTGAAGCCGGGTGCACGCGAGAAGCTGGCGAAAGTTGCCGGTATTCTGCTGGCTTATCCGGGACTCAACATTGAAGTCGGCGGCTATACCGACAATGTTGGCGGCGATGACATGAATCAGAAGCTCTCGGAGAATCGCGCGACGTCGGTGCGCGATTATCTGGTGCAACAAGGCGTAACCACGAATTCGGTGAGCGCCAAAGGTTTCGGCAACAGCTCGCCTGTGGCTTCGAACGAGAACTCGTCCGGCCGTCAGCAGAACCGGAGAGTTGAGCTGCTGGTATCCGGCGATGCCATTGGCAACCCGGCTAACGTCACCACAGGAAGCTTGCAGTAAAGCAAGAAATTCGAATCAGCTATGGAGGCAACACCCATGATGAAGCTACTAGGAATTATCGGTACAGCAGTCCTCGCTATGACCCTTGGAGCCACGGCTCCCGCTTACGGGCAGCAAGAGGAACGCGGACAGCAAGGCGAACACGCACAACAAGAAGATAAAAAGGTGCAGCAGGATAAGCCTGCTCAGCAAGAGGAGAAAAAGGCGCAGCCAGAGGAGAAAAGGGCACAACAGGAAAAGCCTGCGCAGCAGGATGAGAAGCACGCACAGCAAGAGCAGAGGCCGCAGCAGGAGAAGCCGTCAGCGCAACATGAACAGCCGGCAGAGCACGCTAACGGTAACCACGGCCGCATTCCTGACGACCGTTTTCATGCCAACTTTGGCCGCGAGCACGTATTCGTAATCAATCGCCCAACCGTCGTGGAAGGGCAACCTCGCTTCCAGTACGGCGGCTACTGGTTCGGATTCAGTCAGCCGTGGCCAGTAGGCTGGGCTTACTCCGACAATGTTTACGTTGACTTTGTGGATGGCGGCTACTATCTGTACAACCCGTTCCATCCCGGCTTGCGCATCGTCATCGTCGTCATCTGACGTGTGGAAGGCTTGAGACGGTCGATCATTGAATACGGGAAATGTGGGAAATACGGGGGCAGTACCTCCGGCGATGTCGGTACCGAAGATTTTGCCGGTGCCGTCGAGCGTCACTCCGTTATAAGGATTGCCTCCATCCGCGTTGCCGGTGAAATTCCAGAGAATACTTTCCGACAAAAACCGCCGGCGCTCAACTCATATTGAGTTGAGCGCCGGCGGAATTGTTAAATCATCGATTCAAAACTCGCGCCCGAAGTGCAGATTCCTGGGCGAGGAGTCAGTCTTAGTAAATCGCCAGTCCGCCCACAGATGCACCGCTGCTGTACGATCCCCAAACATCGTTGGTTCCTTCAATCAAACCGCCAGTAGCGGCGCTTGTGTTCCAGGCCAGCCAGGAATTGGCATCGCTTTGGATATAGACCCAATAGGCTTTGCCCTTCTTCAGCGTGGTCGCGCACTTGAACGTTTCCACCGTATATTGGCTTCCGAAGCTGAACAGGTTTTTGAGTGTCCCTTTGCAAAGATGGGTTTTATCGATCGTGCCACAAGGAAGGTTCTTGCAATCCTTATCGAGGATCACAATTGCGCCGTTCGTACCTGTCACGAAGCCGACGGTGACGCCAACTTTCTTGGTCGTGCCCGACTTCAGCGCGATAATCTGGTTGGCCGGGGTGTACTCGGTATTGATGGGGCTGCCATCCGAGACTGTCCAGCCTGAACTATTGGTAACGCTGCCGCCGCAAATGTTGTCATAGAACTTACCTTTGGTGCACGGCTTAACTGCGGCTTGATGAGAAGGAGTTCCCATGAAAACCGTATTCCTGCCGCCGTTGATGGTGATGGTCGACTTGCTATTGTCCTCGGCCAGGGCGGTTGCCCCGACGAGCGTTAACACAACCAAGCAAAGCAAAGCGCGTGCGATCATTGTTCCCTTCATTATTCTTTCTCCTCCGTTTTTTTTTAAAACAATCGTGGTTAGTTGAAATCAGGAGCCGTGGCTCCACAACAACGGGACCAAGTGTATACCTGTCTGGCGGATTCGAACACTGTGAAAAGATTTTCATCTCGAGCTCTTAACAATTCTGATATCCGAATCGCTACGGTTCGAAATGCCGCCATCGGCGGCCACTCTCGGCGACACCGTCTTTCAATCGGACCTCGTTTATGTTCTCGTTGCGGTATTCCATCGCGTTTCGTAACGGCCTCTTCTCTGTAAAGTGGAGACGGCGAGGTCAGTTGTTACGGCTTTTCGTTGCAGGCACGCCGAGTAGAAATTTTGTCGTACATGTCCGTTTAGAAAGCGGAGCCCGAGCCCAGCAGGCTGTAGAGGAGAACTATCAATACTATGGTGGTGAATAGCATGTACATGCGATCTTTTTCGGCGGCGAATCCCCAGATGGATAGAGCTACGCGGAAGACTGGGGTGGCAATCAGCAGGAGCAATCCGAATTGAATGATGCCGCGGCCGTGCAGTCCCAGGGCGCTGCGAATTATTCCGGGGACAGTTTTTAGGTCCGTGGGTTCGCCTTGGAAGACGTGGTAATTTGCGGGCTCATGGCCGTGGCGCCGCAGATAAATTATTCCTCCGATGAACACGACTGCGGCGGCTAGTGACACTCCGGCGCGCAGAAGATTGCCGACTATATTCTCAAGCTTCTGATCCGTCCACCTGTGCTGATCTGCAGTTTCTGCCAATTCAGATTCCTCCGGTCAGGCCTTTGTAGAGCATTTGCAGGCCGAGAATCGCGATTACGAGGCTGAATACGACTCTCAGGATTTTCGTTTCGGCCTTCATCAATATGCGCGCACCCAACATCGAGCCAGCCAGAACGCCGAGCATTACCGGCATGGCGAGGCCGGGATCGACGTAGCCGCGGTTGAGGTAGACTCCGGCGCTGGCTGCGGCGGTAACGCCGATCATAAAGTTGCTGGTAGTGGTCGAAACTTTGAACGGAATTTTCATGGCCTGGTCCATGGCGAGGACTTTGACCGCACCTGAGCCGATGCCGAGTAATCCCGAGAGCGCGCCCGCACCGGACATCAGGGCGAAACCTGTAGGAACGCGCTGCACGTTGTAGTGCCGCATTCCGCCTTCTTCGGAAGGGAAATCTCCATTCATGCGAAGGCGGGTCGCCAGGGAATCTGGGGGAAGATTGCGTTCTGCCCGGGGTCGCGGCTTTCTGGAAAGGTATGCAGAGTAGAGAAGCATCACGCCAAAGATGACAGCGAGCGCTCTCGTAGAGATGAATGCAGCCAGGAAGGCTCCGGCGAGCGCCCCGAATGTGGTGGCAATTTCAAGGAACATGCCTATGCGGATGTTGGAAAATCCTTCTTTCACGTAGGCAGCGGCTGCGCCGGAGGAAGTTGCGATTACCGAAACCAGCGAGGCCCCGATGGCGTAGCGGATGTCGACTTTGAAAAAGAGAGTGAGGAGAGGCACGAGGACAACGCCGCCGCCGAGACCGGTGAGCGATCCGAGCAGGCCAGCCACGAAAGATCCCGCCGCGACCAGAAGGGTGAATTCGAGATGGTTCATCGTCCTCCTGCAGAACGAGTGTTCCACATCCGGCGAATTAGCAGTGTAACGCGGATGGTAATGATTGTGAGTCGTTTTGGGCCGGTAGCTTTCGATAAAGGGTCCGGCTCCGGCGGGATGGAGCGCCATCGCCCTGCTTTGCCGTGCTCCTGAACCGGCGTCCGCGCGGTTTAGGTTGCGCTCCGCGGCCAGATTGTTTTGTTCGAACTTATATGTGCCTCCGCCAGAATTCAGCCAATTCACCCATAATTCACCAGATATTCATCAATTATTAATAAATGCCCGATAGCATCAACAGTCCCAAACGTCCAGCAAAAGACGTGGCATCAATGTTTTGCTGGTTATCCATCTTGAATCTACTCGGAGGAAAAATGAAGCACGGAATGGCGTTGGCGTTGGCGTTTGCCATGGTATTTGGCGCATTCGCGGCGGCGGCACCGCAAGATACAAGCAGCGGAACCGGCACAAAGAAAAAAGCAGCCGCGAGGAAGTCGGCGCCCAGCGTTTCGACCCAGCTCAGTGAAATGAAGCAGGCGATCGACGCGCAGCAGCAGCAGATCCTACAACTTATGAATCAATTGAAAAGCCGGGATACAGTAATTCAACAGTTGCAACAACAAGTGACTCAAGTCCAAAGTGCTGCTACCCAGGCCGCACAGAAGGCCGATACTGCAGCTTCCCAAACCACGCAGGCGCAACAGGACGTGGCCGCGGTGCACACGGACATTGCGGACTTGAAACAGAATGCCACCAACGCGGCTCTTTCGTTGCAGGAGACGCAGAAGAACCTGCGGTCGGAATTTGAGAGCCCGCTGGCCATCCATTACAAAGGGATCACAATAACTCCGGGTGGCTTCATCGCGGCAGAAACTGTCTGGCGCCAGCATGCTCTTGGTGCTGACATCAACACGCCTTTCAATTCGATTACGTTCCCGGGCGCGGCCCAAAGCAACATATCGGAATTTTTTGGGTCCGGGCGCCAGTCGCGTATTTCGATGCTGGCAGAGGGCAAACTGAGCTCGGCCAAGCTGAGTGGTTACTATGAATCTGATTTCCTGACTGCCGGAATTACTTCCAACAACAATCAGAGCAACAGCTATGGACTGCGTATACGCCAGGCATGGGCTCAGGCGGCATTGAACGACGGGTGGAGTTTTACCGGCGGGCAAATGTGGAGCTTGATCACGGAGACCAAGAAGGGTTTGGACAATCGCTCGGAAGCGTTGCCGATGACGATCGATCCGCAGTATAACGTCGGCTTCAGCTGGGCCCGGCAATACGGTTTCCGGGTGACCAAGAACATCAGCAATAAGGCGTGGCTGGGCTTCTCGGTAGAAGATTCTCAGGCGACGCTCGGCGGACACGGCGCCAGCAACAACTTCATCGTCGGCGAGCAGGGAGCGAGCGGCGGCCTCTACAATCCAACCGCAAACTACTCTTTCAATCCTTCGCCCGACTTCGTGGGCAAGCTTGCCTTCGAGCCGGGTTGGGGGCACTTCGAAGTATTCGGAGTGTTCACCGACTTCCGCGACCGGATTTATCCGTTGGCTACGGCAAGCAAGCCTTCCGCGGTGGGTGCGTTTAACAATTCCGCGCCTGACGGTGGTATCGGCGCCAACATACGTGGGACCATCGCCAAGCACGTCGATATCGGGGCGCACTTCCTCGGTGGCAATGGCACCGGACGCTATGGCAGTGCGGGACTCGTAGACGTTGTGGCGCGCCCCGATGGCGTCCTGGTTCCGGTGAGGAATTATCAGGTTCTGGGCACGCTGGAGTGGCACTCCCCGAGGCTGGATGTTTACGCCAACGTCGGCGGAGAATATGAAGACCGGACTGCGTTCCTGAGCAGTTCTGGAAAGGGTGTTGGCTACGGTTCGCCGCTGTTCAACAACTCTGGCTGCGGCACCGAGACGGTCCCGGCGTCAACGACTGTCACGGTTGTCACCCCTCCCCCGGCAGGCAGTACCACAACCGGCACGGCTACCATTCCGGTTCCCGGTTCGGTGGGCACACCTCTTACCGGCGGATTCAACCCTGGCGGCCTGTCCAACTGCAACGGCGATACGCGTAACATTATCGAAGGTACGATCGGGTTTTGGTATCGCTTCTATAGTGGCCCGAAGGGCAGGCTTCAATGGGGACCGCAGTACTCTTACATCGACCGCAACGTTTGGCGTGGTGTAGGCGGAACTCCAAATGCAACGGAAAATATGTTCTTCACGTCGTTCCGCTATTACTTGCCATAAGGTCAGATCCCTCGCCTTGGCGCAGCTTTGCGGCGTTAGGGCGGGGGATTTCTCTCTCTGTGGTTTGGAATTCGCGTTGTGCCGCATCGGGCGTAAGACCCGCGCCTACACTTTATACGACTGGGAGGGTGAAATAGAACACTGAGCCATGGCCGGGCTGGCTGGTGACTCCGATTTTTCCGCCGTGGGCTTCGACTATTGCTTTGGCGATCGTCAGGCCCATGCCGGTGCCTTGAACATGCAGGCGCTGACCTCGTCCGCGATAGAATTTTTCGAATATCAATGACTGTTCGAAGTCGTCGATCCCGGGTCCCTGGTCGGCGACGCTGGTCATTACCATCCGGTTATTTACTTCTCCGGTGATTTGGATGGGAGATTCCGGCGAAGAGTATTTAGCGGCGTTCTCGAGGAGCTGAGTTATGACTTCGGTGACGCGGCCCTCATCCATGCGAACTCGCGGCAAATCGGTGGGCAGGCGAACATCAACCGGATGTTGTCCTAAGGCAGGTTTCGCTTTTTCGAGTGCAGCATCGACGGCTTTCTGAATTGAATGCGCTCCTAATTGAAGCTCAACCTTGTTGGCATCGAGCTGCGCCATTTCCGCAGCTTCGCCAACCAGGCGATTCAAACGGTCGCTTTCTTCGTTAATGACGGTGAGAAGTTCGAGGCGTTGAGCCGCGTCCAGAGCGGGGTTTGACAGCATTGACGTGGCAGAGGCTTTGATGGCGGTCAGGGGAGTACGAAATTCGTGGGTCACTGAATCAAGTAAAGCCGACCGTAGCTGCTCGCTTTCGCGCGAAGCCTCGGCGCGACCGAGTTTCTCAACCGCGCCGGCGCGTTCGATCGCAATGGCAATCAAGCTACTCATGGCTTCCAGAGTTTCGCGAGAAAGCATCGCGCCGGAAACGCCCATGCTGCCGACAACGCGAAGCCCCATGCGAAGCGGCATCACTACCATGCGTTTTTCCGGATTGGTCATGGGTTCGCCGCGCATGCACACCAGCTGCAGATCATGGCGCTCCAAATCGTGAATGGCGGGACTCGAGCGATAGACGTCGGTCCGGTTGGGCAAGGCGATGGCTGCGGCTTTAACACCGAAAGAGTCCACGATATAACGCGGGATCGCATTCAGTAGTTCGATTACGTTGTCGCTGGAAAGCAGTTGCTGGCTGAATCTGTACAAGCGTTCAGCCTCGCGCCGGCGTTCGTTGGCTCTTTCTGCTTCACGGCGGGCTCGCTCCGCCAGTTGGCTGGCGATGATGGCTGTGACCAGGAAGGCAAACAGAGCGACCCAATTTTGCGGATCGGCGATGGTCAAGGTGCCAACTGGAGGAAGGAAGTAGTAGTTGAAAGCCAGCGTTGCCACCATTGCCATGAAAACCGCGGGACGCAAGCCCCAGTTGGCTGAGACGATCAACACGCCGATCAGAAAACTTAGCGCTACCGTGGTGGGGTTCACCGTGATTACAAGGTGGTAAAACACAACGAGGACTAGTACCGCTAATGCCGTCGCTGCATAGCGCATGGCAGACTTGAGTCGCGCTGGGTTCACGCCGCCGATTGTAGCTGATCTTCAGCAGATTGGTTGGCGCGCCTACATTCGACATTTTGAATCTGCTCGACGACAATAGCCGCGATGCCAAAAACTCCTGAGCAATGGTTGGAGGAGGCCGATCCCACAAAGAAGGGCGGCGTATTCAAGCTGTTCCTGGGATACGCGCCGGGTGTCGGTAAAACTTTCAGTATGTTGAGTGAAGCGATTCGCCGTCACGCGCGCGGCGAGGACGTGGTCATCGGAGTGATCGAAACTCACGGGCGCAAGGCGACTGCTGAACTGGCGTCCAAGCTCGAAGCCGTTCCGCGAAAAAAGCTGGAGTACAAAGGCACCGTGTTCGAAGAAATGGACGTCGATGCCATCCTCGCCCGCAAGCCAAGCGTCGTGCTTGTGGACGAGTTGGCGCACACCAACGTCGAGGGCAGCAAGCACGCGAAGCGCTATCAGGATGTGCTGGAGCTGCTGGACGCGGGAGTTGATGTGCTTTCGACGATGAACATTCAGCATCTGGATAGCGTGACTCCGACGGTGCAGGGCCTGACCGGAATTACAGTTCGGGAAACCGTGCCTGACTGGGTGCTGAAGCGAGTGAATGAAGTAGTGATGTCGGACCTGACTCCAGAAGCATTGCAGAGCCGAATGCGCCGCGGCGATATTTACCCGCTTGACCGGGTTGGCCGGGCGCTGGGGAATTTCTTTCGTCCGGAAAACCTGATCGCCTTGCGTGAATTAGCTCTTCGCCAAGTCGCGCAGGCCGTGGATCAGAGCCTGGAATCGTATCGCGAAAAAGATGAGGACAGCGGAAGTGTCCCGGTACGAGAGCGAATTGCGGTTTGCATCAGCTCAAATCCTGCAGCGCAATATCTGATCGCACGCGGCGCTCGCATGGCTCAAGCCATGGGCGGAGAATTGCACGTCGTGTATGTGGATCTCGGCCAGGACGATAATGAGCCCAATCAGAAAACGTTGGCAGCGAATCTAAATTTCGCCGCGAACGTGGGCGCGCAAGTAACCAAACTGAAGGCGAGCAGCGTGGCTCACGCGGTGGCTGATTTCGTGCGCGAAAAACACGTCACCCAGGTCGTGTTTGGACGGTCAGCCACAGGTGGATGGAGAAAGTATTTATATCTGACGGCCATTAATAAATTCCTGCGTGATGCGCCCGCGGTCGACGTACACATTGTAACCCAGGAACCTGCCTGATTGCATGAATGAACATCGCCGTATTCTCGTAGTGGACGATGAACCCCAGATTCCGCGGGTGTTGCGCACCAGTCTGTCCAGCCATGGCTACGACATTCGCGTGGCTAACGATGGCGAAACTGCGCTTGAGATCATGAAAGACTGGACGCCGGACCTGGTCATTACCGATCTCTCCATGCCCAACATGGACGGATTGGAACTGTGCCGGCGATTGCGGCTTTCGACCAAGATTCCGATCATCGTGCTCTCGGTTAAAGGCGAGGAGAAAACCAAAGTGCGAGCGCTTGATGCGGGCGCCGACGACTACGTGACCAAGCCTTTCGGAATCGAGGAATTGTTGGCGCGGGTGCGCGCAACTTTACGCCGCGTTCCCGCGGAGAACGACCTGTCGACGCTCATTGAGGTTGGTGATTTCCGTATTGATCTCGCGGCGCATAAAGTTGCCCTCCGCGGTCGCGAAATCCGCCTGACGCCTAAGGAATTTGATCTTCTGGTTTATCTCGCGCGGCACCCTGGAAAAGTGATAACTCATCGGACATTGCTCAGCGCGATCTGGGGCGGGCAGAGTACGGAGCAGGTTGAGTATCTGCGGGTATTTGTTGGCCAGTTGCGCAAGAAGCTGGAGCCGGAGGCATCGTCGCCGCGGTACATCGTTACTGAGCCCTGGGTTGGATACCGTTTCGAGCCTGGCGCGTAAGTGCCGGATCGTTCGAAATCGCGCACGCGAGATTCCTCGCCCGCTGGTGCAGGCGCGGGGCTTCGGAATGACCAACGTCCAAACAAGAGACAGCCTACCGGTTTCTTCTTAACGAACATTCTACGAAGTCTTTATTCAATCCTTACGCCTTTCGTTATCCAATCGTTTAGGTACGAGCGAGTCGGAGACGAGTGATCGGCTTGCCAGGGAACAAGAAAGGCAAAGGAGCTTATGTCTACGCTACACAATGTATGCGCGGAAGATCTGGCAAAGATTTTTCATCATTATCATGAGGCGCTGGAAAATGACTTCCACGGCCATGCCAGCCGGCAAGCAGATTTCTCCTGGGAACAAGCTCCTCAAAACGAACGCAAGTTGATGATTGCGGCTGCGCGGCTGACCCTGCTGGAACTGGCGGCCACGTCGGAGATGCGCCAAGCCAATCGTGAATATTTCGCCACTCCCGGCGAAGCGGATTGGGGCTGCTAGGTTCACGTACCCGGCCTGGTTTCCTTATGTACTCTTTACGAAACCTTTAGCCACCCCTTACGTCAGCGGTTGTCCAATAGCGGGGAGAGGCATCCCTGACAACTGTTAGATGGACGATCAGCCATGCAGTGGGTGTTCATATCCATGTGCGCAGGCGCGGTGGTTTTCATGCTGCGCTTTCTTGTTGCGCTCCTGAAAGAAAGCAGCGGATCGCAACGGCTGGTAACCGTTTATTTCGCGAGGTTCAGTCCAGCCAAGCGGCGAGGAGAACTTATAGTCATGAATTCCAATAGCTACGTGCGTGAGACTGCAGTCGAGAAGAGCAAACGAGCCGCCTTCATTGTCGTGGCCGCAGTACTGTTGACGCTGCCGCTTCATGGCCAGCAGACTGCCGCTGATACGCCGGCCCCCGCATCGGTGTCGCCCGACCAGCAGGCGACCGGAGCACCGACTGCGGAATCTGAGCAAGAAATAATACAAGAGCTGGCTGCGATGAAGAAGCGTATCGAGCAGCTTGAAGCTGCGCTCAAGCAGCATGAGGCCGCGGAGCGGCCGACCACGGTGGTTCAAAGCGCAAAGGGGACGACGCCGGTGGCACCGCATCCGATTCCAGCACCGGCTGAAGCAGCGGTCGCGCAGACCCCAGGCGAAAACACCACCGTTGCAAATGCAGGCAAAATCGCACCTTTCTCTGACTGGGACTGGACTTGGCTCAACGGCAATCCGCGCACCAAAGAAGCCGCGTTCGATTCGAAATTCTTCACTCCAGAAATCCGGGCTGACGTTACTTACACTTACGATTTCAACAAACCGAAGGACAACACGATAAGTGGGTCAAGCGAAATATTTCGGTCGAACGAGGTCCAGTTGGAGCAACTTGGAGTAGGCGGCGATTTCCACTATGACAATGTTCGCGCCCGATTCATGACTCAGTTCGGCATGTATTCGGAAACTACGCCGCGCAACGATCCCAGTCCGGCGAAGGGTCAGTGGGACCTCGATACCGCGTATCGGTACCTCTCAGAGGCATACGGTGGGTACCACTTCAATGCGCTGGACGGAATCAACGTCGACGCCGGCATTTTCCTCTCTTACATCGGACTATTCAGCTATTACAACTTCGATAACTGGGCGTATCAGCCGTCGTATGTCTCGTCGAATACACCATGGTTCTTTAACGGATTGCGAGTTCAGATTTTTCCCAACCCGCACTTAAAGATCGAGCCATGGCTCATCAATGGCTGGCAGTCGTACGGTTCAGCAAACTCAAGGAAAGGTCTAGGTGGACAGATTAAATGGACTCCTTATCCTTGGATGAATGTCATCTCGAACAACTACGGGCTCGGACACGATGACCTTTACATACCCAACCGCGGCCGCATCCACACCGACGACAGTCTCGAGATAAAGTATTACGACCATCCGGAAAAAACTCTCGACAAGATGGCGTTTTCGTTTACCGGCGACTTGGGATGCGAGTTCGGCCCGAGTACGACCACATCCGCAGGCACCTACATACAGGGCGTAGGCTGTTTCACCAACAGAAAGGATCCGAAATCCGTCGGGGGCGATTATTTTAAGGCGGGAATTAACCCTAAGCAGAGTTTTATCGGCTACATGCTCTACAACCGCTCTTGGTTCCACAGGGACCGGTTCGGATTAACGCTCGGCGGCGGCCAGATCAACAATCCCGGACGCTATCTGGTTCTGGCCCCTCCCATCAACGGAGAGACGGCAGAGTCGGCGGCGATCAGTGCGCCCTACTTTACGGGAAATCCCTCGGACCCGTTCAAGGCCTGGGATTCGTCGCTTACATTCGATTACATGCCTAGCCAGTACTTGACCTTCCGCTGGGAATACGATTACCGCCATGCCAATGTGCCGTACTGGTCGGGCCGCAATGGAGTTACCCCGCCGGGCTCGGGCGGAGTGCCCTACACAAATAATGGATATCCACAATTTTTTGCTTGCAACGACGGAAACACGTCGGGTGCATTTACCCTCAGCGCCGCGCAAACGGCTTGTGGCGCTCAGGGCAGCAGCGTGTGGTTCCCCGATTTGCGCCGGGACGAGCAGTTTGTCGACATGGAAATACTGGTCAAGTTTTAGTATCTATGCTTCTGGCGATCTTTCGACAGGAGCGTAGCTATGACTTATCAAGTTTCGGATGTTGTAAGTGGCGTTCTCAGCCGGGCTGCATGGGCGATGTTGTTGATGACAGTCGCTGTCGAATGCTCGTTGCCTCAGCAGGCACTCGGCCAAAACGCTGTTCCTAGTGCAGCGCAAACAACAGACGGGCTACAACAACGCGTGGGCGAACTTGAGGGTGAAGTCGCAGAGTTGAAGCGCATGGTGAAAGAACTACAAACCAACTCGCAGCAGGGGAACGGTTCTCCCGGCGTTCAGAGCGTGCCGACAACCTCGAGCGCGGACTCGAAGGCTGCTCCTACGGAAGTGTTGACACTCAGTCCACAGGACAAGGCTAATTTGGCATTCCTGCGCGATACCACCGTCAACATTGGGTTGGATGGATATTACGAGTACAACTTTAATGCTCCCGTCGGACGAGTGAATCTGCTGCGCGCTTATGACGTTCTGAGTAATAGCTTCAGCTTGAATCAGGCGAGCGTGATATTCGACCACCCGCCGGATGTAGCCAATGGGCGGCGTCTCGGCGGCCGTCTGGATCTCCAATTCGGGCAAGCCACGGATACTCTGCAAGGAAATCCTCTGAATGAACCGCGGCCGGATATCTATCGAAATATTTTTCAGGCTTATGGAACCTACGTCGTTCCCGTGGGTCGGGGTCTGAATGTGGACTTCGGAAAGTGGGCGAGTTCGATTGGAATCGAAGGCAATTACACCAAAGATCAGATCAACTACTCGCGGTCATTCTGGTTTGACTATTCGCCTTTTTACCATATGGGATTCCGCGTCACTTATCCCATCAATGATCGTCTCGCCTTGAATTACTGGATCGTTAACGGAACTAATCAGGTTGAGCCCACCAACGGTTTCAAAGACGAGTTGTTTGGCTGGACGGCGACTCCAAACAAAAACATTAGCTGGACGATGAATTACTACCTGGGCCAGGAGCATCCGGATCGCGTCAGTGTGCCGCCAACCTCGCCGATTCCGGTACAGCCCGGGCTTAGTTTCGCGGCGATTGTTCCCGCGCCCAATGGTCTGCTGCACATTTTCGATAGTTATGTGAGTTGGCAGGCTACTCCCAAACTTAGTCTGGCCGTGGAAGGTGATTACGTCATTGAACGGCTATGGAGAAATTCTGCTCCGGGAGAATCGTCAGCTCCGTCGCATGTGGATGGCGGCGCAGCATATATGAAATATCAGCTTAACTCCAAATTCAGCTTGGGCGGCCGGGCGGAGTATATGTCCGATCGCGGCGGACTTTTTAGCGGTCTGACACAGGCGCTAAAGGAAACTACCGCGACATTCGATTACAACGTGGCAGACGGCTTCCTGATGCGGTATGAGTGGCGGCGCGATTTTTCGAATCAACCCTCGTTCCTGACCAGCACGCAAGGTGTGCTGAGCAAACAACAAAATACTGCGACGCTTGGTCTGGTTTGGTGGTGGGGACGAAAGCAGGGCGCTTGGTGAGTTCAATCGGAAACGTTCGTTTGGGAGAACATTCGTGAAAGACCTTATTTTCATTGCCGTTACGCTGGCATTTTTTGCTGCTGCCATTGGCTACGTACGATTTTGCGATCGGATTCGTTGAGGAGGATTTGCCATGAGTCTTGAATCGATCCTCATATTGGTTGTCTGCGTTTTGTTGATGGTTTACCTGCTGTATGCGCTTTTAATGCCGGAGAAGTTCTAATGACTGCAAATGGCTGGGTTCAGATACTGCTGTTCCTGGCACTGATACTCGTATTGACGAAACCACTGGGCGTGTTCATGTCTCGGGTGTTCAATCGCGAGCGCACGTTCCTTGATCCGATCTCCCGGCCTATGGAGCGGTTGTTATATCGCGTAACCGGAGTCGATGAGAATCACGAAATGCGCTGGACAGAGTACGCCATCGCCATGCTGATGTTCAGCGGCATCTCGATGCTCATGCTGTACTTGATCGAGCGCGTGCAGCAATGGCTGCCGTTGAATCCGCAGAAGTTTGGCGCGGTTGCGCAGGACTTGGCATTCAATACAGCGGCTTCATTCACTACTAATACAAATTGGCAGAATTACGCGGGCGAGTCCACGATGAGCTACCTCACCCAGATGGCGGGGCTCGCATACCACAATTTTGCTTCCGCAGCCGTGGGTATTGCGCTCGCCATCGCGTTCGTGCGCGGCATTGCACGGCGGGAAAAAGAAACCATCGGAAATTTTTGGGTAGACATGACGCGGTCCACGCTGTGGCTGCTGCTGCCGATGTGCGTTATCTACGCTCTGGCGCTGGTTTCGCAAGGCGTCGTGCAGAATCTGAAACCGTACGACACCGCGAAACTGGTTGAGTCTCAGAAAGTGCAGAAGACCGGCACCGACGGAAAACCAATGGTCGGCCAGGATGGCAAGCCGGTGATGGATACCGTCAGCGATCAGACCATTGCCCAAGGGCCGGTCGCTTCGCAGGAAGCCATTAAGATGCTGGGCACAAATGGCGGCGGCTTCTTCAATGCGAATAGTTCGCATCCATTCGAGAACCCCACCCCCCTCAGTAATTATTTGCAGATGCTTTCGATTTTCGCCATACCCGCCGGATTAACTTACACCCTGGGACGCATGACTGGATCGCAGCGCCATGGATGGGCGGTTTGGGCGGCGATGGCTTTCTTATTTCTATGCGGAGTTACAACTGCTTATTGGGCGGAGGCGCGTGGCAATCCTCTCCTGAAGAGCGCAGATCAGCGTGTTACCGCGATGCAGCCCGGCGGCAACATGGAAGGCAAGGAGACTCGCTTTGGTATCGCCGATTCTGCGCTATTTGCAACGGTCACGACCGACGCGAGTTGCGGAGCTATAAACGGTTGGCACGATTCTTACACTCCACTGGGCGGAATGGTTCCGCTGGCGAACATCATGCTCAGCGAAACCGTTTTCGGGGGTGTGGGCGCTGGTCTCTACGGCATTCTCATCTACGTTGTGTTGGCGGTGTTTATCGCGGGACTGATGGTCGGCCGTACGCCGGAATATCTAGGCAAGAAGATTGAAGCCTATGACGTGAAGATGGCAATGCTGGTCACGCTGGTTTTTCCCGTGGTGATTCTGGTGCTGGCCGCAATTTCTTCTGTGCAGGGCTTTGGCACATCCAGCATCAGCAACCCGGGCCCTCATGGACTCACGCAAATTCTGTATGCGTTCACATCCATGGCAGGAAACAACGGCTCGGCCTTCGCTGGGTTGAATGGAAACACTCTGTGGTACAACAGCGCGGGCGCAATGACTATGCTGATCGGCCGCTTTTTCATGATCATTCCCATGCTGGCCATCGCCGGCAACTTGGCGAAAAAGAAGTATGTGCCGCCATCGCTGGGCACATTCCCAGTGACCACGCCGTTGTTCAGCGTGCTGTTGGTGGGCGTGATTCTGATTGTTGGTGCATTGACTTTTTTTCCGGCACTGAGTTTGGGGCCGGTGTTAGAGCATCTGTTGATGTCAGTCGGCAAGACTTTCTGAGGAAATATGGCGGAACGGAAATCAAAATCGATCTGGGACATAAAAATTGTGCGCCGCGCGACTTTGGATTCGCTGGTTAAGCTGGATCCGCGGAACATGATGAAGAATCCTGTGATGTTTGTGGTCGAAGTCGGCAGTGTCGCGACCACCATTCTGCTGATTCGCGACGCGATGCGGCATCAGGGAGCTTTCGGTTTTAACCTGCAGATCACGCTCTGGTTGTGGTTTACAGTCCTGTTCGCGAATTTTGCCGAGGCCATGGCTGAAGGACGGGGCAAAGCGCAAGCCGACTCTCTGCGCAAAGCCCGTGCCGAGACGATTGCCAATCGTCTCATGCCTGACGGGACAACGGAACAGATCGCCAGCTCCAAACTGCGCTCCGGCGACTTGGTAAAAGTGATCGCTAGCGAGTTCATCCCGAGTGACGGAGAAATTCTTGAGGGCGTAGCCTCGGTGGATGAATCCGCAATCACCGGAGAATCCGCGCCTGTGATCCGGGAAGCCGGAGGGGACCGATCAGCGGTGACTGGCGGTACGCGGGTACTCTCTGATTGGCTGAAGATCAAGATCACTTCCAACCCTGGCGAGACTTTTCTCGATCGCATGATCGCGTTAGTGGAAGGCGCCGAGCGGCAGAAGACGCCAAACGAAATCGCGCTGAACATTCTGCTGGCGGGACTGACGATTATTTTTCTGCTTGCCGTAGTCACCTTGCAGCCGTTCGCAATTTATTCCGGTTCTCCGCAGACCGTCTTCGTGCTGGTTTCGCTGCTGGTTTGTTTGATTCCGACGACTATTGGCGGACTGCTCTCTGCCATCGGAATTGCCGGCATGGACCGGTTAGTGCAGCACAACGTGTTGGCCATGTCTGGACGTGCGGTTGAAGCAGCCGGCGACGTCAACACACTTCTGCTGGATAAAACAGGAACCATCACTCTAGGAAACCGGCAAGCTTCGGAATTTGTGGCTGCGCCCGGGATCACAGCGGCCCAAATGGCGGATGCCGCCCAGCTTTCATCGTTGGCGGATGAAACCCCGGAGGGCCGCTCGATCGTTGTGTTGGCCAAAGAAAATTATGGCCTTCGTGGCAGAGAGCTGGCCTCGCAGGAAGCCACATTCATTCCCTTCACCGCGCAAACCCGCATGTCGGGTGTCGACTTGGATGGCCGTGAGATTCGCAAAGGCGCGGTTGACGCCATCACAAAATATCTCAGCCTGCACGGCACTGTTCTTCCCAAAGAAATTCAAGCTGCGGTCGAAACCATCGCGCGCTCAGGCGGAACTCCGCTTGTGGTAGCTGAAAATCGGCGGGCTCTGGGCGTAATTCATCTCAAGGACATTGTGAAAGGTGGAATGCGCGAGCGCTTCGACCAGCTCCGAGCCATGGGTATCAAGACGGTGATGATTACGGGAGACAATCCCCTCACTGCGGCCGCGATTGCGCGGGAAGCCGGGGTTGACGACTTCCTTGCAGAAGCAACTCCGAAGGACAAAATGGATTTGATTCGTGGCGAACAGAAACAGGGCAAGCTCGTAGCAATGACTGGCGACGGCACGAACGATGCTCCAGCACTGGCTCAAGCTGACGTCGGGGTCGCCATGAATACGGGCACGCAGGCGGCGAAAGAAGCCGGCAACATGGTCGATCTTGATTCCAATCCGACCAAGCTCATCGAAATCGTTGAAATCGGCAAGCAACTGCTCATGACCCGCGGCGCGCTTACCACTTTTTCCATTGCCAACGACGTAGCCAAGTATTTCGCGATTATTCCGGCGATGTTTGCCGCCACCTTCCCTGTGCTCAATACGCTGAACATCATGCAACTCAAAACTCCGCAGTCGGCAATTTTGTCGGCGGTCATTTTCAACGCGCTGATTATCGTTGCCTTAATTCCTTTGGCACTGCGCGGTGTGAAGTATCGGCCGATGGGAGCCGCGGTCTTGCTGCGCAGGAATCTGTGGATCTACGGTGTCGGCGGCATTATTGTGCCGTTCTTAGGAATCAAGCTGATTGATATGTTCATTACGCGCGTGGGCATGGCCTAGAGGATTGTCATGAAAAAGAATTTAATGACATCGGTGCTGATGATGATTGCAACCACGGTTCTGCTGGGAATCATTTATCCGTTAGTGGTCACGGGCCTGGCGCAGTTGTTTTTCAAAGACAAAGCCAATGGGCAGCTCATCGTGCAAAATGGCAAAGTCGTGGGCTCGCGAATTATTGGGCAGGCCTTTGTCGGTCCCGCCTATTTTCATTCGCGCCCATCTGCGGCTGGAAATGGATATGACGCGGCCAATTCGAATGGCTCACAACTCGGTCCTACCAACCACCACCTGATTGATCGCGTCAAAGCTGACGTAGCAACGAACCAGGCTGACAATCCTGGCCAGCCTGTACCGATTGATTTGGTAACCACCTCGGCTTCCGGGCTCGATCCTGATATTTCTCCGGCAGCAGCCGCGTTCCAGGTGCCACGGGTGGCGAAAGAGCGCGGAATCGGTCAAGGAGAACTGCAGCAGTTGATATCCACGCACACGGAAGCCCGGCAATTGGGATTCCTGGGAGAGCCACGGGTGAACGTGTTAGAACTAAACCTCGAACTGGATCAGCGCTATCCGGTGAAAAGGCAGGCCGAGGTTCAATAGATACCAGGGTTATCCGGCCTCGGTCATGGCTATTCACCATGGCCCTGCGCTGAGAAGGCGTAATGGATATCTACAATGCGCTTCAATATGTTTTTTTTCTAGTCATCGTCACCGCCTTGGTAGAGCCGCTGGGCGGATATCTTGAGTGTGTCTTTTCCAGAAAAGCAACCGCACTTGATCGATTATGTCTGCCGGTTGAACGACTGATTTATCGGGTGACCAAAGTCGATGCCGACATTGAAATGACCAGCGCGGAATATGCAACATGTTTCGTGTTCTTCGGTCTTGTTGGTACGCTCCTGTTGTATTCCATTCTCAGACTGCAAACGGTTCTTCCCTGGTTTTTTCCTCGGTACCAGACCACGCCGATTTCGCCAGACTTGGCTATGAATACGGCGATCAGTTTCTCAACGACGACCACCTGGCAGGCCTATGGTGGCGAAAATACCATGAGCTACTTCAGCCAGATGGCTGGCCTATGCGTGCAGAACTTTCTGGCCGGTGCCGCGGGATTGGCAGTTGGTATTGCTTTTATCCGCGGGCTAGCCGGACAGCTTTCAGAAACGCTGGGAAACTTTTGGGTCGACCTGACGCGGGTCCTGCTTTGGGTCCTTCTGCCGGGAGCAGTTGTCGGAGCAATATTTCTTGTGTGGCAGGGAGTTCCCATGAACTTCCATGATTACGCGGTTGCGACTTCGGTGGAGCACTCCAAACAGGTCATAGCGCAAGGGCCGGTTGCCGCACTTGAAATCATCAAGAATCTGGGGACGAACGGAGGCGGATTCTTCAATGCCAATGGCGCTCATCCTTACGAAAACCCAACGCCACTTACTAATCTGGCGGAAATGCTGGCGATCGTGCTATTGCCAGCGGCCTTGACCAGCACCTTCGGCAGAATGGTGAAGCGCCCTCAGCAAGGCTGGCTTCTTTATTGGGTAATGATCTTTCTTTTTACTGTCGGACTGTTGTTTGTTCATTACTCGGAACAACGGGGCAATCCGCTGCTGCGCGGCATAGATGCCCAACATAGTTCGCAGCAATCCGGCGGAAACATGGAAGGGAAAGAGGTTCGCTTTGGAATTGGCGGCTCCGTACTGACTGCGGTTGTGACCTCAAATGCGGCTACGGGATCGAACAACTCGATGGACGATAGTTACACGTCGCTTGGTGGGATGGTTCTGATGGCGAACCTTCTTCTCGGAGAAGTGGTTTTCGGAGGACTGGGCACGGGTCTCATCAGCATGGTAATGGCCGCGGCTATTGCGGTGTTTCTGGCTGGTCTCATGGTTGGCCGCACACCCGAATATCTTGGCAAAAAGATCGGCCCGTGCGAAAACAAAATGGTGATGTTGTATGCGCTGGCGGCGCCTGTTTTGATTCTTCCACTCACCGGGATCGCAGTCAGCAGTCGAGCGGGACTTTCCGGCCTGCAGACGAATACTGGACCTCATGGCCTCACTGAAATTCTGTTTGCGTATGCATCATGCTTTGCCAATAACGGGCAGGCCTTCGCAGGTCTCAACTCCAATACCATTTTCTACAATTTCACTACCGCGATGGCAATGATGGTTGGGAGGTTCGGGTTGGCCATTCCTGCCTTGACATTCGCAGGTTTGTTTGCTCGGCAGAGAATTACTCCGTCGTCATCCGGAACGCTTCCCACCGATTCTCTTTCGTTCGGAGTTGTGCTTACCGCCTTCGTGCTGATCGTGACCGCGTTAAGTTACCTTCCGGTGATAGCTCTCGGGCCCGTGTTGGAGAGGTTAGTTTTCGGTACCTAGGGATGATCTACCAGCAACGACGTGATGGAGGACGGGCGTCTTCGTCCGTCCGACCGGGTGAGACGCCCGGCCTCCATCCAACCTGTTTGCGCGAATGCTAAACTTTCAAACGTGGCTCGCATCGCTTACCTCGAATGCACGAAATGTGGGGCATCCATTGATGCTACGCGTCCGCAGACAGTCTGCCCTAAAGATGGCGGTGTGCTTTACGTCCGCTACAAACTTTCGGCGCTGAAATCTAACTTCACCGCCGCTTCGCTCGCCGGACGCACTCCAACCATGTGGCGTTACGCCGAAGTTTTGCCGGAGGCCGAGCCCGTGACTTTGGGCGAGGGTTTCACACCCATGTTGCCATCGCGGGAGCTTCCCAACGTTTACATAAAAGATGAAGGGTTGAATCCGACCGGCTCGTTCAAAGCTCGGGGAATGTCGGTCGCGGTGACGATGGCGAAATCGTATGGCCTGAAAAAATTAGCTGCTCCTTCTGCAGGCAATGCAGGCAGTGCGCTGGCGGCTTATGCTGCTGCGGCCAGCCTTGAGGCTCACATCTTCATGCCTAAAGATGTGCCGCTGGCGAATCGAGTGGAATGCGAAAGTTATGGCGCACACGTTACCCTGGTCGACGGACTGATCAGTGATTGCGCGCGCATGGTGGCTGAGAGAAAAGAAAAAGAAGGCTGGTTCGATATGTCCACGCTGAAAGAACCTTTTCGCGTGGAAGGCAAGAAGACCATGGGATACGAAGTGGCCGAACAGTTGGGATGGCGGATGCCGCAGGGAATTATTTATCCGACTGGAGGCGGAGTCGGACTGATTGGAATGTGGAAAGCGTTTGAGGAGATGCAGGACCTTGGTTGGATTGGTGCGGAGCGTCCGCAGATGATCGCAGTGCAAGCGGCAGGCTGCGCCCCGGTTGCGAAGGCTTGGGATGATGCTACGCCTACTTCGGAATTTTGGTCGAACGCTGCTACTTTGGCTGCTGGACTGCGCGTGCCCAAGGCTTATGGCGATTATTTGATTCTCGATATTCTCAAGAAGAGCGGCGGGGTTGCGCTGTCCGTGACTGACGACGAAATTATGGACGCGTTTCGCAGGTGGGCTCGGGTGGAGGGGATTTTTGCCGCACCAGAAGGTGCAGCCGCGCTAGCCGCGTATCGAAAGTTGCGCGCCAGCGGTTTCTTCGGTCGTGACGACAATGTGGTGCTATTCAATACGGGATCGGGGCTGAAATATTTGGATGTGATCGACAGCCATGCTCAGTCGGAACGCGAATCTGCGCTTGCCTCGCGGCACATCGCTGGAATTATTGGACCTTATTAGTGGCGCGCTGTCTCCGCGGTTTCGCTCAGCGTTGCATCTCCGAGGGCAGGATGCCCTCGGGACAGCCGGCAAGATGCCGGCGCTACAAAAGTACAGATATGACCGAGCGTCTCTATTACCAAAATTCTTTTCTTTATGAATTTGACGCGGAAGTGCTCGGTTCTGCGTCGACATCTGATTCTCGGCCTGCTTTAATTCTGGATCGTACTGCGTTCTATCCAACCAGTGGCGGGCAGGTTTTTGATACGGGATGGATTCGTCCTCGCGACGCTACGGACGGCAAGCTGCGCGTGATCGAGGTGACAGAAACAGAGGATGGTCAAATCCTACATATCCTCGAAAATTCATCGTCCTTTGCGAAGGGCGATCGTGTTCGCGGCCTGATTGACATCGATTGTCGCCGCGATCATATGCAGCAGCATTCGGGGCAGCATGTTCTCTCGGCTGCGTTCTTGCGGCTGTTCAACATGCCGACGGTTTCTTTTCATATGGGCGCGGAGTCTTGTTCGATTGATCTGGATACGAAGAACCTGAGCTCCGCGCAGGTCGAATCTGCCGAAGCATTGGCGAACAATGTCGTCATGGAGAACCGCGCGGTAAGTATTCGCTTTGCGACGCAGGAAGTAGCGCGCGGTTTGGGACTGCGTAAAATTCCGGCGGTCGAACGAGACCGACTTCGCCTTATCGAAGTGCATGACTTTGATTTGACCGCGTGCGGCGGCACGCACGTTGCGTCTACCGGACAGATTGGTTCGGTCCTGCTGCGAAAAACTGAAAAAACGCGGCAAGGATGGCGAGTGGAATTCGTTTGCGGCCAGCGTGCTGTGGCGACGGCTCGACATGATTACACGGTGCTAGCGGAAGCTGGCGGCCTGCTTTCGAGCCACATCTGGGATATTCCGCAACAAGTACGCAAGGTGCAGGATGAGTCGCGCGCCTCGCGGAAAGAACGCGAACACTTAATGGAAGAGTTGGCTGATCTGTATGCCGCGCCGTTGCTGGGCGAAGCGGCCGAGCATAACGGCCGAAAATTTATCGTTCGCACTTTTTCCGATCGCGACCTCACATTCATCAAGCTACTGGCGCAACGATTGACTCGTCGGAGCGCGGACGTGATTGCATTTCTGGGTACAACTTCTGATCAGCCCGCGTTAGTTTTTGCGCAATCTGCGGGACAGCCATTCGACATGGGAGCTCTCATGAAAGAAATACTTGCGCGACTCGGTGGGCGCGGAGGCGGCAGTAAAGACATGGCGCAGGGTGGTCCGGCGAAAATCGACGGCCTCGAAGCTGCACTCAGTGATCTCGCGACACGTCTTCGCGGCTGAGGCCAACTGGGGCGGGGCGTTGCGCTCCCCAAGGGCGGGATGCTTCAGGACAGCCGGCAAGATGCCGGCGCTACAAGATGTGAATCAGCCCGGCACGTCCTTTGATCACGGCTTCATGCTACATTCTCCTCAGCGGGCTTCATTCACGCAATCATGGAACAGCGGCTCATCCTCGTAAATCTTCTGATTAAGCTCGGCGTCGCCGCAGCCGTTGCCAGCACGCTTGTGCGTTCTGTCGAATTCAAATCTTTGTTGTTTCGCGAAAACCGGACATTGAAGCAGCAGATTTACTTAGTGTTGTGGATCGGAATTCCGTTGGCCGCCGCGGTATGGATCCGGTTCATGCAAAGCAGTTTTCTGGCGGGAGACCTGTCTTTCGAGACCACAATTTTATTGGGCGTAATAGCAGGGCGATTTACCGGCATGGTGGGCGGAGCTTTTATCGCACTGCCGGCCTTGTTGCATGGAGAGTGGGCGACGCTGCCGTTTAATGTGCTTTGCGGATTCATCGCGGGACAATTGCGCACGCTCGCTCCCGACCGCGAAGATATCTGGTCGTTTTCGCCGTTTATTGATCTCAGCGTCTACCGAATGATCCGTCGCAACCTCCCGACACCACGATTGTTCGATTGGCAGGTAATGTTTTTTGTGACAATCGTGGCACTGCGCTTCGTTCACACGGAGCTATCGCGATTTCTTCCGCACGCCACTTTTACGCTTGAAGGCCTTAGCCGCGAAAGTCTTAATCCATGGGTGTGGATCGCGATTTATGCCACTTCGATTATCGCGATTGGGACTGAACTGAAAATCTGGAACAGTGTGCGCATCCAGATCAAACTCGAAGAACAGGAACGGCTTCTTTTGCACGCTCGTATGGCAGCGCTGCAAAATCAGATCAACCCGCACTTTCTGTTCAATACTCTTAATTCAGTTTCATCACTGGTGCGCTTCGATCCCGACACGGCGCGCGAATTGATCATCAAGCTGGCCACGATTTTACGAAGGTTGCTGAGCAGCGGAGACGCCTTTGTTCCGTTGCGTGAAGAGTTGGAGTTCATCGACAATTACCTCGACATCGAGGTCGTCCGCTTCGGCCGCGACAAATTGAAGGTTACGAAGGAACTGGAGCCGGGATCGCTCGACGTGATGGTGCCCAGCATGCTTCTGCAGCCGCTAGTGGAAAATTCGATCAAGCATGGCCTGGCGTCCAAGATTGAAGGTGGCAGCATCTTCCTGCGAAGCCGCTTAACCGACTCTCAAGTAATTATTGAAGTGGAAGACGACGGTGTGGGCATGGGCGCGGCGAATTTCCTGGAAAAACCAACGGGACTGGGTGGAACCGGGATCGGATTGCCAAATGTCGCCGAGAGATTGAAAGTTTTGTACGGAGAAACGGCGCGCATGACCATCGACAGCCGTGAAGGAAAGGGCACATTGATCCGTTTGCGTTTACCTATTCTGCCGAGCGAAGATTCTCTGGTCGTTGCACTCTACGAAGAACGTTCCAGCACGCGGCGATAGAAATCTTCATATTGCGGAATAATCTTCGAAGAACAAAACCTGGATTGCGCTACCGCGCGACAAGCCTTGCCCATTTCTCGCAGACGGTCGTCGTCGCTCAATAATTCGATCGCATAGCGGGCCATCGCCTCCACGTCGCCCACGTCAGCCAGGAATCCACTCTTGCCATGCTCAATCACTTCGGGCACGCCGCCTACGCGAGTCGCGATGGGCACGACTTCGCAAGCCATCGCTTCCAGTGCAGCCAGCCCGAAAGATTCAAGTTCACTAGGCATGAGTATGAGATCGGCTAGCGCTAGTTTTTCGTGAACATTGTCCTGCTTGCCAAGAAACAGGACATCGTTGTGAATGCCCTTCTGCACGGCCAGCCACTCAGCACGCGAGCGATCTGGTCCATCGCCGATCAACAGCAGCTTTGCTGGAAACTTCTTGCGCACTCGATCCAGGATTTCGATCGTATCGGTAATGCGTTTCACTGGACGAAAATTCGACAAGTGTACCAAAATGCGCTCCCCGTTCGGGGCATATTCGGCACGGCGTTGCACCGCTCCCGGATCGCGAACGTAGACGTCGCAATTCACGAAGTTGTAGATCACCTGAATATTATTTTTTACGTCGAACTCCCGCAAAGTGCGCTCACGCAAATATTGCGAGATGGCAGTAACGCCGTCGCTTTGTTCAATAGAAAAGCGAGTAATCGGCAGGTAGGAACGATCCAACCCCACCAGCGTGATATCGGTGCCGTGCAGTGTGGTGACGAAAGGCAGCTTTTGTCCCATGGGTTTCGCGGCCAGCATTTGGCGAGCTAATAAAGCGCTTACGGAATGTGGAATCGCGTAATGCACATGTAAAAGATCGAGAGCGTAGAGTTCGGAAACTTCTGCCATACGCGTGGCCAAAGCTAAATCATACGGGGGGAACTCGAACAGCGGATAGCGCGATACGTCGACCTCGTGATAATGAATGTTGGGATGAAGTTCGGTCAGACGGATAGGCTGAGCATAGGAAATGAAATGAATCTCGTGTCCGCGCTCGGCTAGTTCTACGCCAAGTTCGGTCGCGACTACCCCGCTGCCACCGTAGGTCGGATAGCAGGTGATTCCAATCTTCATTCCAATCCTCTCGAACTAGCGTATATGACTCTCTGATTCGATGGTGAGTGCTGTGATGGGATTCAGATTTTGAGGAGTGAAGATAAAAGCGGAACTACAAGTCCACGCCGGTGGCGCTTTTCGCGGCTGCATGGCGCTGAAGCCCCTCGTCGAGTTTTTCCAGGTGGTTCTGGAGCCGTTCCTGAACGTGGTCGTCGAGTTGGGTAAACTCGATGCCCATGCCTACTCCTCCATCGCTGGCCCTGACCACGCCGCTGGTTTGGATCTTTTCGTCGTCCATCCAGAACGTAATTTTCACTTTCGTTCCCATAGGTAAAGGAAGCAAGGTTTCTACATAACAGCCGCGGCCGCCAATGTCAGTAGCATTTGTCTGCATGTGAGTGCGGCGTGAATCCTCGAAACCAATCTCGAGGGGAAACCAAATTTTATGGCGGGCCCATCGCCGCTTGTTCTTTGAAGGCGCGACTTCGCTTTTTTCCTGTTTGGTAAGCTCCAGCCATGGGCTCTTCTGGCCGGGCAAAATCTCTATGCCAGCTTCGATCTGCCTTTCGACCCCGGAGTCAATCACCCAAATTACTTTGCAGCGGACTTTCTTCTCGACGTATTGCACGCCAATTACGTCACCAGCCTTCAAAGGATGACTGATGCCCGAGAAGGTTGCGCCCTCACTACTCAAATTGGTGGCATTGACGTTCTGAAAAAACGGGCGGCCATCCGCATCCATACCCCAAATGCGTACGGGGATGACGGTCGCGAGCCGCATTTCCGGTCTTCTATCCATGTTTTTTCGGTGCCTATGCCGCGTTTTCAGGGGATGGCATATCATAACTTGCTGCTTGAGCCGGTGTTACAGCAATTTGGGGCATGGCCCCTATCTAAAGGCCGTGTACTCCGGTGGGTATGAGGGAAAACTGCTCAGGCCAGATCGCGGTATGAAGTAAGTTGAACCCCGTTTCGCGCTAGTATTTGTCGAGCTTCAGGCGAAGTCAATAGCTGTAATTCCTTTGCCCGCGAGTCGCGAAGGCGGGTGCGGACGCCCGCAAGTTCGGCATCGTTATAGCCCGGATGGCACACGAGTTCCCATGTGCCTTCTGGAAGGCTATTGACGATATTTTCGAATAGCCGGAGATCCATTGCACCGGTGGCCACAATGCCCACGGTGCCGTCGGGAGTCAGCATACCCGCGGCAGAGACGGATTTTCGAAATGACTTGCCCAGCCGGTTCAACACGGTGACCTTGCCAAACTGCTTCCACAAATAGGGACGGTTGGCAACACCGGCTATGTGGACTGGTCCGAACGGATTGCGCATAGCTGGTACGCCGCATGTTCGTGCGGCACGCAGCAATGGGCGCAACACTCGCGGCAGTATATGTGTGTGCTTGTGAGTATCCAGGTGCGATACAACAATACCCGCGGTTTGCAGCTTGCGAATTTGCGCCGTGGCTTCGGCTTCAATATCGTCATCATTGATTCGGCCCCTCACCACGCGCAGGGCAAAACCGTTAAGACTGTCATAAAAGCGGCCATCGTTGAATTTTCCATTCGACAGGGTTGTGATAGTTTGTTTTTTTTCCAACACAGGTGAACCGTCTACCAGTACAACGTGGCAGCCGACACTGAGCTTCGTCGCAGACGTGGCGCGGTGAACCGCATCGTCAAAGGCCCGACCGTTGGCCATCAGGGTCGAGGAGGTTACGATGCCCTGGCTATGGGCTTCCACAATGGCGCGGTTCACACCCTGAGTGAGCCCGAAATCATCCGCATTGACGATCAAACGCCGCACGCGCCAGTCTAGCAGCAGGAAGTGATATCAATTTAGCGGGGCTTGAATCGGCCGCGTGAGTGCCAAGTCTCAGCCTCTCACGTATACTTGCTAGGGTCCCTGCCGCGCATTTGCCTGGCGCGTAGTCGATCTTCTCAGGCGACGTTACGATGGAACCCTGGCGACGGGGGCGGTTAGCTCAGCTGGTTAGAGCGCCTGCCTTACAAGCAGGAGGTCGCAGGTTCGAGTCCTGCACTGCCCACCAAATCTTAAAAAGCCCCGCAAAACGCAGTTTTTCACGGACTGAAAACATTTTTGGTCAATAAATTCTTGGGTTTCCTGATTTGACGGTATTGAACCCACGAAGGCCACCAGTTTGAAGCCCATTCGCGGGAGGGTTAGCTCTCTGTCCCGCCGCCCGGTCGAAGCACCGGTGATGACTCGGTTCGGCAGCAGACACCAAAATGCTGCCAGAGCCGAAACCAGGGACTGCTGGCCAGCTTTTCGTCGTGGGTCCGATTGGCGGCAGAGATGTCGCTTGCAGTGAGGGGCCTAATGTCCGGAGCTTCGAACATTTCCTCCAGCTGCTCGATATCGGCAATGATTTGCTCAGCGTCCATTCGTCTCAATAATCCAGCAAAAGCGTCGCGAGGTCAAACGGGAAGCTTGTGTGTACGGGATGACGGCGGGTGCGAAGGTCGCCATCGACAGCAGCAAGCAAACTGCATGCGCGTTCCGTGTATCATGGGAACGGGATGGCATTTCCTCTCCAAGTCTGCTCCGTCTGCTCGGGAGAGTTTGAGCTGAAGCCGGATAAACCTGGCTTTGCCAACCGCTGCCCGGCGTGCAGTGAACCCGAACACGCTACCCCTTTAACGAAGCAAGGCATGGACGCAGACGAACGCAAGACTCTGAAGGAAACGAACGAGGCTCGGAGACGGGCAATGCGCGACCTCCTCTACCGCAAGGACAGCTGATGCCCTTCGGCAAGTCGTCCATAACAGCCTGCGGAAAAACGCCCGGCGTCGGAGTTTTGAAAGGGCACGGCTTCGCAGACTTTACGCGGCTTTCTGATCACCATTGCCGCACGGCGCGCCCACCAGATCCTGCCGGAGCTGTTCCATTTCTGCCGATGCTTCCTTTATCTGTTCGGCATATTCGTGGCCTTGCCGGGGTAGAAATCCTCCGTAGTTCTGCAGGAGCAAGCGGGCGTTCGCCTCGATCGTAGATGTCTTAGAACGGGCTTGATTGGTGAGAGCCGAGGTTAATTTTTCCAGCTGCAAATCGCGCACGCCGAGTTCCCGCCTGCTCTGGACTGCTTCCTGTTCGAGCAATCGCCCGTGGTAGCGAATAAGTCCAAAGAGACATACTGTCAGGCCTAGCAGATACAGGTTCGATATAATGGTTTGTCGCAAAACTTGGCTGAGGCTGGCATTCCTCTCCTGGTCGAATTTCGCGAAGGCGCCGGCCTCGGCACTGGAAAGCGAAGTCAGAAGGGTGCGGGCCTTGTCCATGTACTCCTGACCCTCGTTCGAATTGACCAGCATGAACGCGCGGTGGCGATAGCCCCGTTCACGCAAATCGATGGAACGTTCCATTTCCTGTTGTTTAGAGGCCGCCAGAGATTCCAGTTGCGATTCGACCGACCGTTCGCTGTCCGAGCGATTGGCCAAGCCTTTACGCAGAGCAGCAAGATCAGCTGCGATTCTGCTTTTTGCGTCGGTGTAGGGCTGCAGGTAGGAAGTGTCGCCGGTCAGCAAATAGCCGCGCTGACCGGTTTCCATATCAGTCAAATCTTTGGTCGCCGCGGAAATTTGCGCCTGGATCGCGGAGCTTTCCAGCGTTAGCGCCGCGGTTTTCTGCATCTGTTTTAGATGGTTGACAGCGAGATACGCGTTCCATGCCATGAACGCGATTAGCGCGGGAGCCCCTATTTGCAGCACGGCTTTTCTAAGCATCTTCATGGCGCCATCCTTCAGGTGACGTTGAGAACACCTTCAGCCGTAATGCGGCTGGCTTTGCAAATCTCCCGCGCAACTTTGACGACCGCATCGCTGCTGCGGACCGGCCCCTCCGCTGACATAACCGAGCTGGCAGCCAGGGTAAAAAGTAAGGCGTCCTCTTGCTTATCGAAATAAAGCACTACCTGATTCGCCGCCATGTGAGTACCTCCTGCTGATTGGTCCTAACGCATCATAGGCCCGGTCGCCGTGATAATGAGGTTGCCTATTTTGGTGCGCCTGTTGAGAACTTGCGCGAAAATGAATGGGGAGCTGCGCGCTTCGTTTTTTGCTCGGTTATGCGATCAACGGAGCATTTCGGATGCCAGCGGTTCCGAACACGCGCTTGTAGCGTTGAATTTCAGACGGCGGACCGAGCGCCTTCGAATAGTTGTCGGAAAGCTTGACCGCGGGCCGTCCTTCCACGTTGGAAACTTTAGCGATCAGGCTGATGGGATCAAAATCGTTGCCGCCGCTGGGATCGCATCCGCGAAAATCATTGGTGAGCAGCGTACCCCAGCCTGCGCTGAATCGAATCTTACGATCGGGAGTCCACTTGGTTTGATTGAGAAAATCGGCCGCGTCGAAGAAATCAGCCTTGGTTGTGCCTGCCTGCAGTGTGCCGCCGAAATACGCATGCAGGCCGAGTATTTCGTCGACGTCGAGGGCGTCAGAGGCGATGATGAGTTTTTCCCTGGGGTCGCGGCCTCGCGATTTCAGCCATTCGATATATTCGTCGCCGGCCACGTACGGGTCCTTGCTGTCGATACGCTGGCCAGTCCAATCGGCGGCCCAGTCGGGAGCGCCTTCGAGAAATTGGGTGGTACCAAACGTGTCAGGCAGCATGATTCGCAGCGCGCCTTCGTAAGTGTCCTGCCACAACTCAAGCACTCGGTATTGAGAGGCTTTCAGTGCGGCGTCATCTGGAGCGAGGGCAGCCAGAACCATGGGAATTTCGTGTGCGTTAGTACCAATCGCCTCGAGATCGTGCTTGTGTGCGAGGAATGCATTCGATGTTCCTATGAAACTCGCGCGAAGATTCGAATCCATGGCGTTGACAACATATTCCTGCCACAAGAAACTATGCCGACGCCGCGTTCCGAAATCCGCGATGCTCAATCCTGGAACGCCACGCAGGCGTTCGATCTTGCTCCACAGCTTGGTCTTAGCCCGAGCGTACAAGATATCGAGCTGGAACTCAGTCAGCTTTTTCATGTTCGCGCGGGTCCGCAATTCGTCGAGGATAGACAGGGCGTAGAGTTCCCACATCGTGGTATCAGTCCATAGACCGTCGAAAGAAAGATGAAACTTGCCGTCCACCACCGAGAGAGCGTAATCCGATAGCCTGAAATCGTGGTCCAGCCATTCCAGAAATGCCGGTTCGAATATCCCGCGGCGTCCGTAGAACGTATTGCCTGCAAGCCACACCAGTTCGGATTTACGAAAGCGAAGTTTCCGTACGTGCTCCAGTTGGTGGATCAGATCCTCAATTGCAATCTGGTCGGCGAGGCGCACATGGGACGAACGATTCGAAATCGAGAACGAAGCATGAGTCTTTGGGAAATGCTTCCAGATAAACTGAAGCATCAGCAGTTTGTAAAAATCGGTGTCGAGCAAGGACCGCGTAACCGGATCGAGTTCCCAGTTATGGTTGTGTGCCCGTTCAGCGAAATTGACGATCATCGGGCGGGTCCGTCTTCAGAATCGGCGGAGAGACCTGTAGTCACTTGTGTTATTGAATCGAAGACGGCGGGAACTGTCAAACCGAACGCCAGCTTGCGTAGTGGTAAGTTTGAACCTACGTGGCAGGACAGAGGCGCCCGCTGCCGTGATCTCTGGAGGCAAGAATGAAAGCATCTATGTTTTATCGAATCGCTGCTGTTCTTCTGCTGTTTTTCGCGGTAGGACATACACTCGGCTTTCGCCAGTCTGATCCCCAATGGGGAGTCGATGCCCTTCTTGGCTCAATGCGGTCAATTCACTTTGACGTGCAGGGATTCAACCGCACGTATTGGGACCTCTTTCTGGCGGCCGGATTCTCTGTCGGCGTGTTTTATCTATTCGCGGCGATATTGGCATGGCAGCTAGGTAGCCTTCCGGCAGCGACTTTGGCGCTGATGCGCGGCACGGCGTGGGCGTTCGCCCTTTGCTTTGCCGCCATCACGGTTGTGAGCTGGAGATACCTGTTTATTCTACCCATCGCTTTCTCAATCGTAATTACATTATGTTTGACTGCGGCGGCATGGCTTTCAGCGAAGCAGGTTTCCCTGCCTCCGTTGGGGTAGTAAGGTGAGAGGATTCAAACACTACCCTAGCTTGGCATGGCGGTTTGCTCTTCCGAGGCGCGCACATTACGATAACCGGGCCATGAAAAACTTCCGGCTGCTGATTCTTCTTTTGATCTCAAGCCTCGCTGTCGCGGCTAACGCGCAAGCGAGTAAACCCGTCGTCCACGCGGCGTCGGCTTCGAATGTGTATCCGGTGCAGGAAGGTTTCGTCGACGCCAATGGAGTCATGATTTATTACAAAATACTCGGCCGCGGTGCGGCGCTGATGATCGTGCATGGCGGTCCAGGCGCTTCGCACGATTATTTTCTTCCTTACCTGCTCCCTCTCGCCCGCCACAATAAGGTCGTCTTTATTGATGAACGCGGCTCTGGCCGGTCGCAGAAACTTGAGGATCCTTCCGGATACACGGTCGAGAACATGGTCGAAGACGTTGAGGCGGTGCGCCAGGCGCTGGGATTGGGCAAGATCAGCTTGATGGGGCACTCTTACGGCGGAGCCTTGGCGCAGGCTTACGCTTTGAAATATCAGGCAAACCTCACTCACTTAATTCTGGGCAGCACCTGGTCGAGTTCAAAAGCGCTCAACGAAATCTTCGTGAAGATGAAACAGAACATGTCTCCGGAACTGGGCGAACGCATCGACAAACTCGAAGCGGCGGGATTGTTCGGACACGGCAAAGACTACGAGAAGAACCGATATACCAACGACTATATGATTGCCGCCTGGGGCGAAGGGTATTTTCCGTATCTTTATCAGAACCATCCTGACCCGAATTACGATCCCGTCGACAATGGCAAGATGGCGTGGGATCTGTACCGCGAAATGTGGGGCGAGCACGGAGAGTTTGTCATTGATGGCAACTTGAAGTCGGTCGAATACACCGACCGGTTGGCGAGCATCAAAGTACCAACTCTTATTCTGGTCGGTGATCACGACGAGGCTGACCCGTCCCTGTCGCTAGCCATGCACGAGAAGATCACGGGATCGAAGATCGTGATCTTCCCCAAGGCCGGACATATGACTTTCGTGGACGATACCGGGATGTTTATTCAGACAGTGGACGATTTCGTGCATGCAGCGAAGTAGCCTGATTTTCGTATTACTGTTCACGCTGCTGGCAGGGTCGGCATTTGCCCAACAAAGTGCTGCCACTGGCGAGCCGCTGGTGATTCAAACCACAAGTCTGCCCAAGGGCTATCTTCGTCAGCACTACGAAACGCATTTAGAGGCTCGGGGAGGAATCACACCTTTGCGTTGGGAAATCACCGAGGGTGCTCCGCCCGCTGGTATTGTGCTGGGAACGGACGGAACTCTGAGCGGTGCTCCCACCGAAACCGGTGAATTCAAATTTACTGTGAGGGTGACCGACAGCGGCAGACCGGCCGCGCAACGCAATCAGCAACTCGTGCTTACTGTCGTGGCGCCGCTGCTGGCGCAGTGGGGACGCTATCCGCAGGTCAACGGACAAAGGCTGGAAGGTTCGATCATCGTGTCCAATCAGACCGAGCAGGATTTTGATTTGACCGCAATCATCATGGCGGTGAATGAGATTGGACGAGCGACGGCGATCGGCTACCAGCGCGTTAACTTGAAAAAGGGCACTGCGGATTTAGAAATTCCTTTTGGAGAGAATCTGCCTTTCGGTTCGTATGAACTGGATGCAGATGCGGTAGCTGAGGTGGCTGCGACGAACTCGATTTATCGCGCGCGGCTGGTGCCGAAAGAAAGGTTTCAAATTCAGCAAGGGCCGTAGAAAACAGTGGGCGGCGTAACTTTCTGCTGAAGTTTCGCAGCTAGCTTGGGGGAGAGCTGCAGCTAAAGTCAACCACCGCCCCTGATTGCTGCAGACAAATTAAGAGTCCCGAGGTGGTGTTGGGATCATTCATCTCGGCCAGTAGCTCGCTTTAGACCCTTGCCGACCTGCCATAGTTGCGATCCTTGCGAATCGCTACTCGCGATCGTTGCTCGGGCTCCGGGCTTACCGCCAACCGGATAAACCAAACCAACGCCTCGGGACTCTATCCTGCCTTCGACAAATCTTCTTGTTCGCCTCGACCAGCACTTTGCTATAGACCCTTGTTAACCCTCCCTCAGTCATTTTGCAATGTAGAGGGTGACTTCGCTTGAGCCCCGGACGCCGCACCAACCGGAAAAACTTCAGAAGCTGTCAAAGAACGATTATGTTTTTACTCTTTTTATTTTTGCAGTCAATAAAAAACACGGCGGCGTATGTGTCGATTTTTCAAGCGAGTGCAGGCGGTTCACAGGCTGGTGTAGCAGAGTTGGTGCAGTTTTCTTGTCACATGGTTTGGTGATGTTCGCCGATGCGCGATTTGATTGGAGGTTCTTGTCTGATGCGGTTGCGGGTTGTGAATCGACTTTCGCTGTGTTTGTGAAAATCTCGGCAACGCCGCGCTGGACGGGCCTTCTCGTCGATTTCAACCTTTTGCTAATGAACCCTGATTGTCATCCCGAACGAAGAGAGGAATCTAGGTTGTTCGATTCGTCGAGCGAAAAACCCAGATTCCTCGTCGCTTCGCTCTTCGGAATGGCAGGAGGATGGTGAGGGGACGAGACGCAGCAAGCTACGTCTCTACAGTTGCATTGTTTCATGTTCTCCTCGCGTCAGGTAGAATGCCGGTTTCCCAGAAACACTATCCGAGGAGACGCTGTGGCCCGAATGGCTCGGTTGCTTGTCCTTCTGATCATCGCCTGTTTCACGACGATGGCGTTGGCGCAGTCCGGAGCCAGCGCCGAGCAGCGCACGGCGCGCTATTTCGAATCTATCCGCCAGCAACCTTCTCTTCAGTTGGCTTTCTTGCGTGAGATGCCCAAAGGTGGCGATCTTCACGTTCACCTTAGCGGAGCGCTCTATGCCGAAAATCTTATCGACTATGCGGCCAGCGACAATTTGTGCGTTGATCGCACGACGTCGATACTCATTGCTCCCCCATGTGACGATTCCTGCGAAAAGTACACAAGCAAACCTGGCATCCGTTGCGCTTATGGCGATCATGTGCTCTACAACTCAATCGTCGATGCGTGGTCCATGCGTAACTGGGAACCGGGCGAGGAATCCGGGCACGATCATTTTTTTTCGACCTTCGACAAGTTCTCGCTGGCTACGCACAATCACATCGGCGACGCGCTTGCCGAAGTAGCATCGCGTGCGGCGGAGGATAATCTTCAATATCTGGAGTTGATGCACACGGCGGATTCCGTGCAGTCGGGCCAACTGGGCGCAAAGCTGGGATGGGATGACGACTTCGCCCGCATGCGCGAGAAGCTGTTGAGCGGCGGATTGAAGGAGATTGTTGCTTCAACGCGCAAGCGTCTGGACGACGATGAGAGCACGATGCGATCTGTGCTCAAGTGCGGAACTCCGCAGGCGAATGCGGGTTGCGATGTCAAGATTCGTTATCTCTATCAGGTGCTGCGCGGGCTGCCGTCGGAGATGGTCTTCGCCGAAATATTGTTTGGTTTCGAATTGGCCCAGGCTGATCCGCGCTTTGTGGGTTTGAATCTCGTCATGCCGGAAGACTGGTACGTGCCCATGCATGATTTCGAATTGCACATGAAGATGATCGACTATCTGCATGGCTTGTATCCGAAGGTGCACATCAGCCTGCATGCCGGAGAACTGGCTATGGGCTTGGTGCCGCCGGAGGGTTTGCGCTTTCACATACGCGAATCGGTTGAGCGCGGGCACGCGGAACGCATCGGGCATGGCGTCTCCGTGATGAATGAGGATCGTCCGCTTGATCTGCTGCGTGAAATGGCCAAGCGAAAGATCCTGGTCGAAATTTGTCTGACTTCTAACGACGTGATTCTGGGTGTAAAAGGCTCTGCGCATCCGCTGCCAATCTATCTCCGTTACGCCGTACCAGTGGCATTAGCTACCGACGATGAAGGCGTGTCGCGCTCCGACATGACCCACGAATATGTTCGTGCGGTTCAAACTTACGAGTCTCTCGGATACAAAGAACTGAAGCGCATGGCGCGCATGAGTTTGGAACACAGCTTTCTCGCGGGATCGAGTCTGTGGGCCTCTGAATCTCGCATAGTGGCTGCCTGTGCCACGGGTCGTGCCGGGAAAGTTTCTCCAGCGTGTCAGAAGTTTCTCGATGCCAATCAGCGCGCGCAGCTGCAGTGGAAGCTTGAAGAGCAGTTCGCTGCCTTTGAAAAGAAGTTTTGATTTTATGAATTCTGACTTCGATCGTGCCGAGTCCGCCGCACAGTTTCTGCTTGCGCAGACCACGGTTCGCCCTGCAATCGGGCTCGTTTTGGGCTCAGGGTTAGGGGGATTTGCCGACGAGTTCGCCGAAGCTACACGAATTTCATACGCGAACATTCCTTCATTTCCTCGCTCGACGGCGGTGGGTCACGCCGGTCAAATGGTGATTGGGAAAGTTGGCGACATCGCAGTAGCGGCGATGCAGGGGCGCGTGCATCTTTACGAAGGCTATTCTGCAAAAGAGGTCGCGTTCCCTACACGCGTCTTTGGGCGAATGGGAATCCGCGCGCTCATCCTGACTAACGCGGCCGGCGGCATCAATCTCGAATACAAACAGGGCGCGCTCGTCGTCGTTACTGATCACATCAATCTGCAGGGGGCGAATCCGCTCGTCGGCTCGAACGACGACCGCTTCGGACCGCGGTTTCCTGACATGACGCAGGCGTACTGGAAACCGTATCGCGAGATTGCACTTCGAGCGGCACGGCGTCTCGGCAAGACTGCGTACCAAGGCGTTTACGCCGGGCTGTTGGGACCGAGTTACGAAACTCCCGCGGAGATTCGTTATCTACGCACGATCGGCGCAGATCTCGTCGGCATGTCCACTATTCCTGAAGTCATCGTGGCGCGTCACATGGGATTAAAGGTGCTTGCGATTTCTTGTGTCACCAATATGGCCGCGGGAATATCCGATGATGTGCTGAACCATGAGGAGGTCCTGAAGACTGGCGAGCGGGTCAAAGATGATTTCGTGGCGCTGTTGCGTGCAATTTTGCCGGAGATTGCTTGGGATGTTAGGACCTAACCTCTCGGGCGAGGGCGCCCGTGCCACACGATCCACATTATTATTTCGCGCGGGCTATGAAGATTGCAGTGGGACGTTTTACTTCGTATTTGTCCGCGAAGCTTGCCTGGTTCACAGCTAAACCTACATGCCCGCGAGAATTGATATAAAGCAAAGGCTGATTCAATGGCACGTCGCTGAAGGTGCGCACGAATGGAATGTCCATTGAATTATTGTCGATGACGACGTGAACGGCTCGTCCCTGCTTGTACCCCAATTTCACGAAATCGTCGCCGCTGATGTTGGTGACGAGATTGCCAAACGGTCCGTCGGTGGCGATTACTTCTCCGCTTAATCCGCGATCATCCAGCTTGGCTACGGCAACGTTCAGGCGAACTAGTTTAGTTATATCCAGTTCAGGGCCAACCGCACTCCAATCGTCGCCCCGTGCCAAGTGAGCACCCACGGACGAGAATATATCGCGACCATGAAAAGTTGACGACAAGGCCGCGCCGATCATCCAGTCGCGATTGGTAATCTCGCGTGCGCTCTCAATTCCGTCACGGTCCTGCACCAGCGTCATCAGACCGTTGTCCGGTAGCACAAAATATTGTCCTCGTTTCGACTTCGCTATTATTGCTTTCCGAGTGCTGCCGACCGTTGGATCCACCACAACTACAAAGACGGTTCCGGCCGGATAGTATGGCGTTGCGCCGTAGAGGAAGCGGGCGCCGTCGAGAATGGAGAATGGAGTCACTTGATGAGTCAGGTCGACGATGCGCACATCCGGCGCAATGGAATACATCACGCCCTTGCAGATTGCGACGGAATCGTCGACTGTGCCGAAGTCGGTCATAAAAACGATGGTGGGATGATTGCTGGAGGCAGCACCGTACATCGCTGTGGAAAGAAGCGATAGAACCAACTTGACAATAAAACGCCGCAGCTTGGCCTTGTGGCGGGTTTCCGCTAGCATGAATCACTCCGATGATTAGATTAACCGGCGAATTGTAAAGTACGGCCACAACACGAAACCCTTCGCGCCGTCTATAATTCTTGCAAGTCTGTTGGCAATACTACCGCAAGGAGGAAGTGATGCCTGAGGCTATTCCGGAGAAATATCGCGATCTATTTAATAAGCGCGCCTTTGCCAGTTTGGCGACTTTGATGCCCGACGGGCGGCCGCAAGTGACGCCGGTGTGGTGCGATTTGGAAGGCAGCCATGTGGTTTTCAACTCCGCCAAAGGGCGGCAGAAAGACCGCAACGTGCGCCGCGATCCACGCGTGGCAATGGCAATCATCGATCCTGACAATCCCTACCGTTACATGGAAATTCGCGGGCGCGTGGTGGAAATCACTGAGGAAGGCGCCGACGCGCAGATCGACAAGCTGGCTAAGAAATATTTGGGGGTAGATAAGTATCCGTATCGGCAGCCTTCGGAACAGCGTGTGATTTACAAGATTCTGCCCGAACATATAACGACCATGGGCTGACGTGAATGATGGAGGACGCACAGCCTCCACTTGTCCAGAAGACTCCTCCAGGAGATAACTGATTCGCACATACAATCTCTGCCTGCTCGGTTTGGGAAACGTCAACCGGACTCTGCTTCGGCTGCTCCAGAAAAAGGAAATGGAACTGCGCGAGCGCGGCATTGCATGGCGGATTACCGGGGTAGCAACGCGACGAGTGGGTTGGATTGCGGACGGCGGCGGAGTGGACGTGGAAGCCCTAATGAGTAGCTCCCCGCCCTCATCGACAATGTCTCCATCATGCGATGTACGCGGGTGGTTGCGCGCCGCGAATGCTGACCTTCTGTTCGAAGCCACTTCACTCAGTCCACTTGACGGCCAACCAGCGATTGACCGTATTCGCGCGGCACTCGAAATGGGGGCACACGCCATCACCGCCAATAAAGGTCCGATCGTGCACGCTTACGAACAACTGACTTCGCTGGCTTTGGCGAAGGGGCGAAGATTTCTTTTTGAATCTACGGTGATGGATGGCGTGCCAATCTTTAGTCTGTTCCGTGACAATTTGCCTGCGATTGAGCTTCGCGGATTTCGCGGCATTCTGAATTCGACTACCAATGTAATCCTAGGCGGCATGGAAGACGGTCTGAGTTTTGAAGAGTCGCTCGCCAAGGCGCAACAGATTGGCATTGCCGAGACCGATCCGAGTAATGATATTGATGGCTGGGATGCCGCGGTGAAGGTCGCCGCGCTGGTTCGAGTGCTCATGGGCGTGCCAATACGGCTTGAAGATATTCAACGCGAGGGCATCGGCAGACTTTCCGGAGGAGCCGTTCGCGCTGCACGAGCTGAGGGCCGGCCGTACAAGCTCGTGTGCCGTGCTCAGCGTGAAGTACAGCGGGTCACGGCCAGTGTGCAGCCGGAACAGGTTCCGTTGAGCGATCCGCTGGCTTGGGTCGCCGGAACGTCGTCGATCGTGTATTTCGAGACTGATATCTTTCCGGGGCTCGCCATTACGGAGAACAATCCTGGATTGGAAGCTACTGCATACGGGATGCTTGCCGATTTCGTGCGCGCAGTGAGCTAAATCAAAGCGAGACGTGGACAAAGCTACGTTTCTACAAGGATAATTGAAGACCATTTTTATGCTGACTGCTCAGAACGAAACTGTAAATGCGCTGGATCTGGTCTGGGTTCGCTCCCAGTTTCCCTCGCTTGCCCAAAGTATTAATGGACAACCAGCGATTTTTCTTGATGGTCCCGGTGGAACTCAGGTTCCGCAGCATGTGATCGATGCGATCTCCAATTATTTGAAGCGCGACAATGCCAACACAGCCGGCGCTTACGCTACCAGCCAGCGCACCGACTCGATGATTGCCGGGGCACGTTCGGCAATGGCGGACTTTCTGAATTGCGATGCCGACGAAATCGTCTTCGGACCCAATATGACTTCGCTGACCTTCGCCATCAGCCGCTCCATCGGACGCGCACTTGGTCCCGGCGATGAAATCGTGCTGACTCATCTCGATCACGACGCCAACGTTTCTCCGTGGCGCGCCCTCGAAGAGCGTGGCGTGAGCGTCCGCATGGTCGAGATCCACGAATACGATTGCACGCTCGATATGGACGATTTGGCGCGTAAAATTACCGACCGCACAAAGCTGGTTGCCGTCGGGTACGCTTCCAACGCTGTAGGCACGATCAACGACGTGCGGGAGATTATTCGGCTGGCTCACGACCGTGGCGCGCTGGCATACATTGACGCCGTCCATTACGCGCCGCATGGCCCCATCGACGTTCGCGCGCTCGACTGCGACTTTCTCGTTTGCTCGACGTACAAATTTTTCGGGCCGCACATCGGCGTGCTCTACGGAAAGCGCGAGCATCTGCATCGGCTGGAGCCCTATAAAGTTCGGGCCAACACGAATGCGATTCCCAATCGTTGGGAGTGGGGCACGCTGAATCATGAATGCATCGCCGGGGTCACCGCCTGCGTGGATTATCTGGCTGATCTTGGGCGACACGTGAATTCGTCGGCATCCAATCGCCGGTCAGCCGTGCTGGCCGCCTATGACGCAATACAGAAACACGAATGCGAATTGATGGAGAGTTTGATCCGAGGATTGATCGCCATCCCTGGGCTGAAGCTTTACGGCATCAGCGATCCAGCTAGGTTTGATCAGCGCTGTCCGACTCTCGCTGTGCGCATCAACGGCCAAACGCCGCTTGAACTTGCTACCCGGCTCGGCGAGCGCGGCTTCTTCACCTGGGACGGCAATTATTACGCGTTGAACCTTACCGAACGGCTTGATGTAGAAAAAGACGGCGGATTTCTGCGCATCGGCCTGGCACATTACAACACCACGGAAGAAATTGAACGATTCTTGGCGGCGCTGCGAGAAGTTGCCGCGTAAGCGCGGGGCCTCCACGCCGGTGCAGAACTACGCGGCTCGGCGTGGTAGTTCGGTGACATTCTCTCCCTTTGCGACTAGCACCACGGTGGCGAGGTTGATGAACAATCCATGTTCGACGATACCCGGCATATCGCTTAACACGCGCGCCAATGCTGGCGGGTCTGCAATCTGGCCAAAGCTGCAATCGAGAATGTGATGGCCTTCATCGCTCATGAAGGGATTTCCTTTTGTGTCTTTGCGTAACTTTACTGTGGCGCCAAGGGCGGTAATTCGCGCCGCAATTAATGACTGCGCGAAGGGAATTACTTCCACGGGCAGAGGAAATTTTCCCAATACCGCGACCTGCTTGCTTGAATCGGCAATGATGACGACTTGCTTGGACGCCGACGCGATGATTTTTTCGCGCAGGAGGGCGCCTCCGCCACCTTTGATTAAACGCAGTTGCGCATCGAATTCATCGGCTCCATCGATGGTGACGTCGATCGGCTGCAGTCCGAGCTGTGGGATTTCATCGAGAGTAGTCAACGGGATTCCCACGCTGGTGGCCAGATCTCTGGTTTGTACCGAGGTTGGAATGCCGCGGATCTTCAGTCCTTTCCGGACCCGTTCACCCAGGAAGCGCACCGCGTAGGCTGCGGTTGAGCCGGTTCCTAACCCGACGATGTTGCCGTCATGCACAAAACGCAAACTGGCGCGGGCTGCGGCTGCTTTTTCCAGATCACTCGTACTTGGATCATTTGACATCGGTCGCGATCCTCAAATCTTCTCGCGAGATCCCTCGGGCCGCTGAAAAGCGCAGCCCTTCGGGATGACGTCCTGCAATAAATTGAGCGCAATTCTCGCGACCGATTACTCTACCGCTTTCTCTACCAGCGCACCAACTCCTGCGATATTTTTTACCAGATCTGCTGGGATTCGGTGCCTCTGCTGCAGATAGTCCGGGCTGTTGTAGGAGACCCAGACTTTCCCATCCGCGTCTTCCCAAACGAGCATTTTGAGAGGCAAGTCTATGGCTAACGTCGGGGCGGCCACCATTAACGGAGTTCCGGCTTTTGGGCTACCGAAGATCAATAGTTCAGTTGGCCTCATTTTTAGTCCGGCTTTTTCGGCTTCGCCACTGTGATCGATTAGAGCAAATATTTTCAATCCTCGGGCTTCGATCGTGGTCTTAAGTTTGTTCAAAGTTTCTGGCACCGAATGCGAACTGGGGACATGAACCAAGCCATTTTCGTTGGAAGGCATTTCTCCTCCTGGGGCGTTTAACAATTGCTTAAGTTAGACGTGAAAAAGACTGACGGGATGCGGATCGTTATTCGTGAAGATCCCGTCGTTTGTGTCCTTCTTAGTCCGGTTCTGGTAATCTCCCGCAGACGTGCGCTCAGCCGCCATCTTCGGGCCCGGATGTTCCCCCCCAAACCTGCGCCCATTCCAAGCGAACTCAGAGTCGCATTGGATTATCGGCCTGCCTACAGAATCTAATGAAGCCAACGCAATTCTCGTTTTCGGCGGAGACGGTACTGTGCATCGCCATTTGCCACAATTGGCGAAGCTGCAACTTCCGGTTCTGGTAGTACCTTCGGGCAGCGGAAACGATTTTGCGCGTGCGCTAAGGCTGCGCAGGGTTCGAGATTCGCTGGCTGCTTGGCGTAAGTTTTCTTCCGGGGGCCGTAATGTGCGGGAAATTGATTTAGGTCTAATCGTTCCGCTGGCTGATGAGAAGCGCGAGGCCGGGCCAGACAAGCATCTTTTTTGCTGCGTTGGTGGCATTGGCCTGGATGCAGAAACTGCCCGGCGCGCCAACTCGCTTCCGCGATGGTTGCGGGCACACGGCGGATACGCTTTCAGCTTGCTGCCGGCGCTGTTACAGTTCATACCCCTCGCCGCAGGGATTTCCAGGGTCAGTGCTGAGGCGTTTGACTCTGCGCATGGCAGACGCATCATGGTCGCTGCGTTCGCCAATGCGCCGATGTATGGCGGCGGTATGAAGATCGCTCCGCACGCCAAGCTTGACGATGGGCTTCTCGATGTTTGTGTCGTCCACAACATGAATAAGCTCAAGCTGTTTTGTCTTTTTCCCACCATCTACTTAGGACGTCACTTGAGCATTCCACAAGTCAAGTACTTTCAAACGGAGCGGTTGCGAGTCGAAACAGATCACCCGACTGACGTTTATGCCGATGGCGAGTACGTCTGCCGCACGCCGATCGAGGTGAGCGTGGTGCGGAAAGCATTGCGAGTGATTGTCCCCTGACCTGCCGCGGGTGCTAAACTACCCTCACAGTATGGCTGAGCATGGTCGTTCGCGCACTGCGCTCTGGATTGTAATCGGCGGAGGGGTGTTTTTCCTCTTCGTGCTGGCAGTGTTCACGCTGGTGTATCTTGCCTTGCATGCAGGCGGAGAAGAAGCCTCGCTGCACAGCTTCGGCGACAAGATTGGAGTTGTCGACCTGGAAGGCGTGATTTTGGATTCCAGCGTCATCGTGCCTCAGCTTAAGAAGTTCGGAGACGACGATTCCATCAAGGCAATCATCCTGAAAGTGAATTCTCCCGGTGGCGGCGTGGCTGCCTCGGAGGAAATTTATCGCGCAGTCAAACGGCTGCGCGACGAAAAGCATAAGCGCATTGTGGCTTCGATTAGCACCGTAGGCGCCAGCGGCGCATATTACGTGTCTTCCGCGACCAACAAGATTTATGCCGACAACGGCAGTGTGGTTGGCTCTATCGGAGTAATTGCGGAGTGGGTGAATTACGGCGACCTTTTGCGCTGGGCCAAGTTGAAGCCAGAGGTGTTAAAAGTCGGCGCGCTGAAGGATACGGGCAATCCCATGCGCGACATGACTCCCGCCGAGCGCGCCTATCTGCAGTCATTGATCGACAATATGTACGGCCAGTTTGTGCAGGCTGTGGCCGATGGGCGGCATGCAAAGACGGATGACATCAAAGCGATTGCTGATGGCAGAGTGTGGACGGGACAGGAAGCGCTGCCGATGCACCTGATCGATCAAATTGGCGATTTCCAGACGGCTGTGGACGAAACTGCGAAGTCGGTCGGGATTAAAGGTGAGCCGGTGCTGGTTCATCCCGAGAAAGACCGGAAAACTTTATCTGACTTGCTTTTCGGTGACATTTCCCAATGGCTGCCGACTAAGGAAAACCTGCTCGATAAGCAGATGGGATTTTATTATTTGTGGAAGTGAGTCGCACTAGGAGGACGCCCGCGCCCACACGAGTGCCGGCCTACATAACCCGGTCGTACACTCCCTTTCGGTAACCCTTAGTAACCATACGATTCTGAGTACCCCGCCGTACAATTACCCTTGTCCTAAAGACCACTCCTGACAAGGGGCGTGATGCCGATGGAATGGTTTAATTGGGCACGAACTCTCGTTACGTAGAGAATGTTCGCGAGCGAGAGACGAATCGGAGCTGGAGTCCGCACTCATGGCGTTTGGTTTTGGCTTCAATAAGCAGAAGGTTCTCAGTGCTGCGGAGAAGTTCGTCCAACAGGGCAAGCTGCCAAACGCGATCACTGAGTACGAAAAAGTCCTCAAAGCCGACCCTAAGGATCTTACGGTGATGAATACCGTGGGCGATCTTTATTCGCGTCTGGGCAATAGCGAAAAAGCCGTGGAGTGCTTCAAGAGCGTCGGCGACGCCTATGCCTCGCAAGGCTTCACGGTGAAGGCGATTGCCATGTACAAGAAGCTGAGCAAGCTGAAGGCGTCGCTGGAGTGCGCGCTTCGGCTGGCTGAGCTCTACACCCAGCAGGGTCTTTTTAACGATGCACGAGCGCAGTACTTGCAGGTCGCTGAAGAATTTCTGCGTGAAGGCCAGTTAGAGCAGGCTGTACGAATCTTCCAGAAGACTCTGGAAATGGATCCCGAAAACGTCGCCATGCGCACGCGGCTGGCCGAGGTATACGTTCGTCTAGGGAAGAAGACCGAAGCCTGGCAGATTTTTTCAGCAGCGGCAGAGACTTTACGCGCCAAAGGGCAACTGGGTCCCGCGGAAGAGATTCTGCAGCGCATGATTACGCTCGATCCCGGCAATGGGTACGCTTTGCTGTTACGCGGGCGCAATGCATTCGATGCGGGTGATATCGCGGCGGCGGTGGAGTGTCTCGAGAAAGTCACGGATCTCGATACTCATCCTGATGGGCTGCGAACCCTGTTGCAAGCTTATTTACAAACAGGACGTTTGCCCGAGGCCGGAACTCTTGCGACGAAACTACTCACCGTCCACAATGATATTGGTGCAATCCTTTCGTATGCCGACGCTCTGATCGCGGCCGGACAATTTGAGGACGCTCTGCAGTTGTATCAGCAACACTCTGATCGGTTGCTCGCCGCCGATTCGGGAAAGATTCTGGAAAACCTGCATTCTCTGATCGGCCATGTGCGGGAAAATACGCCAGCCCTGGAAATGCTGCTCGCGCTGTTGAACAAGGCAGCGGATAATACACATCTGACCGAAGTGTACGAGCTTCTCGCCCATGGATATGTGCAGGCGGGAGAGATGGAAAAGGCCCGCGACTATTATCTGAAACTCACTCAACTCGAGCCAGAGAATCAGTTACACGCCCGCAATTATCAACAAGTAATTGAAAAACTGGGTGGGCCGACGGCATCGCGGATGATCACGCCGGAAGAAGGCGCAGTCATGGTGGACGAACTGGAAGCCACTGCGCCCTTCATCGATCAACGTTATCCGGATGATGTAGCGCTTTTTGTACGCGGTGCGCTCACTGATGCTGAACTTTTCATTTCCTACAACATGCCAGCGAAAGCTTTGGGGCCGTTGCTTTCCGCTTTGCCGCAGGCGCCCCGCGATTTGCGCGTCAACCAGCGGTTGGCCGCGCTACACACGCGAGCCAGCCGATTCACCGAAGCTGCGGTTTGCTGCCGTACGCTGGAGAGCGTTTACCATGACGCTGGCTTTCCCGACGAGGCGACCCGCTATGGCGATCTGGCGGCGAAGTATGAGGAACGCGGGTCGACCGTTCCAGCGGAAGCCGGGGTTGCGGCGCTGGCAAGTCCGAATTTTGCTGAGTTTGATGCGCTCTCGGCTGATACCGTGCCAAAAATAACGATTGACGAGGCCGTTCCGGCTGATGCGGCCGCATCTAGCGGACAGGCTGACGAGATTAAAGCTGCAGAACAAGAGCCCGCGGAATTTGAAATCCAGTCCGTCATTGAAGCGAATGCCGACGCGCCGCAGCCAGTTGCATCCGGAAACGAAATTGATCTTTCGTCCGAGTGGGAAGATTCGTTCACTGTAGAGACGGAGACCAATGCTGCTCCCGCAGAAGAGCCTGCTGCTCCGCGCGTCACCGTACCCGAAACTCACGCCGATGCAGCCGACCCAGAGGTCGTCAAAGAAGCAGTGGAAGAGATTCGGTTTTATCTTTCGAGCGGCATGCAGGAAGAGGCTCGCGCAACTTATACCAAGCTGTATCGATTGAGACCGGAGCCATCTTTGTTGTCGGCTTTGCGGCACGAGATCGAGGCCGCCGCTGCGCAGCCCCGAACTCCGGAGCCAGAGGCAATCGAGGAAATTTCGGTTGCAGATATTCCTGCGGTACCGGCCGAGGAAACGGCTCCCGTTCCTGAGCCTAAGCCCGCGATATTGGACGCGCTGGTCAGCGACTTGGAGTCATCGCTCGGAGATGGATTCCTCCCGCAAACGACCGTTCGTGAGGTGACTCCACAACCCGCGTCAGAGCCGCCGCAAACAGTTGAAGTTGCCTCAGCGTCTGCCCAAAGCCAACCTCATCCCATCGGCAAGCTCGACAATTTCGTATCCGACCTTGAAGCTTCCCTCGGCGACAGCTTTCTGGCCGAAGCGCCTAAGGTTCCGAGTACGCGCGTTTCGAAGCCCGATCTGGTTGCAGCGACGCCTGAGGCTCCAGTCCCGCCGCGCGCCCCGGCTGCACACGTTCCGGCTGCAATGGCTGCTGCCGCGACCCACTCGGGACCTGCACCGGATGCAGTCAGCGCACCAGCAGCTATCACTTATCACGCTCCAGTCGATCGGCCTTTAGCGTCCTCCAGTTCGGGAAAATTTGACTTGGGTCCCGCAGTCGATTTGGGCGACATGTTCGGCGAACTCAAGCACGAGCTTGAGGAAGACTCGGCCAAGGCGGACGAAGACCCAGAAACGCATTACAACCTTGGCGTGGCCTTCCGTGAAATGGGTCTGTTGGACGAAGCCATTGGCGAGTTACAGAAAGTGTGCCAGGCCGTAGAACGTGGGCATACATTTCCGCACATCATGCAGACTTACACCTGGCGATCGCAGTGTTTCCTCGATAAAGGCCTCCCTGAGGCGGCCATACGATGGTATGAAAAGGCGCTCAAACTGCCCACTATCGATGCGGAGACGCGAACCGCCCTGCACTACGAATTGGCGACGTCTTACGAGACGGCTGGGGATAAAACCGCAGCCTTGAACCATTTCATGGAAGTTTATGGCAGCAACATCGATTACCGGGATGTAGGCGAGCGCATTAGGACCCTGAAGTCGTAGAATGTCTGGATGGGGTCTTACGCTCTTACGTTGGGAACGCGCTTTCGCAAAACCCGGCCTGCATTGCTCACCATTCTCGGGAGCGTGCGGTGACCGCGGATCCGAATACACCCCAAGCTATTCCGCCAAGGTCGATGGGGGCCGAGCTGTCATCGGAGCATGGTGATTCTTCCGCTACCGCCCTGGAAACGCCTCCCGGGCATGCCGAAGGGCGGCATTACGTTGGCATTGAGCTTTGGCTGCATCGGATTACCGTGTTGACCTTCGGGTTGGTTTGTGCGGTTGTCGGAGTGCTACTGGTGCTGCTTCCCTGGAGACCGGAATGGACCGACAACCATCTTCTGATGGGGTCTCCCGGCTTGCGAGCATTCATTGCCAATGGATTTGTGCGCGGATTGTGCAGCGGGCTCGGAGTTCTCGATATCTGGATTGGATTCTCAGAAGCAATCCACTACCACGAGGAAAAGCGGCCTTAAGCAAGCATCCTCCCGGCGAACGCAGTCACCTGCCGGATAATTAATTTACGGAAAGAAATGTGTTTATGACTGAAGACGATTTGAAGCGCGCGCCGCTGGCGTACGCCAATGAAAACTTTGTGAACAGCCCGGACGGGCGCATCCTGCGCATATTGTCGGAATATATGGAGCCGATTGCGCGGTTCCGCCGCGAACAAATTCAGGACACGGTAGTGTTTTTCGGGTCGGCCCGATTCCACAGCCGAACCGTCGCCGAGGATAAGCTGACCGAAGTGAAATCAATTGCGTCCCAGCTTTCGGAAGGTGAGCGCGAAACTCTGCTGAAACGGGCGATCGCGGGCGTGGAGATGTCACGCTACTACGAAGATGCTCGCCGTCTGGCTTCTTTTTTGAGCAAGTGGTCAATCCAGATTCCGGCGCGGCGCAGGCGCTTTGTAGTTACGACTGGCGGGGGCCCGGGAATCATGGAAGCGGCAAATCTTGGGGCGCGAGAAGCTGGCGCCAAGACGATAGGGCTGAATATCGCGCTGCCTTTCGAGCAGATGCCAAATCCTCACATCACGCCGTCACTGAATTTCGAGTTCCATTACTTTTTCATGCGCAAGTTCTGGTTTGCCTATCTTTCGAAAGCGCTGGTGATTTTTCCTGGCGGATTTGGAACCATGGATGAGTTTTTTGAGATCCTTACCCTGGCGCAGACCCAGAAGCTGGCTAAGAAAATTCTCGTGGTGGTCTATGGCAGCGAGTACTGGAATAAGCTTTTTAACTTCCAAACTATGGTGGATGCGGGAACAATTTCCCCCGAGGATCTCGAGCTCTTCAAGATCGTAGACTCGCCAGAAGAAGGCTTTGAATTTCTACGCGATGGGCTGACAAAATATCACCTAGGACCGGAGCCCAAATCTAAAAGTGAAGGCGAGCGGGTTCCGGAAATCGCGAAGACAAACCCGTAAATCTTGCTTCTTTGCTACATCACCGATCGTACGAAATTTCCAGGCGACGAGGGCGCGCGCCAGCACGCGCTGCTGGAAAAGATCGCCGAAGCATCTCGCGCCGGGGTTGACCTGATTCAATTGCGCGAGAAAGATCTTTCTACTCGCAACCTTGAAGTTCTGGCTCGTGCCGCTACACAGGCTGTCTGCGAAAATTCGACCGAACCCTCTACCCGCCTGTTGATCAACTCGCGCAGCGATGTTGCGATAGCCTGCAGCGCCGACGGAGTCCACTTGCGATCTGACGACATTTCTACATCAGACCTGCGGAAGATTTGGATCAACGCGGGGAATTCTTCGCGCCCGCTGGTCAGTGTTTCTTGTCACACCCTGGCTGAGGTTGCTAGGGCTGCGTCGGCAAGCGCTGACTTCGCTATCTTCGCCTCGGTATTTGAAAAGAAGGATTCGCCAGAAACCAAAGCTAGCGGCCTCGGCCAACTGCGTGAAGCTTGCCGGCAGAACATTCCGGTGCTCGCGTTGGGCGGCGTTACGCTGGAAAACGCTGCGGATTGCATTGATGCGGGCGCCGCCGGCATGGCCGCAATCCGGCTGTTTCAAGAGAACGATATCGCGGAGGTGGTGCGGCGGTTGAGAGCCTAACTGCGTTTCACGGTTTGTGTACCACGACGAATTGTCAGCCGACCCAAATACTTACCACCCGAGCCGAGCGAGGATCTCGGTGTTTGCTTGCTGCCGCGACGATCGCACATGGCAATAAGCGAAATCCCTCACTTCGTTCGGGATGACAGTATGGTTAGGGAATCTAGCCGGTCCATTTCTTGCCGTTCTTAAGAATGTCCATGGCTTTCGCGAGCCACGGGCGCGCGTGTCTTCCTGTTTAGCTCCGCTGATTGAAAGTGCGATTTCTTTCTGATTTGTAAACGACAGCTTATTCCAATTAGTCTGCGCGGCCTTGTTATTGGCCAATTCTTTTTTCAATGCTGTCGGCACTTCCGACGGCTCGGCGTCATCGCGTTCCATTACAACGCTGACGGTGTCGCCTGCCTTTATCCCCGCTCCATCACGCATGGTCTTGTTCACCGCCATACCGTGACAACCACCCATCGGCATAAGGGAGCTGCGGAAGGGAAATCCATTGATGGTGCCGCACACCGGTACTCGGGCGCGAGTCCCAAATATTTCCACAACGTCGAATGGCGCATTCATCCAGGCGGCAGAACTGCCCAGTTCGCCTTCGAGTTTTACGGTGAATTCGAGCTTCTTCACGCCGGCACACCTCCTGGCGATCTCGCGGAAAAACTATAATCTGGGCGATGGCTGGGTGCAAGCCGAAATCGAATTTGTGAACGAGCGGCGGACATAGGCTGTGCTAGGCTCAGCAAGAGATGAGCGGGTCACAGACAGCAATTCCGAATACAAAGCCTTTCTGGCAGGAACCGCAACTGGTGCTTGTTCCCGCGGCTGTGTTCGCCATGGGGTCGGAATCCGGCCAGGAGAGCGAGCGCCCTTTGCATCGGGTTTGGGTCGATTCGTTCTATTTAGCCGCCTGCCAGGTTACTAATACCGAGTACTCTGGCTATCTGAGCGCGACTGGTGAAAACGTTCCCGCACTTTGGAACGATTCAAACTTCAATAGTCCCGATCAGCCCGTGGTTTCTGTTTCCTGGTTTGAGGCGGCGAAATATTGCGAATGGCTAAGCGGTATCAGCGGTCGCAAGTATCGTCTACCGACGGAAGCCGAGTGGGAACGGGCGGCTCGCGGCGGACTCGAGGCCAAACTTTTCCCCTGGGGCGACGACCCTCCAGAATCATTGCTGAACTACGCGGAACGTTGGAAGACTGGTCCGGAGCCAGTGCGACGTTCTTTGCCCAATGGGTTCGGACTCTATGACATTTGCGCAAATGTGCACGAATGGTGCAGTGACTGGTATCAGCCCGATTACTATGCCAGCTCGCCTGAACTGAATCCACGTGGCCCGGATACCGGCCAACGTCGCGCCTCTCGCGGCGGCTCATGGCGCCACCATATTAAAGTTACGCGTTGCGCGGCGCGCTCCAGCATTCCTCCAGAGTTCCAGTACGCGGACTATGGATTCCGCGTCGCCTGTGACTTGGGCTGACACTTAGCCGGGTGTGAACATTCGGCCAAACTACGCGCGTTTTTGTCGCGGAGAGAGCATGGCGAGAATTTCACGGAGGCCCTGGCGAATCTGTTTCAGGTCCGGGGCCGTCCGTTCAGGAAACGGCAAGGGCGTCTGCTTCTTATCGACTTTATTTTCTGCACGCAGATGCTGACGTGCCCCAGCTATCGTAAAACCTTCTTCATAAAGAAGCTTTTTGATACGCAGCACGTTTTCCACATCTTTGTGTCGATACATGCGCTGTCCGGTGCTGCCTTTTACCGGCCGGAGTTGCGGGAACTCAGTTTCCCAGAAACGCAGCACATAAGCAGGCAGACGACAAAGGTGGGCAACTTCTCCGATGCGGAAATAAAGTTTGTCCGGAATTACGACATCGACGGCCTTAACAGATTTCGACACGGCTTTGTTGCGGGAACTCATCTGGGGTCTAGAAGTAGCCGGCATCGCAGACCTTCGCCTCACTCCCTACCGCGTTTCTAGCATGACCGGGCGTTCCGGACAACCCCTCATTTTCAGGTTCAGGGTTTTCCTGTATATCATCGTACTGGATCAACAAAAAACCTCAGGAGAGGTGCTTCTCTCGAGAGGCTTTTTTCTGAACTTTAACGTTCGTGTGAGGTAATGAACCACGTAGTTAGTGCTTCTTTTTCTTGGCGGCCTTTTTTTTCGTTGCCATGAAGTTCCTCCGTGAGCGATTTTTCTCCCTTGCAGGGGACCCAGATTCGCAACTGCCGCCCAATGTAGTAGGTGCGGCGATGTCACCACAAGATATTGATGACTATTAATTTCATTGTCAACATAAATCGGCGTTACAGGGTTATGTAACTGGACGCCTGTTCGGTCGAGCTGCCGTACACTGCGCTTGATCATCGAATCGGGAGATCGAACTTCCATATTATTTCGCCAGGAGATTCCCAAATGAATGTCGACATCGCTACCCATTATCTGGAAGAAGCCCGCCGCCAGTTTCGCGGGCACAAACGTCTCGCTGAGGGCGCTATTACTCAGATGAAGGACGAAGAACTTTTCATGACCCTCGATCCCGAGTCAAACTCAATCGCGATTCTGGTAAAGCACCTGGCGGGAAACATGCGCTCGCGCTTTACGGATTTTCTGACCGCCGATGGAGAAAAGCCTGACCGCAACCGCGATCAGGAATTCGAAATAACTCCAGCGACGACGCGCGCGGACGTCATGCGCTGGTGGGAGGATGGCTGGGCACGCGTGTTTGCGGCGATTGAGGCGCTCAAGCCAGAGGATGTAACGCGCACGGTTACGATCCGAGGCGAACCCCATTCTGTGCTGCAAGCGATCAATCGTCAGATTGCGCATTACGCACAGCACACCGGACAGATCGTTTTTCTGGCGAAACATTTCCGCTCGAGCGAATGGAAGACACTCAGCGTCCCACGCGGGAAATCAAAGGACTTCAATGCCATGGCTAGGACTCACGAGAAAGGCGTGCCTCGGGAACCTTCTGATGCCCGCTAAGCGGCCGCAAAAGCGCGTTCTGTAGAGCCTACTCCCGAGATGCTAGAATTTAGAGTTTTGGTTTCGAATCCGAATTCTTATTAAGGCAGGTTCATGGCTGACACGATGCTGGCGGTGGTAAAAGCGAAACCCGCGCCCGGCGCTGAGGTTCGAGAAGTAAAGGTTCCCGCCTTCGGACGCAACGACGTCCTGGTGAAGGTAAAAGTTGCATCCATTTGCGGCACCGACCTGCACATTTACGAATGGGACCGCTGGGCGCAGAATCGCATTCATCCACCGCTAATTCCCGGCCACGAGTTTTGCGGGAATGTCGTCGCTTTTGGCGATGAGGTTACCAGCGTCAAGGAAGGTGATTTTGTCTCAGCGGAAATGCACGTAGCCTGCGGCAAGTGTCTGCTGTGCCGCACCGGCGAAGCCCACATCTGCCAGAACGTGAAAATCATTGGCGTCGACGCTGACGGCGCCTTCGCTGAATATGTAGTTATTCCAGAATCAAATATCTGGAAGCTCGATCCCGCCATACCGCAGGAATACGCCTCCATTCTCGATCCACTAGGCAACGCCGTTCACACTGTACTGGCGGGAGAAGTTGCTGCGAAAACCGTGGCCATTACCGGATGCGGTCCAATCGGGTTGTTCTCCATCGCTGTGGCAAGGGCCGTCGGCGCGGCGCAAGTTTTTGCTATTGAAGTGAACCAGCACCGTCGTCAACTGGCGGAAAAGATGCACGCAGATTTGGTGCTCGATCCATCCAAACAGGACGTGAAGTCAATCATTATGGAGCGAACCGACGGGCTCGGCGTCGATGCCGTGCTCGAAATGGCCGGCCATCCCGATGCCATCCGAATCGCGTTTGACATCGTCCGGCGCGGCGGCCGCATTTCGCTGCTGGGCCTTACTTCGAAGCCCATCTCGCTGAACTTTTCCGAAGACATTATCTTCAAAGGAATAACAGTTCAGGGAATCAACGGCCGCCGCATGTACCAGACGTGGTATCAAATGACGGCCCTGCTCAAGAATGGCAAGCTCGACTTACATCCCGTCATCACAGATCGCATTGCCATGAAAGACTTCTCCAAAGCAATGGAACGGCTGAAGACCGGCGAAGCCAGCAAAATTCTGGTCTATCCCAACGGGAAAATGTAAGCGGACCTTCTTAACTACGCCTCGGCGGGGAGAGCCACAATTCTTTTCTGGATGGCGTAGGTCACTAATTGAGCTTTGTTGTGGATGTCGAGCTTTCGCATCAGATTGAACTTGTGAGCTTCCACGGTCTTCACGCTAAGACCCAGCGTACCGGCGATCTTCCTGGCTGAGTTACCTTCGGCAATCATCCTCACCACTTCACGCTCGCGAGGCGTAAGATTGGAACGACGTAAATTTAAGCTTTGTTCCACAGACACTACTCCCTGAAAGAAATTAAACCGCGGAAAATGGCCTTCTCGGACTCACAGAAACCACGCCGAACGGCCTGAGACCTTCACTGCTTTGAGTTATTGTACAAGCCTCTCGTCCCATTCGTCACGGGAAAAATCATTTGAATTCGTCTCAATCTGAACGCGCGAAACTAACTTTCTATCTCATCGGATACAATCCAAAACGATGCTCCGTTACTTTACATCAGGAGAGTCCCACGGAGAAGCCCTGGTTGCTTTCCTTTCCGGCGTGCCGGCAGGACTGAAGATTGATCAGAGTTTTGTAGATCGCGAACTTTGGCGTCGTCAGCAGGGTTATGGCCGCGGTGGTCGCATGAAAATCGAACGCGATACCGCGCGTATTCTTTCTGGAGTGCGGCACGGCATGACGATTGGCTCACCCATCGCCGTTCTGCTGGAAAACAAAGATTGGAAAAACTGGCAGGAATCCTTGCCGGTGGAGGAAGGCGATCCAGCAAAACATAAACGCGTCGCGTCGCCCCGTCCGGGCCACGCGGATTTGGCGGGTGCACTGAAATACAATTTTTCCGACGGCCGCTACGTGCTGGAACGGGCGTCTGCGCGCGAATCCGCGGCCCGCGTAGCGATTGGGAGTTTAGCGAAACTGCTGGCGCGAGAATTCGGCATCGAAGTGCTGAGCCACGTGGTTTCAGTAGGCGCCGCATCGACCGGGGCTGCGGAAATCCCTTGGGAGCTTATCGTTCCGCTGCACGATCGAGATGAGGTTCTGCTCAACTGTGCCGATGCCGACGCGGAATTGCAGATGAAGGAAGAAGTCGATCGGGTGCTAAAGACTGGAGACTCGGTCGGTGGCGTGTTCGAAGTGGTGGCTCACAATGTGCCGCCGGGACTGGGCACTTACGCACAATGGGATGAACGATTGGACGCTTTGTTAGCGGCTGCAGTGATGTCGTTGCAAGCGGTCAAGGCAGTCGAGATTGGGTCTGGAATTACTGCCGCGGCGTCCCTTGGCTCCGCTGTGCATGATGAAATAGGGTACAGCGCGCGTTCGGGTTTTGCCGGATTTACTCGCGCTAAGAATAATGCCGGTGGAATCGAAGGCGGCGTATCGAACGGAGAAGACATCCGCGTGCGCGGTTATCTTAAGCCGATTTCCACTTTGCGCCGTCCGCTGCAATCGGTGGATTTTGCTACACGCGAACCGGTTAAGGCGGCCTACGAACGCTCGGATGTGTGCGTAGTTCCGGCCGCTGGCGTGGCAGCAGAAGCCATGGTGGCTCTTACTCTGGCGCGCTGCGCGCTGGAAAAATTTGGCGGCGACAGCATGACCGAAACCTTGCGCAACTACCGCGGATATTTGGAGCAGTTAAGAAAGTACTAACTACTCAATGATCTATCCAATCGTGAAGTTTGGGAACCCGGTGCTGGAAAAACCAGCCGAACCGGTTACAGTTTTTGACGACGAATTGAAAAAACTCGTCGAGGACATGTTCGAGTCCATGTACGAAGCCCACGGCGTGGGACTGGCTGCGCCGCAGATCGGCATCTCGAAACAGCTTGCCGTCATCGACGTTACCTTTAAGGAAGATCCCGACGCGAAGCTGATACTGGCGAATCCACAGATCCTTCATACAGAGGGGAAACACACCCAGCCCGAAGGTTGCCTCAGCATTCCCGAATTTCGCGAGCCCGTCACTCGTCCTCGAAAAGTGACGATTCGTGCCCAGGATGTAAATGGAAAATGGTATGAGAAAACTGGTGAAGACCTTCTCGCCCGCGCCTTCATGCATGAGACTGAACACTTGCATGGAAAGCTGTACATCAGCCACCTGAGCGCCCTGAAACGGGATTTAATGAAGCGCAAGATCCGCAAATTGATGAAGGCGGGAGAATGGTAAGGAGCCATTGAAACATTGAGTGATGGAATCATTGACTCACTGGTTCAATGACTCAATGACTCAATGACTCAATGACTCAATGATTCAATCCCTTGTTTTTTGCGGAACGCCTCGCTTCGCCGTTCCCACGCTGGAAGCGCTGGTGCATGCTGGCTTCCCGGTTCGCCTGGTGGTCACGCAACCGGACAAACCGCGCGGACGTGGCCTTGTGCTTACGTCTTCTCCAGTAAAGCAATCTGCCCTGTCACTCAATTTGCCGATCACCCAACCGGAGAGCATAAAGAACAATAGTGAATTCCAATCGCAACTGGCGTCTATCAATCCCGATGCAATTATCGTAGTGGGCTATGGGCGCATCATACCGCAGTGGATGATTGATTTGCCGCGCCTTGGCAATATCAACCTGCATGCATCGTTGCTTCCGAAGTATCGCGGTGCTGCGCCGATTCAGTGGGCGATTGCCCATGGTGAAACCATGACTGGGGTCACGACCATGCGCATCGATGCTGGCCTTGATACTGGAGACATTTTGTTGCAGAAGGAAATGCCAATCGGCGCAAACGATACGGCTGAGACTCTTGCTCCGGCGCTGGCTGCGTCCGGCTCCGAGCTTATCGTCGAAACCCTGCGCTGCCTGCAGGCAGGCAGAATCGCAGCCCGTCCGCAAAATGATTTGCAAGCAACCCTCGCGCCTATTCTGAAGAAAGAAGATGGCCGAATCGACTTTCGACTTTCCGCACAAGAAGTTCGCAATCGCATGCGCGGATTTCAGCCATGGCCGGGAGTCTTTACTTCTTTTCGTGGCAAGAATCTGCATGTTTGGAATGCGGCATTGTCTCAGCGTTCGCTTTTTGGCGGAGAACTTCTGGCTGAGGGCGATCATTTGTTTGTCGGATGTGGAGAAGACGCGCTGGAAGTTCTGGAGGTACAGTTAGAAGGCAAGAAACGCATGGCCGCGCGCGATTTCATTCATGGTTTTAGACCGCAAACCGGGGAGAAGGTAGGCTCCTAGCGCCGTAACTCGATGCCTATTTCTCCTGCGCGCATCGCCGCCTTCGACATACTGCTTCGTATCGAGCGAGAAGACTCTTACGCATCAGAACTTCTGCATGCTCCGCGTTATTCGAATCTATCCGTCGCTGACCATGGCCTCGCAACTGAGTTGGTGATGGGCGTTCTGCGCTGGCTATCATTGCTGGACAAACGGATTGCAGAACATTCCTCGCGGAAGCTTTCTCGTTTAGATCCGGAAGTGCTCACCGCCCTCCGCCTCGCGGCGTACCAATTGCTGTTCTTGGATCGTGTGCCAGGGCGCGCTGCCGTGCACGAAAGCGTGGAGTTAGTGAAGCGCGCAAAGAAGAGCTCCGCCGTTCCATTTGCCAACGCGGTGCTGCGGAAATTGTCGGGGATCGCGGGAGAATCGGGCACTGTCTCAGTAACCGACAACCTCAAAACGGTTGAGGATTTGGCGGAGTCTTCGGCGCATCCTCTCTGGTTAGTTCAACGCTGGGTTCAAGCGTCCGGCTTCGAAACCGCCAAGCAAGTTTGCGCTTACGACCAGCAGATTCCGGAAACTGTCGTCAGGGTGATCGACTCCAATATTGTTGACGAACTCAAGCGCGAAAAAATCGAGCTAGCTCCGGGTCGTTTGCTAACGACAGCATATCGCGTAATTGCTGGTGACATTGCGCATACACGTGCTTTTCGCGAGAACCGGCTGGCAATCCAGGATGAAGTCTCGCAATTGGTCTCGCTGCTCGTAGGACAGGGCCCAAGTATTCTCGACTGTTGCGCCGCGCCTGGGGGAAAGACACGGGCCCTCGCTGAGCGTAATCCCAATGCGCGCATTGTCGCGATGGAATTACATCCGCACCGCGCGCGCATGTTGCGCAATCTGGTTACAGCGAATCACGTTCATGTGATTAGCGCCGACGCGCGGAATCCCCCGACAAGCGTACTCTTCGATCGCGTCCTGGCTGACGTGCCTTGCTCGGGCACCGGCACTCTGGCGCGCAATCCGGAGATTAAATGGCGGCTTCAGCTAGAAGACTTTGCGGACCTGCAAACTCGCCAGCTCGGCATTCTGCTTTCTGCTATGCAGCGCGTTTCGCCGGGCGGGAGACTCGTTTATTCGACGTGCTCTCTGGAGAAGGAAGAAAATTCGGCTCTGGTGGAGAAGGCAATGGCGGTCGATAGTTCGTTCCGTATCATCGACTGCCGCGCTGAGTTGGAGCGGTTGCGCAAAGATGGCGAACTGCGATGGGAGGATCTTGATTCGTTAACGGATGGGCCTTATCTCAGGGCGATTCCGGGTACGCATCCCGGTGACGGTTTCTTCGCGGCAATATTTCAAAAAAGCTAGCCACGGATCTCACGGATTCACATAGAGAAAAACCGACATGATAGATGCTGATCCGCGAATATCCGTGGCCAAGTCTTTCAACGTACCTCGAAGTCGATGGTTGCCCCTGTTACGATTTTCGCTCCTGGCGCCGGATTCTGCGAGACGACAATGCTTGCCGGCGTGGGCTCCAGCGGAGGCGCGGGTACAGTTGTCGGAAGGGCATCAGAAAGTGTCGTCGGGGGCTGCGGCGACGTACCAGGTAGCGCAAGGCTGACGTTTCCCAACCGGAATCCCGCATCCTGCAAAACCAGGGTTACGCCGCCCAATGCCTGACCGATGAAGTTGGGCATGAGAAACGCTTGCGGTGGTGCGGGTGCGTTAGTGAGCAGGCTGATTTTGGGAGCGGCAATGCCGCTGGCATTTGGCGGCGGACTTTGGCCGAGCACCTGATCCGTGGCTGGCCCGCGCATTGCGATCTGTGCGATCGCGCCGACATCTAATCCGCGGCGAAGTATGTTGATTTCCGCGGCGCGGTGGCTTTCTCCCAGCACGTTGGGAATTTCCACTCTCTGTGGACCCAAACTCGACGCGACTCGGATCTGCCAGCCGCGCCGGACCTGCGTCCCCGAGACTGGAACTTGCGAAAGAATTCTTCCCTCCGGAACGTTGGCGCTGTAGTACTGGCGTTCGACTTCCATCTGAAAACCGGCCGCGTCCGCAATCCTCCGGGCTTCAACTGGAGTCTTGCCTACCAGGTCGGGCACTGCGATTTCGCTTCCATGAATTGCGAAGCGCATTGCGGTCAAGGCCGATACCAGCGCGACGACCAGCAAAACCAGCGCCAGTAAAACGAATCGGAAAAATGATTTCATTTCTGTGCGACTGATTATAGCCGCCGTTATTGGGAATTCTCGAATATTTGGCGAGGAGTCCGCGATAGCATCCAGGTCTAGCCATCTATACTGTTGCAATGTCCAGCGAGATGGATTTGCTCGCGCCCTTGCTGCGCTATTGGGGGTACGATTCGTTTCGCCCCTTACAGGAGCAAATAGTGCGGAGCCTGGTCGCGGCCCGAGATACTTGCGTAGTCATGCCCACCGGAGGCGGCAAGTCACTGTGCTATCAGTTGCCCGCGCTGGTGTTGGGACGAACAGCTGTCGTAATCTCGCCATTGATTGCGTTGATGCAAGACCAGGCCGCTCAGCTTGCGCAAATGGGAATTTCCGCTGCGGTGCTCAACAGTTCTCTCAGCAATGAACAACAATCTTTAGTGATGCGAAAGGCACGTGAGGGCGAATACCGTCTGCTCTACCTTTCGCCGGAACGGCTGGCGCGGGCGGATACTGTTGGTTGGTTGCAGCGTGTGCCCATCGCATTCTTTGCGATTGACGAAGCCCATTGCATCTCGGAGTGGGGACACGAATTCCGTCCTGAGTACCGCCAATTGAGCAGTCTGCGGGTCAATTTTCCCGACCGCCCGATCGCGGCCTTCACCGCGAGCGCGACCCGGCGGGTTCGTCACGACATTCTCAATCAGTTGCATTTGCGCGACCCGGCAAAGTATATCGCCAGCTTTCATCGAGCTAATCTGCGATATGTGGTGAAGGAATGTGACTCGCGTTCGCAGCCGCGGCTGCTTCTCAGCATTTTGCGAAACCATCCGGGCGCGAACGTGATTGTCTACGCTCCGACCATCATCCGCGTCGAACAGACTGTGGATTTCCTGGAGGAGCACGGTATTCCGGCGATTGCGTATCACGGAAAGATGGACGCAGACCTGCGCCGGCGCAATCAGGAAAGTTGGATGGCGGATGAAGTGCGTGTGCTGGTGGGCACGATTGCCTTCGGCCTGGGCATTAACAAAGCCTCGGTGCGAGCGGTTATCCATCTGTCGCTGCCGAAATCCATCGAACAGTATTATCAGGAAGCGGGACGTGCTGGACGCGACGGTCTTCCGGCGGATTGCATTCTGCTGTGGCAGAAGCGCGATGCTGGGTTGCTGGCGCATTTTATCGAGCAGGTCGAGGATTCTGCGGAAAAAGAGCGCGCCTGGCAGCGTTATCACACGATTCGCAGATTCGTTGAATCGAGCGCCTGCCGCCATCGGCAGATTTGTTTGCACTTTGGTGAGACCCCGAAATGGACGGAATGCAGTGCGTGCGATGTGTGTAGTGGCACGCCGGAGTGGTTGTCAGAATCTGCGCAAGCAAAAGCGGCCAAGTCCTCTGCCGTAGGGAAAAAGGGCACGCTGCCGTTGGTTCAGGCAGAGCCACAGGCTGCAGCGGATTTCGATCCGGAACTGCGTGAATATCTTCGGCAATGGCGCAGCGCGGTGGCGAAGCAGGAAAATGTTGCCGCCTTCGTCGTCATGCATGACACTTCGCTGGCAGACATTTGCCGCAAGCGGCCGGCATCCTTGGCAGAGATTCGAGGTGTCTCAGGATTCGGCGAACGCAAAACCGAACGCTATGGCCAGCAGATTCTTAACGCGCTGGCGCAGTTTCGCAATGGAGCGCGAGCCACTGCGTTGACCGAGAAAAAATCAAAGCCTGCGGGCGATACTCTTCGACTTCTAGCCGAAGGCCGCTCGTTCGAAGAAATTGCTGCCATCCGGGGCCGCCAACTTAGGTCCGTGATCGATCTGGTGGCCACACTGGTAGAAAAAGGCGAACTGCAATTCCAAAACGGTTGGATCGATGACAACAAGCGGGCGAGCATCGAAGAAGCCTGTTCCCGTCTGGGCATGGAGCGGATGAAGCCGATCAAAGAGGCCCTGCCACCGGAAATTACCTATGAGGAAATACGGCTAGTGGCGGCACAACTCCGCCAGCAGCAAGGAAAAATCGCCTAGCCTCACCAAACAGAATCCTCGGTTATCATGTAGTTGTTCCAGCCAAAAGGAGAGACCTTGCTATGAGCGCTCCCGCTATTACCTCAGAGAAAACCGGCCTCACCCGTGAAGAGATCAATCGCAAGCAGAAGGAGTACATATTTCCTTCAGTTACCAATTACTTCTCCGATCCGCTGCCCATCGATCGCGGCTTTATGCAGCATGTTTGGGATGTCGAGGGCAAAAAGTATCTCGACTTCTTTGGCGGCATCGTGACTATCAGCGTGGGCCACTGTAATCCGCGCGTCATCTCGCGTACCAAAGCTCAGATCGACCGCCTGCAGCATGTCTCCACTTGTTTTCCTAATGAGCCAATGGTGATGCTTGCGGAAAAGCTGGCGCAGATTACACCGGGCACCCTGAAAAAGTCATTCTTTACTAACAGCGGCACTGAAGCTAACGAAACAGCGATTCAGTCGGCTCGCACACACACGGGAAATTTCGAAGTGGTCGCGCTGCGCCACGGGTACAGCGGGCGGTCATCGCTGGCACGCGGGCTGAATGGCATGAGCACATGGCGGCGAGGCACGCTGGAGGTTGGCATCGTTCATGCCATGAACCCGTACTGCTACCGTTGTCCGCTGGGTTTGAAGTATCCTGACTGTGGAGTCGCGTGCGCGAAAGATATCGAAAACACAATTCAGTTCTCGACATCAGGCCGCATTGCCGCATTTCTGGCTGAGCCCATCCAAGGTGTCGCCGGTTTTGTCACGCCACCAAAAGAATATTTCAAGATGGCCTTCAGCATCGTAAAGCAGTATGGCGGCGACTTTATCGCCGACGAAGTTCAGACCGGATGGGGGCGCACCGGCGGCAAATGGTTTGGCATTGAGCACTGGGAAGTGGAGCCGGACATTATTACGGCAGCCAAGGGCATGGGAAACGGCGTACCTATTGGGCTGACTATCGCCAAGCCAGAAATTGCCGACTCATTTCAGGGGTTGACGATTTCAACTTTCGGCGGCAATCCCGTAACGTGTGCAACGGCAAAAGCGGTGATCGACGTGATCGAAGAGGATGATCTACGAACCAACGCCGCAGAAGTTGGCGCGTATTTTCGCAATAAGCTGGAAGAATTGCAGGAGAAGCATTCGCTCATTGGGGATGTCCGCGGAATGGGTCTGATGCAGGCACTGGAATTGGTCGAAGACCGCTCGACCAAGCAGCCTTCGTCAGGCGGCACAACTACTCTGATGGAAGAAGCTCGCAAACGCGGCCTGCTGCTCGGCAAAGGCGGCTTCTACGGCAATGTCATCCGCATGTCCCCACCGTTGAATATTTCGAAGGCTGACGTCGATGAGGCGGTGCGGATTTTGGACGAAAGCTTCGCGGCGGTGAACGTGTAGCGCCCGGCATCTTGCCCTCGTGGTGGCAAGATGCGGCCACGACAGCCGCCGGGGACGGCGGCGCTACGTTTTAGTGCGATTCCTCCGCGGCGGGCGCGGTGTCCATCGTATCGACGTGTACCGGCCTTGGCGGCAGATCGGGGAGCGGTTGAAACTCTCCTGGGTCTTTCCCGGCGAGCGCTACTTTCATGAAATCCATCCAGATGGGAAGCGCGGCGCGGGCTCCGCTTTCCTTGGCTCCGAGAGATTTCTTCTCGTCGTAACCAATCCACACGCCGGTCGTGATCGACGGCGAAAATCCAATGAACCAGGCATCGGTGAAATCGTTGGTCGTGCCGGTTTTGCCGGCTAGCGGATACTTCATGCTTGCGGCGGCAATCCCTGTTCCGTGCAACACAACTTCCCGCAGCATGTAGGTCATGATGCGCGCGGTGCGAGCGCTGATCGCGTCTTTCACGTCGGGAAAATCTTCTTCCAGCACACGGCCTTCGTAGTCTTCGACTTTCGTGATGTAGCGGGGTAGGATGCGGACGCCATCGTTGGGAAATACGCTGAACGCGGAAGTTTGCTCGAACAAAGTGACTTCCGCAGCGCCCAGCGCGACGGGCAAGTAGGCCGGGATGTTAGACGTAATCCCAAAGCGATGCGCATAGTCGATCACAGTTTTTATTCCAATGTGCTCAGCAACCTTCAGCGCCGGAATGTTGCGTGATTGCGCCAGCGCCCGCCGCAATGTGATTGTGCCTTCAAATTTTTCATCATAGTTGTGCGGAGTATACGGACCTGACTCGGTCTGAAACGTGACGGGCGCATCAACAATCGTGTCGTCGGGTCGCGCTCCTTGATCAATGGCGGCCGTGTAGACGTAGGGTTTGAACGACGATCCCACTTGCCGGAGCGCTTGCGTGGCGCGATTGAATTTAGAGAGTTCAAAATCTCGCCCGCCGACCATGGCTTTAATCTCGCCGGTGGCATTGTCGATTGCTATCAAAGCGCCTTGTGCGCCGGAATCCTGCTCCAGACTCACTCGCGCTTTGCCGTCGGCGCCGAGGCTGGCGATTTTCACATAAATGACATCGCCGGGCTTTAAGATGTCCTGAAGCTTGTGCTGGGTCCACGCGGCATCAGCCTGCGCAAGATTTCCGCTGTAGCGTCCGAACTTGAATACCGCTGATCCCGGCGCAACCGACATAACTAAGGCGTGAATGTATCCATTAACCTCGGGATCCTCTTCCCAATCGGAATGCTGATAATCGAGGGTCTCATTCCCCGCCAACACATTTTGCAGATGCCCTTTCCATCCATGGCGTCGTTCATACGCGGCTAGGCCGTCGAGCACCGCCTGATTCGCGGCTCTCTGCAGATCCATGTCGAGTGAGGTGTAAACTCGCAGGCCGCCTTCGTGAACCTGATCGCTGCCGTATTTGTTTTCTAAATATCGGCGAATGTCCTCGACAAAATACGGCGCCAGCGAATTAGGATCGTGCTGCAGGTGTAGGACGATGGGTTCATTGCGAGCCTCGACCGCTTGGCGGGCTGTGATTTTGCCATCCTCCAACATGCTGTTGATCACGAGATTGCGGCGGCGTGTTGCGCGGTCAGGGTGATTGATCGGCGAGTAGAGGCCCGGCGCTTTGGGCAATCCCGCAAGCAGTGCAGCTTCTTCGAGCGTAAGCTGCTTTGCCGGCTTGCCAAAATAATATTCCGATGCCGCTTCGAAACCATACACGCCGTGTCCCAGAAAAATCTGATTGGCATACAGCGTGAAGATTTGTTCTTTGGTAAATCGCCGCTCGATTTGGATGGCCAATAGGGCTTCTTCGATCTTGCGATGAAACGACCGGTCGGGCGAGAGGAATAGGTTGCGCGCAAGCTGCATGGTGAGCGTGGACGCGCCCTGTACTCGGCCACCGGACTGAATGTCGCGATAGGCCGCGCCGGCAATTCGCCACACGTTAATGCCCCAATGTCTGTAGAAGTCCTTGTCTTCGATGGAAATCAGGGCATCCCGCAACACCTGCGGATAATCGTTGTAAGTGGCCACCACGCGTCTCTGCAGCGCGAATGAGCCGATGATGCGGCCGCGTCCGTCGTAAAGTTCGGTGATAGAACTGGGACGGTAGTGCTCCAACTGCTCGACCTGAGGAAGGTCAGTGGAATAAACCAGCAACAATCCGGCTGTCGCGCCCACGACGGCGGCTACCAATACCAGCAAGCCAAAAACAACGCGCCCTACCAGTTTCCGTCTGGCAACGTCCGCCGGCGGAAGTTCTTGATAAGTAGCCTTCATGGGAGAGAGCCCAGAATAGCATGGGCAGCTTTTGCTCTTAGCCCTTCAGGCTGAGCAGAAAATGGCCATCACAGATCTTCGGGTGTGAGGCCTGTATACTTGGCTATTCTGGAAAGAATTGCGCGGCCAAGTTCTTCATTGTCGTGAAATCCGAACATGTAACTGCCTTGAGTAGGGTGGCGCAGTTTTATATGCGAACCTTTTTGAGAAACAACTACCCATCCTTTGCGAATCAGCGCTCGAAGGACAACTCGCGCCTTCGTACTTCGCCATTCACTCAAGCCGGAACGTGGAGGACACTGATTGTGTCAGGGATGTCTTTGGAATGTTCAACATCGTCTGCGATCGCGTATAGCGCCAACGCATATGCTTTTGCTTTCGCTTCTTCGACCGTGGCGCCGTAAGCCATTGCTCCGGGCATCTCAGGGATTTCAGCTATCCAGCGACCATCGGATTCGCGGTCCACTTCAAACTGGAATCGCAGCTCTCGGTTCTTTGCATTGCTGCCTGGCATTCGGACGTCCATACGAATAGGATACGCTTCCCTTACCTCCGATACCGTATCGAAGGTAACGAACAAAGAATACTGCATATTTCCCTGAAGTAGCCACTAAATTGGAGGTCGTCAGGGGTCGTTACACTTCTCGGCTTTTAGCTCTTAGCCAAAAGCCAAGAGCTAAAAGCCAAGAGTTAAAGGCCAGAACTTGTCTCATGGGAAGAGCTGCAGGAATTTTCTCCATGACACCAATGCCATGGCATTGTGAACCCCGAGCGCGGCCACACCTTCCTCCACCGCGGTGGGATCGTGCAGCAATGCCACGGCTTTATTGGCGATGTCAGAGGCGTCATCGGCGGCGGCCTGCCAGTTTCGCGGCGCCCACGCGATTGCGTTGGATACGACCGAGGCCACGCCCTGCGCGATTCCGTCGGCTGTCACCATGTTGAAGCCTTCGGTATAGGAAGGCTGCAGCAAGAGATCCATGGAGCCTACTGTGTCCAGGAACTGCGGCCACGATTGCCAGTTGCGCTCGACCACTGTGGCTCGCGGCACGTTCAGGTACATTTGTTGAATAGCAGCGAAGATGGTCTGGCCGCCGCCTTCGCGCCTACCGCCGGAAATCCAGAACTCCAAATCGGACACGCGCAACCGTTGTCCCACTTCGAGAGCGGCCGCTGCTGCCGTGAGCACATTCTTATAAGGACGTATGGCGCAGAAGCATCCCATGCGCAGCGTTCCGCGCTGCCACATCGGCCGCGGCCGCCCGGTGCCGAGAGGATACATATTCGGGAGCAGTGTCATAGCGGTCGAGTAGGTGGCCTGCCACCAGGTCTGAAAGCGCTGTGAGTTACCCGCAATGTGGAAATTGGGGCAGCCCTGTCCGAGTTCCGCGCCCTGGCGCAAGAGCTCGATGGCACGCGGATCGGCCTGCAGGAATCCGATGTTGCTATGGCTGACTACGGCAATTTCCAGGTCCGGATTCTGCGACGCCATGCTGGCCAAGTTGGCCGTTGCAATCCAAGGGGCGCTGATCACAAGATGCGAGAGCGGGATGTGATGTGCCATGGTGCGTGCCTGCAGTTCGGCCTTCATCAGGGTCTGCAGGTCTTGGTAAGAATTAATCGGCCAGATTTCGACGATGTATCCGGCTGCGCGCAGCGCCTTGGCATTCTGCGTGGCGCTAACTCCCAGCCCGATATGGCTTACGTTCTGTGCGGCGGCGAAGTTCTTGTAGGCAATCGCCAGCCGCGGCGTGTGATGCTGCACTCTTAGCATGAGGACACCTTTCCAGCCATGCGGCATAGTTCGCTCGCACGTGTTTACAGGGACGGGCGCGGAGCCTTTCCGCGGTTACCGATCCTAGTTCTGCAAATGTTGTTAAGGGATTACGGAGAGAGGTTGATCTAATTTCTTACTCTACTTCTAGTGTGGCATATTCGAGGGGGTAAACCCGCCAAATTCTAAACTTTATTTTCGGAATGGAATCAATGTGTTGCGGGGAAAACCGCTTCGCGGGGGCTTGACAAGATTTCGGCAAAAACCAAGCGGGGACGGTTAATGCTGTCCCCAACTGGTGCCTTTAGCTTGTTCTGCTCTTCAAAACCTCGATCGCCTTCTGCATCTGCTGGTCGGGTTGTTGAGGTTGAGCCTTTTTCACGGCCTCGTCGGCTGGCGTGGTGTTTTCGTCTTCATCCGGCACTGGACCCTCTTCCTCGGTGTCAGCCACCAGAACGTTCGGAGTAATAGCAGTATCCTGAATCGCCTTACCGCTCGGCGTGTAATACTTTGCGATAGAGAGAATTAGCGCCGATCCATTGGGCAATTCCATGGTTTTCTGAATCGACCCATCGCCAAAGGTCTTATCCCCTACCACGTCGCCGCGCGCGTTTTCAAGAATGGCTGCAGCCACAATCTCGGCTGGTCCGGCTGTGCCTTTGTTGACGAGAACAACCAACGGCAGATTGGTGATCGCTTTGGAAGGATCAGCATTAAATGCTTCGCGAGGATATTTCTGGCCCTGAAGATAGGTGATGGTGCCGTGATTCAGAAACAAATTCGCTGTTGCGATGCCTTCGGACTCGTCGCCCTCGGCGGAGTTACGCAAATCCAGAATCAGTTTCTTGGCCCCCGATTTTTGCAGCGCCTTGATTTTATTGGCGATCTCCTGCGATTTGCCTTTGGTGAAGGCATCAACGCGAATTTCAGCAATTCCGTCTTCGATCATCTTATCGCTCACCGGCGGGATGGTAACGATGTCACGGGTGATGACGACTTTCTGCGGCTCGGCACGGCGGGCGCGCACTAGGGAAACAGTTACATTCGAACCCGGCTGTCCGGAAAGCAGGCTGCGCACTTCACCAACCGACATCTCGCGAGTGCTCTTATTCTCGATGGCTTCAATAATGTCCGTGTCCTGAAGCCCGGCTTTATCCGCCGGTCCGCCCGGAATAACCGAAATTACCGACGCATAACCAAAACGTTTGGAAATGGCGGCGCCGATGTCTGCTTTGGATTCGGTTTGATGAGATTTGTATTCCGCGTACTCCGAGGGGCTGAGATAACTGGAATTCGCATCCAGGGACTCGAGCAGTCCGTGCAGCGCACCGGCGGTCACGACCGGAATGTTTGGCTCCTCAACGTACTCGCTGCGCACGCGCGACAACACCTCGCTGTACACTTGGAGCTGGCGGTAGGCGCCGTCATTGCTGGAGGCGCGAACCCCATCCATCCCTCCAACCACCATAAACACCAGCACTACTGCGGATAACGCCAGAATTACAGCCTTAGTTTTTATCGACATCGGATTCGTTTTCTCGGAAAGGAAGTCACTTCCTGAGGAAGTGTTGACATTATATCTGGTTTGATGCCGAATTCTTGGGATTTGCTTCCGTAAAATGCGCTTGTCGGTAACCACCTCGCAAAAGAAGCGCGCGAGCAGTTAACAAGGATCTTCCCGCTGAGAAATAAGGACTTAATTCAGATCAGTGCGGATCGGGAGTGACGGCAGCCGGATTCGGCAGGGTTGAATTTTCACCGGGAGCACGCGAACTGGATCGATTTACGCCAGTAATCTGATAGTCGCTGTAATCGATAGTCAGGACGGCTCTGCCGCCCATGCGAACGTCGGTTTTAGACGCATTGTGTGACGGCAGCCAGAAGCCATCGATTTTGGCCCACTGATATTCGATTTCAGTGTGGCTAACCCACACCGAGGGATTCTTGGCGGGCTCGCCTTGCATGCGAACCACGGCAAAGTCCTTGGCATCAACCCATAGTTTTCCACGATAGAGATATTTGCTCTTGCCTTTGGGACTCACCGACAGGACATAGAAATCTCCCTGCGGTGTGTGTTCGGTCCCGGCCAAAGTGAAATAGTAATTCTTGGGGCTGATTTCCAGCTCTTTCCGATTCTGTTCTTCCTGAGCTTCCTGTTCGCTGCTCAGCAACTTCAATAACACATGATTGATGAGGATTGTCGAACCGCTCTCAGAGATGATTTTGAAATCCTTGTGGTCAGGGGCGCTGTAACTCGCCTCGACTTGCAGTGCAGCGTCGTGGCTACCGAAGAGGCCGTGATAGTCCAAGTGGTACATCCGCTTGCCCTTGTACCCCCGCAGGCTTCGGGAACGTTCCGCATTTGCTGCCATCAGTCTCTGCACGATTACGTCGCTGGAAAGTTGCGGCGGGGAGTGCATATCCGCGTCAGCCAAGCTGACGGTGGCTAGCAGCGTCAGCAGAAACACGCCAGCATGCGAGGGAAAATCAAAGCTGCGGGGCTGCAGGTTTGATGATCGGGGCAATTCCGGGGAGTAGAGAGAAATCCGCAATCAATTTTCAATCTACCACAGTCGCCTGGGGGTTTAATTCACCGAAGGACGAGAGTCTTTCGGGGCTGCAAGTAGGCCCGGAGACTCACGATATGTGTTCTCTGCGTTCTCTGCGGTTGTTCTCAGCGACCTGTGCGATTCAAGACCTTTGCATTCGCCGAAAATCGACGAAATCTTAAAACGCGGAGATCGCTGGGAACTGCCCCAGAGTACGCAGAGACACCAATTTACCGTACGGCCGCCAGTTGGGTGCGCAATTTGTGGGTTGCGCGGAACAACGTGTTCTTGATAGTGCCTTCGCTCGTATTGAGAATTCCGGCGACGGTTCGCAGACGCAAGCCATGGTAGTGCTTCAGCTCGAACACCACTCGCTCACGCGGCGAAAGTCTTTGCATGGCTCGGACGATGCATACACGCAACTCCCGGCTCGCCATATTGCGCTCGGGGCTGGCGCCCGCGCGCTGATCGGGAATGCGGTCGAGAACCTGTTCTTCCTCGCCATCCGACGAAATAGCCGTGGTCACGTCCCGATGACGCGAAGAGCGCTTCCGCAAATGATCAAGACACAGATTCGTCACGATGCGGTAGATCCAGGTGTAGAAAGAGCATTCAAAACGGAAGGTGCCAATATTGATGTAGGCGCGGAGAAATGCTTCCTGATAAATATCGCGCGCGTCCTCCTGCGATCCGGTTAAATGAATTGCCAGACGCAGCACGGGACGATCGTATTGCCGCACCAGTTCTTCGAAGGCGGCGGTATCGCCAAGCTGAGCGCCCTTGATGAGATGAGTATCATCGACGCGAGCGGGGCTGATTTTTTCTGCATGATGGCATCGAAGCTGTAGAGCTTTTTCCACGGTTCTTCTCCCAAGCTTTAACCAACGAACTTGTAACCCGTGCCGTGCACGGTCAGAATGAATCGAGGTTCCTCCGGCTTGGGCTCCACTTTCTGCCGGAGGCGAACAATATGGGCATCGACCGTACGCGTGGTCGGAAAGCGATCGTATCCCCAGACATCTTCGAGCAGCCGGTCCCGGGTTAGAGTTTCGCCGGGATGAATGAGGAAGTACTTCAATAGCTCAAATTCTTTCGACGAAAAATCCAACGCCTGCCCTTTGCGCGATACCTGGCAACTTCGTATGTTCACTTCGACTTCGCCGAAGGAATATTTTTCGTCCGTCTTGGGTGCAGTGCGGGCTCGGCGCAACACTGCTTTCACCCGAGCCAGCAGCTCACGAATCGAAAATGGTTTGGTGACGTAGTCGTCAGCTCCCAACTCAAGGCCGACGACTTTATCCACTTCCTGACCGCGTGCCGTCAGCATGATGATCGGAATCGACGGCCGCTTCGATTTGAGCTGCTTGCATACGTCCAACCCGCTCATGCGCGGCATCATGACGTCGAGGATGACGAGGTCCGGAGACTCTGCGATCGCCCGCTCCAGGCCAGCCACGCCGTCTCCAGCCGTAATGACCTGGTGTCCTTCAAATTCGAAGTTGTCGCGCAGCCCCGAGACCATGTTGGGCTCATCTTCGACGATAAGAATTTTAGCCATGCTTTGAATCTCCACCTCTTACGCCAATGCCGCCTTGCCAGAGTTTGCCTGAATTGCTACAGGCAGATTGATGGTGAATTTGCTTCCTCGACCGGGCACACTGTCCACTACAACGTCTCCACCATGCGCACGAACGATGTGGCGCACCAATGCCAATCCCAAACCGCTGCCTTTGGTGTTGTGAACCAAAGGGTCGCCGACGCGATAGAACTTGTCGAAAATTTTCTGCTGCTCAGTTGGGGGAATTCCGATGCCATGATCCACAACCTCGAGCTTGACCGAGCCGTTATCGCGAAAAAGGTTGACTCCGATATATTTCTGGTCCTGCGAATACTTAAGCGCATTATTGACCAGGTTCAATAATGAGCGCGCCATGGCCTCGCGATCCACGCTGAGCGGCGGTACATCTTCGGAAATCTTTTCCTCGAAAGCAAATCCGCTCTGCTCGATCTGGTAGCGATAAGATTCAAGCGTGTTGCGCACCAGTTCGCGCATATCGGTCTGGCGGAAGTCGTATTCTTTGCGGCCAGCTTCGATCCGCGAAAAATCCAGTATGTTGTTGATCAGCGCAGTAAGGCGCTCGCTCTCTTTGCGGATAATGCTGTAATACTCCTGATATTTATCCGGGGATTTCAGTCTTCCCATTTCCAAAGTTTCCGCATAGAGACGAATCAGCGAAAGCGGCGTACGCAACTCGTGCGAAACGTTGGACACGAAATCAGATTTCAGTCGAGCCAGCGCCATCTCGCGCGAAATATTCCGATGCGTCATGACAATCCCGCCAGTAAGGAGCAGCGAGATGGCGCCAAGAATCAAGAAGCCGGTGTGCACGAAATGCTGGCCCAGAGCGGCAAGCGTCGTCCCGTGCATCTTGATCGCCAGCGTCAACCCTGGGAATGCACCTTCGAGATTTCGCTCTACCTCGGGCTCACCGCCATCCCAGCCTACCGAAGCCGCCAATGGCGCGGATTCATGCCGGGGATGGATCATCAGCACAACGTGGTTCCTCTCGCCTTTTTCTTCCTGGTGACTTAAAAGCGTCTCCATCATTTCCGGAAAAAACCTGTCACTGAGGTACTCGGCATCAAATACCATCCCGCCAATGGCCTTGTGTCCTCCCGAGCTATCCTTTGCCAGGAAAAGAGCGGCGGATTGATACAAGTGCTTTTCGCCTCGGGGAGCCCAGTTATTAAAAAAGGAGTAAGTCTTACCGTGCTGCGACATCTCCTCCATATTCTTGACTTCGTCCTTGTATTCCACCTGAATCCATCCGGCGGTCATGCTGGAAAAATCTTCGGCCTCGCCGTGAAAGAAAGGTTCCTTAAGCCGCGATGGCTGAGAGCGGAATGTCAACCCCCTCCCCGGTTCGTAGATGAAAATATGGGCGATATAAGGATGGGTGGAGAGAATTCTGTCCATCGTTTCCACACAAGCCTCGCCAGCGCTGGGGAATTCGCCGCGCACATCGTCGGCAAGATCGTAGGCTTTTTGGTTGATCTCCTTCTCGGAAATCGCAAGCACCTGGTTGAAATCGCGCTGGAAGGCGGCTTCGACGCCGCGATCGCGCTGGATCGCATTCAAATGCACAGCGCTCAGGATGACCAACGCCGCGGCGGGCAACACGACTGCGAGTTCCAGGGTCAGCATCAACCGGGTTCGCTCGTTCCATCGCCGCTTCAATTTCATCGTGGTCTCCTGATCCGGGATGCACCCACTGGATCAGCCCGGATGCAAACATAGTTGAACCGAGCACAGTGATGTGTCAATCCTGGGTAAAAACAAGTAAAAAGTTGTGAACTCGTTGATTTCCCAGATGACAGGTTCGCAATCAAGTGTCTCAGAAAGCGTGGGTATGTGTTTCATCTTCAGAAAGTGCTAGGACTCTAGCCTTGAGATGACCAGGCGCTACGCGAATCTGATGACGGGGGACTTGCAGGCCGTGCTTGAGAGGGTTAGCCTGCTGGCGTCCTGAGTTTGGAACATTCAAAATGGGAGGAACCATGTCAGCTAGCCGCGTAGCAGTACTGGTAGGGCTTATCGTTCTCTGCTTCGCTCTGTACTCGAACCCTCAACAAGTGCAAACCGGTACGGCGACCGCTGGAACTTTTCAGCTTGTGCCAGCGGAGTACACGATCACATACAAAGGATCGAGTTGGAAGCAGCACAACGTTTTCCTAGTGGACTCAAAGGGCGGTGGGGTGTGGGAGTATCTGCCCGCGGGGACAGATTCTGCCGGAAAGTTACGTGATGCGGTACTCCTACCAGTGGTTAGGGGATTGCAGCCCTGACTGTTGTCGCTAGTCGAGAGACAATGGATCCAGCTATAATCACAGACACTAAGACTCTACGGAGAGCCATGTGAGTGGGCTAGCTCGTCTCACTGAAGCCAAAACAAGTAAGCATACGTTCGTCAACCCCGATCATGTTCGCACTGTTAACGAGATTCAAGGTGGAACGCAGATCACTTTCAGCGATGGGACCTACCTGGTTGTGAAGGAAGGGGTCAACGTTGTCGTGACTGCAATTCAGAGCGTCAAGTCCTGACCTTCGCCATCGGAAAACCACATGAGCCAGTCGAGGGTCACAATTAAGGAAGGCGGAAATTCACGGTCACGTAGGTCTGCGCTTCCACCGCGACGCCGTTGCGAAGATACGGCTTGTACCGCCATTGCCTGACAGCCTCAACCGCAGCTCGCCCAAGCAGCAGGGAACCGTCCACCAGTTTCAGATCGCGGATACTTCCGTCTTTTCCAATCCACGCCTGCAGAATCACCGCACCTTCAACCCCGGCCTTTAAAGCCTGCTGGGGATAGCTAGGCGCAACTTTTTGCAAGAGCAATGCCTGGGATAAATCCTCGGCCAGGTTTACCGGCTCGACTTGGCTCAGCAGGCCGGGCGAACGTTTGAGACTCACGGTTTGTAATGTCGGAGTCTCGGGTTGCGGCCGGGATAGGCTCTCGGGGATCAAAAGTCGCGCAGTCTCGACAAACGGACGAGCTTGATTCGAACCGGCATCGGCTTCAGGGGGAGGGACTGCAGTTTCATCGGTCAGGAAAATTGTTTGACTGGCAGGTATGCGCACTTTCGATCTACGGCCTGCGGGAACTTGCGTAGCAGCTTGCGTCAGCGCGGAGGCCACGGAAACGACATCAATCGCTGGTGATCGCTGTTTGGCCAGTCGCGTTGCCGCCTGCTGGTATGCGGTAGCCACGCTTGCAAATACGGTCTGAACCCGCAATGGCGAACCATAAAGGGAGCCGGCAGCAACAAAAACCAAGCCCAGGAGAGCGGACCCCACAAGTCTCTTACGAGTATATCTTTTGACCAAGCCCGAACCTTGTGCCCCGGAAATCCGTGCCGCAATCGAGCGGAACAAACCCCGGTCCAGGGTTGCAAACGTAAGATGCACGGGCGCGTCAGGCCGGCTGCCGCCGGAGTCAGGCGATGGGGAGGGCATAACCGGGCCTGCCGCGATTGTCGCAGCGGTCTCTTCGAACTGTATCGGCAGCCTCTCGATTTTCTCCGCGGCTGTCATCGGCGAGGGTGGCCTTTGAACGAAATCGCCTCTTGCTACCCAGGCTCGCATACAGGTTAGAAATCGGTCGTTGCTGAGCACGGAATATTTCACTTGATCCGAGATCAGCGGCTTGGTCAAGACGAGATCAGGACCATCCTGCGCGTCGATTTTCGGAGCTCCAGCGGTGAGAGCAAGCGTGAAGGCTGTTTTGTTCAACTTTAATTCGCGTGAGTTTTGCAGCAGAAACGCCGCTTCCGGGCCACTATCGCAGTCCGCTACAATCACGTCAAAGCTGCGGCTGGTAAGCCATTCGACGGCGGCAAAAATGTCCGAACAGTATTCAATCTCGAGTTCCAGCTCTTTGAAAGCCTGAACCAGCGGTCGCGAGCTTTCTTGGTCGCACGAGAACAACAATGAGACTGGCATCAACTATCAGGCTAGTTTCGCGGACGGAAAACGACAAGTTACGAACTACCACTATTGTGCTATATCAAAAGTCGGGGTAACCGCTGAGCCCGTTACCTGTACTACTGGACCGGGCCACCAGCGCGGCAATCGGCGCCATTTGAAAGAGATGGCAAACAAGCATTGCCATTGCCTTTGCTGGACGCATAGAATCCTCTCTTAACGCTTGTGAATGCCACGAGGCTGATCGAAAGGGCTGATTGAAGAAAGTCATTGCGATGTACCCCGGGTCGTTCGATCCACCGACTAACGGGCATCTCGATTTGATCGCCCGCGGCAGCAGGATATTTGACGAACTGGTTGTGGCGATCCTGCGCAATGCGGAAAAGGATCCCTTGTTCAACCTGTCCGAGCGGCTGCTGATGCTTGAAGCAATGACTGCCGATTTCAAGAACGTTCGCGTAGATACGTTCGACGGCCTGATGGTGGACTATGCGGCCAAAGTAAACGCCAGCGCCGTGCTGCGCGGCATCCGCGCCATCAGCGATTACGAGTACGAATTGCAGATGGCTTTGATGAACCGCAAATTGCATCCAGAGCTTGAGACTGTTTTCATGATGCCCGCGCAACAGTATTCTTATCTGAGTTCACGTCTGGTGAGGGAGATAGCTCAGTTGGGCGGATCGGTCAAAGATTTAGTTCCAGAAATGGTTGAACAACGGCTCAAAAACAAGCTAGACCCCGCTATTAAGCTGGCAAACGCCAGAAACCCGAAATCAAGGAAACGAGTATGACTGCAGTTACGGAAGCAACTCTAGCGTTAAAACTGACCGATCGAATCAACCGCATCGAGCCCTCCGCCACGATGGCCGTGGTGGCTGAAGCGGACAAACTTCGACAGCAGGGCATCGATGTCGTCGATTTCGGCGCAGGCGAACCGCACTTCGCCACTCCGCAGCACATTAAGGATGCCGGCATCGCCGCCATTCAGGGCAACTTCACAAAATACACCGCGGTCAGCGGAACTACCGAACTACGTGATGCCCTCGCTCATCGTCACGCGGTTGATTTCGATTCGGATTACCGCCGCGAAGAAGTGATTGCCTCAACCGGTGGCAAGCAGGCGTTGTTCAACGCCGTGCAGGTCCTGGTCGATCACGGCGACGAAGTGATTTTGCCGGTTCCTTACTGGGTTTCATTCAAAGACATTGTGCGCTATGCGGGCGGAAATTGCGTATTGCTCGAAACCGATGAAGCTCAGGGTTTTCGCGTCACCGCGAAAATGATTGAGCGCCTGATCACCCCGCAGACGAAGCTCATCATTTTGAACTCGCCGTCCAATCCTTCAGGCGCGGTAATGTCGCCCGAAGATCTCACTGCAGTGGTGCGCTTGGCGCACGAGCGTGGAATCTGGGTGATTTCCGATGAGTGCTATGTATATCTGAATTACACGGCGAAGCGTTTCTCGGTGGGAGCATTGCGCGACTACCGCGAGCGCATGGTGATCATCGGATCGCTTTCCAAAACTTACGCAATGACTGGTTGGCGATTAGGTTATGCGCTGGGCCCGACTGCGGTGATCAGCGCTATGCAGAAGCTGCAAAGCCAATCAACGTCGAACCCGACGTCAATTGTGCAGAAGGCCGCTGTGGCCGCGCTGAAAGGCCCGCAACAATGCGTGACTGACATGCGCGCGGAGTACATCAACTTGCGCGATCATGTTGTCAATGGACTGCGTTCGATTCCTGAGGTGAAATGCACGCTGCCTGAGGGAGCGTTTTATGCTTATCCGAACGTGGCCGCGTTTTTCGGCCGCAGCGGCGTGAAGTCGGCTTCCGATCTGGCGGGGAAATTGTTGCGCGAAGCGCATGTTGCCACGGTTCCCGGCGAAGGCTTCGGAACCCGCGATCACATTCGGGTTTCGTACGCTACGTCGGTGGCGGAACTGGATCGGGGGTTGCAGCGGGTGCGAAAATTTCTCGCATCACTATGAGGCGCAGCTTCCGTGTAACGTCGCCTCGGCGGCTGTCGTGGGGGCTTCGCGCCCGCAATTTTGAGGGCAAGATACGCTCGGGAAAGCCGGCAAGATGCCGGCGGTACCGGGTTTGATTCTGCGATACCGTTCCTCAATTTGCTCTCTGCCACATGATCGACCTTTACCCGCTGCTAATGTCGCCCGTCTTTGACCCACGTCCCTGGGGCACAACGGACTTGTCTCCGATTTATCCCAATCATCGTTTCGAGGAGAAGATCGGAGAATCATGGCTCACTGGAGGAGCTGGCAAGGTGGCGAATGGGCCGCTGCGAGGGAAGTCGTTGGCAGAGCTAAGCGTGCAATACGGGCGCCCATTAGTCGGAGAGGCGGCCAAGGATTCCACTCGCTTCCCTTTGCTCACTAAGTTTCTATTCCCCCATGAGAAACTTTCGGTGCAAGTTCACCCTGATGACGAATGTGCGCGCCGCGCTGGACAACCCTGGGGCAAGACTGAGTGCTGGTATGTGGCCCATGCCAGGCCGGGAGCGCAGATTGGTTTGGGCCTTCAACCGGGAGTTACCAGCGCTCAACTTGAAAAAGCAATAAATGAAAATCGCGCCGAAGAATTGTTGAATTGGATCAATGTCTTTCCCGGCGAAATGATTTATGTCGCGGGCGGCACCGTGCACACGCTCGGGCCCGGGTCGATTATCGTCGAGACCCAACAGCAGTCGGACACGACTTATCGCTTATATGATTACGGAAGGCCGCGCGAACTGCATCTGAAAGAAGGCTTGGCGGCCGTCAAACAGAAAGTGGGTTCGGGAAAGGTGATCCGTCCCGCGCCTGCGATGTTAAATGGAACAAGAAACCGATGGTCGCCGCTCGTGACTTCACCTTTTTTCACAGTTGAAATGTTCGAGTTGAAAGAAGGCCAGAATTTTGGAACCAAAGATATTCAAGCGAAAGAGAGCAAGAGTTCGGTGCAGATATTGGTAGCGGTGGAAGGCTGTGCTGCGGTCGAATCGCCCGGCGCGGAGCCAGTCACGCTGGCAAAGGGCGATGCCGTGGTCGTGCCCGCGTCGATTGAGAGTTTCCATGTACGCCCACAGTGGACAGTGGAAGTTTTGAAGGCTTCATTGCCGAGCGGCTCGGTGCCGGAGCCGGAAACCAGAATATGAGCGACGGACGTGGGCGTGAATCCATGGCCAAAAGAAGTTCTAATTTTTATCCTGTGATTCTTGCCGGCGGTCGTGGTACCCGATTCTGGCCGCTCAGCCGCAAGCACCGAGCGAAGCAACTGCTGGCCCTCGATGGCAAACAAACTATGATCCAGCAGACGGTTTCGCGCCTGCTGCCGCTTGCGCCGGCAAAACGTTTTTGGATTATCACCAATGAAGATTCGCAGCGCGAACTTTCGCGCCAGACACCACGGCTTAGTAAACAACAAATCATCGCCGAACCGGTAGGACGAAACACCGCGCCGGCCATCGGTTTGGCAGCTTTCATTCTGGCTGAAAGCGATCCCGACGCAGTGATTGGAATGTTTCCGTCAGATCACGTGATTGCCGACGAAAAAAGCTATCGCCAGATTTTGCAGGAGGGCATCAAAATCGCTGCGGCTGGCGAAAATATTGTGGTTCTAGGAATTCGCCCCACCCGACCCGAGACGGGATACGGATACATTGAAGTCGACTCAGCGACGGAGGAAGATGCGCGCCGGGTGCGCCGCTTCACCGAGAAACCCTCCGCCGAACGCGCAGCCAAATTTGTCGATGCGGGACATTATTTCTGGAACAGTGGCATGTTTATCTGGAGCGCGCGAACTCTGACCAATGCGTTGCGCGAGTATTTGCCGAAAACAGCAGTGCTGGTTGAACAGATCGCGAAGACGTTCGGAACCAGAAAGTTTGCCGCAACGTTTCGCCGCCTCTATCCCAAGTGCGAAAACATCAGCATAGATTACGCAGTGCTCGAGCCGCGCTCATCCAAAGGGCAGCAGAATTCCAACATCTTCTGCCTGCTTGCAGATTTCGGGTGGAACGATTTGGGATCGTGGACCGCGTTGCACGAGCATCACACCGCCAAAAAACAACCGGCGGACGGTAACTTGATTTCAAGCGAAGGTTTTTTTTCGCTGAACGCTGCAGGTAATTACGTTCATTCTCCCAAAAAATTTGTGGCCACCGTAGGGGTGACCGATCTGGTAATCGTAGAAACCGATGACGCGCTCTTGATCACCACTCGCGAGCACACGCAAGATGTCGGCAAGGTCGTGAAGTATCTGGATGAGAAAAAGCTGCATAAATTGGTATGAGACTCGGCGCTAGTCGGCAAAGCAAAAACTATCTTGCCAACGATCAACGACCAACGACGGACGGCCAACGACGGAACTCATGACTGCTCCCATAAAATTCGGTACCGACGGCTGGCGAGGCATCATCGCTGACGATTTCACCTTTGACAACGTGCGCCGTGTCGCGGGCGCGATTGCAGGCTATGTTCTGAAGCATGAAGACCCGCGTCGCGGGGTAATCGTCGGTTATGACACGAGGTTTGCTTCGCCCAACGCAGCCCGAGTCGCCGCGGAAACGCTGGTTGCGGCCGGTATTCCTGTGAAATTAGCCAACGATTACACTCCCACGCCAGCGATCTCTTATGCCGTAAAACACCGCGAAGCTGCGGGCGGGGTGGTCATCACATCGAGTCACAATCCGTGGAACTGGAATGGGGTGAAGTTCAAAGGCAAGTTCGGAGGATCGGGCACACCGGCGATCATGAAAGCGATCGAAGAGGAGCTGGCCGCGGGCGCCATGCCTGTCGGCCAGAAAGCTGGAATTGAAGAAGTCGATTTGAAACAGGCATATGTCGCGGCGATCAGCGCTTTCGCTGATCTTAACGCCATTGCTAAGGCGAATTTCAAGTTTGCTGTGGATTCAATGTATGGCTCCGGACGCGGGGTGCTGGCGGGCATTTTCAGCGATCGTGGCATTCAGCATGTCACCATCCGTCAGGAACTCAATCCGCTATTTCCCGACATTAATCCTGAACCCATCGAGCCGCACGTAGCTATGCTGCAGGACACGGTCCTGAAACAGCACTGTGATGCCGGACTCGCGACCGATGGCGACGCTGATCGAATCGGCGCGGTGGCCGAAGACGGCAGTTTTGTGGACTCGCACAAGATTATTTCTGTTTTGCTGCAGTGGTTACTGGTCAGGAAAAAATGGCCCGGCGAAGTGGTGCGCGCCTTCAACACCACGCGCATGATCGATCGTATTGCGGCAAAGCATGGCCGCAAACTGAACGAATGCCCCATCGGATTCAAGTACGCCGCTGATTTGATGATGGAACGCGAAATTGTCATTGGCGGAGAGGAGTCCGGAGGCATCGGCTATTCGAGATTTTTGCCGGAACGCGATGGCCTTCTGAATTCGCTGCTGTTGGCCAATGTCATGGCGGACGAACGGAAGCCGCTTGGCCAGTTAGTGGCTGATTTACAGCGCGAGTACGGTCCGCACTACTACGGGCGGCGCGATCTTCACATCCCGGAAGATATGAAACAACATGCCATCCAACGAGCCCGATCGGACCAAACCAACCGTTTGGGCAGTTACGGCGTCTTAAAAAAGGAGAGCCTCGACGGAATAAAGTTCTTTCTCGATGCGCCCACAAATGGCAATGGCGCCGAAGCGTGGTTGCTATTCCGCGCCTCGGGAACAGAACCGCTGCTGCGAGTGTATGCGGAGGCCGCATCGCCAGAATTGGTCACGGAAATCCTGTCGAAGGCTGAGGCATTCGTGAAAACTGCCTAGGGCAAGCACTTAACCTGCCGTTCACCGCACTTACGTGACTCGCAATTAAGACCGCCGGGTAAGATAATCATAGTTACCGATGAGCAATGCAATTGCCACCACGCCCGCTCCAACCGACTCGCCCGAAGCGCGCCGGTATAACCGTATTCGGAGATGGCTCGGTATTGCGGATTTCCTCCTCGGCCTTCTTCTGCTCGTCGTTCTTCTAGCCATGGGATGGAACGGAACGCTGCGCGATCTTGCCATGCACGGCAGCTATGAACACTACACGCTGGCAGTTTTTCTTTATGTCGTAATGCTCATGCTGCTTGGCAAACTGCTGGGTCTAGGCCTGGACTACTACGGGTTTCGATTGGAACGCCGCTACAATCTGTCCAACCAAAAATTGCGCGCGTGGGTTTGGGACGAAACCAAAGGTTTTATAGTCGGCGTGGTGCTGGCGTCGGTTGTAGTCGAAATACTTTACTTCATAATTCGCGAATTTCCGCAGCATTGGTGGGTAATCGCTTGGGCGGCATTCTTAGGGTTATTCGTCTTGATGGCGCAGCTTGCTCCGGTAGTTTTGTTTCCCATTTTTTATAAGTTTGAACCTCTCGACAACGACGACCTGAAATCTCGTCTTGTCGGACTCAGCGAACGCGCCGGAACCCGAGTGCGCGGCGTCTACAAGTGGAACCTTTCGGAGAAGAGCAAGAAAGCCAATGCGGCCTTAACCGGGCTTGGTAACACGCGGCGGATCATCCTCGCGGATACCCTGCTCGAAAATTATTCAGCTGACGAGATTGAAGCCGTGCTGGCGCACGAGCTCGGACATCACGTGCACCGCCACATTCTCAAGAGCATTGCGGTGCAGGCAGGTATTACGCTGGTCGGATTCTGGGCGGCAAATTGGGTTCTTCACTACGCGGTGGACCGAACTCACATGTTCGTCACCGTCTCTGACTTTGCCAATCTGCCGCTGCTGGTGCTGGTTTCGACTGTGCTGTCGTTCCTGTTGTTGCCGGCTCTAAATGCCTACTCTCGTTACAACGAACGTCAGGCTGATCGCTACGCATTTCAGTCCATCCCCAGTGTCGGGCCGTTTATTTCTTCCATGAACAAATTGGCGGACCAGAATCTAGCCGAGCGATCACCCTCGCGATGGGTGGAATGGTTTTTTCAATCGCATCCTGCGATTTCGCGGCGGGTGACAGCGGCTGAAGTGTGGGCCAGCTTGCAAACCCCGGCCGCGGTCCAGAAGTAGAAAAAAGCATTCTATAGAACCTGCCTTGGCCCCCAACGCTGCAACGCACTCGAGCTTCTCGCTGTGGTGCCCTTGTTGTGTGCCATTCCGGCCCTTTTCCATCAACTGGCTCACAGCAAGTTGCTGCATGCGGTAGCGCCCGCCACCGTCGACGTCAGTTTGGGTGCCTCCGAGTTACTGCCGATGGTGGCGATCCTGCCGTTCATGCTCTATCAGCTCGCGGGCTTCGGCACTTTGGACTATATCGTGTCCGAGCGGGTGAACTGGGCCATTAGCCTCGGCATTCTCTGCTTGATCATCGCCAGCTATGTCGCTAACCGTGAGGGCGCGTACGGTTTGGAAAAAAGTTTCGCCGTGATTCTAGTGGCGGCCATGGCGGTTACTGTGTTCTACGGAGTACTCAAGCTCAGGCAAATGCAGATGACCTACGATGCGAAGTGCCCGCCGAAGAGTGCAGAGAAGGCCGTGAGAGCTGCCGCCTAAAATACAATTGAGGTGCGCGAACAGGTCCAGTTGGCGAGCGGACCGGGGTAATTCGAATCGAAGCGGATGCGTGGAACGGCCATCCATTTGCCTTTCGGCTCGGATCACCCTCCGTTACGCAGCCGTAGACGCCCCTCCGCGTTCCCCTAGCAGACGCAACTCGGCTTGTGGAATAGTAAATTCCGAATAGCCGCAATCCAAGCAAACAACCAGCGTCGGAAATGCCATCACCGCGGGCTTGTCAATGCCTTTCGCGCCGTGGGAATGGATGAAAATTTCAGAACCTAACTGCACCTGATTGCTCGATCTGCAGCTCATACAGGACATGACAAACCAGATTTCTGGGTCTCCGACTAGCTGCCTGATTGTACGGTCAGCTTCGCCAGGTAATCGCGCGTGCCTGTCTTGTCCGGAAAACGGAACAGGCCGTCGGCAGGGATGTGCGCAAAGAAACGTGGAATGCTGGGCACGGCTGGCTTATGATGTGTCGGTCGTGAGGTTGTGAGCCAGCCACGCTCGCGCACAGGATCCTCCGGGGACGCTTATGAATTGCCGTGGATGCGGAGTCGAAGTCGATCCCTCGGAAGAGCAGGTCAACACCACCGTTGACCAAGTTCTTGAGACCTCTCTTGCGGATGCGGTAACGAAAGGTGGAGTGTGTCCGCTTTGCGGCCATTCCAAACAGGTACCTTACTCCCATCGCAAGACGGTTCTGTTCGCTCTGCTGTTGGCATGCCTGCTGGTTAGCGTCGGTGTGGGGATTGGCGTGCAAAGATCGCGGGCGACACAGCGTGCAGCCGTTGCCACGGATGCGGTGGCGCGGATGGCCGCCAATGCCGACGTTGTTCGGCTGATCGGGACGCCGATCGCAATCGGCGCCGGCCCGCAAGGAGAGATCAAACAGGACGAGACCGGATGGAAGGAAGCGCGTCTCACGATTCCCGTGCACGGTCCCAAGGGTGATGGGACTGCGCACATAGTTGGCGGCAGGGGAACAGGCCCGTGGACTTACACAACCTTCGAAATAGATTTTGAGAAGCAACACGAAAAAGTAGATCTCGTATCCGGGCGAGTGGTGGAATACGATCCCAATGCTTATGTGGAGGTTCATCTCCAATCAGCAGCCGTGCCGGAATATAGCAATACGGTTGCTGCGGCAGCGCGGTTTGATGGAGATTTCCCCTGCGTCTTTGCACAACTGGGCAGTGGCGGCGTACTTCCTCAGCTTGGCAGTTGCGCGATGCCTACGACTCACAGCGATCCGGTGGACAGGTTTGAAGCTGACCTGCGCTATGGAAATTTCGTCCTGCGCGAGACCGATCTCTTTGTTGACGATGTCTTCAAGGTTCCGCTTACTCGCACCTATACCTCGAATGAGTGGGTAGATCAAAACCCGGTGCACGCTTTTGGACGCAATTGCAACCATCCTTATGACATTGCTCCAATCGGTACCCGAAATCCTTATACGTATCAAATGATCGTGCTCGAAGACGGCGACTTCTTGTATTTTGATCGAATTTCCAAAGGCACGGGGTATGCGGACTCGGTGTTTCAGCACACCGAAACCTCCAGTTGTTTCTACAAAGCAACAACGCGATGGGATGGTCACGGATGGACAACGAGGCTCGCGGACGGTTCAGAAATCCTGTTCCCTGAGTCTTATAACGCCAGCAGTCTGGCGCAAGGCGCGCCTTACGAGATGCGCGACCCGAACGGCAACCGCTTGGAATTGAAGCGCGATCCGCGGCGGAACTTACAAGAAATCAGGACTCCGCATGGGCACTGGATCAGGTTCACCTACGACGATTCTTCGCGCATCAAGCGGGCGGAGGATGACGCGGGTCAATGGGCGCAATACGAGTACAACGGCGATGGAATGCTGACGTCTGCGATCTTGTCTTCGGGCCGGGAGAGGCATTACGAGTACGACGGAGTTCTCATGACTCAGATTACGGATGAGAACAAGCGCTTGCTGCTGCGCAATTGGTTCCGGCAACGATTTCTTATACGCCAGCAGTTTGGCAGTGGAGCGGTTTTTGTGTACAGCTACGATTGGCCCAGCGACGAATATTACCCGAGGAAGGTTTTGGTCACGCTGCCGGATTCCACAAAGCGAGAAGTGCGCGTCGCCGATTCAGTGCCGGAGTTCATAAAGAACTACCATCGATAGATCACCCTCAGTTGCCGGAAAGGACTAGCTCAACCCGTTCACGCCGTCTTTTCGCGCACATTCCATTCCACGGCGTGCTGTACAAGTTCCCGCGCGCTTCGCAGCGAGAGTTTCTCTTTAATATGCGCCTGGTAGGACTCGACCGTCTTCACGCTTAGGTGCAGGGCCTCGGCAATCTGGCGCGTTCCCTGACCTTCCCCAATTAGCCGGAAGACTTCCAGTTCGCGGTCGGTGAGATCCGACACTGAAGTATGTTCTGAAGAGCTGGCGCCGCGAACGTAGTGTCGCAACATGCTGTTCGCAATTCGATCGCTCACATAAATTTCGCCGCTCAAAATGCGACGCAGCGCTATCAGCACCTTCTCCGTGGCTTCCTGTTTCATGATGTAACCATTTGCCCCGGCCCGCAGCGCGCGTTCTGCATAGATTGATTCATCGTGCATGGAAAGAATCAGAACGGGCAGACGTGGAGACGTTATTCGGATGTTTTTTAACAGCTCTAAACCATCCGGACCATTAAGAGAGATGTCCACAATAAGTATGTCCGGCCTGGCGCGCTGAATCGCCGACAGCGCACATTGCATCTCTTCGGCTTCCCCACACACCACCAGATCGCTTTCCCGATTAATAAGCAGGGACAAGCCTTGGCGCACAATCGGATGATCATCAACCACGAACACTGTTTTCTTTTTGGCGGGGAAATTGTTGTTCATCTGTTTAGAAATCATGAGCCAACCTTCCTCTTCCTTTGCTCGCCCCTTGTTATTGGGAATTGACATGTGATGGCAAGCCCGCGGACCCTGGCGCCGCATTCCACTTTAAGCGATCCGCCAATCATTCGGGCTCGATAGTTCATGATTTGCATCCCCATGCCTGAGCCGTTCCTGGGAAGTTCCGCCAACTCCAAACCGTCGTTTTCTATTCTTAAGGTACCGGATTCCTGAGTGGCAGAGAGGCTGATTATTATATTTTTGGCTTGCCCGTGCTTGATGGCATTATTCACCGCTTCCTGCGCAATACGATACAGATGGGTAGACATATTGGCGTCGTAAATGAGAACAGGTTTATCAATGCGCAAGCAGCAGGAAATGTTGAATAGATCTTCGACCTCAGCCGCCCAGCGTTTCAAAGCCGACATTAGACCATGAGCATCCGAAATCACAGGTGAAACACCGTGCGCGAGTTCCCTGGTCTTCTGAATGGCCTCATTAACCATAGCCACTATCCTGGCTGCTTCGGCCGCTTCCGGCAGGCTTTTTTCGGCCAGTTTCTGCTCCTGAACCTTGCTTAGAAACGCAATGCCAGTCAGTTGTTGCCCTAAACCATCATGCAGATCGCGGCCAATACGACGTTGTTCTTCCGCGCCAATTTCCAGAATTGCCGTCTCCAGACGCTTACGCTCCGTGATATCAAGACCAGTGGCGATAATGTACGCTGGCGTTCCATCATCACCGGGAAGTATGGTGCTTGACCACGCAATCAGCCGCCGGGAGCCGTCGCGCGCAACCCAGGAAGTTTCGTAGTCTTTGGACGCATGCTCGACTCGCAATTGTTCGATGAGAATCTTGAAACGCTGCGCTTCTTCCGGAACCACACACAGATCCCAGAAATATTTATCCTTGACCTCTTCAAAGGAATAACCAGAGACGTGCTCGCAAGCCCGGTTGAAACGTACGATGCGGCCTTGCGGATCCAGCACCACGACTAAAGCACCAACCGTGTGTAGAATCGCCGAAACCACGTTGCGTTCTTCCTGCAGCGCTTCTTCCGTCTGCTTGAGCTCAGTGATGTCAAACGCGATGCCGTGGATGAACCAGGGCCGGCCGTTCTTGCGCCGAATCATCTTGGCTTCGCAATGAAACCAGACCACCCTGCCATCTCGTGCAATTACACGATAGGCGGAGCGCAGCGGCGTGCCGGAGAGAAACATCTGCGCTGCTTCGATGCTCCAACGCTGTTTGTCGTCAGGATGGATTTGCTGATACCAGCGAATGGGATCTTCCAGCCACTCTTCCTGTGAATAACCCAGGCTGGATTCAATCTGGGGGCTGACATAGGCTTCTCCGATGCCTCGGTCCAGGTGCGCCATGAAAACCACTGCGGGAATCTGCTCGACCAAAGCTCGGTAGATAGCGTCAACATTCGGAAGTTGATCTTCCGACTCCCCGCTGCCTGCGGGATCGGACGCTACGGGCTGGGGGGAATTGGTAAGAAACATCGCGGCGAGATCCGCAAGAAGAGTTTCCGCCTGCGTCACGCTAATGACTTCCCTTTGATCCTGGTGGGCAGTTCGTTCTGTTGTTTGACCGTTGCCCCCGAAGACCATGTTCCTGCACCTCAACAAAACAAAATCGACCGACCTACACGTTTGCCTTTGTACCTTTTCGCCGCCAACTAGGCTCTTTGTTCAGCGAGGCTTGCGTGAACCGGCGCAGAGCATGGATGGCTCTGCCGTAAGTCATCACTGCATTCGATGAGAGCAACGAACCCGGCGGCTGATCCATGAACGGCATAAACTTGTCAGGAAAACCCGGCATCGTACACCCAATGCAAATTCCCCCCACGTTGGGACAACCGCCAATTCCCGCCATCCACCCACGTTTCCCCACATTACACTGCACCACGGGACCCCAGCAGCCCAGCTTTACAATGCAGAGAGGCGATCCGTACTCGTCCGCAAATTCACCTTGCTCGTAGTAACCGCCGCGATCGCAGCCTTCATGAACCGTGGCGCCGAACAGCCAAGTTGGACGCAACGCAGCATCCAGCGGAATCATGGGAGCGCGCCCCGCAGCCATATATAAAAGGTACAGCAGCGTCTCCATGAAATTATCCGGCTGCACCGGACATCCCGGTACGCACACAATCGGGATGTCCGCTGCGGATTTCCACTGCCATCCCAAGTAATCGGGAAGGCCCATGCAACCTGTGGGATTTCCCTCCATCGCGTGAATGCCACCGTAAGTAGCACATGTTCCCGCCGCCACCACTGCCCAGGCGCGGGGCGCGAGCCGGTCGATCCACTCACATGTGGTTATGGGTTGGCCGCTTTTCTGATCGGTACCCATAGACGCCCAGTAGCCTTCTTCTTTATTGTTCTCGTTCGGAATGGAACCTTCAATCACCAGAATGAAGGGAGCTAATTCGCCCTTGGCGGCGAGATGGAAATGCCTTAGAAAATCTTCGCCATTCTCCTGGGCGAGAAAGGGATTGTGAAGATGCACTTTCGGAATCCATGGCATGGAGCCCAGCACAACATCTTCAATACTGGGCTGCGTCGCGGCAGTCATGGCAATCGTATCGCCATCACAACCCAGACCGGCGGTTATCCAGAGGACGTGGATTTCTGAGATGCTTGGTGGGGCCTGAGAATTGCCTTCGCGAATACTAGCAAGGTCGGCCATGATTGATGGGCGTCGTCAACAAGATCGAATCCAATTGCGTATTCTACAGAATTCCTCACCACCCGACAGGCTAATTTCCAAGCGGGTTGCACCGCAAAACACGTCATTGGCGCTTGGACGTTTCTGGTAATTCCTTTGCGATAGTCAAGGACGACGGTTAGCAATATAGTATTTATTGGGTTTACCAGATCAGGTGAAGGATCGAGGGTGAGTTGTGGCAAGCACACCGATTCTGAAAGACAGATTGGCGGCTCGTATCGCCATTGTTGAGCGGCACGTTCGACTTGAGAACGAGCATGATCTTGAGGGTGTTCTCCGCACCTTCGGCGATACTGCGCAGTACGATGATGAGCCTTGGGCCGAGCATTATCAGGGCCTGGATGGAGTCCGTTCGTTTTACACGCAGTTGATGAGTGCGCTGCCGGACTTGCAAATCGATGTGCAGCGCCGGCATGTCACAGATGATTCGATTGTGCTCGAAGTCCTGATTCGCGGGACGCACCTTGGCGGGTGGCGCGGTCTTCCTGCGACCGGGCGCCGAGTTGAGTTCCCGCTCTGCGGCGTATATACATTCGACGCCGATGATCGTTTGGCCGGCGAAAGAATCTATTACGACCGGGGCACGGTGCTGAGGCAACTCGGCGTTTTCCAAGAACCGCAAAGCGCTTTGGGGCGAATTTCTATTTTGGCGACTCATCCCGTCACCCTTGCGCACGCTCTCGCGAGGAAGTTTCTACACAGGTAAAAGGAAACGTCAGACTAACTATCTCTACTGTTTTGGCGGCGTCCGCGGTTCTGTTAGGGCTCCCAAATGCACATCGCATTTTGCAATTTCCTGACTGATTCGCGCAGCTTGATTGTGACCAAAGGCATCCAATCCGCCAGATTTCGGATTATTTGCCCAGATATCCATGCCTTTTTGATACCAGGACCTTGATTCACGCCAATACTGTAATTTCTTGGGCCGAGAAACCGCCCGCTCCGCAAGGGCTGCATAGCCAGCCCCCACATCTGCGTAAGACTCACTTAACCCAGTGTCGATCCATAAATTCTTGGAACCCGGCGCAGCCTGGAAAACGGCGATAGCCTCATGAACGCTGCGCAGGCCCTCAGACACTTTTCCTTGCCGCATAAGAAGCTCGCCGATATTTGCTTCACTGAACCCCAAATTTACAATCGATTGCTGATTACTGGCGTCAGCGGCCTTCAACTCCTTGCATGTCTGCTCGTCGCGGCGATACATCGCCAGTGCTGCTTCATAGTCTCCTTTTTTTTGCAGAACGTCGCCGGATGTACCATATGCCTCCGCCACATACTCACGAAAAGTGGCATTGGTGGGATTAGCCTCTGACAAGGTCTTTAACATATGAACTGCATTGGATGCCATTGTGACCGCCTCATCGATCTGGCTAGTTTCCGCCAACATTCTTGCCATCCCGTCGTAATTTACCGGCAAATAGGCGCGTACAAACGCGTTGCTTCCGGGCTGGGCAGCAATCGGTTCGAGAATAGCTGCAGCCTCCCGATAATTTTGCAACGCACCAGAGAAGTCGCCGGTCTTCTCGAGCGCCCCGGCCGTATAGTAATAAAGACCGGCTAATTGAAATTGCAGTTTGGGATCGTTCTGCTCGGTCATCATTCTTTGCACTAGGGGTTGTGCTCGTTCCATCGTGGAGCGGGCTTTCGCGAAATCCCCAATATTTTCGAGCACTTGCGTTACTCTGAAATATTCACTCCCCAGACCAAGCTGGACGTTCACGTCGCTCGGATTTGCCGCCGCTAACGCTTCCCAGATGGTTAACGCTTTGGCATAACTTGCTGCGGCACCATCGAAATCACCGAGGTTGGGATTGTCTGTAGAGCCAAGCACGTCTCCCACGCTGTCATACGCGGTCGCCAACTCACTCTGCAGCGAAGGGTCGCCGCTTGCTTCGCGCGACAAGCTATCCAGATATTCAAGCGCGCGACTGACCACGAGCTTTCTCGCTTGCGTTGCCCCTGGCAGGTTTCTAATCGAATCATGGACCTCGAATATCAGAGAATTGGCCAACTTGCGCACGTCATTGAAACGACGCTCTGCCCTGGACTCCTGGGCTCGCGCAACTGCGGCCTGTTGTCGCGCCACGCGGGCTTCCCAAAGCGTAATCGCCAATGCGCCCAGCAAAGTCAGAGCCAACAAAATTGCGGTAACTACTCCAGCCTTGTGCCGGTTGACAAACTTTGAGGTGCGATAGCTGACAGTATCCTTGCGCGCCAGGACGGGAAGATTCTCCAGATGACGACGGATATCCTCGGAAAATTGTTCGACCGACGCGTAACGCCGCTGTGGCTCTTTGCGCAACGCCATCAGAACAATGTTGTCTATGTCGCCGCGTAATCTCTTGCTTAGCTTTTCCGTAGAGCTGTGACGGGCGTCTGACAAAGCGAGCGAACGCGGTTCGCCATCGCTTACACCGACGCTTTTCTTTTTAACCGCCGTGCTCGGCTTCTCGGCTTCTACTTCGCATACCGCGTGGAAGATCTCTTGCGGCTTGCTATTTGGTTTTCGATAGGGGTGGCATCCAGTGAGCAGTTCATACAGAACGACACCCAATGAATAAACGTCACTCGCCGTAGTGATAGGATCTCCCTTGATCTGCTCAGGACTGGCGTACTCGGGAGTAAAGGCGCGAAATATAGTAAGCGTCGGTTCAAATAGGGCTGCTGTTGCCTCTGTGCCAAGAATTTTCGCAATGCCGAAGTCCAACAGTTTAGGTGCGCCCTCGGAAGTGACCAGAATGTTGCTGGGTTTGATGTCGCGATGAATAATCAGACGTTGATGAGCATATTGCACGGCCGAACACACTTGCAAAAATAGCTTCAGTCGCTCTTCGATTGGAAGCTTATGACTTTCACAATACTCGTCAATCGGCCTTCCCTCGATAAGCTCCATTACGAAATACGGTAGACCATCGTCCGTGGTACCGCCGTCAACCAGGCGAGCGACGTTGGGATGTTCGAGCTTGGCCAGGATCTGGCGCTCATTCTTGAAACGGCTGACTGAGAATCCTGACTCCTGACCTGCACGCACAACCTTTATGGCGACTTCTTTTTCATATTCATCGATGCGGAAGGCGCGATAGACCTCGCCCATCCCGCCGGTGCCAATCTGATTGACGATTTGATAAGGTCCGATGCGTCTTCCGATAAAAGGCTCAGAGTTCTGTGGGGGCTCCGTTATTGCGATGGTGGGTGGGGGTGGAGTATTCAAGAAATCCGTGCCAGCCTTTTCGTGGGCCACGAGCAGAGATTCCAGTTCGCGGCGCAATTCCAGGTCGGACCCTGCCGCCTCATCCAGGTAGGCACGGCGTTTCTCAGGTTCGAGATCGAGCGCCGCTTGCAGCTTTTCTTTTACAGCTCCCCAATGCTCGCGAATCATCGAACACCGCCAGTTCATCTACACTTGCTCAGTATTCTGAGCATTCTTTCGTCAGGCCTCTGCAGTCCGGTTCAGCTCACGATAGAGCCATGCTCGTGCGGTTGCCCACTCGCGTTTCACCGTCGCTGGAGAAACTTTAAGCACGCCAGCGACCTCGTCGATAGAAAGGCCGCCGAAAAATCGCAATTCGACAACTCGCGCTTGCGGCGGATCGAAACGCTCAAGTTCCTTCAGGGCGTCATCGAGGGCTAGCACGTCCAAGTGCTGCTCTTCGGGCACTGCCAGCGCAGGATCCAGCGTAATTTTGCACCCATAGCCGCGTTTGGCGGCTCGACGCCGACGGGCGTAGTCGACGAGGATCTCACGCATCAACAGTGCTAACACAGCAAGAAAATGTGAACGGCTTTCGAATTCAGCTGGTTTCTGATCGACAAGGCGAAGATATGCTTCGTGCACCAGTTCGGTGGTTCGCAAGGTGTGGTTGGGGCGCTCACCCTGCAGGTGGCGATGGGCTACGCGACGGAGTTCGAAATACACAAGCGGCATTAGCGCTTGGAGGGCTTGCGCATCTCCGCCTTTCCACGTTGACAACAACTCAGTGACTGGCTTCGATGTACTCACTGCATACCCCATAAGCGAAACAATCTTGGCCGCAAAGCATACCTCTAGCCTTGAACTTCGTCAATTGGGCAAACCATGATTTGGTTAGTAGTGCTGGCCGGATAGCTTTCGTTTCGCTTTTCGCATCAAAGGCAATCCTGTCAAGGAGATAACGGGAGACCGCGCCACTGGCTACGAGCTTGCCCCTCCCGGCGACTCCTGAACGAAGAATTTAGCTCGGTCTTGAACGTCCGTGGATGCCTATTCACTAACGCTCCTACCATTTGCGGAGTTCGGAACCAACAGCTGCGAAAGCGCCGGCATCCAAATCTCAGCATTTAAATCAGTTTGGAGGCTGACTTTTATGAGCGCACTTAAAGTAGCTCGAAACATAGTGGGAACCGCCGGATTGCTGTTCGCGGGATATGTATTTCTTATGTCGCTGAAGGACTCGGCGCGCTACATCAAGATCAGCTCGATGTGATCTGTGATGCAGCAGCTCGAAGCGATCGTTTACGCAATAATCCGCAAGATTCTAGAGTAGCTTCCTGAGCTCGATGGCACGGTGGACGCATCGGGCTGGCAATTCGTGCAGAGCTATAAGGTTCATCTGCTCTCAGCAGCGGCTCAGCAGCCCCATCCAGGCACGCTTGCCTAGTCGACGATTTAGCGCGCATCCTGCCTTAGCATTTCGGGAATGGCTCTCGCAAAAAGTAGGCTGACAGTCACAGGACGCAACTGGATAAGCCATTTACAGATGCCACCCTCGCGGCAGTTTGTGATTAAATCAAGACGTCGTCCAACCGGGAACTGACTGCTGACAGCCGATAACTTCACTAACGTCGCTGTGATTGGTGTTGGCGCTTTCGGCCGCAACCACGCCCGCGTTTACCATCAGCTCGCCAACGAGGGCGCTCCAGTACGGCTGGTTGGGGTAGTTGACCCTGACACTCTCCGGGCAGACGCAGTGGCGCGTGAATTTGGCTGCCGTAGTTTCGGTTCTATCCAGCAGCTCACCACCACGCACAGCGAGGTTCAGGCTGCCTCGGTGGCCGTGCCCACTATCCATCACCTGACGACCGCACAGCAATTGATGGAGGCTGGTGTCGATGTGCTGATCGAAAAGCCGGTGGCCACATCGCTGGCGGAAGCCGACGAACTAATACGCCTTGCCGCGAAACATAGCCGCATCGTGCAGGTCGGTCACCTGGAGCGCTTCAACCCCGCGGTGCGCGCGGCTGTTCCCGTGATTACCCGTCCCATGTTTTTTGAAGTTCACCGGCTCAGCGTATTCACTCCCCGATCGCTGGACGTTGATGTCGTGCTCGACCTCATGATTCACGATCTCGACATTGTGCTCTCGTTCGTGAAGTCGCCAGTCAAGGAAGTGCGGGCAGTCGGCTTGCCCATCCTCTCCGGCAAGGTTGACATCGCGAATGTGCGGCTTGAATTCGAGTCGGGATGCATTGCCAACTGTACTGCCAGCCGGGTCTCGACCGAGCGCGTGCGTAAGCTGCGCTTCTTTCAGCCCAAGCAATACGTGTCTCTCGATTATGGACGGCAGGATGTTCTGGTTTTCACTGTCGGCGCGGATGGCGTCGCTGGCGCGCCCTCGGTGAACCCGCAAATTCAAATGGCAAAACTTCCGACTACGAATGAGGAGCCTTTACACGCGGAACTGAAATCATTTCTCAACTCCGTGAAGCACCGCTCGGAGCCGGAGGTCACCTTAGAAGACGGGCGCCGCGCCTTGGCTGTCGCCTTGGGCGTCGTCTCTGCGATCCGCGTGCACGGGAAAAAGATTGATCTCGACCGGCTGCACGCTTAGGCCGCATTTCCTAAATGTAAATTTTTGTAAACTGCAATTGACCATCTGGATTCAAACATCCAGTTGTGGCACTTTCAGGCCTTCGCAGATTCGCGCGAAAGATGCGAGAATAAGATACTGGACCGCAGACGCCAGCAGCTCGAGGCAGTAGACTTGAAACGCCCAGCAAACGTGGGGGATTTTCTGTCCTTGCAACTGATGTTCGACACCCGTCCCGCGATCAGCAGGTAGTTCAACCGATGTCGACGACGCAAATCCCGCCCACAAATCCGGCTCCATCAACACGACCTTCCGAAGGCGGAGATCTGTACGATGCGCGTTATTGGGAGTCGGCGTATCGCGAAATTGTCGAGGCTCCCGCTTTACTTTTGCATCTGCAAGATGAACTGGCGCATGCGCGCAGGCGCGAAGCTTTCTGGATTTCCGTATTCGTGCACTTGATTGTTGTACTGCTGCTATACAATTCGCCGAAGCTGGCAGGGTTCATGCCAAGGCGAGCCGTAGTGGTGATGAACCCGGAGTCGCAGAAAGATCTTACCTACCTGGAATTGCCTCCCGATCAACAGAAGGTCACCCAGCGTCCCAACACAAATATCATTTCTGATAAAGATCGCGTTGCCACATCGCACGCGCCACAGATCGATCGGAAGGAATTGAAAAAGATTCTCGACGCGTCGCGACCGGGCAGGCCCGGTGCGAATGCTGCTCAAACACCGGAACCGCAGCCTACGCCTGGAGCCAGTCAGAATCCTGCGCCTCAGCCATCGGCACCGCCTCCGCCGCCTCCGCCACAGCAGGTTGCGAAACTGCAGCCTCCCGCTTTGACTCCTCAAGCAGCTTTTGGCGGCGGGATTCAGTCCGCAGGCTCGGCTATCGAACAAGCCGCTCGCGCGGCTGCAGCGAATCGTGGCGGCTATGGCGGCGGCGACGGGGGAAATTACGGTCTTGGTTTGGGTGGTAAACCGACGGCAGCGGTGGGACCGCTTGAAATCCTGTCCGACACCATGGGCGTGGATTTCGGACCTTATCTGCAGCGCGTACTGCACGATGTGAAGATCAACTGGTACAACCTGATTCCAGAGTCGGCGCGGGCACCACTGATGAAGAAGGGCAAAGTTACAATCGAGTTCGCTATTCTCAAGAACGGCACAGTTGCAGGGATGAGATTAGTCTCGACTTCCGGCGACGTAGCGCTTGATCGCGGCGCCTGGGGCGGCATCACCGCTTCGAATCCATTTCCGCCCTTGCCCAACGAGTTCGGCGGTCAATATCTCGCATTGCGATTCATGTTCCTCTACAACCCCGACAAAGCAGATTTGCAATAGCTCCCCTTACGTTCCAGCACGCATCAAAACCAAAGCGGCTGCCCATTCGCGCCACATTCCCGCTGACCCGCATCGTTCCCTTGAAATTTCGCGAAATTTCCTGAAACCTGTCGAATGGGCCGCGTCTAATCTTCGATGCAAGCCGGGCCGCTCGATTTCTCAACCCGACAGCGAATGCTGCGCTGCTGGATTCTCTATCGTGTTCGTAGGCACTTTCATTTCTGCTTGTTATTCAGATTCGACTCTTCTGCTGCGTTCTTTTTGCGAGAAACTTCACCCCCAAGGCTGCCAGACCGCCGGTAGAAACCGCCCCGGCGACAACTAATCCCATGGTTGCCAACAGAATGGACACAGGTACCTCCTCGGCGGCCAACTTGATCCTAAGCCGCTTCTATAGGGGTGACCGATGGAGGGAGTCGTTTTCGACAGAGCTCGGGATCGCAGTGGTCCACCACTGTGATTGGTTTGTTCGAGCCCCGCGTTCGCTCAGAGCGCTACGAAACCCCGAAACAGAAGTGCATTAAAATCGCGCCGCCGAGGGCCGCCAGCAGAGCGATTGGCATGGCAAGCGCGCCGACTCTGAGGAAGTCCCAAAAAGTGACGTTGATATTTTCTTTGCGCAAGGCAATCAGCCACAGAATGGTTGCCAGCGATCCAGTAATCGAAAGATTTGGTCCAAGATCAACTCCGATAAGAACCGCCTCAGTGATCGGCCCCCTGGCTTGCGTCGCGTGCAGAGTGCTGCCAACGATGAGCCCTAGCGGAAGATTGTTCACAAGATTGTTGGCGATTCCGACTGCGAACCCAGCTATCAAATCTCCGGTGACAATACTCCTGTGCTGCACCCTGTTGAGCCATTCTGCGGTGTAACGCATCGCGCCAATACTCTCGATTGCATCGACCATGACGAAAAGTCCAGCGACCAGCGCCAGGGTTTCCCAACTGATTTCACGAGCGAAACGCAGCGGATTAGTTCTCTCCTTGATGCAGACAATCGCCATGACAACTAAAGCGGACAGGCACGTAGGCAGGCCTAAGTCTTTGCCAAGCGATGAGGCCGTGAGTAAAACCGCAATCATAAGCGCAGCACTGACCAGTACGAGCTTACCGTTGCCATCCAAAATTTGGGCTTCGACGTGATTCTCGATGCGCTCGCAGAGTTCTTTACGGTAGATCCAGCGGAGCACGACGAATGTTGTGCCAATCGACGATAAACAGGGAACGCCAAAGGCGAGTAGCCACCTGCCGAGCGGGGGCATGGCATTGTGGAACACAACCAGATTCGCCGGATTTGAAATTGGCAACAGAAACGACGCAGCGTTGGCGATGAAGGCACAAACGAATAAATGGGGTAGCGGCTGAACTTTTGCTTTGCGCACCGCGGTCAGGATCGCCGGCGTTAGAACTACGGCCGTCGCATCGTTTGACAGGAACACGGTGACCACGGTGCCGACCGCGTAGACCAGGGTGAACAGTCGCAGGCAGGAGCCATCCGCTTTTCTTACTGCAATAGCTGAAAGCCAGTCGAACACGCCGTGCTCGCGTGCAAGTTCGCACAGCAACATCATGCCCACAAGAAAAAAACAGACGTCTAGCGCTTTGCCGACAGCACGCCACGCGAGCGGCAAATTGATGAGCCGCAGCGATAAAAGGAGGAGAACACCTCCGCCGATCCAATAAACCTCAGGGAAGCCGCGCGGCCGAATCAGCATCAGCGCCACGCTCACAGCGACGATGGTCGAGAGCAAAAGATGAGCAATGTCGGGAGAGAGCATCTACCAAGTTCGCTGAGATAGCAATCAAGAAATAATACGCTACGTTTGCTCAGGGCAGAGGCGTCTTGCAGTGTCTTCCCGCGACCAATTCAGCTTTTCATCAGAGAGGCAAATGTTGGGCCTGTCGAAAGCGAAGCATCCAGTGCAGAGAAGCAGTTGGAGCGAGCCTCCAATGTGTAAAAAGTTTGCCGCAGGTTAACTGGGACCTCAGGGCGGTCAGGCGTTCAGAAGCCTTTTCCATGTCCACAATTCCCAGACAGGCGATACATATCGATCATCAGGCGTAGACCGGGAGTTCTTGCGGTGTGCGGATTCTGCTGGAACTCTGTCATGCGCTTGCTGAACTCGGCGGAGATTCGCCCCAATTCTTCCTCCATGGCAGCAATCTTAGGATCGCTCGAACCAGCCCGAGGCACATATCCGGGTGTATAGCACAAGGTACGTTGTAATTCGATGCCGCGATCTACCAGCCTCTCATAATCGGCGTCCGCATTCCCGCCTAGAATCGCGCAGATTCTTTGTGCGTCATCACTGTTCGGAAATGAAGCTGCATTCTGTATCTCGGGATGGAAGCGGGTGGCGAAGTCGCCGGTTCGGCATTCTCCCCGCAATTGCCCAGTTGATTCGTACAAATACCAGTTCTTCGGATCGTCACCAAAGGCGATTGGCATCTTCGAAATAGTAGTTCCGGTCACGGTAGCTGTGGCGGGTTTTGAAGCGTCCCAGGCCGTCGACGCCGAAGCCAGCGGGGCGGCGCCGGCTTCGTGGACGATCGACTTTATTAATGACTTGGGAACTTCGTAAATTGAACCTCCCAGGCTGTACTCAATTTTTTGTTCGGTATAAGTAATGCTGTCGGCATGAATGATTCTGCCGTCGGTTAGTTCTATCGTTTCCGGATGAGCGGAAGAGGTTGTCGGCGCCACAGGAGCCGATGGCAACGTAGACGCATTTCCCCCATTGGAGATTGACTTCACCGATGACTTGGAAATCTGGTAAGTCGATTCTCCTATTGTGTATTCAATCTTCTGTCCGGCGTCGGTAATGCTGTCTGCATGGATGGTCCTGCCATTGCTGAGTTGGATTGTCTCCGGCAGTCCGGCGTGCGAGTCAACGATAGACATCGCCGAATTTGCGCTTGCGGACCCGACGGGTTGTGGCTGATCAGAAAGTTTGAACGCGACTGTGACCGTTGTCGCCACCTCGACTGGACTGCCATCGCGAACCACTGGTTGGTACTTCCATTTCGAGGCACTCAACAGCGCCTCGCGAGCGAGCATGGGATGTCCGGAAACAATTTGCGCCTGCAGAACTGAACCGTCGGTGCCAATGATCGCTTTTAACAACACATTTCCTTCAATGTGGGCGGCGCGAGCCATCGGAGGATAATCCGCGGGGACCTTGGTGATCAACCGGGAAGCCATCTCAGACTCACTCATCTCAATCCTGGGCGCGGAAAAACCTGGCGACGCCTGCTGCTGAGCGAAAGCAGATAGGCCGCAAGACAGGACGAGGCAACAAGCGCTATAGCGGGCGCGTTGTGAAAACAGTCGCAGCACACTTCACGATAGTGGCGGCGACAGAGGTATGCAATCTGATCGTGATGGTGAGCAATAACCAAGGTACTCTGCGCGAAAGCCTCGACAGGCGAGACGCCCGCTATCCAATCGCCGCTGTTACTAAAGTCCCAAAATAGGAGAGAAAAATCGCCTCTGGGGTTTGACGGTCGTCTCCATATATCTTTACACTCAAGGTTGCAGCTGAGGGTTTTGGTCGGTCCGAATCTGGTTCGGGCTCCTGATACCGCAGTTCGCGAAAGGTACACGTGAGCCCCACTGAAACCAGTAGCAGCACCAAACGAGAGATTCAGGTAGAAATTCCGGCGGAAGATGTTGCCCGCGAAACTGCGACCCTCGTTCAGAAATATCAGAAACTTGCCCGCATTCCCGGATTCCGCACAGGGCATGCGCCAGCATCCATTATTAAGCAGCGTTTTGCCGAGGGCATTAAGAGCGATGTGGTAGAGGCGCTGGTGCCGCGCTATTTCCGCAAGGAGACCGACAAACTTGGCCTGATGCCAGTGTCGCAGCCCCGCGTCTCCGATCTGCATGTGCACGATGGCGAGCCGCTGCGCTTTAAGGCCAGCTTTGAAGTGATGCCAGCCATTCGGGTGGAAGATTATAAGGAACTGCGAGCCGACAAGCCGGACATTTCTGTCACCGACGAAGAAGTCGAGCAGTCGCTGAAAAGTTTGCAGGAGCAGCGCGCCACGTTCACGTCGATCGAGGGAAGCCCGTTAGGAGATGGCGACTTTGCCCAGGTTTCGCTGGACGGAAAACCTAAGGACAGTGAGAGTCCCGCGCAGGAATCGGCAAAGCCAGGGCCCACAGGAACGAATCCCGTACACATGGATGACATCCTGGTTGAAATCGGCGGCCAGGGGACGATGCCGGAGTTTACCGAAAATTTGCGCGGCGCTTCGGCTGGCGAGGAGCGGACTTTTGATGTGCATTATCCCCAGGATTTTTCCGATCAACGGCTGGCGGGCAAAACCTTTATTTATACGGTCAAGGTGAATGCGATCAAGCAGAAGAGCCTACCGGAATTGAACGATGCGTTTGCGAAAGACCTGGGAGAGTTCGCCGATCTTGCCGAAGTGCGCAAGCGCATCCGCGAAGGTATGGAGGCAGAAAAAAAGCACAACGCTGAGCGCGAAGCCAAAGACAAGCTGGTAGCCGAGTTGGTAAAGCGCAACGATTTTGAGGTGCCCGAGGCGTTGGTCGAGCACCAGATCGATATTCGTCTCGACCGCGGCTTGCGAGCGTTGGCTGCGCAAGGCATGAAGGCGGAAGACATGAAGAAGATGGACCTGAACCGCCTGCGCGGAGGCCAACGAGACCAGGCAGTGCAGGAAGTGAAAGCCGCGTTATTGCTGGAAAAAATCGCCGAGGAGGAAAAAATCGAGGTCAGCGATGCGGAAATCGACCACGAGGTCGAAGCTTTGGCCGAGCAGTCGAAGCAGACGCCGGAGGCTATCCGGTCGCGTTTGACACGCGATGGGGCGCTGGATAGAATCCGGAATAGAATCCGCAACGAAAAGACCCTCGACTTTCTTTATCATCAGTCCGCGTGAATCGCTTCCGATCCCCCTTGAAGCTTCAGCAGTCGGATCAGGAGTGTGAAAGGTGAACGTAAAGGACCCACATCTTATGTTAGTTCCAATGGTGATTGAGCAAACCGGGCGGGGCGAGCGGGCTTATGACATTTACTCGCGCCTTTTGCGGGATGACGCTAATTACTATTG
>CAVUQA010000015.1:0-186529 GCA_963743375.1 uncultured Acidobacteriota bacterium | reverse complement strand
GATGGTGGAGGATTATGCAATGATGCCAAATTGAGTAATGGAAAGGTGGTCAATTCGTTGCATGTGCGATAGTTAAGGGCGATAAGTTCATAGTTGGCGCAATTAGATTCAAAGGTTTCCATTGTATTAAAAATTTCCAAATTTAATGAACAAAATAAACCTTTAATAACTTACCCAAGCTTCGATTATCTCAAATTACCTTTCCATTTGATGGGAAGGCATAGAGCTTTATACGAATATGGTGGACCTGAAAATCTGAAGTTTGAGGTTGACGTTCCTGAGCCCACTCTTGGCGCCGACTCTGTACTAATTGAGGCCGCGGCCACCAGCGTCAACCCCATCGATTGGAAGATTCGGTCGGGCGCAAGGCAAAAAGATATTCCCCTGGCGCTGCCGGCGATTCTCGGGAGGGATGTGAGCGGAGTGGTGCGCGCGGTGGGCAGCAATATTCGCGCCTTCAAGCCGGGGGATCGCGTGCTTGCGTTAACCCGAGCGGCGTATGCTGAACTCGTTGTAGTAGAGGGCTCCCAGCTCACGCATTTACCCGAGGGAGTGAACTTGGTCGATGCAGCGGCGATTCCACTGGTTGCTTTGACGGGCGACCAGTTGGTAAGGCTGGCCGCGCGTGCGGAATCTGGGCAGACCTTCATTGTCTCGGGGGCGCTTGGCGGCGTGGGTCGCGCCGCCGTGCACACCGCCAAGAAGCTGGGAGTCCACGTGATCGCCGGCGTCCGAGCGCGCCAATCGGCCGAAGCGATGCTACTCGGGGTTTCCGGTACTGTGGCCATCGATGACGAGGGAGCGATCGCCAAGCTGGCGATGGTGGACGGCATCATCGACACAGTGGGCGGTGAGACGGCGGCAAAGCTCTTCGTCAAGATAAAGAGTGGCGGGAGTTTTGGCTACGCCGCGGTATTACCCGATGGCGTATCCGCAACCAATCCGACCGTCAAGGTCACTCGTGTTTTTGCGCAGCCCGATGCGTCGAAAGTGCGAGAGTTTGCCGATGACATTCGCGACGGTAAATTTGTGCTGCCGATCAGCCAACGCCTGCCGCTCCAAGATGCGGCCAAAGCGCATGCATTGGCGCAAAAGGGTGGCTCCGGCAAGATTGTCCTCTTGATCCGAGATCCGGCACAGCAATGAAACGAGCGGGTACCGTAATTGTGCATCCGGCACGCCGCACGCGTCATCCCTAGGCGCGGCGAGGGGCGGGAAGCTGATCGAGACGCTGCAACACCTGAGTGGCCTGGAACACTCGGCCCCACACGCGCTCGTTCACCAGGCTCACGATGCCTGCGGCAAGTAGATTGTTGAGCGCGGCGTTCGCTGCGGGGACGGAAATGCTCAAACCGGCCGCTGCCTGCTGCACCGAGAGCACCGGGTGCCCAATCAGAAAGCGAGGAAGGCGGCGGGTGGCCGAATGTGCCCGGTAGCTCGGTTTCTTAAAGGTTCCGCCATAACCTTTATAACTATTCGCGCTCTTTAAGGATACGGCTTCATGATGAGGGTCAGAAAGCGAACGATCAGTTAGCGCATGGTGACCCCCGCTCTCGCCCCGCGTCATAGCGGAATCGGTCCGAGGTTGAACGCTAGGCCTTTTGGGCCGCCGCGAAGACATCGCGTGCGGACGTCGTACCCGCCACGTGCTCCGTACCCTCGACTCCGAGGTCCATCCATCCTGCATTCACGGCCTCAAACATTTCTTCGGCAGGTCCGGTGTGGCCCTTCGGCACCCCGAATTGCTCGAACGCTTTCGGCCACGCGGCCCGCGGGACTGCAAAGGCTTTGACCTCGAGCTTCAGGACTTCACCCAATTGCTCAGCGACTTCATCCGCGGTGACCATCGAACCGAGTTCGATGATCCGATGCCCGACCAGGCAGGCCCGCTCAGAAGCGTTGCGATCTCAGCTCCGATGTCGGCAGTCGCGACCATGGTGGATTTCCGATTCGTCGGATTGTAGTAGACCGGTAGCGTTCCTTCTTTCGCGACCTGCAAGCCGTAGAGGAAGTTTTCGAAGAATCCACCCGCACGCACAAATGCGATTGGCGATGTCAGGTCGCTAAACCCACGCTCCAGAAGCGACAAGGCCGTGATCATCCCATGCCCGCTGGTCCTGTTCGCACCCATCGACGAAAGCGCGACCACCCGCGGCGGCGCTGCCTTGGTGAGCGCTTCGACATAGTTCGCAATCACGCCCTTGGCTTCCTTGTAATCGGGCGAGGGGGCCCAGACAGCCGGCAACATGACAAACGCGCCTTCGACGCCTTCGAGCGCCCGCTCGATGGCTGCCGAATCATTCCAATCACCGTCAACCACTTCCACGCCCCGGTTCGCCCAGCTTGAGGTCTTCTCGCGATTGCGGACTAGCGCGCGTACTTTCTTGCCGTGCGCCAACAGATGTTCTGCCGTCGCGCCGCCCACTTTTCCCGTGATTCCCATGACTAAAAACATGCGTATTCTCCTGATCTTGAGGGACAGAGCACTGCCCCGGTTGGTTTAACGAATGAGCGGCAGAATGGCCCGGATACGGGGATCGCGCGCGTAGAGGCCGCCCCAGGTCATCGCGCCCAGAAGCAGGGCAATGATTTCCGGCGGCGACCCCAACTCACCAATGCGGAGATGGGCGCAGATGGCACCTCCCAAAAAGCCCGTCACTAGGATCGCGCCGAGAACGGCGGTGGCCGGGATGGCGTAAAGAATGGCGCACACAAGTACGATCGGACCTACCACACGGGTCAGGTCCATCGCGAACCCGGTTTCCTGCAACATGCTCGCGATCTGTGCCGGCGCGAAAAGCTGAATAGTGCCGTCTGCCACCAGAGCGATAACAACGAGCGCGCTCATTATCCGGCCGGCCCATAGGGCGCCACGCAGGGTTGAGGTTTCAGGCACCCGATGCAGTTTCATAGTTTCGAACACTTGTCGCTCTCCTCTGGGGGAATCCCAATGTTTGTAGCTTACTGTGTCTCTTAGGTATGATAATCACCGAGAAACTGAACTCACTGTTCTCTCTGCGGTGAACAATACCGAGGCACGACAATGCAGAATCTCGAACCCATCCGCATTTTCATAACGGTGGCGGAAATGGGGAGCTTCAGCCGCGCAGCCGATAGCTTAGGGATTCAGAAGGGAAGGGCCTCAACGGCGGTCCGGAAGCTGGAAGAAGATGTCGGTGTCAGGCTTCTGCACCGGACGACGCGTAGCGTGCAGTTGACGGAAGACGGACGGGTGTTTCATGCACGTGCCCGTGACCTGCTTGCCGATGTTGATGATCTGCACTCAATGTTCGCAAGCGATCGAGTGGCACTTCGCGGGCGCCTACGGGTTGATCTGCCGAGCGAGCTGGCGCGCACCACCATCGTGCCGGCCTTGCCGGCCTTCATGGCGACTTATCCCGAGTTGGAGCTGGAAGTGTCGAGTACGGATCGCCAAGTTGATCTGGTTCAAGAGGGGTTTGACTGCGTCTTGCGGCTGGGTCCCATCGGGGACGAGACGCTGATTGCCCGCCCGCTCGGCAAGTTGCGCATGGTCAACGCCGCCAGTCCCGCCTATCTGGCGCGCCATGGCGTCCCTCGATCGCTGGAAGATCTGCGGCATCAGAAACATCGGGCAATTCATTTCGCACGGACGCTCGGCGCAAAACCCTACGGATGGGAGTATCCGCACGGCGACAGCTACGCGAGGATTCAGCTGCGAGGTGCGCTGCACGTCAACAGCGTGCAGACCTACGAAGCCGCCGGTGTCGCCGGCCTTGGACTGATTCAGGCACCCCTGTTGGCGATTGGCCGATACTTGGAGAGTGGAGCGTTGATAGAGCTTCTACCAGATTTTCGGCACAAGCCGCTCGACGTCTCCCTGGTGGTAGCGCATCGGCGCAACCTCTCGCGCCGAGTCCTCGCATTCATGAAATGGATCGAAAATGTGCTCGCGCCCTACCTAGAATAGCGAAACGAACCGCATTGCAAAATCAGTCCCTGTAGGTGGTCAGAGCGTCGCCGAGGCCATTCTTGAGCGGGCCCAGCCAGGGTTCGTAATTCCTCCACTGGTCGACGCCTTCGCGGCTGAGGGGCTGTCGCACCTGCTCGGAACTCGCCGTGCGCACGTTACGTTCAGTCTCATGGAACTCCAGGCAGCCTGGCTCGAAGCGCAGGCCGCAGAAGTCCAGGATGCGGCGCACAGTGCCCTCCAGGTTCTCCACCATGTCTTCGTGTTGCACCGTCAGGATCCACCCCGGCAACGCCTCGCTCCAGTGCCGCATGAGCTCGAGATAGTTGCGGTAGTAGTGCGCAATGTCCCCCATGCTGTAACTGAACTCCTGGCCGCCCGAGAACAGTTGCTTGAGGTTGCCGAAGCAGCAGGCCATGGGATCGCGGCGAGCGTCGATGATTTTCGCATTCGGCAGCATCAAGCGGATGAGGCCGATGTCGCGGAAATTGTCCGGCAGCTTGTCGATGAAGAAAGGGCGCGACTTCTGGCGGTAGATCCGGGTGTCGGTCAAGAAGCCTTCGCCGAACTTGCGGAACTCCTCCGGTCCCAACTCGGCCAGCACTCCCGGGTAGCGCGGGTTCTCCGGGTCCGTGGCGCGGCCGCGCAACGTCATGACGATGCGTTGGATATCCGCCAGTTCCTGGGTGCCCTCGACCTCTGAATGCGAAGCCAGAATCTGCTCGATGAGCGTTGAGCCGGAGCGCGTCAGCCCCAGGATGAAGATGGGATCCGCGTCCGCGACGCCCCAGCCCCTGCGCGTCTCGAAGAATTCCCGTGTGCAGACCCGCTTCGTCAGCCGGACGTGGACCTCGGCGGGCCTGGGCAGGTAACAAACTTCCGCGTGCCTGAGGGCATTGCCACGCTCATAGAACGCCCAAGATTCTTCATACCGGCGCTGGTCCTCCAGCGCCTTGCCGAGCGCGAAGCACAAGTGGTATCGGTCTACCAGCGAGGTGGCCGGTGCCGCTTCCACTGTGCGCATGCGCGCGATCTCATCTTCCGCAAAGCGGTAGGTCTTGAGGTTAGCCAGGCTCCACCAGGCCTCGCCCGAGTCCGGCAAGGCGTCGATGGCGGCACGATAGCCCTGGATCGCCTCCGTCCGGTGCCCCATGGCTCTTAGGGAGAACGCGATCCACAAGTGCAGCTCTGCGGATTCCCGTCCCGGCCGGGCATCGCCCAGCAGCCGACGGTACAGGCTGATCCCGGGCTCATAGTCACCCTGCCTGATGCAGGCCTCTCCGTACTGCCGCAGGTACGCTCTGTTATCCGGATCGAGCTCGAGCAGCTGCTGGATCTCCTGGCGGGACCGCACGTACTTGTGTTGATCGAGCAACGCTCGAGCGTAGTCGGCACGCGCGGCGCGGTAGCCGGGGACCCGCTGCACGACCGCTTCCAGCAGCAGCTCCGCATCGTCCCGCAACCCGCGTGCGATGCAGACGCGCCCCAGCAGTCGCATGGCCTCGATGTGCTCGCCATGCAGCGCCAGGTATATCCGCAGGACGCGCTCGGCATGGACGAAGTCCCCGTCAGCGAACAGGCTGCCGGCCTGGATGACCTCCGGGGGCAGGTTGCGCAGCGTGGCGAGACGATCCGCGATCCTGGCGGCGTTCTCTTCATCTCCCATTCCCTGATACAGGGTGTGCAGCATCTGCCAACTGGCCGGCAGGGCGGCGTTGATATTCACGGCCTGCCAGAAGGCGTCGATGGCTTTCGGGGCATTGCTCAGAGCGGCGTAACAGTGGCCACGCTCCTCGTACAAGCGGCTGTAACGGGGATCCAGATGCTGCAGCCGCTCCAGTACGCCCAGCGCCTCATCGAAGTGGTTGAGCAAGCGCAAGTTCATGGCCTGCAGGTAAAGCTCGCCGCGGTTCTGTGGGAATTGCGACAGCAGTTCGGCTGAGGAACTCATGACGACACAGGATGCCATGATTGCGTCACAAACTCTTCACTGCGACATAACAATCCCGCCCTAGGCTGACGATCCAGTCGCGTGGCAGCAGGTCGCTTCCACTTCGTTGAATTCAACGCCTGGATCTCTATCCGGCAAGGGGGATTTTGTGGCAAATGATCGCAAGCTGACGGACCGTCGTGAATTTTTGCAGCTGATGGGCCTGGGCTCCGCCGCCGCCCTCCTCGACTCGTCCATCGCCAAGGCGCTGACCATTCCGGCGAACTTCAAGAGCGGCACCATCCAGGATGTCGAGCACATCGTCATCCTGATGCAGGAGAACAACTCGTTCGACGAGGTATTCGGTACCCTGCGCGGTGTGCGCGGCTTCTCCGACCCGCGCGCGGTCAAGCAGAAGAACGGTAACCCCGTGTTCCTGCAGCCGGCCGCGCCGACGTTCGGCGCTCCCGCCACCGGCTATGTGGAAAACGGCGTGACCTATGGCTGGCCCGCCAATCAGTACGGCGGTGTGACCGCCGATCTGGTGGTGCCGCCATTCCAGATCAATGCGTCGGCCGCGACCGCAGCGAACGCGCCCTCCGCCACCCCTCCGATCGACAGCTTGAATCTGGTGTACCGTCCAGGACTGGACCACGGCTGGCCTCTCGGCACCGAAGCTCGAGACGGCGGTGAGTGGGATGGCTGGGTCCCGGCCAAGAACCCCCTGACCATGGCGTACCGGGAGCGCCCGGACGTTCCGTATCACCGCGCGCTGGCCGATGCCTTCACGGTCGGCGACAACTACTACTGCTCGTTCCGTGGTCCGACCAACGTGAACCGCTGCTACCTGTGGACGGGTTGCAACGGCAACATCCCGGGCAACATCCTGCCCAACGGTACCCCAACCGCCCAGGGCACCAACGGCCATGGCGCCGGCATCGTGCTCAGCAACGGTTATGTGAATGGCTATCCGCTGTCGTGGCCGACCTACCCGGAGATGCTGCAGGCCGGCGGCGTCAGCTGGCGCATCTACCAGGATATCGTGGGTGACTCGGTGTCGACCCCGACCGTCGTCACCAACGACCAGGGCAGCGGGCCGATTCCGACGAACTCCGCTGGTCAAGCGGTCTGCAATGGCAGCTTCGTCGGCACCTACACCGACAACCCGGTGTTGTACTTCCAACAGTACGTCGCTGCGCCGGCGAGCTCGCCGCTGTTCCAGAAGGCCGCGACGGGAACCGCCCTCGCCTACAACACCCCCGCGCTCACGGCGCCCCGCGCTGCGTGGGAGAGCTGGGCCGAGGGCCTGTTTGCCGAGTTTCAGAGCGACGTAAAGAACGGCACGCTGCCGCAGGTATCTTGGCTGATCGCCCCCTACGGTTATAGCGAGCACCCGGCCGCCCCGAACGGTTACGGTGCCTGGTACATCTCTCAGGTGCTGGACATCCTCACTTCCAACCCGGAGGTGTTCAGCAAGACCGTGTTCATCGTCAACTACGACGAGAACGATGGTTCCTTCGACCACCTGCCGGCGCCAGTCCCGGCGATCAGCACTGACGGGTCGGACGGTGCCACGACAATCACCGCCAACTATGAGCAGGTGCCGGGCTCGCCTGCGCTGCCACTGGGCTTCGGCTTCCGTGTACCGTTCCTGGCGATCTCGCCCTGGAGCAAGGGTGGTTACGTGAACTCTGAACTGTCGGATCACACCTCGGTCGTCAAGTTCATAGAGAAGCGCTTCGGGGTGCATTGCCCGAACATCACGCCCTGGCGCCGTGCCGTGAGTAGTGATTTGACCTCCTTCTTCAACTTCGCCAACCCCAACGGTCCGACCCCGCGGCTACCGAACACATCCGCGTGGCTGCCGGAGGAACTGCCTTCGGGCGGCGGTTCCAGCCTGACTCCTTCAACTGTTTCGCAGATCACCCTAGGCATCCCGAAGCAGGAGCAGGGCGTGCGCCCGGCGCGCGCCCTTCCGTACGACCTGGAGGTCACCGCTGAGCTGAACGCCTCCGCTGGCACCGTGACCCTGACGTTCATCAACACCGGCCGCAACGCCGCGGTGTTCTCGGTGCGTTCGGTCAACGCCGCCGACGCTGTGCGCGCCTACACCGTAGAATCGGGCAAGTCGCTGTCGGGCACCTGGGACATTTCGGTGGTCTACAGCCTGTCGGTTTACGGCCCGAACGGCTTCCTGCGCCAGTTCAGCGGCAGCAACGACGGCGCCGCCGCGGTGCTTGGCGTTACTGCGACGCACGGATTCGGGGGCTGCGGTTCGTTCGTGTTGCAAATCGCCAACGTGACCGAGAACAAGGCGAGCGTCACGGTGACCGACGCCTATACAGGTAGGACCGTCCCGGCGTTCTTCACCCGCCAAGGCGAGGAATTTGTGTACGACTGGTCGTTGGATGAGTTTCAGGGTTGGTATGACCTCGTCATCACGGTCGAGCAGGACCCGACCTTCGAGTATCGCTTCGCGGGCCACATCGAGACCGGCCGCGAGAGCATTTCGGATCCGGCGATGGGTGGCCTTGTCACCCTGAAAGTTCCTGTCTGATCTGAGGCGATGAGCGGGGTGTGCCGCCGCGGCCGCGGGTCCAGCCGCGGCAGGCACTGCTTGACCTTCCCGTCATTGGAAGGTGAATGATTCTTACCACCATGAACGCGCAGCTGGAGCAGGAGATTCTTCGCCTGCAAGAACTTACGCGAACAGGTCATTACATTGCGGCGATGGCAGGCATCGACCCGCTGCTGGCTCAGCACCCCGAAGACCGTGACCTGTTGTACCTGGCGGCGATGAACTTGCGCTTTTTGAATCGGGTCACGGACGCGCTCGAGCTCCTTCAACGCCTGGAGCAGCATCACCCGCGATACAGCCGACTGCACCAGGAGCGCGGCCACTGCTACGTCGCCCTGCGGGATGCCCCCAGGGCCATCGAGGCATTCCGGCGCGGCGTAAACATCAACCAGGCGCTGCCCGACAGCTGGCGAATGCTGCACGGTCTATACCGTATGACGGGAGACCCGCACAACGCCGCCACCGCAGCCGAGCACATCGCCGCTCTACAGAAGCTGCCACTGCCCATCGTCCAGGCAGGCAGCATGTTCTCTGACGGCGAGTTGACGCCGGCGGAAAGCATCGTCCGCGCCTACTTGCTTCAGCACGGTGATCATGTCGAAGCCATGCGTCTGCTGGCCCGCATCGGCATCCAGCGCGACGTGCTGGATGACGCCGAACGGTTGCTGGAATCCGTCCTGAAGCTGGCACCGGACTACGGGGCAGCGCGAGCCGACTACGCCGGTGTGCTGTACAAGCGGCAGAAGCACCTGCGGGCGCGGCAGGAAATGGACACGCTACTGCAACTCGAGCCCGGTAACCGAGATTATCTGAAGCTGTACGCGGCGGCCTGCGTGGGACTCGGCGATTACGAACCTATCATTCGCCTGTACCGCCGGCTGCTGGCCGAAGGCGCCGCAACCGGAACCGAGACCGCGGACCTGCACCTGTGGCTGGCAGACTTGCTGAAAACCGTCGGTCGGCAGCCGCAAGCCATTCAGGAATATCACGCAGCCATCGCCGCCTGGCCGGACTCGGGCGAGGCCTGGTGGAGCCTGGCCAACCTCAAGACCTACCGCTTTGCTGAAGATGAGATCGCGCGCATGCGCGCACGCGGAAGCGGCGCCGGCCACCTGCCCGGTAGACCGATACCACCTGTGCTTCGCGCTGGGCAAGGCGCTGGAGGACCAGGGCCGATATGAAGAATCCTGGGCGTTCTACGAGCGCGGCAATGCCCTCAAGCACGCCGAGATTCGCCACCTACCCCAGATCACCGAGATCCACACCCGGCTGTCGAAGCAGGTGTGCACGAAGGAATTCTTCGCAGCGCGGCAAGGGTGGGGCGTGGCGGATCCGGATCCCATTTTCATCCTCGGCCTGCCTCGCTCCGGCTCGACGCTCATCGAGCAGATCCTGGCTTCGCACTCCCAAGTCGAGGGCACCCAGGAACTCGCTGATGTCCAACGCATTGTCATGGAGCTGCGGGGTCGCGGCACGGACCTGGACAACCCGCGCTATCCAGGTGTGCTGACGGAGCTGACCGCGGAGGAGTTCATGCGCTTCGGCGAACGCTTCTTAACCGAAACGCGGGTGTACCGTCGGACGGGGCGCCCGTACTTCATCGACAAAATGCCGAACAACTTCCGCGACATCGGCCTCATCCATCTGATGCTGCCGAACGCAAAGATCATCGATGTCCGGCGCGAACCCATGGCCTGTTGCTTCGGCAATCTCAAGCAGCTGTTCTACAGCGGGCAGGAGTTCAGCTACAACATCAATGACATCGCACGCTACTACCGCACCTACCTTGAAATCATGCGGCACTGGAACGTGGCGCTGCCCGGGCGGATCCTGACCGTGCATCACGAAGACGTGGTAGATGACCTTGAGGGCAACGTGCGCCGCATCCTGGACTTCTGCGGTCTGCCCTTCGAGCCGGCCTGTCTGGAGTTCCACAAAACCCCGCGCAACGTGCGCACGGCGAGTTCCGAGCAGGTGCGGCAGCCCATCAGCCGCGAAGGCATCGACCAGTGGCAAAACTACGAGCCCTGGCTTGCTGCTCTGCGGGCCGCTCTGGGCGATGCGGTGACGTCCTACCGAGACCAAACAGCCTCATAAGCCCTAACGAGAATCGGCATCGACCTCTGCGGTAACCGCCATTTTTGGCGCGGAAATCCGGGGGAGGCCATTCATGTGCTCTCGCAGTCGCTCGAAAGGATGCTCAACCGGTTCACGGCTTTCGTGCGGCTCGCGCGTCGCACTTCTAACCTCCGCACGGCACTTTCTCTCATCCAATCACGGTCTATCCCACGACGATCATTACTTGCCTCGCACCGGCCGCCTTTGCGCCCTTCCCCGGCGCCGACGGCGAAATCGCATTCCAGTAACTGACGCCGAATCTCAGCGATGTCAGCGGGCTCCTCACGGGCTCATTCCAAATGAGCGAGCAGTCGCCTGAGTAACGGGGCGATCCTTCGCAACTCCTGACGATGCACTCGCGACAATTGAGCGAGAAGCTTTCCCCGCGCGCACTCACCTCGACTCGCACTCGCCGCGCATCCCGCGGATCCGGACGGCGATGCACCGATCCGCGGCGCGCCAAGCGATTAACGAGCCCCACGGTGCTGTGGGGCCGCAGATTAAGCCGTTCCGCAAAGAGTTGGCGTATGAGATAGCGAAATTGCGCCAATGTATTGTAGTCCGAACCAGTCAAGGCTCGTCGACGGATCGGTCGGGTTCGTTGGGTCATGGTTCGCTGCTAAAGTGTCGCCGTGAGATCTTTGCAGCCTACCATCTATGAACGAGCCCGCCTGCCGGCGCCATATCCTGGAGTGGCCGGATTCGCGCTCGCCTAATCGTGGGGTGCGCGCAGTACAGACCGAGATCTCCTGCAAGATCGTAGGCGCCCCCACATACGTAGTGATGTCCGCGAAAGGCCCCGTGTACTCCCCGGAAGAGATTGCAGCCGCTCATGCTCGTGAGTGAGTGGCTATTACTCCTTGGCCCCCTTTGATCGCCTTTTTGCAATCTTCTGTCGAGTCCAGCAGATGGCTGTCTGTGCGATGCCGCACATAGCCGCCACGAAGGCAGGGGCGAGCGGCGCGCACGAGCATCCACAGCAAACCTGGAGTAAACTTGAAATCGGTCACCGATCGCTTCCCGGTTCGGCGACCGCTCGGGTTAATTGGTGTGTAGGCGAGCGCAACGGCGCTCGAATCGTATCGCAGTGGCAAGAATCGTGATGCGACGAAACCATGAAGGGCGCAGCGCTGCCATATTGATCGGGGCTCTGCTCGCGCTCAGTTGGGGCTGTGGGTCAGCAACCGCTCCCGGAATCGTCAAGGTCGGCATCGACAATCCAGCGGACGTTGTTACCGCGGTGGCTCGGACGCTGCTCACTGACATCGCTGCGAATCGCGCCAAATACACCCCCGATTCCGCCCCGCTTGACCATCTCGTCCGTAGCGATGGTACTGCCGCACTTCGATGCCAATCTTGCCGCACGGCTGGTGCTCGCTCACCACTGGGACGACGCCAGTAGTCAGCAGCGGCCGCGTTTCATCGACGCTTTCTATCACCTGCTCTTGCACAACTTCGGCGCGGATTTGACCGGCTTCAGCCTTGACCGACTGCAGGTGCTGCCTTACCGAGGGGCGCCGAATGCGACGTATGCGACGGTGGAGACCCTCGTGCGTCGCAGCGATGGCGACATCGTACATGTGAATTACTCCCTGCATCGCACCAATCAGGGATGGAAGGTGTATGACATTGCATTCGAGGGCATTAGCTATCTGACGAGCTTTCGCGGGGATTTCTCCGAGGAAATTGAAGAGAAGGGTCTCGATGAACTGATATCTCGATTGCAAGGGCTGTATGGCGGAGGAGGCGCACCGCAGACTGGCTCTTCAGGTCCAGTCGGTTGCTCGCGTAGTTCGGAACGGGCTTGTGTCGGCTCCCGGGCGGACGCGACCCTTCACGGTTGATGAGGTGGAATTTCGACAAGCATTTTTGATCGGGACGACGCCGCGTTGACGTGACAAACCCAAATGCGCGTCGGTGCTACCGGTAATTGAACCGAACCGCCACGGATTACACATCTTGGTGTGAACTGACATTGATCGCCCATACGCCAGGTTCGTTATTCATCTTGCTCCTGACCGCTGCGGTCAGCCTGACGGGCTTGTATGCAAAGCCCGGCCTGATCGAGGTGAGCATGTTTCGGCCGTACGACTTGGTGCGCAAGCAACACTACTACACGTTGCTAACCAGTGGTTTGGTGCACCTCAATAGCTCACATTTGCTATTTAACATGCTGACCTTCTACTTCTTCGGTCCACCATTGGAGCGGGTCGTGGGTACTCAGCGCCTTGTACTGCTGTACGTACTCGCCTTGATCGTGAGTAATATGCGCACCTATCTTCAACATCGCAACGACGACCGCTATGCCTCCCTCGGCGCGTCAGGCGCCGTATCGGCCGTCCTGTTCGCGGCGATCGTGTATTTCCCACGGCAGTCCCTGTTCATTCTACCCATTCCGATTCCCATACCGGCTCCCCTCTTTGCAGTGGGATATTTGCTGTACAGCTGGTATTCATCGCGACGCGGGGAAGATGGAATCAACCACACCGCGCACATCGATGGCGCGATCACGGGGCTATTGTTCGTGGCGCTCGTCGATGCAGGCGCTTATCGCCGATTGTGGGCGGTCATCGGTATCTAGATGGATCCCCGTATCCACGCGGATGAGCCGAAGAAAACGTGTTCGCTCCACAGAAACAGGATCTATTAATAGGTTACGAAGGCCACTTATCGATTCGAGAGGTTTGAATGCCGTGGGCAGCCTAAATTGTGTTCTCGGTGCCGCTCAGAAATGTTCACGACTCACCGTCAGTGCCTTGGCGCTGCTGGGTGCGCTGGGCGCCATGTTTGCTACCGGCGCCTTGGCGGATAACTTTGCCAATGTTTATTACGACGGCCGCACCGATCGGCTAGTGGTCACGATGTTTTATCGCGGCACCAACCCGGATCACGCATTTTCGCTGCAATGGGGCGAGTGCAAAAACCTACCCGGCGACGGAGGGAGGCAGATTGTCGCCGAGGTGCTCGACAGCCAGTGGCAAGATGCCGCCGTCAAGAGCTTCAAGAAAACCACGCGCTTTGACCTGGAGAACCTTCAATGCCGACCTGCCATGCTCACATTGAGAACGGCGCCCAGGTTCTATTACACCCTGCCCATTCCCGCGCGATCCGCTTCTCAACCGTGAGCAGCACCATGGGCAACGGTCAGTCCTGCCTGAGACGCCGAAGGCTTTTCCGTAACGACAAAGACACCAGGTCGTCTGATCGTGTGCCAGGGTGAGATGCATGCGGAACCGACCTTCGTTTGGAGGTAACCATCGACGCCCGTATCCGTCGTATCGTAATGCAAGCATTCCTCGTCGCAATATCTGCTGGACCCGCGACTATCGTGTCTCGAGCACGTCATGGCCGCGGATCAGACCGCGCCCGAGGTGCTGAGCGCGGGGGTGGTAAAACCCCTGATTGCCGCACGGAGCAGGCGATACGCAAGAAGAACTGGGACGCGGCGCTCGCGGATATCAAGCAAGCGCAGACCGCGGCCCACAAGACCGACAAGGACGAATACAACATCGACGACCTCCTCGGCTACGTCCTGTACCGGCAGAACAAGTACGAACAGGCCGCTCTCGTCTACGAGCGCCTTCTAGAGTCGCCGCTCATTCCTGCCCAACAAGCCAGCGAGCTTGGCAAATCCATCGCCGAAATGTATTTTCGATTGGGGAGCTATCCGAAGGCGGCGAAATGGGCCGACAAGTACCTCGCACTCGGCATCCGGATCAGAGCGGACATCCGGAGCATCCTCGGGGACTCCTATTTCAGAATGGGTGACTCTGCAGAGGCCGCGGCTACCATGGCGGTCGCGATTGCCGACGCCGAGCGCGCCGGGAAGTACCCAAGGAGAGCTGGCTTCGCGTCGAAGATGACTCTTACTTTCGTCTCCACAACGTTCAAGGCATGAAGAGCGCGCTCTTGAAATTGGTCCGGTACTATCAGCGGCCCGAGGAATGGACCGCGCTGATCCACCTGTTTTCCCCGCATGCTCATGATGATCCCGTTGCTTTCGGGTATCGATGGCTGCGTACGACCTCGGGCTACTGAAGCGCCCCGACGCTGTGAGGCCATGGCATTTGATGCGGTCAATGCCGCCGGCGCCCGCCGAGGCGCTGCAGGCGCTCGAACGAGGCACGAAGGCGGGCTTGTTTTCCGGCCCGAACCGCCTGCCGAGGACAACCAACACCTTCTCGAGATGGTCGAGAAGAAAGCCGCTGAGACTCGGGACCAGCTGCCTCGGCTTGCGGCGAAAGCCGCAACCGAAGCGACCGGTCGAGATGACATGCTGGTCGGCCAGATATACTTGAGTGAAGCCCAATATCAGCAAGCCGTGGACGCGCTCACGCAAGGCCTGCACAAGGGAGGGCTGCAGGACGCGGACGAAGCGCAAGTGAGCCTGGGCATCGCCTATCTCAAGCTCGGCCGCAAGGAGCTCGCGGGTCAGGCATTCCGGGCTGTGGACAAGGGCTCTCGAATGGGCCGATTTGGCCCAACTCTGGAGCCTGCGCATTCCATGACAGGCCGGTAGTATGGTGCGCCACTGAACGGAGAGTAAAGAGAGGCAGCAACGTCATGACCCAATCGATAACACGGAACGGCCGCGGTGGCTGATTCAAAGAAATCGGGTCTCAGCTTCGGGCCGAAGAAGCCGGAACTCGAGATCAACAAGCGCGGGCCCGGCAAGTTCTGGCAGCAACCCGGTAACATGTGGTGGATCTACATCATGGCGACGCTCGGATCGTTGTGGTTCTGGCAAGGTGCGCAGCAGGTCAGCGAGCAGCAAATCCCCTACAGCGAATTTCTCCAGCATCTGGACAAGGGCGAGGTGAAGGAGGCAACGCTCGGCGATCAGATCATCAGCGGCACGCTCTCGGAAGTCGACCCGAAGACGCACAAGCCTCGCCCGTTCATCACCCAAAGGCCGGACGACGATGCGCTCGCGCAGCTGCTGGCGCAACACGGCGTCAAGTTCTCCGTGGTGCACCAGACGCATTGGCTGATCGATCTGCTACGCGGATGGGTACTGCCGTTCGTCGCGCTCTCGCTGCTCTGGACGTGGTTCTCGAGACGAATGGGCAGCCGCGGACTCCTAAATCTTGGCGCCAACCGCGTACATATTCACGCCGAAACCGGCGTGCGTGTGACCTTCGATGATGTCGCCGGGGCGGAGGAGGCGAAGGAGGAACTGAAGGAAGTGATCGACTTCCTCAAAGACCCGACCCGCATCCAGAGTCTCGGCGGCCGGATGCCCAAGGGGGCTTTGCTGGTCGGACCGCCCGGTACGGGCAAGACCCTGCTCGCCCGGGCGGTCGCGGGTGAAGCGGGGGTGCCCTTCTTCAGCATCAGCGGCTCGGAGTTCATCGAACTGTTCGTCGGTATGGGAGCGGCACGCGTGCGCGAACTGTTCGAGCAAGCGCGAGAAAAAGCCCCCTGCATCGTCTTCATCGACGAGCTCGACGCGGTGGGTGGCGCCCGCGGCATCGGCCCGAGCCTCGGAGGGCACGACGAGCGCGAGCAGACGCTGAACCAGCTGCTCTCCGAAATGGACGGGTTCGATCCGTCCACCGGGGTGGTGGTGATGGCGGCGACCAACCGTCCCGAGATTCTCGACAAGGCACTGCTGCGCGCCGGGCGGTTCGATCGGCAGATCATCGTCGACAAGCCGGACCTGGTGGATCGCGAGGCGATTTTGCGCCTGCACACGCGCGCGATGAAACTCGCCTCCGACGTGGATCTGCGCGTGGTGGCGCAGCGCACGCCGGGCTTCGTGGGCGCGGACCTTGCGAATATCGCCAACGAGTCCGCGATCCGGGCCGTGCGCCATGGGCACGCTGCGATCACCCGGTCGGACTTCGAGGAAGCGATCGACCGGGTCATCGCCGGCCCGGAAAAGAAGCACCGGGTGTTGAACGCCGAGGAGAAGCACCGAGTCGCCGTGCACGAATCCGGGCACACGCTGGTCGCGCTCAACGTGCCGACGGGCGAGCCACTGCACAAGGTTTCGATCATTCCGCACGGTGTCGCGGCGCTCGGCTATACCCTGCAGCTCCCGGTCGAGGAGAAGTTCCTGTCCACCGAGCAGCAATTCAAGGATCAGCTCGCGATTCTCCTCGCGGGCCGCGTTGCCGAGGAGCTGGTTCTGGGCGATGTCTCGAGCGGGGCGCAGAACGATCTCGAGCACGCGAGCGAAATCGCACGCACCATGGTCACGCAGCTCGGCATGAGCCAGAAGCTCGGGCTTCTGACCTACGGACGGCACCAGCAACTGGCTTTCCTCGGGGTCGCAGGCGAGGAGGAGCGAAACTTCAGCGAGGATAGCGCGCGGATCATCGACTCGGAGGCACGCGCGCTGATCGAGGAGGCACAGCGGCGCGCCCGCGAGATTCTGACGGAGCGCCGCACCGTGCTCCTTGCGCTCGCCGCGGCGCTCGAGGAGCGGGAAGTCATGGATCGAGAACAGGTCGAGCAGCTGCTGCGCGAGCAGGCGGCCAAATCATCCTCCGCTCCCCCGACTTCCCCGACCTCGGCAATCCCCCCGGCCGCCAAGGCCTGAGCCGAGCAAGACGCCGTCCAATGTTCCGGCACCCCCGCCCTCGCCTCGCGCAACGATGTCATCGACGTATCGACGCGGAGCGACTAGCACAGGCTGTTGCGTGATCGGATTTTTGTCACGGCGACTCGCCCCGGTGATCTGCCACCTCAACCGTCAGTGCGACACTGGCACTGACATCGAGAGTACCGGTCTCGATCGGCGTCGATTCCTCCACGGCGCGCCCCCGCCCGCGAGCGAACATGATGCGGCGTATTGGCGATAACCGCACCGCCGTTCTCTTCAACGGACAATACCCTTAAGACCCTCACGCCCAGGGCTGAGGCTAACGTTTCCGCCTCGCCGTTAGCCTCGAGGGCTGCCTGGCGTAAGGCCCGCAGTCGGACGCCCTCCGGTTCGCGCAAAGTGAATCGCATATCCTGAATGCGGTTGGCACCGAACTCGTGGCGGCGTCGATGACGATTCCCACTTTCTTTAGGTCATCGAGTGTCACGCGCACTACATTGGTAGCCGTATAGCCCACAAGTAGCGGCTCTGAGCCGGTCGCGTAACGATAGTTCGGCGTTAGCGTGTAGCTTACCGTCTGAATGTCGGTTCCTTCACCCGCCGCGTGACGCAACGCGATGAGCACCGTGCTGACCTGCTTGGCATTTGCGTTGCTGCCTGGTCTGCCTGCGCGGCCTCGAGTGATGACTCCGATGTCGATCTCCGCGCGATCCGGCTTGGCGGCGATCATGGCCGTAGCCGCGACGCGAATCGTCGGCCTCAGCGGCACGTTCTGCTGCGCGAATGCCGTTGGCATCATACACAGCAGTAGACCAAGGAAAAGAAACCTCACCTGGGGCACTCCGATCGCTTCAAACGAACGATGCATCTGCGAGACAGTCGCCGGGCCTTGCGAGTTCCTTTCCTGTGCGACTCAGATGTTTTAAAGAGGATGCGGTGTTGATCGGGGATTTTGCCCCACGATCAACATCCACATGCTGTTCGGTTGATCGTGCAACGTGCTGCGTTCATTTGCGCCGCCGGCACGTTGTGAGGCCTGTACTTGCACCTTAAGCCTGCGTCGGAAGAATCATCGCCTGCGCCGCGGGCAACTGTCTCGAGAGCGCCGCAAGCTGCCATCGACCGGAGCCGCCGATTCCCGGGAACCTCCCCATCGGCACGCTGTCTTTATGGCGCACGAGAAGATGCATGAGGCTCACATGGTTGGCGATGCGGTTACCTCCGTGCCTCATTGGATGACGCGCGCCGTGGGCTCAGCGACTCGCCGCCGATCGAGAAGCCGCAGCCGGTGCATTTGCGGGTCGATTCTCGCCGGACAGCGCTACGTAGTTCCCGAGGGCCGCTGCGTATGGGCGAAATGCGGATGCGTGACGGGTCACTGTGAGCTTTGCCGAATGGATAGTGGTGTATGCGATGATGCCGCCGGAGCTTGCGCACCTTGATCACTACCAGTGTCCGAGACACTGAGGTGGACGCTCTCCTTGGGGGATAACCGATGTTACGTACCATGACGGACCTTAAGGACTACACGATTGGCGCTACTGATGGAACCATCGGAAGCGTGAAAGACGTATATTTCGACGACGACAAGTGGGTGATCCGATATTTTATTGTCGCTACTGGAGAGTGGTTATCCAGTCGCAAGGTCCTGATCTCGCCGATGGCGATCGGTACACCGAACCCGGCGCAAAGGATTCTGCCCGTATTGATCACCAGGGCTCAGGTGAGCGCCTGTCCCGGCATCGATACTGACAAGCCGGTGTCGCTGCAGCATGAGATGGATCATCTCGGCTATTACGGATATCCCCACTACTGGGGCGGTGGCGGCTTATGGGGAATGGGTGCGACCCCCAACCTGCTGATGTCCCGCTTCGGCTACCGAGGAACGAACCCTGATGAGCGTCGCGCTCAGGCTGAGAAAGTCCGGTCGGAGGCAGAGGCCGCCGCTGAGCGACACATGCGCGACGATCACCACCTACGCAGTGGTGCGGCGGTCATGTACTACCATCTCCACGCAAGCGATGGGGACATCGGGCGCGTGCAAGATTTTCTGGTCGATGAAGGGAACTGGGCGATCCGATACATGATCGTTAACACCAGCAATTGGTGGCTGGGCCATCACGTCCTTGTCGCGCCGCAGTGGATCGCGGGATTCGAATGGGTCGACCGCATCGCAACGGTCGATTTGACTCGCGACGCCGTCAAGAAATCGCCGCCGTACAGGATTGGCATGGAGATCGATCGTGTAGAAGAGCTCCGTATCTACCGGCATTATTGCAAGACTGGTAGCTGGCCGGATACCCCGGATTGACGTAGTCGCCGCAGGTTTTCGCGAACAACCTCGGTCAAGGTGACGCTCCCGCACCGTGGGTAAGTGGTGGCGAGAACCGTCTGTTTCACTCATCGGCTTTAAGGGCGAAGGCTGTTGGCGCGGCGCGACCGGTCAACGGAGCGCGTGATGCCTTTTGAAGCGTTCGCCGATTGAACTCGATCGTTACGACACCATCTAATGGTCGCCGTCTTCTTGGTCGCGCACGACTTTCCGCCTCGATGGTTGGTGCCCCTGCATCACGCACGGGCGGTGTCGCAGGGGTCGCGGTGGGGCCCCTAACGCCTGGCCAATAACCGCGGCTTGTTACTCTATGAGGGCTTAAACTCATGGATAATCATCTTCCTCTCGATCCTATCGAACCCGCCGTCGCGGCGGGCATCTGGAAAGATCGTGGGCCGTAAAGCCTGCCTCACCAATCATTATTCGGGCTCAGATGGCGATCTGTCCCCGTATTTTTTCCGACAACCCGGCGCCGGGTAGCAGATGATGGACGCAACGCCATGAACGATGAAAACGCACCCCGCCCTTTCGCCCTAACCCCACGCCAGGCTCTTTTGATGGTGCTGTACCTGGCGCTTGCCATGACCGCGGGCATGCTAGTCGACCGGTTTGCGTGGGCGACTGTGGTACCGACCGGTGCATTTATGGATTTTAAACTCATGGCAGAGGCATGGAACACTATTCGGCGTCATTATGTCGATCGAACCGCGCTTCAATCTGCCGCCCTTACTTATGGCGCCATCAGCGGGATGGTGGATGCGCTCGGAGATACCGGACACAGCGAGTTTCTAACTCCCGACATGGTAAAGCAATTGGCAGTGGGAGCCAAGCGGACAACTTAAAGGCATCGGCGTGGAAATTCAGATGAAGGACGGCCATGCGGTTGTCGACTCTCGCCGCTGGATGGCTCCCCGGCGCAACACGCCGGTCTGCGCAGCGGGGACATCATCGTGAGCGTCGACGGGCGGGACATTTCCGGATTGCCGTTGAGTCAGGTGGTCGAACGGATTTCGGGACCGGTAGGCAGCGAAATCACGCTGGGGATTCTGGACGCGCACAACTTCATCGACTCCGCGACGTCAGCATCGTTCGGGCGGTAATCAAGCTTGATGATGTGACGTGGCAACGATTGCCGGGTACGGAGGTCGCGGATGTGCGCATCTCCAGTTTTGACGATGACGCGGCGAAGGAGCTGCGTACCGCCTTGCGCGCAATCCGGCAACAACGTATTCGCGGACTGCTTCTCGATTTGCGCAACAACCCAGGAGGCGCGCTGGATCAAGCGGTGGCGGTAGCCAGCCAGTTCTTGACCGGTGGCAACGTTCTACTGGTCAAAGACGCCAACGGAAAAACGACACCGGTGCCGGTGCAGCCGGGGGCTCTGGCGCCGAACATTCCGATGGCTGTTTTGATCAATGGCGGCTCCGCCAGCGGCGCGGAAATCGTTGTTGGTGCGTTGCGCGATGCGCATCGGGCTGCGCTCATCGGAGAAACGACATTCGGCACGGGCACGGTACTCGAAAAGTTTCCGCTACGGGGCGGGTCCGCGTTGCTGCTGGCCGTTGCGGAATGGCTCACCCCGAGCGCGCATTCCTTCTGGCACAAAGGAATTACTCCGGGCTTAGAAGTGCCTCTGCCTGCCGGTGTGAATCCACTCATACCCGCGATGGAGCGCACGATGACGACGAAAGAATTACGCGCGGCAGATGACGCGCAATTGTTACGCGCGTTGGATTGGATAGTAGCGAAGATCGGTGCTGAGGAGCCTGTCGAGAGGGGCGGCCAATTCGGGCGGATACGAAGTAAAGAGGCGGCAATCCGCTCGGACCTGCGCGCGCAATCGGCCTTATCTGTCGCGTTCGCGAACCCGAGATTGCCGATTGCACGAAACGCTGAGGATTGTCCGACGTCGCATGCTTTTGGGTAGCTCAGTCCCGAAAGAATTCTCAGCAAAGTCGACTTGCCAGATCCAGAAGGCCCAAGCAGAGCGCAAATTGCTCCCGATTCGACCGATAAATCCATGGGGGCGATGATCTGGATCTCCCTGCCATCCGGTTGCGCATAGCACTTTTCAATCTGGCGTCCTTCAATGATAATTTCGCCTCGCGTCCGCGGCTGAACTTCCGGCGCGCCCACCGTTTCCGGTTCGAGCTCGCCTGAGATCTGGACTGGTATCTCGCCCGAAAGTTCGTCCATCAGCCGCTGCCACGCCTCCTCGGGAAGTTCATCGAAGAAGCGCATGCGGTCGTCAGGACTGATTCTGTCGACCAGCGCGCGCATTTCTTCCGCCGGCAGCGAATGTAGCAGCACGTACTGGTGATAGTAGGGAAAGTGCGCGACCACAGCCGCGGCCAGATCCAGCGGCAAGTGCCGAAACAAAGATTGTTGCTGATCGAAAGGAAGTTCGCTCAATGCCTTAGCCGCTTGGGCGGTCTCGCTGGTCTGCAGCAGAGCGACGGCTTCGTCCCAATGGTTTTGCGAAACTGCATCACGAAGTCGCTCGCCAATTTCTGAGTTCATTGGAAATCCCTGTAGCCCAGACACTCCTGTCCGCCAGCGTTGATCCAGGTGGTCGCGGCCGTCCCGCCGCCTTGCTCCATTTATTTATCGTCGTTGAAGATATCCGCCACAACCTTCCATTGTCCGCCTCGCTTTTGCCAATTCACTACGTACTTGCCCACGCTGGCTACGGGCTTTCCCTGCGCATCGTTAAGGGTCGAGTGGAAAGTCCCGATTTCATAAGCCATGTCGCCGGACTTTGCGATGACAATCTTGTTTGGCGCAAAGCTTATCGAGAAACCAGGCATGGCCATGAACTGCGACCAGGCTGCACGTATCGCGTCTTTGCCATTGGCAATCGGGGCGTTGGCGGGCAGCATGGAGGCGTTATCGGCATAGAAGGAAAGTGTCTTGTCCAAATCCTTTGCCCCCGCTGCCTGCGACCACGCGACATCAAGAACGCGAATGGCCTGTTCATCGCTGGACGCATTTTTCGCCAGAGCGAGAGTTGAGCCGAGAACGGCGAGGAGCAGCAAAACGAGAACAAAATTCTTGTGCAGTTGCATGGGCAGCTATCCTTTCAACTCGTTAATAAACTAATGGTCATTCCGAAATAAACCCATTGTTATTCCCAAATAAACTCATTGTCATTCCGAAAATAAACCCCCATTGCCATCTCCCAAACAAACTCATTGTCTTTCCGAGCGAAGCGAGGAATCTCGGTTTCTGTCGGCACCCAGCAAGAACCTGGATCTTTTGCTTTGCTCAGGATGACCAATCATAGCTTGCTACATCCTAAGGCAAGCAGCATAGCCGGAATTCACCTGCCGGGGGACCATTAATCCAAAGTTTCTTGATAGCTGACCCAAGGTGTCGCTTCCAAGACCTTCGGGATGGCCGATCTGGTGCCAGGCGAGCCGCCCGTGCGAGCGGACGGTACAATACCGAAGTGAGCACAGCTACCACATCGGCGGTCGCTGGCGAGACATCTGGACAGCCCCGCCCGTACAGCTTATGGCAGAGATTCTTGCTGTGGCTGATCACGTGGGCTGGATTTCTGGCAATCCGCCTGATCGGCCCGACGCTACGCGTAACGCTTTCATTCGAAGATGGAGCTCCCACATCGCTTGACGCTCGCCCGGTGGTTTTCGCGTTCTGGCATAACTGTATTTTCCCCGCGACCTATGTCTGGCGCAATTTGCAAGTCAGGGTGATGAGCAGCGATAGTTTCGATGGCGAGTGGACGGGGCGGATTATTCGCAAGTTTGGCTTCGTAAAGGTGCGGGGATCGACCAGCCGCGGTGCGGTGCGGGCTCTGCTAAATATGAGACGCGAACTTGAGCAAGGCTGGACGGTGGCGTTCACCATCGATGGTCCGCGCGGTCCGCGTTTCGTGGCTAAACCTGGGCCGGTACTGCTGGCGCGCGCCACCGGAGCGCCCATGGTCGTTTTTCATATCGCCGTGGAAAAGGCGTGGATTCTGAACACTTGGGATCAGTCGATGATTCCCAAGCCATTTTCCCGAGCATTGATGCGAGTGAGCCGGAGAATGTTCGTGCCTGCGGATGCGAGCGATTCTCAGAAAGAACAATTTCATGCCGAGTTGCAAAACGCGTTGGAGCGGGTGCGCGAATTTGCCGAGACAAATGTAGGTAAACCTAGCGAGGATTGATGGCCGCAACTATTTTGGATGGCAACACGATCGCCACTGAAATTCGGGCTGAGGTCGCGTCTGAAGTGAAGACAATGACTGCGGCGGGAATGCGCCCAGGGCTGGCCGTGGTTCTAGTCGGCCATAATCCGGCATCGGAAGTTTATGTTCGCGGGAAGGTGAAAAGCAGCGGCGAAGTCGGCCTCTACAGCGAGCAGCATACCCCGCCAGAGACGGTTTCGACGGAAGAATTGCTTGAACTGATCGCTGACTTGAACCGCCGCGACGAGATCGACGGTATCCTCATACAACTTCCATTGCCTCCGCAGGTCGATGCCAAGAGAGTATTGATGGCAGTCGATCCCGCGAAAGATGTCGATGGCTTTCATCCTATGAATGTTGGATTTCTCTCCACCCAGCGCCCGGGGCTGGTTCCATGCACTCCGGCAGGCATCATGGAGATTCTCCAGCGCAGCAAGATTCCAGTTGCCGGCCAGGAAGCGGTGGTCGTGGGACGCAGCGACATCGTAGGCAAGCCGGTGGCAATGCTTCTGCTGAATGCCAACGCCACAGTTACGGTCTGCCATTCGAAGACCCGCGACCTTCCCGAAGTGTGCCGCCGCGCCGACATTCTGGTCGCCGCGATTGGCCGCGCTGGTATGATCACGCGCGAGTTCGTGCAGCCAGGCGCGACGGTTATCGATGTAGGAATGAATCAGGTAACGGACCGTGCCCAATTCGAACGATTGTTCGCGGGAAATGCAAAACGCGAGGAAACTTTTCGCACCAAGGGTTCGACGCTGGTTGGCGATGTCCACCCGCAGGTGGCCGAGGTAGCGGGTGCGATTACGCCGGTGCCGGGCGGCGTCGGCCCGCTGACCATCGCGATGTTGATGGCGAACACGGTGCGTGCCGCAAAGCTGCGGCGGGGAAAGACGGCGAAATCTCAGCAATCGATACGAAGCTAAAATGATTTTCTCTGTGTCTCTGTGGCTCTGTGGTGAAAAGGTTCTGGCAAGTATGAGGCTGCTTTGCTGAAAGTCGGACTGACCGGCGGAATTGCTTCGGGCAAATCCGTGGTAGGAGAAATGTTTGTCGCCCTCGGCGCGCACTTGATTCAGGCGGACGCGATCGCCCACCAACTCATGCAGCCCGGCGAAGCGGTCTATCGAGAGGTAGTGAATCATTTCGGCACCGCAATTCTCAATCCAGATGGCACTGTAAATCGGGCGCGCCTGGCCGAAGCTGCATTCAGCCCGTCGCCAGAAAATAAATCCCGTATTGAGGAGCTGAACCAGATTGTCCATCCCGCGGTAATAAGAAGGCAGGACGAGTGGATGAACGAAGTTGGCCGCAAGGATCCAAAAGCGATTGCAATAGTCGAGGCGGCATTAATTTTGGAAGCGGGAGCGACCCAACGTTTCGACTGTCTGGTCGTGGTGACTTGCCAGCCCGAACAGCGAATTCAACGCTGGGCGTCGCGTTTAGGGGTCGATCAAGAAACCGCGCGCCGAGAAGTCGATCGGCGCATGGCGGCTCAACTGCCGGACTCAGAAAAAATCAAGGCAGCACAATATGTAATCGATAACTCAGGATCGTTGGATGAAACCCGGAAGCAAGTCGCCAAAGTTTACGCTGCACTCAAACGCGATTCGCACGCACACGGAGTTCGAAGCTCTTAAATTCAAACTAGCCTTCAGACGAAAATGAGCCTTAAGTCAAGAGTGGTCGTTCGTCTTTTTCTTGGCCTCATTGTTCTGGCTGCGATTTTGTTCATTCCCGCAGGCACTTTGAGGTTTTGGCAGGGCTGGGTTTTCATAGCCGTCTGGTCCGTTGCCACCATCTTTTGTTTCGTTTACTTCTATAAGCACGATCGCCAATTAATCGAGCGCAGATTGCGCGGCCGAGAGAAGATTAGAGAACAGAAACTCCTGGTTAGAGCCGCCAAGCCAATTTTTTTCGCTGCTTTCCTGATTCCCGGTCTGGATTACCGGTTTGGGTGGTCGCGGACTTTCTTGCGCCCGATGCCGCTGTGGCTCATGCTGCTCTCACAGGCATTGGTTCTTGGCGGTCTTTTTCTTGTAATTTGGGCACTGAAAACTAACAGTTTCGCTTCAAGAACTATTCAAGTCGAGGCCGGACAGACAGTTATTTCAACCGGGCCGTACAGTATCGTTCGCCATCCTTTTTACTTAGGTAGCGTGGTGGCATGGTTGTTCACACCCTTGGCGCTCGGCTCATACGTCGCATTGCCTGCCTTTATCGTTCTCATTGCTTTTTTACGTTTTGCGCCTGCTCAACGAGGAAAAAGTCCTCCGCCAGGAACTCCCTGGCTATCCGGAATACTGCCTTCGCACTCGTTTCCGGCTCATCCCATTTCTCTGGTAAACACCCCCTATAGGAACGGCAAGTCTGCAGAAAACCAATAATTTATTACAATCGAGATATGAACTCATGGAAGGGTTCCGAATTATGAGGCTGCTTCGACCTGTGTTGCTGGCCATCGTTATCGCTGGCGGCTTTTTTTATTTCACTACCTATCGTTCCGGACGCGCCTCGCTGACCGATTGGGTCGGGCATCCAGACAAAATTGAGATCAGCGAGGCGTCAAGCAGCGAATCGCTCGACGCCGAAGAACAGAACAACATCTCCGTCTACCGCAAAAACATTGACTCGGTGGTGAACATCACATCAAAGGCAGTGACACTGGACTTTTTCTATGGACTGATGCCGGAAGAAGGCCAGGGATCAGGCTTCATCATCGACAAAGCGGGACACATATTAACCAACTACCACGTCATCACAGGAGCGCGGCAAATCGAAGTGACCCTGCATAATCGCAAAAGAGGAATTCCGGCGACCGTGGTTGGCGTCGACCCCTCCCATGATTTGGCTGTAATTCAGATCAAGGCGCCCGACCTCACCCCGATGGTATTGGGGAACTCTGCGAATTTGCAGGTTGGTCAGAAGGTATACGCGATCGGAAATCCGTTTGGGCTCGGGGGAACGTTGACCCGCGGCATTGTCAGTTCGATACGCCAAGTGCAGGAACCGGATGGCATGAAGATAGACGACGCCATTCAAACCGACGCTTCCATCAATCCCGGGAATTCCGGCGGCCCACTGCTCAATATGCACGGCGAAGTAATCGGCATAAACACCATGATCGCTTCCAGTGTCGGCCAGAGCGCAGGCATTGGCTTCGCCATTCCAATCAATACAGCAAAAGCGGTGATCAACGATCTGCTTACCTCCGGCCGGGTCCGCCGTCCGGCGCTGGGGGTAAGCACGATTCCCATTGATCCGAATTTGGCCGATCAGATGGGGCTGGCCTCTGATTATGGACTATTGATCGTGCAGGTCGTGCCGGGAGCAGCCGCGGACAATGCGGGATTACGAGGCGGGAGCGAGCGCGCGTTTCTGGGGAATATGCCAATTATGTTGGGCGGTGACCTGATCGTCGCCATCGACGGCAAGAAAGTCGAAGATCAACAAGAGTTGGCCGAGGTCATGAACAACCATCGCGCCGGCGACTCAGTCCGGGTCACCATCTATCGCGGCAAGCGCAAAATGGATGTAACCGTCACGCTAGGTGAGGCAAGGCAGCAAGTCTAAATGCAGCGATCAGCCTAAGCAGCGGTCTGCTCAAAATACTCTTCGATTTCATTTACTTCTTTGTCGCTGAGCCGGAAATCGCCCGCACGCATGATTCCACTGGCCTGGCGCGCATTCCGCGCCCCCACGATCGCACCCGTCACCGCCGGATTTCGCAGCGTCCACGCAATCGCGACTTCGCCCGGCGAACGGCCATGCCGCTTGCCAATCTCGCGCAACTGCTCCACCAGCGCAAGGTTCCGTGAAAGTTGCGGCTGTGTGAATTGCGGATCGCTGCTGCGCCAGTCGTCTTTCGGTAGCTTGCTGGCACGTTCACGCGTCATCGACCCGGTCAGAAGTCCCGAAGCCATAGGCGAATACACGATGACGCCAATGTTTTCCCGCAAACAATAAGGCAGAATATCTTCCTCAACTCCGCGATTGATCAGCGAATAAGGCGGCTGCAGCGACGTAACCGGCGCAATTTTTTGTGCCCGCCGCAGCTGCTTAACATCAAAATTCGACACTCCAATCCACCGCACCTTGCCTTGCCGCTTCAACTCCGCCAGAATGGACCACCCTTCTTCAAGCTCGGGCGAGTCTGGTTCAGGCGGCCAGTGAATCTGATACAGATCGATGGTCTCAACTCCCAAACGCCGCAAGCTGTTTTCAATTTCGAAGGAAATCGAATCCGCATGCAGACTCTTGCGAACGTTCCCCTCCGCATCCCAGCGCATTCCGCACTTGGTAAAGACGTAAGGCTTCGGCCCCGTCCAGCTTTTCAGTGCCCGGGCAACCACTTCCTCCGAATGCCCCAGACCATAAACCGCAGCCGTATCGATCCAGTTCACACCCGCTTCCAGCGCGCTGTGAATGGCTGCAATGGAGTCATCGTCGTCCTGCGCTCCCCAGCCAAACTGCCAGCCACCGCCGCCAATCGCCCATGCGCCAAAACCTACGGGAGTAATAGATAAATCAGAGTTGCCAAGTCGCCGGGTTTCCATTTCCAATCTCCTGAGTGATTGATTACAGGCTAATCTGATGCAGGTCGTCCAACCAGCATGAACGTCGAATCCCTACGAAACTATTGTCTCAATTTTCCCCAGACAAAGGAAACCCTGCAATGGGGCGAAACTCTTTGTTTCAAAGTGAACGCCAAAATCTTTGCCATGCTGAGCCTGGCCGCCGTTCCGCCGACCATGTGTTTCAAGTGCACTCCAGAAACCTTTGCCGAGTTATGCGAGCAAGAAGGAATTAGCCCCGCCCCCTATGTGGGTCGCTACAAATGGGTCTTGCTCGAGCGTTTGGATGTCTTGCGCGATCAAGAAACCGAAGACTTGATTCGTCAGTCCTACGAAATGGTCAGGATAAAAGCCAAAAGAGTTAAGGCGAAGGGCAAGACGTACCAAACGACAAACAGCACGCACAAGAAAAAGCGGATAGCGGATAGTCGACAGCCGAATTTGACTCTGCCTCGCAGCCTACGCTAGCCTCAGAGGGTGCCCCACTCTAGTCGCGTTCTCTGCGACTAGGGTGGGGATTTCCGGCCAGTCTTATACCCAATGCGATTTACGCGCAACCGATTCGTGCTGCCGCTGGCACTGCTGGTGCTTCTTTCCGCATCCGCCGCGGCGGCCACCGAGCCCGTCCACGCCCCCCACGCCATCGTCGTCAGCGTTCACGAGCTGGCCTCTCGAGCGGGAGTCGAAATCATGCGAGCCGGCGGAAATGCGATTGACGCCGCCGTGGCCACGGGCTTCGCTTTAGCCGTGGTTCATCCTCAGGCGGGCAATCTGGGCGGCGGCGGATTCATGCTCATCCGCACAGCTGACGGCCGTGTCCACTTCATCGACTACCGCGAAAAAGCTCCCGCCGCAGCCACCGCGAACATGTATCTCGACGCTCAAGGCAACGTGATCGAAAACGCCAGCGTCGTGGGATACAAATCCATCGGCGTGCCCGGCTCGGTCGCAGGCATGGTCTACGCCGAAAAACAATTCGGCAAGCTGACACTCGCTCAGGTGATGGCTCCGGCCATCAAGTTGGCGCAAGACGGCTACGCGTTGGCGTGGCAGGATGCGCGCGATCTTCGCGACAAAGATCTGGCAAAGTTTTCCGAGTCACATCGCATTTTCCAGCGAGACGGAAATTACTACAAGCAAGGCGAGATTCTGCGCCAGCCAGAATTGGCGCGGACCCTCGAGCGTATCGCCAAAGATCCCGACGACTTTTATCACGGAGCGATGGCCCGCGAACTGGCCGCATCGCTGCAGAAGGGCGGCGGATTAGTCACAGCCGACGATCTCGCTCACTACCAGGTGAAGGAACGCGAACCCATACGCGGCACTTATCGGGGCTATGAAATTATCAGCGCCCCGCCTCCATCCTCGGGCGGTACAGCGCTGATGGAAATATTGAACATTCTCGAAGGCTTCGACCTGGCCAAGGCGGGCGATCGCTCGGCCGCATCAGTCCATCTGACCGTGGAAGCTTTCCGCCGAGCCTTTTATGACCGTGCGGAGTTCATGGGCGATCCCGATTTTTCCAAGATTCCGGTAGCGCAACTGATCGATAAAAAATACGGTGCGGCCTGGCGGGAATCGATTGATCCAGCGCACGCCAGCGCAAGTAAAGACCTGAAGCGCCCCGCCATCTTCAGCGAGTTGGAACAGTACGCCTCGCAGCATTCCCAGCCTTCGATGGTGCGGGAACCCGAGCACACCACCCATTACTCCGTAATCGATTCCGACGGCAACGCCGTCTCCGTAACCACGACGTTGAATGATAACTTTGGTTCGCGAGTGACGGTCGAGGGCTTGGGATTTCTGCTGAATGACGAAATGGATGACTTCGCCTCGAAGCCCGGAGTGCCGAATCTTTACGGGCTGATTCAAGGTCCGGCCAACGCAATCGGACCGGGCAAGCGGCCGCTTTCCGCCATGACTCCGACCATTGTGCTGAAAGACGGAAAACTTTTCCTCGTGCTAGGTTCGCCCGGCGGCGCGCGAATTATCACCACGGTTGCTAATATTCTGATGGGCGTGGTCGACTACGGTATGAACATTCAGGAGGCGGTCAACGCACCGCGCTTCCACAATCAATGGATGCCAGATATCGTGAGTGTCGAGCAATGGTTTTCTCCGGACGCCTCGAACTTGCTGCAACGAATGGGACACAAAATTGAAATTGGAGAAACTGTGGCAGGAGATTGGACCCCGTACTGGAGCGACGGAGAATGCGCCGCAATCGATCTCAAAACCAACGAGCGTCTGGGCGCAAGCGACGTAAGAAATAACGGAAAGCCAGTAGGTTATTAGTAGCTGGCATGACCCTTGGCTTAGTATCAGGGCACGCATTAGGCTGGAAATTGGGCGCACCGTGCGATTCGTATCATGGCGCGCCTTCGGGCGTGCCGCAAGCGAGACTTTCAACCGCCTTCAGGCCCCGCCATCGAGAATGAGGCAACCGATTTATCATCGATCAACTATTATGAAAGCGCACCAATGCTGAAAGCCATATCGACATTCATCTTCGTAAAAGAGCGCCTCCACCCCGGCCTGCTGGACGGACTGGTACGTGGCGGAGCACAGACAATCGAAATCTTCGCCGCGCGCCAGCACGTCGACTACGCCAACCGCAAGCAACACGTGCGCGAACTTGCGGACTGGTTTCGCACCAGCGGCGTAACTCTGAACTCGGTTCACGCCCCTCTCTATGCCGACTACGAATGGGGACGAACCGGCGCGCCTCCCATCAACGTCGCTTCGACCGATCGCGCGAGCCGTATCGAAGCCATGGACGAAATTAAGCGCGCTCTCGAACTAGCCGAACAAATCCCTTTCCGCTTTCTGGTGCAGCATCTCGGCGCGACTGGAGAATCTTTTGACGATCGCAAATTCGAAGCTGCTATGACCTCGGTCGAGCACCTGCGCGCTTTCGCCAAACCGCTAGGAGTGCGCATTCTGCTGGAAAATATTCCCAACGAATTGTCGACCCCGGAGCGTCTGGTGGAATTTATCCGCGCTGCGCATTTCGATGACGTGGGCGTCTGCTTCGACTTCGGTCACGCCAACCTCATGAGCGATGTGCCGCAGGCCTTCGAGACCGTGAGAACCTACATCCATTCGACTCACGTTCACGACAACGCCAAAGATCGTGATTCGCATCTGTGGCCGGGCAGTGGATCGATTGACTGGAAACAAGCCATGGAGCTGCTGCGGTCGGCCCCGAACACTCCGCCGTTGCTGCTGGAAATTGAAACCGACGAGAAAGTAAATCCGACAGAAAAAATGAAAGCAGTATTCGACAAACTGGAAACTTCGTAGCGCTGCCGTCTCGGCGGCTGTCCTGCGGGCGTCTCGCCCGCAGAATGTTGGCCGAACCTTGAAGGGGCCACAAGCTTGGAAAGGCCGCAAAATTTGAAAAGCCGCAAGCTTTGAAGGGGCACGGCTTCATAGTGTGCGGAAAAAGCCCTGTTTCGTATCAGGGTATGCCTTCAGGCATACCGCAAGTTGCTGAAAATGTGTCCGGCTTTAGCCGCAGGCGCCACGTTTAATCGCCAGGAAATGACTTTTTCCGCAACCCGTTTAGCCGAGCCGATAAGACTCTGATAGATTCAGGGCTTTAGCCCCTGAGGTACATTTTGCAAGACTCACGTCAAACTATGTCATCGCCCGTAACTACAATCATCGACATCGGCAAGCACGAAGGCGAAACCGTAACCATTCGCGGCTGGCTCTACAACCTTCGCGAGAGCGGCAAACTGCTCTTCCCCCAACTGCGCGATGGCTCAGGAGTAATCCAGGGAGTCGTCCCAAAAAACGCAGTCGCTCCTGAAGTATTCGACGCGCTAAAAGGTCTGACCCAGGAATCGAGCCTAATCGTCGAAGGCAAAGTACGCGCTGACAAGCGCGCTCCCGGCGGATATGAACTCGACATCTCGAATGTGCAGGTGGTGCAGCGCGTAGCGGAAAATGACCCGTACCCAATCTCCCTAAAAGAGCACGGCGTCGATTTCCTGATGGAGCATCGCCACCTCTGGGTGCGAACGCCACGCCAGGCAGCCATTCTCCGAGTACGCGCGGAAATCATCAAAGCAGCCCGTGACTTCTTCGACGAACGCGGTTTCACTTTGACGGATCCGCCAATCCTCACCCCGGCCGCCTGTGAGGGAACCACGACATTGTTTCCCGTGGATTATTTCGACGAGCAGGCATACCTGACGCAGTCCGGACAGCTCTACATCGAAGCCACCGCCATGGCGCTCGGCAAGGTGTATTCTTTCGGCCCAACCTTCCGCGCCGAGAAAAGTAAAACGCGCCGTCACCTGACCGAATTCTGGATGGTCGAACCCGAAGTCGCGTACGCACAACTCGACGACATAATGACGCTAGCCGAGGGACTGCTCAGCTTTCTGGTAAAACGATGTCTCGAGCGCCGCCGTCCCGACCTGCAAACCATCGGCCGCGATATTTCAAAACTAGAAAAAATCGAGGCTCCATTTCCTCGCATCACCTACGACGAAGCGGTAAAGATGCTGCAAGAAGCACACGCCAAGGGCGCGCTGGAAAATAATTTCGAGTGGGGCGGAGACCTGGGTTCACCGGACGAAACTTACATCTCGTCGCAATTCGACCGGCCGGTGATGGTGCATCGCTATCCCGCAAAAGTAAAAGCTTTTTACATGGAGCCCGACCCCCAGCGCCCCGATCTCGCTCTGTGCGTGGATGTGCTCGCACCCGAGGGCTACGGCGAAATTATCGGCGGCTCGCAGCGCATGGCTTCATACGATCTGTTAGTGAAACGCATTCACGAGCACGGCTTGCCAGAGGAAGCGTTCAAGTGGTATTTGGACTTACGAAAATACGGCAGCGTGCCTCACGCGGGCTTCGGCATGGGAATCGAACGCGCAGTAGCCTGGATCTGCGGTCTGGAACACGTGCGCGAAACAATTCCGTTTCCAAGAACGCTGCACAGACTGTACCCGTAACGGCGTTTTACCGCCGAGCACGCCGAGGGCGCCAAGTTGGAAGAAAAAGATCGGCTCGACCAGATCACGCGGCGTATCATCGGAGCGGCAATCGAGGTGCATAAGGGCCTTGGACCAGGGTTACTCGAATCGGCCTACGAGGTTTGTTTAGCTTTTGAGCTGCGGCAAATGGGTTTCAAACTAGACGTGCAGAAGCCTCTACCAGTTGTATACAAAGATGTGAAGTTGGACTGCGGGTATCGGCTCGACCTGGTCGTGGAAGATGCAGTAATAGTTGAAATCAAAGCGGTCGAGCGACTTGCTCCGATTCACGATGCACAACTGCTCTCATACCTTCGCCTGTCGAACAAGAGAGTAGGACTGCTTTTGAACTTTCACGTCCGAGTCCTAAAGGACGGTCTTAAACGCATCGTGAATGAATTCCCAGACTCGGCATTCTCGGCGAAATCAACGGTAAGTTAGCCTAAGCGTGATAACGAACATTTGGTTTTTTACCAACAGACTCGGCGTTCTCAGCGATCTCGGCGGTAATAGCCTGAACTTATGACAACCATCACTTCATCCTCCAGCATTACCGGCCGCAAAATTCGCGTCATCGGTGTCCCCCTCGACCTCGGCCAATCACGCCGCGGGGTAGACATGGGCCCGTCCGCGGTGCGCGTCGCGGGCCTCGAAGCGCGCCTCGAGGCCTTAGGTCACGTGGTCGAAGACGCGGGAAATATCTCCGTCGCCATCGCCGAGCAGAAAAAAGAAGGCGACCCGCACGCGAAATATCTAAAAGAAATCATGGCGACCTGCACCAAGCACGCTGAACTTATCGTAAAAACATTGGAAGCAGGCAAAGTCCCGATCACTCTCGGCGGCGATCATTCTATTGCCGCAGGAACAGTCGCCGGCGTCGCCGAATTCTATCGGCGTCAAAACCAGAAAATCGGCCTTATCTGGATTGACGCTCACACCGACGTCAACACGCCCGACAGTTCTCCCAGCGGAAACGTCCATGGCATGCCGCTGGCCGCAATCATGGGATTAGGTCCGCCAGAGCTCTGCAATATTTTCGATTTTTGTCCTAAAGTCAGCCCGGAAAACTGTGTTCTCGTCGGAGTGCGCGACATAGACGCCGTCGAAAAAGAACATGTTCGCCGCGCCGGAATTCATGTCTTCACCATGCGTGATATCGACGAGCGCAGCATGCGCACGGTCATGGAAGAAGCTCTGCGCATCGCCGGACGCGGCACCGCCGGCTACCACGTTTCCCTCGACATGGATTGGGTCGATCCCGAAGACGCCCCCGGCGTAGGCACGCCGGTTCGCGGAGGAGCAACCTATCGTGAGGCGCATCTCGCAATGGAAATCATCGCCGACCACGGCCGCATGCTAAGTTTCGAAATTGTCGAAGTGAATCCGGTAATAGACGAGCACAATCGAACCGCCGACTTGGCCGTGGAATTAGCGTTGTCAGCCTTCGGAAAGAAGATTCTGTAAGCACGCTCTCCGACGATCAAGTCTACTTTCGCGGAATTATTTTACTTGAACAATGGATTTGGTAGGCTGGCAGAGTGAAGAAGTGCGCATTTTGCCCGACCGAAGCTACCAAGCTATCCGGCGAACATCTTTGGGATGACTGGCTGAACCGAGCGGTCCCGACTAAGCGCTACAGAGCGCGTTATGGCACGCTCACAAAGGACGCCATTGAATGGAATACCGGAAAACTAAACCACAAACTTCCGGTCGTGTGCTCGGTCTGCAACAGCACCTGGATGGCTCAACTTGGGGAGGAGGTGAAGGCAGGATTCTCCGACCTCATTGTAGGAGGCGCTCCGCTGTCGATATTAGCGAGTGGCCTTTCAGTTCTTTCCGCGTACACATTTCTTAAGGCCGCTGTCGCCGATTACACATACTGTGAGGGTGAGCCATTTTTCACTCGCGGCGCGCGGGAGCGCTTTAGAACCTCGCTTGCCATTCCGGATAATACGCAAATTTGGATCGGGTCGTTTCAAGGAGAGGCCGCCTTTAGCACCAGATGTAACATTCGGCACTACGAGAACACTCGGCCGGGTACGCCCTTTTTTGGCGTTGAATGGTTTGCATTCAGCTATGTAGTTGGGCGTCTTCTTGTTCAACTGCTTGCTCCTAGATGGAGAAATATACTGCATCGTGGTCTCAGCCTGCCCGTTCTTTCTCCCAATTCCAGGTGGGATGAGGCTGCCGTTAGGATTTGGCCGGTCAGTTGTAGTTATGTTTCTTGGCCTCCTCCAAGCTATCTTGGAGATCAGGGGTTCAATATTTTTGCGCATCGATTTGGAGCGAAAGCTGAGGTCAGAAATGCTTGATTCCTCCTGTTGAATCTGTAAACGCGCCCGGGAATCCAAGCGGCAATTGACGGCGCACGCGCTGCGCGTCCAGACTGAAAGGTCATGAAAAAAATTCGAGTGGGAATTCTCTTTGGCGGACGCAGCGGAGAGCATGAAGTCTCTCTGCTCTCAGCCGCGTCTGTGTTCAACGCCATCGACAAAAATAAATATGAAGTCGTGCCCATCGGCATAACCAAACAAGGACGATGGGTGACTGCAGCCGATGCGGAGCGTTTGCTCCAGGGAAAATTTGAAGACCACACGCATCTACGCGCGGGCGATCCTGAAGCCACTCCCGGCGCTGCGGTTTTGGCGAAGGGTGAATCGGTAGTCGTGCCGCCGGAGCCTCATCGGCATGGTTCGATTGCGCCGTTTGAAACGGACGCATCGTCGCACGCGCTGACTCGTCGCGCTGCCGACCGCGCGATTGATGTTGACGTAATTTTTCCGGTGCTGCATGGAACTTTTGGCGAGGACGGAACCATCCAGGGGCTGCTGGAGTTGGCGGACATGCCTTACGTGGGTGCGGGCGTGCTGGGCTCGGCCGCGGGGATGGACAAGGACATTATGAAATCGCTTTTCCGCGCGTCAGGACTGCCGATCGTGAAGCACGTTACTTTTTTGCGCAGCGAGTGGGAGACGAATGCGAAAAAAGTTGAGAAGCTTGTACAGCGCAAGCTGAAGTATCCAGTGTTTGTGAAGCCGGCGAATTTGGGATCGTCGGTAGGAATTTCCAAGGCTCGCGATGGCAAGCAGCTTGGCCCGGCGATTAAAGAGGCGGCGAAGTTCGATCGCAAAATTGTGATTGAGCAGGGCGTGGGCGGCGCGAAACAAAAGGCGCGCGAGCTTGAATGCTCAGTTCTCGGCAACGATCAGCCTGAGGCGTCTTTGCCGGGTGAGATCGTACCCAGCACAGAATTTTACGATTATAACGCCAAATATCTTGACGAAGGATCACAGCTGATTATTCCCGCCAAGCTCAGCAAGAACGAAATCAAAACGGTGCAGCGGTTGGCAGTCGCGGCTTTCAAAGCTGTGGATTGTGCGGGGCTGGCGCGAGTTGATTTCTTGATGGAGCCGAAGTCGCGCAAGATTTATTTGAATGAGATAAATACTATGCCTGGCTTTACGGCGATCAGCATGTATCCCAAGTTGTGGGCGGCTTCAGGTATATCGTATTCCGATCTAATTGGGCGGTTGATTCAGTTGGGGTTGGAGCGTCACGCGGAGAAGCAGCGAAATCAGTATAGCCGGTGAGTAAGCTCAAGTTTGCGTCCAAAGAATGGACGCGAACCTGCAGCCCTGCTAAGTAGTTTTTGATTTCGCTCTGACGCTGCCTTTGCGCATGCTATCCAGCGCGATTGGGCCTGCTCCGAAAAATATGAGCGCGAACGCGATCGCGGCCACGGACATTGGAAATTCGAATCCGCCGGGGCCTTTCAAGCCGTTGTGCCAGTGAATTTTCCAGATTGCGACGGACATATCGATGACCATCGCCGCGGCTACGAAGCGAGTGAACAGGCCAGCGATCATCAGGATGCCGCCGAAAAATTCCGTCGCCGCGAGCAGATAGGCCATCCAGCCGGGAAAACCTAGATGCTGGACCATGTCGTGAACGTGGGAGAATCCGCCGAACACTTTGGAGTACCCATGCGCAATCATGATGGTGCCGATTACAAGCCGTAAAATCAGAAGGGCCAGGGGTTGCAGGCGATCAAGCTGACGCAATGTCTTTCCTCCGACTAAAGAGTATTTAGACTACCGCATTGTTCGCGGTTGCGGCTGATATCACGCGGGAACATCCGCAGGATTGGATTTTCGGTAGCGGATTTTACGAGTCTCTGGCCGCAAAGCTTGTGATTCGATAATATTCTCTCTGTCGACGCAGGCATTGAAGGGGTTCTCACATTGTCTTCAACAGACGCCCTAGCAATTCTGCCCAAATCACACAATTATCAACGGCTTGTCGCGTGTCCTGCTACCTTCGTACCGTCTCTACTACTTTAGTTACGGTTCACACAGAAGGGCAGAAGGCTTCCCAGCCCATCCACATCCTATTGCGGTAGCTGTACCGCATCATACAATATATAGAATGCTGCCCTAAGCTTCTTTCGGCTGGTTTCCAGAAAACAGGCATAAAACCCAGTAACTCGCGGAACTCCGCCTTTTCCCTCGGGTGCTTTCGGGGCTGATATATGCTCGGGACACCTGAATTCTCTCGAACGCAGTTTGTGCGGGGAATTCTTCCGAACTTAAAGGCTGAATGGCGAATGCCAACAGCTTCAAGGCTGCGGAAAAGGGTTTGAAAACTATGGCCGACTCGCGGGAAGTGATGAACATTCGCCAGGCTTCGCAGTACCTGGGAGTCAGTCCGGACACGCTTTACAAGTACGTGGGTGAGCAGAAGATTCCTGCTTTCAAGTTGGGCAATCGCTGGCGCTTCAAGAAATCGAAGCTCGACCAGTGGATGGAAGACAAGTCCAGCCAGATGGAAGCGAAAAGCGGAAAGAAACCGAAGGCAGCTGCCAAGGCTGCCGGGCAACAGTAAAGGCGGGCACATGTTTGGATTCGGATCGAAAACGATTGTTGGTCTGGATGTGGGGTCCTCGAGCATCAAGGCGGTTGAGTTGAGAAAAGGGCGCAACGGGATTGAAGTCGCGCACCTGGGCCTCGAACCGCTGGCTCCGGATATCGTTGTGGATTCCATGATTGTGGACTCGGGCACGGTATCGAGCGCGATCTCCAAGCTGTTCACCGACAATCAGATCAAGACCAAGAGCGTGGCCACGGCGGTCAGCGGACACTCGGTGATCGTGAAAAAGATCTCGTTGCCGTCGATGAGCGATCAGGAACTCGCCGAAACCATCCAGAAAGAGGCGGCGCAGCATATTCCGTTCGATCTGGCCGATGTAAACCTCGACTATCAGATTCTTTCGGAAGATGCGGGCAGTCCTCAGATGGACGTTTTGCTGGTTGCTGTCAAGAAGGACAAGATCCTGAATTACACCAACGTACTCTCGATGGCAGGCAAGAGCCCGGCTATTGTGGACATCGATGCGCTCGCACTGCAGAACTGCTACGAGTACAACTACGAACCTGCCCCGGGACAGGTGGTGGCGCTTTTGAACCTGGGCGCCAGCGTGATGAACATCAACATCGTGAAGGGCACCACGCCGCTTTTCCCCCGCGACGTCAGCGTGGGTGGGCACCAGTACACGGATTCTTTGCAGAAAGAACTGGACTTGAGCTTCGATGATGCGGAGTCCCTGAAGCTGGGAAACAAGGTCGGCACGGTTAGCGAAGACGCGAAGACGCCGATCCTGCAGCAAGTGACTGAGATCATTGTGCTGGAGATTCAGAAGACTTTCGACTTCTTCCGCGCCAGTGCAGCCGGGGAGCATATCGAGAAGATTTATCTGGCAGGCGGATCTTCAAAAGTTCCGGGACTGATTGAAGCACTGCGGCAGGAGTTTTCGCTGCCGGTCGAAATTTTCAATCCGTTTCAGAAGATCGTGCCGCCAGCTGATGGACCGGGAGTGGAATTGATCGAGCAGAACGCTGGCCAGTTGGCAGTTGCGGTGGGTTTGGCATTAAGGAGTTTTGAAAACCTATGATCCGAATCAACCTGCTGGGGCAACCCAGACCGAAAAATAAACGGGCCGCAGCCTCGGCCGCGGCTGTCATGGAGATGGGCGAGGTCGGCTCACCAAAGCTGAAAATCATCGTGGTCGCGGTGTTGGTGGGAGTGCTCAATGTTGGCTACTGGTATCGGCTGGACAAAGAAAAGCAAAGCATTGCCGCCAAGATGCAGGTGGCGCAGCGCAGAAACGCCGAACTGGCCGACGTAAAAGCTCGTTACCTGGAGCGGCAAAAACAAGCTGAGATGTATAAGCGACGCGTCGATGTGATCGATAAGCTGCGCGCCAGCCAGTCCGGCCCGGTAAATCTGCTGAACACCATCGGTGACACCATCAACGGAACCGAGGCAGTGTGGCTCAACACCATGAAGGATCAGGGCGGCAGCGTGGATATCGAGGGCATGGCTCTGAGCGCGGACGCAGTGGCTTCACTGATTCTGAATCTGCAGAAGACGGGCTATTTCAAGAACATTGAAATCAAAGAGACCTTCCAGGACGACACGTTCAAGGAAATGCAGGCATTTCAATTCACATTGACCTGCGAAAAAGCGAAGTCCTAAAGGCGGGAGAATATGGGAAGCTTTAGCGAATTATCGGGTCTCAAGCAGATAGCAGCCCTGGTGCTCGGCGCGGCACTGGTCAGCGCCGGACTGCATTTCACCTTGTTCAAGTCGCAGCGGGAAGCGAACGCGCAGGCGCAAATCGCGCTCGAAAAAACACTTGCCGAAAATTCCGAACTGGAGACTTATGCTCCCAAGTTAAAGGACATGGACCGGCAACTGGCGAACCTGAAACAGCAACTGGAGATTGAACGCAAGATCGTTCCCGATGAAAAAGAAGTCGACGGCTTCATCAAGATGCTCGACGCGGAGGCCATGAAGTCGGGAATCGAGATTCGGCGTTTCACCTCTCTGCCGGTATCGACTCGCGAGTTCTACACCGAAGTTCCGTTTGAAGTGGAACTTGATGGTCCCTACTACTCGGTGCTGAACTTCTTCGATCGGGTGGGGAAGCTGGAGCGGATCGTCAACATGTCGGGATTGCTGATTGCGAACACCAAGATGGGAACCATGGCGAAGGTCAAACACACGTATCAGTACGCGCCGAATGAGAGCATCGTGGCGACCTGCCAAGCGACGACATTCTTTAGCCATGACCTGACGCCCGGCCCAGGCGCACCAGCTAAGGGTAAGGGAGGCATATGAGGCTTGCAACCGGAATCCTAATACTGGGACTCGGCATGGGAACTGCGGTAGCGCAGAGCCCAAGCATCATCGACACTACGAAAGCCAAGCTCAGTGGGGTGCAACAGCAGAAGACGGCGGATTCGAATGCGGCGCTAGCAGCTTCGCAGGGGCACAATTCGGCCCCGCAAGCCGCAGCAACGGCAGCCAAACCGGCGGCCGGCAAACCTGTGAGTGTGGTCCCTGCACACGTAGCAGTTTCAGTGGCGCCGTCCAAGCAACCAGTCGCGACGGCGACACATGCGGCAGCCAAAATTCAGGTGAAGAACAATTCGAAACCTAAGACCTCTAGACCCAAGAAGACTACGGCGATTGCGGTGAGTCAGCCCAAGCCGGCGGTTGCGGTCGAGGATAAGAAGAATCCGGTCGATCCCAAAGATGCGCACAAGACCATCAGCATGGCTGGGGGACGGCGCGATCCTTTCTTGAGCCCGGTGGTAAACCGCGGTATGGGCGGTTCCGGTTGCAGCACCGGCAAACGCTGCCTGGCGGTTGACCAGATTGCCCTCACCGGAATCGTGAAGTCGGATGCAGGCATGATCGCAGTCGTCGTCAATGCCATGAACAAGGCATATTTTCTGCGGGAAAACGATCCCGTTTTCAACGGTTACGTGGTGAAGATCACGGGCGATTCGATCGTTTTTAAAGAGACGATGCAGGACAAGTTAGGCAAATCGTTTACGCGGGAAGTTACGAAAAAGATTTCGACTCCGGCAGTTTAAGCGGGGCGCAGCCGGCAGTCGATCCGGCTTATGTTGGCAACGAAATTTGACCGAGGTATCACGAGGCGAGCAAAACGCGCGCCCGTGGGGAGAAGGGAAATGCGAAAGCAACTGCTGGCTGTTTTGCTACCGACGCTAATTCTGGCTCTGGTGGCGGGCGCTGAGACTCAAAGCACGAGCACTGGCGCGGACACGCATGCCACCGTACAAAAGGTGGATGTAATGCACGCCGACGACGGCATCAGCGTGGAGATCACTTCCCGCGGACAGGTGACGCCCAAGCTCAGTACCTTGGCTTCTCCGGCTCGTGTGCTGGTGACGTTGCCCAACACCGCGGCAGCCACCGTGCGTAACCACATCAGCGTAGATGCCGACGGAGTCAAAGGCGTGCGCATTGGCGAGGACGGCCATGTGCCTCCGACCACCAGCGTCGTGATTGATCTGGTGCAGGCGTGCCCCTACGAACTGCTTCCCAGCAACGACGGCAAAATCACTGTCAAGTTGCACCCCACAGCCGCCAAGACGGAAACCAAGGCTGCGATCGTTGCTCCCGCCAAGCTGACGACCTCCGCTTCTGCGGTCGCCCCGGCGGTGGTTAAGACCTCAGCTTTGGCGAGCAAGCCCATTCACGTTGCGGCAGTTCCGGCCACTGCCCCTGTGCTTGCCGCGGACGCGAAGGCCGCGAAACAAACCGCTTCGGCGACTGACTTCGTTTTTGTCGAGCCAGCTTATCAGCAGAAGAATGATGCCCAGCACACTGCCGCTGACGCAATCACTCCTGCAACCCGCGCCAATGGTGCGGCGGCAAAATTTGTAGAGAAACCGGAAGGCGATTTGCTCCCCACGCCCAGCGCTGCCATGCAGCCCCAGGCGGCTCAGGCTCCGGCTACCCAACCGATTCAACCGGCGGTCAACCTTGCCGCGGAACAAAAAGGCGAGAGCCACTTAGTCACCCCGATCAGTGCCGCCAAGTACACTGGCGAACCAATTTCTGTAAACCTAAAAGATGTGGATCTGAAAGATTTCTTCCGCCTGATTCACGAGATCAGCGGACTGAACGTGGTGCTGGACCCCAATGTTAAAGGCACGCTGACGGTTGTGCTCGACGATGTGCCGTGGGATCAGGCACTCGACATCGTGCTCAAGAATAACGATCTGGCCCGGCAGCTTGACGGCAACGTCCTGCGCATCGCCACCGTTGAAACTCTGCGCCATGAAGCTGAATCACGCCGCGCGGAACAGGAAGCCGAAGCATTGGCCGTTGATAAGCAGACGGTCACACGATTCCTGAGCTACGCTCACTCCAAAGACGTCATCATGACGTTGAAGAAATTCTTGTCGCAACGTGGCGACGTGGTTGCTGATGAGCGCACCAACGCAGTCATTATCTCGGACATTCCTGCGGTGATGCCAAACATCGATCGCTTGCTTACGCAACTCGATCGCAAGACGCAGGAAGTTGAAATTGAAGCTCGCGTAGTGGCTGCGACGCGCAGCTTCGCGCGCGAGATTGGTACGCAGCTCGGATTCGGCTTTGGCAACGCAGCGACGGCCGTCGGTGGCTCATCGGCCGCGGGCACCTCGCCGCTTTCGACGTTCGGTGTAAACCCGAAGTATCCGATTATCGGAACCACTCCAGCGACACCCACGACTGGCGTGCAGATACCGCTGTTCTCTAACTTGCCTGCAACCGGCCCGACCAGCGGCTTCTCGTTTATCAATGCCAGCTCTTCGGTACGAATCGATGCGGTTCTCACCATGGACGAATCTCGCGGACTGCTGAAAATACTTTCTCGTCCGCGCGTAGTTACGCAGAACAACATTCAGGCTCTGGTTCGGCAGGGCGTGCGCGTACCGATCGTGACCCAGGCGCAGTTGGGCGGTCCGCCAACCGTGACCTATGTCGATGCTTTCCTGCGGCTGACTGTGATTCCGCAGATTACTTCCGAAGGTACGATCTTCCTCAATGTGGATGTCGAGAACACCACGCCTGACTTCGGCCGCACGGTTAACGGCAACCCCACACTTATCACGCAACAGGCGACCACGCAGGTGCTGGTCACCGACGGCGGTACGGTGGTCATCGGCGGCGTGATTCAGACGAACAACTCGATCAACGTGGCGCAGGTTCCGTTGCTGGGCAGCATTCCCTGGCTGGGCAACCTGTTCAAACACACCACGGTGAGCACTTCGAACCAGGAGCTGATTTTCTTCATCACTCCGCGAATTATTCAGACCTAATTACAAGTTAGCAGTAAGACGGCCGTCGGTTTCCTGAAACCTGTCAGGAACCGGCGGTTTTGTTTTGGCTTCAACATTCTCCGGAAGAATGTGTGGCGGTTTTCGGCGCAAGCGCTAGCTGGGCGCCGTGGTGAAACTTGACTTAGCTGATCTGCTCGACGAGCATCTCTGTGCCGGCCTTATCGTAAAAGGTCATAGTCATTTTGCCCGTATCGATAGTCCACTTCTCTATCCCGCTCTGCGCCAGGCCCCTGGACATCTCTGTGTAAGTCGTTTCGCGCAGCTCGTGCCGGCGCAGGTGTTGAAGAAACGTCTCGCGTTGACCGGTTTCGGCGACTGGAAGCACCTCATGCTCCGCTGGGGAGACGACCCTGTGGCCGCCCTGCGCGAAATATTCCGAATGGCCGTCTGCCAGGTAGGAATCGGAACGTTCGACGCCGAGCGCCTTAAGCGCCCGGACATACTCCGGGAACGTTTTCGCGCTACCGAGCCGGTCGTGGAGCTCGTCGATTTGCTCGATGGTAAACATGACTGATGCGGCCTTCGATACCACTCTCATTGCTCAGGCCCTGTCGCCGGGGTTTGCGCGCGGCGGTAATCTCTGACACTTGCTAATGTCTTCGTTAGTCTAGCAGTCTGTGTTTTCAGTAGACTGATAGACTTGGATCGAATGGCGTATGAGAAAATGCGCCGAGTTGATTTAGGGTAACGAGAATCGAGCGACAGAGTGCTCAATTCAGACTCGAAATTTCCGATTGTAGGCCCGTCCCGCGAGCAGTCGGACACTGCACCACGATCGAGTACGAAGAAGCGGATTCGAGCCCTATTGATCAGCGTTGCCTTGATCTGCGTGTGGCTGACAGTGCGATTTCCATACCAGGCCGAGTCTGGTTTGGAACATCTGCTGAACGGACCCAACCAGGTAAACCCGCAGACACTGCATCTGCGCGGTGAATTCGTCGAAAGCAACCTGGGACCGGCCGAGGAGAAGGACGGCGTGGTCCTCAGGATGATTGCGGAGCAATATCTTTTTGTGCCGCACTGTGTAGTGGTGCCGACCGGCGTGCCCATCCGGGTTCGAATGACCAGCGCCGACGTGGTCCACATGCTCACCATCAGCGGAACTGGGGATGAGGTCAAAGTGGTGCCGGGTTATATCGTCGAAACCAGGGTACAGTTTGACCGGACTGGCGAGCACCAGATGCCGTGCCATGAGTTCTGCGGACCGGGACATTACACGATGAGAAGCCGGCTGATTGCGGTTTCGCTGGAGCAGTTTCGAAAATTGAGTCGAGATGAGAGAGTGAATTGTGCCGCCCGATAGATGGCTGACCGAAAACCGTGGTGAAATGAAGAGGTGGATGGCCCGCGCTGTTCTGCCATTGGCGATTTTTGCCATGCTTTGGGGAACTGCTATCGTAATGGGATCAGACGCGGCCGAACCTCCGGTGCGAGTTCCTTCAAACGTCGCGTGGACTGCGGAAACCATTGCGATGGCTTACTCCGGCAATGCCTTTCGCGGATCGCTCATCGGGCGGCGCTGCGATCGCTGCCACGGCCGCGAGGGTTTCAGTTCGAGCGCGGCGGTTCCCAATCTCGCGAGCATGGACCGGCTGGTGATCTGGAAACAGTTGGATGATTTTCGATCCGGCAAACGAAGCTCTCGCGTCATGCAACCAATCGCAAATTCTTTAACGCTGCAAGATTCTGCCGACGTAGCGGCTTACTACAGGATGATGCCAATCAAGCCGGATCCGCAGGATGATCGAGCCTTTCCTCAGCCTCTGTCCGATCCCAGTCATGCGGCGGTAGCGGGGCGGCTCATTGGCAGCGGGGATGGAAGTCGCGGGTTGCCGCCATGCCAGGCGTGCCACGGTCCCATCGGATTCGTCTTGGGAGCGCCGTCGCTTGCGACGCAGAATAGCAGTTATCTTTTGGAGCAGCTCGACGCCTTCGCGAACGGCGGACGCGCGAACGACATCAATCTGCGCATGCGGAGCATCGCCATGCAGTTGACGGAAGACGAGAGACACGCGTTGGCGGAATCTTATGGTGCGGGCGTGGCGGAATCGGGCTCCAGATTCGGCGAGAGATAGAAGATAAAAGCGTCAGGACGCTTTCTCTCGCTCAACGGACATCGCTGAACTGGCCGCGGGAAACAACTAGGCCGTCGAGGTTTTGAAGGGCTCTAATGTCTTACGGCACGGCTGGAAGCCGTGCCCTCTTCAAAACCTACAACGCCCAACGGCTATCTCGACAACATGTCTCCCTAGGCACTCTTGCGCTCGTCTACGTCCATGTATTCCGCATCCAGTACACCGTCGTCAGGCTTGCTTTGGCCATCGGCTCCTGGGGCGGGTCCGGCGCTGGCTGCGGCTTTTGGTTGAGACGCGCGATACATCTCTTCTGCGAGCTTATGCGAGACTTGAGTCAACTTTTCCCCGGCCCGATTCATCTGATCTTTATTATTCGAGTTGAGTGCACTCTTGGCATCGGCTAACGCATTTTCAACCTCTCCACGTTCCGAGCCGGAGATCTTGTCCCCTTGCTCGCGCAATAACTTTTCGATGTTATAGATCGTTGCGTCGAGCTGGTTTTTAGCTTCTATCTCTTGGCGACGCTCTTTGTCTTCGTCGGCGTGCGCTTCCGCTTCCTGCGCCATGCGGGCCACTTCTTCTTTACTCAATCCAGAAGAAGAGGTAATTGTGATCTTCTGGTCCTTGCCAGTGGCCATATCTTTCGCGGTCGCGTTGAGGATGCCGTTGGCATCGATGTCGAATGTAACCTCGATCTGCGGCACGCCGCGCGGCGCCGGCGGAATTCCCGTGAGTTGAAATTTGCCCAGGGTCCGGTTCTGGTTTGCCATGGGACGTTCGCCCTGCAGCACATGCACTTCAACCGAAGTTTGATTATCCGCGGCAGTAGAAAATGTTTCCGTCTTGCGAGTTGGAATCGTGGTATTGCGCGGGATCATCGGCGTCGATACGCCCCCCTGCGTCTCAATCGCCAGTGTGAGCGGAGTCACATCTAGCAAGAGTATGTCTTTGACTTCGCCCTGCAGCACGCCGCCCTGAATGGCTGCTCCAACAGCGACCACTTCATCCGGGTTAACGCTTTTGTTGCCCTCTTTACCAAACAGTTCCTTGACCAGTCGCTGAATGCGCGGCATTCGCGTCTGGCCGCCGACCAGCACGACCTCGTTAATTTTGCCGGCATCTACGCTTGCGTCTTTCATGCACTGTTTGCAAGGCGGCACCGAGCGCTGAATCAAATCCTCGACCATCGACTCCAGCTTCGCCCGCGTCAACTTCTTCACCAGGTGCTTGGGACCATTGGCGTCGGCGGTGATGAAGGGCAGGTTGATCTCAGTTTCCATAACGCTGGAAAGTTCGATCTTGGCGCGCTCGGCGCCGTCACGCAGACGCTGCAGCGCCATTTCATTGCCTTTGGCACGCAGATCCAAACCTTCGTCTTTTCTGAACTCGTCGATCAACCAGTCCACGATTCTCTGGTCGATGTTGTCGCCGCCAAGATGCGTGTCGCCGTTAGTTGCTTCCACTTCAATTAAGCCGTCGCCGACCTGGAGAATAGAAATATCGAAAGTGCCTCCGCCGAAGTCGTATACGGCGATGGTTTCGTTATTCTTCTTGTCGAGGCCATAAGCAAGAGCGGCGGCTGTGGGTTCATTGATGATCCGCTGCACATTCATCCCGGCAATACTTCCCGCGTCTTTGGTCGCCTGCCGCTGCGCATCATTGAAGTATGCGGGAACGGTAATCACCGCGTCAGTGACTTTTTGCCCGAGATAATCTTCGGCGGCCTTCTTCAGCTTTTGCAGAATCATGGCAGAGATCTGTTGCGGCGTGTATTTCTTGCCTTGCGCCACAATTACCACGTGGTCCCCTTCAGTCTCGACCTTGAAAGGGACCATCTTCAATTCCTCTTTCACTTCTTCATAGCGGCGCCCCATGAACCGTTTGATCGAAAAGATGGTGTTCTCCGGGTTGGTGATCGCCTGGCGTTTGGCTACCTGCCCCACCAGAATCTCACCAGTTTTGGTGAACGCAACGACCGATGGAGTGGTGCGGCTGCCTTCCTCGTTGGGGATAACTTTGGGCTCGCCAGCTTCCATGACGGCGACAACCGAGTTCGTGGTGCCAAGATCAATTCCGATAGTTTTCGCCATGGTGCAAATCTCCTCTAAGACTGAAAGTCATCCCTTCAATTCAAGCACTGCACTCGCATGCGCCGAAGCCCAGCGTCCCTCGCGGGGTTTCACATCCCAAGCTTAGAATTGTAATGATTGATCTACGCGGAACAATTGCTCGCGAGGATGAAAGGCAATTGCGAAAGAATGCGTAGTGGACCTTCCATCGCAAGTTGGACGCGGCTCTAAAACCAAAGTCCTACAGATAACTCAGGAACCAAAATGCTGGGTTGAAAGAAAAATCCAGGCTGCCAAAGATTCAGCTAGCGCGCCTTTGATCGTAAGAAGAGAGCACCGCTCGTATTCGGACTGCAGATAATAGCCGTCACCGATCGACGGAACAGTAAATTTGTGAGTAACCTGCCGCGGTAGATCCCGTATCAACTCATACCCGGGAATCTGGACGCGCTTTGCCAGTTCGAGAATGTCTGCTATTGGCATTTCGCCGGCCGCGACGAATGACAGCAGAAGCATAAGTCCGTCCGGCCCCAAAAAACTTTCGAGCGACAGGCCCTCTACGATACTGCAATCTCTGTGGAAGTAGCGCCTCGCATCGTACCGCCAGGATTGCGGCCCGCGTTTTCCGCGGCGGGTGGGCAACCGATGAACCAGTCTGATACCCGTCACGTGAGTTCCTCGCCGGTCTTCGAAAGCGCGCCATTCGACCCAGCCGTCTTCAGTTCTGGTGATTAGCTGGCCGCACGTACTGCACTTCCATCCAACGGGAATTGGGGCGACAGTTTCTGAACTCATCTCAATGCCTTTCGAGATATGCTTTTCGCGAACGGGCTCCTTATTATTCTAATATTTTTAACTCGGCTATTGCGTCTCAAACGGCCGCAGCTCTTTCGGCGCTTGCTTATTCAAGCTGACGGTACATAGATCACGCGATGCGCCTTCCGGGGCGTTTCACTTCACCGGCAGGCTCTAAAGATTTCGCGATTCCGTCTGACAATCCGGCATTCGTGTAGGCGAGATGCGCGATGGCGGACCAATCTGCATTCTCCATCCCTTGCGCCAGGGCGGCGACGAATCGGTCATGCACGACGCTGGCCATCGGCATGGGAACCGCAACCTCTTCAGCGGCTGCGAGGACCAGTCGATTGTCTTTGAATCCAAGCGGCATCTTGAAACCTACGGGTTCAAACTTGTCTGCAGCGATCATCGCGCCATAGTTCTTGTAGACCGGCGCAGAGAACAGAGACTCAGTCATCACTTCCAGAAACTTCTGCGGATCAACGCCGGACTTGCGCATCAGCGCACAAGCCTCTGCCAGACTTTCAATAACCGTCGTGATAAGAAAATTTCCGCTGAGTTTGATTAAGTTGGCCGCAGGCGCGTCTTCATTGACTACGAAAAGTTTTTGCCCCATTGCGGAAAAGAGGCTGCGCCACTTTTCGATTTGCTGGGTTGGGCCGGCTGCCACGATAAATAGTTTTGCTCCGGCCGCGGCGTCGGGGCGGCCAAACACAGGTGCGGCAACATAGTTTTGATGTTTCTCCGCATGCGCCTTCTGCAGCCTGCGGGATAAAGCCACGCTGATGGTACTCATCGAAATGTGTGCCGCTCCCGCTGGCAGCGACTCGATCGTAAGACCAGGTTCGAAAATCACAGCTTCAACGGCGCGGTCATCTGCCAGCATGGTGATTAGCGCTTCCACTCCGGCAGTTGCGGCTGCGGGAGTATCAGCAACCTTAGCGCCAAGACGTTGCAGTTCTTCGGCGCGGCTTCTTGTACGGTTGTAAACGATCAGGTCGTGGCCCGCATTGATCAAGTTGCGGGCCATGGCAGATCCCATATTTCCCAGACCGATAAATCCTATTTTCATAATGTCATCCTTATGCGCGCGTTAGAATTTGAGCGTCCCGCCGGGAGTTGGATCATTTGTCAGCAGGGGCTGAGGATCGCGCGTCTTAGTCTACTGGATGCTTACAATCGAGTCTTCAGCGCACTCTTTTTTTCCACCGTTCAGATAGGAATTTACTAGATATGCGTATTCGCACTAGTGTAATGCGTGTCAAGACTGGTTTTTAACAGTTACATTCCGGCAACCTGTCAATTCCGATTGTGCGTCACTTAAAAGGGCGATTCGCAAAACGAGAGAAGAAAGTGATGACGCGAAGTCAGCTGGAAGCGCGAGTCAAGGAACGTACCGCCGAAGGAACGTGCACACGACGGCCTGCCTCTTTTAGGCCAGAGCGAGGCCATCGACAATCAATTGCTACTCCTTTCGGGACATGGCCATCTGTCTAGAAGACAACTCGTTCGACTCAATCGCAAATCGAAGGTGATTTCGGTCATTCTGTGGATAACCACAGACTTTGGCATCCGGCTTGCTGCGCTTGACGCTGGATTTTCGAGAAGTGGGTGAAGTATGCAGACATTGATCGGCGGCTCTCGCACGCTCTATGCGGCAATTGAAGCCCGTAATGCTGACGGAGCCGCTGAGCGGTTTGTGATCGCATATACATGCGAAGCGTCCCTGCGAGAACTTTTGGCAGCGCCGAGCATCGTTGCTAGCGGGATTCCTACTCGTGAACACGCGGAGGAAATTTGTTACGGAGAAACACTTGGGCGCGATCGGAGTCAAGAGCTATTGGGTCGTGTGTTCGGATCGAACGCTCTTCGTCGCTTTGCACTACGCTACGCACTGTTCCTGGCGGGGAAAAGAGGTTCTTGCTCCGGGTTCTTAGGCTATCTTGGCACATGGCTGCGGAGGACGCATTTGATCTCGACTCGACCTCTGGAGAAAAGCTCGCTGATTGCGTCTGGAACACCTGGCCATATGCGGACAGTCTGACACTGGACTCACTCTGAACCCGTGCCAGTGGCCAGCTTACCGCAGCATTCGGGTCGCTCTGGCAAACTCGATCGATCCCATCCGCCACCGAGGGCTTGAATCAGCAACACCGTGTTCGCCATACGGCGTCCCAAAATATTTACTGCGGTCACTTCGTCGGTGAGCGCGGCACTTTGCGCAGTGATCACCTCGAGGTAACTCGTAACACCGCCCTTGTAGCGCGTGACCGAAAGATCGAGCGAACGTTCCGCGGCTGTCACGGCTTCATCCTGGACCTGGGCCTCATGTTCCAAAATTCTGACGGCAGCAAGATTGTCTTCGACCTGCTGGAATCCGGTCAGCACATTCTGTCGATAGGAGGCGACTTGATAGTCATAAGCGGCACGCGCCTGATCGTTCAGGGAACGCCGCCTTCCGACGTCGAAAACTGTGCCTACCGCAGACAGTCCAACAGACCATAAGCCGCTCGGACCGTTGATGAGCGTCGTGATAGCCGAGCTTTCGAATCCTCCCGTGGCGCCGAGGTTGACCAACGGGTAATAAGCCGACTTTGCAACTCCAATCTGCGCATTAGCGGATGCCATCAGTCTTTCGGAAGCTGCGATGTCCGGGCGTCTTTCCAGAAGATCTGAGGGTATGCCGATTGGTATGTGTGGAGGTGGCGCGGTGAGCGGTAGCGGGGGCAAGCTGAACTCTTCTGGAGGTTTCCCAATCAGGATTGCTACCGCGTGTTCGTACTGGGCTCGCAGAACGCCGACATCAATCGCTTCCGCACGGACTGTCTGCAGTTGAGTCATCGCCTGCTGGACTTCGACTTCCGAAGCGATTCCTCCCTGGAAGCGACTCTCAGTCAAGTCCAGGGCTTGCTGATACTCCTTAACCGTAGAGTTGAGGAGTTGTTCCTCGGCGTCCAGACTGCGAGCCTGAAAATAATCGACGGCCAGGTCTGCGTGCATGCTGAGATTAACCGTCGCCAGATCTGCGGCACTCGCCTGGGCTTGCTCTCGATAGGACTCCACGTTTTTTCGCACACGTCCCCAGACGTCGGCTTGATAAGAAACGTCGAACGGCAACACAAAATCGTTGTAGGTGGTGCCACGTAAGATTGAGTTCGTGGGAGCATTGGCTGAGACGCGTGTTCGAGTAGCTTCGGGCCCGGCCGTCACCGTTGGATAATAATCAGCGCGATAGTAGCGCAGGACTGCTCGTGCTTGCTGGAACTGCGCCTGCGCGGCCTTTAAATTTTGATTCGATACGTTGACCTGCAGTTCCAGGGAATCAAGCTGAGGGTCTTGAAATATCGTCCACCACGATCCGCCCAGATTCTTGTCATTCGGCTGCGCGGGCTTCCAGTCTCCTATTTCTTTATAAGCTGGAGGAGCTTGGACCGCGGGCGGGTGGTATTTTGGCCCAACCACGCATCCGGTCAACTGCAGTGCTGCGATGGCCATCAGAATGGCCGCATTCCGTGAGCCTCCGAAAATCAGCTTTCGAGCTAGCTTCACTTGGTATCTCCCGGCAACGTTGCCTGAACGATTTGGACTTCCTGCCCGGAAACAATTGAGTCGGGTGGATTGATAATGACCTGATCATTTGCTCTGAGGCCCGCCACGATCTCTATCTCATTACCGAAGTCGTGGCCGGGAGTCACGGAAGTGAGCATGACCTTTCCATCCTTCACAACGCCCACCCGTAAACCTTCAGTGCGGAACAGTAAAGTATTGACCGGAAGCAGAAAGGTTGAAGCCTGCGTTGGCACAGCTAAGTGAACTTCTGCATAGGAACCGGTGAGCAGCGTGCCCGTAGGATTGTCCACATCGATTTCGATCAGCAATGTGCGAGTTGTTACATTGATGTCATCGGCGGTGCGCACCAGTTTTCCCAGAAATTTGCGGCCTGGAAATTCAGCGAGAGTGAGATCTGCGGTCATGCCGACTTTGACCCCCTGCGAGTATTCCTCGGGGACATTTACATAAACCCGCAACTTTCCGGGTTGGGAGATGTGAAACAGATCAGTCTTCAGATTGCTACTGCTGCCGGAATTGATCAGATCCCCGATGTCGGTATTGCGCGCCGTGATCACGCCATCGAATGGCGCGTAGACTTTTTCAAAAGATACCAATGCCGAGTACTGCTGCACGGCTGCCTGGTCTGCTTCTACGATTGACTTATTCGCGTTGTAGTTGCCGACTGCGTTGTCGACGTCCTGTTGGGATACGGCGTTGCTTTTGAGGAGCCCCTGATAACGCGTCTTGGTAATTGAAGCCAGCTCGAGATTTGCTTGCGCGGTTAACAGGTTGCTGCGCGCCTGCTGCAGTTGCTGATCGACTTCCGGCGTTTCGATTACCGCGAGCAATTGTCCCTGCTTAACGTGCGCTCCAATATCGTAGTACCACTTTTTCAGGTAACCGTTTGTGCGTGCGTAGATAGGCGAAGTGATAAAAGGCTGCACATTGCCGGGAAGAATAAGTTCGTCTGTGGGCGTGGTTGCTTTGGGCGAAACTACCGAGACGGCTGTGACTGCCGATTGATCCGTGACCTTCTTAAGCGCAGTTCGCGCCTTGACCCGGGACCAGATACCCGATACCAGGAGCGCAACCACGGCAATCAAAGCAATCGACAAGGCCAGCCAATGTTTGGTCGAACGCTTTGCCCCTGCTGCATTCGGTGGAAGTGTTTGCCCTCCGGTATTTCTTGCATCTTCAGTTTGAGGCATCGTGAGTAACTCCATAGGATCTCTATTGCTCCTGCTTTCGCGAGGGATACATGCGGGCGCGAACCTTGCAGAACGCTAAAGAATGCCGGGACAAAAAGCAGGGTGGAAACGGTCGCGAAAATCAGTCCGCCGATGACCGCCCGGCCAAGAGGAGCATTTTGTTCACCGCCATCGCCGAGTCCCAGAGCCATCGGGCACCATGCCGATGATCATGGCCAGAGCGGTCATCAGTACAGGACGAAAACGTGTGAATCCTGCCTCCAGTGCGGCGGCAACCGAATCCATTCCTTCTGTCATTTTTTCTGTAGCAAAGCTCACGACCAGGATGCTGTTCGATGTAGCGACACCCATGCACATGATCGCTCCCATAAGCGCCGGAACGCTGAGCGTCGTGTGCGTGATGAACAAGAACCATGCGATCCCTGCCAGCGCAGCGGGCAGCGCGGAAATCATGATGAAAGGATCCAGCCAGGATTGAAAGTTGACCACGATCAGCAGGTATACAAGTACGATCGAGAACAGCAATCCACTCAGCAAGCCGATGTATGAAGCTCGCATGGTCTGAACCTGCCCACGGACAACGACGCGAGAGCCGCGGGGTAATTGCGTGCGAGTGGCGGCAATGATCTTGTTGATGTCTCCGGACACGCCGCCCAGGTCGCGTCCTGTGGCTGCGCCAAAGATATCAATCACTGGGGCTACGTTGTAATGAGAAACGACTGCCATTCCTGTTCCTCGTTGCACGGCGACCAGACTGGCCATGAGCGATGGAGGAGCGTTCGGATCGGTGCCCGTGATCGGAATATTCTCTAAATCCTGCAACGTGTCTTCGCGGTACTGAGGGGTTTGAGTTGCAATTTGATAGCTCACCCTATTCTTTGGGTCTACCCAAAATGTGGGTGAAGTCTGGAAGCTGCCGCTCAATGACACGAGGAGATTCTGCGCGATGTCGTGTGCTGTGTAACCAACTTCTTCTGCTTTGGTGCGTTCGACCCGGAGACGCAGATAGGGCTCATCGAAGGGCTGCTGGATTCGGAGGTCTGAGGTTCCAGCGACGTATCGCATTTTGTCGAGCAACTTGTCCGCATAGAGACGGTTTCCTTCCAGGTCATTTCCTACAATCTGCACATCGATGGGAGCCGGCAGACCGAAATTCAGGATCTGGCTAACCATATCGGCAGGTAAGAAAGCGAAGATGACACCCGGAAACTGTTTCGGCAGCGTCAGGCGGAGCTTTTGAATGTAGTCGTCCGTGGGATGGTGATTGGCGGTAAGCGTCACGAGAATGTCAGCGTCCGAAGTGCCGACCGGAGCGGAATTACTGTAAGAAAGATTAATACCGCTGTAGGGCAGACCTATGTTGTCAATGACGTTGTGAACCTCGTCTGCGGGAATTTGCTTTCGAATCGACCGCTCCACCAGATCGCAGAGGTTCGCGGTTTCTTCGATACGCATTCCCGTGGGAGCGCGCAAATGGAGCTTGAACGAGCCGCTATCAACGCTGGGGAAAAAATCCCGCCCCAGCCAGGGGACGATAATCGCAAGAGAACCGAGACTCGCGGCGAAGAAGGTAATCAGAAAAGCGCGGCGGTGATGGAGACAAAACTCCAGCACGCCGCGATAGCTTCTGCGAAATTTCTCGAAGCCTGCCTCAAATCTCTTCTGGAATCGCACGAACGGATTGCGGCTGGGAGCGTCTCCGACCTGGTGTTTTTCTCCGCGCAACAAGTACTTCGCCATGGTCGGAACGATGGTCCGCGACAGAAAATACGAAGCCAACATGGCAAACACCACCGCTTCCGCGAGTGGCACGAACAAATATCGAGCGACGCCGGAGAGTAAGAACATCGGAGCAAACACGATGCAGATAGAAAGAGTTGAGACGAACGCTGGGGTCGCGATTTGCGATGCGCTGTCGAGAACAACTTCGTCCATGTCCTTGTCTGGTTCAGCTTCGCGATTGCGATTGATATTCTCGACCTCGACGGTAGCGTCGTCGACCAGGATGCCAACCGCCAGAGCGAGCCCGCCGAGCGTCATGATGTTGATCGTCTGTCCGATTGCACTGAACGCAATGATGGAGGTCAGGATCGCCAACGGGATTGAAGTCGCGATGATCAAGGTGCTACGCCAGCTGCCCAGAAAGGTGAGAATCATGAAAGCGGTGAGGCAGGCGGCAATCAACGTTTCCCTGACCACCCCGCTGATGGCGCCGCGAACAAAAATCGACTGATCGGCCAGTGGCTCCATCTTCAACTGGGGTGGGACTGTGGTCGCGATTTGCGGCAGAAGGGCCTTGATGCCGGCGATCACATTCAAGGTTGATGCATCTCCGGCCTTTTGGATCGTGAGCAATACCGACCGCTGCCCATTGACGCGCACGATATTAGTTTGCGGTGGAAAGCCATCGCGCACCCAGGCCACATCTTTCACATAGATGGTAGTGCTGCCAACGTTCTTGATGGGGATGCGGTTCAGATCAGTAATCGTTTGCGGAGCTGCGTTGGGAATGGAAACGTCGTATTCCTTGGGGCCGATCTTTGCCGTTCCTGAAGGAAGAATCAGGTTTTGCAGGCTGATCGCGTTGACCACATCCAGCGCAGAGAGGCCTTTTGACTGCAGCGCGGTCGTATTCAGATCGACTTCCACCTGACGTTGTTTACCGCCATACGGATAAGGCACAGACGCCCCAGGCACGGTGATGAGCTGCGTCCGAATGAAATTCAGGCCATAGTCGTTGAGCTCTTGCTCCGACAAATTCTGTCCCGACAGAGCCAACTGCAGGACTGGTACGCTCGAGGCGCTATAAGCAAGAATAAGCGGCGGGGTTGATCCGGGAGGCAATTGCTTGAGCTGCGTCTGAGAAACCGCTGTAATCTGCGCAATGCCCCGTTGAATATCCGCAGTCGGCTGCAGGAACACCTTAACCACTGCAATTCCATTGAGCGACTGTGACTCGATGTGTTCGATGTTGTCGACCGTAGTGGTGAGTGAGCGCTCAGTAACGCTGACGATCCTGTCGGCCATGTCCTCAGGCAGAAGCCCGTTATAGGTCCAGATAATACTGACGACGGGAATGTTGATATTAGGAAAGATATCGGTTGGAGTGCGAAAGATCGCAATCCCTCCCATGATCACGATGAGGATCGACATCACCACGAACGTGTACGGCCGCCGTAATGCTAGTCGAACAATCCACATAAGATTTCCTGATGGAACTTATTTTTCCGCGATGTCTGCCAGCGTGGTGTATGTCTGAGGTGCATTAGGTTTCTGGCGAAGCGATCGCTTCATCAATCGTCTGAGCTTCGCGCGTGCCCGTGCCAACTCACCTTTTACTGTGCCCTCCGCCACCCCAAGAGCGCGCGCCGCTTCGCGTGTGGTCAGACCATCCAACTCGCGCAACTGGAAGGCTCTGCGCAACGAAGGCGGTAGTTGGGTCACAAGTTCTTTCACGTGCGCGCGCAGTTCGGAACTTCGGCAATCGTCCTCGGGATTCGGCCGATCGTCCGCCAATTGTTCTGACACGGAGTGTTCCTGCTCCTCACCGATGGGTTCGTCCAGCGAGACGTGGATCTGGCGTGGCCGTTTGCGCAATTGCATGCGCGCAGAATTGGACACAATAGCGGTTAACCATGTGGACAGCTGCGCGTCACCCCTGAACTGGTCGATGTGCTTGTAAGCGGACAGGAGCGCGTCTTGAACCGCGTCCTCCGCATCGGCTGCATTTCCCAGGAAGGTATACGCACGTTTGAAGAATGATGCTCGGCAGCGCGAGATAGCCTTGTGCATTTCCTCGTCTGCGCTGTGGCCGTTGCAGACATTGATGAGCGTTTCACTTCCGGTGTATGCCTGTGCCTCTTGCACGTTCTTTCCTCCTGACAGGGAAGAGGCACGTCGCGTTCCAATCGAGCGCTAATGATTTAAGTGCGTGTTTGCCGCGGAATGGGCGATTGCGCAGTTGGTGATCGCCGATTGAGGTTCAGATAAGCGTCACGCGGTTGACAGGATGTCCGTATTTCGACAGATTTCGGACCTCAGTGGGCACACTGCATTACTGGCGAGAGATTTGCTGTCCGCTTGCCCTTGTTGTGGACGGCAACAACCTTGCCCAAACCAGCAAGCCGCCTTCGCAGTGGCCTTGGTGACTCTAGGGAGGCGGAACTGCGAAGGCGAGCGGCGCTTGATGACGAATTGCCATATGTCCTGCTGTGATGCCATCGCCTACAACTTTGTTTGCGTTCTTCTCGCAATCACTTCTGTGGCAGTTTGAAGACGATTTACACAATTTCTCGCCGCACTGTGGAGGTTGAAATGCATTCAGCGGTTCTGTAATTCGCCATAACTGGCAATTGACTGTCTTTTTAATTGGAGGTGTGTATGTTATTGATGAGGTGGAGTGCCGTAAAAGCGACTGCAGATGTGGTTTCCAGCATTCTGAATTGGGTGTGCCCCGAATGCGGCGGAAGATTGGGGGGCCCTGGCAAAGAGTTCAGATGCCAGGGCATGTGTCAGACGGACTGGCGTCAACTGTGGGAGAGAAGCGTTTCGGTTGGACCGCGTCGACTCGCACACAACGGAACTCGAAGCTAGTGAGGGGACGAATTGTGCTCAAGGTTGCGATTGACGGCGTCGTGCATGAAGCTCAAGTCAACGAGCTTCTCATAGATTTGATCAACCGCGTTGGCGGGGCAATTCCTCACGTCTGCTACCACCCTCAACTCGGTCCGGTTCAGACCTGTGACACCTGCATGGTTGAAATCGAAGGCCGACTAATCCGGGCCTGTGCGACCGAAGTCACCGATGGGATGAGAGTTTCCACAAAGTCGGCAAAGGCCTCGGCCGCCCAGGTGGAAGCGTTTGATCGCATCCTCAGCAACCACCTTCTTTATTGCACGGTCTGTGACAATAACAATGGTAATTGCACCGTTCATAACACGACGAAGCTGCTGGCCATTGAACATCAGAAAATTCCTTTTCGGTCGAAGCCGTACGAGGTCGATAACACGAATCCGTTTCTATCGCTACGATCCCGATCAATGCATTCTTTGTGGCCGCTGCGTTGAGGCCTGTCAGAACGTCGAGGTCAATGAAACGCTGTCGATCAACTGGGAAGATCCGAACCCCCGCGTGCTCTGGGATGGAGGCTCGACCATCCAGGAGTCGAGCTGCGTGTCTTGCGGTCATTGCGTCACCGTTTGTCCCTGCAACGCGCTAATGGAAAAGAGCATGCTATGCCATGCCGGATTTCTCACCTCTTTGAAGAAGTCCGCTCTAAGCGGCATGATCGAAATCGTCAAAGGTGTCGAGCCAGAGACCGGATACGGAGGCATTCTTCAAGTTCTCCGAGGCCGAGTCGGCGATGCGGTCTCACCGCATCCGCAAGACGAAGACAGTCTGCACTTACTGCGGCGTTGGGTGCAGCTTCGATGTCTGGACCAAAGACCGGCACATTCTCAAAGTCGCACCGGAGCATGGGCCAGCCAATGGAATCTCGACTTGTATAAAAGGAAAGTTCGGCTGGGGCCACATCAATAGCGAGGACCGCCTGACCACGCCGCTGATTCGCGAGAACGGCAAGTTTCGCCAAGCCAGTTGGGATGAAGCTCTCGCTCTGGTAGCGCGAAAGCTGTCGGAACTCAAGATGAAGAATGGTCCCGACTCACTGGCATTCATCTCTTCGTCCAAATGCACGAACGAAGAAAGCTACCTGATGCAAAAGCTGGCGAGAGCTGTCATTGGCACGAACAACGTCGACAATTGTTCTCGCTACTGCCAGTCACCGGCGACCACTGGCTTGTTCCGCACGGTGGGTTACGGCGGCGACTCAGGTTCCATCACAGACATCGAGGCGGCCGACCTGGTCATGATCGTCGGCAGCAACACCGCTGAGAGTCATCCCGTCATCGCGACTCGCGTTAAGAGTTCGCACAAACTCAATGGCCAAAAACTGATCGTGTCAGATATTCGTGAGAACGAAATGGCCCGGCGGGCAGATCTCTTCTTACATCCGAAGCCGGGCACAGATATCGTCTGGCTGAGCGCCATCAGCCGCTATCTACTCGACAACGGCCTCGCGCACTCCAAGTTTCTGGATCAATGGGTGAACGGCTTGGCCGAATATCGAAAGAGCCTTGAGCCCTTCACGATGGAAGCGGCTGCGCGCATTTCTGGAGTGCCGCGAGGAAACTCTCAAAACCGTCGCCCGAATGATCTCGGAAGCCAAAGCGATGTGCATACTATGGGCTATGGGCGTAACTCAGCATCAGCCAGGGCTCGGACACTTCCACGGCCATTTCGAACCTGTTATTGATCTCCGGCAATTACATGCGGCCGGGAACCGGCGCTTATCCGTTGCGCGGCCACAACAATGTGCAAGGCGCCAGCGACCACGGCGCCATGCCGAACATGCTTCCCGGCTACCAGTCTGTGGACGATCCTGAAGTGCGTCAGCGATTTGAGACCGGATGGAAGGTTAAGCTGCCTTCCACTAAGGGGCTCGACAACCATCAAATGGTGGAAGCGATTTACGAGGGCAAGCTCAAATCGATATATCTTATCGGCGAGGAAATGAGCATTGTAGATTGCAATGCGAACTATGTGGCAGACGGATTCGCCAAACTCGACTTCTTTGTAGTGCAGGACATTTTTTTCAGCAACACGTGCCGACTATGCGGATGTCGTGCTGCCCGGAGCACCGAGCCTGGAAAAGGAAGGCACCTTCACCAGTACGGAGAGGCGCATCCAGCGGCTCTATCAGGTTCTTGAACCGATCGAGGGTTGCTGGCCGGATTGGAAGATCACACAAGAGATCGCCAACCGCATGGGCGCAGATTGGAGCTACCAGCATCCTTCCGAGATCATGGATGAAATTGCTTCTCTCACTCCGCATGTTCGCCGGCGTTAACTACAAGAGGCTGGAGGGTTACAAATCTCTGCAATGGCCGGTCGCGGCTGATGGGACTGATGAGCCGCTGCTTTATACCAAAGGCTTTGCCTTCCCCGACGGAAAAGCGAGGCTGTTTCCCTGTCTCTTGGATCGGTGTCACCGATGCTCCGAGACTCTAAATTTGATCTGCACCTGAACAATGGGCGCCTTCTCGAGCACTTCCACGAAGGCAACCTGACCTACCGTACTGAAGGAATTAGAGAGAAGACTCCTGACGTCTTTGTGGAAGTCTCCCCTGAACTTGCTGAAGAGCGCGGAATCCAAAGTGGGACCTGGGTACAACTGGTCTCGCGATATGGCACAGGTGCGGGTCCGTGCGCTGGTGACAGACCGCGTCCAGGGGCGCGAGCTCTACATGCCGATGAACTCGGTTGAGAGTCCCGTGAACCGATTGACCAGCAGCCACACCGATCCGGTGACCAACACTCCTGCCTATAAGGAGACCAGCGTTCACATGAATGTGTTGGCCGAAGTCGGCGAAAGTCCGTTGCCCCGCATCAATTCTCGCTTCGGTCATCCGACACCGCAAAACGGAGTCCAGGTCGAACGTAAGTGGAAGCGACCGGATTACACACCTCCGGGAAACGGTCTGGTGCAATTGCAGACCGGCAAATGACCTAAGGAGAACTCGATGGCTCGACCCATTCCTCTAGAAATCCCTCCACGTAACCCGCGTGCAGAATTGCAGTCTCGGCTGGAGCGTGCTCCGCTCGAACATGCTGAAGCGGTTTTGGCCGCGTACGAAGTGCTGCAGGAGTTGCACAATCACGGTGTGCTGGAGATTATGCGCGGTGCCCTTGCGGCAAGCGACGAAATTCTGGAGACGGTGGTCGACGACGCAAAAACTCCCGAAGCCATTCGCGCCATCAGAAATCTCCTTTTCTGGCGACAAATTCTTGGCAGCATTGAGCCGGAATGGTTCAAGGGCATCTTCCAGGCAATTCCAGAAGGAATAGCCCAGGCAACAGCGGAGCGAAAACAGCCAGTTAGTTTCTTGGGCCTGCTTCGCAGGCTCATGAGCAAAGATAGTCTCCGCGGTCTCGCCGCAGCGGTTGACTTCCTGCAAGCCTTTGGACGCCACCTGCACTCGCTGGGCAGTTCGAACTCGTAGCCCAAGAAAACCTGAACCGCTCATTTATGCGCATGCCAAATGAACTTGTCTGCGCGATTGCCGACCTTCGGACCTCGTTCACGGACCGCCACACGGTGCCACTCAATGTTTCCTTAGTTCACACCATCATCGCAATTGGGATCGAAGAGTTTACTTGAACAGGACCTTCGCCATCATTCCCTTGTCTTCATGATTCAGCAGGTGACAATGAAATACCGACATTCCCTTGATGACTGGGTCGGTAAGGTCCAGGATGACATCGACGGTGCCGGCAACCGGCACATTCACCGTATCCAGCCACGCAGGAGTTGGGAGTGGCGCGCCATTTTGTGCATAAGCAAGGAAGTGAACCTGATGAATGTGGAAAGGATGCAGTTCGGCAGTTGCGTTGACAATACGCCAATGCTGATAGGTACCGACAGGAGCCGTTGTCATCGGACTCGCATCCATGGCAAATTTGCGGCCGTTGATGTAGAAGCCGTTCTTGTCTTCTGTGAATGTCACAATGAAGTCTGGTGCAGTGTTTTTTAATGGCTCAACGTCAACTGGTTTGTAAACCGGCGGACGGTCGTCGGTCGTATGCGCTTGGCTGGGCGACGCAGCCGAAGCGGTCAGAGCTGAACTCGGTGACACCAGATCCGCCAGCACCATTTCTGGGTTGGGATCTCCAACTGGACCCGTATCTACGCAGAGTGAACGCAGGGCTGTATGTGTGCCGGGGGGTGGGCCGGTAACGATTGCTTCGAGCCGGCCCGCCGGCGCAATCAGCAAATGATTGGTGACCCTCGTCGGATGTTTGGGATCGCGGTAGGCTAGCGGCATGCCGTCAAGTGCCACGATTTCAAATGTCTGTCCATCCAATTGCAGGTCCACGTAGCGGTCCGCTGAAGCGTTCACGATGCGCCAGAACTGCCTCTCATTAGGCGCGATCTCGATTCGCGGGCGAACCACTCCGTTCACGGTAAAGACTTCGGCTGCCGGCTCGGCTCCTCCGCATCCCTTAGCTGGGATTTCAACAGCGCGCATCAGTGCGGCCGCGTTCGGATCATGCTCGATAGAGCGGCCGCGCACAACGATCACCCGCTCGTGCAGCCGCGCTACTTCGGGGACGTAACGTTCCATTCCCTCGATGACGATGGCTCCTGACATTCCGTCCAACGCTTGCCGGTGACTCTCGCCATGAGGATGCGTGTGGTACCAGAACAGGCCCGGCGGATGATCGCGCGGAATCTCAACCGAGTAGTGCAACACCTCGCCAGGCTTGGCCAGCATGGTCAGCACGTCATCTTGCGGGGCATCCGGCGAAACGCTGAGCCCATGAAAGTGCAGGTTCGTCATGTCCATGCAGGGATTGATCGCACACGTCTCCGGAGACTTGGGAGGAAGATCGTTGATGTAAGTGATTTTGAGAACGTCACCCGGGGAAGCGCGGATGACTGGTGCGACCGTCTCACCGTTGAAAGCAAAAGCATCCCGACCGTTTTCATTCACGGCATGCAGCGTGAGAGATACAACATGATTCTTCGGCTTGGACCTGCGGAGGCTCCGGCAACGAAAGAGTCTGTGCGCAGCCGAGAACTGAGAGGAGCATCACACTGAGAAAGAACGATAGCTTTGTCAGCATAACGATTGTTCCCTTTTATTCCTCCACCCCGACGCTGCGTACTAGACAAAGCTTCAGTCCACCAGCGTGATCGCGCCATGGGCGGACTCGAGTATTTTAGCTTCCTGCCGCCGGACGCCAACTCGAACCGGTGCGGACCTTTATTTGTGGGGCCACTGTCGCCGTGCTGGGCCCGAGATCCTTTTCGAAAACGATTCCACGCCAGGTGACTACAAAGGTCATGACCCCGGAGGACTTGTACTCTGCGGGATATGCTACCAAGGTTAAGCCTCGACTCCTGCTGCGTGGCCTCCGACTGGGAATTCTCGCGTCAAAACTCGGAAGTAATACCCGTGGTAAGGATTGGACTCTTTGTTGTCGGCAGTCGCGGCGCCAGAAACCAGGCTTTCTGCGAATTGGGCGATCGGATCGTTGCTGGCGGCCTTTGCGGCACTCGCATTGTTTGCCATTGCGAATTCCTCACACACGTCCATTGCGGTCGCCTCGTTTTCTCCGATCCTGCGGAACAGGATCTCCTGCTTGCCCGTGATCGGAATCGAAATACCATTGGCCGTTCTTCGAGACCAACGGGACGGGGAACGGCCAGTTTTCTGCGCCGATATACAGCACCGTGCTTCCGTCGGGTTCTTGGACCAGACGGTGCATCTCCTGATATTTCTTGATGAACTGCTCGCGTTCGAGCTTGTCTTCCTCCTCATCGCTCGACGAAGTGACCTCTTTCCCTGCTCCGAGGATGGCCTCCAACGCCGGCTCATCTGCCTTTTGTGCTGCCTGAAAGAGAGCGTCAGCAGCTTCGCCAGGAGACGAAAATGTTCTTGCTTGCGATTCCTGGGCAAAGCTCGATGTGCCTGCGACAAGCAACACGAACAGCAGAAGAATGGCCGCGGATGCGAAGTCACAGGCTAGTCTCACGATAAATGTTTCAATCGTTTCAAGCGTCATATTGTTTGTGCGCATACGTTTTTTCTCCGTATGATCAGTCTCGTTTGCGGTCAATTGAATCCGAATTACCGGTGCCGCCGCCTCCGCCGCCGTGGAAGCCTCCACCCCGGAAACCTCCGCCATGGAAGCCTCCGCCGAAGCTCGACTGCCCGCGAGCAGAAAAGCCTCTCGACACTCCTCCACGATTGAAGCCGCTGAACGCTCCGGAATGCGTGCCGGCGAATCCACGTTGCGACGCGCCGAAGCCTCGCTCGCCGCGAAACCTCCGCCATGAAATCCGCTGGCTCCATGAAATCCACCGGCGCGATTGAAGTTGTTGCGATTGACGAAAACCCGGCTGTGGGATACGTAGCCGTGGTGATCGAACATGATGTCGTGGTGATGCCAATCGTATCCCCAGTGTCCCCAACCCCAGCCAAACCCGCCAAAGAAGCCAATTCCAAAGCCAAAGCCAAACGCGATTCCCGGAACCCCGAGGTAAAGTCCCGGATACGAATACCAACCTGGCCAGATGCCGATGGGCGCTCCGTAGACGAGCCACGGATCATATTCAGGAACATAAACAACCTCAGGGTCAGCAGGCTCAATTACGATGGTCTTCCCCTGGTTGCTCACCGTTTCCTGCGAAGTGCGTCTTTAAGTTGCCCGCCTTCTCCGCCCGGTCGCGCATGATCTGAATTGCGTTCATTACGTCCTGTTGTTGATTGACGTAGGCATCGCCGAGCGATGAAGTCCAGGCGAGATTCTTGTCCATGTTGGCGAGCACCGCAGGAAACTCAACGAGGGCCTTCACACTGGGATCCCATGGCTGCTTATCGACCTCTTTACCGAGTTTCTGGCCCTTGAGATCGGGATGCTGCTGCAACCATCGGTCCGCTTCTACAACCTGATCGGGATAGGTAGCTGCCGCCAGGATCTGCGCCACCAGGGCATCCGGATACAATGCGATCGGCGCGACCAGTTGCTGCAGTTGTTCTGGCGTTTGGTGCGCGGCCTGAACTGGCGGTGGTGGCACCGATCGATCGGGCTGCGCGGCGAACGCTCCCGGTGCGGTAACTAATACAAGGCAACATGAAAGAAAAAGCGACAAACTTTGTTTTATGAATTTCACAATCGATTCTCCTTCGACGAATCCCATAGGCGACACCAGCTAATCCTTTTCAATGAGGTAACGGCCGCCACCGCAAACTATCGTTTCTAGCTGGCCAGGTTAGCGGCGCTTTGAGGCGCAAACTGCCGAAACATGAGCGGGCACGCCGGATGGCTGCATTGACATGCGATTTCTACATCTTCGCTTCCCGCATCGCGACAAGCTTCTCCGCAGAATTCTTCTCCATCCAGCACATCGCACAGACACGGGATATGTGCACACTTCTTGCTCTCTTCATTCGCCATTTTCTTTCCTACCTTTCTCCGATCACTTCTCGATTTTTGACGCAGCCCCTTTCGCTGTAGCAACCCAAGAGTTTTGGGGGAAGACCCACCCTCTGGGCGGTCAGTTTCTGGTGGCTACGTCATTTCGACTGATTGCATGCAGATTTCCAAACCGGGTACCGCGCTAACTCGTCGCTTTGCAAAGGGATTAGGGCACGAACAACACTCAACGAAATCTCAAGTGTCGGCAGGTTGATAGTGCGTCCATATTTGGACGGCGGCGAGATGCCGTTTTTTCTGATCGAAGCGCGGATCCGAGCAATACGAGGATGCCGAGACTCTAAGTGATGGATCTGCTGCCCTGCTGGCTCGCTGTCATTCTTTTTTTGATTGGAATAGAACGTGCAATCGCCGTATCAGAACGCTGGTTTAGAAAATTGCTTCACCCGATGTCAAGAGTAGTTCATTTGTGAAGTTCCTTTTCTAATGTGAAGCGGAAAATACAAATAGTGTTTAAAGGAGATAAACGAAAATGAAAATCAACAAAGGTTACATCGCTGTAGGTTTGATCATAGCTTTTACTCTGATGTTCGAACTCGCCGCTCACGCTGACGAGTCTGACCATGCCAGCAAAATCACTTTCACTCAACCCGTTCGGATCCCGGGGCAGGTACTACCCGCGGGGAGCTATTTATTCAAGTTGATCGACACTGATGCAACTGATCATGTTGTTCAGATCTTCAGTGCAAACCAAGCCGTCCTGTACGGAACTTTTCTGACCAGTTCCGCCGATCTTCAGGAGCCAGCCAATGATATCGAGCTCACGTTCGCGGAGCCGGAAGCCGGCGGGCTGCCTGTCCTCCTGAAGTGGTTCTACCCAGGCAGCGAAACCGGAAACGAATTCGTGTATTCCAAGCAGACAGAGAAGCAAATAGCACAAGACAGGCTTCAGAATGTCCTGGCAAACCAAGCACCCATATCTGGTACTGCGGGAGGTGGCAACTAAAAACAAGCATGGCATTCGCGCGTTAGGGCCCGGGATCAACGATCCGGGTCCAGTCGCGAAGGCTTTCTGTGGAGTCGAAAATCATGGACAACACAATTCTATACATAGGCAATCGAGCGAACGGTGGTGATTCGGCAATAGACGCACTTGGGCAAAAAGGCTACGAAGTCGTAAGCACAGTCAGCCCAAAGAAAGCGGTCGCCTTGTTATACGTGATGCGTTCAGTCGCCGCTGTCGTGCTCGGTAATGAGGTTAGAAAACAGGCTGGCTTTGACTTGGCGCACAGTCTACAGCAAATTCGTCCAAACGTTTCCGTGATAATAATGCGCGGTGATCAGATTGACGGCTTACCCTCAAAAACGAACAAGTGCGTACGCACAGAGAAAGTTGCCTCGGCGTTACAGTATTTGTTGGCTGCGGAGCCTGCTACCTGATACCGTTTTCGGCCTGAAATCCTCAGCTTCCAGCTGCTTACTGTAAAATTTCTTTGAACAACTTACAGCCGCCGAGGCGCATGAATGACGCCCACAGCAGCTTCCACGGTATTCGTCATTGATGATGACGACTTGGTGCGTGCGTCCATCCAAGGCATGTTGAAGTCAGTTGGCTTGCGTTCCGAGACCTTCGCGACTCCGCAAGAGTTCCTGCGCAGCAAGCGCTCGAACGAGCCGAGTTGCCTTGTACTGGACGTGAGACTTCCTGGAGTCAGTGGTCTGGACTTTCAGCGCGAGTTGGCGGACGCGGGCATCCGGATTCCCATTATCTTCATCACCGGTCATGGAGATATTCCGATGACAGTGAAGGCGATGAAATCCGGTGCGGTCGAGTTCTTGACCAAGCCATTCCGCGACCAGGACCTCCTGGATGCGATTTACCAGGCTTTGGACCGCGACCGGATTACGCGCCAACAAGAGAATGACCTTGCCGAGTTGAGAAAGCGGTACGGATCGCTCACCACACGCGAGCGAGAAGTCATGAGTCTGGTGGTTGCTGGCATGCTCAATAAGCAGGTTGCTTTTGAGCTTGGAACCAGTGAGGTCACGGTAAAGATCCAAAGAGGACATGTGATGCGGAAGATGCAGGCTGAGTCACTGGCGGACTTGGTAAGGATGGCGGCGAAGCTTGCGCTTCCCACCGGCAAGAAATAGCAGTCCGATTTATCCAGAGACAGATAGACTTTCGCCAATGAGTGACAGCATTACAGGAAAATGGACTGGGCGGCCAGCAGCGTCTGCTGTGCTGCGCTATGGATTGGCCTTCGCATCGATCGCAGCAGCTCTGGGCCTCGCGCGTATTTTCCTATACTTTCGTCTGCCTCAGCCGTTCGCAGCACTTGCTCTGTCCGCAATCGCGATTACCTTTTGGTACGGCGGCACTATACCTGGCATAGTCGCAACGCTGCTCGCTTCGATTGTGCGTTCCCGTTGGTCTGAAGCCGGCCCGGTGGCCAGCGCTCTTTATGACCTCGTGTTTGTGATTTTTGCGCTGCTCATGATGACTCTGGCCCGGGCTCGCAGTGAACTTGAAATCAGAGTCGCACAGCGAACAGCAGAGCTGACGCGGGCCAATGAGGACTTGAGTTTTGAGATTGCCGAGCGGAAGCGTGCTGAAGACAAGCTGCGACAGAGCGAGGCCTATTTAGCGGAGGCGCAGAAGCTCACACATACGGGGAGTTGGGTCTGGGAGGCAGCTGGAAGAAGCGCATTGTTTCTTTCCGAGGAGTGGTATCGCATATATGGCTTTGATCAGAACGAGGGCATGCCCGCTTGGGACAAACGGTTGCAGCGGGCTCATCCCGATGATCGAGCCAGGTGGCGGGAAACGATTGATCAGGCACTGAGTACAAAATCCGAGTACGAAATTGAATTCCGAATTCTTCTTCCCGGGGGCACGGTAAGACACATTCGCACTGTGGGACATCCTGTTTTGGATGCGTCCGGGAATCTGGTGCAATTCGTCGGCAGCTCCACCGACATTACCGAGCGCAGGCTGGCGGAAGAAGCTTTGCGTCAGGCGCAGGCGGACCTTGCGCGCATCAGCCGCGTCACCACGATGGGAGAGCTCACTGCTTCCCTGGCTCACGAAGTGAATCAGCCGATCGCCGCCTCTATCACCGACGCCAATACTTGCTTGCGATGGCTTATGCGCGATGACCCCGACCTGGAAGAGGCTCGCCAGGCTGCATCGAGAGTAGTCAAAGACACCACTCGTGCCGCGGAGATCATCAGCCGTGTCCGCCAACTCTTCAGGAAGGGTGCCCCGCAACGAGAATTGGTTGATGTAAACGAAGTCATTCAGGAGATGGTCGTACTGCTGCGTAGTGAAGCAACGCGGTACTCGATATCGGTGCGGACGGAGCTGGCGGCAGATCTTCCGCACGTTACGGGCGACAGAGTGCAGCTGCAGCAGGTGCTGATGAATCTCATGACGAACAGCATCGACGCAATGCGAGATGTGAATGGGACGCGTGAGCTCACCATCAACTCACAGCGAGGGGAAAACGAGCAACTCGTGGTATCGGTCATCGACACGGGAGTGGGGCTGCCGCCGCAGCAGGCGGACCAAGTCTTCAACGCCTTCTTTACTACCAAACCTAATGGCACCGGCATGGGACTTCGCATCAGCCGGTCTATCGTTGAATCGCATGGCGGGCGACTGTGGGCTGCCAAGAACTCACCTCGTGGCGCAAGCTTTCATCTTAGCCTTCCCACCAATGTCGAGGCGCATGAATAACACCTGCATCGGCTTTCCCAGATTTGTCATTGATGACGATCCCTCGTCAGCTGCGCTCCGCCGGGTTTCGGGTAAAGCCGTGTGGCCTAAAACGTTTGGCCAAGTCGAGAGAGCGCACAAACGAACCAAGGTTGTCCTCGCCTTGAGCGTGCTGCTGGCCTGTTGTTCTTGGGCCTCCGCGTTGGACCCATCTCTCGACATCAGTCAATACGCGCACCCCGCGTGGAGGATCCGCGAAGGGTTTTCCAAAGGCAGGATCACCTCAATTGCTCAGACACCCGACGGTTATCTCTGGCTGGGCACGGAATTCGGCTTGCTTCGCTTCGATGGCGTTCGGAATGTCCTATGGGACGAAACGCGGGTGCAGCATCTCCCCAGCCGCTACATTCGAAACCTGCTCACCGCGCGCGATGGGCGCCTCTGGATTGGCACTTACAAAGGGCTGGCCAGCTGGAAGGACGGCAAGCTGACCGAGTATCGGGAGCTCGCCGGACAGACTGTCGATGCGCTCATCGAGGATCATGAAGGCACGATATGGGCCGGTGGGTATGCGGGTTCCACTGGAAGGCTGTGCGCGATTCAGAGCGGCAATGCACAGTGCTACGGAGATGACGGCCGTCTCGGCCTGTGGGTGGCGTCGCTGTATGAGGATAGCCGAGGCAACCTCTGGGTGGGAGCGCAGACCGGGCTGTGGCGATGGAAGCCTGGTCCGCCGAGGCTCTATCCGACGCCATACTCTGTCATCGGCACGTCCTCCCAGACCTTGAACGAGAGCCGCGACGGCGCACTCCTGATCGCCACCCCGGACGGAGTCAGAAAGCTCGTTGACGGGAAGGCCGAGGCGTATCCGATTCCTGGTACCGCGACGCCGATTCAAGGCAGCCCGGCTGCTCTGGGATCGTAACGGCGGTCTGTGGATCGGAACCCCGGACCGCGGCCTCTTGCATGTACACCAGGGAAGGACAGATCGCTTTACGCGAGTCTGATGGTCTCTCCGGCGATTACATCAATAAGCTCTTTGAAGATCGCGAAGGCAATATCTGGGTCGCCACCCTTAACGGCCTCGACCGCTTTCGCGAGCTTCGCCGTCCCCACGATTTCCGTGAGCCAGGGTTTGTCTAATGCCGTCGTTTGGTCCGTTCTGGCGGCCAAAGATGGCAGCGTTTGGCTCGGCACTCCTGACGGTTTGAACCGATGGAATAACGGGCAGATCACGATTTACCGTAAGCGACACGCGCGCCCGCGAGCAGCGGCGCCAAGCAAGAACGGGAACTCAACGTGCGCGAAATCGCTGATGACGGATTGCCGGATGACGGTGTCGAATCGCTCTTTCAGGACGATGCCGGGCGAATTTGGGCGTTCACCGCGAATGGAGCTGCCTACTTCGAGAATGGACGGTTTATTCCCGGTAAGTACGAACCGATGCCGACGTTGATAATGGGCATCCGCGGCAACGACGCGTCAGCACCGTATTCGGACTGGTCGCGCCTGGCGGACAGGTGCACTCGATAAATGGGGACAGTTCCGGAAATCTTTGGATAAGCGACCAGCATCAGGGCCTTTTTCATTTGCTTGCGGAGACGTGTGGTCGACCGGATCCCTTGGGCTACGCTGGGACGAAAGGACTGGGCTACGGCTACTATTGGCTGGTCCCGTGCCCGACGCTCTATGGCTTGGATTTTCGCAGGGTGGCGTGGCGTATTTCAAAGACGGCAAGGTCCGCGAATCGTATGCAGTCGCCGATGGATTGGGTAAGGGCATTGTCAACAGCCTGAGCCTTGATTCCGACGGTACGCTGTGGGCCGCAACCGAGGGCGGGCTAAGCCGCGTCAAAAATGGTCGGGTCGCCACCCTCACCAGCAACAACGGATTGCCCTGCGATACGGTTTTCTGGATGATGCAAGACGACGCCCATTCATTCTGGCTGTACATGGCCTGCGGCCTGGTGCGGATTGCAGGGCCGGAGATGGACAGCGTGGTTCGCCGACCCAAAGCGGACCGATCCAGAACACGGTTTTCGACAGCTCCGATGGAGTTAGGAGCCGTGCCCTCACTACGGGCTACACCCCGCTTGTTGCCAAGACCGCGAATGGAAAATTGTGGTTCTTGCCGCTCGACGGCGTCAGCGTGATCGATCCGCATCACCTGTCCGTTAATCAACTTCCGCCGCCGGTGCACATCGAGCAAGTTACCGGGGACCGCAAAACCTACTGGCAGAACTTCTCCGGCGATGCATCTTCCTCGCACCCGAGGTTGCCGCCGCTGGTTCGCGATCTCACGATCGATTACACGGCGCTAAGCTTCGTCGCGCCGGATAAGGTTCGTTTCCGTTACATGTTGGAGGGTCAAGACCCGGACTGGAAGGAAGTCGTCAATGACCGGGAGGCAAAGTATTCAAATCTTCCTCCGGGCAACTACCGATTCCGCGTGACCGCCTGCAATAACAATGGAGTGTGGAATGAGGCTGGCACATTTCTGAATTTCTCTATCGCTCCCGCCTACTACCAGACAACCTGGTTCCGTGTGTCGTGCGTGGCAGCTTTTTTGGCTTTGTTGTTGGGGATCTATCGACTCCGCGTACGGAGCATCGAGCAGCGCTACCGCGAACGCAAAGAAGCTGAGGAAGCGTTGCGCCAGGCGCGGGAGGATCTCGCACACGCTAACCGGATGAGCAGCATGGGAGAATTGACCGCTTCGCTGGCGCACGAAGTGAATCAACCCATTGCCGCCGCTGTCGCCGATGCTAATACTTGCGTTCGCTGGCTTGCGCGCGATCAACCCGATCTGCATGAAGCCCGCGAAGCTGCCTCGAGAGTAGTCAAAGACGCATCCCGCGCGGCGGAAATCATCAAGCGGGTTCGCCTGCTCTTCAAGAAGGGCGGTGCAGAGCGGGAGTTGGTCGATGTGAATGAAATTATTCGAGAGATGGTCGTTCTCCTGCGTAGTGAAGCAGCGCTGTACTCCATCTGGGTCCGCACGGAGCTGGCGCCAAATCTTCCCCAAGTCAGGGGGGATCGAGTGCAATTGCAGCAGGTACTGATGAATCTTATGATGAACAGCATCGACGCAATGAAGGATGCGAGTGGAACACGTGAGCTCACCATCAAGTCACAGCGGGGGGAAAACGATCAACTTGTGATATCAGTCAGCGATACCGGAGTGGGTCTGCCGCCGCAGCAGGCAGACCAAATCTTCAACGCTTTCTTTACTACCAAACCTGAGGGCACCGGCATGGGACTCCGCATCAGCCGGTCTATTGTCGAATCGCATGGCGGCCGACTGTGGGCTGCTGAAAACTCTTCGCGCGGCGCAAGTTTTCATGTCAGCCTTCCCGCCAAATTAGAAGTCCACGAATGATCCTCACAGCTCCCGCGAGCTGGGCCGGTATTATAACGCTCATACTAAAGTGTGATTGCGCAGTCCGAAGCGGGGCGATACCTTGCGATTATGGCTCATGAGAGGAAGGCAAAAATGGTCGCGATTGTTGATGACGATGAGTTGATGCGGAGTGCGTTGCAGGGCATGCTGAAATCCGTTGGATTGCCGTCAAGAGTATTTGCCTCGGCGGAAGAATTTCTAAAGTCCGGCCAGCAAGAGCAGACTGCGTGCCTGATCGCGGATATTCGCATGCCGGGAATGTCCGGTCTGGAACTGCAGGCCAAACTGAACGCTGAACACTACAGAATTCCGACCATCTTCATCACGGCACACGGCGACACAAAAATGCGTATGCAGGCACTGAGAGCAGGCGCCGTCGAGTTCCTGGCCAAACCATTCGATGATGAAGTCTTACTCGAGAGCGTTCGAGCAGCTCTGGCGAATTGAACCTGTCAAACAGCGTGTTCGTCCCAGGAGGTTCTCTGTGGGAGCTTTCCAAAAAATCGGGAGTAGTGAACTAGTATCTGACGAGCGCAGATTCGAGCAGGTGATAGGTAATAGTCCGGCTCTGGAATCGGTACTCGAGCAAGTCGAACGGGTTGCGCCCACGGATTCCACCGTCCTTATACAGGGAGAAACAGGCACTGGCAAGGAACTGATCGCGCACGCGATTCATAACCTCAGCTCGCGCTGCGGACGGCCTTTCGTAAGGCTGAATTGCGCTGCGATTCCGCTGGATTTGCTGGAAAGTGAACTTTTCGGTCACGAGAAAGGCGCGTTCACTGGGGCCATCGCGCAAAAGATTGGCCGTTTCGAACTGGCGGACAAGGGCACGCTTTTCCTCGATGAAGTAGGGGATATTCCGGCAGCGTTGCAGCCGAAACTGCTGCGGGTTTTGCAGGAACAGGAGTTCGAACGCCTGGGCAGCACTCGTACTCATAAAGTAGATGTTCGAATGGTGGCCGCCACCAATCGTAACCTGATGGAGATGGCGAACCGCGGTGAGTTTCGCAGCGATCTTTACTATCGTCTGAATGTATTTCCTGTCCAGTTGCCGCCTTTGCGCGATCGTCGCGAAGACATCCCGGCGCTCGTGGCGCACTTTGTCGAGATTTATGGCCACCGGATGAGTCGCCAGATCGAGCACATTCCTGCGACAACGATGTCTGCGCTCACCTCGTACCAGTGGCCAGGCAACATCCGCGAACTGCAGAACCTGATCGAACGCGCCGTGATTCTCTCTAATGATGGCGTGCTTCCCAATCCTTTGCCGGCGGGACCGACCTCCGGTATCAGCGCTTCTGCTGCCGCAACTACCCTGAAAGATTCCGAGCGCATTCTAATTTTGCGCACCCTTGAATCCGTCGGCTGGGTAATCGGCGGCCCGAAAGGAGCAGCTTCGCAACTTGGTTTGAAGCGCACCACGCTCATTCATAAGATGCAGAAGCTGGGGATTTCCCGAGCATCTCACCAACGCTCTCAGGAAGCGATGAGATCCGGCAGGCAAGCGCCAAACTCGATCTCGCAACTGCAGTAATACAGATCTAGGGCGCACTTGAAAATAGGTGGAGGCATCTGGCGATGCGTTCAGCGAACCTCAGCCTCAGTGTTGTTCTGCGACCAGTCCCCGGTCGTTGCTGCAGTTTGCATTGCTCTTTGCGTACGGGAGGGGCGAGAGTATCCGCAAGGTGATAACTACCGCTGGAATTAGATACGCAAACGTTCAAGTATTCTCATCATCGGAACCAAGCCCACGACTCTGCCGGTTTTTCCTCCCGGTCAGGACTTATGCCTTGGAGTTCTTGAGTCGAGTGTTGAAACCATGCTCTGAGCCGCTGCCGGGATCGCCACATGCCCGGACAGAACGATCTCCCTTGCGGGAAGGTTCTGCTCGTAAATCTTTTTATTGGCGCCGTTATCCGGACGGATAGTTGATCCCTCGAGTGCAATTCCTGCAAATGCGCCCCGGGCGCGCGAGTAGCTCAAGATATCCGCACGCAGGGTGGCATCTGTTTCTGCCGAAGCAGTGCGGCCAACCGGGCCTGCGGCAACCGAGGCGTCGGCGCCGAGCTTCACTTTGCTGGCGAGAATTCCGCTGGCGCCCCGATCATTCATCACCAGCAGGACAAAGTCTGTCGCTTCGCCACCTAGTTGGAAGCCAAAGCTGCCGCCTTCAAGAGCCATCATGGTAGGCGCGCCCCACGATCCGGTGAAGTCTTCGCCTCTTCGGCAAGACATCGCGCCCCGCCCGTAGCTCCCGCCAACAATGAATGCAGCTTTCAAAACTGACGGAAAGACGACCACACAATCGGCCTTGTCGAGCAAATCCTGGGGGATGTCGTCGGGAACATCCAGAATCTCTTTCAACACGGTGCCGCTGTTCTTTAAGCGATCTTCGTCTTTTTCCTGATCAGCTGCGTAAGCCAAAGAACGCAGAATTGGTAGAACTATGAGCAACACGGTCATTAGATACCTGGATAGCCTCTTCATGATCTTTCTCCTTTGCAGCTGCCCTCGACGCATCCGTTTGGGCGTCCGCGCCTTGCACAATGCAAAGCAGTTGCCAAAGTGCGATTAATTGGTTGGCGTGCCGAAGGTTCGTAAATACTGGGATTTAGGAATTTGCGAGATTGTTACCCTCAACCGTGCTGACGGTAGTGATGTCCGCCGTCGGACACGATGTCCATCCTCTGTCGCGAGCTGCTTGACACTCGATCGAGTCGGACAGGCCAATGCCGGATCTGCGAAACCCCTCGCCGCCCATTAAACAGACGGCAACCCGTTTGAAAAGCAACCTGCGCAGCCAGTTAGCCGATGCATTAGCCGCCGCGGGGTCAAATGATTCGGTTTGGCACGTCCCATGCATTACGAGAACCAGAATGTGAACAAAAGAGGAGCAAATCAAAATGAAAATAGTGAGCATTGACGTGTTTGAACTGGCAAAGAGAAGAACGATAGCCATCTTGATCGGACTTATACTCCCAATCATCTCGCCACTTGCCTTCGCCAAGAGTGGTACATGGTCTCTGGACCCCACAACTTCCAGCGCGCGATTGTTTCAAGGTTCCACAGCACGTCCCGACTCAGTAAACACCGGTGTCGCTCGCGTCACCGGAAACGTGAGGTTGGATACGTCCAATCTGGACAACTCGGTCTTCGATCTAAGCATTTACCCCGCTGATGAAAATTGGGGACTCTCATTCAACTCAGAGGGGAGTTTACCGAGCAGCTATGTTCCTGATGCTACCGATCGCACTCTCCTGACATTCAAGTCCAAACAGATTGTGAAGGCTGGAGACGGGGGATTGAAAGTTGTCGGGGAACTGACATTGACGCGCGTGGAACGCAACGTTACGGCCGACGCGAATGAAGCCTATGCGGGGCCTATTTACGGCAATCCCGTCATTCATACCAAAACGCGCGAAGTCACGTTTCTATTGAGAAAAGACGGCCAAGGTCTTTCGGCGTCAGCTCGCATCATTAATGAGGATTTTCCTGAACTACTGAGTGCGATACAAGATACGAATTGGCCACCGGTCGTGCAAAATGAACACTGTCAGGCGGCATACGAGGGCGGAGGAGAAGGCTATAGTGGCCTCGCATGCACGAGAACCTTGGTCGCAGGGACTTACGCTAACAAATCTGAAACGGCGTATGAGGGCGGAGGAGAAGGATACACCGGACCCGTATCCGCACCGCCCGCTGGCGACCAGACGACGATTGCACTAGACCTGAGAGTGGTTCATACCAGTGCCGATGGTGCAATAGCAAACCTTGCGGGGAATACCGCAACTCGATAAATATAGTCCCGGGTGCGAACGGTCAGTGCATGACGCTCGCACCTCTGCACTCTTAACTCGGCTCTTACAGAATCTATGTCGACACACTGCAAATCATAATAAAAAACAATCAGGAGACAGATATGAAGGTGGGAATTATTGGAGCTGGCTCAGTTGGCTCCGCGTGCCTTTTGGCGATGGTTATGCGTGGAAGTGCACGCGAGGTCGTGCTGGTCAATCGCGACCGCAAACGAGCCCAGGGCGTCGTGACGGACGTGCAATACGGCGCGGTACTGTCGCCGCCGATTGCGGTGCGCGACGGAGACTACTCCGATTTGGCTGGCTCGTCGGTGGTGCTGATCACAGCAGGAGTTAACGAGAAAGGCGGTGGCGCAATCGATCGCAGCGATCCCGTCGGAAGGTTCCGCTTACTCGATGCCAATGCCGCAATTTTTCAGGACATTGTCCCCCAGATCCACCACTCCGCACCCGATGCACTGATCCTGGTCGTAACCGATCCACCGGACGCGCTGGCTGACGTAGTGCGCATGTTAGGACACGAGCGAGTGCTGAGCACGGGCACATCTCTCGACACATTACGTTTCCGGTTCCACCTGGGGAAACGTCTTAACGTCAGTGCCTCGGATGTGCAGGCACTGGTTTTAGGCGAGCATGGTGTCTCGTCGGTTTTCCTTTGGTCATCAGCACGAGTGGGCGGCGAAAAGGTATTGGACCTCTTAAGCAAAAGCCCCGGACAAACAGTGAGTGAGGAAATCGAACGCGAGGTGCGTTACGCTAACATCACGGTCATTGAAGGTATTGGGGCCAGCCAGTATGGCATAGGGATGGTCTCCGCGCGACTCACAGAGATGATATTGCGCGATGAGCGTGCAGTGATTCCCATCGGCTGCTACAACCCAACATTCGGAGTTACGCTTTCCTTGCCAAGTGTCATTGGGCGGGAAGGCGTGCAGCGCGTGCTCGATCCTGAGATGTCCGCCGCGGAGCAACAAGGTCTGCAGCGTAGTGCGGAGGCAATCAAGGCCGCGCTATCTCGGCTCAGCGTCAAGGAGTCCCGGCGGAAAACAGCTTAGAGTCTCTGAAAGACAACCCTGCCGGTGGCAATTTAACTTGGTGCTCCGAAAAAAACGCCTCCACGCCACGCCACTGCTTCGTTCACGAAATGAAGAACTATTTCGCTTTACCCAGAGTGCGAATGTACTTCACCAAAGCGTCGATTTGGTCCTCACTCAGCCGAGTCCCAAAAGGAGGCATATTGCCTCGTCCGTCAGTTATTACCTTCGCCATTTGCTGATCAGACTGCTGTTGAACTTGCGGCGAGTGAAAATCCGCGGCATGCAAGCTCTTTCCCACCGCACTTCCACGTCCATCCGGGCCATGGCAGGAGGCGCAGTTCGTTTTGTATACGCTTGCTGCCGAATTGCTCGCCGCCTGTCCGAAGCCAAGGCTTGCGCTGCCTGCTAAGAAAGTTGCAATTGCCAATGTGCTCGCGAGTAGTCTTTCAAACATAGATTTTCAAACCTCCGTACATCACATCATCTCTCTGTGCATTCGACCTGCCAAAGGTGATGTGAAGTGAAGGCAGGAAAAACATGCATGTTCGGACGGCGCCAAGTCACCCCTGTGTTGTGAGAGCCAGACGTGCGAGATGGTCCCCGTCTGTGGGGTTATGTCGGGTGTCGAAAGATGGACTCTATCCAACCGCTCAGATCTCAAAAGTGCATTTTGCGCCCTATTTCTCCGCACTGGTCTCGTTGGTTGACCGTGTCTTGAACTGTTGCACAGCGCTGGTTACGGGATCAGGAGTGCCGTCAGCCTGAGTTGAGCCCACCGTGTAGTAATACGTCGTATCGGGCCGCAGATCGTCCATGCTCACGCGAAAAACCATGTCACTGTGAGCTGGATTGATCCTTGTAGGAGACACTGCCGTCAAATCAAGGTGATTGGGATCTGTGCCGTAGTGAACGATGGCGTAGTGCAGAGTGGTGCCGCGGGGATTGCGTGTAGTCCAACTGATAAAAGCGAAGGTGTTCGCGGCGGATTCGACGGTCGGGCTGACTTTTTCTCCGCTTGGGCTCGAACCCTCACCCGCGAATGACATTTGTGATTGCAACAACAATAAGCTAATGGAGAGAACGCTGATCACAGCAGTGAGGCGCAATTCAATTCTTCTGGTCATATGCAAATCTCCTAATAAACTGTTACCGGAACCCCGATCTTTCATTTGAACAACTCGTGAAAGACGGGGCGAACCAACGGGTCCGCCCCAGACGTATAAGCCAACCATCATCACGGCTTAAACCCGTCGACGAGGGTCTGCAAGAAGGCAACGAGGTCGTCTTCTTCATCCGACGTCAAGCCAAGTTTGCCTATCGTCGTGTTTTTGTTGTCGGGATCTTCCGGCTCCGGCCAGCAGGTCACCTTCTCAATGGTTCCCTTTGGACAGTGTCCCGACAGAACGTGATAACGATAAACGTCACGCGTGTTGTAGAAGTGGACGACCTCCTTCAAGCTCGTGAGATAACCATTGTGCATGTAAGCTTTCACGAAGCCCTTGCGCGGCACCATGGCTGCGTTGCGCGCCGTCGAGGTTTGGAATTTGCCCTCGAAGGTTGGAAACTTTGCAGCCCAGCTCAAGTTCGGAGGAGCGCCATAGTAGCCATCCAGGAATAAGCCCATCCCCAGGTCGATGAACCCGAAGCCCAGTGGGTTCGCGGTAAATCCCCATTGGTCCGGAGTGTCTTCCGAATACCAAGGAAGCTCTACATTCTTGGGAAGGCCGAGATTGTTGTAGGTGGTGTCAGTGAACAAAGGCTGAACGCTTGCTGCCTGGCCAGTATCGCTTCCGCCCGTGAGCGTGCTCGACCTTCCATCCAGGTGACACGTGTTGCAACTGCCTTTGCCGCGAAACAGTTCATACCCGTTCTGCTCTTGTGAGGTGAGGGTTGCCTTCCCCGCGAGGAAGTAATCGAACTTCGACGTGAAGGGACTGACGCTATCAGAACCTTCATACGAGGCAATCGCCTGTGCGAACTCGCCGAAGTCTTTGGTGACCAGCGTACGGTCTGAGGTGCTGAGCTGAACCGGAGTCGGGTTTCCTCCAAGTACGGCGGCCCCCGCCGGGGTATTGCATATGGTCGCAACGTCGGAGGGCCAGTTAATTTGCAGCGAGCCGGCGCCGAAGACCTGCTCAAAGAAGGAGCTGTATTTGCTCAGGGAGAGCTTGTAGACAACGCAAGCCGGATCGGGATTGGCCATCTCCTGGGTATCCAAGGGTGGGCCTTGTGCCTGATTAGCCGACGAATTTTGCAGCAGGTACCCTGTTGCGCGACCATCCCAGAAGTTGCCGCCGTAGAAGTCGGCTTGACTTTGGTTGTAATAGAGAGGCGGGTAGTAAGTTGCGTAAGTGTAACCCTGCGGATTCCGCTTCGCAATCCGGTTATTCGGATAGGCATGGGGAACTGTGATGGGAACCGATCCAGGGTTCGATCCGCCCGTGTATACGCTCAAGATCGATACGCCGTTCGCATAGCCCGCCATCGGGTCATGGCAATAGCTGCAAGCAATGTTACTGTTTACGGACAGGTTGGGGTCGAAGATCTCAAGCTCGCCCAGAGTCTCGACTTGATGATATGGATCCAGTTTCCCTGACATCGCTGCTTTCAGAGCCTGGGCTTCAAGCATGGCTTCTTCAGCCCGAATTCTGATTGCGTCCGGATCATTCTTGATGATGCATTGCAGGTCCAGCATGTGGCCCGACAGTATGCATTTTGCATCAGACGGTGGAATCTGGAATCCGGTTGGAAGTGGAAAATCAACTATTGGCGGTGGTGCAATAGCCTGTGCTGACGCGGTTGAGGCTACCGTCAACATGGCGAGCGCGGTCAAGCCCGCTGCTGACAGCAATGAGAATGTTTCTGAGAGTTTTCTACTCACTTGTTCCTCCTTACTAACTCGCTAATTCATACCCGCAGAGTTCCGCGGTGTTCAGCTAGCAGCAAGCCGAATACCACGGCGTTAGAAACGCCGATGGAGTCGCAGCTCTGAATCGTGAAGTCAGGATGGGCGATTGAGCGTACCGCGGATGTGCGTCCAGAAAGTCAGGATCGCCCGAAAACACTTTGCCGGGTGTGGCAACAGCTTGCTATCAGCTAACGCCCGCCCGAGGAAGAGAAAAACAGGCCTAGTTTCATTCGAAATAACAGCCGAGACAATACCGTCGTTACCTTATAACTAAACTGTTAACTCGCTCAAGTTAACACTCGAGAAAAGAAAAACGCCGGCCCCCCTGACAAGGACGCGGTTACGAGAAATTATCCGATTCAAAGTCTGAATTCGATATGTAATTCAGCGCACGGTGACAAGAATCTCGTAAATACTTGTCCCCACCATACTTAAAATCAGCCCCGTAACAATCACTGTTGCGACACAACTGATGACTTGGATCGTACTGGTCGTGCGGCCTGCGATTCTCGTATCCACAACGTGTATCTCCCGTCCGCCGAAAAAGCATTTTTGAGGCCATGTGGACTGATTGAGTATTCACCACAGTTGGCCGCTCATAGCATGGCTGCGCCGATCGCTGCTCTGACCGCTAACGGACATGTGTGTCGAAATAGTGACTCTGTTTACGCGTCGGCGCCGGTTTGAGCGGTTCACGAGATGACATAGCACGAAATCCCCTGACAGAAATCGAACGACTCATTCTTCCTCCGGCCTCAAAATTGCGAACAATGCTAAGCCATACGAAACCGCGCCGAATTCAATGACGAGGACGCTGAAATCAATTCTCATGTTCGCAGCCGCAGCTGTGATTGTGGGACAAGCAGTGACCGCAAAGCGTCCTGCTATCGAGCCGAAAAATCGAGAACTACCGCTTCTGTCGAATTCAGCAGCTACCCGAGTCCTGGCGCGAGCTTGTGGAAACTGCCATTCCGATCGAACTGACTGGCCTTGGTATAGTCATGTTGCTCCCGTTTCCTGGTGGATCGCGCAGCACGTGCGCGAAGGCAGGGAGAAGTTAGATCTCTCCCAGTGGGAAAGATATTCGTCATGGCAAAAGCATGACAAATTGGAATCCATCTGCGGACTCATATCGACGGGCAGAATGCCACCGTGGCAGTACGCCGCAATGCATCCAGAGGCGCATCTCACAGCAGAAGACAAGAAAGCAGTCTGCGCCTGGGTGAAGGAAGAAACGACTGCCGCAAGATGACTGAACTTGGTGCGCGGTAGCGTCTATGTCGGGATTCGGACACACCACGTTAATTGCGATAGCTTTCACGCGTCGTCTGAATAGCCGGCACGCACCCTCCCAATATCTTTATTTCCAGTTCTCACGATGTGATTTGGTATTTTGTTGCAACCCTTATGGATGCAAGCCGGGTCTAATACCCAAGCGAAAGCAGGAGGAGATGAGAGCGAATGGCTACGAGACGAAGATTCATCGGTGTTGCAGCGGCAACCATGATTAGCGCCCGAATCAACAAGCGAGCGTGGACGACAGATATAAAGAACGGCGTTCCCATGCGCACGCTCGGACACACAGGCGAGAAAGTTTCGATGGTTGGCATTGGCGGTTACCACCTTGCTAGGCCGGGAGTGGAAGAAGACGAAAGCATCCGCATCGTCCGGACAGGCCTCGACCAGGGAATCAACTTCCTCGACAATTGCTGGGATTACAACAACGGAGAGAGTGAAGTCCGCATGGGTAAAGCGCTGCGCGACGGCTATCGGAAAAAAGCATTCTTGATGACGAAGATCGACGGCCGTAACAAGGCGACCGCAGCAGGCCAAATCAATGACTCATTGAAACGTCTTCAGACCGACCACGTCGACCTGTTGCAGTTTCACGAGGTCATTCGCGATACCGACCCTGACCGCATCTTCGCTCCCGGGGGCGCACTTGAAGCGGTGCTGGAAGCGAAGAAAGCCGGGAAACTCCGCTACATCGGTTTCACCGGACACAAGAGCCCCGATATCCATCTGAAGATGCTGGCTACCGCATCGGCTCATCAATTCACATTTGACTCTGTGCAGATGCCTCTCAACGTGATGGACCACCATTTCAACAGCTTCGAGGCGAAGGTGCTTCCTGTTTTGCAGAAGCAAGACATCGGCGTGCTAGGCATGAAGCCGCTGGGCGATCCCTTCATCCTTCACAGCAAAACCGTGACCGCGATCGAATGCCTGCATTACTCCATGAACCTGCCGACCAGCGTGGTCATCACGGGATGCGATTCGCTTAAGATCCTGCAGCAAGCTCTGGATGCGGCGCGCAGTTTTCAGTCGATGGGAAAAGAAGAAGTTGCCGCACTGTTAGCAAAAACCGCGAAGGCCGCCCAATCCGGCGAGTTTGAAATGTACAAAACCAGCCACCACTTCGACGGCACCTATCAGAATCCGCAATGGCTCGGATAGAAAACTGCATGCTGTGAATTTTCCCTGCGAGGGTGCCCCACCCTTATTCGCGTTCTTTGCGAATAGGGTGGTGTGCCCGCTGGAATTCCCGTACCCTCATCTGGACGCAACCAACTCCGGCACCTCAGCGAGCCGTTCGTACTCTTCGTCGGTGAGATGCACCGAGGCCGCCGCGACGTTCTCCTCGAGATGTTCCACCGAGCCGGTTCCCGGGATTGGCAGCATGATAGGAGATCGCCGCAATAGCCACGCGAAGGCAATCTGCTTCGGGGTTGCGTGATGCGCCCGTGCGATTCCGTTGAGCACCTCGCCGGCAACCTTGCCCGCTCCCAGAGGAAACCACGGAATAAACGCAATTTCGTTGCTCTCACAATAGTCCACCACGTAATCCCATTCACGATCGGCAAAGCTGTAGCGGTTCTGGACCGAGACGATGGGAACAATTTTGCGCGCTCGCTCGATATGTTCTCGGGTAACATTCGACAATCCAATCAGCCGAATCTTGCCTTGGTTTCGCAGTTCGGCCAGAGTTTCAATCGAAGCCTCAAACGGCACGACCGGATCCGGAGCGTGCAACTGATAAACGTCGATGCGATCCAGTCTCAGTCGCTTGAGACTGCCCTCGATCGCCTCGCGCAGGTGAGCAGGAGTTGCGTCGTGAGTCCATTGATTTGGCCCGGGACGATTCCAGCCGCCCTTGGTTGCAATGACCAGTCCCTTTGGGATAAGGAAACAGGGCTTCGGCAATTAGTTCCTCACTGACGTGGGGACCGTAAGAATCCGCCGTATCGATGAAGTTGACCTCCAGCTCGACCGCCCGACGTAGAACCGCGAGTGCAGATTTCCGATCCTTTGGAGGACCCCAGATGCCGTCGCCGGTGAGGCGCATCGCCCCGAAACCCAAACGATGAACCGAAAGCTCCTTGCCTAATGAAACCTCTCCAGCCAACCTTGCAGACACTTCGTTGCTTATTCACGATGACCTCCTGACTTTTATTTGTCTTTCTTAATGGATTCACCCGCGCCGTACTCACGATTGCTTCCCCAAGTTGGTTCGTGACAGCGGCAGCTCGCGAATCCGCTTGCCCGTCGCGACGTAAATGGCATTGCAGAGCGCGGGAATAAACGGAGGAACGCCGGGCTCACCCACGCCCGCCGGCGGCGCATCACTCTCAACCAGGTAGACGTTGGTCTGATATGGAGCCTCGTTTATGCGGGCAACGGGATAGCTGTCGAAATTCGATTGCTCAATCACGCCGTTCTTGGCCGTGATTTCTCCGCTTCGCGCCACACTGGTTCCGAATACCGCCGCGCCTTCGAACTGCGCTTTCGTGACCTCCGGATTCACCACCAACCCTGCGTCCACCACAGTGTCAACGCGTGGAATTCGAATGTCTCCCTGGTCGTTCACCTCCACTTCAACCACGGTCGCAACATAGGTGAGGAAGCTGCGATGGGCCGCAATGCCCAGGCCGGATCCCTTGCCCAGTTTGCGTTTTCCCCACCCGGACTTCTCAATGACCATCTCCGTCACGCGCCGCAGACGCCCCGTCTCCCACGGGTAAGTGTCGTAGGCCGCTCCATAATTCGGATAGTCAACTCCAGTGAAATTCAGCGTGCGGGGTTGGCCAATCAGGTCAAGCAGGTAGTCGGCAGGATCGCGTTTGGCGCGATGAGCGAGTTCGTCGCTAAAGGTTTGTACCGCGAACGCGTGATATATATTCGCCACCGAACGCAGCCAGCCGATGCGAACATGTGCCTTCGCCGGACCGTTCTCGATACGAAGGTTCGGAATGTCGTACGGCATATCGGTCCAGCCTTGCGCCAGATGGCCGGGATCTCCATACACCGCGTTGACGTCGAATATGGACGTAATCGGAGGAAACACCGAGCGCTGCAGCCAAGCCACTGGCTTGCCATTCGAATCCAGCGCGGCCTTCATGTACATCGCCGCGACCGCGTTGTAGTAATCGAACTGGATGTCGTCCTCGCGAGTCCAGACAACCTTCACCGGACGCCCGACTTTGTGAGACAGGACCGCCGCTTCAGCCACGTAGTCCGGTTTCGACTTCCTTCCGAACCCGCCGCCCAGAAGTGTGACGTGGCAGATCACGTCCTCTTTGCGAATTCCGAGTTCGCTCGAGACGATCGCCTGCACCGCCTGCGGATTCTGCGTAGGCGCCCAGGCGTGAACTTTGCCGTCCTTGAACTCGGCCAGCGCCACCATCGGCTCCATCGGAGCGTGGGCGAGAAGCGGAACGTAGTAATCGGCTTCAAAGGTAGCGGCCGTCGAAGCGAATGCCTTGTCCACATCTCCCTGGCCGCGAATGAGCTTTGCAGGCTTTCGAGCGGTTTCTTGCAATTCTTTTTTGTACTGATCCGAATCGTAGGTTGCGTTGGGACCGTTGTCCCAGTCGATCTTCAGCTTCTTGCGGCCCTGAAACGCAGCCCAGGTGCTGTTGGCCAATACCGCAACGCCACCTAAAGGCTGGAATGCCGGAGGGGGCTTGAATGGATCGATGACGACGGTTTGGGATACGCCTGCGACTTTCAGCGCATCGGCATTGTCGACCGTCTTGATTTTGCCTCCGAGTACTGGCGGATGCTCGATCGACGCGAACAACATGCCGTCGAGATGAGCGTCCATCCCATAGACTGCCTTTCCCGTGACGAGATCGGCGAGGTCGTAGCTGGTCATTCCCTTGCCGATATAGCGCCAGGCACTCTTCGATTTCAGTTGAACTTCGTCCTTCTTCGGCACAGGAAGTTTTGAGGCTGCCGTCGCGAGTTCGCCGTATCCCAGGCGGCGGCCGGATGAAGAATGAACAACCGCATGAAGGTCCGTCTTACACTCACTGACAGGCACTCCCCACTGCTGGGCCGCGGCCTGAATGAGCATGACCCGCGCCGTAGCTCCGGACAGCCGCACCACATCAAAAAAGCTTCGGATGGAATGCGAACCGTCAGTGTTCTGATCGCCGTACCGGGGATCGCCGATCGCCTGATCAATCTTCACGCGCTTCCAGTCCGCATCCAGTTCGTCGGCCACGACCAGGGCAGAGTCGTGCGAATTACGGTGCCCATTTCCGAGCGATGAGCGACAATCCAGACAGTTCCGTCAGTCTCGACACCCACAAACACATTGGGATGAAGTGTGGCATTATCTGCGTCAGTGCGCCCACGTCCAGCGGGCACTGTGTCCCCACAATATTTCGGGCGCGTAATATGCGCCGAGGACGAGCGCTCCCGCACCAGCCAGTGCCCTTGAGAAACCAACGTCGACTCACATTTTCAATCGCGCTCATGCAGGCTCCTGCGCGGCCGCCTTGATGGCCGCTCGAATGCGTTGATAAGTGCCGCAACGGCAGATGTTCGCGGCCATGCCGTCGTCAATGTCCTCGTCGGTCGGCTTGGGCTTGCTCTTCAGCAAGGCGATGGCCTGCATAATCTGCCCCGACTGGCAGTAGCCGCATTGCGGAACGTTGAACTGCATCCACATCTTTTGGACGGGATGGAGCCCGTTGGCGCCGATATCCTCAATCGTCCGGATTTCGGCTCCCGCCAAGGAACTCATGGGAGTAATACAAGCACGTATAGCGTCGCCATTCTTGTGTATCGTGCATGCTCCACAAAGTCCGACGCCGCAGCCGAACTTGGTGCCGGTCAGGTCCAGGGTATCGCGGAGGTACCACAACAGAGGCGTGTCTCTGGGTCACCGTCGAAGGAGTGCGCTACGCCATTTACCTTAAACTGAATCGCATTTGCCATATCGTTGCCACCAGTGAATCCCAGTCGCGCGGATCGATCCCTGCTGTAATCAGCACTTCGCGTGCCACCCGAAACTATGGAGAATGTCGGCTCATGTGGTGTAGTCACAGAGTTATGCTGGCGCCAGGTCTTCTACGTGTCAGGCTACGGACACATTTCAAGAGCTGCGTCGAAATGCGGACTGAGCCCGGCCTCCAGTTTGGCTCAAAATTATACTCCGCACACGAGGCCACTAGTGTCACAAGGGGTTAGCGGGGATGAGGCCAGATCTTGAACCCTGCGTTACAAGATCATCACGCGCGTGCCGAAACGATTTGTTGCATTGCTTTTTCCCGCACTCAGCAATTCAATATGCTAATCTTGTGCGCGGTTAGTATCCTCGTTTTTGTTCTTGCCGCCTTTGCCCACCATCTTCTTGCCCAGCTTTCCTATTCCCTTGGCGGTTCCCTTGCCGATTTTGGCCACGCCTTTTCCGGTGCCGACACCGACGTCCTTGCCCGCGCCGCCCGCACCTTTGCCGAGATCGGTGGCAGCCTTGCCCGGATGCAAGGTAACAAGATTGCCGGCGCCTTCGGCAGTACCTTTGCCTAGGCTCTCCGCCCCCTTGCCTGCGCCTTTGCCAATGTCCTCACTACCCTTGCCGACTTCCTTGCCCGAGCCGGGCTCAATCTTCTGTTTATTGTCCGTCTGAACAGATTGCGTCTGGGCAGTTCCCTGATCCTGGGCTGAATTCACAGGGCGGGAGAATGCCGTCGGGCTGAAAAACAAAACGCACATCGCAATAGTCGAAGCGAGTTTGGCTTTACTTTTCATTTATTTTTTTCCTGCTTAATAGATGCACGACGATTTCTCGGCGTTCCCCATTAATTTAAGGATGCAGCCCTACCTAATGAAAGAACTGCTTGGTGGACGGTGACAAGTCTAAGGGTGTGACCGGCGTGTGAGCCAGCACAGCGGGAATGGTCGAAAGATATTTTCTAGCTGGGTGTTGCTCCGATCCAGCACAAAGGTTGAAGCTGGTGTCTGTTAGGCTGCAACGTTTGACATCAATTTCATGCAGCACCTCTGAAAAAAACTTAGCTGTCATCGTCCAAATCTTCGAAGACACCTTCTGGCCGTTCCGTATTTCGCAGATAAGAATCAAGAAACCGAAGCAAGCATGGCGTCTGGCTGCCTATACCATTGAACAGCAGAACCGGAACCTTCGGCTTGATCCGCCTCATCTCAGCCTTTACCGCGGTGCCGGCTGCGTCGGGCAAGTCATATTCCAACAAGACGCCCAGTACGGAATGCGTCCTGATTAGATTGAGGGCCTGCTCCCCTGTTGTCGCCGGCATTACTTCGTAACCGGCCGATTCCAGCATGTAAATGAGCGCCCCCATGTATTCAGCGGGGTGTTCGACACACAGAACCTTTATGTCAGTCATCCGAACACTCCCTTTGTCATAGATAATCAGCGCGGCTCCACTTCAAAACCCACGCCATCAAGAGGTCAAATATTCGTTTTTTTGTGACTGTTCTGATCTCATATATCCAAGTCTCCCAAATTCTCGAATCCTTCCCCATTCCGCAGATATGCGTCGAAAAAGTGCAGCATGAATGGTGTGCCGCTGCCGATTCCAGCAAAAAGCATGACGGGAACGCCTGGCCGTATTGCTTTCAGCTTGGCCTGCACTGTGGCGCCGCTCGCATCCGGCAAATTGTATTCCAGCAGCACTCCATCAATCGCTTGTCGAGTAAATAAATCGATCGCCTGCCCTTCGCTGCTTGCAGACATCACTTCGTAGCCAATGCTTTCGAGCATGTATGCCAATATCGCCATGTATTCGGCTTGGTCTTCAACGCATAAAATCTTCATTCCGCTCATTTGTGTACTCCAATCCTCGGATACAAATCGCGGATGTCTCCATTCATCGCAAACATGAGCCTCGACCGATCTACCTCCGGAAGCGGCTGCGTCCGAGGCAATATCTCCCGAAGTGCCCAGTCAATGCGATAAACACTTTCCGAAATGAGCCGACTGCACTCCGGGTTTTGGCTAAGATCCGCGGTTGCGGCGATGACCATGAGAGCATTGCGAACGTGATGATTGATTTCGGAGATAACTTGGGCTCGCGCCAGCATTATCTGATATTGCCGGTGCATCACGCTCATAACTTTGCCGACTAATGCGCTGACCACAATTGCAGAGACGGCCTCCGCTAACCATCTCTCCTTCAGCCGTCCAAGATCTGGAACCAGTAGGTAATGCATGAGCTCGGTGATGGCGAAACAAGCCACGCCCACCCCCAAGGGAATCAGCACTTCGATCGACTTGGGACGCAAATTGGCGAACCAGCTTCTTGGTCCCGTAACAAAGCCCGCTGCCCCAGTAGCAACCATGGACGACCTCCAAAGTCTGCAAAGTGTCGGAACTCTCGAAAAAGTTTATTGGTGTTTGAGCTTGGCCCGACTAGCTAATCGGGGGTGGGCGATTGAAGTGGAAGCCTTTGCTCTGAAGCGTGGAGAAAAACTGTGGCGCGGGTGCTAAATGAGCAGATTCGACAACAAGAGGATCTGGCAGAAAGTCGCCAGTGGGAGTGCTCCATTTCAGTCCACTGTTATCGAATCGAGGTCTCTCATCGGGGTGTAATGTCGCGGTAACCCTCGAGCCAATAGAGGGTGTTTGCGGGAAATCGGGTGGCACGTTGCGCGCGGCTAGGAGAGTAGCCAGAGTAACCGACGCAAGCGCAGCTCGCATCCATAACGCTCGATTGCCAGTGTTTTGGAAATGTCGTCGGAGCGACATAGACTTGTACCTTTGAATTGTGATGATTGTACAACCATTTTGGTTACCCAATTTATTTCTTATTTCGGCTACGTTGGGAAAGTGAATGTTCAATTTGTTTAGAGCGCGGTCGACTGTACCCGAGAGGCGTGCGCGAGTGGAAAAGGAAAATCAGAACCGTGGCAGTTGAGTGTACATGGCGATCGTGCGGGCGGTGGTAACGTCGATCATCTCATTTATCGCTGGTAACAGGAGTCTTGCGGTATTTTGCGTAGAATCGTTACGGCTGGGCCGCGACCGCACGCAACCAGATTTGTTTTTAGAGTTCTCTGAGCGGAGCCTTTTGCTCAGCAGACACTCGGTTCGTAGGCTATTCCACAAGGAACGCACCGCTCCCGATCCGGAATTCTGTGAGGGGCTTAAGATTCTTCCTGTAACCGCTGGTCACTGCGTATTCCTTCCCACCTTTAACGCGAAGACCACACTTTCCCATCGAGTACGGCTTGATCTCAACCACAAACGAAGCATTCACCAGCGCAGATCGATGGATCCGAATGAATCCGTACGGCTTCAGTTTCTCGGCCACCATCGAGATTGACTCGCGCAACAGATAGGAGTCCGATTCCCGCTGCAGTGACACATAATTGCCCTCAGCCTGAACTGCGACCACATCGCCAGGATTGATGAAAAGAATCCTTCTATTAGCTTTGATGGCGATCATCTGGTGATCCGGACGAGATAGCTTTTGCATTTGCGGAAAAGCTTCGATCAATTTTGCAGCTCGCTCGCCCTTGGCCCTCCGAAGGGCCCGGTCCAAGGCTTCGTTGATGCTTGCGTTCGAGAAAGGCTTTAGTACGTAGTCTACGGTGAACTTCTCAAACGCGGCGACCGCGTGTTCGACGTGTGCCGTTACACACACGATAGACGGCAACGGAAAGCTTCGTTCCCTAAGCTCGTCTACTAGTTCAGTGCTCGACAGGTTCAGGATATTGATGTCGAGAAGCAAAACATCGTAAGATTCCGTGGTCAATTTCTCGAGCGCTTCGACTTTATCGTTGGCCGAATCGAGACGCTCCACGTCGCTCCTTGCCGACAGAACATTTGCCAAAGCTGTTTGGGCCACGCGCTTATCATCCACGATCAACACTCGCATGGTTCCCTCACAAGAGACACCCCGCCTCTGAAAAAATCGACCATTCTCTCGCATGGCCGTGTGTTTCTACCTGGCTTCGACTGGATCCGCCGTTCCATCCGACCACCAGCCCGCGGGAACCATAAATACGTCGATTGGTTCCGGAGCGCCATTGAACTGTGGATTCAGCATGACGGGAGAGTTGGACACATCTGCACCCCAAACGGTACCGTCCATGAGCGGAGTGTAAAACATCAGGTGCGCCATCCAGTTGTGTTGGCCATTATCGGTAAGATACTGTTCCTTCGACATCATGTAGGACATGGCTCCAGGCTCCAGGGGCGGCAACTCTTGCTTAACGAATGTCTTGATGCCGTCGATGATCTGAGCTTTGGATTGACCGGCCAATACCATCTCCGTTCTTTTGTACGTCAACGGCAGGATGGAGCGGGCAGCCGGCGGATTGAAGCAGACCGGCCCTCGAACTTTCGGGTTCCAAAAATTAGCAGCCAATTCACCGTCGAATGGGCCCATCCATCCTCGCTCCACAGCGCATACGAAACCGTTCTTGCCTTTGACCGCGGTTTCGTAGCCATTCCGTCCGAGGACCAAAACCTCGGCGTCGTTTGATATCGCCGCAGGGGCTGCACTCCGTGCCAGAGCAATCTCGGCGTTGCGATCTGCCATTAGATATTGATCAAGCGGGGCCATGCTCGGATACGGCCCTTTTGGGTCCTGCGCTTGCGCTGGCCAGCACTCGCCGAGGATCATAACCAGCACAAAAACTCCCGACGCGATCATTTTGGTTGGCTTTTGATTCATTGATTCCTCCCTCGGAATTAAGGAACATCATACATACCGGTATGGATGTCATGAACCTCAAAATGGATGTCATGAGACGTAAAAGCACTTAGCAAAACAGCTGTTGGCTAGCCAGCCTTGACCCGCCCCTTGGTCCGGCCTCCTTTTCCGCGAAGCGATTCCAAAAGGCGGATCACGCTTCTTTGGCCTGATCGCAAGATTCGAGGATCCTGCGAATTTTTTCCTAAAACGGCGTACCCCTCCCACGCCGCGATCAGGAACGTAGCCGTTTCATTTGTGTTTATATCACTCCGCACCACCCGGCGTTTCTGTCCTTCACGCAGTGCCTCCGCCATGGCGTCGTGCCAGCCCTTATAAATTCTTGCCGTCCTTCTGCGAAATCCCTCATCAAGACCTGACATCTCTTCGGAAAGATTAAGCAAATAGCAGCCACGCTGAACGTCTTCTCTTTTCAACGATTCGGAGCGAAAAATGCGGGTCAGAACGTCGATCGGGTTCTCCGCGTTCCGTAAAGGCTGCACCCACTTCTGGTAAACCTTACTGGCGATGATTTCGTCCGCCACCGCATAGCCAAGGGCTTCCTTGTTGTCAAAGTGGTGGTACAACGCGCCCTTAGTCACGCCCGCTTTGGCGAGAATCGCATCCAGGTCAGCACTTCGAAATCCTGAGCGGTGAATCTCCTGGAAGGCAGCCTGCAACAAGCGCTTTCGCGTGCGCTCTGGATCGCGCGGCGCGGGTACGCTGCGTCCGAGTCTGCCTTTATTCGTTAACATACCAACTAGTATGCATGTTCGAATAATCAGAATCAACTTCGAATATGGAATTGCGAAGTCCGGCTCGCTAGCGTCTATTGAATTACGTAGATAGTCGGCCGATTCACGACGGAAATGAGCGGCGGATACACCCCCTATCCAAGTGATTTCGTGTCTGCAGATAACTGTTTCGCCCCTTCGCCAACCAGTCATTCGTCACAAAGAACACCGATTCCATGTTTTTCGGATGACTGCGTGCTCAAACTAACTGTCAGAGCGCCGAGTGGTTACCTGACACAAATGGCCAGTCATTTCGGCGCCACGACTTTATCGGAGGACGAGGAAACATGAACACGCTTAGATATTTGCGGAATTTCTGGATACTGTGGGTTACAACGATGGTTCTGGTTTGCATGAGCAATGCAGCCGCCCAAGTGAAATACAGAGTGACCGATTTGGGCACTCAGGGGACTGACAATATGGCTATGGTCATGTCCGTCAACGATCAAGGCTGGTCGGAGATCATGGTTGCGCACATGCCACCGGGACAGCAGGATAGCATTTTCGGGACACTTCTAAACGGACGCGCATTGATCGACGTCGACGGATTCAAGCTCGACCTCGGCACGCTCGGAGGACCGGACAGTTGGATGAACTGGGGCGAGATCAACGATTGGGGGCAGGTAGTGGGTGATTCCGAAACGGCTGTCCCGGACCCGAACGGCGAAGACATTTGCGGCTTCGGCACCCACCTTACATGTCTTCCGTTTCTTTGGCAACCCTTCCATATGAGTCCTCTCCCGACGCTCGGCGGAAATAACGGGCAGGCCAGCGCAATCAATAACGGTGGACAAATCGTAGGATTTGCCGAAAACGGTATCGCGGACTCCACATGCCCGGCTCCCCCTTACCCGCGTAATCGGATCCAGTTGCCGGTGTTGTGGAAAAACGGCAAAGCTCAACCCCAAGCTCTTCCTACGGTCGATGGCGATCCAGACGGGGACGCATTTTGGATTAACGATCAAGGCCAGGCTGTAGGCGACTCGGGAAACTGCACCGGAACGATAATTCACGCCGTATCGTGGGAGAACGGCAAGGCCTCCGCGCTTCCTGATTACGGAACTGGCTCTATCGCCCAGGGCATTAACAACCGGGGGCAAATTGTTGGGACAGTCGGCAGTGCTGACAACACAACCCAATATGGATCGATTTGGCAGAACGGCGTCCTCACACCCCTCACCCTTCTGCCGGGAGATTTTGGCGGAATAGCCAGCGGCATCAACGACAAGGGCCAAGTGGTGGGAGAAAACTTCGACTCGAACTTCAACTGGTCCCATGGCTTCATCTATCAGAACGGCGTGATGACCGACCTCAACACGCTGTTTCCTGCGAGTGCCAACCTCTTCGCAGTTTTTGCTGCCAAGATCAACGAGCGCGGACAAATCGGAGGCATGGCAATTGTAATCAGCGGGCCGGAGGCGGGCGCCCTCCACGCCTTTCTGGCAACACCCACAAACCAAAGCATGGGCAAGTCGGTTGCAGACATCGCACCTACACGCCCGAAATCCAATGTGGCCGTGAATGCTGGCGAACAACATTTGCCGAGATTCATACTCGGCCACTGCCACCGATAACAGGGTATTTTCGAAGCTTCCGCACCATGCACTCCGGCCATTACGCTGCGGGATGGCGGAAGGCCGGAGATTGTGCGGCACACCTTGGTTCACGCGAAATATCGACGTGACCCAGAATGTTTACGCCAAGAGTTGGTGGGAAGAGCGAGTGGATGCGCTCACCCAAGCTGTCGAAGCCATAACCGATGCCGCAAAATGTCGAGAAAGAAAAGAAAAAGATCAGGCTGAATCCGTCAGCAACGAATAGGTGCTTGCCCGAGGCAGCCGTTGGCCACCCATTCTCCAAAGATACATGGCCGCATAGGCGCGCCAAGGCCTCCAGCTTTCGGCGCGACGTTCTAGTTCGCGAGAACTGATTAACGCTGTGGCGCGCAGAAGGCCGAGATCGCCAATGGGAAAGGCGTCGGGTTCCGCGAGCGCTCGCATGGCGACGTACTGCGCCGTCCATTTTCCAATGCCGGGGATTTCGCAGAGCTGATTCAGGAAAGCATCTGAATCCACCACTCCTTCAAAACTGATCCGACCGTCGCAAACCGCCCGAGCAAGAGCGCGAATGGTTTCGGCTCGTGCTTTGGGCAGGCCGACACTTGCAATTTTGGCGTCGGCTAAAACTCGAGGCGACGGGAAAAGATGAGTGAGTCCGTTGGCCGCGGGGAACGGTTTGCCGAAGCCGCTTATCATTCTGCCGGCCAGGGCATTCGCTCCCTTGACCGTGACCTGTTGCCCAAGGATGGCGCGGACTGCCAGTTCAAAACCATTCCAGCAACCGGGCACCCGCAGCCCCGGATCGGCCTTAACCGGCCCCGCTAACAACGGATCGGTCCTCAGACTTCGTACGATGGCCTCCCAATCCGCGTTCAGGTCAAACATTGCACGGATGCGCTCGATAATGAAGATGAGTGAGTGGGGATCACAGAATTCAATCTTTACGACAAGTGCGTCGCGTTTCGGATCAGGCGAGACCTCAAAATGGCCGTTTCGGCCATTCCACGAAATAGTGCGGCGATAACTTCCGCGCTCCACCACTTCGAGTCCGGGCGTGACGCGGGCGGCCAGAAACGCCAGAATACCCTCCCAGTGATAAGGAGGACGGTAGTGAAGGCGGAAAAGGTATTGATTTTCCGACTGGACCTCCTTCAGTCGCGCCAGGCGCCTGATTTGTGTCGGCGTCCGCTCGTACACTTTGCGAATGCCGGCATTGAACCTGCGCACGCAACCGAATCCGGAAGCGAGCGCAATCTGATTCATCGGCAATCTGGTCTCATCGATAAGCTTCTTCGCAAAATGCAGCCGGCGCGTCTGCGCCACGGCAATTGGGGTTGCTCCCAAATGCCGCAGAAACAGACGGCGAAGATGACGTGAACCAATTCCCAAGCGGTCGGCAAGAACCTCTACTCCGCCGTCCTCGATGCCGCTCTCGCCGATCAACCGCAAAGCCCGCGAAACCGTATTTGAAGTTCCCAGCCACGCAGGAGTTCCAGGGCAACTTTCGGGCCGGCATCGGAGGCAGGGACGAAAACCGGCTTCAGCGGCCGCCGCTGCGCTGGGGTAATAACGGACGCTGCTCTCTTTTACTGTGCGCACCGGGCAAATGGGGCGGCAATAGATTCCCGTGCTAAGGACAGCTATGAAGAACTTTCCGTCGAAACGTGCATCGCGCGTCACTCTGGCTCGCGAACAGATTCGCCAATCCAAATTCATGATTAATCCATGTTCAGGATCCCAGGTTCATACGCTGCGACTCATGATAGTCGATTTCGTCTGGAAAGCTGGACGTTTTCGGACCGAGTTTATTTCCAAGTACGAAGTCCGATAATGTCCACTGCGAAAACAATCAAGTCCGCAAACGTCCGAGGTTCGTTTGCGATCGGAGCTATTGTGAGGGACACCGAGTACACGACAGGCAGGGCTTTCAACGGATTGCTATGAGTCCGCACGACGGAAAACTCGGTTCTTGAAATAGACCAGGAGGATTTTATGAATTCGCCTAAGCAGCACGCACTCACATTGACCTTAGTTATCGCGCTTGCGCTTCCGGGAGGGATTGCCGCGCAAACTACATCGCAGAGCCGACACCTCACCGGCTATCAGGTGTTCACTCTGCCCAACTCACTTGGGGGAACGGTCAGCGGAGCAAACGCTATCAACGACCTCGGCTGGGCGATGGGCTTCGCTGCCACCCCGCAGAACACAACTGAGGCCACGGCATGGATCGAAGGCCGTATGGTTAAACTCGGCGTCCTGCCCGGAGGGAGGAACAGTTCCGTTCCGTGGGAGAGCGTAAAGAATAATCAGGGCCTGATCGTTGGCATTTCTGACACTTCGATTGTTCAGCCTCACGGAGAGACTTTTAGTTGCGTTGCCGCTGGCTTCCTTCCGGCCAGCGGCAACACTTGCCTCGGTTTTCTTTGGCAGCCGCCGGGCTTCATCAGTGAGTTGCCAACCTTGGGAGGCGATAACGGCTTCGCTACCGGAGTCAACAATAAAGATCAAGTCATAGGTTGGGCCGAAACGTCCTACCAGGACCCCACCTGCAATCCACCTCAGGTCTTGCAGTTTCTGCCCTACGTTTACGACGTGAAGACGGAGAAAATTAACGCGCTGCAAGTGTATCCCGGGGATTCGGACGGCACTGCCGACACCATTAACGATAAGGGGCAGATCGCGGGCATCTCAGGCATATGCTCGAACGCTGTGGGCGGAGCGAGCGCCATCCACGCCGTATTCTGGCAAGACCAGAACAGCACTCCCATCGACATGGGTAATTTAGGCGGAGAAGCATGGAACACGCCAAACAGCATGAACAGCAAAGGTGAAGTCGTGGGTTTCGGCAATCCTTCTGGTGACCAGAATGCGCCGTTTAACCCGATCGCATTTTATTGGAGCCAGGACAAGGGGATGGTAAATCTCGGTACGCTCGATCCATTTCCCAATAGCATCGCATACGCCATCAATAATCACGGTCTCATTGTCGGCCAAGGCCTTAACCTCTCCACCGGCGCGAGTCACGCGTTTATCTACCAGAATGGATTCATGACTGACCTTAACAGCCTAATGATTGGACACAAATCACTGACGCTGCTATACGCCAACGATGTGAACGACGAGGGGGTAATCGCCGGCGGTGCCATCGATGCCAAGACAGGCGTGGTCTCGGCATTTGTTGCAGTCCCGTTCTAAGTATTCTTCAGTCAGGCTGCAGCAAACTGCAGCCTGACTCTTTGGCCCCCAGAGTTCTGCGAGCCCGCTTCCTGAAGCAACAGTTTGCGCCGCAGCGGGTGTGCTCTTGCCCGCCCAGCCCAATACGCAGCCGTTATACCGCTGCGACCTCGAAGTTCTCCGTTAGTGCGTCTTTTCTATCGCAATCGCGCGAAGGAACAGAATGTTTTTTCCAAATGGATGTGCCGGTGAAGATCGGCCTGATCGAGACGGTTCAGAAGACCGGGAATCAGAAAGAACGCTGAGGGCGCCTGGCTCTTAGCCAGGAAGCAAAATCGCGAACTGCACAGAAAGCCACGCAGCGCTTCAACAGAAGAAAGACAAATTTCCTGTGGTAATTTCGCTCTTGACCGCCGAAGCGGAGCCGTCTACGGTGAAATTCCTCTAGTCACAGAGGCTCCGATTGAAGAATCCGCCCATCCAGCTTACCTCCGTCCAGGCCCGCCAAATCTGGCTGCACGCCCAACGCCTGGACACCACCGAACCCTTTGGCTCCGGCCCGAAGGCCACGCCGACAGCAGTAGCGCACCTGGGCTACTTGCAGATTGACACCATCTTCGTCATCGAGCGCAGCCATCATCACATTCTTTACACGCGCATCCCTACGTATCGGCGCGAACATCTGCATCAGGCACAGAGCATCGACAAGACTGTTTTCGAGTATTGGACACACGCCCTATCGTACGTGCCGACAGAGAGCCTGCGGTTTTATGTGCGGCAAATGCGCCAGGCGCATCAGGATTGGCAGCGTCGCAACGGCTGGTTCGGCACGGTTTCAGATGGTGACCTGCGCAGAGTGCTGTCCCGCATCCGCAGACATGGCGCACTCACTATCCGGGATATCGAGGACGAGCCCGTGGAAAAAGACTACGCGTGGGCCAGCCGCAAGCCTTCCAAGCGCGTTCTGGAGTTGGCCTTCTACGAAGGCCTGGTGACGATTAGTCAACGGATCGGAATGCTGAAGACTTATGAACTCATGACTCGCCACTTCGGTTGGAGCCGTCTACCACGAGCAGCCACCGAAAGGGAAACTTTGAACTACCTGCTTGATCGTGCCCTGCAATCGCAGGGGATCGTGAGCGTGGAATCGATCTGTCATCTTGATCCGCGCAAACCGGCAATGAGGCGTCTGCTGGAGTCGCGAGTGCGTCGCAAGGAGCTGATACCTGTGCAACTTGAAGGAGCGGGCCAATCGCAGCACTACGTCCTTCCGGATGCGATCCACGCCATTCCTGATCCGACGCTGGAACAGGTTCACATCCTGTCCCCCTTCGACCCGCTGATTATCCAGCGCAAGCGACTTAACCTCTTCTTCGGATACGAGTATCGCTTCGAAGCTTACGTTCCCAAGCACAAGCGGATATTCGGCTATTTCTGTTGCCCAGTCCTGATCGGGGATCGGATCGTTGCCGCCCTCGATCTCAAAACCGACCGTTCACGGCAAGAACTTCTGGTGCAGCGCTGGAACTGGATCGGCCAGGGCGCGTCCCGCGCTCATCAGCAGCAGGTGGAAGCCGCATTGCACAAGTTCGAGCAATTTCAGTTGTGCCGGAGTTAGATCGAGGTTTCCTTTACTTTGATCGATTTTCAGGGCTAGCTGGATGGAAAAAGCCGCACACTTCAGACATCAAGACACCACTGTCGATACGAAAGTATGGGCAATACCATCGTCCAATTGTGCAGCCCATTTTGTTCTGGCTAAATTGCGAAAACGACGAGCTTTCAAATGGCCCAGGGCTGCTTCTAGACTTACAATTTACGCGCTGGAACGAGCCGAGGAATGGGACTTGGGAAGGAAGCTAAAGCATTCAGCTTCCTGTCAAATTGGGGGCTCAAGATGAACGATCAACAAAAGAATGGGCAGCTTTCTGGAGCACGAGACCAAGAGATCCGTGCAGCACTGGATCGGCATTGGGCGGCGTCCGATGCCAACGATTTTGAAACGGAGCACCTCATCTATCACGAGGACGCGGTGCTGGACTACCCGCAGTCAGGCGAGAGAACCCGCGGTCGAAGCAACATACAGGGCCAACGTTCCAGTCAGCCGAGCAAAAAGAGGTTCACCGTCCAACGGATCATTGGCAGCGGTGATCTTTGGGTCACCGAATACATCCTGACATATGACGGCAAGCCGTCCTACACCGTGAGCATCATGGAGTTCATCAACGACAAGGTCGCGCATGAAACACAGTACTTTGCTGATCCGTTCGTGGCTCCCGCATCGCGCGCGCAATGGGTCGAACGGATCGACACATAATCCCGAGGCGCGAGAATTCGCTGACGACACCGCCAGTTGCGGCTTGCATAATTGTCGAGAACAGAGATTAATGGCAGAGACCCCAATTTCTGATTAACGCGGTGACCAGAAGTCGAACTGTGTGATACGCGGTATCGTTACAGCACATTTTCCAATAGAGGGATAAAAGATGGATTGGAAACGGTTGGTCCAGTTTGCGCTGCTGGGTAGCAGTGATTTGGAACAATATGCCATCCTGCTGATACGGGTTTCGATCGGACTGTTCTTCGCCATCTCCGGGGCAAACAAATTGTTTGTCGCCGGTGGCACGAAACCTGTTTACGAAACGCTCGTTAAAGCCAACGTTCCGTTTCCCCAGCAGACGGCTTATTTCGTGGCGGGTGTCGAGTTCGTTGGCGGATCTCTGCTGACCGTCGGGTTTCTTTCAAGCCCGGCCTGCGTCGCTTTAATGATCGATATGACTGTCGCCACTCTGACCAGCGCGATCGCCACGTTGCCTAAAGGACTTTCGCCTCTTAGCTGGCTCGACGATTTCCTCTACCTTCCGGAAGTCCTGTACGTGCTCTTCTTTATCTGGCTGATCTGCTCCGGCCCGGGAAAGTTCAGTGTCGATTACTGGCTCGCCGACAAGTTATTGAGGTGATCGATCGACGCAGCAGCGCGAGTCTTGGACCGTCGCGAAATTGAGCGTAAACCCTGTGCTTAACAGAGCTGAACCTAAGTTTCCTCGGGGCTTGCGCTCTGAACCACAGTGGCCTCTGAGAAAAGGCCACTGTGGTAGGTGTGGGGAGTGAATTGTACCGACTCTGAATCAGTTCAGCCGGCTCAGGCCGCGCGTGGCGCTTCGGTCGAGGGGTCGTAGGTGTCGATTTGGTTGTATCATTTGATCCTCGCCGGGAGTTTATTAAGGCTCACGACTTCGTCCTGGGAATCCGTGCCTCCCGAACAATCGATTGCGCCGATAATCACGCCCTGGTCGATCAGTGGAATACCGCCTCGAGACGCAATGGTTCCATCGAACGCGAATGTTCCTCCGGAAGGCTGTAGTTATCAAAGCAGAACGGTGGGCTTTGAACAATTGGACGATGGTATCGCCTGTATCTTCGTTGCAGGCAGTCCTCGAAGATCGCATCATCACGTCGTCTCGGTCACGACCTGAATGTGATAACCGACCACGGCTGGACCCGTAGCACTTTCAGAATCCCCTATAATCTCGTCGAACCAATTCTTAACGTTGGAAATTAAGGAATTCATGATGCTAATCCACGAAAAGCTGCCACCGGGGCGCCTCTATCCCCAGAGTACGCCCCTGGCGACTTCCCCGTTTTCCTTGCTGGGCCGCGTTAACCGTACGTGAGGTCGGTGCTCTGTCCGACTTCGATGATGTAGCCGTCAGGATCGCGGATGTAGCAGCGGATCTCGCCGTACTTGGGTATCGGCGGCGTGATGAACTCGGCTCCTCGACTTTTCCACAATTCATAACACGCTTGAATATCTGCCACGCGGAAATTCATAAAGCTGTTGATGTGATTCGGGTCGGGGACGCTGAGCGTCACCATCGGCTTATCCGGGGTCGGCCCGCCGCCAAGGTTCAGAATCATCCAGATATTCGCAAGCTGAAGGTACGGAGGCGCGTTGCCGTCACCCATGGTCAGAATGCGAGCGCCGAAGACCTTTTCGTAGTAGTGAGCCGAACGGTTGACGTCGGCCACGGTGAGAAAATGCGCGATGCTGATCCCCTCTTTCGGAGGCATCTCATAGCTCTTTTGTTCGATTTGTACCGCGCTCATTGACGGCTCCTTTCGATACAGTGCTCATCTGCTGTTTTTTCGTCTGGGCCACTCGATGGGCCAGGCCCCTCTTAAGCGACTCGCTTATTCTTCGCGTTGAGTGCCGGTAGAAGAAGTTTCAGAAGCGCTTCATCAGAGAACGGGTTCTGGCCTGAGATCAGCTCGCGATCCTGAAGGACATAGCTCGTCCACGGAGCGAGCACACTTACGTCACCACCCGCCGTACGTAAGGCGAAGTCCGGATAGAACAGCACCTTGCCACCAATTTCAAGCGGCTCCCGCTGCTGCTCTTCCGCTGTCGAAAAGATAGTCATCTTATATCCGGAATAGATCCAGCCTTGAGCCTTTGCGTGTGCTCCAGCGGCATCGCCCGCCGACAGCGCGGCGACGAACTCCTTCGAATTCGGAAGCGCCGAGAGAAGTGAAATCGGGCCATGGCAGAGCACTGCCGTAGGCTTGGATGTTTTATGACAGTGTCTCATCACAGTGCCAGCGTCGGGATCATCGAGAAGATCCATCATCGGGCCATGGCCGCCGGGGACGAAAACAGCGTCATATTGATCGAGGCCCGATGCGATGACATCCGAGATACGAGTTGGATTTTTGAGCCCGGTCAGGGTGTCGCGGAATTTCAGATAGTCCTGAAGCTTAGCCTCGTCCCCACCGAAGAAGTCGGCTACAGCTGAATGGACATCCATTTGCGGCGTATTGCCTTTTGGGTTGGCGAAAGTGATTTCGTAGCCCTCCTTCATCAGGGCGCGAACCGGAACCGTCAGCTCGTTGAGATAGTAGCCAGCGCCGGCGTAAACCTTGCCACCTTTCAAGGGCAAGCCGTGCCCGCTCGAGACTAGTACTAAGACTTTTCCTTTAGTTGTCATTTTGTTCTCCTCTTTGAAATCGAATCTGTTCTCCTGAGATCTTCATGGCGAAAGCTTCACTCAGCCAGTGGAACTTCTCGACCACGCAGTCCCAAGTCATGAACTAAAACTGGAACTAAAACTGGGCGGGGCTGGCCCAGCCGTACTCTAGCATGACACAGGATGCCCCACCCGTGGCAGTTTCACGGGTGGGCTGCTGCGAACTCTCCCTGGCATGTTCATCGGTCACAGCAAAATCGTCGCGTTCCTGTTACACCGTTTCAATGCCGATCAACCTGCACCGCTACTACGGCGCTGGATACTCCCACTTTATTACCACAAGTTGTTATCAGCGCCGTCCCCTTCTCGGGACACCCCGCTCTCGCGATCTCTTCCTCGAAGTTTTGGAGCAGGTCCGCCAGCGCCATCAATTCGTAGTCGTCGGTTACGTAGTCATGCCTGAGCATGTCCATCTTTTCTTTACCGAGCCGGACCGCGGAAATCCTTCGCTGGTGCTGGCCGCCTTGAAACAAACCTTCGCCCATCGGCTGCTACGAGAACTTCGCGCCAAAACCGGTGCCCGGACAGACATGCTTTGGGGCACGCCCGTCGCCGTGGAGCATATTTGGCAACGCCGCTTCTACGATTTCGTTGTGTTCACCGAGAAAAAACGGGCGGAGAAGCTGCGCTACATGCACCGCAATCCTGTGCAGCGAGGTTTAGTTTCAAAGGCCGAGGACTGGTTGTGGAGCAGCTTCCGACATTACGCCTACGGCGAACCCGGCCCGGTTCTAGTCAGTGAGACCCAAAAAGCGGAGCTTCACATCCGCAAAATCTCCTGATCCCCTCGGCATCGCGGCCCACCCGTGAAACTGCCACGGGTGGGGCATCCCGTTCTCGCTAAGCTGGACAGATCTAAAGAACCGCGGCGATACAGTCCACCTCGATGTCGAAGCCGCCATTCCACGCAGGAACGTTGATAAAGATTCGAGCAGGAGGATTCTCCGGGAAGTAACGCCTGTAGACCTCGTTAACGGCAGGAAACATATCTACTGAAGTCACGTAGACATTCAGTTTCAGGATGTTTTCCAAGGACGAACCCGCCGTTTCGACACAGAGCTTAAGCTGGTCTAAAACGATCTCCGTCTGGCGCTCAATAGGCCCTCGGAAAATCTCTCCGGTTTTCGGATCAAACGGCGGAGAGCCTGAGACGTAAATAGTCGTCGCCGTGTTTAGTCACCGTCGAAGCGGGCGCCTTGTACTTTTCGAGGTAGGTCGCCAGTGGCTCGACCCGAATGATTTCTCGTTTCATAGATTTCCTCCGATTGATAGGTGCGGCGCGCGAGTCACCAGGATTACCGCAGAAATTCGAGGGTAAAAGTAAAGCTAGACCGCTAGACATTTGTCTGCGTGAAGTCGTCGGCTACGCTCCCATCCAGATTGTAACCAAGTCCTGATAAACGCAGAAACCGGACAAGTGGAAACCCGGCATTCTGGGGCGGTTCCTCGCCCTTCAGAAATGCGCTGGATCCGCCTCACTCTTCGGGTCCCACCCCTTCATTTCATTGAGTTCCTCGGCCGTGATCTGAGGCAAGTGCCGGATGAACAACGCAGGCGCCAGGTTTGCGCGGCAGTGTGCGTTCCGCTGAAGGCTGGCATGCCGCTCAAACGAACTCCATTGTCAATTGTGTAGTAGAGCTCGCCATCGCTCTTTTTCTGCGTCCCGGCTGCGCGCAAGTCGGGCGGTTTCGGATAGAGGCCCTTGCCGAATACCGTCTGGCCCGATCCGTCATTCGAATGGCACGCAGCGCAATGATAGGAGAAATGCTCCATGCCTCCCCGAATGTTCTCCGTTGAAGGCACGATGGGATTGCGAAGTTGGCGATACGCGGATGGCACGGCCAATTTGCGTGCCGTTGTGGCCGCGAACTCCTCAATTGCTGATGGTGTCGCAAGTGCGCTGAAGCCCCGTCGCACGAGAATCAGCCCGTATCCCGCGGCTGCAACCGCAAGGGCAAACAAAATCAGCGAAACTGCTTTCCAGGGTTTCATGTCCACCCCTCCTGCCCCGAGCTGGCTCTATTTACCAGCTGAGTTAGCTTATGCCCCCGGGAATCCGAACATCAACCACGACTGATTGGCTACCCAATGCGGGTACAGCTCCGTCATCTGATCGAACAGCTCCTGATCGGACGTCGCGGTTTTCTGCAGCCGATCGAAGTCCTGCAGATAACGCTTGGTGTCCTGGATCGTCGAGGGAGAGTCGGGCGCGCCAGGCTTCTTGTGACCGGCGACAACCATCGTCGGATTGAGCGCCGCTAACCGGTCCAGCGCCGCGATCCAATTCTTTCGGCTCTCGGGGGTGGTGTCGCCGACGTACATGCGGCATTGGTTGTACACAACGTCGCCAGCGACGACCAGGCCGATCGATGGAACGTATAGAGACGTCGAATCGGGACTATCGGTGCGGCCCTGCTCGATGATGCGCAATTCGTGGCCCTCGAGAGTGAACGTGTCGTGCTCATAGGGCTCAGGTGGAACCAACTTGGTCGGCACTTGCCCAGGAAACATCCGGCGGGCTAACCGCTCCACTGTGGGAGTGAAAGACATCTGCATGGCGTTCACCGCCTTGGGCGTTGCTATCGCCCGAGCGCCCGGGAAACGGTCGAGCAGAATGCTCAGACCGTAGAAGTGGTCGAAATGGGCGTGCGTTATATAGATGGTCTCCAGGTTGCGGTTGTGCAGAGCGACCCAATCCGCGAGAGCCTCGGCCTCAGCCACTGTCCCCATTGCGTCCACCAGCACCGCGTCGTACTCGCCGAAGATTAAAGTCGACGTGATCGGGTCAAAGCCGAGCGCTTCGCCGAAGGGCTTTGGCCGCTCGCCGACCATAGTCTTTCCCGGCGCGGTAAAAACGTTCACGCTTAGTGTGTTCGACTCAGGCGTGTTCGACGCGACAGGCGCGGTCACGCGCGTGGTCTCTTTCGGTCCGTTTGTGCGGTCCATTTCGTGCCCCTTTCGATTGCTTCCGAAATGCAGATTCTGACTGAAGCTGCATCATTTATCAAAGCAGAAGGGTGGGCTTTAAACAATCACGATGGTATACCTTCCAAATTAACTGCGGTTGTTGAACCAGCCGAGCGACTTGAGTATATTGGCCGACCTCTGGAGAGGCCCGCTCCCGCGAACGTGCTGGTATGCTGTTCCCAGCCAAACGCGGGTATCACTCTGGATCTTTAAGAGAAGATCGTTGAGAGAACAATAGGAGTCCAATCATGCGTTCTGATATTGTGCCCGGAGGCATTTTCCCCGACTACGAACTGCCCGACCACACGGACAAACCGCGCAAGCTCAGCGAGCTGCAGGGCGATGACCCGCTGATCCTCACGCTCGCGCGCGGCCACTACTGTCCAAAGGAGCACCAGCAGCATTTGGAACTCGCCGCGTTCTACCCGAAGATCGCGGTGGCGTACACGCAGATCGCGACGATCGCCACCGACGATCACCACACTCTGCAGGAATTCCGAGCGTCGGTCGGAGCCCAGTGGACCTTCCTTTCGGACCCCGACCGAACGGTTCAGAAGGATCTCGACATTCAGGAGTACACCGATCCCGAGCACAATCCGATGATCCCGCATACACTCGTGCTCAAGCCGGGCCTCGTGGTCTACAGCATCTATAACGGCTACTGGTTCTGGGGGCGTCCATCGGTCATCGATCTTTGGCACGACCTGCGCGCCGTGACCAGCGAAATCCGCCCAGACTGGGATCTGAGTGCTCCTGGACTCCGCGAGGCATGGAATGCGGGTGACTTCTCGCGTTTCCATGGGTGGAACAAGAAGGCCAGTATGGAAGATGCCTCGACTGTGCGGAAGAAATAGCACAGTAAGCAACTTGATCTCCCTGCGGTATCGAATTGCTCGGGAGGCAAATCATGATAGACACCAGAGACGAACAAACCCGATTTCAGAAATGCGTTTTCCATTCGCGATCTCTGCGATGGCAGCACGATGACGGCACTAGGCCGACGGCGAAGAATTAGTTGTGTGATTCGCGAATCGGAAATCCAAAATCATGCAGCGACCCAAAAGGGGCTCGCATCGAATCTTATAAGGGGAAGTGATATGTAATCCGATGTCTAGTTCCATCCCGCGTGGCACCGCGGAGCAAATCTGGTTTTCCGTGGCTGAACAGTCCAAGAACGAAGACCTGCGGCAGCGACCCAAGCCACTGACCGACTTTTATGGAGAAGGTCGCCATGAACTTGTCCAAAAGATCGCTTACCAGTACTGGGAAAAAGAGGCTCTCCGTTGGGTTCGCCCGAAATTGATTGGTTTGCAGCCGAAAAGACGGTGCGCGCGTGCCTATTGGCTTCAGGAATTGAGCTGGGGCCAGACGGAGATCTTTACTCTGAGTAGCGTAGCTTTGAACATTGAACACAAACCGTTTCACAACCTGGAAGACTAAGGATCATCGCATGAGTACTAATCGCGTGGCGAGCCCAAACTCCCCAAAGATCGTTCCCATGCACACTAGCGCAACGAATGTTTCCGATGTTCTACAACGGTACGGGTACGGTGAGATGCCGTTTATCGGGACGGAAAACGCTCTTTATGAACGTCACCTGGTTTTTGACCGAGCGATCGATCCTAAAGTAGCGAGCGCGCGTGAACGCTTTGAGGCGTTCTCGCGGTCCGTGCGAGACATTCTCGCTCAGCGTTGGGTGCAGACCAAGAACACTTATGAACGACAGAATGCCAAGCGCATCTATTACCTTTCGATGGAGTTTCTCATCGGACGTTCGTTGGCCAACAATATCACCAACCTCTTGCTCGATCCGCTTTTGCCGGATGCAGCTCGAGAACACGGTATCGATTGGCTTGAATTGATTGAGGAGGAACCAGATGCTGGGCTCGGCAACGGCGGCTTGGGCCGCCTCGCGGCGTGCTTTCTCGACTCGATGGCGACCATGCAACTCCCGGGCACCGGCTATGGTCTCCGCTATGAGTACGGCATGTTCAAACAATCGATCGTAGATGGCTGGCAAAAAGAAAATCCCGACAATTGGCTCCGCTGGGGCGATCCCTGGGAGATTGCCCGGCTCCACGAAAATGTGGAAATCGGGCTGAACGTCTCCTTCAAGTTGCAAGAGGGCAATTTTCAAATCATTCCCGACCGACCGTCAAGTCTGATCGGTATCCCGTTTGATCGTCCGGTGGTGGGCTATGGTGGAAAGTCGATTAACACGCTCCGGCTCTGGGCCGCGGCGGCGCCTGATTATTTCGATTTTGAGAAGTTTGGCGAGGGCGACTTCGTGGGCGCACTCGGTGAAACTCTGCAAGCGGAGTCGCTTACCCGCGTGCTGTATCCCGACGATTCCACGACGAGGGGACAAGGGCTGCGCTTCCTGCAGGAATATTTCCTGGTCGCGTGTTCCATGGCCGACCTGGTGCGCCGTTTCCAGCGCCACAACTCGGATTGGGAAAAGTTTCCGGAGAAAGCCGCCATTCAACTCAATGATACTCATCCTTCCATGTCGGTCCCTGAACTGATGCGAATCTTGCTCGACGATGTGCACTTGGGATGGGATCAGGCCTGGGGCCTGACGAGGAAGACGCTCGGGTACACAAATCACACGTTGCTGCCGGAAGCTCTGGAGAAATGGCCGGTGGCGTGGTTTGAGACGCTGCTTCCCCGTCACCTCGAGCTCATCTATGAGATTAACCGTCGGCTGCTCGATGAAGTTCGACATCGCTTCCCGGGCGACGAGGGCCGCGTGCAACGCGTTAGCCTTGTAGAAGAAGGCAGCCCGCGCAAAATCCGAATGGCCAACCTTGCCATTGTCGGCTCGCATAGCACCAATGGAGTGTCCGCTGTCCACTCCAAGCTATTGCGAACCACGACGGTCAAGGATCTCGCGGAAATGTTTCCCGAGCGTTTTAACAACAAGACAAACGGAGTGACGCCCCGGCGTTGGTTGCTCGAGGCCAATCCTGCGCTGGCCCGCGAAATCACACAAGTCATCGGAGATCGCTGGATTATGGACCTTAGCCTGCTCAAACAGCTCAAACCATTCGCCGAGGATTCCAATGCTCGCGAACGCTTCCTCAAGTCAAAGCGAGAGTCCAAAGCGCAGTTTGCCAATTGGCTCAAGTCAACGTCCGGACGTATCGTGGACCCGGATACTATCTTCGACTGCCACATCAAGCGTATTCACGAATATAAAAGGCAATTGATGAATGCGCTGCGGATTGTGATCGTTTATAACCGGCTGCGGGAAAATCCCAGCATGAAGATTGTGCCGCGGACATTTTTCTTCGCGGGTAAAGCAGCACCAGCTTACAAGCTGGCCAAGCTCATCATAAAGTTCATCAACAACCTGGCAGATACGATTGACGCCGACCCGGCGGCGCGCGGCCAGCTTAACGTCGTCTTTCTCCCCGAGTACAACGTCTCATTGGCGGAGCGCATGATTCCAGCCAGCGATGTCTCCAATCAGATTTCCACGGCCGGCTACGAGGCCAGCGGAACGAGTAACATGAAATTTATGATGAACGGAGCCCTGACGGTCGGAACCCGCGACGGTGCCACCATCGAAATGGCGGAGGAAGCCGGAGAAGAGAACATGTTCCTGTTCGGGCTCACCGTCGAGCAAGTTGAGAACAGCCGCGCCTGGTACGATCCGCACTGGCATTATGAAAATGAGCCGCAGACACGAGCCGCTTTGGACCTGATTTTCTCTGACCACTTCAGCGGCAACGAACCAGGAATATTTGCTCCCTTGCGCGATACGCTCCTAACCCAGGGCGATCACTATATGAATCTGGCGGATTTGACCTCCTATTGCAAAGCGCAAGACCGGCTCGGCGAGCTCTATGCCGAACCCGGCGCATGGGCGCAGAAAGCGATCTTGAACGTCGCCAGCTCCGGGAACTTTTCGAGTGATCGCTCGATTGCGGAATACGCAAGCGAGATTTGGAAGGTGGAACCATGCCCCGTACTCTAGAAAAACAGTCCCTGCCAAGCGAACCTAACATTTCGCCGCTGGCAGGCAAACCAGCGCCGAAGGAGTTGCTGGTGGACGTGGCTCGCCTGCAGAAAGAATATTTCGAGCGGCATCCCGGCCTGGATGATCCAAACCAACTAGTCAGCTTCGGCACCAGCGGACACCGTGGCTCGCCCCTGCGCGGCACATTTAACGAAGCGCACATCCTCGCAATTACCCAGGCGATCTGCGAATACCGGCACGAGCGGGGAACCGACGGCCCGCTATATATGGGGAAAGACACGCACGCGGTCTCGGAGCCCGCGCAGCGCACCGCCCTCGAGGTGCTGGCGGCAAACAACGTAGACACGATCATTCAGCAAGACGACGGAATAACTCCGACGCCGGTTATCTCGCGGGCGATTCTGGTTTACAACCGTGCCCGCAAGGAGGGCCTGGCGGATGGCATCGTGATTACGCCATCGCACAATCCGCCGGAGGATGGAGGCTTCAAGTACAACCCGCCCAACGGAGGCCCGGCCGATACCGACGTGACCCGCTGGGTAGAGAATCGCGCGAACGAATTGTTGCGAGCAGGAAATGCAGGGGTCAAGCGAATTCCGTTTAACAAAGCCATGCAGTCCGCGACCACTCACCGGGAAGATTTCGTCCTGCCGTATGTTCGTGATCTCAAGAACGTCGTTGACATGGACGCGATTCGCGGCGCTCACCTCAGGCTTGGCGTGGACCCTCTGGGCGGAGCTTCATTGCCTTATTGGGAACCGATCAACTCGATTTACGGGCTGGAGATCGTGGTCACCAATAAAATAATCGACCCGACATTTTCGTTTATGACCGTTGACCACGACGGCAAAATTCGCATGGACTGTTCGAGTCCCTATGCGATGGCCAGACTGGTCGGGCTGAAAGATCAGTACCAGGTAGCTTTCGGGAATGATACCGACGCTGATCGGCACGGGATCGTGACTCCGGTCGCGGGATTGATGAACCCGAATCACTATCTTGCCGTTGCCATCCGATATTTGCTCGAGCACCGGCCTCGGTGGCCTAACACAGTTGCGGTGGGAAAGACGCTGGTGAGCAGCAGCATGATTGACCGCGTCGTCAAAAAGCTCGGCCGCCAGCTCCGCGAAGTGCCGGTGGGTTTCAAGTGGTTTGTGCCGGGCCTGGTCGATGGCTCGTACTGTTTCGGCGGAGAAGAAAGCGCTGGAGCAAGTTTTCTTCGCCTTGACGGCACAGTATGGACGACCGACAAGGACGGTCCGATTATGGACTTGCTGGCGGCGGAGATTACCGCACGCACTGGCAAGAATCCCGGTGAACATTATCGCGAACTGACGGCGGAGTTCGGCATCCCGTACTACACGCGCATCGACGCGCCTGCCACGCCCGAGCAGAAAGCAAAGTTGGAAAAACTTACCCCGGACGCGGTAAAGGAGTCAGACCTGGCGGGTGAGCCAATTACCGCCAAGTTGACGAAAGCTCCGGGTAATGATGCTCCAATCGGCGGCTTGAAAGTTGTGGCGGAGAGCGGTTGGTTTGCAGCGCGACCCTCTGGTACTGAGAACATTTATAAGATCTACGCTGAGAGTTTCAAGAGCCAGAGCCACCTGAATGCGATTTTGAGCGAAGCCGAGGAAATGGTGAACAGGGCGCTGGGTTCATCCTCGGTTGTCTCTCGGGGCGAGGTCCGGCCATGAACGGCGACGGCGGGGTTCCCAATATCCCGCCGTTTCCGTCCGAATATCGCGCGTCCGGCTTGCTGATGCACGTTACGTCTTTGCCGTCTCCGTATGGCGTTGGCGATCTAGGATCGTCGGCGTTCTCGTGGATTGATCGTCTCTACGACGCCGGTCAATGTTGGTGGCAGTCGCTCCCGCTGGGTCCGACTGGTTACGGAAACTCGCCCTATCAATCGATGTCGTCGTTTGCCGGCAACGCGCTGCTGATCAGTCCCGAAGAGCTCATCGCTGACGGACTATTACAGGCGAGCGATACTCAGTCTCACTTCCCCGCAGACTTGGTCGACTACGACTCCGTTATTCCGTTCAAACAGCGGCTACTCGAAAAGGCGTGGGCAACCTTCAAAGCCGGGGAGCGCAGTGACAGAGATCTCGCGCCTGCCTTCGACGGGTTCTGCGCCAGGCAAGCACATTGGCTGGAAGACTACGCTTTGTTCCGGGCACTGAAAGAAAAGTATCGCCAAGCTTATTATCTGGAGTGGCCAGCAGAGTTGGTGCAGCGCAACCCGAATGCTCTCGTCGAGGCGCGGCGAGAGTTAGCAAGTCAAATTGATCAGGTTCGCTTCGCGCAATTCCTGCTCTTCCGCCAGACCGATCAACTCAAGGAGCATGCCCATGCCAAGGGCGTGAGCTTGATCGGCGATCTGCCCTTCTTTGTTTCTCCGGATTCCAGTGATGTTTGGGCGAACCCTGAGCTATTTCTGCTCGATGAGCAGCAGCGGCCACGTTTCGTCGCCGGAGTTCCTCCCGATTATTTCAGCGCGCAAGGTCAATTGTGGGGCAATCCCGTTTACAACTGGGATGCCGTGCGTTCGACTGGTTATCGGTGGTGCATCGATCGGTTGCGCGCTCTGCTGGCACACGTCGATGTGATTCGCCTGGATCACTTCCGTGGCTTCGCGGCTGCGTGGCATATTCCCGCGGGAGCGCCAACGGCTCAGTCCGGACAGTGGGTGGCGGGTCCGGGCGCCAGCTTTTTTCAAGCAGTGCAAACCGAGCTGGGCCATCTACCATTCATCGCGGAAGATTTGGGCATGATTACGCCTGACGTTCAGGCCCTGCGCGACCAGTTTCGTCTCCCCGGGATGCGCGTCCTGCAATTCGCCTTCGATGGTCATGCGGACAATCCATATCTGCCGCGCAACTTTGTCCACAATACAGTCGCCTACACCGGCACGCATGACAATGCCACAACTCGACAATGGTATGAGGAGTTGCCCGACTACCAGCGGCAAAACTTCTGGAGCTACGTCAAGCGTGCGCCGGGAACCAGTGCGGATGCCGCTCCGGAGTTGATGCATCTGGCATGGTCGTCACCGGCGGCGCTCGCGATTGCTCCGTTGCAGGATTTGCTCAACCTAGGAAGCGAAGCTCGCATGAATGTGCCGGGTCGTGCCGATGGGAACTGGCGTTGGCGCGTCCGAGAAGACATGCTGTCTTCTCAATCTTTTCAAGGGCTGCGGGAATTGACGGAGAGTTGCAAGCGCTCGGTCGGTCCGGCAACATCCGCTAAGGCGCAAGTGGACCGCGAAGGTGCGACGAGCGTCCGCTGATGACGGGCGTGCGGATATGTGATGTAGCAAGTGGATGCGGATGAAAAAAGAGACAACTATGAACAATTTACCTGTCGAAGTGGACGCCCACTTAGTCGACACCGTTCATTCCGTGGCAGCGCTACCTACCAGACGTCCGTCATGGGAGGAAGTTGAGGGCAGCCCATTGCCACTTGGCGTCAAGTGGATCGAAGAGGAGCAAGCGTTCAATTTTGCCGTTCACTCGGAACATGCGGAGAGCGTCACTCTATTGCTCTATTCTCCAGCCGATCTAGTGAATCCTCTTTTGAGGCTTCAATTGGATTTTTTGCACAACAAGTCGGGGCGCATTTGGCACTGCCGCGTGCCAGTCACAAAGATTGCTGAGGCTCGCTATTACGCATACTCCGTCTCGGGACAGACCATTCCTCAACTCCATAGTTTTGACCCGCAGAAGGTTCTCCTCGATCCGTACGCGAAATGCATCTTCTTCCCGCCGGCATTTGATCGCAACTTGGCCATGCGAGAAGGGTCTAACGCAGGCCACGCGCCTTTAGGAGTGCTGACTGAGCACCGATCGACATTTGACTGGTCGGGGCATCGGTCTCCGTATCACGAGTCGGATGCAGTTATCTACGAACTTCACGTTAGAGGTTTCACAAAGAACTCGAACTCAGGTGTCGACCCATCGCGTGCCGGCACATACGCCGGTCTCGTGGAAAAGATCCCCTATTTAAAGGAACTCGGGGTGACGGTTGTAGAACTGATGCCGGTTTTTCAGCGTGATCCACAAGAAGGCGACTTCTGGGGCTATATGCCTTTGAATTTCTTCGCGCCGCATGCTCAGTACGCGAGCACACGCCGTGCTGATGAGCAGCATCTTGAATTCAAGAATATGGTAAAAGCTTTTCATGAGGCTGATATCGGCGTGGTGCTAGACGTCGTATACAACCACACTTGTGAGGGCGACTACAAAGGGCCGATCTACAGCTTCAAGGGTTTCGACAGCGCCGGTTATTACATGCTTTCCTCCGATCCGGCAAATCCCTACGCCAATTACTCCGGCACCGGCAATACGTTGAATTTCGGCCAGGCACACGTGCGCAAGATGGTGATTGATAGTCTGCGCTATTGGAAGCGAGGGATGCATATCGACGGATTCCGCTTTGATCTGGCGTCGGTATTCAGCCGCAATGCAGACGGATCTCTCAACTGGGGCGAAGCCCCCATCTTCAGTGAAATTGCCGCGGACCCGGAATTAGGGCGGGTGCGTTTGATCGCGGAACCTTGGGACACAGCAGCTTATCAGCTCGGGCGCGGATTCCCGGGCCTGACTTGGCTGCAGTGGAACGGACGGTTTCGCGACGACATACGACGTTTTGTTAAGGGCGACAACGGGATGGTTCCCGAGGTGATGCGACGTATCTATGGCAGCGATGATTTATTTCCAGACAGCCGGGCCGACGCTTATCACGCATATCAGAGTGTTAACTATGTAACCTCCCACGACGGCTTCACGCTCTACGATCTCGTTGCGTATAACCGCAAGCACAATTGGCAGAACGGAAATAATAATCAGGACGGCACTGACGCGAACTACAGCTGGAATTGCGGGCAGGAAGGCGATGAAGCTGTCTCCCAGGCAGTCCTCGCGTTGCGCCGGAAGCAAGTAAAGAATTTCTGCTGCCTGCTCTTTTTATCTAACGGTACGCCGATGTTTCGGGCTGGAGACGAGTTCCTGAATACCCAATTTGGCAACAACAATCCTTATAACCAGGATAACGACATTGGATGGCTGGATTGGAGTCGACTCCAATCTAATAAGGACATTTTCCAGTTCTTCAAGAAGATGATTGCGTTCCGGAAAAATCATCCGTCGCTGAGCCGGAGCAGATTCTGGCGGGAGGATGTTTCCTGGTACGGCGTCGGCCCCGCGGTCGATTTGTCCTACGAATCGCACAGCCTGGCATTCTGCCTGCACGGCGCTTCTCAAGATGACGACGACATCTACGTCATGATCAATGCGTACTGGGAAGAGTTAGAGTTCAATGTGCAGGAGGGAACAGCACAGGAGTGGAAAAGAATCGTGGACACAGCTTTGCCCAGTCCCGATGATTTCTCAGTCGACGGAATCCCTTTAGAGCGGACGAAATACCTACTGGCTCCAAGATCGATTGTGGTCTTATGTCGCCCCAATAACAGCGACGCTCGGGAGCGTCCATAAGCACGTGATCGAGGAGTCATTATCGTCGGTGGAGTTGCAATTTGATCCCCGGCGACTCGGCACTCAAACCCCAAACCAGCCGGCGCCGCAACCTACGGCATTTACTAGGGGGTTGGTGAGCGCGGAAGGAATCGAACCTTCAACCTACTGATTAAGAGTTAGCTTTCCCAATGTGGCTACAGCATTGACAACTGCAGCCGTCACAATAACTTAACGATCAAAAGACCCGCATGGACGGTTTTCGAAAAGCGTTGGAAAAGTTGGCGAAATCGAACGGCATCTAATAGCGAAGGACACAAAAAGGACACAGGGGGATCAGCACGGCCGCAGTGAAGGACGATGCGGCACCTGCCTGGGTTTCGTTGGCGTTGCGCTTGTCCCGTGTCCGCGTCCTCTGCCGGTTACTCCAATGACTGGCCAGAGAGTGGGATTCGAACGTAATCTTGAACGTACTTTGAAGAACTTAGGCGGTACGGGTGGCACCGTAAGTCCTTGAAAGTACACCGAGGGAATTCTTATTGGACCTATATTGGCCCTGCGTCGGAAGCTGGCCATCCGCCACCCTACAGCGTCGCTCCTTATGGCCCTAATGCATATGCTCCTATCGGCAACCTATCCTTTCAGCTTGTTGAGGCTGGCTACTTCTTCGTCAAGATGTCCGCGGACGATATCGCTCCGAAGGAACATTTGTTCATGTAGTCATGTGACCCCGGAGAAGGATCAGAGCACCGCACCTACGACCTGGCTGATCAAGGAATGTTCCTTACAGCAACGGATGTGCTGGCCTGTGGGGACTTCCTCACCCTGGCTTTTTTGCTTCCGCCGGAATGATCGGCGCGCACCAAGCGCATAAAACCGTATCCCTACTTCCACAGAAAATCGCGGGATGGACCGAAACGCCGAACCGATTAGCTGATCGGAGGCGATATTGTTGCTGAACCCAAAACAGCCCGAAGTTTGCGCACAGCGCTCGGTATATGTTCGACCGCCGTGCTTCCAAAGCCCAAAATAAATCCCTGGCGAGATGCTTTATCAGCATATGAAGATGATAGTGGTACTAGCCAAAGCTGACGGCGGGCTGCGCGCGCAGCGAGATCTCGGTCGCAGATACCGTTCAAGCACACACATAGGTGCATGCCCGCTTCTCCACCTGTTACGTCCATTTCAACGTTCAGTTCCTTCCGAATGCTCTCGGTGAGCGTGCTCCGGCGTTCTCCATAGATTAACCGCATCCGTCTGATATGGCGTGAAAAATGACCTTCGCGAATGAAATCCGCCAGGACTAGTTGATAAAAACCTGGCGGACCGATGTCCATGGCAAGTCGAACCGCCAAGAAATGTTCCACGATGTCTGGCGGAAGGACCAGATAGCCCAGCCGCAGAGAGGGGAACAGAACCTTGCTGAAAGTTCCGATGTACACGACACGAGAATTTCGATCAAGTCCCTGCAAGGAAGCAATTGGCATGCTCTCATACCGGTACTCACTATCGTAGTCGTCTTCGAGAATCCAGGATCTTGAGCTTTCTGCCCAGTCCAGCAATTGCAAGCGGCGGGCGGCGCTCATGGTAACGCCAAGCGGATACTGATGCGAAGGCGTAACGAGTGCTGCCCGCGCATTGCGGCATCGTTTGATGCCCGCTGCTACGTTCAGCCCCTCTTCATCGACCGGAACTGGAACTATGCGGCAGCCATTCAGAGCAAAGACACTCCGCGCAAATCGATATCCCGGCTCTTCCATCCATACTCGAGTAGACGAATCGAGAAGCACTCGCGCGGAAATCTCTAAGGCCTGTTGAGAGCCGCTAACGATCATGATTTGCTCGGCTTCGCAGCGTACGCCGCGCGCTGTTCTTAAATAGGTTGCGATCGCCTCCCGCAGGTCTTCAGAGCCCAACGGATCTCCGTAATCAAGCGATTTCGCAGAGGCGTTTCGGCAATGTCGCGTTACTAAGCTGTTCCAGATTTGAAACGGAAACTGATCAAAAGCTATCTGGCCGACGCCGAAGGGTCCCCAGCCACGTTGCCAAGGCACATTGTTCCGGGGATCAAGAACGGAAAGGCGCTTTGCAAGAGGTCGTCGGCCCTTGTGCGGTGTCAGGGAGCAGATTGCGGATGATCTGGGCAGCACACTTTGGTCCGGAAGGGACGAAGAGATCGCGGTTCCCGCCCCAACTCGACTCTGAAAGTATCCTTCTGCCAGGAGTTGAGCGTACCCGTTTAGAACCGGAATACGGGAAATACCTAATTCGGAGGCCAGAATTCTGGTGGAAGGAACCCGTTGCCCCGCCCGCAACGTGCCACGCACAATGGCCGCGCGATAGCCCTCGTACACCTGCCGATGCAGAGGCATCGGCGCGTTCCGGTCAACCACGATAATCGGGAGAAGGGCGGACGATACTTTTCTCATTTGAATTGCCGCATAATGGTTCATCGATCCGCGACGATTGTCGTTCCCGACACCCGGCTACTGGCATCTCAGGAACTGTGTAATTCGTTCAAGCGCCTTTCCCGGAGCATCCACTTGGAAAATGTGTCCGCAGCGCTTAACAGTTTCAAGTCGCGCATTGCGACCGCATCGTCGGAACCCTTGATTCACTACTTTGAATGCATGTGGGCTATTCTCACCCTGGAGTACCAATATTGGTCTTGGATAAGACTTTAGCTCCTCGCAAGTGATCGACGGGCGTGGTGATTTACTGAGGAACTGTCGTTTCAAAGCATTCAGATTGTCATTCGCCATCGATATAAACCATTCTGGAAGTCTCATTCCTCCCGCCAGGGGCTGCAATAGATATCGCAGAGCCCTTCTGTCATCACCCACCTCAAGACATTTGCGCACGGGTCCTAGCCACGTCCCCAACTCGGAGGCAACAACCGCCGATTCAGTGTCGTCCAGAATTCCCACGGCATTGGGGTCGAATAAAGTTAGGGAAATCGTTTTGTCCGGGTACCTTTTCGCAAACTCCACCGCGACAAAACCGCCCGCTGAATGTGCTACGAAGTGTGCCGACGAAATTGCAAGCACATGGAGAATTTCCGCGAGGTCATCCACATCACGCACAAACGAATACTCATCAAATGGTCCGGGATTTGGCCAGTGATGCCGCCGACTGTACGCGATTACTCGATAATGTCTCGCCATTGTCGGAAAGATGGGTTGCCAAATGCGCAGGTCGCTCACCGAGCCATGGATCAACACAACAGATCGCCCTCGACCGCGATCAGCATAGGCGAGAGGCCCCCGGCTTGTGTTGATATATTTCACAGATCGAGCACTTTCTCGAAAACAATATAAGACCTGAGAAAAACGGCACACGTCGGTGCCTAAACGAAATCTGCTTCACGTACAACTAAAGAGAGCTGAGTCGCAACGTGAGCGCGTCGCTGCGTCGAATAGCGTCTCGATTCCCAAGAGCCTGTTCTACGCTGTTTACTGAGAGAAATTTGCCGGACAATTCATCTGCAGCCCCGTTAGCCAGCAACAGAATGAAGTTGGTCGCCAACTCGATAGGGCATTCGTGCAAATTGATATAGTCGCGAAACCAACCAAGCCAGTGTTTTCCCGACGGCGAATTAATGACTTCTTCCGTCATTCTGGTTCTAACCGTTCCTGGCTCAACCGCGAACACTCGCACGCCAGTGCCAGCTATCTCCTTGCCAACAGTTTCGGTCAGCCGGATCAGCGCCGCTTTGCCGGTTACGTACCCGGAAAGATATGGAGTGGCAGATGTGCCGGATCCACTCGCAATGTTGATTATGCGGCCATGGTTGCGCTCCAGCATGCGAGGGAGCACTGCATTCATCATTCGCATCGGACCGCCAAGATTAGTTGCCAGGCATCGCCACCACTCCTCCACATCAGTTTCGTGTAGAGGGCCCAATGGCCCCAGTATCCCGGCATTGTTCACCAGGAGGTCTGGCGGTCCATAGGCTTGTTCGGTGCGACCCAGTACCTCGCGAACGCCGGTGCCGGAAGAGACATCGGCTGCACAGGCAAGGGCCACTCCGCCTGCTTGGGTAACTTCACTTACAGTTTCTTCGAGTTCGGAGCGGGTACGAGCGACGCAAACTACGGCCGCGCCCGCGGCGGCAAGCACACTAGCATATGCGCGGCCTAACCCGCGGGAGGCTCCCGTGACAATCGCCGTTGTGCCTGCCAGGTCCACTCGATTTGATTCTCCGATCACTTTTTCGTCGTACTTTCTAGCGTGTGTTGTATTGCCACGCGTCAGACGCTTGTTTGGTCGGCACGAAAGTGAACGCAGCGCATTCGGCAATGTGTATTGATGAATGCAACCGCGCCTAAGTTTTGTTTTAACATTGCTGCTCGCTATCGGTAGATCTGCACTTCGCTGCCGATTGCGTAAATCATTCGCGTACCGTCCGCCGTCTCTGTACGGATCTTGTTGGCCTTTGGCGCGAGGCTTGACGGCTCCCAGCTTCTGCCACCATCCCTTGTCTCGAAACCGCCGACGGCTGTGCCGACCCAGCCTTTGTCGGCAGAGACGAAACCAATGCCTAATTCCTCGGCGTTTTTGTTTGCTACAAGCGGGAGTTCGGACCAATGTTCACCGCCGTCGACCGTCTTGACAACGCGCTGCTGCACATTTGCCGGGTCGTTGTTCTGCACTGTCGCATAACCCACATCACTGTCTACAAATGAGGCCTTCCAGATAATTTCGTTCAGTCGGCTCGAGCGATAGACCTGGCGCCAGGTTCGACCACCGTCGTTCGTTTTCAGGATCAGACCGTTCGATTGGGCGAGGTCGCCGCTCGTTGCTGCGAACACAAAACCGGTGTTCGGGTCGAAGAACTTTACGTCCAGGATCATGCCCGCCCGCTCGGACAGGTCGATCCGGGCCCAGGTTTCGCCGCCGTCTTCGGATCGGAGGAGGTTGGCGGGACCGTTCGCCCGGCCGGCAGCATGGACATAGTAACGATCAGAGACATCTCCCTCATGAATCGAACGGGACTTGAGCACGTCTATCGAGCAAACGCCCGGTATGGCGGCTGCGCCGATCTTGGCTGGCTCCCAGGTCACTCCGCCGTCCTTCGTCTCATAGAGCGGCGTCGTATCGGTAATGCTCGCAAGACCTGCGCCAAGATTGCCGAGGAAGCCGTGCCTGGCGTTGATGAACCCTAAAGACCGAATAAACGTGCCCGGCTTCGACCAAACTAGCTGCCACCTTTGTCCTCCGTCTTGGGTGCGATAGAGATTGCCCTTACCTGTGCCGTAAAAACCGGTTAGAGCGTCGACGAATATGATATCGTCGCGCTTCTTGGGGTAGGCTTCCGTCGCCAGCGTGTGCCACTGCGGCGCTGTCGAGGGCATACTCCCATCTCGGCCGACGAGACCGAGCGCCAGAATTGATGTGAACAACGCGGCGATAAGCTTCATATCCTCGGTTCCTTCGCATCCAACTCGGGCAATCTCGCAGGCACGGAATGGAACATCCCCGTCTCTCTGTACAGCCACGGTCAGATTGCCGGTTTTGGAAACACTAGTTTGGAAGAGAAGTGTCCAGAAATGCGATGGGCTTCGTCCGCCGTCCAACTGGGGACGCATGTTTCTAGGTTGTCAGACATGGGACTTATCAGCTACACGTCGCCGTCCAAATCGGACGAAACGCAGTATCAACTGTTGCTGTGGGACAACCCTATACGACAGTGGGTGGGGAGGGACGAGCGGCAGCGGGCACCAGCAAATTGGAAGCCGAATGTATCCGGAAGCGGAGTGGAATCTCCTCATACAGCGAGGATGCCACGGTTACACCGGGGCGAGTCTTGAATGCATTTGACCTGCTCGCCGCCGAGGCCTGGATGCCCAATCGTAAGAGTGGAGCGGAAGTTGCCGCTACATTGCCACCTGAGGGTTACAAGTACCCTTTCCGCTGAGTTCGTCCACCCTTGTAAATATCCGGGCGCGGAATGTCTCGAATGAAACAGGCAACGGAGATTACGCGAGAAGAATAAACCTTGTTTGAAACCGCGCTAATCTTCTCGCTCCATCCTCGGGCCGCAACATCCACGCGGCAATCCTCTTCTTGTTCTTGCGTGCATCCAAACTACGACAGCACAGATTCGCACCCCGAGCTTGCATAGAAGTGCCACTCTGCAGGCCACCAAGATTGCGGCGAACACGGAAACGGCCAAGGAATCGTCGGTAGGAAGGGGAGAACCCGGACGACCTTAAACCGGGGATTGGATTCCTGAGGATAAAGGAAAATGCACGATGTGCGCACACAAACGTCTCGATGTCCAAGGCGATGGCGAGAAAACCGGAAGGACGAGGCGGAGCAGGGCCTAGTTCGCCAATTCGAGTGACGTCTGGTCGAATCGTGTTGCTCCGATCTTGGCGAGGTGACTTCGAGTTCGGTGAGGATTCGCGACCGATTCATTTGGAAAACATCTTAGGGTGAATAGTGACGCACTGACAGGGCGATGGGCAGACCGACGCCGAACCAGTGCCAAACGAATTCCGCGGCTGCATAGGTCAAATGCGTGTGCCTAGGCGGAACCGCAGAAAGCGGTAGGACGATCAGATGCATGAAGAGATAGACCGCGGCACCGTAGGACATGCCGAATAGAATGGGGCGGCGAATCAGGAACTTCAGGTGGCGGCTTCCGAGATAGTAGACAGTGGCAGCGCCGAAGGCGATAACGAAATGCAGGACAATTCCCAAAGCGGCGCTGGCCATACCGTCCTCGTAAGATTTTGCGCCGAGCACTCCGGCGGCAATGGTCTGTGGAACCCGAATGGGATGATGCGGGGAGTACACGACGATTGCGTAAGCCAGATCGAGCAAGCCCACAATAAGACCGCCGACGCCAATGGCCAAAAAAGGCCGCTGGTTCGTAAGCGATGAGGATGGGAAAACCGTATTTGCTGAGTCTGCCATCGTGGGCTTCCTTTCTACTTTCTGATGATCCAAGCGATTATGTGCAATCCGTGGCACAGAATTATTGCGCGAGCGCTTGACGATTCGCCTTGGCCCAGGCGCTATTTTGAGGAACGGGCTTCAACGGAGGCCCGCCAGCGGTTCCGCATGCACATGGACCTTCCATCTTGGCTTCGGTCATGCAGGAGCACGATTTTGTTTTCAGACAGGCGCAGACATAAACGACCTTGCCCTTGACTTCAGTGTCATTCGCAGGCGCATTTTGAGGCTCACTTTGAGCTTGATTCCGAAGCTTCTCAGTTCCGCCGCTCGAAGAAATCAAGGCCAGCGAGAATAAGAACGCAAGAGTGGCCGTGGCGATTTTTGTCTTGGCGTTTGTCATATTCGTCTTGTGGCTGTCCTTGGAGTTTGCGCTGGTATAATAAGTTACTTTGAATTTTCGCCCTCCTCTCGTTCGGTTGCTCCAGGGGGCAATTTAACTACTTCGAGTGTTCCAGTCACATTACACCGTTCACACTCGCCACCTAGAGTAGGTCTCCCGGTTCCATTACACAAATATTCCAGTGTCATGCTGCCGCTCTTGTCGCTTCAACTCCTCATCATCGGCTCCCAGAGGGCTACCCAGTCCTTTACGCTCGGGCCGCTACGGAAGAATGATGCCGAAAGCGGGTATGCGCAATATCCACTTGACTGTCTTTTCGCATAGCCAATATGTTGTTCGACGAAATCTCATCGCACATCGCAGAAGGTCTGACAGCGTCTTCACATCGCGCCGTCCGGCCAGTGCTCACGGGCAGAAGGAGGCGCCATCTCGGAGTCCGATCGTGCATACCCATTTGGGATTTCTTTAACCCTTTTTTACGGACGCCTGAACTTTGCTGTGCTTCCGTCCATAATTGAAATAAATAAGAGGGCCAATCAGGAGCGCCACCACGAGATCGCCGGGGCCAACCCGGAATATTCCGGAAGGCCGTCCCGCCAGTCTCAAGACGAATCCCCTGCCACTCGTGCTCCCATGCCGCCGTAGGATGGGGGTTATGGCTTCCGCTTGTGCGCCCTACGGAACCGGCGGACTCTCTCGGTGTTACCGCACTGCCGACTATTACACCAACACCGTGTACGCCCTTTGCTCTGATCGTAGAACGCCCAGCGGCATCCTTCATTGATACAGACCTTTATCCGGCGCAGATCAGCGTGAACCAATAACTGCCCCGTAGACTCCGCGACTTCGACCATTACCCAGGTCCAGTCCTTCTTGACAGTACGAATTTCTAGATCAAACCGGCGCCCAACTTTCAGGAGCACGGGGAATGTGACCCTTTCGCGAAGTACAGCGTTGAGATTGTCGATGGAAGTAGCGGAGAGAGACCTACCTGCCGCGACGCGCGAGACGATCTCGCGCAGAACCGCACGAAGGCACAAAAGCGATTTCATCTCGCTTGGCCGTGGATTTGTAAGGCTTGTTCCTCGGCTGAACCCCCAGCGTTGCAAAAAGCGCTTCCTCCATGACTCAATCTGCAAGCGATCCTCTAGGTGGCCTCGCCCGTCGTACCACTCGCTGTTTAAGAAGTCTAGACAAAGGAATTCCATGACGCTACTCCACAAATCGTCAATTCCAGGTGCAAGTTTAAGGATTCTTTACTGCGTGTGTAATGAGTATTATATGATATGATCATTACATTTTCGGAGAAAAAACTTCGGGAAAACATTTTCTTGATGTGTCGCAGTAGGCCCGAAGGAAATGGGGTGCAATAAGCAGCCGTCCACCCAATCGTGGGCTGGGCAGCAGCTTCGCACACGCGACACTTGAGTGCCCCGGCGACATACCGCCACTGGATCATCAGTGCGGATGTAGGTCGGAACGAAAAGGACGCTATCAATGATCGCGAGAATCTGGCAGGGCTGTACGCGACCAGGCATGGGCCGGGCGTACTACGGCTATCTGGAAAGCACGGGGCTCAAGGAATATAAGGGAACCCCAGGATTCAGGGACGTGCTCGTTTTAACGCGAGAAGTCGGGGAGCAGACGGAGTACGTGTTGATTACACTCTGGGACAACATGGAGGCCGTGAAAGGTTTTGCTGGTCCGGAACCACAGCGAGCTGTTTATTACCCGGAGGATGACCGCTATTTCCCTGAGACAGAGCGGACTCCGTATGTAAAGCACTACGAGGTGTTTGACCGCTAGTAACGCCCGGCTGCAGTACACGCAGGTGTACGCAAGACTCTAGGTCGCTGGATATGGCAACCTCGGAAACCATTCCCTAGTTCGCGCCTTTGACGGAAGTTGAGCATGACTTGGGTCGACGATATCGGGGCAGGTGCGCACAGCATACTCTTCATCCACGGGCATCCAATCAACCGCTCGATGTGGCAGCCACAAGTTGATGGGTTGCGCGCCCGCCATCGGCTGATCGTCCCCGATCTAAGGGGCTACGGCGATTCTCCCGTGTTGCCGGACGCGCCCGTCACTCAGGAACAATTCGCCACCGATCTGGCGGAGATCCTCGATGAGCGGCACGTTTCCAAAGCAATTGTGGTCGGGTTGTCGAGGGGGGGACAGATCGCCATGGAGTTCGGACGGAGATTTCCCGATCACGTGGAAGGAATGGTGCTGGCGGCAACCTTCGCCGAAGTAGAGACCCAAGAAGGCGTTGCCGAGCGGTTTCAAGCGGCGGAAAGAATGGAGCGAGAGGGAATGGCACTCGTGGGTTGCGAGGTCTTGCCAAGACTGATCGGCAAGACCTCGATAGTCGCAATGCCTAGCCTTGCTGCCTCTGTGTACCGTATGATCTGCGCCACCCGCGCACAGACCGCGGCGGCAGCGGTCAGAGGCCGCGCGATGCGTAGGGACTACCGCGACGCCCTTCGCGGTTTCACCTTCCCTTGTCTGGTCGTGATTGGAGATGAAGACTCGTACTCGTCCCTGGCCCAGGCGCAAGCCATGCAGGCTCTGATTCCCCGGTGTGGTCTCGAAGTCTTGCGTCGCGTCGGCCACTTGCCCAATCTCGAACAGCCTCTACGATTCAATTCGTTACTTGAGAAATTTGTCGCTAGTTTGGACTAACAGGAGTCAGAAACACGGTCTCCATCGACCGTTGTCTTCCAGCAACAATTGCGATAACCAGCATTTCGAGCCGTCCGGGCTCATTATTCGGTACGGAGAGGATCACGGGCTAAACGTAATCTGACTGTACCAAAGACACTGTCGTGACGCGGTTGAGGAAGACCCGAACAATTTCACGCAAGCGGCCATTCTCGAGGTATCGCACCTCAAGCCGAAAGCGATCCTATTGGGAAAGACCTAATGGCCATCGATATTGGCAAAAGCGTGACGTGGGGAAAAAACAAGAAAACGGGGGCACCGAATGCAGAATTCTTCCTTCGAAGTTATTAATCTTTCGTTCGAATCAGCAACCGCGAAGACCTACGATAATCATCCAATTGCTAGGGTCAACGATCATGAAGTTCGTATAAGTACTATGACTGAGGCTTATCATTGGCACTGTCATCCCGACTCCGATGAGAGTTTTCTGGCGTTGGAAGGTGGCCTCTTCATTGATTTTGATGATCGAACTGTAGAGCTCTTGCCGGGGCACATGATTACGGTCAACCGAGGCGTTCGTCATCGTACAAGACCAATCGGTAAACGGTCAGTCAATGTTACGTTCGAGCGGGTTGGCGCGCGCAGCGAGACGATTGCCTCACCAGAGCAGGAAGCGATTCGTTGAGACTTGCTCGCCGAGCCACCGCTGGCGAAGCGCCGTCAAATCCGATTGTCTGTGATACAAGCGCCGGGTCACCCGTCAGGTTGAACCAACATGTCGGCTACGAAAGGAGGATCGGATTGGTGCTTGGCCACATATGGAACCTTAGCGCCCGGGCGGATCCATCTCCACGAGTTGCTTGGACTCCATGATAAAGACCTGAAGGTTTACTATTGAGTATTGAGTAATATGGTGACATTCCTGCGGTTCTGTGATGCTCTCCTGGCCGTGGGGGAACGCAGCCGATTCACGGTGGGCTTGTGATCGCGAGTTTGAGAAGATGCCGTTTGATTTTCAGCCCACGATGAGAGGTGCGCTCGTTGAACTGAGGCCGCCGGGATGACGAGGACGATCTGTTCGCGGTCGCGTCAGACCCGCTCATTTGGGAACAGCATCCGGTTCGGGATCGCTATAAGCCCGACGTATTCAGCGCCTTCTTTCGTGAATCGCTAGCGTCGCGCGGCGCATTAACGGTTCTCGATTGTAAAGATGGCAGGATCATTGGATCGTCTCGATTTCACGCCTACGACGCACAGGCGAGCGAAGTGGAGATCGGGTGGACTTTCTTGGTGCGATCGCACTGGGGCGGCAGGTACAACAGAGAGATGAAACAGTTCATGTTGCGGCACGCTTTTCGATTCGTGAAACGAGTGGTTTTTCTCATAGGTCCGCAGAACGTACGTTCCCAAAAGGCGATCGAGAAATTAGGGGGCGTTCGTGTCGGCTCAAGACCCGACGCCGCCGGACGCGATTCTTACGTGTACGAGATCACATCCGTGCCCGTCTGATCGTGGGTGGAGTTTCTTCCCGGCTGCGCGCCGGAACTGGTCCGGTCGAGTACCTGTGGTCGCACCGTAACCAGCATAACCTTCCCAACTTCTGTCCGACAACGTTCGGCCAGCTGAGCTATCACGCTCGCCGAGCGCTGCGACGAATGCGCCGCCGCCCGACTCTGGTCCGCGCCTTCTGGGAAGAGGCAGAGCCGTTTCCCTTGTAACTATATTATGCAATCCTTAATAGTAGACTGAAGGACCACAACTGCTGACACTGGAGGAGGTTGCCATGTTTGTCCGAACACTATTTGCGGGATGGGGCGACATGGACTTCAAATTCGCATATGAAGAACACTGCTTACTTGGACAAAGCGGCGGACGTCCGAATGATGTTATTTTGCGGAGCAAGAGTTCCCGATGAGCGAGTTCCGCCGTCTGAGAATCGGCCCCGTAGTCATGAAAGATGAAATTGAGTATTTTCACGAGGTGCATCTGCTTGAGGAGCTCGAGCTTGCTTTCGCCGGACTCTCGGAAGACGGGAGCCGGCTGTTGATCCAGAACTTTTTTTTGGCCCGACGGCACACTTGCGGCGAGAGTCACCACCGCCGAGGGCTGGATGGATTTGGCAGCCAGGAGGCTTGTAGCGCCGCCGCCAATGCTTCTTGAGGCGATGAAAAAGTCGCCCAGGACAGCTGAGTTTCGGCAGCTCCGACAAGCGTTAAGCGGTAATCGCTTCAATCGCACTCGACGGGCGAACGCCTGTTTCGAACTCCTCGAGCAAGTTCTCAGAGGGGGCTCATCTGGTTTAGTGTGACATGGGGAATCCGAGTCCCTGCTCAATTTCGCCAATCGCAATCGTCGCCAAGTTAGCGCGCCGGAGCTTCTGGTTGATCTCCGATAGTTGCGCTTGTTTGAATACAGCCCATTCCTGGATACATTTTCGGGCTTGTCGACTCGACTCTTGGAAAACTGCGGTGGCCTGTGCTGGCACTTGACGATCGCCTCCTTCCACAATGCGCAAGACAGTGGCGAGATCCTGGTACGCATCCAGCAATCCGGGGCCCTGCTCTGGCGCTCGTGTCTTGTTGGTAGTGATTTTGCTAAGGCTGGATTGAGCTTCCACCAATGCCGACTTCAATTCTGTGTTTTGCGCGGCTGACTTCCGTTCGGCATCCGCAAGTTGCTTTTGAATCGATCCGATCTCGGCCAAAGCGCGTCGCGCATCCATAGTCTCGGCAAATATCTGTTTACCCAACTCGAATTGCTGCGCAAGAATCGCTGGAGTTGCCGGCGATCGCGGATCCATGACGACTCTGAGCGATTGAGTCCAGGAGTATCCGTCGATCGTGAGGCGAACCTGATATGTACCGGGCACTACTTTAGGCCCGCTTGGACGGTATAGATCAGACTCTTCGTCTGCGATAAGCTCTCCGGAACTGCCGCACCTGAGATCCCATACGTAACGGTGCATTCCAGCAGTCTTCGGCAGAATTTCAGAGTTGGGAAGCCAACGGTCTGCCACTGGAACCGCTGCGTGCCTTTTTCTAACCTGCTCTTCAGAAGAGAACTTCCTTATCAGATTCCGTTGCGCATCGAAAATCTCCAGACTCGTCTCCTTAGCTGAAGAAGCGATGAAGTAGTCGATCATTGCTCCATTCGGCGGATTCTCCGCCGTGGGCTCCTCCGGCGGAAGCGGCGTACCCACGAAAGCATCGTTGTCGATGCGCGTGGCCGCAGCTGGACGGAAGAGCCAGGTTCGGCTGACACGGGCTGCCTCTGGAGCCTGACGGAGCGGCGTAATGTTGTCGAGAATCCAGAAGGAACGGCCGTGGGTCGCGATCACCAGATCGTCACCATGGATCGTGAGATCGCGGACTGAGGTCACCGGCAGGTTCAGCTGCAACGATTGCCACCTGTCTCCGTCGTCAAAGGACACGTAGACTCCCAATTCGGTTCCCGCGAAGAGCAATGCTTTGGTCTCGGGATCTTCCCGAACGGCCCGCAAGAAAGCTGGAGCGGGAATACCGTCCGTTACTAGCTGCCAGCTAACGCCATAGTCACGGGTTCGATAGATGTAGGGGGTCTGATCATCGAGGCGGCTACGATCAACCGCAGCGTAAGCAACCGCAGGATCAAAATGCGAAGGTTCGATCAAGGAAATTTTACTCCAGTCACTGAGGACTTGAGGCGTGACGTTCTTCCAGATTTTCCCACCATCTGTCGTGAGCTGAATCAGTCCCGTGTTGGTACCCGCCCAGATCAAGTCGCGGCTGAGGGGAGATGGCGCAATAGTGGACACGATCCCATATCCTCGCTGTTTCGCGTTCGTGACGGTAGCCGGACCCTGCGCCTTCCCATTTCCCGGCGATTGAGTCGATCCGGTGAGGTCCGGGCTGATCGTGTCCCAGTGCAAGCCGCCATCAACTGTCTTCAATACGTACTGCGTTCCGAAATAGAGTGCCGTTGGATCAACCGGAGAGGACACCAGCACCGGGCTCCACGGTGCGCGGTACTTCCGCTCAGTAATCTCTGAACCGAAGTTCAACGCCGGCCACGGAGTAATGTCCTGGCTGAGGCCGGTATGGCGATTGAATCGGACAACCGAGCCATAAGCTGCACTCAGATAAATAATGTTTGGATCATTTGGATCGATCGTCAGATATCCGCTTTCGCTGGGACCGGCCGGAAACCAATTGCGCGGCGTGATCTGACCATAATCGGTCCGGCTTAGCACAGCCGCACTCCCGCTATCCTGTTGCGCGCCATAGACGGCGTACGGGAATTGGTTGTCGGTAATCACGTGGTAGAGCTGCGCCGTGGGTTGGTTGTACCACGTGCTCCAAGTACGTCCGCGGTCCTGGCTGATCGTAGTTCCCTGGTCCGTTCCTAAGACCATGCTGGAGGAGTTCTTGGGATCGATCCAAATCTGATGGTAGTCGTCTCCGCCAGGCGCGCCGCGAACGATCGAGATAGTCTTGCCGCCGTCGTCTGACCGGTAAAGAGCAACATTCGGCATGTAGATTACATCTGGATTCTGCGGGTCAAGTGTGATTCCGCTGAAGTACCAGGCACGACTGGTCAGCCGCGTATCGGCATTTTCAAGGACCCACGTATTGCCTCCATCGTCGGATCGGTACAGGCCGGGCTTCTTCGCCTGAATCAGGGCATAAACTCGCTGGCCGTTCGGGGCCACATCGATCCCAACACGTCCCCAATCGCCTTCAGGCAGCCCCTTGCCCTCCAAGAGAGACCACGTCTTACCGGCATCTTGGGATCGATAAAGACCGCCGCCAGGGCCGTCCATCGGAGCATACGTGCTCCAGGGAGGCCGGCGGGTATGCCATGTTCCCGCAAACAACAGATTGGGGTTCGATGAGCAGATCGCCAAGTCTGAGATGCCAATTTCGGGTCCTCTATCGAGAACGTTGACCCAATGTAGTCCGCCATCACTTGACTTAAAAACGCCGCGCTCTGGATTAGGTCCGTATGCATGTCCCAGAGCGCCGACATAGACGATATTAGAATCCCTTGGATCGATCACGATCCGGCTAATCTGGTGTGTGTTCTCGAGCCCCACGTGGACCCACGTCCGGCCACCATCGACAGATTTGTAGACGCCGTCTCCGGACGAGAGTTCAGAGCGGATGTCGGACTCGCCAGTTCCGGCGTAGATGGTATTGGGGGATGACGGAGCAACGGCGATGGCGCCGATGGAGGCAATAGGCTCGCTATCAAAAACGGGTGCCCAGACAACGCCAGCATCGGTCGTCTTCCAGATGCCGCCGTCAACCGCGCCGAAATAGAAGGTTGTTCCGTCACCTGGCACACCCGCCACCGCTGCGACTCGCCCGCCACGGAAGGGGCCGATCAGCCGCCATTTGAGGCTATTCAGCAGTTCCGACGGAATGGGCTGGGCAATCGCCATGACTGCAGGAACAACAAGAAACGCTACGACGATATAGCGGCGCAAATGTGTCATGGATTTCCCCAATCTGTGGTATGCCGAAATTGGATGCTCAGATAATCGAAATAGATTGCGTTCTGCCAGAGCGACTCTTGTAGTCCTGATAGGACCAATTCAAGCTTCAGGAGAAGCGGCTTGATTGCTTCCGGAAATGGCATCGCTGATGGCACGGAAAGTTGACCTCACAAAGTACCCCGAGTTGGACGCGCTCGATATTGATCGAGATCCCGACTCGGAGTGGGTGTAAATACTGACGCGACCAATGCGTTCCCGGGTTTTCTCCGTTGGACTGTCATTTTCGCTACCGCTGCCCGCTGACGTTGAGCTCATCTATTTATTGATAGCGAAATCAAAGGCAGCGTTTATGTGCACGGCAGCGGTATTGAGATAGAAGACACCATCGTGTTCAAAGGTGGCGGTCATCCTTTGCTCCTGAAACGCAAGGGCCAACTCGGTACACGCCAGACACACTGCGGGCTGCGCCCGAAACTGCCCTTCGATCGAGATTCTCGCGATCCTCCCGAGCCGCTCTGCGGCGCCTTTCGACTTGCCAAGTTGTAACTCTGTTATCAGCCCGATCGTCGCGGTCCTGGCTGCTTCGTCGTGGGGACCAGCCGCTTCAATTCCATACTTCGCAAAACCCTCACGAAATCGTGGCGATCTCATGGTCAGCCCGGTCCCCAGGATCAAGACCTTGGTCACTCCGATGCGAGCGCTCTCTTTTGCTATAGCCTCCACAATACTGATAACGGGTATCCCAACCCCGCCCACGATGGTCGCGAAGCGGTGGTGAGGAGTATTGCTTGCCATGAGGGCAAAGTCGGCGCCACTGATTTCTAAGCGTTGGAGGGCGGCACGATGGTACTCGTCAAAGTTGCGCCAGGATTCCTCGTTGTCATCGGTCCCGAGGTAAGAAATCGCCTTGTTCAGGTCTAAGGATTCAATGCTCATCTCCGGTGTGGCAGGCACAGCTTGTGGGTCCCTAGCGAGGCACCAGCGTTCACTGAGACGACAGATCTCCGAGTAGTAATCTACGGTTGACAGCCAGGCCACACCGCCTACGATGCCAATTTTCTTCATTGTATTCGCCTGTTTCATCCTCGAATTGGAGCGCACGTCATTCAGTGAACATGGCGCTGATATCCCGATAGCTCACAGCCTCCTTTGCGAAGGTAAAGGTGCCATGCTCTCGCATCTCGTGGGCGCCGCGAAGAAAGGCACCAAGGGCAGTGCGGGAGAGGGCGCTACCGACGCTGACGCGTCTTACTCCAATCGCCGAGAGTTCGGCCAGCTTCAATTGAACATCGGGCAATCCCATGATCACATTCACTGGTCGATCAACGGAGCGCACCAGAGTGGCAATCTCATCTTTCGTAGTCAGGCCGGGCGCATAGAGAACATCGGCGCCCGCGTCCTGATAGGCCTGCAGGCGTTTGATGGTGTCCTTCAAGTCAGGTCGTCCGACGAGATAAGTTTCGGTCCGCGCGGTCAGGGTAAAACAAAACGGGAGGTCACGCACGACTTCCGCAGCCGCGCGGACTCGCTCGACAGCATGCGCGAGCTCGTAGACCTCATCACCTCCACGCCCCGATGCATCTTCAATCGAACCGCCAACCAGCCCGGACTCCGCGGCCAGCTTGATCGTCTCCGCGACGCTCTCAGGCGTGTCACCGAAACCATTCTCAAGATCGGCGCTGACAGGAAGATCGGTTGCGGACGCGATTGCGGAAACGTGCACCATCATCTCGTCGAGCCCAATCGTTTTATCGCGCTGGCCGACAGAGAACGCATAGCCGGCGCTGGTGGTGGCCAGCGCCTCAAAACCCAGGCGTGCCAAGAGCCGCGCAGTTCCTACATCCCACGGATTGGGAATGATGAAAGCGCCATCACGCTCATGGAGCGCGCGAAATGCCTGTCCTTTTTCATCCTGAGCCATCATGGGGAATTACCTTGGTCCTGCGAGTGTGGACGGAAGGCCAAAGGTTCCATCGACCACTTCCACGAAGTTTCTCTCTTCGCGGAGGATGAGACGTTTGCTCTGCGCCATGGAAAAGTTCTCACGCGCTTCCGGATCCGATTTCAAGCGTGCCCGGTAGTTCTCATAGGAGGCGAGACCGTCAAATGCAATCAAACCCCACGCCACATCATTCGTGCCTTCGTGGGGCAGGAAATATCCAATGAGATGGCCGCCACATCTGGGAATAATGCGGCACCAATTCTGGGCGTATTTCTTGAACTCGTCTCGCTGGAACGGGTCAATCTGGTAGCGGATGAAGCAGGTGATCGTCATTGATATCCTCTTATTGGCAGGTTCGCTCCTTGGATCGCCAAAGCCCGGCCGAACAGCTGAGGCCATCGCGACAATGATCCCAATCAGTTGGCGTCGGGTCAGCTCTCGGGTTGAGGTTTCGGATGGATGCACACGCGCTAATATGCTACTTGTTGAACATGGACACTTCGTTTATTATCAAAGTATGAATGTTGAACACCGTGCTGACAGTTCGGTTTCCAGAATCGCGGCCACCATCGGCGAGCCAGCCCGAGCCAGCATGCTTTACTGCCTACTAGACGGCCGCGCAAGAACGAGCACCGAGCTCGCAGTAGTGGCTGGCGTGACCCCGTCAACCGCCAGCGTGCATCTGAAGCGGCTCAAGACGCAACGATTGGTGAAGCTGTTCGCTCAAGGAAAGCATCGTTACTACAGTCTGGACGGAACCAGTGTGGCGGCCGCGCTCGAAGCTTTAAGCGTTCTCGCCGGCGGATCACGCGACGCCTTCGTGCCGAACACGCCATACGGACTGCGCGCCGCACGGACTTGCTACGATCACATCGCGGGCACTCTCGGTGTCTCGTTGCATGCCCAATTCCAGGCTCTGGGGTGGCTGTCGGTCGATTCATCGGCTGGCGATAATACATGCGACCTCACCCCACGTGGAACGACAGCATTTGAGGCACTTGACGTTGATGTCGAGGCAACTCGGACTCTACGTCGGCGCTTCGCGTACGCCTGTGTGGACTGGAGTGAGCGGCGGCCTCATCTAGGCGGGGCACTAGGGGCAGCGCTCCTGAGAGTTGTGCTGAAAAGAAAATGGGTAAGTCAAGATCTCGATAGCAGAGCTTTAGACATCACTAGTCTAGGGCGACGGGAAATGCTGACGCGATTTGCCCTTCGTGTTTGATGATAGCCCAGAACGTAACTCGAGCTTGTTTTAATGCTCCGAATTTGCCAGGAATGTTTCGCAACATTCATTCTTACGAAATCATTACCTCTTTCAGCGTCGCTTGGTCTAGACAGCGTCGGGTACGGTTTGCCGCCTCCTCTAAGGTACGAGTGGCGACCGTTGCGTCAAACTACCAGGCTGATCTTTCGCAGCGTTTACATGGAGAGCCAGGCAACAGATCGTCGGAGGCGGTCGCGCGCCTCATAATACTAGCCTTCGTCTCTGCCTTCAATTTTACCGTTGCAATCATGCCAACGGAATGCCCGAAATCTCAGTTGTACGTACGCCACAAAATCTCACAGTGCGAAGGGTCAAATACGTTCAAGACTCGCCACCGTCCTACCGTGGCATCCTTGCTATATCAACCGATTCAACTTCAACGCGCTGGTTCGCCGTCGGTTGTCATTACTAGAAAAGCGGTCATCTACATTCCGATGTCAGCAGTGATTCGGGACACTTCGCAGCAAGACAAGCTGTTTTGCTTCGTGGGAAGTTAGGTAGAAATCAAAGGGAAGATGTTTCAGCGATCGGGCATCAAAGCGATTGTCATTGAGCAGATCAAGAAAGCTGATGACACAAAGTCGCAAAGAACATGACAAGAACATTCGCCCTCCTCCTTGCTGCGCTTTCGGTCTTTTGCCTGTTGTTCATAGGCGCGCGCGCAAACGAGCATTCGCGTAAAATCAATCTTCCTACGAACAGGACCCTAACCGTTCCTATCCCCGGCTTCATCGCTCGCACCAACAGCTACCCCGCCACCATTGCTCTGAGTCCCGATGGCCGGTACGCCGCGTTTCTCAATCAAGGATACGGCACTCAAGAAAGCGGCGTGCGGCAGTCGATCGCGATTCTCGACCTCAGCAATAACCAGTTGCGCGATTTTCCTGACGATCGACTACGCGGCGACGAAAAATCGACCCTGCAGAGCTACTTTATCGGGCTGGGATTTTCGACCGATGGCAAACATCTCTACGCGTCCATGGGGGCGGCTGCAGAAAACGGTATAGCGGTGTACAAATTCGCAGATGGGGAAGTTACGCCCGAACGATTCATCACAATCCCTGCGCAGCGGCTGGCGCCGGGGAAAACAGTCACTCTAGATATTGGAAAGAATGCGGCGGGAACTGCGCCCGCCTATCCCGCCGGTTTTGCTGTTTTGAGTTCGACCAAAGGCGACCGGCTGCTCGTAGCCAACAATCTATCTGACAATGTCGTTCTGCTCGACGTTACCTCCGGCCGAATTCTGAAATCCTTTGATGTGAGTACCAGTAAATACGTCCCTGCGGCATACCCCTACACCGTTATCGCCAACAGAACCGGAACCATCGCCTGGGCGAGTTTATGGAATGACTCGGCAGTGGCCGAATTGGATCTTAAGAAAAGGAAGGTCACGCGCCGCCTTGAGTTATGGCGACCTTCTGATCCTGTCGCACCTGGCACGCATCCGACGGCAATGCTGCTGAATCGAAGCGAAGACACACTCTACGTAGCCATGTCTAATGCAGCCACCGCCAAGGCCGATGGTGTGGCCGCGGTGGATTTGAAGCGGGGTGTGCCGCAACGATGTTACCGCGCAGCCCTTGACCGTAACGATGAGCCCGGCGCAGCGTCAATCGCTATCGCTCTTTCCGCGGATGAGAAGCATCTTTACGCCGCGGTTGCGTCGCTCAATGCTGTCGCAGTATTCCAAACCAAACCCAACGACCAGACCGCAGATGTGGCTATCGTGGAATCGCCCGTCGGCTTTGTTCCCACGGAGTGGTACCCGAGTGCTCTGGCTTTTGCCGGAAATGATTTGCTGATCGCGAGCGCCAAAGGCGAAAGCAGTGGGCCGAACAATATGAAAGCGGCAGTGCAGACAGGACTGCATCCTAACCCGCATCCTTATATCGCCACACTGATCGGCGGGGCGATCCAGCGGTTGAGCCTGGGCGAGATTGACACGAATTTGGCCGACTATACGCGGCGGGTGGAAGACAATAATCTTGTCCACTCTGCTCCTGAGAAGCTTGAGTTTACCGGTGGCCAGAATCCCATCCGGCATGTGATTTACATTCTCAAAGAAAATCGGACTTACGATCAGATCCTCGGCGACCTGGGAATAGGCGACGGTGACCCCTCGCTGAGCATGTACGGCGCTGAGATTACGCCTAACGAGCACAAACTGGCCCTGCAGTTCGGGGTGCTCGACAACTTTTATGACAGCGGAGACGTCTCGGCCAATGGCCACCTTTGGTCTGATGCTTCTGCCACGTCCGACTACATGGAAAAGATTTGGCCCATCATTTATCGCGGCAGCGAGCGTCCGCAGGATCAAGGAAACGCTCTCGATCAGGGTCTCCCCTTGATGGATGATCCGGGAACTGGTTTTCTCTGGGACAATCTCGCCAAGCACAACTTTACCTACCGCATCTATGGAGAAATGGTGGACGCCTCCTGGTGCAGAGATGAAAAAGTGACCTCGCCAAGAGAAGGCACGCCATCGCCGATTTCTGCGGTTTGTCCTTCGGCTGAAATCAAGCCGGGAGAGCCGTTGCCGACGAGCGCCAGCAACCCCAATGGCGGCCCGAGTCCATGGCCCTGGGCAATTCCCAGGCTAAGAAGCGTCCGTCCGACAAAAGGAGCGCAACGGGGTCACATCGATCCGCTGTATGCAGATTTTGCAATTGACTATCCCGATCAACTCCGTGCCGACGAATTTCTGCGCGAGTTTGGTGAGTTCGTGAAAGGTCGTGGCACCGCAAAAGAACTGCCACAGTTCATTCAGTTGTGGCTACCTAACGATCACACTGGGGGAACACGCGTGGGCAAGCCTGCGCCGCGAGCCTCGGTCGCCGATAACGACCTCGCAGTCGGGCGTGTGGTTGATGCAGTGTCGCATAGCCCGTACTGGGACGATACGGCTATCTTCGTTGTGGAAGACGATGCGCAGGACGGAGTGGACCATGTCGACGCACATCGTTCAACTGCATTGGTGATCAGCAAGTATTCGCCGCGTTCGGAGGCACCCTTCATTGACCGTCATTTCTACACAACGGTGAGCATGATCCACACGATGGAGGAACTGATTGGGCTTCCTCCAATGAACCTGTTCGACGCTCATGCACCTCTGATGGTGTCCCTGTTCGGTGGGCCCGGAACGCAACCGCCCTATCAGGCGGACGCTAAGAATTTACGCAGCGGACTGCTGTACGAGATGAACGACGAGAAGACTCCGGGTTCGAAGCAATCAGCCAAGATGGATTTTTCTCGTCCTGATGCTGTCAACGCACAAGAACTGAATGTGATTCTCTGGCAGGACGCCAACGCTACCAAACCAATGCCTGCTGTGCTGAAGTGAGCGGCTGACAAACGAATGCCGCGGGGGTGGAGAATTGTTGTCCGCAGCCCACAGTTTCCGCCGGGCGTCAGTCCAAGTGAGATTTGAGAATATGCGATCCCGGTATTTGCTTATGATTCTCGGAGTGCTCTGTTGTATAGCGTTCTCAGACAAGCGTCTGCCATTGTTTGCGGCAGCGGCGGAATTAGAGAAGCTAGAACTCTGGGTGGGTCACTGGAGAACCGAAGGCACCAAGGGAACACCATTCAGTGTGGATGATGAGTGCGCTTGGTTACCTAACCGCGGGTTTGTGGTTTGCGACCAAATGATCAACGGCAAGACAAATCAACTCTTGATTTTGACTTACGATAGCGCGGACAAGATATACCGAGCCTCGTCGCTTGGCACAGATCGGGACCCTGTGGTGGGTCGAGCGACGATTAATGGGAAGATCTGGACGACCAGCGGGGAATTTGATAGCAACGGCAAAAAGACTCTGATTAAGGACATGGTTGATTTTAGCCATACTGACTACCGCTCAGATACGGAGATGGTGTCTGACGACGGAGGCGCCCACTGGACTGAGAGCCACGCCCGGCTAACCAAAGTACCAGATGAATGACCGGGAAACTCCAGCTTGTTTCGCTGTGGGTGTGTGGAACTGGCAAGCAGGTATTGATATCTGCAAGAAGCTGGGCAGAAGTTCCCCGGCAGCGGTGTTCCAAAGACCAACGTAGTCGCACCAGAGCTGAACGCGATTTTTTGGGAGGACGGTTGAAGATTCTTCGATCTCGGGATAGGTTCCGCGCTATTCGTAAGGTTCCCTGCTTGTCATCCTGACCAAGGATGGTGAACCGTATTTTCCGATCTCGGCGAAAATGCCCGACATCGATCAACGGCAGAAGCTCCTGCCGTTCCTAGGGAAATACGAGCGTGCGAACGGCACTGTATATGAGAGGAAAGGAAGGCACGCGATTGGGATCAACGAGATCAAGGAGCTAACGGCCGTGCATTTGACCATCGAAGATCAATGAATCAGCTTGGTCGGATGTGCGCGGTAGCTCCGCGCATTCGTTGGAGCCCTATGTGATGTCTTTAGCACGATGTCGAATTGCTTCTCCCCCGTTCGAGCCGTCGACGGGCTGTTTGCCAATGTTAAACGCGAAGCTGTTGGAAAGTGCAACCGGAAGATGATCTGAACTCTTGGCTCCACGCCCTGATTGGAAACATTAAGAATGCAACAGTCTAAGACCCCGACTTCGATCCTTGCCCTCCTTCTGTCCCTGACCTTCTGCTCAGCCGCGGACAAGCCAAAAGATAGCAAAGCGGACAACATCGGCAAGACTTCTTACGAACAGCCCCAGCCCCCGACTGAAAACCTTGATCTCACCATGTACCAGCGCATCCGGGACGAGGGCCTTTCGCATTCCCACGTGATGGATTACGCATCGGGGCTGATCGACGGAATCGGCCCACGCCTAACCGGTTCTCCTAACCTGAAGCGCGCCAACGAGTGGACGCGCGACCAGTTCACCGCCATGGGGTGCAGCAACGCCCATCTCGAAGACTGGGGAGAGTTCGGCATGGGTTGGCGCCAGCTCAATACCTGGGTTCGTATGTCGGCGCCGGACACCGCAGTCTTTATCGCTCAGGCATTGCCCTGGTCTCCTCCGAGCCACGGCCCGATCAATGCGCGCGTCGTGTGGGTGGATGCGAAAGACGAAAAGGACTTCGACAAATACAAAGGCAAGTTAGACGGCAAGATTGTTTTCTTCGGCGAAATGCGAGAAGTGAAGCCGGTCGACAAGCCGCTGTTCGAGCGGCGCGACGAGGGCAATCTGAAGAATCTGGCAGAGTACCCGGTTCACGTCGGAGAAAGGGAGGAATGGGCGCGGAAGTTCATCAAGGAGCTCGAATTTCGTGAAAAAGCCGGACACTTTTTCGCGGCCGAGCACGCCGCGGGAGTCGTGGTTCCGAGTCGCGATGGCCGCGGCGCCGGCGGCTCGGGCGGAACGATATTTGACGACGGCGGTTCTGGCCTGGGCTGGTTCACCTACAAGCGCGAGCATGCCGAGCCTCTTCCCATCGTAGTCATGGCGATTGAGAACTACGGTCGCGTCTATCGGCTGCTCAAGGCGAACGTGCCAGTCACCGTCGAATTGGATGTCGAGACCGAATTCACCGGCGATCACCAACACGGCTTCGACACGATCGCCGAGATACCAGGCGTCGATCCGAAGTTGAAAGAGGAAGTCGTCATGGTTGGTGGCCATCTCGACTCGTGGGCGTCCGGAACTGGTGCCACCGACAACGGCGCGGGGGCTGTTGTGGCCATGGAGGTTATGCGCATCCTCAATGCCCTCCAGGTACAACCGCGTCGCACGATCCGCGTGGGCCTCTGGACCGGCGAGGAGCAAGGCGAATTCGGCTCGTACGGCTACGTTAGACAGCATTTCGGATACGCGCCGCTCTCTACAGCTCCCGATCAGTTGGCGCTGCCGGAGTTCGCACGCAAGCCCGCAGGCCCGGTTGAATTGAAGCCCGATCAGCAAAAGATCTCCGGATACTTCAACTTGGATAACGGCACAGGAAAAATCCGTGGAATCTATCTACAGCAGAATGCTGCGGTCGGCCCGATCTTCCAGCAGTGGATCGAGCCGCTGAAGGACCTCGGCGTAAGCTCCATCACGATGCAAGATACCGACGGTACTGATCACGAAGCTTTCGACTCTCTCGGCATACCCGGCTTTCAGTTCGTTCAAGACATGCTCGACTATGGATCGCGCACCCACCACAGCAACATGGACGTCTATGAACGGCTGCAGGCAGACGACTTGGCGCAGGCTGCTGTTGTCGAGGCGATATTTGTCTACAACACCGCCATGCGCGATCAGATGCTCCCGCGCAAACCCCTACCCCATGCCGAACTCGAAGAGAAGCGTCAAGCCCCATTGAAGGTGATGCCAGGAGCTGAAGCGAAGGAAGAGTAGCCAGAAATCTAGTCAACTGAATCGAGATGGAGGGTGACCAGAACGAAGTTGCGGACCGTCGGCGCGCACTCGGAAGTCTCCTGCAGTAATGAATGCGCGCGGCCCGCGGTAGCGCAAAAGGAAGTCACTTTCGTTCAAGATGGGCTTGGCCACTCGACAGGATACTGGAATAACCACTGCGAATTCGTCTTCCTCCAATGAAGCTTTTACTCCGCGACGAAACGGTCCGTGCCGATCCATGATTCAGCAAGCAAATGTAAGTTCTTTTTATAAGTACGAGTGACAGTATATTTCTTACCTCCCCTAACGCATAGTAGATACTCCCCTGTAGATAATGGTCGAATCTTATCAACGAAGGCAGTGTTCACCATAGATGATCGATGGATCCTGACAAATCCAAACAGATTTAGTTTCTCAGCGATTGTTGAAATGGACTCACGCAACATGTAGGTCCTTGATTTGTGTTGCAACAAAACATAGTGGCCCTCGGCTTCCACCGCAACGATGTCCGCCGGGTCGATAAAGAGGATTTCGTGTCCTGCTCTGATCGCGATCCGGGAAACCGAACCTTTCGAAACAATCTGCAAATGAGGTGACACTCCCATCACAACCCGCTTTCTTTGTCCCTACCAGTGCTCAATCTCAGGGACCGCTCCTGAGACTTTGACGCGACCGCGGCCTCATGAATAGTCCATCAATCAGTATTGAGATGCTCGAATATTCGCGGCCTCCAGAGGATGAGGTAATCCATCCCCTGCCCGCACCCACACCCATGCACGGGAACCATTCTCACTGGGAACCGTGCGCGCTTCTCCGTAATGCACGAGTCGAGTGAGAATTGTATTGACCGAGGCGACCAGATTCTTTGAGCTCTCCAAACCGGGCACGAGTCGCCCCTGAATCTGCTCGCATACCTCTCGTGTTGTCAGCGGAGAGCCAGCTTCCATCAGAACAACGCGGCAGGCGCGGGTGATCCCGGGGCGTCTTATGCCGACTCTGCGATCCGCGGATTCGTGCAGGTCAGCGCCCAGAACGTCCTCGCCGAACAAACAACATAGCCCGGAAATAGTTTGCTTGATTGAGCCTATGCGCTTCCTGATTTGGCAGCGCTCTTGGATAAGTCGCTGCAGTTCTTCGCGTGCAGCGTTGACAATCTGTTGAATCTCAGGAGGGCTGTCAGTCGGAAGACCTCCATTGTTTTCTTCAATACCGTTGTGACACCTCAACTCCATGACTGCCTCCAACACAAACTTCGTCTACTTGCCGCCCATTTCCTAATCCGCATTCACATAAATACGCTTCAATTAAATCACCGTCCTCGCCAAATCGGCCTCATGAAACATACGAACAGTAAGAATAAAACCATTCTGCCACCCGCTGTCTTGAACATGTTTGACTTGACCAACCTCGGATCGCAAACGAAGGTTGGACGTTTGCGGACGCTGACTTGGATAATTATGGAAAATTGCCGAGAAGCTCTGGACCACGTGTATGATCCTTCGTCAGTAATGAAACAATAACCCGAATAGTGGTCTGCCGCAATATCCACTCTGACGTGCTGCCACATAGCCACTTCTGGGTTGTCACGGATGAAATGCGTTTCCGTGCTCTCCCGCCGTCGAGCCAGCGCTTCCTGCCGATCGTGATGCTCTTAGGTGCAACCAACCGACTTCCCATATTTGGGAAGTAGAGCTTGACAAAAAAAGGGAGTCGAAATTCCGGCCCTCTAATGGATCCAAAACTAGAAGGAGAAGCTGACCCCAAGCGCATGTTACGCAATATCTGGTATTGATTCGGCTTGCCATACTGCGAGCTTTAGCGGTCAAGGGATTCAAGCTACAGTGAGTGAAATGTTTGAGGTTGACGATGGCCCGCCAGGCCTTCCTAGCCAGCCGAGCCAACGCATTCTTGTCAGTGGTAATGCTGTTCTTTACGGGCGCGGCCAGCTACTACCCATGTTTGGGAAGTGAGGATCAGAAAGTAGCTCTTCGTTCATCTCTGCGGCAAAAAAATTCGGGAGGCCCAAACGCGCCTCCCGAAGGTGTTTTGCCGTGCAGTCCGCTACCAGGTGAACACTGCTCCGAGGCGGATATGCCGTGCTATCTGCCACAGGTTCGGCTGGCCGTAAAGTGAGTTCAAAACCACGTTACCATTAGTAGCCGCCTGCTGCACGCTGTACCCGGTTTCAGCTGCCTGGTAAAAAGCCGCACCATTGAACACAGAACACGGGGCGCTTGCCCCGCTGGCACCGCAAGGTCCCGTCGGTAACAAGGGCGCAGCGAAGTAATTCGAGTTGAGCCCCTCCCAGTACGAGGTAGGGGAGTGTTGGTTCAACAGGCTGGTGAAGGTTGCGTTAAAGTTGAGCACCTGTGCCTCATTGTTCTTGTTCACCTTGATGGAATGTTGCAGGTTGAAATCAGTCTGCGCGTACCACGGCGTGCGACGGGCATAAGGGTTGCCGAGCGTGAGAGCTCCGGCCGCGTCAGAGGTCGCGTTAACCCAGTTGCCGCGGCCAAAGACGTACGCGGCTTCGAAGGGGAAAGGGGCCGCCGTGCCAGTTGGGTTCCCCAAGCCCACGTCGGCGAACGCGCTCATTGGGCTGCCTTCATAAGCAACCTGGAAGATTCCGAACGTCGTGGTGTTGCCCCTGAGTTTGCTCCCCCAAGGCAGCGTGTAATACGCGTATCCCTTGAACGCGTTCGGACGATCCGTCGGCAGAGGTCCGTCGTTTGACTTGCCGTTGGCTCCGAAGTAGTAGAACGGCTCGTCGAACGCACGGGTGGTGTCGGGCGAGTTGCGTCCGGTCGTGCCGCCGTCGATCTGGTCGGTGGTGGTCAGGCCGGTATAGTTGCCCCACAGGCTGCTCTAGGTGTAGCTGAACATTCCCGACCAGCCCCTGCTCGGGGTCTTGGTCAGCCGGAATTCCACGCCGTCGTAGTTGCGGATCGCCGTGGGGTTGTTTGGGCACGCCGGCGCAAGTTGCCGAAGGAGTACGCTGCGGTTGGCGTTAAATGCGGCCGTGCCGGGGCCGTAGGCATCACCGATAGAGGTCAGGTAGTTGGCATAACCGTCGATGGTCTTGTTCACACCCTCGCCAGGATTGACGATGGTGTAGATTTCGAAAGCGCTCGGATCGGACAACGAAGCGTCCTCAATCACATGGTCGAGGCGGCGACGATCATAACGAGCTTCGAAAGCCCAGTCCTTGCCGAGTCTGGTAGTCCACGCCCACCGACGTACTCGTGCTGGCGATAAGGCTTCACACCGGGCGCAGACCGGCTCCTCCGGGCGGAAGTTGACGTTTTCAATCAGCTGAGATGCCAGTTCCTGCATCGGTCAGAGACGGCGGGACGTTCCGCCACTGGCGAAGATCGGCTCCCACGGTGTCGACACCCAGTCGGGCAAGCGCGGCCAGCAGCGTTGAAGACTAGAGTCGAGATCGGAGTTGTGTGAACCCGGCCGACGTCCCATCCGGACCGAGAGGATAGATGCAATGTCTCGTAGCCCTGCGCGCCCCACGATGTCTGGGCCAGCAGCAGCTTCATGACGTCGTTGGTAACGCCATAGCTGCCAAAGATCTTCATCTTGCCGTCACGCGATCCCCACGCAGCTCCCAGGCGAGGCTCAATCTTGTCGCTCCAGGAGAAGTTGATGGACCTGATGCCCGCAATCCCGATTCCCGGAGGAGCCGGCAGGCTTTCCTTCTCGACGCGGATGCCGAGGTTGAGAGTTAAACCGTGCCCTACCGTCCAGGCATCCTGTATGAATAGGGCATGGTTCCAGTCGGTGGCGGGCACATGCGCGCCAGCGGTTGTTTTCAGAACGGTTGCAAAGTCCTGAACCTTCACATAACCGTACTGGCCGGCGCACGTTGGCGTCGGCATTCCCTGTTATAACTGGCTGATATTCCGCCTCCAGATGTGCTGCAGTTGCGCCGCCTCCGGTCTGTGTTCGCCGACGGATATCCATTCCCGGTGCCAACATACATGAATGCCAAGGGCAGGTTGCCGTGCTGATCAATCACGTTGGACAGGTGGTTGAGCTGATAGCCCGCCTTGATGTTGTGAGTACCCCACCAGCCGCTCTTGAAGAACGCCACGTCTTGGTCGAACTGGTAGTGCTTACTGGCATTGACCTCAGTGAAACTTTGATCGTAGGGAGCCGTGGTCGTGCCAGCAGACAACCCCAGATTGGCCGGCAGTGGATTGCCCAAGTTATCGCAGACAACCGGTCCATTGTTGCAGCCCGATGTGGGTGTTGCAGCCAACCCGGAGGTCTGGAAGACAAGATTCACACCCGCGGTAGGCCAGCCAAAGTCGTGATAATTCGTGAAGAAGTAGCCGAAGCGAGTGGTGGCGACGATCTTCGGGGTCAGCGTGATATCAGCGCCGATGTTGTAAGTCGCATTCGGGGCCGAGTAGCCGAGGCCATGTGAATACGCTGCAATCGGGCTGTTGATCCCGGTAGTGCGGTCCCGCTTATCGTGAGCCCCTGTTCGGCAAGCCAGTCGTCGAATCCGGCGTCGGCAAGGCTGTCCCCGCTCTCGCGGGAGTACTGGTACAACCACGAACCGAAGACCCGGATCTTCTGGGTCAGCGTGGCGTCAAGTCGGGCAAGTGCTGAAGTACTGCTGGTTGTCCTGGTTGAAGATCTGGTTCCCGAGGGACGAATTCCGCCGGAAATCGTAGAAGGTCCGAAGTTCACCGTTCTGGCCAGGGAATTGTACATTGGGCGCAAAACCCAGGAAGAACCACAGCGGTCCTTAATGATCGGGCCGCCAACGGTAAAGCCGGGCTGAACGATCCTGGAAGTGATCCCTCTTCGGCTGATAGACCTGCGCATCGCATCGTCACCCGCAGGAGTGAAGGTAGGAATCGGATCGTAACGCAAGTTGGTCGCTCGCAGAACCGTCCAGCTCGTCGGCCTCATAAGCTGCCGAAAGAACGAGCCGTGGTAGGCGTTGCTGCCCTTCTTCATGACGACGTTGACCACGCCGCCCAGGGCGCCGCCGTGTTCTGCTTCGATACCCGAACTCTTGACCTGGACTTCCTGAATGAACTGGAAGGGAACATTGGCGCTGGAAGCGCCGCCGGAGATATTCTCCGTGTCCTGGCCTTCCACAAGGTAGTGTTCTCCGAGTCGGCAGCGCCGCCGACGGAGTAACCGAAGCCCATGGCCGTTGCCGGCGCTGCCCGGCAGGGAACCGCCGGAGTTGCCAGTCCATCGCCGGCAGACCCGCCGGCAAGAGGCTCGTTGCGGGCCATCGGCGCGAACTGAATCACCGACTGGAAGCTGTAGCCATGGGGAACGTCGGCGATCACATCGTTGGTGATGTTGGTGTTGTTCGCATTTGTGGTGACGTCAATGACTGGAGCCGCGCCGCTGACTTCGACCACCGTGCCAGCCGCGCCCACTGCCAGTGTCAGGTCAACCGTGGGAAGGTGACCGACTTCAATGACGATGCCTTCGCGCTTCAACTCGGAGAATCCTGCGGCCTTCACCACTAATGGTGTAGATGCCGGGCGGCAGGTTGGCGAAGCGATAGTAGCCGCTGCTGTCAGTGTCCAGGCTCTTGGCGCCCGCCAGAGAGGTGCCGGTCAGTTCCACGTGCCGCCTTGGCAACCACAGCGCCGCTGGGGTCTTTGACGGTTCCTTGCAGTCCGCCGGTGGTCTCTTGCGCAAACACATTGACGACTAGCAGCAGCACAGAGAACAAACAAACCGCAAGCATCCCGAACTTTGTCAAAGCACGACTCATAGTGTTGTCTCCGGTCAGTGAGTGATTTCGTAATCTTGATGGGCTTTGGTTTTATTTTTTGAAAGCCAACAACTCCACCAAAAATTTGGAAACGGCATACAGTTCGGGATATGCAAGCCGACACCCAATTCGGAGGAAATTACCTGAGGTTACTGGATCGCGGCACGACAAAAAAATTGACGTCTCGAACTTACGCATTCTCGACAGAGACCGAAAACCCGTGACACTTAACTCATTGCGGGCTTTCATACGCGCATTCGGAGGATGTTATGAGATTCAGTAGGCCGCAGCAGGTAAAGCGTCCGCGTGCTCGTGCGATTCCACCGGCCCGGATTGGCGTGACAGATGGTCGGAGGCAACCCCGCAGTTGACGGTTTTTTGACATAACCATTACGATTCGTTCTGATGAAGCCGCGGCAGCTTCCCAAAGCCGTAGCCATTTACGCCGAACAAAGTCACGCAAGTCTCCATGGTCATGCCCGACGTGCTTCACACCTTCCTGAAGGGCCACCGCATCATGGTGCAGATCCAAAGCAGTTGGTTTCCGCTCGTGGATCGTAATCCTCAGACCTTCCTGGACATCTACCACGCTAGAGTCGCGGATTTCCGAAAGGCCACACAGCGCATCTATCGGGCACCCGGGCAGAGTTCTGCGGTTAGACATTGGAGTTTTTGCCTAGCTCGGAATAAATAAATGCTGGGCCCAATTCTCAGCGAAATCCAACATCTCAGAAGCAGTGAGCGAGACCCGTCGGGATCCAACCCTTTAGAATTGAGGGCAGTGTCCAGAGATAGTGCTTGGGTGTGGCCGACGTGTCAACTGCGACTGGTGTTCGGGGGGCATGGCGCGCACGGAACAAGCCTATGGATCGCCAGACCTCTTGGCGAACAACGCTGGGGATACCTGACGTCGTACCTCTTATATTCCGATTTCTCCTGCCGCTATTCATTGAACTCGCCAAGCCGCTGTTCGAGCCGAACCTTCACATTTGGCCACTCCGAGTCAAGTATCGAAAAATAAACGGTGTCGCGGATGTAACCGGTCCACGTCAGACGGTCACGGCGAAGAACTCCTTCCTGCACGGCGCCGAGCTTCGCTACTGCAACCTGACTTCGTTGATTGCGCGTATCGATTCTGAATTGAACGCGCACAGCGCCTGAAGCAAACGCGTGACTGAGCATGAGATATTTGGCTTCAGGATTTGCTGGACCGCCCCGTACTTCGGGCCGCAGAAATGAAGTTCCGATCTCAATTCCTCCTTGGGACGCCATAGGGGTGTAATAGGACGACATGCCTACCACAATTCCATCGGAACGGTGGCGGATTGCATAGGCGATCCGCTCACTCGGTGGTGCGTCGCATGCGGTGGACCAGTATTCTTCGAACCCGTCACCCATCGGATTAACCGGCATAATCGCCCAGGTTTCTGGATCACAGTCGATTGCTGCGCGTACCTCCTCTTTTAGTCGGTGTTCAAACGGCTCCAATCGAACGAATCGTCCTTCGAGCGGCCGAGATACGAGCTTTGTTGGCAATCCCATCGGTAATTGGCTGATCACGTTGACTGCTAGAGTGCGTTGGTTCAGCAAATCTGCAACTGTTAGCTATGCTTCCAACCGCGACACTGTTGATTACCTGCCCAGGCAAAGGCCATCGGGCACCCAGGCACGAGCCGTCCCGCCGCTAACAACTTCATCCACGGTTTCCTCGAGCTCCTTGAGAGTCCGGGCGACACAAAGTACCGCCGCTCCCGCGCTCGCTAGCACACTGGCATACGCACGGCCCAAATCGCGGGACGCATCCAGCGACGATTGCCGTTGAACCTGCTAAGTTCCATCGACTAGATTCGCCGATCACGACGCCTTCCTGTATTCTCAGTGCCGAAGAACTCTATCGCGGCTTGATGATGGCGCTCAACACATCCGGTTTCGACTCATCCCTAATCAGGTGCGGATATTTCTCTCCGCCGTGATAGTCGAGCGTGTAAGTCTTGTAGTATTCCGTGTTCTCGATCAATAATTGCAGCAGCTGCGAGCTCTTCTTGCCTGCTTTCAAAGCGTCGCGTAATCCATCGGCTGTGAAGCGCCGACCGTTTACGGCGATCAACTTCATTCCCGGTCCGATTCTGGCTTTGGCTGCAGGCATTCCCTCGATTGTGTCCACGATTCGTCCATTTTCCTTCACCAGCAGGCCGATCGAATACGGAACATCGATCTCCTCCGCGTGGTGTTCCTGGGCCCTGTAGAGTTCTGAGCGATTTTCGTCGTAAACGAGTTTCCAGCCGCTAGCTTCAATGGCGCCGAGCGGCGCGCCAGGACCGTAATTGGTGAGACGCTCAGTCCAAAAGCCGTGCCAATCGTAGGGAGCAACTTCATTCAGAACATTGACGACATCATCAAAGGTGTAGGTTCTCACATCCGGTGCACCGCTTTGACCGCCGTAGAAAAGATGACAGAAGTCATCGATGGATTTTTTCCCGTCTGTTTGCTGCCGAATGATCGTGTCCACCCACAGCCAGTTCAAGACGTCTTCATCGTAGTAGTCAACGTCGCGTCGCAAGGATTGCCATTCCTGAGGTGCTGTCTGGATAGCTGGTACACCGTCGGCGGTATCCTGCAGATTGCGCCAAGTGCGGCCTGGAACGTGATCCAGGCGGGCGGCAATTAAAGCCACGGAATCACGCAACTGCTCGGGAGTGCGAATCCCGCTGCGCGCGCTCAGGACATCGCCCAAGTATGAGGTAAGCCCTTCATAAACCCAGAGCAAGTCATCTTGCATTGGTTTCTCATAGTCCGGTGTGGCGAGATCCGCGGGACGGCGATATTTTCCGTTCCACGAATGAACGTATTCGTGTGGCAGCAGCCCTGCGGCCAAAAGACGCAGGTCGGGATCGACCAAAGAACGTTCGTTGGTCCGGCTGTCGTTCGATTCGTGGTGCTCCAGGCCGAAGTGAGCTACGTGATTGCTCAAACTATAGAGAAAGTGATAGTCGCGGAAATGGCGGGATCCGAAAAGCTTGAATGCCTGATCAGTGAGGCTTTTGTAATGACCGAATACGTCTACCGGCGCGTCCAGATCTGCGGCGCTATCGGCGGCGATATCTAACTCCTGGGGAGGGTTACCGGCAAGAGGTACAACTCGCATGTATTCGCCGGCGATCACTGGCGAATCGACGAGGGTTGTTAAGGAAGCCGGATGAAATTTGATTTCATTGGCGCTCTGGGAAGCGATGGGCAGCGCTGTGCCAAATGTCCAGCCTTCTGGCAGGCGCAGGGTCGCTTGATACCTTAGTTCATCGGAGGTCCAACCCGCCGGATAAAGCAGGAGTGTGTTCCAACTGATGACGGTCATCTTGTCTGTGGCAGATTGTCCACCGGTGTCGATTCCCTCTTGATCCGTTGGCGACAGGTAGTCGAGTGCTACATCAGCCAGCGACACGCCCTGCGGCACTTCAACATGGAAAGTCCAGCTGTCGAGCAAGTCACGTCGCCACTTGAGAATTTGTCCGTTGCCGGTGAAGCGAAGGCCGGTTAACTGTTGGATTGGGCCAGTGGGGCCATGGTCACCGGGAATCCACTTGGGGTAGTAAAGAGTGAGCGTCCCTGCCGTGACGGGAATGGTCAAATGCGCATGGAAAAGTTTGCCGGGGGCTTCCGTTGCATCGACAGAAACGGTGACACTAGGCGCTACATTATTTTGCGGAGCTTGTGCCAGAACGAAAGACGTAAGCGCAGCAAACATAGCCATCAAGCACGGTACCGCGAAACGAGATGAAACGATCATCTTAAGGGGCTCCTTATTGATTATTAGCCACTGCGCGCGGGGTGGTCTTGAATGCTTTTGATCTATTCGCGTCCGGGGGATTGGTTTGTTCTCGAAACCGCTTTGTCAACCAGAAGCCGACGATTGGCCAAGCACGATTCTCAAGAACCGTGGAAGCATAAAGCTGGCCTACGCCCCCTCAGTACAACGCTGAGCATGGTTGGGAGAACGAACGTCAACTGAGTTCGCTTGTTGGATCGCTCTGGATGGGGGTTTCCGTGCCGTTCGTGATTCGATCGAAATGGGACTGTCTCGGCTTGTCAACAAGAGAGGCTGCGCACGACAAAAGCGTTCCGACGCCACACGGCTGGTGGGGCTCCCGTGATGCGATGAATCCATCTCGTCATGTGGGCTTGGTCAGCAAAACCTGTTTCGGCTGCAATTCTGCACAGGCACTCGGATCCTCTTGTAATGCGAAGCCACGCAGAGCGCGCTCGCAGTTCAGCACGTAAAACCGACGGTGCGGTTCCATACGCCGCAGCAAATCCTCTGGACACTGTCTCTCGTGCCAGACCGTTTACTTCCGCCCATATACCAATTTCCGTGGAAGCATTCTTGGCCAAATCAGCCAGCAACAAGTCAGGCCAGTCATTCCGTTGACCAGATGAAGGCAAGCACTTTTTTCGGAGAACGCATTCTAGTAGATGCGTCGCTTCAATGACATCCTTTTCCGCAGTTCGAGCGACTTCGTCCACGTCGTCCAAGTGATAGAGCCCACCAATGCCTCTTGCATCCCGCCAGTCCAACCTAATCAGCTTGACTCCTGCAGAGACCATCTGATTCCCATGGCAGTCTAGAGCGGGATGGATGAGCACATCGCCCACGGTCGCGTGTATACGGCCGTTATATCCCGATTCCTCAAAGCTGCCGGCCAACACAACGGTCGCATAGGCGCGCAAATGCCGATGCCGCGGCAAGCTGAAGTTGCAGGGCAACTTCTCGATTCCGGGCGTGATCTGGCGAAAGCGCGAATTGTCGATCGTTGCCGGCACGTCCAATAGTTAGACGACCACCCAGCGATTAGGATAGCGCGTTGTGCACCAGCTTGGTCAAGTCAAATGCGTTCAAGACAGCGGTGGCAGAATGGTTTCATCCTTTTTATTCGAAGGTGGTTCTCGGTTTTTAAGTTGCCAACTCTTGCGGCGCATCAGGAGAAAAACAACTGCAAGTGACTGCTTGGGGCGCGACTGTGTAGTGACAACGTGTTACGGATCTATGTGGAGCAGGAGAGGTCACTGCGCACTGTAGCGTTTGTTAGACAAGTTGCGCAGCAGTGAGGCTACATGGTATGGAGCACTTGATGACGGCATTTTCGTCTTCGCCTCTGCCGCAATACGCGCGGGCTTACCACGCGATTGGGTGGGCCGGCTTGCTGGCAGGGTCTCTCGATATAACCGCCGCATTTCTTGAAGCTGGTCAGGAGGGAATCGGCCCTGTCTCTCTCCTCCAGGGCATCGCTGGTGGACTGTTAGGAATGTCTTCTTTTCGAGGAGGACTAGCAACTGCAGCTCTGGGAGCTTTTTTTCATTTTCTAATTGCCACTACGGCTGCGGCAGTTTTCTACTTGGCAAGCCGCAAGTTGAAATTCCTGGTACAGAACGCCATCCCATCGGGACTGCTCTACGGAGTTGCGGTCTACCTCTTTATGTATTACATCGTGCTGCCCCTCTCCGCCTATCACACGAAAATTGCGCTTCCAACAATGACGGGACTTATCAGGGATGTCGCCGTACACATGTTCATGGTCGGGTTGCCGATCTCCTTAGTGGTGCGCAAGTATTCAGCCTAGAAAGACCTTACATGATTGTCGGCCCGAATCTGTCACCGCAAACCATGAGCGAATCACCATTGCGTGAGATCTACGTCAGCACGGATATAGAAACCGACGGACCGGTCGCGGGAAAACATTCCCTCCTGAGCATTGGATCGGCAGCCTATCTGGCCGACAAAGAGCTGCTGGGGACGTTCTCCGCCAACTTGGAAACGCTGCCCGCATCGGCCCCGGATCCCAAGACCGCCGCATGGTGGGCCACACAGCCGGAGGCATGGTCGGCCTGCCGGCAAAATCTCGAAGCGCCTGCCGTTGCCCTGAAGCGCTACGTTGCCTGGCTCAAGGCGTTTGGCGGACGGCCTGTGTTTGTCGGCTACCCGGCCGCTTTCGATTTTTCTTTCGTCTATTGGTATCTCACCGAGTTCGCGGGCGAGAACCCATTCGGCTATTCGGCAATTGATATCAAGACCTACGCGATGGCGTTGCTGCGCAAACCATATCGAGCGTGCGGCAAGCAGTCGATGCCCCCGGAGTGGTTCGATCCCGTGCCTCATACGCATGTGGCGCTCGACGATGCCATCGAGCAAGGACGACTGTTCTGCAACATGCTTAAGGCCAACTTCGGCGCCTAACTAGCCGCTCACGGCTGCTGAATGTCGTAATGTCATTCCGTAGAATTGCAGACTCGTCGGTGGCCTCAATCAAAGCCTCAACCGGATCGTGACATCCGCGAAACAATTGCGTGAGATTCTGCTTCGCTTGCCCCAGCGAATCACGTCCCTCTTCCGCTGAGTTCTTAGTGGCGACCGCCGCCCATCGGGACAATTCCGATTTAATGGTTTAATGGCCGTGGAGAGTATCCATGCGCGACCTCTATTTCGCTGAGGTTGACCTGTTTACTAAAACGATGTGCAGACGCATACCAAAAGAAGTATCGTGGAATGCTTTCATCCAGACGGTCAGCGTCAGATTGTGCACGTTCGAATGCCTTCGGCGGGCCAGTGCCAGAGCCACACGATATCCTCAGGTATTTATGAAACATGCAGTAATCTCTCCAGGGATTTAGTCAAATAGGTTCAAGACAATGTTGGCGTTGTGATTCATCCTTGCTGCAAGACCGTGGGCTGGCTTCCAAGGCTGCTTGTTCGGAGAAAGTAAAGATTTTCTTTAACACACTGCCGCCGTCTTGAGAGTGAAACAATGACCACGATTACCAGACGGTCGTTTATTCAAATGGCAACCGCTTTGGGTGCGACCGCAGCTTGGGGGCAACGATCTGCGACTCGATCCGACATTGCATGGCACGAGCGCCGCGATTTCTATCCCGAGGGAGTTGCATCAGGCGATCCAGAAAGCGACAGCGTTCTACTATGGACTCGTCGTCCCCCAACAGATGGCGGTGTCGCGGACAGGTTGCACATGGAGATCGCCGAGGATGAATCTTTCACTCGAGTCGTGGCCAGTGCAGAGGCGCCTATCTCGGAAGCCTCGGACTGGACGTGTCGAGTGTTGGCTGGTGGATTGAAGCCGGGTCGCATTTACTGGTACCGCTTTACCGATGCGAGTGGTCACGGTAGCCGCGTGGGCAGGACAATCACAGCGCCGACCGATGACGACAGCAGACCGGTGCGGTTTGCCTTCGTCTGTTGCCAGAACGCGAACCAGGGAGCCCAGAATGCATACCGGAGAATGATCTTCGAAGATGAGCGCGCGGCGGGAGAAGATCGTCTCGGCTTCGTGTTCCACTTAGGTGACTTTATCTACGAAATCGTCTGGTACCCCGAAGACCGGCCGCAGGGCATGTACGACCGTCGTCTGCGCGACATCGTTCGCTACGAACACGGCGAGAAGATCGGCGATTTTCATATTCCGACAGATGTCGGGGACTACCGAGCCATCTACCGTAACTACCTACACGACCCCGATCTGCAGGACGCGCGCGCACGTTGGCCGTTTGTCTGCATGTGGGACAACCATGAGTTCAGCTGGATCGGCTGGCAAAGCCTGCAACAATTTGGAGGAGTGAATCGTCCTGCGCAGACGCGAAAAGTGGCGGCCAATCAAGCATTTTTCGAATATCAACCAGCACGGTTATACAAACCGAGCGGCCCATCGCTAGATCGGTTTGATCCGCCGCAAGTCGTGAATGCACCGATTAAGAATTTTGACGAGAACGGTCTCGGTCAAGAACCCAATAATCTGACCGCGATTCACAGCCTCAGGGGATACCGAACACTCCGCTGGGGTCGGAACATGGAACTCATCATCACCGATCAGCGCAGCTATCGATCCGAGGAGCCCACTTATCGAGTGGAAGCCCAGGCTTTTATGAGCGACGACTTTCCCGGATTCGTTCCGCAGGAGGTCCTCGACATTTTCGATGCCGGACGCGCCTATAACAATGGTCATCCACCGGCAACGATCAAGTACGGCAAGACCGAAATTGCGAATTTTCGTAAAGATCAACCGCCAACCAACCTGCTCGGCGCGGAACAGAAAGCATGGTTCCTCGATCGTTTGCAGAACTCGAAAGCGACATGGAAAATCTGGGGAGATACGGTTGCCACGCTCGACATGCGAGCCGACCCGCAGAATTTGCCCCCGGGGTTGACTGCGGCTTGGCCAGGTGCGGGATACGCGGGTTTCGAAGCCGGCTTTGGTGCTGGGGATCACAGCACCGCCTATGTCGAGCGCGGCGAAATCTATGATTTCGTTCGCGACAATGGAATTACTGGTTTTGCGACCGTAGCGGGTGACCGGCACAGTTTTTGGGCTGGTCTCGCCGCCAAGGCTCTCCCCCCAAGGACCTTCGAGCCGGTTGGCATCGCTTTCGTTACCGGTTCCATCTCTGCGCCCGGAATGGTGGAAGCGCTTGAACATGGCTTTCCGAAAGAGCATCCGTTACGATCCATCTTTGTCGGCCAGGGACCGGGAGATGCGCGGCCTCAGCCAACTATGAATTTATTGCTGAAACACGGTGTCCGGTCATCCCTGGAATATGTAAAGAGCGGAGACCTGCAGAAGGCGCGCGCGTTGTCGAACCCGGATCTGTCGCCGCATGTTTCCTTTGTCGACATGGGTGGCCACGGGTATGCGGTCGTCCACGTTACGAGCAGTAGCTTCGAAACAGAGTTTGTTTGTATCCCCCGCCCCATCGAACGCAGTGAGAGGGCCGACGGAGGCCCTCTCCTGTATCGCACGAGACATCGAGCCGCTCTGTGGCACAAAGGGGAGAGGCCGAAGCTGGAGTTGCAGATTCTTGAGGGCGACCCGCGGTTCTCGCTCTGAAGTAGCTATCTAAAGCCACGCGTGCTAAGCCGTCGGCGGACGCATCAGTCCCCAAGTCGGGGCATATGCGGTTGAGGATGCCGCGATCGTTTCGTCGAGTACCGAATCGGAGCAACTTCGACGGATGGAACAACAACTCAATGTCGTGTCTGTGCAATCTACGTGTGCCGTTCGTCCCGCTCAGCCGTGCGATTGCGAAGCGATGGCAGCCCTTGCAGTACAGCTGGGGTACGAATGTACAGGGGAAGAAGTTCGGAAGCGGCTCAGGGATATGCAGGACTCGAACCAATACGCCGTTTTTGTTGCTCACCTTCCCGAAGGCCAAATTGCGGGCTGGATCGGAGCTTATCTGTTCCGGAGCATCGAAACAGGCAGTTGTGTGGAGATTAACGGCCTGGTTGTAGACGAACGTTTCCGCTCTCGCGGAATTGGAAGGATATTACTCGGTGCTGCCGAAGAATGGGCGCGGAGCATTGGCTTCGATGTCATTGCCGTACATTCGAACGTTACGCGGGGACGTGCGCATCGATTCTATACAAAGAACGGATATGCGCACGTTAAGACTCAGAAGGAATTCCGTAAGAGTCTCTGATCGAGTTTTGATCTCTTTGCCGTAATTAGAGCGATAGAAGAGGAAGGATGACCGAGTCCGAGCAGAGCGAATGGTTAAACCGGCGTGAGCGTCAGTCCAAAGGAGATCTCGCGTCAGAAGCGGGAGACGCTGCTGCTTGTCCGCCCATCTTGCGCAAAGAGTTGAATCTCTTTGATGCCGTAGCTATTGTGGTCGGGACCATAATTGGCTCGGGGATTTTCCTCATCCCACGTTCCATTGCCGCCCAGCTGAACTCCCTCGGCGCCGTTTTGCTCGTATGGGTGGTTGGAGGAATCCTCACTTTATTCGGTGCCTTGTCATTGGCCGAACTCGGCTCAATTTTCCCTGGTACCGGCGGCCTCTGCACTTATTTGCGGCACGTCTACGGGCCGCTGCCTGCCTTCCTGTATGCCTGGGCTCTGCTGCTCATGATCCATTCCGGGAGCATTGCGGCGCTTGCGGTTGCTTTTGGGCTATACCTCGCACAGGTCTTCCCGTTAAATAGTGTCGAGGTGAAGGTATCAAGCGTTGTGGGAATTCTGGCACTCACCATAATCAGTTGCCTGGGAATTCGCGGCGGAAAGCTCGTGCAGAATCTCATTGCCGTTGCCAAGGTCAGCGGGCTAGCTGGAATCATCCTTCTGCTAATGTTCAAAGGTTCTCGTCCCATCCACCTCTTCGAAGGGAGTGCAACTGGTGGCCACGCTTTTTCTTTCGCGGCATTTGGTATTGCGCTCGTTGCCGTGCTGTGGGCCTATGAGGCCTGGCATGTCGTATCGTTTGTTGCCGGAGAGATGAAAAGGCCACAACTGGATTTACCGCGAAGTCTCTTTTGCGGCAGCGCGATCGTGATGCTTGTGTTCGTGGCTGCCAACTTGGGCTACTACCATGTACTATCTGCCACCGAGATTCGAGGCAGCGATGCCGTCGCGGCCTTGGCAGTGGGAAAGCTCCTCGGCCCAATTGCCACGACTGCGATTTCTTTATTGATACTAGTTTCGATCTTAGGTTCCATGAACGGGATGATCCTCACCGGGCCCCGAGTGTACTATGCAATGGCGCACCAAGGCATATTTCCTCATATTTTCGGACAGATCAATGGTCGCTGCCGGACTCCGATCCTGGCCTTGATCATCCAAGGCGTTTGGGCAGCCGTGTTGGCTGCTTCAGGCAGCTACGAACAACTTTTCACAGACGTTATTTTCACCGCATGGATTTTTTACGGGCTGGCAGTTGCGGCCATCTTGGTGCTAAGGCGCACCGAGCCGCAATTGAAACGTTCCTTTTGTGTCCCCGGATATCCGTGGCTCCCCTTGCTCTTCTGCGTTGCGGCGATGGGCTTGATACTTAGTAGGTTCATCGAGCGACCCACAGGTGCCTTGATAGGTGTTGGACTAGTAGCCAGCGGTGTCCCAGTCTATTTCCTTTGTATTAAAGCCTCATCGACACGGCGACAGAACGGCCAACCTTGCGCGGATGCGCGGCTGCCAATAAAGGGGGATATAGCGGAATGATTGGTACATGTTGCCGGGGCGCGATTCAGCATCCACAACTGGCGATGACGGATGTGTCCGACGTCCTGCGTTTTCTCCCCCGCAGTCGTCTCGGCTCTGCCTGTCTGGTTTTGATGGGACACGCTGTTACGTACTCGTCCCAATCGCCGGGTACAGCTTCGAAGTTCAGGAGGCGAGCCTCGATCAATCTCGCGCAGATCGATGGAGGCAACAGAACCCAGCAATCAGGCAAGTTTGTGGCTTGCATCTGCTGGAAACTTAAAGGGAAGAAGACTAAGCCACGACGTGGCATCGTTTATGGGAGAGAGGGTGGTCATATTTCGGTTTGAGGGATTGTCAGCCTGATGAATAAGGCGATGCCAGGTCGCATTCGAAATGGATCTATCGATTGCACTTCCTACGGTTTGAAGGCGCGTTCTGCGCGATGTGACTTCCACGGCTGCCTTCCGCTGTCTCTGGATGTAGATCTCACCACTCTCGACTTATATCGAGCAGAAGGCTTCTGCTTCGTCAGTATCAATATCGGAATGGATTTCACTCCTGTTGATGAGACTCTACGCATACTGGAATCGTTCAGCAACCAGATCGCAGCCCGAAGCAATGCGTATCTCCTTGCTCACACTGCTACCGACATCGAGAATGCCAGAGACACAGGACGCCTAGCAATTGGGTTCGACATCGAGGGGATCGGTCAACTTGCAGGCTTGCCTGACCTCGTTTTTTCGTTGCGGGAGAAGGGGGTCGGCTGGATGCTGCTTGCTTACAACAGCAATAACGCTCTTGCCGGAGGGTGTGCTGATAACGATACCGGGCTCACCGCGATGGGGCAAGATATCGTACGCTCGATGAACGGTGCCGGCGTGGTCATCGATTGCAGTCATGTTGGCAAACGCTCGACCCTCGAGATCATGGAGATGTCGTTGGCGCCGGTGATTTTCTCGCATTCGAATCCGAGTACGGTATGGCCACATTTTCGGAACATCGACGATGAGCAGATACGTGCCTGCGCGGCTACGGGAGGTGTGGTCGGGATCAACGGTGTAAACTGGTTCCTCGGCGATGTGAGCTCTTCGCCATCGATCATCGGCGAGCACATTGATTATGTCGCGCAGATGGTCGGGCATCGACACGTCGGGATCGGCCTTGATTTTCTCATTGGCAGCGCGGATGCATCGACAGTCGTCGCCAAATGGCCACAGCTTGCTTCGCCCATGGGACCGCTATTCTTCGCCGGCCCCAAAATCACTGATGAGATTGCAGCCGATCTCGTGCTACGAGGCTATTCAGCCGACGAGCTAGCCGCTGTGATGGGCGACAACCTAATTCGGGTCGCGCGTAACGTTTGGAAATAGTGTTTGGCGTATGTCCTGTGAAAATGAAAACATCAGTTTATAGGGTGGGTGCATTCAAATGGACCTGTTCAAAGTGCGTCAGCTTGAATTTGGCACTGCTACAGCGATCACAACCCACGGGGGGAAACACCGATTCGTGTCCTCCAGTGCCCTGCAAACAAGACATGAACGAAAAGACAAATAAGGATGCTATTTTCTCTCTTGGCCGCTTAGAACAGCTTGTGCAGATCTGTCAATCGATCGCGAGGTCGTTTGGTGTGCAGAGCAAGGAAGGTATACACATGGGTAAAATCCTCCAATGCCAAGCTCATTCCAGCCCACAGTAGCGGTGCCGACCGTTGAAACAGAGCGCCTCCGACTCCGCGGCCATGCCATTGTCGACTTCCTCCATTCCGCCGCGATGTGGGCCGACCCCAACGTGACTCGGCACATCGGCGGGAAACCGCACACCGAGGAGGAATCTTGGGCGAGGTTTCTGCGTTATTTTGGGCACTGGTTGTTGCTCGGTTTTGGTTACTGGGTAGCTGAGGACAAAGCAACGGGCAATTTTGTCGGAGAGGTTGGTTTCGCTGACTACAAACGCTCCCTGCAACCGTCCCTCAAGGGCTTGCCGGAAATCGGGTGGGCTTTGGTCTCACAAGCGCAGGGCAGAGGCTTCGCAACGGAAGCGGTTCGCGCGGTAGTTGCCTGGGGTGACGAACACGTCCCATCCGCGCAGACCGCTTGCATCATCGCGCCTGAGAACCTTTCCTCCATTCGTGTTGCGGTAAAGTGCGGATATCGTGAATCGCAACTCGCGACATACAAGGGACGACCAACGAAGCTGTTTATTCGCGACCGGAATCCTGCGCCTCGTCAAAACTTCGTGCACCACGAGAATGAATAAGTTGGACCTGCGGTGGTTCGCGACTATTAGATAAACTGTCGCCATGATCCTGGGGATGATCCGGCATCTTCTTGGCTGGATGACAAGCGCATTTAGGTTCTCGCGAGAACCTTGTCCTGGAAAATCTCGCCCTCCGTCAGCGGTTGCTAGCTCAGGACGCCAAACGTCCTCGCCATCGGTTCACACGGTTGCACAAGCTATTCTGGGTCGTGCTGCGAAGGCTTTGGGATGGAGAGAACCTCTGGTTCTGGTCACGCCCAGAGCGGTCGTAAGCTGGCATCGTGCCGGTTGTCGCCTGTATCGGAAATGGCTCTCAAGAACGGGCGGCGGTAGCCTGTTTGCAAATAAGAAATACTACAGCCCACACAAAGTGACCAGCGACGCAACGAAAATTACAACTCCCAGTCTTCAGTTACTCAGACCCCTCTGCAGATTGCTCCCGATAAAATCACCACTTTTGCCCCTTTCGATGAGATTCATGGCACCAGGCGCGTCAGTCAACTATGAAAAGGGTGGCTCCCTCCGGTGCCGACGATCGGTGGGGCGGGTCACCGTCACCAACGTGGTAGGACTGCCCTGTTTTAAGAACGAGATGAGGTCCGTCTCTCACTTCGATGTCCAGAAAGCCACTCAAACACAGAATGACGTGTCCTTTGGAACACCATTGATCGGCAACATATCCGGGACTGTACTCGACCATTCGCACACGAATGTCGTCGAATGTGCAGCTTCTCGAGCGTACCAGTCCTTTCTTGCCGGAATGCTCCGAAAGCGTAACTTGGGACCAGTCCGTAATGGACATCGAGGCAGGTGAAATTTTCATCGGCTGAATATCCGTTGGTTTGAGATTGTCGCTACAGAGAACATCGTCCACACTACCCGACAAAAGGTTCATGGACAGACAAAAAGGGGAAGAGCAGCCAAAACAACGGCGATGATCCTTTTCACAGTCGAAAGCCTCTGTCGGTTATCGGACTCGCACTTGTCTGAGTAAAAAGCACGGTTTCATGGAACCTTCTCCTTACCTATTGGCAGATTGTTCCTACGACCCCACCAGGCCCACATTCCTATACCCACCAAGATCACCAACGGCACGATCAGCGGGCTTCCCTCTGGGCCCACGGTTCCTCCGCTCCACAGGGGATTACCCGTGGGATGTGATGTCAGCAGGTGACCCTTAATTACCAAGCCGCTGTCGGGCGTTCCATAGAAATAGGATTGGCCCCAGTCCCATCCAGCGTGGAAGCCGACCGCCCACCAGAGCGATTTTGTGTACCAGAGGCTCAAGCAGAAAACGAGGCCGGCAATACCAACTTCTACAATCCCCAATATTGATTCGCCGTCATTTCCAAGGTGACCTAGAGCAAACACTAAGGAGAGAAGCAAAGCCGCCCACCAAAACCCAATTCCGCGGGAAAGGGTGTGCTGGGCATAGCCACGCAATAGCGATTCCTCGAAGAAACCCACCAGCAAGAAGACGAATGCCCATGCGACAGCGTAGTTCCAAGCTGAAAGGCCGCTCAGCGACACTCCATCAAAAACAAGCAGCCTCGCCCTCCACAAGACCGCTACCAGCACAGACAAGCAGAGGAATCCCAAGAGTCCACCAGTGGCCAGCCGGATCACCTTCCGATTATCGATGTAGCCGTACGAAAGAAGGGGCCTATTCTCAATACGTGCCATCGCCCAAGTAGCAGCGGCCACAACCAGTAACTGGCAGGCTTCAGTAAGGAGTCCCAGACTCAGTGGTGCGGGGCCACTGAAATCCAATGAGACGAACCTGCCGAGAACTGCCGTTACCGCTCGGTTCAAGATCAAATAGATTGCCGCGAATAGCAGGACGCTCCAGCCGGACCGAATGCCTTTGGCTCCTATGAATACACGTTGGAGTGAATCGATGCTCGATGATCGGTGAGGAGCTGTCGGGTTGGGCGCACTTGTTTCGTATGAATTGTCCATCTTGGATACCCTCTCAATGGTCGGGTACACCGACTTTGAGGTGCCTTTCCGCCCTGCGATCAGAATGATTCTCTGGGTTCCACATTCTTCCGTCTTGAACGATTGTGATCTCCTGGACAAAGAAGTTCAGGGTGCCTGGCTTCCACCGCGATAACATCCGCCGCATCGATGAAGAGAATTCTCCCCTTGGCTCTGATCGCGATCCGCGCAGATTTCCCCATCGCATGCGTCCGTGTCTGGGGTGCGACTTCACGAATATGCGGATCGCCGTTATCCAAAAGACCTCCATTGCCCGTTTCGTCACTGCTCCTGTGCCCGAAGTCCTTCGTGACCCTGCACGGCCGTCAATCGGCGTCTACTTCCAGTTCATCCTGCTCCCTCGACGCTCTCAGCTTTGGCTGCTGTTGGCTCCTATCCCTAGGCTGGCTGACCAGCTTCGACTAGCAGGACTTGCTGCTCAAAAGGAAGGAACCCTTCGGCAAGAGAGCCACCCCACGCTTGAAACATCGGCCCATTCTCTCGCATTGGCTGTGTGTCCCTACCTGACCCTAACTGGGTCCACCGTTCCATCCGACCACCGGCCTGCGGGAACCATGAATACGTCGATTGGTTCCGGAGCGCCACTGAACTGGGGATTCAGCATGACGGGAGAGTTGGTCGACGGTGCCGTCAATACTGTAGCCGTCCACTTCATCGGTCGACCCAGGTTCACGGCGATGCCGTGGACTGTCTTTTATTTCGGACACACTGGCATGCTTCTGGCTACGCTGATTTGCATCGCGCTCATCGGCCACGGCCGCTTCCGCGAGTTCGGCTTCAAAGCTCCGTCCGTTAACGGATATGTCTACGCCGCCCTGCTCTTCGGCGTCCTCTTCGGGATCGTGATGACAGCTGCCGATTACGCGCACAACATCATCGCCCATCTGCCGCCGGAGAAGTTTTTCTTATCCTCCACCAATCTAGCCGGCTCTTTGACCTTCGAAGGTCTATACGCCGGCACGGTCGAGGAGATCCTCTTTCGCGGTCTGCTCGTCACCTTCCTCGCCCAGCGCATGTCGGGACACGTCCGGCTCGGTCGCTTCGATCTACACGTCGCCGGCTTGATTGTTGCCGTGCTCTTCTGCCTGGCACATGTGGGATCCTTCTGGACGCAATCCTTCCGTGTCGCCGCCAGCCAGCAGGCTTATGCCTTCCTTTGGGGCGTCATATACGCCTACTGGTACGAGAAATCCTGCAGTCTACTTCCCTCAATCATCGGCCACAACGTCGGAAATCTTATCGAGTACCTTCTCGCCTTCCTAATGGCCTGGCGCTGGTCGTGAGATAGAAACTCTTTTACGGGAAGTGTCAGTAGAAATGGCATGACTCCGGATCACGCAAGGGTCACTTTCGTTCAAGACCGAGCCTTGCCGGGCTGCGATCATAGCCCCGTGGCCTGTAGATTGCGCATTTGATTTCTCGTGACGGGAGGAGAGTGTGTACGTATTCGGGTCGCTCGCTAGCCTCGTGTGGAGATTTCGAAAGTTGGCGGCCATTACCTTGATTGTCACCCTCTTCGTGACAATAACAGTTTTGGCACAGCAAATCTCGGAAGCACGCAAGAAAGGAGACTCGGAGCGGGAAAAGGGCATCGTGGCTCGTCTTGAAAATGACTGGCTCAACGCTCTTAATACTGCCGATGTGAATGAGATCGACCGCGTTCTGGCAGATGATTTCATTCGACCGGCTCCAGATTCTGGCCACTTCATAACCAAGGCAGAGCTCCTTTCGTATTACCGCTCGCATCTCTCTTCTCGCCTCGCGAATGAGAGGCGCTTCGAGGACCTAACCATGATTCTCTATGAATCGACGGCGATAGCGAGGGGGACGCTCATAAGTGTGACTTCAGAAGATCACGTGGTCGCGAAGCTGCTTTTTACAGACGTTTTCGTGCGACGGAATGGAAATTGGCTGGCAGTGTCTGCGCAGGAGAATACCATAACTGAATCTCCCGTGCGTACTTAGTGACCTCGATGCGAGAAAAAGCCTTGGTGGACAGTCGGAAGAAGCGTCTCCTTCTGTATTGTGGTGTATCCCTTGTCGTTGGTGCATGTTCTGACATGATCTCTCGAAGACGCTTCGAATTCAATACTTCGTTCTTCGTTTTGTCGTGGCTTGGGCTGCTATTGACCGTGACAGTCGGGATCCTCATTGGATGCAGCCGTGCTGCTGACCAAGCGGGAGTACTCTCCTTGGAGTTCAGAAGCAGTAGCTTAACGGGCGACACGATCCCACAAAAGTACTCTTCTTGTGGCGGGCAAGACGGCACATCTCCTGAATTGTCCTGGAGTGCGCCACCGGACCGCGCGCAGAGTTTTGCCTTGATCGTATTCGACAAGGACTCCCCATTTGGTTTTAAGTTTACGCATTGGGTACTCTACGATATGCCTGCCGACAAACGTGAATTGACGGAGGATGTCGCAAAACAGGAACAACTTCCGGACGGCTCCCGCCAAGGTCCGAACGACTATGGCAGGACCGGCTATGTGGGCCCTTGCCCTCCGGGACATTCGCCTCACCATTACGTCTTTGATTTGTACGCCCTCGATACAAAGCTGAATCTCCCCCCTAAAGCTTCGAAGAAGCAAGTCCTAAAGGCTATGAAGGGGCACGTTCTGGCGAGTGGCGAACTAGTGGGTCGTTTCCAGCACTAAATGTGAGCAATCAGAAAGATCATTGGTGGCTTGGCATAACGGATTTCGTCCGGATCGCGCAATCAGCTCGCAGGAAGCTGAGATGGGCGATTTGGGGGACTGATGAAGCAATTCGTGGGAATTGGTGTATTCGCGGCTCGGTCGCAGGAGGTGGAAGATGGCACGGATCAGCGTGTGTCTGCTGGCCCTGTTCTCCGTATTCGCAGCTGTCGGCGCAGCCGGCGCAGAGTACTTTTCCCGCGCTGTTGTCAGAAAAGCCAGCTGCTGAGAATCGCGATCAGCTCATGTTGTTTGGTCAGTTCGTCGGATCGTGGCAGTTCGAGAGTATCGAGTATCACGACGACGGAAGCCGTCCGACGCAGAAGGGTGAGATCTATTTTCACTGGGTGCTTCAGGGAACCGCAGTGCAAGATGTCTGGATCGAAACGGAACGCAGCGATTCTGATCTAAAGGAGTACGACACTACCGTGCGATTCTATGACCCCAAGACCAAATTGTGGAAAGTCACCTGGATTGAGCCGCTTCGCGGGGCGGCGACGATTCTAAAAGGCCAGAAGGTCGGCGACGAGATTGTTATGGTTGGCCAAATCGGCGGTGGTACCCCGATGCGCTGGATCTTTTCCGATATCAAGCCGAATTCTTTTCATTGGCACGGAGAGACATTGGTGGGGAAAGACTGGCGCACTTATGAGGATTTGTGGGCTCGTCGCAAGGAGTAAAGCCTTCGTTTAAGGAGTAAGCTTATGAGCGCCGCAATCGCTAAAAACCCTGGCTCACATTCTTTCGGCAGAGAGGCTCTGGTTGGAGCGCCTTCTGGCGCAAAAGCAAACGCGGCCGGTATGGCCCGAGGGAAGGAGGATGGATGAGCCGCTTTCTACATCTTTGCTTGCTTGTTGGCTATGGTATCACTTCGATTCTGGCCATGTCGCAATCCCCAAGGGACACACCACAAGCCTAACCTCCATCACACGCGGCGAAGGCCACTATTGAGGGCTTGGTTCGGGATATTGCCTGTCCAATACAAAACCTGGAAGCAACCGCAACCCCACCTGAGCATGAAATGTTTGCTGGCATGCGAATCTACCACCTCCCGGCCGTTTCAGATTTTCCGCTAGACCGAACTTGAACATTCGAAGCTAGAACCCACGGGCCTCCCCACAAAGCAACGGCGATGAACAGACTCGACCACTCGTCGGGACTGCGCGGGCCGCTTCCACCGTAGAGCCCAAGAAGAGTTCTGGGGAGATGAAGTGTGAAGACCCAAATCGCATACATCAGGCCGATACAGGCTGCTCCCCAGTGCAGCTGGCTATTGAGGCTGATGCTCAGTCCCGCGGCGATGAAGCCAGCACCAAAGAAACCGATCCAGAACACGTGCCATGGAATCCACGGCGGTATTAGAGTTCCGATGGGCCCCAGAGCGAGAAAATGGTCTACTCCAAACACGATGAAGGACACTGCCAGCAGATACCGACTGGCGCGTGCCAGCCAGTTCGGTATTGCGTCCTGGCCCGGTAAGAGCCAGGCGAGAGTCGCAAGCGCGAGAGGCTCAAACACTTGGGTGCGGAGGGTCATACTGCCCAGGTTGGTGGTATATTTCGGCACTTCGAAGACTAAGGTGTACAGAAACAGCAGACTGCCCAGCGCCATCGCGCCCGTTCGTGCTGTGCGCTCGAACAGAAGGCCCACGCCGCAGGCCGCGAGGATCGGGCCTAATATCTTTCCGAAGCGGTCGGTCTGAATGAGGGTTCCCACCAACGAGCCTGCGCACACGAATGTCTCGATACCCAGGGCGATAATGGCCAACGGAAACGATATGTGACCTGAGCGCAGCAGCGCATCCGCCGCCCAATCGAGTTGCGTTCTTTCCGTCGGGCTTGTTTCGGTCATCTTTTTTTCTTGGAGAACTATCTCGTTGGCGCTGTTCCCATGCCTACCGGAATCAATTGCACTCCTTGCCTCACGTAAGCTCTTTCAGCCAACATCAAACACTCGCAGCGGTGTCACTTCGCATCTCCCGTCAAAACTCACATCGTTCGCTTCCTTAGATTTCGATGATCACGATTGCAGGCATTAGCTTCCACAGGAACGCTGCGCCTCTAGTGAAACCTACTTTGCCGGGAGAGCATTCTACCCCACATTGTTGTCTTTCGCGTCGCGGGCAGAGCCCCTGGTAGTGTCCTAGTTTGCTTCCCGACATCAAACTAAGACACTACCCGAGCCCTCAATCGTCACCCCTCGACGCGCGAGGGAGGTCGCTTGTTTGGCTCTTTGTCGGCTCGCTGAGGCACCGCGAAGATCGTCACACACTACCATAGCCCGCAACCAAGCTCATAGACACAATACAAGTTGATAGACTCTGCGTTATGAAGTTGGTGGCAGATCGGAGCGAGTATTTCCCCCGGATGCCCCTCTCAGTCGGTCAGCGTTTATTCACTCGCCTAGTCAATCAGACCCTGCCGTACGGCGTGGATGAAGTCAGTGTATGCCGGCGTGTCACCGCCGGCACGTACTTGGGTGGCGATCTGCCCGCGATGATACGCCGAGTGCAGTAGCACGTGAGTCAAAACGTCTTGCACGGTGCTGGTGAACGACTCGCCCTTGCTGTTTTTGTAGGTCACCTTCTCCGCGAGCTGAGCGGAAGAAAGTTGGCCGAGATAGTCGTGCCATAGCACAGTGAGGTCAGCGATTTGCGCTTTACATTGCTCGAGAGTGAAATCTGGCCATATGGGTTGGCTTTGCGGTTGCTTCTTGATGCGCTCCAGCCACAGCCGCTCGGAGGAAAGAATGTGCGCCAACAGTTGCAGCGGCCGCCCGGCCGGGCGTGCGCCAGCGCTTAATCCGACGAGCACTTCGCGGTTCGCCCATTCATCGTAGGTAAACTGACGACGCAGATGTTCGAGCAGTTCCATATTAGAATTCGATTCGTGATTCGGAATCCGCGCCGAGCGCGAAAACCCTCCGGCAATCTCGCGTTGAGGAGGCCGCGATTACTCAGCTTACCGGCCTGCGTAAAGCGGCGCCCAGGATTCTGCTGGGCCCGGATTCTTGTACAAAAGCAACGATCCGAACGGTCTTTGGATCTGTGCCGGGCTTGAGTTTCAGTTGAACAGCCTCACCAAAGACCTGCCCCTTCTTTAGCTTTCCTATTTTCGTGATCTGCTGCACAACGGCAACGTGGGTCAAGTGCCGACCTCCGTTTTCGCCGTGCAAGACTTGTGACTCCACATGATCGAGAACGACAGAGCGTAGATGTCGGCGTTGTGTTTGTCGGAATTGCCATCCGCTTCAATGTGCGTTTGAAGAACGGCCGGATTCCCGGTATCAACGATCACGTCGCCGATGCGTACCGACATCTTGGGGGCGACGACGGCTTCCTGAAAGACTTTGATCTCCTGCTGCGGATCGCCCAGGCGCATTTCAGCAGTTCCGTCCACGATGATTTGGGGAGTGTAGGACGTCTTTAGCCCAAGTGCACTGACATAAGCAGCCTGACGTTCGGTCAGAGCCGGCGAGGAGTTAGGATCTCTCCAACCGTCATGATCCCAATAATCCGCGTGTTCGCTGAGGACGATCAGTTGCGCGTCAGGAACAGGCTGTGTGGCGTCCAGTTTCTGGAGGAGGGCATCCGCTGGAGGACAACTGGAACAGCCCTCAGAAGTGAACAGCTCGACGAGAATGGTGTGACCACCCGCGTCGGACCTTTCAACAACCGGCGCTTTATTTTCTATTTCCTGACGGGGCGAATCGGTGGCAGGCGCCGTTTGCATAAGCAAGAAACCGCAGAATAAAACCCCGCACATTGAAGACCGCACTGATCTATCTCCAGGTTAGCAAACTAATTATTCGACGAAAATCTCCTCGTTGCAATAACCACTTTAGCCGGAGTTGCAATAACCACTTGACCAAATTTTGTGCTGACCGCAATTGCCCTTTCGGTGCCTGGTCTTTTGGAGCCGGTTTGAAGTCGAAATAGGCTAGGTTCATGTTTCCTTCCGGGAGAATGCGAATGGCCAAAACATTTCTCTCCGCTGCGTGCAGATGAAGCTTACTAAATTATGAGCGATGTTCCAGTGATGCCATTGCCGCCAGGCAATCGGATCAGACGCGTCAAAGGTGGATGCGATCATCAGCGAGCGAGTTGCGACTTTTCCATTCACATCGATCGAAATGCTTCCGCTGCGATTTGAGGTGTACACCGGTAACTGACCGGCTTCGGAAGAAAAGTGCAGCGCGGCCGCTTGCGGCGCCATCATGGCAGTCCGGTCTGGAATTGTCAGCCACAGCCGCGGCTCGCGCTCCTGTTGCGCATTCGACAACAAAGAAGAGAACAGCAACAGGGGCACAAGACGAACACAGCATCAATTTCAGCTTCATGAGACCTCCGACTTAGGGACGCCGAACTTAGCCTTGCCGTGCGGCACTAGAGTTACTAGGTTGTCAGCTCCACGGCGGCGGATTCCTTCAGCGTCGCCCGGACGACGGACGCTGGACGTACCCGGCCGGATCATTGGGTTACACGGGCACACCTCTTCCGACAAAGCACAAGACTACGTCCACATAATCTTAAGCGGCATCATTACTTAGAAACACTCTCTTCACGGGTGGCCATCTTTGTAATAGCACACGTACGCCACATATTCCTCGGTTCGGACATCAAAGGACGTTCCCTTTGGTACCAAGTACCCTTGGCCAGGTCGCACTTCGCGCCAATATTCGCCGATTTTCACGGTGAGATAGCCTATGAGCACAGCCACGCGTTCTTCCAATTCCGCTGAGAACCGGTACGTGCCGGGAGCGATCACACCGATTGTCGTATAGTCTCCTTCCAAATTGAACCCGAGGCTCTGCACCTTCCCATCGAAATAAACGTTATGTTTGACCGAGACTGTTGGAACAATTGAACTCAGTGCCGGCTCTGAAGGAGATTTTAAGGCTGGATAAACAACGCCTTCCTCCTTAACGGAATCGAATTTTGGATACAGCTTTAGATCTGCAATGGAGCCGTGTTCCGTGTACACCGTCGCCTGTTCCAACCCCATGCCTCGCAGTCGACGGAGTGACAGAAAAAGCAAGTGCTTACCCAATCCCTTCCGTTGGTGAGAAGGCAACACGCACAATCCCGTCAGGAAATTCTGCTGGCTCCAGTGAGAGAGCGCAACTCCTGAAACGGCTACCATCTGCTGGTCACACTCTGCAACGATATAATCCGTGCCGGGGCAACCGAGTGTCGTCCGTATTCGGTCGGTCATTCGCCCCGCGATATCGTTGATCATCAATCCCCAGACGGGATCGGAACCGTAGGCCGTCAGGACGACCTGCTTCAATGCTTCCGCCTCGTCCGTTCTGGCTGAACGGAAACAGTAGTGCGCAGGGGCTACAACGTCCGGTAGTGACGGTCGCAAGTCCCACTCGTAGCGAACCCAGAGCGTGCCACCGTGGGTCGCTGTAGTTGTCGAAGGCGCTGATCGCATGTTCGCATTCTCCGGAGTCATGTGTGGTTGGATTTGCTGTAATCCTGCGGCGGGACTGTAAATGCCCATGTGGCCGAAGGGTTCTTATCATTGATGTCCTACTCCTTAAGGTAGATCGGGTCTCCGGACTTGCTGGACATTCAGTTACTTTTCATTGTTTTCAAAACACTCACGACCTTCTTCCATACCTCATGTAGTTCCGCCCCTCATATCTTGTGATTCCGAACCGGCATTCTTTGCCGGTGAGGAATCTGCTGTTCGCCGGGCCAGCAGATTCCTCGCGCGACAAAATCGCGCTTTCGAATGACAAGCTTTTCAAACTGCTCACCACGCGCTTTTCTCCATCGTAAACAATGGCGTACCAAACAGATCGTTCATGCCATCGTCCGTCCTCCGGTAGCCGAATCTTTCATACAGCCGAATCGCGGAATGAAGAAACGGTGTCGTGCTCAGGAACATCCGCAACGTGTCCCTCGCCGTGCGCCCAGTCTTCCACGCATTTGAGCAGCTTCGCACCCGCGCCCGATCCGCGCGCAGCCGCGACCACCGCCATGCCCCGAATGTAAACCGAATCACCCCTGATCACTGCCGCCACCGTGCCGGCAGCAACACCGTCACACAGCGCTATCCATACGGGCCCTTCCCACATACGAATTAGAACTTGCTCCGCGCGGATAACTGTCGCCGCAAATCCGCCCTCAGTATAAAGAGCTTTAAACTCGATGAACGACTTCTGCAGCACTTCCGCAATCGCCTGAGCATCGTCCCGCACAGCGCGGCGAATCTCAATCTGTTTCGCCGGTAGCATCGCTCAGCGTCCTCTGCGCCGGAAGTCAACCGAGAAACGGCTTATTGAGCGCGCGTTTCCAGAAAAGCTCTAACCGCCGCGTACGCGTCAAATCGTACTGGCTCGAATTGGGGCAGATGGGTACTGTGTCCAATGACGAAAAGTGTTTTTCGCGGCGCATTTGTCAATTCCTCGAACAGCCGTTTACCGCCAGCTTCGGTTGCGATCGCATCCCATTCCCCAAAGACGATCATGGTAGGAACTCTGATCTTCGCTGGATCATAGGGGAAGTTTCCGGCGCTCACTCGTGCCACTTCGACACCAGGTCCGCTCGGTACCATCACGCTTGGCGGGTTTCTATGGTGGCTCTCTGGATCTGTGTTGAGATAACTGACGCCCCAATCTTTTATGAAGAAGTCACTGGCAAGTCCGGTCGATGCTCCAGGCGGCAACCAACTCGAATACACCTGCGCAAAATCCTCGGGGGTTACTAGGTCATAATTTGAGACTTGCGAGATGTCGGCGGGCTTCGGTTGTGCCACCGGAGTCACCGGGGCGAAAAGTACAAGTTGATCCAACAGTTCTGGCGTCTTCGTTGCAAACACCCCCGCTACAAGAGTTCCAAACGAATCTCCAATTACCGCAAGCTTATCGGCCTTTCTCTGCTTCAAAATATATCGAGCCGCTGTTGCCAATTGCTCAGCACATTCGGAAGCAGTCCCTTTGGGCCCGGTGTTCATATCCGGATACCGGCTCGAATCGCCCAAACCCATGTAGTCGAGCGACCACACATCGTAACCGTGCTCGGCTAAGTCGTCCATCCACGAGAGACCATTTATCCTGTAAGCGGCATTCCCTGAGGTTGGCACAGCGGATCCTTCGGCGAAGAGAACAATCGCCCGCTGAGAACTGGGAGTTGATGGCAAGAATTCGTGGTGCAACGCAAGTTTGAACCCCGCCATGGTGCTGTCAATTCGTACGACTTCGCTCTGTATGTCCTTGTCGACAGCAGATAAATAGCCGCAGCACAGCGTCACTACGATTAAGAGAGCGCCGGCGTGTCGGCCAGCGCACGCTAGAATTGCCATTTGCTTAGGCTTGGGGCATCCGCTCTCGCCTTTCCGCCACTCGTTGCCAAATTCGTTGCTGGTCATGTTTCTTTATCACACGTGAACAAGAAGAGAATGACGTTCATGCTTCACTCTTGTCTTGAATCGATTTGACGTGCCATTGATCCGGCTCAGTCCCACTCCGCCCGGGAATCGTCTCCGCTCCTTCACCAAAGCCGGCGATCAGCCGTTGGCCCTTTGCAATTGCCGCTTTCACGGCCGGAAGCGACAGCGACGCATCGTAGCTCTGCTTGCTCGGTTCCTGCCGCGATTTTAAGTCTCTTACTCAAAGCTGGGGGATTCGCAAGAGATTACACTCCACGTTTAAGCACTGATGGGATCAGGAGGTGGTTTGTGGACGACGCCGACCGGCGATCCGTGCGAACGGCTGACGAGCGAGACGACGCTCACGTCACCAGACCGTGCCGTAATCTCGCAGTTGCGTGTTGGACGCTGCTGAATGTGGAACTTGATAATAATGGGCCCCGGCCGGCCGCACCCAGAGTGCTTCCTACTTTCGCGCTGCTTCGATTTCGTTAACGATGCGATCGATGTGATAGACCTTGCGCATGCCTTCCAGCAGACCGCGGCTGTCCACCGCTATGGAGCGATTTTTCGCCGGGTCGTAGCCGTAGTCGCCGCCCAGGGAGAAAATGTTGCCGTCGAAGAGCAGGCCGACAATGTTAGCGTCCTTGTCGATGACGGGGCTTCCGGAATTGCCGCCGGTGGTGTCGTTGGTGGTGGAGAGATTCATGGGCACCGACAGATTCAGAGATGCTTTGGCCTTGAGCCAGCTTTTCGGCAGGTCGTAGGGTGGCGCTCCGGTCGCGCGATTGAACAGTCCTCCGATGTTGGTGTAAGGCTCGACGAACTGGCCCTCGGCGTCTTCGAAGCCTTTCACGGTGCCATAGGTCAGGCGCAGAGTAAAAGTTGCGTCCGGATCGATACTGGTCCCGTAAATCGCAAAGCGCGCTTTCGCAATCTTTTCGGCAGCGGACAGTGTGGGAGCGTCCACGCGCGCCTCGTAGTCTTTGCGTACGGCCAGCAGGTCGTCGTTAATCGACGCCGCGAAGCGGATCATGGGATCGGTGGAGGCGTCGACTGCGCTTTGGCCGCCGTTGTACAGCCCTTCGCGAACCTTTACGTCCTCCAAATGCGTGCCGGTCACCAGCCGGTGGGCCAGTTGCTCGGGAGATTCCTTGCCCAGCATCTTGCGCACGAACGGGTCGTCGGTGCCCAAGTCGCGCCGAATGATGGTCAACAGAAATGCGAGGTCAAGCTCCTCCAGATCCTTGTAGACCGGAACAGCAGCGGTCAACTGCTGCTGCACGTTGACCAGAGCTTTGTCGGTAAATTCCGGCAAACGTTCACGGTTGGGCTTCGCGCGTTCGGCCGCGGCACGCACCAGCGTTACCGCATCCCCGATCAAACCCGCCCTGAAATGTCGGCCGTTCAATAACGCAGTGCGCATAAAGAGCTGCGAGCGCACTTGCTCGATTTTCGCGATATCGTCCCAGGCTGAAAGATAAGCGGCCAGCTTTGGATCCGCTGACGTGGCTGCGCGCAGATGTTGCTCCTCCTGCACTTTGGTCCCGAAGAACTGTGGATCCAGCAGCGCCTGTTGCCGTCCGAAGTAGACCTTGAAACTGTTCTCCAGGAAAAACAGCTCGTCATCGGCCTCGCGCGCTTGTTCCGGTCCGCGAGCCACAAATTCCTCCAGTTGCCCGCGCCGCTCTGCCATTTCCGGGATCCTGACGGGGTAAAGGGTGTCGCGCTCAAAGGCCAGCTGCGCGGTGGTCAATTCACGGAAGGTGCCGCCCGGGTTCCCGGAGACGAAAACGAGATCGCCGTCTTTGGTTCCATTCGCGCTCCAGTGCAGATAATCGCGGCTGGCTACAGGTTTGTCTCCCTCATAGGCTCGCAGCAGGCCGATGTCGAAATCGAAGCGCGGAAAATTAAAATTGTCGGGGTCGCCGCCAAATTGCGCGACCGAAAACTCCGGGGCAAACACCAGGCGCACGTCGTTGTAGCGTTTGTAACGGTAGAGATCGTAGACGCCGCCGTGGTACAGCGAAACCACATCGCAGCGCACGCTGGCATCTGATCCGCAGCTTTGTTCCAGCTCGGCTCGTTTCGCATTCAGCGCTTTGTTGGCCGCGTCGCCCGTCTTGCCGGTCAGCGCTTCCATAACGTCTTTGGTGACGTCGCGAATCTCAACCAGCTGATCGAGTTCGAAGTCGGGGCATTTTTTTTCTTCGGCAGGCGTGGTTGCGGAAAAACCGTTTTCCTCAAAATTCTGTTGCGGGGTCGACAACTGTTCCACACATTCGACCACACAGTGGTGATTCGTCATCACCAATCCCTGCGGAGAAATGAATGACGCCGAGCAGCCGCCGGCTATGCGCAGCGACGACAGGCGCACGTGGTCAAGCCAGGCCTGCGCGGGCGCGAAGCCATACTTCGCGCCCACGGTCTTGGAGGGAAAATTATCGAACGTCCACATGCCCTCGTCGGCTCGCGCCGCCTGAGCGAACACCAAACACGCCAGCAACATGGCGGCGGCCAGCGTCGCGCGCTTCGATTGCTTTGTCATGGTCGAATCCTTTTGAAGCGGCATTTGCTATCTCCAATTTGGCCCGCACATAGGAAACCAGAAGCAATGATGACATCGTCAGACAGTAGCGGGTCTTGAACGTATTTGATCGTGGGATTCTTGGCTTGGATCAACTGACATCTCGCCCAGACCGAGAGGTATATAGACTTCCAGGCTGGGTCTGGTTTGATCGCTGCACCCGTAAATGATTGAATTATCGCCAGTGACAAATATCTGCGCGCCAGAAAATTCGCGATCTCCTTACTGCGACACCGCAGGATTTCACGCACAATGAGATGGCTCGAGATGCCCCTTCCTCGCTGCCTCGCCTACACGAGATCCATGTGCCGACCCTGACCCTGGTCGGCGATGCCGACATTCCCGATGTTCACGCGCACGCTGGGGCAATCGAGACCGGTATCGCCAACTCTCGCCGGATTGTGATACCCGATACCGGCCATCTCATGTACCTTGAAAAACCGGAGGAGTTCAAGCGAATCGTCATCCAGTTCCTCGAAGCCAATCGTTTCTGACAATCAACTGGATGCCCCTTAGAATCAGCATTCGAGCGCAGCTCATTTATCAACGGAGCGCTCCCATGACACGCGAAAAAGAGCAGAATCAGCCTTGAGAGGTCGAATGCGTTTGTGATAGCAATAATGAGCCTTAGGCGTTAACGGAATGAGCGAGGCAGGTCACAGATAAATGAGGGCTACTTTCTCATTATTGGCAAGCGTGCTGGCGGTTTGCGCCCCGGTAGCGGCCCAGACGCTCGCCGCTGCCGATGCCAGCAAAGTCTTCGCGTATGACGCGACGAAGCCGCTGAATCTCACGATCGGCAGGCCAGAAACGCCGGCCACCGGCGTTACCGTATTTGAAGTTTCCTACGATTCGCCAAAAGGCGGGCGCGTCCCGGGGTATCTGGTCGTTCCGAGGGGCAAGGAACCATTCGCAGGCATTGTCTACATGCATTGGGGCCAGGGAAACAAGGGGGAGTTTCTGTCCGAAGCGGTGGACATGGCACAATGCGGCGCGATCGGCATCATGATTGACGCACCTTATTGGCGACCGGATGTGGCACCGCCGGCGAAAGGCAAAGAGGCCGAGTCCGAACGCGACAGTTACATTCAGATGGTCGTGGATCTACGCCGTGCGGTGGATGTGTTGGTCTCGCGCAAAGACGTTGACGGTGCCCGGATTGGGTACGTCGGGCACTCGCTCGGCGCAACCTGGGGCGCGCCGTTAGCCGCGGCAGAGAAGCGGCTAAAGGTGTTCGTGTTGATGGGCGGACTCCCGAAGGTGCCCCCCGACTGGGACGACGACAGCTTCTACCAGCAGCTACAGCGCGTCACAACGCCGAAGGCGGAATTCGATAAAGAGCGGCGGCTCTGGCACCGTCGAACCAGAAAGATTCGCGGCGAACACAGGCCCGGCGAAGATCTACTTCCAGTGGGCAGAGCGTGACATGTACATTAGCCGGAGGTCAGCCGATGAGTATTTCAACGCAGTCGGCGGGCCGAAGGAACAGAAATGGTACTTCACCAGCCACGAGTTCAACGATGCGAAGTCAAAATCTGACCGTGCGTCGTGGCTGATGCACGCACTCGGAATCAAGGCAAATGCCGATTAGTCGACGACTTGGTTGCGGGCACTCGAAGATTCCAAAGGCGACTCTAAGTGCCGCCCGTGTCCCGTCTTTTCCACCAATCACGAAGCGATTCTTCAGTGTCACTCCCGAATTGCATGTGGTGGGCTGCGGCAATTTACAACCGGCGCCCTGACGTTAGTATTACGCCCAATCTGGCGGTGCTTCGACACCCCATACATTGCCGGCTCAGTCAGCGACAAACCGAGTAACCAAGACTTCTCGTATTCCCCGAGTGAGATACAGTTCACCACCTGTGCTGTGGCGCCGGTTTTTGAGGGAAGACCTTCCAACCGAACGGCCGCCCCAATTTCGACGGGGCGACCGACGCGGGCTGCGCATGCTTTCGCATGGGCTCGAAGTTTCTCTGCATTCGATCAACACCAACCGAAATGCAGTCGATGAGCGAGAACGACTTCGAGTGTTTGGCGAGCACCGGCGTAAACACGCCAGGGACAGTGTTTCCAGATTCGGGGTCCCGTGATTGAACCTTCGAAAGCCACGACAGTTGGACCAGGCGCCGGAGGTTGCTACCTATTGCCGAATGCTGGGCGAGAGGGGAGAAGTTGCAACACCAGGTCACCGCTTTGCCGTCGTGTTGGGCGGCGATTGCAGCATCTCTTGTCGGCTCTGGCTTTGAAATGGATTTTTGTTTTTCCTATACGTCAAGAGGACTGTCACGAGCAGATGGGGTATCTCGTCTTAACGACGGAGGGGATTCATGGCCCATTTCGTTGTGATTGGAGCTGGCATCGCCGGGCTGACTGCAGCCAACGCCCTTGTCGATTCTGGTGCAAAGGTGACCGTACTTGAGCAATCGCGCGAGCTCGGGGGGCGAGCGCGAACGAGGCACGAGGGTGACTATTCGCTGAATCTGGGGCCACATGCCTTGTACCGAGGTGGGATCGCGGAGCGTACCTTCACAAACTGGGGGATTCCATTCTCGGGAGGCAATCCGCGCGGAACCGCCTCCGCGCTTCGTCCCGTGTTGGTACGCGGCAAAGAAGTCTATCCGGCCGTGAAGGATCCTAGTACCCTTCTCGCCTCTCCTCTCTTCACTACTCGAGAGAAGCTGGAGGTGGGGCGACTGCTGAGTTCGATTAGTGGTGCGAATGGCGATCCCACAGAGACCATGGGCCAGTGGCTCGATCGGTGGACTCGTTCTGTGCAGGTGCGCGATTACTTTTCGATGGTGGCCAGGGTAGCAACGTACAGCGGGGATTTCGATCATTTGAGCGCGCGCGCGGCGCTGGAACAGATATCGATGGCATTGAAACAGGGCGTGCTTTACCTCGACGGCGGCTGGCAGACCCTGGTGGATGGACTGGCCGGACGGGCCCGTTCGCTTGGGGTTCAGATTCATTGCGGCGAACGTGTGACACGACTCGGCAGCGTTCATGCCGACGGCATCGTGCTTGCGGCCGACCCGGAAACGGTGGAATTATTGACCGGCGTGACGTTGCCTGCAAGAAGAGCAGCGTACGCCGCAACCCTAGATCTGTGCCTGAGCAGCATACCTGAAGCAGCACCCACGCTTGCGTTTGCGCTGGATCGTCCGTTGTACTATTCCGTTCATTCCGCGGTGGCACGGTTGGCGCCTGCGGGCGGGGCGATGGTGCACGTCGCGAAGTATCTGCGGGAGGATGAAAACAATCACGAGGCGCTCCGCAGGGAGCTTGAAGAGTACGCCGATCTGGTTCTGCCGACGTGGCGGCAGCTGGCGGAGCGAGTGCGGTATCTACCCCGGCTCAGAGTGACCGCGGCAATTCCAGATGTGCAGGGGCGCCTGGGGGTAGTTTTACCGGGGTTGGAGCGTGTGACGCTAGCCGGAGACTGGGTAGGTGCAAGCGGCATGCTGGCCGATGCGGCAGTGGCTAGCGCCCTGGAAGCCGCGCAGACCGTCCAACAGCGAGAAGAGGTGGAAGCCTGAAGGTGGACCGGACCGCTCAGTTCGAAGAGTTGCGAGGGAGTCTGTTCTTGCTCGCCTATCGTATGCTCGGGACGCGCACCGATGCTGAGGACGTTGTGCAGGACGCGTATCTCCGCTGGCTCAATGCGTCCGATGGGGAGATCCGAATGCCGAAGTCGTACCTGATGACCGTGGTGTCCCGCCTCTCTCTGGATGCACTCAAGTCAGCGCAACGGAAACGGGAGGTCTACACAGGGCCATGGCTCCCGGAGCCGCTGGTTGAACCATTTGGAGTCCAGCGACTGGAGATGGCAGAATCGCTTTCGATTGCGTTTCTGCACGTGCTTGAACTGTTGTCACCGGCCGAACGCATTGCTTTTCTTCTTCGCGAGGTTTTCGACATCTCTTATACAGAAATCGCGGAAACGCTCGAGAATACCGAGGAGAATTGCCGCCAAATCGTTGCGCGGGCTCGGAAACACGTGCAGGCAAAACGCCCGCGATTTACGGTGGATCGTGATCAACATAGCCAGGTATTGCGGGAGTTCCTGACTGCCTGTGCCTCGGGCAATATAGGAAAACTGTCGGATCTGCTTCGCGAGGATGCCGTGCTCTATTCCGATGGAGGTGGAAAGGCCACAGCGGCGTTGAATCCAATCAGCGGCGCCGATCGCATCGTGCGATTCTTCGCCGGTCTAGCCAAAAAGGGCGTGCCGGCGAAGATCCGTGCTGAGTTCGTAACCGTAAATGGGCAGCCCGGCGCCCTGCTATTTGATGCCGATCATCTTGCAAGTGTCGTGAGCCTGGCGCTCGACGAGAGCAACAAAGTCGCTGACATCTTCCTCGTCATCAATCCCGACAAGCTTCCGAATGTTGCTCTGTATCCGCGAGGGCAACGATGAACCTTGACCCTAGAACCTGGGATCAGACGTGAGGTCAAAGTTCTTCCACAGGTCACCCGCCGCAGTCGCCTGCACAGTCCTTCTCAGCTGCGGGACAAACTCGATCAGGTCCACATTCAAACGGTCCTGATGCGTCACCGGCAACCCATGTGCCGCGCCCTCATACACCTTCGATCGGCAGTTCCGGATCAGGTTTGCTGTCCTTCTTCCGGTAAGGTCGATCGGGGCCGACGTGTCATGATCCCCGTGGACCACCAGTGTGGGCACGCTAACAGCCTTTACAACGAGGCGGAAATCCGTTTCGGTAAAAGCGTGCAGCAACTGAATGAGCACCTTCAGCGGGCATTGCATTAGCATATCGGGTCCATCAGCGCATGATCTCGACCGAAACGGTATTCTTCTCGGTTCCAAAGAACGCGGGAGCCGCCTGAGGCGATGATATGCGGTCGATCCCGACATAGCGCTTGGCGCACCTTTTAGGAAATACGTCTGGGAAGTTAGTCGGGCAGAGCATCGATCATCGGTAACACTCTAGTGAAAAGGAGCGGTGTCCGGCCCGACCAGCGCGGCCTAAAACGATTGTGAGAACCGAGCTTCGCCGAATTTGCCCAGCTTGGCTGTCGCCTTGAATTGTGGGACGGGATCAAGTTCCTTGAATGCAGAGGTAAACGCATTGGAGAGACTCCAGATCGTTCGCGGCCGGAATTCCTCGTACTTCGGCTCGAAGTAGAGGTCATGCACGGTGCGAGCAAGGTGCGTAGGAGCTTCCAGTCTGGCTTCGACGAAAGCTTCGTAGATGACCACTTTCGCCGTGACGTCCGTCAGTTCGAACCTCTGTCAACCTTCTACCTGCTTTCGCATCGGTTCGAAGTTCCGCTGCATGCGATCCACACCAACCGAGATGCAGTCGAAAAGCGAAAACGACTTCGAGTGTTTCGCGAGCACCGGAGTAAACACGCCTAGAACAATGTCTCCGAATTTCGAGCACTAGAAGATAACTTCCGCGAAGCCCACTTCCCTTTACTAATCGCGGTAAGCCGGGCATCCAGATCACGTCCATGCGGCCCGACTACACGCGAAGTGGAGATCGGTTTACATCCGCGTTGCTCAGGACCGTACGTATAGTGACCAGCGTCCTACTTTTGTCGTGCGTGCCTGCGTTTCGACGGCACGGGGCCCAAAGCTTCGACTGCCACTGCCGCGTAGGAGGACCAGTCGATAGGTAGCACGGCTGGCGCCTCGTGTGCCAACTGCAGAAGCCCACGGTATGCAGCGTACGCGAACACAGCTTTCGCTTTAGCTCGCGGTTGCGCGAGGCCGAGTTCGCGGTAGCAGGCTTCAAGGTACTCAATTCGGGTTGATGCCACACGGTTCAGCACACGCCTCACAATCGGGTCACCAGCGGCCTCGGCGAGCGCTGCATACAATGAGCGTGATCTTGGTGACTGCGAGGTGGCGTCGAGTATTAGATAGAGCCGCTGACGCGCATCGGTCACGGCCGATAGTCCTGTGATGGCCTCGGTGGTGGCCCGTTGCTCCCAGCGGCCGAGCGCAGCGGCCAAGAGCTCGGACCGCCCCTTGAAGTGCCAATAAAAGCTGCCCTTCGTGACGCCGAGCCGTACGGCGAGCGCTTCCACCGTGAGCGCTCCGAGACCGGCTTCCGCGATGAGGTGAAGCGCGGCTTCGGCCCAGTCGGCCGCCGTAAGCGTAGGCTCGTCGAGTCGCTTCGCACCGGTACCTTTACGTGCCATAGCAACCCATTCTCCCATACTCTACAGTATTGACAATCAGCATCTCCATACTATAGAGTATGGAGCGTCGACTAAGCGCGCTTGAACTGCGAGAGTAATACATGAATTCCCGCCTGGACAAGTTGAACGAATCTCTGCAGTCGGCGGTGGAAGGCATGTCCAGCGAGCAATTGAGCTGGCATCCGCCGAGTAAGTGGTGCGCGGCGGAGGTATTGGAACATCTCTATCTCACGTATACCGGAACGATCACCGGATTCGAGAGAGTAATGAGAAAAGGAAAACCGCTGGCCTCGCGGGCATCCATGGCGCATCGCCTGCTGACCTTCGTGGTCGTGAGATTGGGTCATATGCCCACCGGACGCAAAGCACCTGCGATGGTGCAACCGAGAGGCTTGCCGGTGGAGCAGGTGCGAAACGAGATCGGGGCAAAGATTGCGGCGATGGATGCGATTGTCGCGCAGTGTGAAGCGCGCTTCGGGCGCCGGGCCCACGTACTCGACCATCCGATTCTGGGCCCGTTGAATGCGATGCAGTGGAGAAAGCTTCATCTGGTGCATGGGCAACATCACCTGAAACAGCTTCACCAGCTTCGCGCAAGCGCGACGAGCCAGATGGGCTTAACCCCGGCAAGTGAGGTCTTTTCTTCTAAACAGGACGCCAGTTAATGGCCGATCTATCTGGGATGGGGGTTCTATGAAGCCGACCTCTGTTGTCGCCGTTCCGGTCTTTCTTGTTACCTGCTTCTTGGGATCAGTCCGCGCCCAAACCCACTATAAGCAGGATGAAATTCCGATCGAACGCTGTGATCGGCTGCCAGTTGTCACTATGAAGATTGCGGGAGAAAACCGGCGGTTCCTGCTCGATACCGCAGCCACCACAATCCTCAATCTGAAGTCTTTCACATCGGGTGAGTCCAAGCAGGTCAACATCTATTCGTGGAGCGGAGGCGCAGCCGCGCCCGCGAAGTTTTCTTGCCGCAAGTGGAGCTGGGCACGCACAAGCTGCATGATCTGAAGCTCCCGGCGATTGACCTGAGTCCCATCGGTAAGGCCTGTGGAGGGCAGATCGACGGGATCCTGGGTGTGGACCTGCTCGATCAGATGGGGATGACCATCGATTTGAAGCGGCGAGTTGCCGTACCGGCGCCGGCCGGTGAGCCGGGAGATTCTGCAGACGCATTTGCAGAGGCGGAAGGGGACATGGGGCCTGCGATATCGCCTTCAATCACGGAGACGTGAAAGCAATGGCGGAGTGCTTTGATCCGGAAATCGTTTTCTACACTCAGCATGGTGAGTACCGGGGACGCGAGGAGGTCATGCGTTATCTAAGCGAGCGTTACTTCAAGTTTGCTCCCAAGCTGCACTATGATGTGAAGCCGCATGACGTACGCATCTTCGCCGACGTCTTGTGGTACTCCTACGATTTCTGGATGGACACTCCCGAGGAGCGCCTCACCGGACATGGGATGACCATGTGCCGAAAGGATGCCAGAGGCCGGTGGCGCATCCTTAACATGCATAATTCCGTAACGGAATCTGCCCCCACCCCTGACCCGGGCTCTTAGTGATCAACGCAAATCACGCTGCATCCACTAAGCCGAGAAGGACGGCAGTCGGATGGCCGCTAACTCTGGGTCTGGCGAGAAGTCCCGACGCCGGCGAGCGGAGCAGCGGTTCTTACTTTGGATCGCGGGGCGCCCTGTTCCAATGCAGCCGCCAGGGTGACGATGCCGCGACGGATTTCACGCTCGTCGAAGGCAGCGAAGCCAAGCAACAAGCCCTCCACTTGCTTGCGTCCCAGAGTGAAGCGATCGAGTCCCGGGGCCTCGATCCCATGGTTTGCTGCAACCTCCTCCGCTTGCCGCGATACCATGCCGTTGCGGAGGAAACCTGCCGTGTTCAGGCCCGCCTGGACAGGAGAAACGTCAAGTAACCCTGCCAGATATCTCCTCGCCTGGTGCTGCAAAGCCGCCAATCTACTTGCGTACATGTCGCGCATCCGCCGAATGTGTCGTCCCAGATGGCCCTCCGTCATGAAGTCGCAGAGAATCGCTTGGTCGAGGCTCGGAGGGTGAAAGTCGACGCCCAGCCGCAGCGCCAAGAGTGGATCAAGCAGCGCCGGGGGCAAAACGAGATAGCCCGACCGCAATGACGGAAAAAGCACCTTGTTGAAGCTTCCCAGAAAGATAACGGATCCACCCTTGTCCAAACCCTGGAGCGCGGGCATTGGCCGACCGTCGAAACGATACTCACTGTCGTAGTCATCTTCAATAAGGAAGGCTCCGGTCTCACGGGCCCACTTCAGGGCCGCTATCCGACGTTCAACGGGCATCGCCATGCCCAACGGAAACTGATGTGCCGGCGTCAGATAGGCCCCTTTTGGCGACTTGCACAAGTTCTCTCCTTGCGATACCGAAAGCCCACCTTCATCCACCGGAACGGGAATAATTGTAGCGCCAGCCTGGCGAAAGGCGGCGACGGCGCCGAAGTAGCCTGGGTCCTCCACCCAGACAGCATCCCCGGGCTTGATCAGCAGACGAGCGATCAGGTCCAGGCCTTGCTGTACTCCGGAAACCATCACCACGGAGTCAGCCGAACAATTCACCCCACGCGACGAACCCAGATAGGCAGCGATGGCTTGGCGTAATGGCGCATACCCTCGCGGGTCGCCCCCGGCCAGCAGCGAAGCAGAGGCACGGCGCAATCGGCGGCCGGCAACACGCGCCCAAATCTCCACTGGAAACTCGCTCAGCGCAGGCTCGTAAGGTCGAAACGGACGCGCGGGTCGTGAAGTAGACAACCCACGAATTGGTAGAGGCAGCTTCCTTATCCGTGGTTGTAGCGCCGGCTTCTTGAGCACATCTTGCGACAGCCGCTCATTGATTCTTGTGCCTGCCCCGACCCTTCCAATCAAATACCCTTCAGCCTGCAACAGCTCAAACACAGTCACTACCGTTCCGCGTGAGACGCCGTATTGAACCGCAAAGTCCCTGGTCGCTGGCAAGCGCGCTCCGGGCGGCAGGCGGCGCTCGAGAATGGCGCGTCGCAGTTCTTGGTAGAGCCAGCGGGTCAGCGTACTGTGAGGCGGCCTTTCACCTAGGGCGAGTTGGAGGGAACTGACATCTTTAGGCATCAGTTTGATTTCTTGCCGATTGGTATAAATAAAGTCCGTAATATGGCTCTATTTATCATACCAATTCTGAATCTATTCTGGGATCATGAAACATCGCCGACAATTTCTTCAGGCTGGTTTGGCGAGCCTGGCTTTTGTTGTACTGGATCGTTCTGAAGCGCCCGCCGCATCCGGTATAAAGGCCATCTACGAGCGGGACCTTCCGCCAGTTAGCCTCAATGGCTGGCAGGTGACCGTCCTTGAGTTAACCTTCCCGCCTGGAATGATTTCGCCCAAACAGGCTCATCCGGGTTTCGTTCTTGGCTACATCCTTGAAGGGGAATATCGCTTTCAACTGGAAGGTGAGCACGAGAAGGCATTGTCGACTGGTGATGTGTTCTATGAAGCGCCCGGCAGCATCCATCTGCCTTCCGGCAGTGCCAGCATAACCAAGCCAGCGAGAATCCTAGCCTTGGCATTCGCTGAAAAGGGAAAGGAAATGACAAGACTGTTATGAGCCATGAACCATGGTCCAGAGTGGGCTGCGAAAGTTTCAGACGACCAGGAGGTTTAGACGTGATGAGACGTTGGGTTCCCCAGATGTTGATCGCGGTGCTGTTCGCCATTGCCGCGACGGCCCAGCAGACTGTCGCGCAGAAGGACTTGCCGTACGTAGCCGTAGCAACCCGAGAGCGACCAGTCATGCGGAAACATTGTCGGGAAAGCTGGGTTGGCCGAGCAATTGCGGAAGATAGCCATACCCTGAGGTGCCGTACAGGTGGTCGCAGAGATTCCTACCGAGCTGCCCACTCGAGTTGGCAATACCGGTCGGCCAGTGCCGGGAGCGGGAATTCAACATGATCTGGGCTGTGGTAACACAGGAGGCGGCAAGCACTACGGCCTTGGCATAGACTTCCACTTCGCGGCGCGTGATGCGGTCTATGTATGCAACTCCTTTAGCCCGGCCCTCGGGATCGACAAGAACTTCGCGAGCGACAGCGTTGGTGCGCAGCTCAGAAGAATACCGGTTGCATGGGCCGGGGGAGAAAGAAATAAGGGGAGGAGAAGAAGGCTCCTATATCGCACCCTTCGGTACAGTTGCCGCAGTAGTGACACGGAGGATGACCTGCGTGCGCCTGGGTAAGTTGGGCAATGCGATCGGGCAGATAAGGAACTCCCGCCTTGGCCGCGCCGGCCTCGAGGATGTAGTCGATACAGCGAAATTGCATCGCCGGCAAATAAGTGCCGTCCGGGTTGGAGGGCCGGTTCTGCACCGTGCTGGCAACGCCGATCATCTGCTGCCACCCGAGTGTAGAAGGGCGCGATTTCGCCGTAGCTGACGGGCCAGTCCACGTCAAAACCGTCGCGAGACGCGGCCTTGAAGTCAATCTCCGCCATGCGCGCTGAGGAACGAGCCCCAGAAGTTCGTTTTACCGCCCACCAGGTTTGAGCGGGGCCGGGTCCAGCGTGTTCCGATTGCCGTGGAATAAGCGATCTCATGCTCCCAAGCGTCCGAAGCCACGTACTCATTGTCCATGTACCCGACACTGATGGCGCGCTGCGCGGGCGAGCCTTGGCCGCCAGAACTCAAGTCATAGGGCATACGATGCTGGCGGAAATCTTTGGCCGGATTCGCTTGTCTGCCGGCATTAAGAGCACACACTTTCAGTCCGGCCTCACCAGAGGGTCTTGATGGCCATGCCGCCCTGCTCCCGTGCCGATGACAACAACGTCGTAAGTTTCCATAACTTAAAGGCCAATGTGTTCAGGATTGCCGGGGTGGGTGCACCCGGGAGAGGCGGCATAAAGATTCAGGCCGGGGTAGTCGAGCGATTCAAGACCGATGCGGGTAGTGTAGAAGCCCATGACCGTGTACCTGCGGAAGAGGAGGAAGAACTGTTGCCCGGCTTTCTCCGTTTCCCGCTGATGGGCTTTGTAGGCAAGCCGTTCGAGAATGGCATGTTGCTGGTCGGGAGCCAATTGGAAAAACGTGGGCGCTGGTGCGGCGGCATGATCGAGCCATTGCAAACCATGGTGAAATTCCGGTTGCAGTGATGGGTAGCTGAACACCATGAAATCGATAAATTCGGCGACCCCGGCTTGGCTGGCCCCGGGCTGCGCTTTGCCGGCGCCATCATGGGTCGCAGGCAATATGAGCTCTGCGAGTAGTTCCACTGTCTCATATTGGCTGGGGAGAAAAATTGCGGCCGGTAAGCGGCCTGCAGGATGCGTTGTTCCGCGAGCGCGGCTGAGCCCCAGCGGGAGAAACCACAGAAAGCGGCGGCTGCGCTCGCCAGCGTCAGTGCTTGCAGTAGCTCTCTTCGGCTTGGACCCTGACCAGCCAAACGCTGTCTCCTCTCCTTCAGTCATAGCACAGCAGGTAAGGGTTCGCTCGCAGCCTCTTTCGATCGTGACCATGCCTGTATATACTTGCGAGTTCAGCCGCCTGCGGGGCCGATAAGCCACCAGCCCGCATCTGACCCAGGCAGATTGGCCCATGGAGAGCTAGATGCCGAACTTTAACCGCCGTGATTTTGTGTATGCCGCAGGGGCTTCAACAGCGGCGATGGTCGCGCCCCGATGGGCAACTGCTTTCCGCGCGGTCAAGCCCGGCGACAAGCTCACCGTGGCCTGCATTGGAGTGGGCTCGCAGGGGCAGCGTGTGTTGATGGATTTGCTGCGCATGCCGGAAGTTCAGGTGGTCGCAGTGTGCGATGTGAACCGCCAGACCAGCGACTATCTGGATTGGGGGCCTAACGAACTTCGGGGAAAAGTCCGACTGCTGTTACAAGAGCCAGGCTGGGGTGCCTCCTTTCCCGGCCCAACTGCCGGGCGCGACGTAGCGCAGTCCATTGCCAATGCCTTTTACGCCAGGAACGCAGGCAAAGGCAGCTACCAGGGATGCGCCGCATATGAAGATTTTCGCGAGCTGCTGGCCAAAGAGAAGGATCTCGACGCCGTCGTGGTCAGCACTCCCGATCATTGGCACGCCTTGATCGCCATTGCCGCCATGAATGCCGGCAAACATGTCTACAGCCAGAAGCCGATGGCGCACACCGTGTGGGAGGCGCGGGAGATGGCGCGGGTGGCGAAGGAGACCGGCTGTGCCACCCAGGTTTCTATCTTTAATTCGATGACTCCGGAATCACGCCGGGTGATTGATATCCTTCACAGCGGTGTTCTTGGCGCGGTGCAGCGGGTGGACGTGTGGACGACACGCCCCGCGGCATTTTGGAAGCAGGGCCTGGCCACGCCGGCCGCGGCGGATCCCATACCAGCGGGATTGAATTGGGATATGTGGCTGGGCCCGGCAGCGTTGCGGCCCTATAACCATGCTTACCTGCCCTTTGTATGGCGGGCTTGGTACGACTTTGGCTGTGGAGCGATCGGAGATATGGGAGAGTACGGGTTTGACACCATAGTGCGTTCTCTCGACCTCGGTGTCGCCGGCCGGGTGTATGCCAGCTCCACCGAACTATTTCCAGACTGCTACCCGGTTGCCTCCAGGCTGAACTACCACTTCCCGGCGAGAGCGGAGAAGCCGGCGGTCGAGGTCCACTGGTACGACGGCGGAATCAAGCCCGAGCGTCCGCCGGAACTCGCGCCGGGCGCGGAGATGAGCGTGGGCGGCGAAGGCATTCTCTACAGCGGAGAACGCGGTAAGCTGATGACCGGCTACATGGCACAAGAGCCGCGGCTGCTTTCGCCCAATGGGGATCTTGCTCCGGCTCTACCGCCGTTGACACCGGCCAATGCCCCCTTCCAGACTTCGCGGCCGGAACTGGGGCCCAGCGCCACTTCGGCCGACACCGCGCACTACCTGGAGTGGATCAAGGCTTGCCAAGGGGGGCCACCTGGAAGCTGCAACTACGGCTTTGAAGCGCCCATCGTCGAGAGCCTGATGCTGGGCAATGTGGCGATCCGCACCCAGGAACTGCTGGAGTGGGATACCGCGGGCTTTCGCCTGAAGCGCGGATCAGCACACGCCACATCGTTGCTGAGGCCACAGTACCGCGCTCCCTGGACGGCAGGTTAGTCTCCCGCATTTCTTTGACGCGAGGATCATGAGGCTTAGCGCTAAAGCGCGTGATCTCAGGGACTCTTTCAAGGAGCGCTAAAGCGCTCCTTCCCCCGCATAAATGCGGGGGCTCCCACCACCAAGGTTCTGGTTCCCTCACAAACGGACGGGTGCCCCATATCTCGCTGGTTTTTCGCGAGATATAGGGAATTCTCACCAACGTAACCGCTAGTCCGTCGAGTGAATCCAGAGTCAGAGGGAAAGAGTGGTGGAATCCCACATCTCGCGAAAAACCAGCGAGATATGGGGCACCCGTCCGTTTGTGAGGGAACCAGGGGTACAGGCACGGCTTTTTCACCGTGCCCTTATTCATTTAGAAGACGAACTTGCCGGCAAATTGCAGAATACGTGCATTGTGCGCCGCTGTCACGGTGAGGAAAGGCGATGATGCGCAGGCAGCAGCACCGTAGCAGGCGTTGTTATTTATCGTTTCCCATTGCGTATGGTTGAAAATGTTAAAAGCCTCGGCGCGGAATTCGAAGTGCATATCTTCGTGAACTGGGAAGGATTTAAACAGACCCATGTCAAAGTCGGTGCGCGAGGGGTTGTTGAGAAGGTTGCGGCCTGAGTTGCCGTAGGTCAGGCCCTGCGGGGGACCATAGGCATCGCTGTTGTAGAGGCGAGGCCCCGGCTGCCGGCGGGGTGCTTGATC
>CAVUQA010000014.1:0-68550 GCA_963743375.1 uncultured Acidobacteriota bacterium | reverse complement strand
ATACCCGACTGGAAACTCGTCGCAGCCGATGCACCGCCGGGAGCGGCTGCACCATGACCGCTCCTGGTGCAAACAGCCCTAACATCGGAGCGATAGATTTCCCCATGCCTGAAAAACTCAACCCCGTACTTTCCTGCCCCTCTCCATAGAAAAAACTGCTTGACCCGCAAGAGAGAATCTCTCGAACAGAGCGCGAGATGGGCAGGGCACCCGGCGGACTGGAAGTGGAGCAGCTTTCGCCGTTACGCATTGCGGGAAATTGGGATCGTTGAAATCGAATCTGACTGGACAGCCAGAGATCGGGAAACAGCGTGTCGAGGAGAGTGTTCCTTAACCCAGGTTAGCGTCCAAAGAAACGGGCGCGAACCTGGGGGCTCATTCACTCCATCATTGTTCGCCGATCCGCTGCGGATCTTCAAACCATCTCGCAGTCACAGCCCCGAAAATGCAGCCGCCAATGTGCGCGAGATAGGCAACGCCGCCTGTCTGCACATGGGCGACAGATCCGGCATTTAGAAGCTGAATCAGAAACCATACGACGATCAAAAGCGCAGCCGGGATGAAGGTGACACGCACAAAAATAAAGATGACCAGAAGCGAGCGCATCCGATCGCGAGGGTAAGTCACCAGGAACGCGCCCATCACGGCGGCAATCGCGCCGCTTGCCCCCAGATTGGGCACTGTGGAATGGGGGCTGGCTAAAACCTGCGCCAGCATGGCCACCAGCCCTCCGACAAGATAGAACGCAGCGTAGCGCAGCGGATTCATCGCGTCTTCGATTTCTGGGCCGAAAGCCCACAAGAACACCATGTTGCCGATAATGTGCGACCAACTGCCGTGCAGGAACATCGCCGTCAGAATTGTGATCCAGTGATGACCGGCGACGATCTCTGCGGGAACGACCGACCATTTCGAGACGAACGCGTCCCCCTGCATCAGTTCGGCTACAAACACAACGACGTTGATCACTATGATCAATGCCGTGACCGCAGGGAAATGTATGGGCCGTCGCGATGCGTCCGATAAAGGAACTACAGTTCCCAATTTGTCTTCTCCGCTACGGCTACGCACAGACCTCAGGCCTAATGTTTGCTGAGTCTTGAACTCGCGTCCTTCTAACTATCCGTCAAGCCAACTTGGTAACTACGCGCCGGGCAGCCAACGACAGTGACAGACGCGCGGCACCGCTGAAAAGCATGCTGATCCCTACCAGTGTGCCGATTACCCATTCGCTGCTCGATGGCCAGCTCCTCCAAATCAGGATCGCCAGGATCAAGGTGATGATCCCATCAAACAGCAGCCAGCTCGATCCAGGGAGCGGACGGAGTCGAAATGACAGGATCAACTCCAACACGCCCTCTACAAACAAATAAACGGCGAGAACAAACGTGAGGGATGCCAAGCCAGCCGCTGGGTGCAGCAACGCATAGACGCCAACGAAAATGTACAGAAGGCCCAGCAGGAGCTCCCATATCACTCCGCCTGCCGTTCGCGTGTACCAGGCAAATACCAGGTGGGCTGCGCCGCCCAACATTAGCAACCAGGCAACGACTACCAGAACTGCGACTCCGGCTGCCGGTGGAATCACAATGGCGAGAATGCCGCCAAGAATCATCAGGACACTAAGCCCGATGGACCAACCAACTGACTCTTTCGCAATTGCGCCCAAGGACGATGTACTCATGGCTACCTCCTCCTGTGGTCTCGGTTCCCCATTATATTTCAGAAGGCAGGTCGGACTGTTCTCTTCACTGCAGACACTATCCGCTCTATTAAGTCGACGACCCGCAAGGCAGATCATCCCATCAGGATTAGCAAAAAATAGAGCCGGTGAATTGTCACTTCACCGGCACAAACATTATTTAACTGACTGCTCAAGCTGCCATGCTCTTAATTTGCGATACTGATTGTTCGTATTGTTGTTTAATCTGATTCATGCGATTCTCGATGCTTTTCTTGGCGTCGCCCTGAGCCTTCGCAGCCTTTTTCTGCAGCGCCTGCACCTTCGCATCCGTCTCGCTCTTAATTTGCTCTGACCTCTGCTTGGCGTGCTCCAGCTTTTCTTGTAACTTGGTCTTGAGCTGGTCGATCTTCGCCTGAAGCTTCGCCTTGCGTTCCGCCTTGGCCTGAGCGTGCTCGGCATTCAGCTCTGTAATTTCAGCTCGCACTTGTGCCACATCCCTCGCTCTCTGCTCATCTTCGAAGTTCTTTCGCGTGGTACGGAATACGAAGCCATCCAGAGCCTCCATTCGAGCATCCACTGGAGTCACCCACTCCTCACTAATATCTGCGACCACAGCGTGCTTGCCGGGAGTGAGTGCATCCGAAACTTCGCCGAGGAAGTCCGAATCAACGCCGGCTACAAACAGATCGTCAAAGCTTCCAGCGACCGTTCCTACCAACGCGCCTGCGGCTAGGCCTACCGGACCTCCGAGCAGTCCAATCAGGCTGCCGATCGCTGTCCCACCAACGGTGCGGATTGGGAAATCGCCGTCTGCCTCTTTCACCGCCACCATTCCATCTGCATTCTTGGTGATCACCGATTCAGCGTGGACAGTTATGCTGCCCTCGCGATCCAACTGGTTGAGCGCTCGTGACGCTTCATAGGCTTTCGTCTCGTCATTCAAAACAACGACCAACATTTTTTCCATGACAGACCTCCTTTTGATCATGCTCATGACATGCGAGCAGTTTTGGGTTAGGTTTACGCAGCCTTCGAGGTCGCAAATTCGGGTGAGCTTAATTATAAGACGATAACGGCAGGGGGCAAGCCAAACATGCAAATCCCTTTATCGATGAGCTTTTCCGGGAAGCGTCCAGCTCCGGGTGCTGGCGCAGACTCCCACTGGGCACTAGGTCACGGTGAAAATTGTCGCGCTGGTCGCAACTCCTCCCGGAGTCGTGACTTGGATCTTGCCGGTTTTCGCTCCGGCCGGAACCGTGGCTGTGATCTGAGTGCTGGAATCAACCGAGAACGTGGTCGCTTTCACTCCCCCGAACGTGACCTTGGTTGCGCCGGTAAAGCTGGTGCCGGTAATCGTCACTTGGGTTCCCACCGACCCACTGGTCGGCTTGAAACTCAGGATCGCGGGGGTGACGCGGAATATTTTGTTGCTGGTCAGCGTTCCGCCGGGCGTGGTTACGGTCACGGAGCCCGTGGTCGCGGCAGATGGAACTATTGCTGTCAGATAGGTATCAGAGACCACCGTGAAGGTTGCCGCGGCGCCATGGAACGAGACTTTGCTTGTCCCGGTCAAACCTTGGCCGAGGATTTCGATGGTTTTCCCGACTTTGCCCTCGAATAGTGGACCCACAAAACTGACGAATGGGCCCAGCTTCATGTCCAGGCTGTAGAGCACGCCGCAAAAACACAGCTTCCCGGTGCCGCCGCCGTCGGTGTCTCCGTAGAGAGTGCCGTTGGTGTGCTGGAAAAGGGAAACCTGGGGATTTGCGCCTGGATACTTGCCCGTGGTGTTCGTAAGGTTGAGAAGGACCCGGTATTTGCCTGTGGAGGTGATCTGGAAAAGCACTCCGGACGAGGTATTGCTTCCAGCCGCGCCATAGAACTTGCCATCGGTCGCCTGTACCAGACCAGCGAGCGGAGCAAGTCCCAGCCCGTCGGTCTCACTAAAACTGCGTAGAATTGTGAGAGCTCCTGCTGGGGTCATCTTATAAATAGCGCCGAAACCGTTTACTCCACCCCTCTGGGTTGTGCCGTAGAAATTTCCGTCACTGGCTTGGATGATCGCACCCTTAGGGGTTTGCCCGTCTGGTGTGCCTTTGAAGTTGTAGAGTACCGTGAATTTTCCACCCGGCGTGATCTTGAATACGCCGCCGTATTGGCTTGCACCTGCCCCGCCATTGAATGTGCCATAGAAGTTGCCGTCGGTCCCCAGGGTCAAGGCCATGGGATAGCGAACCGTACCACCAAACGTGTAGATGAATGTCACCTTGCCCGAAGGCGTCATTTTGTACACCGTGCCGAAGACTTCCCCACCACCGTCGCTCGTAGTGCCGTAGTAATTCCCGTCCAGGCCTTGGATGGGGGCAGCGTAAGCACAGCAGTTGAAACCGCCAAAGCTGTAAAGAATCGTGATTTTTCCGCTGCTGGTGACTTTGAACACGGTTCCGGCCCCGGAGCTGCCACCCTCATAAGTCGTGCCATAGAAGTTGCCGTCGGTGCCCAGCGTCAGACCGCTGTACGGGTAAACACCGTCGCTGCCTTTGCCATCGAAGCTCCACGGTGTAATCTTTCCTGCGAGGGTGAGTTGAAAGGCGGTACCGAACGCAGATGTTCCGCCGCCCTGCGAAGTGCTGTACAAGTTGCCGTCGCGTCCCTGAGCGAACAGACCAAGCCAAGCAGGATTCGCGGGGTCTCCGCTGTTGCTCCCGAGGTTGTACAGATCGGTATAGGTTTGGGCGTGGACAGTGGTGGCGCTCGCGAGGACGATGACGACGATGGCGAGAACTTGTAGTCGCGCGGTATAGGTGTTCTTCATTGGATTTTCCAAAGTGGCTCGACTGTGGGGATTAAGGGACTGCTACCGTGCCGGGGGTTCACGGCTCCGCCTTTAGTATCTGGCAGTTTTTCCGGGACCCACGATAGCACAGAACAACCATTCCGTGCCTGCAAAAGTTACCCCGGTTGTCAGCACATGACTATGCGATACATGCTCGGGGCAGCAGAAGACGCGAAGCTGACCTTTACACCAAAGACGAAATCGATTTGATTGTCGCTTATTTGATACCGGAGGACGCCTGGTACGTGATCCCCATTGGCGCTGTTAGAGGGCGGCCGGTCATCTATTTTTATCCTAATGGGAGTGGGAGGGGACTGGCCAAGTTCGAGAGATACCGCGAAGCCTGGTCGCAGATGACGTTGAATCGGAAATCAGGCTTGGGGAGAAAGTCGCCGGATTCCCGCGCTGGTCGCGCAGAACGCGACTAAAGTGGGCCGCCCTTCCGTTTTGATAACTAATCAGTTTGACATCTACCACGGCGATGAACCGGTTAGTGCATTACGTTATTGGCCTGCTGTCACCGGGACCGGAGCGTTCTTGGGCGTGCTCAAGTATCCGACCGCCTGCTTCTTGTTGACTGACCAGATCACCATTTCGTATAGCAGGTGGTCGCGCCCGGAATAAAACTGGATGGGCTCGCTCACGTTACGATCTTTCTTCTCGATGGTCTTGTCGTCAGAGGTAACGTTAACTGTGAACCTGCCTCGCTTGGGATCTGTTTTCTTCAACTGCAAACTGACAGTCGAGATGGGCTGAGGCTTCGCGCCCTTCACCAAAGTGAATTCGTAGTAGCTGCGGTCGCCTTTGTGCTTGAGAACTTCGAGGTCGCTGCGCGTGTTCGCGATCAATCCACTTTGCACTCCGAGATCGCCGACTGCGCTTTGCAGCTTGGCTTCCGCGGCTGCGAGCTCGGCCTTCGTGGAAGCGACATCAGTTTTGACTCCGCCCACATCTGTTTTTACGTTCGCGACTTCGCCATTGACCTGGCTGCAGTTGCTGCTTCTGTTCTTCGGCGAGGCGTGCTTGTGATTCACGCTGCGCCTGTTGCTCACGCTGCAGTTGCTGGGAACGCGTGACGAGTTCTTTTTTTGTCATGCCTAATTGCTTGGCGAGCGTCTCGGCGTCGGCGTCGGCGGCCTGGATACGCTTGCTGAGGTCGGCGATCTGCGCGCTGCTGGCGGTTTGGCCCTTGTCCAGTTGGTCGATGCGCTCGCGCAGGTTGAACAAAAAATACAGCGAGCCCGCGACGTAGAGCACGCCCAGCAGCAACGCGATCCACTTTGCAGGGCTGCCTGCGGGAACAGCCTGGGGCTCGGGTAGGTATTCGCCTTCGTCCGCCATAAGTTTTCTCCAGTCAGTTACGGGTGGTTGTCTCTATTGTTGTGCAGGGGTTGCGATAGTGTCAATTGTCTCGCTGGCGCAGGCCAGTTGCATAGGTCCTTCGCTTCGCTCAGGATGACAGGGTTTTATTATATTGACAGCCATCGATGTTTGGTTTATTGCTTTTGCATGATGGATTCGGAGGAGAGCCTTAATCGGGTTTGGCATGCGATCGCGGATCCTGCGCGTAGACGCATTCTGCGGGCGCTTAAGGAACGTGGGGTTTCGTCGATTGGGAAGGACGAAGGTTTATGCGCTTATGACATCGAAGTGCGCGTACATCTTTCTCAGCCGACCATCTCGCATCATATGGCGATTCTGCGGAAAGCTGGTTTGGTTGAGGCTAAGAAGTTGGGACAGTGGAGGTGGTACCGGCGCAACGAGGCGGCGGTGCGGGAATTCGCGCGGGAGTTGCGCCAGAGCCTTTAGCGGCGCGGGCGGTCTTTAATCCCGGGTTAGGGTCCAAAAAACGGACGCGAACCCGGGGCACCGATGCGGTTTTAATTGAAACAATTTCAGGTCAACGGCAGCGGACAGGAATGTCCGCTCCACACTTTAGCGTTTGTCGAATTCCTTCCAGTGTTGGGGGTAGGGGGGACCTATGTAGTCGGCTCGGGGACGGATTAGGCGGTTGTCGTCCAGTTGTTCGATTACGTGGGCGGTCCAGCCGCTTATTCTTGATACTGCGAATACTGGGGTGAACAGATCTACGTCGATTCCCAGAGTGTGGTAGGTCGAGGCGGAATAGAAGTCGACGTTGGCGTTTAGTTTCTTGTCGGCCTTTATGAATTTTTCTATGGCGTGCGACATCTCGAACCACTTTGGTTGGCCGCTGGACTTCCCTAGATCCTCGGACATTTTGCGGAGATGCGTGGCTCGTGGATCTTCGGTGTGGTAGACGCGATGGCCGAATCCGGGGACTTTCTTTTTCTCGCTCAACATTTTTTTGATGTGCTCGACCGGGTCGGACCCTGAGCGATCGATGGCTTTCAGAATGTTGAATACGGCCTCGTTGGCTCCGCCGTGCAGTGGGCCTTTCAGGCATCCGATGGCGGAGACGATGGCGGAGTGCATATCCGAGAGAGTGGCGGCGGTGACTCGCGCGGCGAATGTGGAAGCATTGAGCTCGTGGTCGGCGTGCAGGATCAGAGCAATGTCCAGGGCGCGCTCGGCCGTCTGCGAGGGTTTCTGGCCGTTCAGCATCAGGAGAAAATTCGCTGCGTGGGAAAGCGACTTGTCAGGCTCTACAACCGGCTTGCCTTTTCTAATGCGGTCGTAGCTGGCAACGATCATGGCAATCTGCGAGGTCAGCCGAATCGATTTGCGGATATTGGCCTCGTGATCGTTGCTGCGCTCGTCAGCGTCATAGAACGACAGAGCGGACACGGCGGTGCGCAGCACGTCCATAGGGACGACGTGCTTGGGCGCGGACTTCAGCACATTGATGATTGCGGGATCGAGCTTGCGTTCCTCAGCCAGGCGCGCGCGAATATCTTTGAGTTCTTGCGCCGAGGGCAGGCGTCCATACCAGAGGAGATAACAGGTTTCTTCGAAAGTGGAGTGGTCGGCGAGTTCGTGTACATCGATGCCGCGGTAGGCGAGGACGCCCTGATCGCCATCGATGTAACAGATGCTGGAGGTGGTAGCGACTACACCCTCCAAACCTTTGGAGGGGTGCGCGGTAGTCACAGTCGACATGCTTCCTCGTTCAACAATTAGGAATACGCTGCGGCCCGACATTGTTTACCGCAACTAACTTTTATACGCCTCTTTGATTAACTTTCCAACCGGGCGGCTGGGGCCGATAGCGCTTAACTTAAGGTGTTTGGCTAATAAGCCGCAGTTGAGCGGTCTCCGCTTCAAGGTAAAAATAATCAGGAGCTCGGGCAAAGGCTCGGTCTGCTGATCCGGCGTCAGGCGCATGATAAAAGTTGAGGGTGCCAGTTGCTGCGACCGGTTTACCCTCCATTTCAGAGTAGGGTTCTCCCCAGGTAAACGACCCCTTGGGAACCAGATAGACAACCTGCCGATTGCCGACCAAGACATACGGGCCAAACTTACCGTTCAGCGAGAATTTCCCGCGAATCGTGACCTGCTTTCCGATAAGTGTATGCGACACCTCATCGGAGACTGCCGTCGCATCAACGGGCGTCGAGCGCGGATGGTTACATCCGGCTAGAACAACGATGGCGATCGACAAGAAAGTAGCCGTGCGCAAGCCCTGCGAGAGACGACCAATCACGGATTCTCCTCCGCGCCGTCATTGTAAACTCTCTTGTGCTGACGAAGGTCTAGAACTTCCTGTCAAGTGCCGGGCGGAAATTCCATTTGCACTGGGCGGGTCGCAGTGGTGAATTGAGTTTTTCGGCGACGTTAGTGCCAATCGTAGGACGCACGCGGTGGGACAACGAAGATGGCCTTGTCCCGATTTTTTCCCCACCAATCCTTCCATTTTTGAGAGCTCTTCGGGCTGGGAGGCGCGTTTGCGGGCAGCGGTGGATATTTCACCATTTCGGCGAGGGCGCTTAAGATCAGACCTGTGCGGCGATCCGACCAGGAAAAAAATCCGGCGCATTGCTTGTTTGCGGCTTCTTTTTGCTCTGGCGACCGTTGGCTCGCGGCAATGACCCTTCCGACGCAGGCGTCAAAATTCTTCTGCGCATCCTGAGTCATCCGATTCGAGCTTCCCAATCCATCGATGAGAATTCCGACGGCAGTCTTGCCTCCGGCGAATCTGAGCTTCCGAATTGCCTCGAGCGGAAAGTAGTAGCCGGGATAAATCGGTAGCTCATTCAACTCGGTCGCAATTTGGGCTGCTGTTTTCTCGTCTCCGAAGCGCACTAATGCGGCTTGAATATTTCCCTGAATCTGGCTATACAGATCGGGTCTTCCATCCTCATTCTGAAGTATCTCCGGGAATAGGTCGCGCGCACCCATTACTTCGCCGGCATGCGGAGCGGGAAACTGCTTGAGAATGGCTTCCGCTGATGGTCCGCCGAGAGTTGCGATGTCGAGAATGGCATCAGGGTGACCCCACTCGACTCTTCGGGCCAGACATTGAAGATAAAGATCGGACACGGTCTCGTAGACTGGCTTGCTTAGATGCTCCCCTTTGTATTTTTCGAGCCACGCCTTCCACTGCGCAATACCGGAAGGCGAATAGTCGGCGTCTGGAAAGTCGGGGACAACGTGTCGGCGGGCAATTCCCCGAATTTCCGCAAGTAGCCCGTTCCGGCCGTCGTAGGGCGCGTCGGACGGACCGAACTGTACCTTCATTCTGGGATCGTTCACGTGCTGAATCAGATATTCGATCAGGGTCTGAAGCGCCCAGTCATCGCCAATGAAATCGATATTGGCTGGGTAAGGGCTGGGACGTTGTTGGGCCCATTGTTTCTTAATCACTGCGTAGGCACTTTCGTCGCCCAGCTTTGCGAGGGCGGTCCGCGCCGCGGCACCAAAGGTCGACGATGTGCACTCGTTGTGCTCTGGCAGGGCGACGAATACACGAAGCACGGGGATGGCGAGATTCCCGGCAATCGAGGCTTGATCGAGGATCACATCGTGCCCGTACTTCATTTGCATCGCCTGGACCTCGTCCGGCGACGAGCATGCGTCCAGGACTTTCTCGAGAACCGTGACCGCCAGTTGCGGGTTGCTCGCCGTACAATTTTGTGCCGACGCCGGACCTGCCACGCAAGCTAAGAGGACGAGAACAACGATTCGCCGCCACAGCCTTAGCCTGGCGGCTAGCCCGCGTCGAGCCTGGTTTCGCCTGGTCACGTCTGAAATGGTATTGCATATGGAGCGAAGTGGCATGTAACTGTGGTACTGAATGCTATCGTCTGCTTCTTTGCAAGACTGAGCGATTCATCCGTTCATACGAGGTAACCCAAAGGTACAGGGACCTGCCGGATATGGTTCGGGATGGTTTTTTCCCGGTTACAATCGGAACATGCGCATGCGTTGGGGATGGTCGGCCGCGGCCATAGTGTTGCTCGCGGTTGCGGCTTTGGCCGCTGACAAGCCGGAGAATCTGGCGGTGCTGCCTTGTCCGCAAGACGCGGCGACCGATCCTGCATGCAATCCCTCAAAAGCTGATTTGAAAAAAGCGAAAGTTGATTTTGCGCGCGCATTGAAGTTGCAGAAGGCTGATCACTTCGACGAAGCGTTTGAGGAATTTGATGCGGCGGCCCGGCTGGTTCCGAAGAATCTCGAATATGTAACGGCGCTGGCCATGGTTCGGCAGCAGTTGGTCTTTAATCATTTGCAACGCGGCAGCGATGATTTGACCCGGGGTAAGAACGTAGAAGCGCAGGCGGAGTTCCGCAGCGCGGCCAATCTCGATCCACAAAACGAGTTTGCGCAGCAGCGGCTGCGTGATTCGCTTACCGAGTGGGCTCCGAGAATCGCGGAGGCTCCGCGCGTAGTGCTTGAGTCGCCAGAGATACGCGTGGTTCCTAATCCTGCTCTGCATGAATTCCATTTTCGCGGGGACTCGCATGCGTTGCTGACGCAGGTTGCGGCAGCTTATGGAGTGAAGGCCGATCTGGACGAATCAATTCAGTCGCGGCATGTGCACTTCGACATGGAGCCAGTCGACTTCTTTACCGCCATGCGGGCCGCAGGTGAAGTGACGGCCGCGTTCTGGGTTCCGCTTTCGGAGAAACAGATTTTCGTGGCCCGTAGCACTGCCGAGAACCATCGCCAGTACGACCGCATGGCGCTGCGGACGTTTTACATTCCGGGAGTGACCACCGCGCAAGAGATGAATGAAATGGTGACTCTCTTGCGGACGATCTTTGACGCGCGCTTTGTGACGCAGCAGCCGCAGTCGGGATTACTTGAAGTGCGGGCGCCGGTAGGCGTGCTGGATGCAGTTACCAAATTGTTTGAGAACCTGGGCACGATGCGTCCACAGATCATGCTGGACATACAAGTATTTCAGATTGATCACCAGTTGACGCGCGACATCGGCCTTCATATTCCTAATAACTTCAACCTGTTTAACATTCCCGCGGGGGCGATTGCTGCGTTAACTGGAGCGCTCGGCGGGGGGAATATTCAAAACCTGATCAACCAGTTGATTTCGAGCGGTGGCATCAATCAGGCGAATTCGCAAGGGATTGCGGGGTTGCTGGCGCAGTTGCAGGGACAGCAGAATTCGATTTTCAGCCAGCCTCTAGCAACTTTCGGCGGCGGACTGACCTTGATGGGGTTGAGCCTGGACACACTGAGCGCGACGCTTTCGTTGAACGAAAGTTGGGTGAAGACGCTGGAGCATTCGACTTTGCGCGCTGCACAAGGGAATGAGGCAACATTTCGTATGGGGTCGCGTTATCCAATTCTCAACGCTAGTTTTGCGCCTGTGTTCAATACTCCGGCGATCTCGTCGGTACTGCAGAATGGGAGCTTTCAGGCGCCGTTCCCTTCTTTTACCTATGAAGATCTGGGTTTGACTTTCAAGATGAAACCTACGGTGTATCCGAACTCAGACGTAGGAATGGCTTTTGAAATGCAGTTCCGCACGCTGGCGGGGCAAAGCATAAACGGCGTGCCAGTGATTTCGAACCGCGAATACAAAGGGAACATTACGCTGGTGGACGGCGAACCAGCGGTGGTCGCTGGTTCGATTAGCCGGACCGAACAACTTAGTTTGAATGGGATTCCGGGGCTGGGTGCGATTCCGGGGATCAATCAAGTTATGGTGACCAACAGCAAGATGGATGAGACGGACGAGTTGTTGGTTGTGATCACGCCGCATGTGGTGGAAAGTAGTCCGGGACAGAGTGTGGAAGTTTGGCTGCCTAAGGGTGGGCAGTGAGTCGCGGGATGACGTCCGTCATCCCGAGGTTTTGGTTCTGCGCAGGAAACGTGAATCCCTCGCTTCGCGAGGGATGACGAAGGGGCTTGGATGGCAGTGCGGGCTCCGGACAACAATATGTTTACTTTTTGGCTTGCGTATTTTCCTTGGCGGCAAAGTCTACCAGCTTTTGGAGAACTTCGTAGGGTACTGCGGGGAGCTGGCGGCCGTTTATGAAAATGGTGGGCGTGCTGTTGACGTTGAGGGCCTTGCCTAGAGCGACGGACTTTTCTACTCGTGAAGTTGTTTCGGGCTTTGCCGCACAGGCTGCGATGTCGGCTCCCTTTACCCCGGCGCTGTCGGCGAGTGCGGTTAGTTTTTCGTCGGCGTTGGCGGCGGTGATGTCGGATTGAGCGGCGAAGACGCTGGAAACAAATTTCCAAAATGCATCGTTCGAACTGCGGCTTACACAGTCAGCGTAGGCAGCGGCTTTGGCGGCCCAATCGTGCATGGGCAGCGGGAAGCTCTGAAAGACCAGGCGAACGTTTTTGTTTTCTGAGGCTAGTTTTTCAAGGACAGGATGGGCATCTTTGCAGTGTGGGCATTGCAGATCGCTGAAATCGACGACCGTGACTGGGGCGTCGGCGGGGCCGCGTGATGGTCCGTTCATGCCACGCTCCAACTCCTTTTCGTCGGCGGCGAAGGGATGGGCGCCGAATGGCATGATCTCTCCGTTGACAGCGTGTTTGCCGTCGGGCGTGACGTAGAGTTTTAGCTGCTGCTGGCCATGCTCGCCGCTTAGCACTGCATTGATTTCGGACAGGCCTTCGATTTCAGAAGGCTTGATGCTGACTATTTTCCAGGTTAGCGAAGAGTCGTATCCGAACCATTGGTGGAGAAAAGCATTCACCGTTTCTTCGGAAGGAAGATTCGCAGTGGTCTTGGCGTGGGAAGGGACTGGCGCTTGTTGCGCGGTCGCGAAAGTTAGTAAGAGGGCCGTGATGAAGAGATATTTCAATAGAGATTGCATGCGTTCCTTTCGAATTACCGGTGCGATTGAGTTTAACTAAAACCCGGCGGCCAAAGCCGAAATCATTTAATGCGGTCTGCGGTATGCCTGAAGGCACAACCTGATACGAATCTTTTTAATCGGCGCGATCTACGCGAATGCCGGATTCGAATCTCTTCTTTTCCCCACGACGTTCTAGATATCCGACTTGGCCGCTATGGGAAAGCGGCGGCCGTAGCCGAATGCTTTCGCTGAAATTTTTATGCCTGGCGCTGCCTGCTGGCGCTTGTACTCGCTGCGTTCCACCATGCGAATTACGCGCTTGACCAGACTAACATCGAAGCCGCGGTCGGCGGCGATCTGGTCGGCGGTGTGTGAGTCTTCGACGTAGTCTTCGAGGATGGCGTCGAGCACGTCGTAGGGTGGAAGCGTGTCGCTGTCCATTTGACCGGGGCGCAGCTCGGCGGATGGCGGCTTATCCAGACTGGCTTGCGGAATTACCAAGCGGCGCGAATTCACATAGCGGCTTAGTCGGTAAACCAAAGTTTTGGGCACATCGGAAATTGCCGCGAGGCCACCGACCATATCGCCGTATAGAGTGCAGTAGCCGACCGCGAGCTCGCTTTTATTTCCAGTGCTGAGCACGATAGCGCCGAACTTATTGGAGAGCGCCATCAGCAGCGTGCCGCGGGCTCGTGATTGGATATTTTCTTCGGTCTCATCCTCTTTGCGTCCGGCGAAGGGTTTGGCCAAGGTTTTTTGGTAGCTTTCGAAAATGTCGGTGATACACAGCAGTTCGAAACGGATGCCGAGATTTTCGGCGAGAGCGCGGGCATCGTCGATGGAGCCGGTCGAGGAATACGGGCCGGGCATGCCGACTCCGATGACATTTTCTGGTCCGAGGGCGTCGACGGCGATGGCGGCGGTCAGGGCGGAATCGATGCCTCCACTCAGGCCGACGATTACCTGGCTGAATCCGCACTTGCGAACGTAGTCGCGAGTGCCCAATACCAGCGCGGCGTATCCGCTTGCTTCTTCGCCTTCGATTTGGGGGTGCATCTCGCCGGTTAGTTGATCGGAGTCGAAGTAGATGAGGTCTTCTTCGAAAGATTTTCCTTGCGCGATTATTTCTCCGGCGGGATTTAACACCACGCTCGAACCGTCGAAGAGCAGACTGTCATTGCCGCCGATCTGATTCACCATTACGACCGGAACTTTGTGATTGCGTGCGATTGAGGCGAGCATGTTGCGGCGCAGCTCGCGCTTGCCGAGCCAGAACGGTGAGGCGGAGATGTTCAACACGAAGTTGCCGCCTGCTGAGACCAAAGCCTCGACGGGATCGAAGGTGTACAGACGCTTGTTCCAGAAATGCTTGTCGTTCCAAGCGTCTTCGCAGATGGTGAGAGCCATTTGCTTGCCACAGAACGGAAAGAGAACTTGGCTTTTTGCAGGAGCGAAGTTGCGCATTTCATCGAAGACATCGTAGGTGGGCAAAAGCATTTTGGATTGAAGAAAGCCCACGCGGCCGTCTTTGAGCAGCGCGGCGGAATTCATTACGGCTTTGCCGCTCTCCGCCTGGGCGGGAGTGACGAGGCCGCAGATCACGGCGATGCCGCGGGTTTCGGCGGCTATACGGTCGAGAGTTTCGCGGTTGTGCTGGACGAAAGAGGCGCGTTCAACCAGGTCACGCGGCGGATATCCGCAGACCGAAAGTTCGGGAAAAAGGATTAATCCCGCGCCGACGGATTGGGCGCGATGGGAGAAATCAATAATTTTGGCCGCGTTGCCGGCGAAATCTCCGACAGTGGGATTGATTTGGCCGAGAGCAATCTTCACTATTTAAGTGTAAAGGCAGGCGGCGCGGGAGTCGAGATGCGGTGGGCTGAGCAGAGAGTGCGTTCTGTTAAAATCAGGGACGACAGTTGGCTGCAATCAGCCGCTGTCGATGTTCCCGCATTGTCGATCAAAGGCCGACGTAGCTCAGTTGGTAGAGCAGCCGATTCGTAATCGGCAGGTCACCAGTTCAACTCTGGTCGTCGGCTCCATCTTTCCTGGCACTTACTCCGGTTCTCTGCGCAGCTTCAACTCGCTTCCAGGAAAGGTTGGGAATCGCTGCTGCGTTAGCTGGGGATTGGTTTGAAACAGCCGGCGAAGCCTTTTGGTTTGAGTGTCACGTGTCCCACCCTTTCCGCAGAGAACGCGGAAAAGGGTGGGGCACCCTTGGCTTCGGTTGATGACCACAAAAACAATCGGCCTTGGCTTCGGTTGACGATCAGACAACTTGACGCCGCCGGCCCGGGAAAGGAGAGAACCCTGAAACCGGACCGGCGGCGTTTCCGAAGGGGAGGACGCGCCCTCAGAAAGTTAAGCGGCTGTTCAAGCCTGATGGTCTCGCGTCAAACATGACGCGAGACCATTTTCGCTTTACGGCAAGTAGTAACGGAACGACGTGAAGACCATCCCGTCCAGTCCTTCCGGCGTTACTCCAGGATTTCCATTTCCCGCCGGGCCCACACCAGACCAGGTTTGACGGGTCACGTAGGAGTACTGCGTGCCGAACTGGAATCTGCCTCGAGGCCCGTTGTAGAAGCGGTACCAGAAGCCGGCTGTGCCTTCGATGGCCGCCCGCGTATCGGCAGTACACTTCGAGAGCGACCCGGGATTGAAGCCGTTCGAAACCGCGATAGAAGGAGCAGTCTCGGTGTAGCAACCGGTGTTATTGAAGTGCGGCGATCCGTAGCCGACATACGCTTTTGTGTTGGCATCGTAGTCGTCGGTCCGGCTGGCATACTCGGCGCCAGTGTACAAGATAGACGTCCAGCTTCTTACCGTGCCACTCGAGCGTGGCCAACCCCTGGTAATCCTTAATCGGGTTGGGAGTTCCGTTGGCATGAATGGCAAGATCAGCAAGCTGTGCGGCGCCGTACCGCCCCACTCCGCTGCCTCCAAAACCGTGCAGACCGAACACGATGTGTTTATCGTCGAAAGTCCAGCGAGCGTTGGCGCCGAGGCCGCCGCCATTTTTCGAGGAGTTATAGGCACCCAAAGCGCTGGGACCGTATTCGCGGCGTTGTTCGGGCAAGGTCCGGTCGTTCCGATGGTGAAGTTTGCGCAAGGAAATGACGCGGTCGCGAAACCGGTCATACAATCCGAAGACCTCGTAGTGTCCAAAACCCGGATCGAATGCCGCCTTGGCGACGATATCGGGCGACGGGTTGAAGGAATAAGTGCCTGCAGGCGTAGCAAGTACGTAGTAGACAGGGGTGGTGCGCCAGTCGGAGTATAGGAGCGATGGCGCAACCGGTGACCGCGTCGTTATAGCTGTTGGTCGCGCCCGCCTCACCAAGCAGGAAGTTGTCAGTGTTTCCGTGAGTAGAGAGTGTGGCTTGCGCGTTTTCCACGGCCACGGCGATGGCAACCTTATGGTCGAAGTCTTTGGTCACGCGAATGCCATACTGGCGGGCGAAAGTAAACCCGACGTTATATCCCGGGTCGATTGTCATGGGACGAGAATCGTTGGTCTTGCCCAGGTCGTCGCTGGGGGCGATGCCTTGCTTTATTTTCCGTCACCAGGCTCCACATCTGGCCGCCGAGGAAGCTACATCCGTTATCGAATTTGGCCTGGCCCCACGCCTGGCGAAGCCGGAAGCTGTAACTGTTCGTCTGCAGTGGCGGTGGAGGTGTCGGCGGCGGAGAGAAAGTCACCCGAGACGTAGCTGGAGAACTCTACATTCCCCAGACGTCCGTCGACGTAAATAGTAGGGCGAGACTGGCGGGCGGAGCCGAAAAACTCCGACAGCTGACTCTGCGAAGCACCCGGCATAGTCAGCGAATTGAAGGGGGTGGTTAGGTCTGCGCCGAGAGCTCTCGACCGCCGCACGAAGGCAGCTTCTGCGAACCCGCCCGGAGTAATTGTGATTCCTTTGAAGCGAATGGAGATGACGGGGCTCTCCATGGGGTTCGGAGGGGTCTGCGGCGTCGTTTCCTGCAGGTTGAGGCCGCTGGGGGCGGGATTTTGCTGGATCGCAACATTGCTCACTTCCGCCAACTGTTGCGAGGCGGGGACGGCGTCCGTCTTGTCCGACGTGGGTTGCGGCGGCTGCCCGGCCTGCAGGCGTTGCAATTGCAAAGTAAGCCGCTCGATCTGTTGCTGCTGCGCAGCCATGGCATCCCTCAAAGACTGAACATCGGCAGCCGTAATTGGTGGCGGAGACGCAGGTACTGAGGTGGTCTCTTTGGTAGCCGGCGCACCTGATGCCGGGTTTTCTGCCCAAGCGCCCATAGTGAGAACGGCAAGCGTGAGGACGGTGAGAAACAGGGTCTTAGTTGATTTCATGGAATTTCAATTCTCTCCTTTTTGAGTTTTTCAGTTAAACAACACGTCAATCTGGAAATAACGGCAGCCGTCGTTTTGCATGGAAGCCCGTTTAAATCGATCATAGGAACTATCATGATTGACATGATAGACATTTATGGCGCTTTATCGCCGAACTTCATTGCATTTCCACGCCCTTGTCGTTTTCGACTCGCCTGGGAGCTGGGTACTTTACCGCACAGAATTCAATCGAGACATACGGAGAAGCTAAGCCGGTGCCAAGCCCCACTTATGCTGCAACCGGCGTTCGATGGTCTTGAAGACCAGACCATCGACAATGTATCCAATGGCAATGATCAGCATCATGACGGCGATCACCTGACTCATGTCGTTCAAATCGCGGCCCATCATCAGCAACTGCCCGAGACCCAGACTGACGAAGATCATTTCGCCGGAAATCAGCGAGCGCCAGGCGAACGCCCAGCCCTGTTTCAGACCGGAAAGAATGAAAGGCAAGCTGGCTGGAAGCAGTACGTACCAGAACAGTTTGAAGCCCCGTGCCCCAAGATTCCGACCAGCCATGCCGTAGATCTTCGGCATCTGCTGACGGCCCGCTTCCATGGCAATCGTCACGGAGAGCAGCGATCCCATTACCACTACGAAAAGAATCGCTTTTTCCGTGAGGCCGAACCACAAGACGGCCAGCGGCAGCCAGCAAATACTGGGCAAACTTTGTAAGCTGACCAGCAAGCCGCCCATGGTTTCTTCGAGAAACTTGTTGCTGGCGACACCCAGGCCCAGCACCATTCCCAACACTACCGACAAACTGTAGCCGAGCAACATGCGCTTCATGCTGACGGCAATTGCGATCCAGAAACTATGATCGGCGAAACCCGCCCACAACGACTCCGCCACACCTTTCGGCGTGGGGAAGACGTACGGCGGCCATATTTTCAATTTGGCCAGTACAGCCCAAATGGCAAAGAGCACGCCGTAGAAAATTGCATGTTTGGCGAAACGCTTCATGCCCGGACCTCTTTCGGGCCGTACTGCTCTTCCAGCGACTTGTTAATTTCTTCGCGCAATTCGTTGAGAATCTCGCGCGCGCTTTTCGCTACAGGCATGTCTTCCAGCACGCGAGGCCGCGGCAAGTCGATGAGGAATTCACGCTTCACGCGTCCGGGACGGAAGGTCATCAGAGCTACACGATCTCCCAACCGCACGGCCTCGCGTACATTGTGAGTCACGAAAATAATGGTGCGGCCGGTCTCGGACCAGATTCGTTCCAGTTCGTCGTGCAGCAGGTCGCGGGTTTGAGCGTCCAGGGCGGCGAAGGGTTCGTCCATGAGCAGAACGTCGGGTTCGGTGGCGAGGGCGCGGGCCAGCGCAACGCGTTGCCGCATTCCGCCTGACAGTTGATGAGTGTAGCTGTCCTTGAACTGGGAGAGATGCACCAGGCGCAGGTAATACTGGGTTTTCTGCTCGCGTTCAGCTTTGGAAACTGCTTTCATCTTCATGCCGAACTCGACGTTTTGGCCTACGGTGAGCCAGGGAAAAAGTCCGAGTTCCTGGAATATGAGAATTCGGTCGGTGCCGGTACCTTGCACAACTTTGTTATCCACCAACACATTTCCCGATGTGGCCTGGTGAAGTCCGGCGATCAGGTGCAACAGCGTGGATTTTCCGCAGCCCGACGGTCCGACAATGCAGAGGAATTCGCCCGCTTTCACTTTCAGATTGATGTTATCGAGCGCGAGCAAATGTGAGCCGTCATTGGTTTTGTAGCTGAGGGAAATGCCGTGGAGAGAGACTTTCGGAACCGCCTCGTCATGTCGGAGGGCAAGAACCGCGGAACCTAATGCCGATTTCCATCGAGTGCTGGCAGGGCGTAGCGGACGTCTATGATCAGCCGCGAATGAAGGTTGTACTACTGGATTCGGCGTCATTGAATTGTCTTCTTTCTCTTCTCTGCCAGAACCTGATTCAAGAGATTCAGGTCGTATAGGCCGGATAAATCCGGCATTTGCCTTCCCAGAAAACCGGCCTCGTATGCGGAACGAGCCGAGGCCAGCAGCGAGCTGCGAATAGGATCGTAGGTGAGCTGTAATCTTCCGAAAGCCTCATCCAGCACGCCCGGAGCAAGCGCCTTGCCAGTTTCCTTTTGCAATTGCGCGTTCAATATTTTCTTGGCTTCAGGGAGATGGCCGTTGATCCAATCGGTCAATTCCACGTGGGCAGCAATCCAGTTCTTCACCACATCCGGATGCTCGCGAAGAAATTTAGTGCTCACGATCAGATGGGTGATCACGAATTGTCCCTTTGGCCACAGATCACGTTCGTCAAGAAACAGATGGGCGTTGCCTTCATGAATCAGGCGCGTAGCCCAGGGCTCGGGAGCCCATGAAGCATCGAGCTGCCTCCGCAAGAACAGTGTCAACTGGTCGGAGTTGGCCAGCGGGATCACCTGGACATCGCCACCTTTGTCGTTGGATTTCATGCCATGAGCCTTCAACCACGCACGCAACGCTACGTCCTGCGTATTGCCGAGTTGCGGCGATGCCACTCGCTTGCCGTGAAAGTCTTCCGGCTTGCGGATGCCCGAATCGTTTCTCACTACCAAAGCCACGCCGCCACTAGCTGCACCGGCGACCACTCGAAGCGCTTCGCCGTTGGAGCGCACGTAGCCGCTGATAGCGGGATTCGGCCCGACGTAAGTCATATCGAGAGCGCCGGAAAATAAGGCTTCGATGGCGGAGGGGCCGGCGTTGAAACTTGTCCATTGGATCTTTGCGCTTGGACCCAGGGCTTTTTCGAACCATCCGTTAGCCTTGCCGACCATGGCTTGCGCGTGGGTGATGTTGGGAAACGCGCCCACGCGAACTACCGTCTGACCGAGCGAAGGCAGGACGAGGAAAAAGAACGCCGCCATGCTAGAAAAGATGAACCGTTTACTCATCTCTTCCGCGGCTCCCGGTCCCGTGGACCACCATGGGCAAAAGGCTCGGCCCGTCGCCCTTCTTCTTGCGCCGCTTGCCGGATTTGCCAGCATTCGCGCCCTCGCCATCCATGATGTCGGCCAGTGTCGTGTGTTCAAGGATCTTGGCCGCGGCATCGCGCACAGCAAGAAAAACTTGATACAGTGCGCGATGCTCGGCGTCACGATCGATCAACGTGCGCAACTGGTCGGCGTCTCCGAACGGGGCTAGCGGACCGTCAATGAGACGGATGATCTCGCTCAGATGGATCTCGGATGGAGGCCGGCGCAACTGGTATCCGCCCTTGGCGCCGCGCACGCTTTCGACCATGCGCGCATTCTTCATCTCCAACAAGATCAGTTCCAAAAATTTTTCCGGCAAAGTTTCTTCGTAGGCGATGTCACGGATGCGAATCGCGCCCTGATTGTAGTGGCGTGCCAGCATCATCATTGCCTGCAGAGCGTATAGACCCTTTTGCGAGATTTTCATAAGTTGGGAATTATGCCATAAACTCTATCGTTATAATAGAGTTTATTAGCATCACCGACATTAGCAATTATCAGGCCAAGCTTTGGCTCTGCCCGATTTAGCCGGAAGCAGCGAGTTGTCAGTTGTTTGCTCGTCGCTGGCTATCGTCGCATAGTGGGTCAACATGCACGAGATTGCACTTTCCCGGCAGATTCTTACGACTTGAAGCGGCGAGTGCTTTGAAGCGACGGAAGGTCGGAGAGAAACATTAAGAGACCGTGCATCGTTGTGGCGCACGTACTTCTGGAATCAATTGTCCTGTCTCACCAACTCAGCGGCGGATTCCTAAGAGATCCCTTCGCGTAGAAGTGCAAAACCTTTCATCTTGACCGCCTGCAATACGGGGACGATAATTTTGGGCCGCATACACTTCCATCACGGGCCCTGGCGCCCAGCATATTGATCTAAGGAGAAACCGGTGAAAAAATCCATTTCAGGCGTCCTGGTAGTTTTGATGTTTGTCGCCGTCGGCATTGCGGCGGCGCCGCCGTTAACCTTTACCTTCTCAGACGTTCATGCTAACAAGACCGCGACAGAGACTGACACGTTCGCCGTCAACAACGCGGGCGCAATTGCCGGCGATTACGTCGACGCGAAAAGCGTGCAGCACGCCATGATCCTCGTCGGAAAGAAGCTAACCACCGTTGATCACGCGGGTTGCACAACCACCGGTGGCTACCCTGCCGCAATTGCTTTCTACGGTATCAACAAATCAGGCGCGGCCGCCGGTTTCTGCACCAGCACCAAGACCGGTTTGTTCGAGGGATTTGTATATTCAGGTGGCAAATTCACTGCCATCAACTTCCCCAAATCAAATGGAACCCAGGCCATCGGGATTAATGACGCGGGCGATGTTGTAGGCGCGTATCTCGACTCCGCCAGCGTCCAGCATGCCTTCGTGAAGAAAGGCGCCAAGTACACGAGCATCGACGTGACCGGCGATACCACGCCATACGCCTGGGATATTAACAACAGCGGCCAGATCCTTATGTTTGCCCTCGACTCTTCCGGCGATTACCAGAGCTTCGTCTACAACGGCAAGACCTTCAAGAAAATCGCTGATCCAAAGGCTGCCACAACCGGAACAATTGCTCGCACCCTGAACAACAAGGGTGACGTAGCGGGTGCTTATTTCAATTCCGCTGGCGACGAGATTGGTTTCCTGTATCACGGCGGCAAGTACTACGATGTCATCGATCCAAAGGCGACGACCGAGACCAAACCCGACGGCGTCAATGACACCCTCGAAATGGTAGGACGCTACGTGAACAGCTCGGGCGCAACTCTAGGATTCAAAGCCACCACAAAGCAGTAGCCTGATTTTGGTAGCGTCGGCGTCTCGCCCGCACTCCTGAGGGCAGGATGCCGGCGCTACCAAGTTCGTCACATTTCGCGCCAGACGTCTTTGAAGTCGAAGAATCCTTTTTTCCCGATGAGCCATTCGGAGGCTCTCACGGCGCCTTCCGCGAATCCGCGGCGGGACTTGGCGTCGTGACAAAGGTAGATGGTATCGCTCGGCGAATCCAGTACCAGCTCATGCATGCCGACCACATCGCCTTCGCGAAATGAGGTAATTTCCAATTCCGTACCTGCCGTTTCGCGAATGATTCTCTGCAGAGATATGGCAGTTCCTGAAGGCGCGTCCTTCTTCTGCGCGTGATGGCGTTCGAAAATTTGACCGAAGTACTCGTGCTGGAGCGCGGCGGCGGCGTTTCGCGCCACCTCAAAAAACAGATTTACGCCGATGGAAAAGTTGGAGGCATAGAGCAAACTGCCTTTGTGCTGTTGCACCAACTCGCGGATTCGCGGCAGCTCGCCATACCACCCGGTGGTGCCCACTACAATGCTTTTCCCCGCGCGGAGGCAGGCTTCAATATGCTGGAGAACCGAGGCCGGGGTGGTGAAGTCGATGACCACGTCGATCGCAGCAAGTTTATCTGCGGTCAAAGCGGCGCTTCGCGGATTCTCGGCGGCGCCCACTACCTTCACATGATGACCGCGCTCGCGTGCGACTTCCGCTACCAGCGAGCCGGTTTTGCCGCGGCCTAAAACAAGAATGTTCATCGAAAAATCTGCCGCCTATATCGTACCTTTTTGGCGATGGTCGAGTAGAGAGCTGATCAGGCGAATACTTCGGGATCGAGATCTGAGAAAAATATCTTGTGCAGCCGCCGGATCACCTGCGGTACCTCGTCTTCCTCAATCACAAATGTGAGATTGATCTCCGAGGCTCCCTGGGAAATCATGCGGATCTTTACGTCGGATAGCTCGCCGAAGACACGCGCGGCGATCCCCGGCGTTTCCCGCAGATTTTCTCCCACCAGACAAACGATGGCTTTGCGGCCTTCGTACTTGACATCCGCCAGTTTCGCCAAATCCGCTGCCAGCGCGGGGATCGATTCGTTTGAGTCCACCGTGAGCGAAACGCTGACTTCCGAAGTAGAGACAACATCCACGGCGATTCGATGACGGTCGAAGGCCTCGAAGATAGCGCGCAGGAAGCCGTGGGCCAGAAGCATGCGTGGCGCGGCAACATCGATAATAGTTATGCGTTTTTTTGCGGCGATCGCTTTGAAAGAATTTTTGCAATGAGGCACGCGGGCTGAGATGCGCGTTCCTTCGCAATCAGGATTGCGCGAGTTCAGCACGTAGACTGGAATGTTTCTTTGGATCGCTGGCAACACTGTAGCGGGATGCAACACTTTGGCGCCGAAGTAGGCTAATTCCGCCGCTTCATCGAAACTGATGACTTTGATCCGCCTAGCTTCGGGGCACAAGTTGGGATCGGTGGTCAGCATACCATCGACGTCGGTCCAGATTTCGATTCGTTCCGCGCCCAGCCCGGCGCCGACAATGGCCGCGGAATAGTCGGATCCGCCACGACCGATCGTAGTAGTGATGCCGGCTTTCGTGGCACCAATGAAGCCTCCCATCACTGGCACGCGGCCTTTGTCCAGCGCGGGCTGCACTTTCTGGCGAAGCCGCTGATTCGTCTCTTCCATCAGAGGAGCGGCGCGCATGTGCTCGTTATCAGTGACAATACATTCGCGCGAATCGACCATGGTGGCGTCGAGGCCGTTCGCAGAAAACGCCGCGGAGATAATTCGGCTGGAAAGAATTTCGCCGAAGGCAGCGACGTGATCAGTGGTGCGCGGGGTCAACTCGCCTACCGCAGCAATCCCGCGTAGCAATTCGTCGAGTGCTTCGAAGTAGACTCCCAAATCTCCGTGGAATTCCGTGAAAAGCGCCGTGCCGAGCAGTTCTCCAGCCGTGTTATAGTGGCGCTCTCGCAGCGAGCGCGAAAGACTGAGCGCGGCTTTGCGATCGCCATTTCCTGCCGCCCGCGCCATTGCCAGCAATTGGTCAGTAACCTTGGACATGGCGCTGACCACCACCACCGGCTTCTGTGCCAGCCGCCCTTTGACAATCGCTGCGGCCCGCTCGATGGCAGTGGCGTCCTGCAGTGAGGTGCCGCCAAATTTCATGACAATCATTGGCGCGCGCACCTCGGAAACGAATTTGCGCGGTCAGGTGCAATTCGGCTGTATGAAAATCTTTTGAGGTAAGCGATCAATCGAGGTAACCCTGCACCTTGAGTAATTCAGCGTTCAGCAGGGCAGCGCCAGCCGCGCCTCGAATGGTGTTATGAGAAAGTACGGTGAACTTCCAATCCAAAACTCCGCATGGGCGCAACCGCCCCACAGTTGCGGTCATGCCATTGCCCGCTTCGACGTCATATCGCGGCTGTGGCCGGTCTGCGGATTCCGTATAACGCACGGGCTGTTCAGGGGCACTGGGCAGCTTCAATTCCTGGGGAATGCTGCGGAATTTGTTCCATGCGTTAATAATTTCCTCGGGCCGAGCTTTTTCTCGCAACTGCACCGACACGGATTCAGTGTGTCCGTCTTCCACGGCTACGCGGTTGCAGTGCGCGCTCATCCTGAAATCAGCCGGTATCACCCCCGCACCGTTGAGCTGTCCCAGAAGTTTGCGCGTCTCCTCCTCCATTTTTTCTTCTTCTTTGGGAATGTGGGGAATCACATTTCCTAGAATGTCGAGCGACGCGACGCCGGGGTATCCCGCGCCACTGACCGCTTGCATGGTTACCGCCATTACGGTCTTAAGTCCAAATTCATTCTGCAAAGGCTTCAGGGCCATAACTAATCCGATGGCGGAACAGTTGGGATTGGTGACCACAAAGCCGCCGGACTTTTTTCGCCAGCTTTGACATTCAACCATCTGGATGTGATCCGGATTGACCTCCGGAATCACGAGCGGAACATCACTCTGCATTCTCAATGCGCTGGAGTTCGTGACCACAATGCAACCCGCGCCGGCGAAACGCGGTTCCATCTCCGCCGCAATCGACGCGTCAAGCGCGGCGAAAATAATTTTCGTCGCGCCATCGGGAGTGGCAGGCGATATTTTCATTTTCGCCGCATTCGATGGCATAGGCGTTTTCATCTTCCAGCGCGCCGCGTCGCCGTAGAGGCGGCCTTCCGAGCGATCGGAAGCCGCCAGCCATGCCACTTCGAACCAGGGGTGGTGTTCCAGCATTTGCACGAAGCGCTGCCCTACCATCCCGGTCGCGCCCAGAATCCCCACAGGAATTTTCGTCTGCATAGTAGATTTGGATTTTACAACAGGCGCGCAAAAGCACACCGGCGAGAAAGCTAAGGTTAGTGGGCTACCTTGAATCTAGGCTTTAAACACGTCCGGCTTGAATATCACCCATACTAAGATCAAAACACCAATCAGAATTGCAAATGGGCCAAATACCGTTCCTCCCCACCAGTTATGATAGACGAGCAGATGTCCTTGCTTGAGCGTGGACAAGCCGGCTCCGATAAACATAAGGCCGAGAATCGCGAAGACGACACGATTTAGGGGCGATCTTGGGTCTGGATTTAGCATTTACGCCGCTGTTCGTAGGCTTCCCGGAGGGCAAACCAAATCTCCAAATCCCCGCGACTCATCCGTGACGCCAGCCGCCATAGCTGGACTCATGCGCAGTGTACGATGAATCTTGATGAAGTTGTAGGCGAAATAATTTAGAGCCGTGGCAGCCGCATGGCTGGCCAGCTTGCGCGAGAAAAATGAAACTAACATCAAAGTTAACCCGGTAAAATTGTGGGAAGAAAACGTAAGAAAACAGGAGCCTCTAGTTCAGGAAGTATGTCCGATACAGCGTATCTCGCTGTGCAGGTTTAAAGCCAGCATCGCGAATGATGCGGCGTAGTTCTTCTTCAGTCGTGCAATTGGTCACACCTGCAGCTCGTACGACGTTCTCTTCGAGCATCACCGAGCCCACATCGTTGCCGCCGAACCGCAGACCTAGTTGGCAAACTTTCAGTCCCTGAGTCACCCAACTGGATTGCACATTGAGGAAATTCGAGAGATAAAGCCGCGAGATCGCCAGCACTTTCAGATATTCAACCGCCGTAGCTTCGTCCCAATGACGCCCGCCTAGAGCCGTATTCGTGGGCTGGAAGCTCCAGGGGATAAACGCGGTAAATCCGCCGGTCTCTTCTTGCAGCTCATACAGCCGCTGAAAATGGTTCACACGATTTTCGTAATTCTCGCCGACACCGAACATCATGGTTGCAGTGGTTCTCATTCCCAACTGATGCGCGGTGCGGTGCACGTTGAGCCAATCGTCGGTGAGGCATTTCAGGCGCGCGATCTTGTAGCGGACTTCGTCGTCGAGAATCTCCGCGCCGCCGCCGGGAATCGAATCGAGACCGGCATCCCGCAGCCGCGAAATAGTATCGCGTATGCTTAGCTCGCTGTATTCCGCAATCGCAATAATTTCCGATGCCGAATAGCAGTGCAGGTGAATTTTAGGGAAGCGCTGCTTAATGCCGCGCAGCATCTGCTCATGCCAGTCAATTTTCAGGTCAGGATGCAGCCCGCCCTGCATCAGCACCCCGGTCCCGCCCATTTCGACAGTCTCGCGAATCTTCTCGTAAATGGTTTCAAAATCGAGGATGTATCCCTCTTTCGCCTTGGGCCCCTTCAGCGGCCTATAGAACGCGCAGAACGTGCAGTATTCGGTGCAGTAATTTGTGTAGTTGATATTGCGATCGATAATGTACGTAGCCACGCCCTCGGGATGCAGCTTGCGGCGCACCGCGTCAGCTTCCATGCCAATGCCGATCAGGTCATCGGAACGAAACAGATCGAGAGCTTGCTGCTTGGTCAAGGTCATGGGAGTTCAGTATCGCTCTAACAATTCTAGCGGAGGCAAGGCGGTTGCTCCAAATGAAAGCTCCGTTAGGCTGCGCTACTACGCTGAGGGGCAGGCGTCTGATGCTTGTAACGAAGATATTGGATCAGCGAAATAATTCCGCCGATGACCGCCAGCCCGATCAAAATTGACAGCGCCGGTTTCTGGTAGCGCGCGAAAAAACGAAGGATGTGCCTGCCATAAAGCGATCCGAGGTAGGCCTCGATCGCGTAGCGAACCCCGCGTCCAAACAGCAGCGAACCCAGAAATTTCTTTCGCGAGTACTGCATCGCGCCCGCCGCGATCAGGAACGGCACAAACGGAAAAGGCGGAGGCATGAGAGCTGGAATCGCGATGGCCCAGAACCCCCAGCGCTCGAATCTCTGTTGAACTTTCTTAGCTCGACGTTTCGAGAGCTTGCGCTCCATCGCTTCCTTGCCGCCCTTGCATGCCAGCGCATAAGTAATGTATCCGCCAATCACGGCCCCTATCGTCGCCATAAGGGCGTAATAAATCCACGGCTCGCGATGGCGGGCGGCCAACCAGATAGTGAGCACGTCCATGCTGCCGGTCAGGGGAACGACAGAGTTGTCCGCGATCCCTAACAACACAAGTCCGGGGCCGCCGAGACGGCGCAGGCGTACCCAGGTGGAAACGGCGAACAACGGATGGAAATGTGGCAGCATTGGGTTTTGCTGCAGGTTAGTGTACAGGCAGTATCGCGGCTAGAGAAATTAACTAGATTACGACCGCCTTCGCCGCGTCCAGAAAAGACAATGACGGAGCCGAGGGCAATGCCCCGCATTCGCGAGCAAGCTCGTAGAACAGACGCATGCCGTCCAGGCAATCCGAATCGAGCGAGTAATGGATGTTCTCCGTCAGGTAACTTTTCACATCTTCCGGGCCCAAGGCCAGGCGCGGCGCCCACTCGCGGGCAATGACATCGAGACTGTTCGGCAGGAGACCATGGTTTCGTGATTCCTGAAATGCTCCGGCGACATCCAAATCGCGAGGAGCACGGTTCAACGCGGCCTGCCGAATCGCCCAAAAGGCAAAGACAAACGGTTTGCCCGTCAAACGTATCCATTCCTCGGCGAGATCGTAAGTAAGGTATTGCGACCGGTCGATCTGCAACGCCGGATCTCCGATGACCAATCCGGCGTCGTTTACCCTTAGCATCTGCTCGATATCAGGCGCCATCGCGCTGAATTTTCGTTCGCCTCCCCACCATTTCGCGAACAGAATTTTGAGCAGCGCGACCGAGGTTATCGAAGAAGTATCCAAAGCGACGGTCTGAATCTCTTCCAGCGGAACTTTGCTCACCAGCAGGATGGAGCGAACCGCGCGGCGCGAAGCGATGGCAACTCCCCGGAGAATCGCCAGATCAGGAATGCTGGTGTAAGCCGCCGCAGGAATAATGCCAATGTCCGCCAACCCATCGCGCAGACTGGCGGCACAAAGCGATGGAATGGTATAGGAAACATCAAAAGTGTTCCGCGCGGGAAAGCTTCCCTGCTCGAAATCCCACATCAGAGGCGCGGTATTAAGGTAGGAGATGGCGGAAATGCGAAGTCGTTTCATCAGAGGGACATACTAATTCTAGCAGGAGGGTGCCGGCGAGTTCAGCTTCGTCGGGAATCTTACGCAGCTAACGCCTTTTGCCGATTTGTTTTTGCGGTGCGGGATTCTACCTGGTGAGAACCAGCGGGACGGGCTGGTCGTAGGGTTGGATTGTGACCTTCAGCGATTTGCGGTTGGTGAATGCATCTGGACTTACAGGGAATACTACGATGATGGTGCCGGAAGTGCGGCCTCCGGGATTGATTCTGGCTTCACGTTCGAGAGGGGCGAGCGCGTGCTGCTTGAGCGTAGGGAAGGCTTGAAAGTAGCGGTCGAAGTCGGATGGAGAAGCCGCGTCGTCGGTGAAGCTGCCCGTGGTGGTATCGAGACTGGCTTTGATGGTGTGAATCCAGTAAGGCTTGGCGCCATTGTTCTGGAAGGAAACGTTGATGGCGACCATGATCGAATTTTGATCGGGAATTTCGACTGAGACAACGTCGTCGATCGAACCTGTTGTGGCGGAGTGAGGACGCTGCGTGAGGCTGGCGATGAGAGCGATGACTGCGATTACGGCTACGCCGATCAGAACAATTTTGACTGGCGGCAGGTTCTTTTTTGCGGTGCCGAATTCTTCGCCGATGTTAAAGCGCGTGCCCGGGTCGGGCGTAGATGTGCTGGGAGTTGGCGGCGGAGATGATACGTCGTCGGGCATAGCTCGTTTTTGATTCTAGTCGTTTTCCAGGACGAAATCACAATGACGGATCACAGGGACTTCAGTCGTCTCGCTTAGTGATACTCCCAGGTTAGCGTCCAGAGAACGGATGCGAGCGGCTGAAGCCGCGCCCTTAAAAGCTGCTGCGCGAGGGCTGCTTTGCGCCAGCGCTGGCTGGCACGAGCGCGGACGCTCGCGCCTACGCGGGCCAGGAATGCTTCATCGTTTGGCTGAATTCGTTGGGGGGAAGCGTGTTTAGTATGTCTTGTTTGGTTAGCCAGGCGCGGCGGGCTTGGAGAATGCCGTAGCGGATCTTGTCCATGTGGGAAGTGTGGTGGGAATCAGTATTGATTACGATTTTCACGCCGTATTGTTTGGCTAGGCGGAGATGGCGGTCGCATAGATCGAGACGGTCGGGATACGAATTTAGTTCCATGGCGACTTTGCGCTGGGCGGCGGCTTTCAGGACGGCGTCGATGTCGAATTGATAGGCGTCGCGGCGGAGCAACATTGCGTCCGGTGGGATGTCCGAGAAACGACGTGTTGGGATTTTCCACCGCCTTCAGCAGAGCGGTCGGTCATCTCGGTGGCGCTTTGATTGAAGTGGGAGTGGACGCTGGCGATTACCAGATCCATTTGTTCGAGGACGGAGTCGGAAAGATCGAGCGTGCCGTCGGCGAGAATGTCGACTTCGATTCCGGCGAAAATGCGAATGCCGTCGATTTTGTTCAGTTGGCGGCGCGGATTGCGTTGGATGTGTTCGACGGCGCGCTTGTCGTCGAGGCCGTTGGCGAAGGCGAGGTTTTTTGAGTGGTCGGTGATGGCCATGTACTTGTAGCCGTGGGCGCGGGCGGCTTCGGCCATTTCTTCGATGGTATTGCGGCCGTCGGTTTCGACCGTGTGCATATGGACATCGCCTTGGATGTCGCTCTGCGCGATAAGCGTGGGCAGAGTGTGTTTTTCCGCGGCATCGATCTCGCCTAAGTTCTCGCGCAGTTCCGGGGGAATGTAATCCAGCTTGAGTTTGGCGTAAATTTCTTCTTCGCTTTTTCCTGCTACCGTTTTTTCCGTGTCCAGTTGCGCGAGGCTGTACTCGCTTAGTGTGTATCCCATTTTTAATGCGCGCTGGCGCAGGGCTACGTTGTGGGCTTTGCTGCCGGTGAAATATTGCATGGCTGCGCCAAATGAGTCGGGCGGCAGAAGTCGAACGTCAACCTGCATGCCTCCGCGCAGGCGAAAACTTATTTTGTTTTCGCCGCGAGCGATGATTTCCATCAGGCCCGGCAGTTTGATTATGTGGTCGATCAACTTTTGGCGTTCGGCGTCGTCGCAACAAACTTTGCCGGTGACGAGAATGTCGAGGTCGCCTACAGTCTCGCGGCCGCGGCGAAGCGAGCCTGCGGGCGTGACTTTGTCAATGCCGGAGTAATTGCTCAGGTGCTCGATGATTTTTGTGGCTTGAGTTTCGGCGGTGTCGAGCAGAAAGCGTCCGGCGATGCGGCGGTAATCTTGAATGGCTTTGAGCAGCTTCTGCTCGTGCTTCTCGCCCATACGCGGGAGGATGCGAATTTTTCCCTCTTGTGCAAGTTTTTCGACTCCCTCGGGGTCGCATACCTGGTAGGCGCTCCAGATCAGGGCGATGGTCTTCGGGCCGAGGCCTTGAATCTTGAGCAGGTTGAGCATCGAGGGATGGTATTTTTTCAGCATCTCGGCATGCAGCGAAAGCCGGCCTTCCTTGAACATTTCTTGCAGGTTCAGGAGCATTCCTTTGCCTATTCCGGGAATGGCTAGGACTTGTTTGGGCTCAACGATGAGGTCGGCGATCTGTTGCGGGAAGGCTTCGATGGCCTCGGCGGCATTGCGGTAGGAGCGGATGCGAAAGGAATCCTGGCCGTCGATTTCGAGCAGGTCAGCGGTTTCGTAGAGGATGCCGGCGATGGCTTTGTTGTCCATGTTGTTTAGGTCGGTGATTATATTTTAGCTGGGTTTTAGGCGATGGGAGCCTGATGGAACGGGTCGTATGGGGTTGAGATTCTTCACTTCGTCCAGGATGACGACTACCGCGCTGAGACGGGCGGTTAACTTCAGCTCACGCACCGGCTTACAAAATACCAAATCGTGTATTCCAAAAAGCGTATGCGAGTTATGTGAAAGTCTCTATAATATTGGAAGCTGTTGGATTTAGGCATCTTAGAGGCCGCTTCATGAGTCCGCTGATGGCAGTGAAAGTGCAGAACGTCCAGCAGGATGATTTTTCCCTGCGGGCAGCGGAGCCTGCGCGGCGGATGAACAGGGATTTCCAAATCCGATTTACGGCTATTCTTTTGGCCTTGCTGACCACGGCTGCAGTGGTTTACGCCGGTTATAACTTTTCGGCGGAGCGCCAATTCCAGATTCCGGACGATGGAGTGTGGTGGTTCGAGCATCAGGGCCGGCTAACCGCAAATCGCGTGGAAGCAGGCGGTCCGGGTACTCGGGCCGGCGTTAAAGTCGGCGATCAGCTTACCGCGATCGACGGACACGAGGTAAATAGCGCGGCGGCGCGAAGCCATCAACTGTATCGCGTGGGCGCGTGGGCAAAAGCTACTTACTCGCTGGTGCGGCAATCGGTTCCGGTGGACGTGGTGTTGATTCCGATTCCAGCCGAGCGTTCGCAGTATAACTGGCTACGGCTGATCGGACTTATCTATCTCGGAATCGGCCTGTATGTTTTGCTGCGGCGCTGGACCGCACCGAGTTCAACTCACTTCTATATTTTCTGCCTGGTTTCGTTTATTTCCTACACGTTTCATTATTCAGGAAAATTCAACGGATTTGATTGGACAATTTACTGGGGCAACGTGGCCGCCGGGCTGTTGCAGGCGGCTCTGTTTCTCCATTTCGTGCTCACGTTTCCGGAGCGGCATAGGTTCATTCGCAAGCATCGCTGGGTGATTGCGGCGATTTATCTTCCCGGGCTGTTGCTGTTGAGTGTCCACGTAGTGGCGGTCGGACTGCTCAAAGCCAGCGAGGTCTTGCGCTGGAATCTCGACCGCCTGGAGATGGGTTACCAGGCATTGTTCTTCGTCGCCGCTGCGGGAGTGCTGCTGTACAACTATCGCCGGGCAAGCACACCGATCCTGCGGCAGCAATTGAAGTGGATTACGCGGGGAACGATTCTCGCGATTACGCCGTTCACGCTGTTTTACGTGATCCCTTACCTTACTGGGTCGTTGCCGACGACGGCGATGAAGATCTCGGTGTTGTCGCTGGGGATTTTGCCGCTGACGTTTGGTTACGCCATCTTCCGCTATCGGTTAATGGATGTGGACCTGATCTTCAAGCGTGGCATGGCTTACACACTTGCGGCGGCTGCGATCGCGAGCGCGTACTTCGCGGTGGTAGCGGGCGTGGCCGAACTGGTTCACTTGCAAGTGCCGAGTTCGGGGCCAATCGGGCTGGTGCTGGCTATTGTGGTGACGGCGCTGTTGTTCGATCCGGTGCGCAAGTGGATTCAGGAGCGCATTGACCAGGTTTTCTATCGCACGGGCTACGACTATCGGAAAACGCTGATCGAATTTGGACGCGAGCTTAGTTCGGAAACCGATCTCGACAAAATGCTCAGTGCGGTGGTCGATCGCTTGTCGCGAACCCTGATGGTGGATCGCATGGCGGTGTTTTTGTCACAGGGTGAGATACCAGAATTTGCGTTGGCCAAGTCATTCGGAATGGCGCAGACAAGCGGTTTGGATTTGAGTTTCCTGGGCAGGCCGCGTCCGGAAGATGCTGTCGGGCATTTGTTCTTTGACAACACTCATCAGGTTCCGCGGGAAACGGTAGAGGCGCAACAGGCCATCGCCAAGCTCGATCTCAATTACTACATTCCTTGCCGCGCGCAGAAGCACACTATCGCGGTCATCGGGCTGGGAAAAACCATGGAAGGGGATTTCCTGACCAGCGAGGATGTGGAGTTGCTGGAGACGCTGGCGGGTTATGTTGCGATTGCGATTCAGAACGCGCGCCTGTATGTCTCACTGCAGCAGAAAGTCGACGAGTATGAACGCCTCAAAGACTTCAACGAGAATATTGTCGAGTCGATCAACGTAGGCGTGCTGGCGGTGGACCTGGAGGATCGCATCGAGTCGTGGAACTCGCAGATGGAAGTGATGTACGCCATGCCGCGCTGGCAGGCGTTGACGCGGCCTCTCGGGGAGGTTTTCCCCGGAGCGTTTGTGGAAGCGTTCTACCGGGTGCGGCAGAATCCTGGCATTCACAATCTCTATAAGTTTCGATTGGGGACGCCTACTGGCGAAAGCCGCGTAGTCAATGTTGCCATTGCGCCCTTGGTCACTAAGAGACTTCAGCGTCATTGGCCGGCTCATCATCATGGATGACATCACCGAGCGCGTTGAGTTGGAGGCGCAGCTTTCGCAGGCCGACAAACTTTCGTCGATCGGGCTGCTGGCTGCGGGCGTGGCGCACGAAGTAAATACGCCGCTGGCGGTGATTTCGTCGTATGCGCAGATGCTATCGAAGCAACTGCAGGGCGATTCGCCCAAGGGCGCGCTGCTGGAAAAAATCACGCGGCAAACCTTCCGCGCTTCGGAAATCGTGAACAACCTTTTGAATTTTTCGCGCACCAGCGGCACTGAGTTCACGGCGATTGATATCAACAAAATCATTTCCGATACGCTGGCGCTTCTCGACCACCAGTTCAAGGTGACGAAGATCAAAGTGCAGGATGAACGAGGCCAGCAGATTCCACTGATCAACGGCAACGCAGGGCGATTGCAGCAGGTATTCCTCAACTTGTTCCTGAATGCCAGGATGCGATGAGCAATGGCGGAACGCTGCGCATCGCGACGACCAATGGCGACAGCGTGGGCGTGATGGTCTCCGACACCGGAACCGGCATCGCGCAAGAACATATTCACCGCATTTACGATCCATTTTTTACCACCAAGACGGCGCCGCGTGAAGGCCAGCCGACCGAGGCACGGGACTCGGCCTGTCGGTAACCTACGGCATTATTCAGGAGCATGCGGGCAAAATTCGCGTGGAAAGCCGCCTGGGGCAAGGTACGACGTTCTATCTCGATTTCCCACTAACCAGGAAGGCTGTGAATGTCTGAAGCGGCGGTGATAGTGCGGCACAATTCCGGGGAAACAACTCTCGGCGGCGGCTGGATCGGTGTTAATCATCGACGATGAGGCGGCCATCCGCGAATCTTTGGAGACTTTGCTGGAACTCGAAGGCTACGAGCGTGGAATCCGCGTCGAGCGGCGAAGAAGGATTAGCACGGATTGGGGAACGCAGCTTCGACCTGGTACTGCTCGACCTGGCGCTGCCTGACCGCGATGGCATGGATTTGCTGGCGGAGATTCATCTGCACGATCCGCGGACTCTCGATCATCATGATCACCGCGTACGGCACGGTGGAAAATGCGGTAAAGGCGATGCAAGCGGGGGCGGCGAACTTTGTTCAAAAGCCGTGGGACAACGAAAAATTGCTGGCGGACGTGCGGGCCGCGGTTGGACGGCATCGCGCGGAAGAAGAAAACGTCCAGCTCAAGCGCGCGCTGAAGCAGCGCTACAACTTTGAAAACATTGTGGGCAAGAGCGAGCCCATGCTGAAGATTTTCGATCTGGTGGCGCAGGTCGCGCCCAGCCGGTCCACCGTGCTCTTGCAGGGTGAGAGCGGAACCGGCAAAGAACTGATTGCCAAGGCGATTCACTTGAACTCGCCGCGGCGCGATCGGCCTTTTGTGCCGGTCAACACCGGTTCCATGCCGCCGGATCTGCTGGAATCGACTCTGTTCGGGCACGTGAAAGGCGCGTTTACCAGCGCGATTGCTTCGAAAAAGGGCCTGTTCGAAATTGCCGACCGGGGAACGCTGTTTCTTGATGAAATCGGCAACCATGAGCATGGACACGCAGGCAAAGATTTTACGGGTTCTGCAGGACCGCAAGTTCATGCATCTGGGCGGAGTGCACGAGATTCAGGTGGACGTGCGCATCATCGCTGCCACCAACGTTGATCTGAAACAGCAGGTGCGTGACGGGCAAATTTCGCGAAGATCTTTTTTATCGGCTGAATGTCATCACGATTGATCTACCGCCGCTGCGGCAGCGGAAGGAAGATATTCCGCTGCTGGTGGAATTTTTCCTTAATCGTTACTCCAAGGAAAATGAGCGTCCCGCGCGGCGCATCACTCCTGAAGCCCTGCGGCCGTTATTGTCCTACTCCTGGCCCGGTAACGTGCGCGAACTGGAAAATGTTATCGAGCGCGCCGTGGTGCTTTCCGCAGGCGTCGACGTTGGCGCCGAGCTTCTTCCCGATCAGATCGCAGGCCGAGCCACGGCATTTTCCGCGGTTGAACGCACGAACAGATGCTTCGCTGTTCGACATTATGGAAGATTGCGAGCGGCAGATTATCATCGAGATGCTGGAAAAATGTAACTGGAACCAGACCGATGCAGCCGAGCGTTTCCACATTCCTCTCTCCACCCTGAACCAGAAGATCAAACGCCTGAGTATAGATATCAAGAAGAAGGCGAGAGAATAAAGCTATCAGCTATCAGTTGTCAGCTATCAGCTTACGACTCTCGAACTGCGAAACCTGAAGCGTTCAACGATATTGCCACACAGGTTGTTTGCTGAAAGCTGACAGCTGATAGCTGACAGCTTCTTCTGCTATAGTTCGGAAATCGCATGGAACTGATTTCTCCGACGGAATTCGCCAAAGAGACGATTAAATCAGTTCAGGATTACTCCCTGCTTGCGGCCCACTCGGTCGCCAACCTCTTTCGAAGACCTCGCTATTTCGCCGACATGATCCAGCAGGCGGATCTGATCGGATTCGGATCGCTGCCGATCATCGTGCTCACGGGTTTGTCCATCGGCGCAGAACTGGCTTTGAATAGCGCGAACACGCTGCAGCGCTTTGGTTCGCTTTCATTGATCGGGCAACTGGTCTCGGTTGGAATGGTACGCGAACTCGGACCCATCATCACTGGGCTGATGGTTGCTGGCAGAAACGCTTCTGGCATGGCCAGCGAACTTGGTTCGATGGTGGTGACCGAACAAATCGATGCCATGCGCGCTCTGGGCACCGATCCGATGAAGAAGCTTGTCACCCCGCGCGTGGTTTCCACGACGGTCATGCTGTTTTTTCTCACTATCATTTCTGACTTGCTGGGATTGTTTGGCGGCGCAGTGGTTTCCGTTCTTCTGTTTGGACTTGATTGGCACCAGTATTGGAATACTGCGTATCAGACATTGGTATTTCAGGACGTCTTCATGGGCCTGATGAAGCCGTTATTTTTTGGTTTTATTATTTCTACCATCGGTTGCTTTTACGGAATGACGGCGCGCGGCGGAACCCAGGGAGTGGGTCGCGCAACCACACAGGCTGTGGTCGCGTCCTCCGTCTTGATTCTTGTTGTAGATTTGTTCATAACCAAATTTCTCATGGCCGTTTTCTCCTATCAATAATCATGGCTGCACCTCCCACCGCTATTGAACAACGCGCTCCGTCGGAAACCAGTGCGTCTTCCAATGTCATCGTTTTCGAGAATGTGTCTATAGCGTTCGAAGGCAAGACTGTGCTCGATGGAATTTCCTTTCACCTCGAAAAAGGCGAGACGAAAGCGATTTTGGGTGTCGCCGGTTCTGGGAAGAGCACCATTCTCAAGCTCTCGCTCGGGCTCATATGTCCAGACGCTGGAGATATTTACGTTCTGGGTGAGGACGTAGCCCACATGCGTGAGAATGATTTGTTTGAACTGCGACGAAAAATTGGAATGGTTTTCCAGGAAAGTGCGCTTTTCGATTCGCTCACCGTCCGGGAAAATGTCGCCTTCCGCTTGCTCGAAGAGGGGCACGTTTCGGAGGAAGAGATTGAGAAGCCGGTGCGCGAGGCTTTGAGTTTTGTGGAACTGGAAAATGCGATAGACAAATACCCTTCGGAGCTCTCCGGAGGAATGCGGCGTCGCGTCGCCATTGCTCGCGCTATTATCACCCATCCCGAGATCCTGCTTTATGATTCGCCGACCGGCGGTCTGGATCCGGTCACTTCCACAACCATTATCGAGTTGATCGTCAAACAGCGCGATGTGTACAAGACCAGTTCGCTACTGGTGACACATCGGATTCAAGATACTTTTATGATGGCGTCGCATTACTTCGACCGGAAAGCCAACAAGATGCTGCCTTTACCAAAAGGTCAGCGGGGCGAGGTTCCCATGACCTTCCTTATTTTGCGCGATGGAAAGATTATCTTCGATGGCGACGTGCATCAGTTGGCGCACACGAGGGACGAGTACATCAAGGAATTTATCTCGTAGGCGTTGTTTGTCATTCTGAGCGTGACGAAGGATCTCTGCTTGCGGTGCGGCAACTTAGGAAGATCCTTCGCTACGCTCAGGATGACATCTTCTTTTAGCTGGCTTTAGCGGCTTTCGCCATGGCCTCGCGGCGGCTGGCTACCTGGCCCTCTACATACTTCATCCACTCGCGTCCCTGTTTCGAGCTGTTAATCAGCTTCTCGATATTCGCAAACAAGCGCGGGTTCTTCATCTTCGTACGCAACTCTCCCAGAAATGGTTTTACCTTGGCAAAAATAAAGAACATCTCGCCACCGAAGCTGGGGTCTAGGACGAGTTCCTGGTTGACTGTTCCTGCGAGAGTGAGCGACGCAACCATGCTCCAATACCCTCCCACTTGGCGGAGCCAGTTATTTTCCTGGGTACCCAGTGCGCCGCCTATTTTCATGAAATCGTCGGCGCTCTCAGGCCAGAAGGTCACCAGCCACCAGTTGCGCGCCTTGCGAATTTCGGCTTCGCGGCGCAGGTCGTAGAGCTTGAGAATGAGGTCAGCGTCGGCAGCGGTGGGTTTTTTAGCCATAAGAACCTCCAAATAGACTTGGGATTGTAGAGTAGGAGCCCGCAGTCATTCTACCACTTGGAAGCGCTCACCCATTTTGGCCGACGACTGCGGCCTCTGCAGGAACTGGCCGTTCGTAGTCGCACTCTTTATTCGGACACGCGATCACCGGACCTGCCTTCAGGAATTTCTCCACCAAATATTCGCTCCCGCAAGTGGGACATTTCTCCGCAATGGGTTTGTGCGCAGAGGTGAACTTGCACTTCGGATAATTTCCGCAGCCGTAAAACGTGTTTCCCTTGCGCGCCCGCTTTTCGACCAGTTCGCCGTCTTTGCAGAGCGGGCATTTCACTCCGATAAAATTCTGCTTCACATACTTGCAATCTGGATATCCGCTGCAAGTAGTGAACTCGCCAAAGCGGCCGTGGCGAATCATCATATTTCGGCCGCACTTGGGGCATAATTCGTCGAGCGGAATGTCAGGAACTTTTTTGCCCTGATCGAGACGTCGCGTCGTCTTGCAATCGGGATAGCCGGTGCAAGCCATGAACTGGCCGAAACGGCCGCGCTTCAGCACCATCACGCGGCCGCAGTTCTCGCAGTATTCTTCCTGGGTCGTCTCCTGCACGTCAGCAGAATCCAGATCCGGCAAGTTGATGGGATTTTCTTTGGTGAAGTTGCAGCTGTTCGGATCTTCTTTATCGTAGGAACTGCACGCATAGAACGAACCGTGCTTGCCCCATTTGATCACCAGCGGAGAACCGCAGCGCTCGCACTTCTCGTCCGTAGGCTTCTCCATCCGCTTGATGTTCTCCATGTGCTTGGAGGCATAGCGGAGGTCTTTTTCAAACTTTCTTGTAGAAATCACCCAGCGCGTGGGTCCAGGTTTCCTTGCCTTCTTCGATCTCGTCGAGCTCTTCTTCGAGACGAGCGGTGTAGAGAATGTCGAAGATGTCGGGGAAGTTTTCTACCAGAAGATCGGTGACAACCAGGCCGATTTCCGTAGGTGTAAACTTTCCGCCGAGTTTTTGCACATACTGCCGCTCCTGAATGGTGCTCAGAATTGCGGAGTACGTGGAAGGGCGACCGATACCGCGTTCTTCGAGTTCCTTTACCAGCGAAGCTTCGTTGTAGCGCGGCGGAGGCTCGGTGAAATGCTGCTCGGGCTTCAGCGCCTTGAGCGTTAACTTTTGTCCGGGCTCGAGCGGAGGCAACTTGTGCTTCAGTTCCTCGTCTTCCTCGTCCTTGCCTTCTTTGGACTCTTCGTAAACTTTGAGGAAGCCGTCGAACTTGAGCACCGAACCGGTTACGCGGAACCAGAATGTTTCTGCGGCTGACTTGGCGTCGATGTCGACCGTGGTCTGGTCGAAGACGGCCGGCATAATTTGCGACGCCACAAAGCGCTGCCAAATCAGCTTGTAAACCTTGTATTCGTCTTCCTTTAAATATTGTTTGACCTGATCGGGATGGCGCATAGCCGATGTCGGACGTATGGCTTCGTGAGCCGCCTGCGCAGCCTTTTTCTCTTTGTAGGCATTCGGCGCTTCCGGCAGATATTGATCGCCGTATTGTGACTTAATGTACTCGCGGACTTCGGCCAAAGCTTCATTCGACACGCGCACCGAGTCGGTACGCATATAAGTAATGAGGCCGACCAATCCCTCCTCGCCCAACTCGACGCCTTCGTAGAGGCGCTGCGCGATCATCATGGTGCGCTTCACGCTGAAACGAAGTTTGCGGGAGGAATCCTGCTGCAGTTTGCTGGTGGTGAACGGCGGAGTCGCGTTGCGTCGACGCTCTTTGCGATCGACGGTACGTACCAGCCAGTCGGCATGCTCCAGGGCCGCGCGGATTTTCTCCGCGTCCTCGCCGTTGGTGACTTCGATTTTCTCTTCGCCTTTGCCGAGAAAACGCGCGTCGAATGCGGGAGGCTTCGGTCCGGCCAGATTGGCGTCGATCGTCCAGTATTCTTTCTTTTCAAATGCCTTGATTTCACGTTCGCGTTCGACGATGAGGCGCAATGCGACAGTCTGAACTCGGCCAGCGGATAGACCTCGGCGAACTTTATCCCAGAGAAGTGGCGAAACCTGGTATCCCACGAGGCGATCGAGAACACGGCGGGCCTGCTGCGCATCAACGAGATTCTGGTCGATGTCACGCGGGTGCTCGAAAGCTTCGCGGACGGCCCGCTGAGTGATTTCGTTGAAAGTTACGCGGCGAATGCGCTCCGGCTCAGGTTCGGCATCCTTCTTGGCTTTTTTCTTTTTCTTCTTCTTGGCCCCGTCGCCCAATTCTTCCGCCAGATGAGCGGCAATGGCTTCGCCCTCGCGATCCGGATCGGGCGCGAGATAGATCCTATCCATGCCCAGCGCCAGCTTCTTCAGCCGGGCGACGACTTTCTCTTTGCCGGGGATGACAATGTATTCCGTCTCGAAATCATTGTCGACATCGACGCCGAGCGTGCTCTTAGGCAGATCTTTCACGTGGCCGAGCGACGCCTCGACAGTGAAGCCCTTACCCAGATATTTCTGGATAGTCTTTGCCTTGGCAGGCGACTCGACGATGACTAAACCTTTTTCCAACGTATCCTCAGTGATTTTGAAACTAGCACGAATGCGCTTGTGGCAACAAGTTACGCGAATGAGCTATCAGCTCTCAGCTGTCAGCTTTCTGCGTCTGAATGAACGATGCCAGCATACGTTTTACTTCAACAACTTCGCTTTCGAGCCGTTTGTAATCGAGTAACGCCAAGAGCTCCAGGTCACGCGCCAGCAGCAGATGATATTCAAGTTCGCTGGCTGAACCCATCGCGATCTGTAGAAAGCGTCCCAGTTCGCAATCGCCTTTGCGGCAGGAACCTTCGGCGATGTTCGCTCCGATAGAAGCCGCCGACCGCCTCATCTGACTCGTTAACCCGTAAATTTCGATCTTAGGGAAAGACTTGCTCGACCGATACACATCGAGCGTAAGAACATGAGCCTTTTCCCAAACCTTCAGGTTCATGAAACTTTGCATATCAAATCCCCGTGCCGAATGTTTAGCTGAGAGCTGATAGCTGACGGCTGATAGCTCAGAAGCTCTTCACAAAATTCTTCCCCGGCAATTGCTTCACTTTGCCGGCCAGCTCCAGTTCGAACAGCGCGGCGAATATCTCGGAGGATGACAGCGCCGGCTCCAGCCTTTCCACGATGTCATCAATATGCGTGGCTTCGTCGGCCTTAAGCAGCGCAAAGATTTTCTTTTCGTGCGGCGCCAGTTCCGTTTCCCCGAATAGAGATGCAGTTTGTTCCGCCTGCGATTCATTGCCGCCCTCGGGCTGCAGGGTAAGTCGCACATGCGCAGGCAGTTCCTCCCAAATATCTTCCCATGTCGCGACCAGCTTCGCGCCTTGTTTAATGAGCGTGTTCGGCGTCCACGAGCCTTTGTTGGTGACGTTGCCGGGCACGGCGAAGACCTCGCGATTCTGCTCCAGCGCGCAGCGCGCGGTAATTCGGGTGCCGCTGTATTCGGCGGCTTCTACTACCAACACTCCTAACGAGATGCCGCTGATGATGCGGTTGCGTATCGGAAAATTCTGCGGAGCAGGAAATGTGCCCATGCGAAATTCAGAAATAATCGCACCGCCCAGCCCGAGAATCTGCTCAGCCAATCTCTTGTTCTCCTTGGGATAAACCTCGTCGACGCCCGTGCCCCACACGGCTACGGTTTTACCTTTGGCGGCGATCGCGCCGCGATGCCCGGCAGTATCGATGCCTCGTGCCATGCCGCTGAAAATTACGAGACCCCGCGCCGCCAGGTCGCAGGCCAACCGCTCGGCCATGCCTGACCCGTAAGGCGTTGGATGGCGCGTCCCACCAGCGCGATTCCCGGCTGCGAAATCGCTGCCTCGTTGCCGCGCACATAAAGGATGAGCGGCGGATCGTAGATTTGTTTCAGCTGCTCGGGGTACACAGGGTCATCGAAAGCGATGATTCGTGCATCAGCAGCCGCGGCCTTGGCCAGCTCGTCTTGCGCCAACTCCATCGACCGGCCTGTCCCGAGCGCCTGCGCGGAAACCGCGCGTAGGCCAGCCGCTTCCAGTTCCGTGAGCGACGCCCGAAACAGCGCCTGTACGCTGCCGAAAAATTCCATCACGCGGCGCGCTTTGGTTGGACCCAGGCCCGGAGTAAGCGCCAAGGCGAGCCACTGCATCGAGGTCTCGCTGGTTTTATAAACGGGAACAGCTGCTTCGGACACTGCGACCTCCAGAGGCTCTGCGGGCATCTATACACGCCGTAAAACCCGTGTCAAGGTCAGATGAACATCGATTGTGTAGGCATCTCTGGGTGGAAGCTTGTAGAACTCATATTTGGAACAGCCACAAAACCTTCAACTGCCCACTGTCCGGAGGGTTAGAGGCATCACTTTCTGTGTTTTATTTACAGTTCTACTCGGCGCAGGCGAAGTGAGTTGGTGATTACAGAGACGGAGCTGAAGCTCATAGCAGCGGCGGCGAGAATTGGGCTGAGCAGCAATCCAAATAACGGGTAGAGCACACCGGCGGCGATCGGCACCCCCAGCAAGTTATAGATGAAGGCGAAGAACAGGTTCTGTCGAATGTTGCGCATCGTCGCATGGCTGAGTTTGCGGGCACGCGCGATGCCGGCCAGATCGCCTTTCACCAAAGTTATACCAGCGCTTTCCATGGCCACATCGGTTCCCGTGCCCATGGCGATGCCCACATCAGCTTGGGCTAGAGCGGGCGCGTCGTTGATGCCATCGCCCGCCATGGCCACAATGCGACCTTGTTTCTGCAGACGGCGCACTACTTCCGACTTTTTGTCAGGCAGGATTTCTGCTTCGAAGTTGTCGATGCCGAGCTGGTTGGCTACGGCTTCGGCGGTGCTGCGACTGTCACCGGTAAGCATGACGATGCGCAGGCCAGCGGCTTTGAGATCGCGAATCGCTTGCGGAGTGGATGGTTTGATGGGGTCGGCGATACCGACTAATCCGGCTGGGCGGCCGTCGATCGTAATAAAGATGACGGTCTGGCCCTTGCGGCGCAGTTCTTCCGCCTGATGCTTCAGCTCGTCCATGGGCAAACGCAGTTGCTCGAACAGCCTTTCATTGCCGGCCATGACGACTTTGCCTTCGACTTCGCCACTGATGCCGAGTCCGGTGTGCGATTGAAATTTGCTGGCGCTCGCCAAGACCAGGTTGTTCTGTCGGGCGGCGGCGACTATTGCGGAGCCGAGCGGGTGCTCGCTTCCCTGCTCCAGACTCGCGACCAGGCGTATCAGTTCGGGCTCGTCACCTCCGGGGACCGCATCCACAGATTCGACGCTGGGCTTGCCTTCCGTCAGAGTTCCCGTTTTGTCGAAGACAAGCGTATTCACTTTCTCAAGGATCTCTAGAGCTTCGGCATTCTTTATGAGGACGCCAGCCCTTGCCCCGCGTCCGGTGCCAACCATGATCGCCATGGGAGTGGCCAATCCCAGCGCGCATGGACAGGCGATGATAAGAACGGCTACAGCATTCACCAACGTGTGGGCTAGTCGCGGTTGCGGGCCGAATAAACTCCACACAACAAAGGTAAGCACGGCAACTGCGATTACCGCCGGCACGAACCAGGCTGCGATACGGTCGGCGAGCCGCTGAATTGGGGCGCGACTTCGCTGCGCCTGGCTGACCATTTGAACAATGCGGGCAAGCAGAGTCTCACTTCCGACGTGCTCGGCGCGCATTACGAATGATCCAGTGGCGTTTACAGTCGCGCCTATCACTGGGCTGCCCGGCTCTTTCATAACGGGCATGGACTCTCCCGTGATCATGGATTCATCGACTGAACTTGTTCCTTCGAGTACTGTGCCGTCGGTAGGAATTTTTTCGCCGGGACGCACTCGCAGCTGGTCACCCGGCTTTACCTGATCGAGGGGAATGTCTCGTTCCGTGCCGTCGCGGAGTATGCGCGCGGTTTTGGGGCTGAGGTCAAGCAGTGCGCGTATGGCGGCTCCGGTGCGGCTGCGGGCGCGAAGTTCGAGTACTTGGCCGAGAAGGACCAGCGTCACGATGGCGGCAGCCGCTTCGAAGTACACCGGCGGAGCGCCATTCATACCACGTTCGTCTATCCCGCCGAAAGATGCGGGAAATATTTGGGGGAATAAAGTGGCGACCAAGCTAAAGAAATATGCAACTCCCGTGCCCATCGCGATGAGCGTGAACATGTTCGTGGAGCGGTTGATGATTGAAGTCCAACCTCGCTGAAAGAATGGCCATCCGCCCCAGAGAACGACCGGCGTGGCGAGGAATAATTCGATCCAGGGTGCCAGCCCTGTCGACGACGTGGCATGTATCCCAAGTCCCCCGGCACCGACTAACATCTCCAGCATCGCAAGAACTAACAAGGGCGCAGTAAGGGCAAGACTCACCCAGAAACGGCGTGTCATGTCACGCAGTTCGGGATTGTCTTCTTCGACAGCAGAAACGGTGCGCGGTTCGAGTGCCATGCCGCAGATGGGGCATGCTCCGGGGCCGGGGCGGACGATTTCCGGATGCATGGGGCACGTGTATTCTGTGCGCGTGGCACTTTGGGGAACCTCGGATTCGAGCGCCATTCCGCACTTGGGACAAGGTCCTGGCTTGCTGGCGCGGACCTGAGGACACATTGGGCAGACATACCCGGGCTGGTTTGCGGACGCTCCCGCGTTGGACGGGCGAAGGGCTGTTCCGCCTAATGTGACCAGATCGGAAGACGGACGTGTAGCCGGATTGAGGTATTTCTCAGGATTCGATTTGAACTTCTCCGCGCAGCCGGCGCAACAAAAGAAATATGATTTTCCTGCGTGATCGACCTGGTGCTTGCTGGTTGCGGGATTCACGTCCATCCCGCAGACCGGATCTATCACAAGGGTCGCGGCCTTTGAAACATTATCCGTCATCTTACCCGTTGCCTTTGACAATGAATTGAAACCACCATGCTACGCTGCTATTCCTTAGTTTAGATTCCCATCTCAGTACGTTGGGTCCTAGAAGGTCATTCGGCTTACTGTTTGTTGTATCTTAGGGGAGGAGCACTCACCCTCACATGACACAAATGGAAGTCGCCTATCGTTACGGCGCGAATCCAGGACCCGCGGAGATGCGAGCTTTGGGAAGCGTGCGCGAAGTATATGGCATTCGCCGCATGAAGTTTGAGAAAGGGCGAATTATCCGAATTGAGTTTGACGCTTCACGACTCAAAGAGCCAGCAGTTGCGAGCTTGTTGCGGGACGCGGGACTTGACCTGGAAGAAAAGTTGGTCTGAAGGCTAAATCATCGGCCAACGGTGAGCTTTGGGGGAGGTCTGCCGTCGGCCAGATGAAGTCGAGAAGGGATATATGCAAGGGGCGTCCAAGAAAACCTCTGGCCGAAGTTTATCTTCAAGGGCGCCCCGTTGCGCGCCACTTCGTCTGCTAAAGCTAGTGCACCTCATTTGCCAATCCCAATCGCCTGAAAATGCAAGCCCAGGCTGGGGCGAGGGAGGTAGGAATTGCATCCCCTGAGAAAGATTTACGTCCGTCTCGGAACTACCGGTAAATGAAGCAGATAACCGCAATTAGACAACTGTTGCCATAGCTCATCGTTCGACATACAGTGATCCCTGTACGACGTTATTTGAGTCGTCGCTTTTTGCTCCATTATTGTTATTTCTATTCGGTTGTGGGCAGCGGTCCCTTTCCGGTTAGCTTCCACTGCTCGCGAACAAAACTGGACAGTGCGTTGTGGTCGCGAAAGGCTTCTGTGCCTCCCGGCTTGGTAACCGAGTATGCGGCTGCAATGTTGGCGAAGGCGAGACAATCCTCCAGCTTCGCTCCCCGCAAATAGGCGTGAATAAAACCGGAGTCGAAAGTGTCGCCCGCGCCGATGTCGTCAACCATCTGGACTGCGGGTGGAGCGGCGCTCCACTGCTCATTGCCGCTGCGACATATTGCGGCGCCAGAACCCCGTTTCACCGCCACGATTTTTGTGAAACCTGCTAAGAAATTGATTGCCTGCGCAGGATCGTCGGTGCCGGCAATTCTCTTTGCCTCGCGATCGTTGGGAAGAAAAACATCTACATATTTCAGGACCTCAAATAAATCCGGGGCCCATTGATTTTCAGGATCGTCGTTGGTGTCGAGGGACGTGGTGAGTCCAGCTTGCTTGGCTTGCCTAAACAAATTAACGATTTGAGGACGGAGAGCATGGTGCAAATAGAACGATGAAAGATGAAAATGGCGCGCGCTGAGAAGGTAGTCCAAGTCGACATCGGAATACTGCATTTCGAACATGGTTCCCGGATAGGTGAACATGAAGCGGTGCTGGGCATGAGGCATGACCACCGTAAGACCGGTCGATGTGCTCCCAGTTCCCTGCTTCAAACGGCTAATGTCGACCCCTGCCGCGGACAGGCGTTCAGCGGCCACCTTGCCGAGCGGGTCGTTCCCTATCTTGGAGATAAAACCTACCTCGGTACCGAGCACCCGCAAATTATGGGCGAAAATCCCTGATGAGCTTCCGAGGGTGAATGCCATGCTGCTGGCCAGATGCTCATGGTCCGACAGTGGTTTTTCCGGCAAGCCGTAGAGAATAAGGTCGAGGTTAAGCTCGCCGACGACGCAGACTTCAATCATTACAACATTCCTCTGGTTGAAGGTATAGAAACTTTGGTCAGAATTAGACCCGATAAACTGTACTACGCGGCTGATCGCTCCGTTGGGAACAGTGCAATCGAGCTGGAGTTTCCATCGCAGCGACGGAAACAATCCAAGCCGTTGTCCGAGATCACATCCATAGGTGGACGATAATCATCGGCAAGCGATCCGTCGGGCGCAAGCATTTGTTCGGCGACGGAGTACAGCGCACGTTACGTATGCTTGCGTTTCATAACTTCTACTTTCGTTTCTTGCAGGTGTCAAGAGTAAAATACGGGCTGACCCGAAAACATTCGAGCGAGACTGTGCTAAACGAAGAACGACGCCGGCTTATCGTAGAGATACTAAATCGCGACGGGCGTGTGCTGGTCGGTGCATTGGCCAAACATTTCCGCACCTCCCAGGTCACTATCCGAAAAGATCTGGAAACTTTGCAGGCCCACGGCCGCATACACCGCACCCATGGCGGCGCATTGCCGGCACGTGAAAGTGCGCTGGAAGATCCCACGCTACGAGAAAAAGAAAAACTTCACCGCAAGGAAAAACTGCAAATCGCGGCCGCAGCTTCCCGCATGGTTAGAGAAGGTCAGGTGGTGATTCTTGATTCCGGAACCACCACAACGGCAATTGCACGGGCGCTGCGGGAATTCGAAAATCTAACCATTATTACTAATGCAGTAAATATAGCCGCCGAACTTTCTGGATCCTCCCTTGAGGTTATTCTGACGGGAGGAACACTGAGAAAGAATTCCTTTTCGTTGGTGGGGCCGATTGCGGAAGAGACATTACGGCGCTTGAATGCGGATATTCTTTTTCTCGGAGTCGACGGATTCGATGTGCACTACGGCTTGAGCACACCCAACCTGCTCGAAGCCAAAGTCAACCGTTGCATGATGGAAGTTGCGCGGATTGTGGTCGCGGTCTGTGACTCCAGCAAATTCGGACGAAGAAGTTTGTCTTCGATAGCCCCTCTTTCAGCAGTACAGCAGTTAATCACCGATCGCGGGATTCCCAAGTCCGACCTCGCGGCGCTCAAGAAAATTGGACTTGAGGTAACCCTGGTTTAGTTTGCTGCGACAGATTTACTTCGCAACTTCACTTTCGCGGAACTGAGAAAAAATGCGTTCCGCGTTCTTGTGATAAATCTTTTCCAAAACAGTATCCGGAAGATCCATGCCATAAATTTTCCACCGGCCCTGGCCCGGATATCCCCAGTAATCAAAATATTCGTCAGCCGTTTCGAGCCAGCGAAAGTGGTTGCGATACATGGCTGCGTCCATCCCATTATCGGTTCCGAACATGATGCGATCCTGATACTTGAGGAAGAACTCGCGGGCGCGCCGGGACTGGCGGCCCAGTTCGGCTTCGCGGGCCCCGAATTCGACCATCACGTTCGGAAGCGTATCCAGCAGGTGCGAGACGTAATCGAGATTCTCGGGCCAGTTCGCCATGTGAAGAGCTACGAACGTCGTATGCGGATGTTTGGCAAACATGCGATCGCGCGCCGCCAGAATCGATTCTTTCGTCGGAAACTGTGGTCCGTAGAAACTCCAATCTGGATGCTCGACCAATTCTTCGTATCGCTCGTTCGTTTTATCAATCGGATGGAAGAACGCTTCGGGATCGGTCACGTGGATAGAAACAGGAATGCCCAGCCGCCCGCATTCCTCCCAGATGGGATCGATGCGTGGATCATCAACCGCAACCAATTTCCCCGACTTGTCCCGTATGCTGAGGCCGAGGTCTTTTAACTGTTTCAAGCCGCGGGCGCCTCGCTTTACCGCATCGTCTAACTGCGCCACCATTTCCTGACCGAAGGTTAGGTCGTCAATTTTACTCCAATCAATTTGTGAGAAGACCATGAAACGCCCGGGATAAGGCTTCACCATTTCATCAATCACATGCTGCAGCTTGTCGCCCCACATTCCGGTGAGAATGACCACCGTCTTTACGTTGGTGTTATTCATAATTTCAATCACGCGCTCAGGCGGCATGTGTTCGTCGATTCCCATAGCGTCGTTGATATGATTGTGAACGTCGATCACGTAATATTTGGCGCGATCCACATTGTGCGCCGAAGTGTGCAACATGGAAACAGGGGCGAAATCCTTCAACAGCAGCGTTTTCTTTTGCTCGGCATCGGCGGCGGATTTATATCCAATTGCTTCTTGAGACAGATTCTGGGCGGCCAGCAATGCGGACGCGCACAGAATCAGTAAGAGCCGGCTTAACCACTTAAGGAACATCGCATTCGTCCTCCGTCGCTGGATTCTGGCCTTGACAACATCAAATAAACGAAAGTAAAAGTAATTGATCGCAATATATCGCAAACATCGACTTTGTCCAATAAATTCGGGTGACTTTTCGGGCAGCCCGTCAAACACGATCGATGGTACCCTGCGATGATGAAGTCTCGCAGGGCATTCGCAGTCAGGGTGCTGTTCTTCGCCGGAGCGGAGCCATTGAGTTAGTTCACCCCGAATAAAACCGGACAACCCGTGGAACCTCTAATTAAAGGCGCAACCGCACAATTACAAGAGGTCATCCGCCGCAATCGGGGCGGTGAAAAAGTTGGGGCGTACGCCGTTTGTTCGGCTCAACCCAGCGTCATCGCTGCAGCGGTCCAGCAAGCGGTCGCGGACCACTCAATCTTGCTTGTCGAATCCACATCAAGCCAGGTGAATCAATCCGGCGGCTATACCGGGCAAAATCCTTCCCAGTTCGCCGAGTTTGTTCTGAACACCGCGCACCGGGTGGGACTTCCAGAGGATCGAGTCTTGCTAGGTGGCGACCATCTCGGCCCTTACCCCTGGCGCAATCAGGCCTCGGAGAATGCGATGCGCAACGCCGGCGATCTGGTTCGCGCATGCGTATTTGCCGGATATAAGAAGATTCATCTCGACGCCAGTATGGCGTGTGCCGATGACGACCAGAATGGCCCGGATGCAGAAACAGTCGCGCAACGAGCCGCCATCCTCTGTCGCGTAGCTGAAACGGCGTTTGCAGAATTGCCGCCAGGTTCGTCGCCTTTGGTTTATGTGATTGGCACAGAAGTTCCAGCCCCTGGCGGTGAATTGAAGTCCGAAACAGCGTTCACGATATCCTCCGCGAACGAGGTTCAACGCACGTTGGAATTGTTCCGTGGCGCCTTCGCTCAGCACAGTGTGAGTTCGGCATGGGGCAGAGTCATTGGGATGGTTGTTCAAGCGGGCGTGGAGTTCGGGGAAAATGTGGTTTTTGATTATGACCGGGCGCAAACGCGAGCACTGTCTGTAGCGTTGCCTGATCAACCTGCTCTGGTTTTCGAAGCACACTCGACGGATTACCAGAAGCCCTCCGCTCTCGCAGAGATGGTCGAGGATCATTTTGCGATCCTGAAAGTGGGACCGTGGCTGACATTTGCGTTCCGCGAGGCGGTTTTTGCGTTGAGCGAAATTGAGCGCGAGTGGCTTGGATTCCGGCGCGGAATTCAGCTCTCTCAAATCCGCAAGGCGCTCGATGCCGCCATGCTGCGCAATCCAACTTACTGGCGTTCCTACTATGACGGCAACGACGACGAAATGCATCTGGCTCGCATGTACAGCTACAGCGACCGTTGCCGGTACTATTGGGGTGATCCGACCGTTCAGCAAGAACTGGCGCGGCTTCACGCCAACCTGGATACGTCTACCCTGCCGTCTACGTTAGTGAGTCAATACCTGCCCCTGGAATATGAGGCAATCCGTTCCGGAGCACTGCGCGCACGCGTCGAAGATATGATTCACGGGCACATTCGAGCTGTCTTGAGTGTTTATGCTGCGGCTTGCAAATCGATGAAAGTGAGCGACATTAAATCACGCGCATGAGATCAAAAACGAAAATTGATTTCCAACTGATACGTTCCCCGCGAATGACGCGCGTCAACACCCTCTGATAAACTGATGCTCGTGCGCCCATAGCTCAGCTGGATAGAGCGAACGGCTACGAACCGTTAGGTCGGGAGTTCGAATCTCTCTGGGCGCACCATGTCGTTTCCCGCCTCTGTTTCCGGATATTTCCAGCCCTCCAAGAATGCAACGTCTCAGCGCACCGTCGCTAAGTCACCGGTGCGCTTTTCGAATGGCACGAATTCCCGTACTGCGGATCCCGTGTAGATCTGTCGTGGACGTGCGATCTTCTGCTCCGGGTCGGTGAGCATCTCTTGCCATTGGGCCAGCCAGCCCGCGGCGCGCGGAATAGCAAACAGCACGGTGAACATTTCCGACTTGAATCCCATGGCCTGGTGGATGATTCCAGAGTAAAAGTCCACGTTGGGATACAGCTTGCGCGCGATGAAATATTCATCCTCCAGCGCGATTCGCTCGAGTTCGAGCGCAATATCAAGTTTGGGATTTCCGCCGGTGACGGCAAACACTTTTTCTGAAACCCACTTAATGATTTTGGCGCGTGGATCGTAGTTCTTATAGACCCGGTGACCAAAGCCCATCAGCTTGCCGTGTCCCTCTTTAACTTTGTTAATGTAGGCGGCGACATTTGCCTTGGAGCCGATTTCGTCGAGCATGTTCAGAACCGCTTCATTGGCTCCGCCGTGCAACGGTCCGGACAGTGCGGCCGCGGCGGCAGCCGTTGAAAGGTAGGGGTCAGTCTGCGCGCTGCCAACTGAGCGCATGGCACTGGTGCTGCAATTCTGCTCGTGATCAGCGTGCAAAATGAAAAGAATATCCAAGGCACGCGCAATTACAGGATTGGCGACGTACTTCGGTTCCACCATTCGCCACAACATGTTCATGAAATTTTCCGGATAGCTGAGATCGTTATCCGGGTATACATAAGGAAACCCCAGACTGTGGCGATAGGACATAGCCGCGATCGATGGCACTTTGCCAATAAGGCGTTTGATCTGCAGCAGCCGGTTGGCGGGATCATGAACTTCTCTAGCCTCGGGATAAACCGTCGACAACGCTGCTATCGTACTCACCAACATCGCCATGGGATGGGCATCGTGCAGAAACCCTTCCATGAGTTTCTTGGTGGTTTCGTGCAGCATGGTGTGATGGGTGATATCGTCGACCCATTTCTTCAGCTCATCCGTTGTAGGAAGCTCGCCGAACAGCAGCAGGTACGCTACTTCAAGAAAAGTGCAGTGTTCCGCCAGTACTTCAATGGGATACCCACGATAACGCAGAATGCCGCGATCACCGTCTATGAAAGTGATGCTGCTGTGGCAGGACGCGGTGTTCATGAACGCCGGATCATATGTCATGAGGCCAAAATCGTCAGCCCCAGTCTTGATCTTCCTCAAGTCCATCGCGCGGATTGTGCCGTTTTCAATCGGCAGCTCGTAATTCTTGGCATTGCGGTTATCGGTGATCGTAAGGCTCTTCGATGGCATGTAATCTCCTTGCTACGATTCGGTTTGAAGTCTCATGGGCAAAATTACACACTCCCAGCATCCTTTAAAGCCTGCCCTATGATTCTGTGCGGCGCGAAAGAAAGCGGGCAAGGCTGTTTGTCACAGACACGTGTGATGGGAGTCACCGGGAAACGAGCACTTCGTAAATAAGGGGGATCAGGTGGCTTGCTTTCAAGCAATAATATGCGTCTTGACATTAGTCGTTATAACGAGTATTGTGGGTTACATGAGTCTCCACAACCCCGGCAAACGACGACCTCCCTGCCCTGAGGAGTCTGTGTTCCTAGACTTGCTGCGGACGACTGACATGTTGTCGCGTTCCTTGGTCGGAATTCTTAAGGCGGAAGACCTGTCGGCCAATCAGTACAACGTGCTGCGCATCTTGAGAGGAGCGCATGATGCGCTTCCCTGCGGCGAGATTGCCAGCCGCATGATTACGCGAGACCCTGACATTACACGTCTGCTCGACAGGCTGGAGAAGCGCAACCTGATCTCGCGCTGCCGGGAGACCAAAGACCGGCGAATGGTGATGGCCGGCATCACGCCCGAAGGGCTTAAGCTGCTAAGCCGCCTCGATGAGCCGATTGAGGAAGCTCACCGCAGATGCCTGGGCCATCTGGGGCGGGAGCGACTTCGTGCTTTAACCGAACTGCTGCAGGCTGCCCGCAGCGCCGTGAGTTGATTTTTTGGCATATATATTTGTTGCAACGATTATCGTCGCAAGGCATCAAACCACAAGGTGCTAGAGATTCAGAGGCACCTAATCTAAGGCGAAAGGATAGACACTATGAGCACCCTGGCTACACCGCAAACTGTCACCACCACTTGGAATATCGACCCGGTTCACTCGGTTGCCGAGTTCAAAGTCAAACACATGATGATCTCGAACGTGAAGGGGCAATTCCCCAAAGTTTCGGGAAAGTTGACGCTGGACGAATCTGATCTCACCAAATCGAAGGTTGAGACCTCGATTGAAACAGCTTCGATCGAAACGCGTGACCCCCAGCGCGATGGCCACTTGAAGAGCCCAGACTTCTTCCACGTAGAAAAGTTCCCTACTATGTCTTTCACGTCTACCGGCATCAAAATTGTCCGTGACGGCGAGCTGTCCGTTGAGGGCGATCTAACGATTCGCGACATCACCCGCAAGGTACTATTCACCGTCGAAGGGCCGACGCCGCCGGCTAAGGATCCGTGGGGCAATACGCGAATAGCGGTTTCTGCGACTACCAAGATCAATCGCAAAGACTTCGGCCTGACCTGGAATGCGGCGCTTGAAACCGGTGGCATTCTCGTCGGCGACGAGGTCACGATAACCCTCGACGTTCAGTTCGTAAAGGCGTAAGAAAATTCGCCTGGCGGCACGAAGTTTACCGCGTGGGCATTCAAATGAAGGAGGGAGTCTATGTCACTCCGACCCGTAAGACAGATTATTCAACCGAAACCGACGATTGAGGGCGCGGGCGTCAAGCTGCAACGCGCCTTCGGGTTCGGCAAGACAAAAGATTTCGATCCATTCCTATTGCTGGATGATTTTAGGAACGATAACCCGAACGACTATCGAGCGGGTTTCCCGTGGCATCCGCATCGCGGAATCGAAACGATCACCTACGTGCTTGCCGGCTCCGTTGAACACGGCGACAGCTTGGGCAACAAGGGAAAGATGACCGCCGGGGATGTACAGTGGATGACGGCCGGCAGCGGCATCCTGCACCAGGAAATGCCGAAGGGCGACAACTATGGGCGTATGCACGGATTTCAGTTGTGGGCGAACCTGCCCGCATCGCTGAAGATGACCGACCCGCGCTATCAAGATATTCCGTCGAGCGCGATTCCAGAGGTCACCGACGACGACGGCACCCGTGTACGCGTTATCTGTGGTGAGTTCTGGGGTAAGCGAGGACCAGTGCAAGGTGTAGCGGCCGATCCCAATTACCTTGATATTTCGGTTGCCCCCGGTCAGCGCAAGCGGCTTAAGGTCGAGACGACGCGCAATGCGTTTGCCTACGTGTTTGCCGGTTCCGGCACGTTTCGCGACTCCTCGAATCCTCGCGCGGTTTTGACCGAGCAGGTCGAGAATCCCGATGCGCCTCCGCTTTACGACGTCAACAATCACTCGCTGGTGCTGTTCGACCGTGGCGACGAGATCTCCGTCCAAGCGGGAAACGAGGGGATTCGGTTCCTGTTGGTGTCAGGCAAGCCGATCGAAGAACCTGTTGCATGGTACGGCCCGATTGTGATGAACACGCAAGATCAGCTGCGTCAGGCAATGTCCGAATTGCAAACCGGCGAGTTCATCAAGCATCGTTGAGTTAGCGTTCCATAGCTCCGCGCAGACATTCTGCGCGGAGCTCATCTTTTACACTGACAGCTTTCTCCACACGCACACTGGAATCGCAGATAGTTTCTGCAACACCTACTATTTCCTCCCCGACTCGAAGCCTTCCGATAATCGCGAATGTAGCAAAAGACAAAAGTGAAGGCCGTTAGAAGGTTGCTTCTTCATGATTGTGCGGATATGGTGGAAACAATTGTGAAAGAACAAGCTGCGGTTGACCTGCCATAGGCGATCAAGTTTCAACTGCTGCCGCGAAACGTCCAGTTCGCATCACACTGGCCGGACAGCATGTGCGTCTGGTTCCGTTGGACGTCGCTTCGCACGCGGCCGATCTTTTCGAAGGCGTTCGCGGGCACGACGAGGTTTGGGCTTATCTTTTTGATGGTCCCTACCATGATCCCAAATCGTTCCGAGAGCGACTTGAATCAATGGCAAAGTCGGACGACCCGCTTTTCTTCGCGATCATCGATTCCCGCTCGGGGCATGCCGCCGGATATGCCTCGTACATGCGTATTGAGCCTGGTCACCGTGTGGTGGAGATTGGCAATATCCTCTTTGTACCTGCCTTGCAACGCACGCCCGGAGCTACCGAAGCGATGTTTTTAATGGCAAAGTATGCCTTCGACGACCTTGGCTATCGTCGTTATGAATGGAAATGCAATTCGCTGAATGCGCCCAGCCGCCGGGCGGCGCTTCGTCTCGGATTCAAATTTGAAGGCATATTCCGGAAACACATGATCGTCAAAGGCCGGAATCGTGATACCGCCTGGTACTCGATGACGGATGAAGAATGGCCCAGCAGGAAGATAGCGTTTGAGAAATGGCTGGATCCATCCAACTTCGACGCGAACGGTCACCAACTCCATATCTTGTCAGAGTTTCAGAACAAGTCAAGGGAATCATTCACTTAATGGGATCACTCATTCTTCGGCACTGACGCAACATTTGGTCGCCCAGGTGAATCAAACCCGTCCGATTCTGTGCATTTTGTTGCTGTTCTCCCAGATATAGGCAAAACAGAATATTATTGAAGTTTCGGGAGATGCCGCTGCTTGCGTGCTACGCGACTCTCGTTTATTCCGGTTTTTCAATTTAAAGGAGAAAATCGAATGGCTGACAAATCCTCCACAAACGAAAATGAAATTTCCCGCGACCGTCTCGCGGAGCTGTTGAATGAAGACCTTTCCCGTGAATATCAGGCGATTATTTCCTACGTTGTCTATTCCCAGGTGCTCAGTGGCGCCGAGTACATGGACATCGCCAACCAACTGGAAATCCACGCCAAGCAGGAACTTGATCACGCCCTGACCATCTCACGACAGATCGATTATCTCGGCAAAATGCCAGCGGTCACTCCCAAACCGGTACGCACCTCCAAGGATGCGAAGGAAATGCTTCGCTTCGATCTCGAGAATGAGAACGAAACCATTCGCAATTACCGTGATCGCGTCCGGCAATGCGAAGCTCTGGGAGAATACGCGATGGCGGAGCAGATTCGCCAGATTCTCATGCAGGAACAGGATCATCAAATCGATTTAGCTACTGCTCTCGGCGAAGAGGTTCCAGACATTAACAGTGGTCCCCGGGGACGCCCGCTGCGTAAGGCCGGCTAACGGTACGCGCATTGCATGAGGAGTAGCGGAATTTTTTCTGTCATTTCGAGGAGCGAAGCAACGAGGATCTGGGTGTCCGTGCAGAAAAAACCCCAGATCCCTCGCTTTCGCTCGGGATGACAACAGCTGTGTTTTGCCGTCGAGTGGTATTTGCCTCAGTGGGTGTTCGGCCTCCGGTTGCTGTTGGCTCACCGCGAACTAATGCCGATGCGGCGATACTGGCGATACTTTGGAGTGCACCATGTCGATCCGACCCGTTAAGCAGCTCATCAAGTCGAAGCCGACTCTCGAAGGTGCGGGCGTGCATCTTCGCAGAGCATTCGGTTTTGGAAACACAAAAGACTTCGACCCATTCCTCCTTCTCGACGATTTTCGCAACGATGTTCCGGAGGACTATCTGGCTGGATTCCCGTGGCATCCACACCGGGGAATCGAGACAATCACCTACGTGCTCGCCGGAACCGTTGCGCACGGAGACAGTATGGGCAACAACGGCGTGATCGGCTCCGGCGATGTTCAGTGGATGACTGCCGGCAGCGGCATCATTCATCAGGAGATGCCCAAGGGAGATCATGCAGGACGAATGCATGGGTTTCAGTTGTGGGGCAATCTGCCGTCGTCGCTCAAAATGACTGCACCCCGCTATCAGGAGGTGAAGGCTGCCGAAATACCCGAAATCATCGACGACGATGGCACTCATGTGCGAGTCGTGTGCGGAAATTTCTGGGGAAAGACCGGGCCGGTCGAGGGAGTTGCCGCCGATCCGATTTATCTCGACGTGTCGATTTCTTCGGGCAAGAGAAAAACGATTCCGGTCGAGACCGTTCGTCACGCTTTTGCTTATGTATTCGCGGGCAGCGGAAAATTCTGTAATGCCTCGGGTCCGCTCGCAGTGCCGACCGAGGCGATCAAATGGCTGGACACAAATCCTCCCACGGAAGCGGACAATCGTTCGTTAATCCTTTTCGACCGGGGTGACGAAGTCACGATTCAGGCCGGGGATGATGGAATCCGATTTCTGCTGGTCTCGGGAAAGCCACTCGAGGAACCCGTCGCCTGGTACGGTCCCATTGTGATGAATACGCAGGAACAACTGCGGCAAGCTTTCACTGAGCTGCAGGAAGGAAAGTTTCTGAAAGAGGCAGATAAGCGTCATGGCAGAGGACTATGAAATTGAAACCGCTACAACAGGAAATCTGTCGGGTGCCAGTGTGAACGATCGCACTCGGTAGTGAACACATTCCCACCAATTGCCTTGGCCACCGCCTTTGCGCCTTACGGGCCCGCGATCTCGGACCCCACCAAAAACGCTCAAGTGTTCCATGGTTATCAAAACCGCAAAAGCAAGCTCGGCGATGCCGAACGCTTCAGCAAGCCTTAAGGTTGCCCCTCTAGTCTTCGAAACATGAGCCGGATGGATCAAAATCTGCTTAGCTTGATTGCGGGAGCTGTGTCCTTGATAAGCGCGGCCGGAGTCGCCGGAACATCCTTCGCTCAAGAGGCGAAGCCAGCGAGCGTTGTAGTCATCTCGCTCCCTGAGGCAATTCATCGCGCGCAACAAAACGAGCCTGTCTTCGCGAATGCTTTGGCGGCACAAAAATCTGCCAACATCGACCGTTATATTGCCAAAGCTTCGTTGCTTCCCTCGGTTATTTATCACAACCAGATGATCTACACCGAGCCGAACGGAAAGATTAACCCTACCGCTCAACCCGGCACCCAGGTAGCCCCGGTTTTTATCGCGAACAATGCCATCCACGAATACGTCAGTCAGGCATCGATTAATGAAACCGTAGGGCTGAAGCAATTCGCTGACGCGGGGGTAGCATCCGCCAATGCGGCCCGCGCAACCGCGGAGTTGGAGATCGCGCGTCGCGGGCTTATCGCGAGCGTGGTCAGTCTCTATTACTCGGTCTCAGCATCCGAAACCAAGCAGCGTCTTTTAACAGAAGCTTTGCGCGAGGCTGAGTCTTTCACCGATCTGACCCAGAAGCGTGAGGCCGCGCGTGAAGTGGCGCACGCCGATGTGGTAAAGGCTCAACTACAGCAGCAGCAGCGTCAACGAGACCTGAGCGATGCTGTCTTGGCGGCCGACAAAGCTCGGCTGGAACTGGCGGTCCTTCTTTTTCCTGATCCCAGAACCCCTTATTTAACCGAACCGGCCGGACCTCCAGGCCCGCTTCCCACCCGGGACGAAGTGAACCGGCTCGCCGCAAGCCATAATCCAGAAATACGAAGCGCGTTAGCTGAGCTGCAAGCTCGGAAAGCAGAAGTCAGATCGGCGAGAGCCGCATATTTTCCTGACCTGGCGTTGAACTTCAGCTACGGAATCGACGCTCCGCAGTTCGCCGAGTACGGGCCGACTGACATCCGGAACATCGGTTACTCCATCACTGGGACCATCGACATTCCGGTGTGGGACTGGTTCTCGACCCAGAAGCGGATTAAGCAAAGCGAGATTCGGCGGGACGTAGCAAAAGTAACGCTCACGGCTGCTCAACGGAAACTCATTGCAACACTGGAAGAGGCATACGCGGAGGCGACTGCTTCGCAAGCTCAGTTGGACCTCCTCGATTTGAGCGTTCGCACGGCGGCCGAAAGTCTGCGGTTGACGAAGCTTCGCTACTCGGCTGGTGAAGCCACTGCGCTTGAAGTAGTGGACGCGCAGGGTGCATATCTTTCCGCAGGAACTGCTCGGGAGGACGGTGCGGTTCGCTATCAGACGGCTCTAGCCGAACTCCAACTATTGAGTGGAACCCTGTGATCGCAAACCTCACCTCTGTTCGAAAATCAGCCATCCGATTCTATGCGATACCAATTGCAATCTTCTGTCTTGCTCTATCCTCAGGCTGCAAGAAAGCAAACCAAGGCGACACGGCGCCTCTGGTGACGGTGCAGGCGGAACATCCTGAAATCGGCCCGATCTCTGAACACATTACGGCTGACGCGACTCTGTCCGCCGTGGCCGAGGCCGCCATCTCTCCGAAGATCACAGCTCCCGTGCGAAAGTTTTACGTGCAGCGTGGTTCGAAAGTGAAACAAGGACAGCTGCTCGCAGAGCTTGAGAACCGCGATCTCAGCGCTCAAGCGCTCGACAACCAAGGTCAGTACACAGCGGCACGGGCTGCCTTCGACATGCAAACCAAGGCTCAAGTGCCTGAGGATTATCATAAGGCCGAGTTGGACGTGGCGCAGGCTAAGGCGCAACTCGATTTGCAGCAGCAGATCGTAAATGCTCGGCGAAAACTCCTCGCTGAAGGCGCTATTCCAGGCAGAGACTACGACACCGCAGCGGCAGCCCTAGTACAGGCGCAGGCCGCCTATGACGTAGCTCGAAACCATATGGAGTCGCTGAAGGCCGTGAGCAGAGCGGCTTCTATCGAGCAGGCGCAGGGGCAACTCAGTTCCGCCAAGGGCAAGTACCTCGCAGCCGAAGCTCAGGTTTCTTACTCCGAGGTCCGCAGTCCGATCACCGGAACTGTCACTGATCGCCCGCTCTTTCCCGGTGAAACAGTGAACTCCGGCAGCACACTCATCACCGTGATGGATACTTCTTCGCTCATCGCCAAGGTTCATCTGGCGCAAACCGTGGCGCAGCAGCTGAAAGTAGGCGACGATGCCTCCGTTTCTGTGCCTGGGGTAGACACGCCCGTGCCTGCGAAGGTCTATCTGATAAGTCCCGCGCTGGATCCGGCCAGTACCACCATCGAAGTGTGGCTCCGAGTAATCAATAAAGCGGGAGAATACAAAGCCGGCACTCCGGTACGAACTTCTATCAAAGGAAGAACCGTTGAGAAGGCTGTCAAGATCCCGCTCTCCGCCGTGCTGACCACGCAGGACGGCTCAAAATCTGTAATGGTCGTCAGCGCTGACGGCGCTGCCCACAAAACTGCGGTCGAACTCGGTATCAATGACGGCGAGGACATTGAGGTCACAAAGGGGCTGAGCGGTTCCGAGTTGGTCATCACTACCGGATCGTACGGTCTGGACGACGGCACCAAAGTGAAAGTCGGTAAACCTGCGGAGGACACGGACCACGCCGGCGGAGGGGCGAAGTGACGGAACGCCTTTTGCCTCCGCCCACCGAGCCCGTTCAATCCGATCAAGAATTTTGGCTCGTTCGCTATCGGAGTCCAATCTTCTTTTTCCTGATTGTATTTTCGCTCGCGGGTATTTACGCGGCCCAGCAGGTTCCAATCTCAGTGTTCCCCGAGACAAATTTTCCTCGTGTGGTGATCGGTGTCGACAACGGTGTAATGCCGGTTGAACAAATGCAGGTAACTATCACCAAGCCTATTGAAGATGCGGTTAACTCCGTGCCGGGCCTGGTGAGGGTTCGTTCCATAACCAGCCGCGGTTCGGCGGAAATCAGTCTTTTCTTTGACTGGAGCGTCGACATGTTTCGCACGCTTCAGTTGGTGGATGCCGCTATCAGCCGAGTGCGGCAGACTCTGCCAAGTACCGCAGTCATTACTACGAACCGGCTCACCTTCGCTACTTTCCCTATTCTCGGATATAGCCTCACTTCTGACCGGCTCTCGCAGCCACAGCTCTGGGAACTCGCTACGTATCAGCTCAAGCCGCCACTGAACCGTGTACTGGGCGTGAGCACTGTTACTGTGCAGGGCGGCAAGGTACCTGAGTTTCACCTGGTACCAAACATGGCGCGAATGCAAAACGCAGGCGTGACCATACTCGATCTCGTTAACGCAGTGCAGGCCTCAAACATCATCGATTCGCCCGGACTCTACGAAGCCAATCACCAATTGATACTGGGTCTGGTTGGAGCGCAGGCGCATGACGCAGATCAGCTTGCCCGACTGGTCGTGAAGACTACAGCGGCTGGAGTAGCCGTCCATGTCTCGGACGTGGCGACAGTCCAGAACGGGGTGTTGCCCACATACACCGCGGTTACAGCGAATGATCATCCTGCGGTTCTTTTGAACGTAACTCGCCAGCCTTCCAGCAACACGGTGGCTGTTGCCGATGCCGTTGCAGCACAAATTCAGCAACTACGTAAGACTTTGCCGCCAGGCGTGCAGCTTGAACCTTATTACGACCAATCGGAACTGGTACGCGAAAGCATTCGCAGCGTGCGTGATGCGATTCTTATTGGGCTCGTTCTCGCATGCATCATACTCTTTCTTTTCCTGAGCGACTGGACTAGCTCGGTGGTCGCCGGCCTTGTCATCCCCGTAACAGTTGCCATCACGATCCTTTTTATGTGGGCGATTGGAGAAAGTTTCAATCTGATGACGCTGGGCGGCCTGGCAGCTGCGATCGGGTTGGTAATCGACGATGCAATTGTAGTTGTCGAGAATATTGTTTCGCACCGTGATCGCGGCGAAACTCGCGCGCAAGCGGCTCGGCTTGCATTGCGAGAAATTGCTGTCCCGCTCGTCGGATCGACCATCACGCCGGTTGTCGTTTTTCTCCCGCTAGTTTCGGTGACGGGGGTTACCGGAAGCTTCTTTCGAGCGCTCGCGATCACCATGACCGTGGGCTTGCTTACGTCGCTGCTTCTGGCTCTCACTTGGACGCCTGCGCTCAGTCTGGTTTTCCTGCGGCTGAAGCGCAACGGCGATAAGAAGCCGGACAATGACGAGCCAGTTGACGACAAGCCCCACGAAGACCACGGCCGCCTTATGAGCAAAGTCCTGCGCTGGCACGAGCGCGGTCTCACCTGGTCGCTCAGCCGTCCCTTCATGCTTCTCGGCATCTGCGCCCTGATTGCGGTCGGTACATTCTTTTGCTATCGAGCACTCGGTAGCGATCTGCTTCCCGAGATGGATGAAGGCGGATTCATTCTCGACTACATCATGCCTGCGGGCAGCTCACTCTCCGAGACAAATCGAGTGCTCGAGCACGTGGAGCGAATTCTGCACTCCATGCCTGAGGTCGAAAGCACCTCGCGGCGTACCGGCCTGCAGATGGGGCTGGCGGCAGTGACTGAGGCGAACACGGGCGACGTCACGGTGAAGCTGAAGAACAAGCGTGATCGAGGAATCGACGAAGTGATTGCGGATGCGCGCGCCCAGATCAAAAAAACCGAACCGGAACTGGATGTGGAGTTCACCCAGGTTCTTCAGGACATGATTGGCGATCTGTCGAATGCGCCCGAACCGATTCAAATAAAGATCTTCAGCAGCAATACCACGTTACTGAATGACCTCGGTCCCCGTATCGCCGATGCCATCGCCAAAATTAACGGAGTTGTAGACATCCAGAACGGTATCGACAATACCATCAGCGGTCCAGCAACCGACTTCCAGATCGATCCCAGTATCGCAGCTCGCACCGGCTTCACGCCTACCGAGATTGCCGAGGACGCAACTTCAATCCTTGATGGCGTCACTACGACCGACCCCGTGATTGCGAATGGTAAGCCCTACACGGTTCGCGTGCGCTTGGGAGATGAGACTCGTCAATCGTTAGACACTATTCAGAACACCATCTTCAACAGCAGCACCGGCAAGCTGGCGACACTTGGCTCACTAGCTCAAGTAACCCAGCTGCCGCCGCAAAATGAGATCAGACGAGAGAACTTGCAGCAACTCATCACTGTCACGGCAAGGCTGGAAGGCTCGGACCTCGGAACTGCCATTGCCAAGGTTCAGCAAACCATCGCTGCCATGCATCTGCCGCCTGAAGTTCGCATTGAATACGGCGGAACTTATCAGGAACAACAACAGTCATTCCATGAGCTTCTACGCGTTCTGATCTTGTCGCTGGCGCTTGTGTTCGGTGTATTGCTCGCCGAGTTCCGTAATTTCTCGGCGCCCATTGCCATCCTTACTTCGTCAGTGCTATCGATCGCGGGCGTGGTTCTGGCTTTGTTAGTCACGCGCACAACTTTCAACGTGGCTTCTTTCATGGGTCTGATTATGGTCATAGGAATTGTGGCGAAAAACGGTATTTTGCTGCTCGATGCGGATGAGCGCTATCGCCACGAAGGCGGGTCGGCACGCGAAGCCATGGTTCACGCAGCACAACGCCGCTTGCGGCCAATTCTTATGACGGCAATGGCCGCAATCTGCGGCATGTTGCCGCTTGCCTTTGCGCTCGGCTCAGGATCGCAGATGCTGCAACCGCTGGCCATCGCGGTCATAGGTGGGCTGGCGATCTCGATGGTCTTGAGTCTGATTGTCACGCCAGTGATTTACTACTTGCTCACACGTTCGCGCCACCAGACGGCATAAGAAGGTTCTGCAACCGGTAAGCACCACACTCAGCCAAATGTCATGCCGCTTCTCCTCGTGTTGGGGGCTGCATCAACACGTTCGATCGACACCACTAGCGGGTCGGAGGCCCATCCATCTCTTCAATAAGTTACTGGCGTCGGGTCTGCACGCATGATAAAAGAGGCGTATTCACATGAAAATGATCGGTCTCATCCTTTGTGGACTGTCGGCTTTATTGGCTGCTCAAAGTCATCAATCTCCAATCGCGAGGTCGCAGGCCGCCGAAAAGTTTGAAAGCCCGTACCTCACGATGACAGTTGTATCGGGGTGGGCGGTGACTCCTCCCGTGGATCAAACAGTTAAGGTGACTCACGGCAAGTATGTTTTGACCATCAACCCTATATTTACGCATGCAAGCGGCGCGCCTTGTGGGAGATTTCCGGAACTCGGCGGCATGCGGAGCGTTGAAGCGGTGATGGCCAATGTAGATCAGCCAGCGGGCGGATTTGAGTGCTCTCAGTCCTCATCCCAGCCCACGATCATTAACAAAGACATCTCCTTGAGCAATCTCTACACCGACCGATCGAAATCGGAGAATGGGTGCACTTTCCCGTCCAGCGGGCATCCTGTTTGGTTTGGTTCTGTCTTTTGCGGTGAAGGCAGCGAAAGTGAATACGCAATCACACTGGGCTACGATACGGATGACGTCAATCAACTACCCGCGAAAGGCAACGCCGAACTAAAGAAGGTCTTCACCGACGTGGTGGAGATGCTGAAGACTTTGGACTTGAAACCTCCGATCCTCATCTCCCGAATCTCTCCGGATTCGGCCCCGGTTGGAACCACCGTGACAGTTTACGGCAGCGGTTTCAACGTACCAGGTTTTACTACGGCGCTCGTCTTTAACGATTTTCCCAATAACCCTATGCCGCCACCAGCCATCGCGGCGGATGGGAAATCTTTGACGTTTAAGATTCCGAATTCAATTGGTACCGTGAGTTGCCAGCCGGGGCGAGTCCTCATTGACGGATTCTGCCTTCCTATCCCTCCGGATCACGTCAACATTAATGACTGTCCGCAAAGAAGCGACGGCGCCTCAAATTTCTGCGGCATTCCATTGGAGCCGGGCGCTTATAAAATCTCGGTGTGGGCGGAAGGTTCGGGAGTGTCAAGCAATGCCGTATCGCTAACGGTATTGCCAACGCCAACGCCGGTTGTGCTCACACTTCTATATCCCAATTCTTTCGTCAAACCCGGCGATACGATAACTGTCCGTGGCGGCGGGTTTGCCCCGACTGGGAATACCGTGAAAATCGGCTCATCATTTCTGGACAACATTCAATCACCTGACCGCAAAACGATCACATTCCAAGCGCCAATTCCTTCCGGAGACAGTTTCGATTACGGGAATCGGGTCTACCAAGCATCCGTTTCGAATTCCAACGGAAAGAGCAATTCGATATCTGTCGATTATCGATGAGCAAGTCAGTCCGTTGTGAAGAACTCTGCTCTGATTGAAGAAAATCGCCAGTACACTCATTTACCTCGCGACAGGGGACAGGATCGTGATTCTAAATCACAGGCAGCGGCTGGTTTCGATAAATATCGCTACTCGGCTTTGAGTGAACTTGAGAGTGTGGAATCGGGCTCCGTCACTTCCGCCGGCAGCCTCACAGTAACGACAGCGCCGCCTGCGGCATGGTTTGCGATCTCGATGGATCCTCCCACTCGCTCGCAGATAGCCTTGCAAATAGAAAGTCCAAGGCCAGTGCCTCCACTCTTCCGGCTTCGCGACGGATCGCCGCGATAGAAAGGCTCGAACACCGAAGCGCGGTCTTCTTCCGAAATGCCCTCACCCTGATCCCGGACCGTGAGCTGCACGATTCCTTCGTCGGCGTGCACCGCAATTATTACTGTGCTTCCCTCCGGGCCGTGCTGTAATGCGTTCAGAAGAATGTTCGAGCACAGCAAAAGTGCATCGCGGCTATCGATAGGCACCTTCACATCACCAGTAAATTCCATCCTGACTTCGATCGACCGCAACTCTGCGAAAGGCTTGCCTTGATGCACAGCGTCTTCAATCGTATCGCGCAGAGAACAATACTGCGGCGCTCTCGATGAGTTGTAACTTTCCGGGGGTTGCTCCAAACGAGCCAAAGTAAGCATCTTCTGAACGGTCGATTCCAGCCGAGTGAAGTCTTCCAGACTCAGCGCCAGACCTTGCCCGTACTCCTCGAGAGTGCGTTTCCGCATCGACAGTAGTTGCAGCGAAGACTTGACGATGGCGACGTCGGTCTTCAGTTCGTGCGCCGCATCACTGGTGAATCGTCTCTGCTGCTCAAATGAACGTTGCAGACGCGCAAGCGCCGCTTCGAGAGCAGCCGCAAGCGGCTGCAACTCAACCGTTTCCTTCGCGCTCACGGGCGCGTGAAATTGCCAATCGCTAGAACTGATGCGCTCTGCTTCACGCGCCAGTTCGTGGACTGGAGAAAGTCCCTTCCGCACCAGCCACGCCATAACGAATGCGGTGATGCCCATCAGAAAAGCTGTGGCAATCGCAAAGAACCGGATAGCTTCAAACACCTCATGCCAAAGGTGACGCAAAGGAGTTCCGTAGACGATGGTAATGCTGTGCTGAACTCCGCCGTTCGGTTGCCCCGGATCAACGATGCGAAGGCCTTTGAGAACGAGAAATCGATAGCCCAGGCCATTTACTTCCACATCGCGAAAGACAGGCGCTCCCGACGCTTCCGTCTCCAAACGTGGCGGATCAAGGACAGAGCCAAGCACTTTGCCGCGCTCATCCTCAACGCGATAAGCCGCATCGTTAGCAACCCGCACTCCGCGCATGTCGAGCATGACCGTGTCAGCTTCATCTTCCGTATCCTGAACCGCGCCCATTAACGACTCGGCTGTCGCCAGCAGAGACGCATCGAAGACTTTCAACTGCACACGCCACTCATGAACCGTAATCGCCCCAATCAACGCGACTGCGGATAACAATTCCAGGATAAGAACAGTGACGACAAGCCGGCGCGTGATGGAGACGGACCTTGTCATTGCGCGCCGCCCCCCTCCCGCAGACGGTATCCGCGATGCCGCAAAGTCTCGATCAGCGGCTCACTACCATTGATGTTCAGCTTCCTTCGCAGGTTCGATATGTGAGCTTCGATCACGTTGGAATGATGTTCCCAATCGAAATCGTACAGATGCTCCAGCAACTCCCGCTGTGAAACCACCGCGCGAGGCCGATGAATGAGATATTCAAGAATCCGGTATTCCGTCGGCGAGAGATCGAGAAACCGGCCCCGACGACGAACCGTTTGCTGCACCGTGTTCAATTCCAGATCCGAAACCACTAACACCGGGGTAGAGACACCTTTTGCGCGTCGGATGAGAGCTTTGATCCGGGCCAGAAGTTCTCCCAGATCGAACGGTTTGCTGAGATAGTCATCCGCCCCCGCATTCAGCAGGCTCACCACCGACTCTTTGTTTTCTTGTGCGGTGAGAATGAGAACTGGTGTATGAAGTTTTCTGCGACGCAGGTCCTGGAGAACGCGCTGACCACTTTTGCCGGGAAGCATCAGGTCGAGCACGATGGCGTCATAAATGTCCTGTTCGGCGAGATGCGAACCGCTTTCGCCGTCGGCAGCATGATCCACTGCCAGTCCGGTTTCACGCAACGCGGCAACAATGTTCTCCGCCAGCCGCTGCTCGTCTTCGACCAGCAGTACACGCATGAAATGGCAACCCGAGAATATTGTCTCAAAGCTTGCTTAAGCCTGGCTGAACTCATTTTGCCCGAATCTTATTCCTCACTCAGTCGCAGGCTGGATGAACAAGACTATGCGCCGTTCAAGCAGGCAGAACCAGTTCAGGATCCTTCAGAGGTCTCTACAAATCTGATGTGCGGCAGCGCCGACCATCAAGCCAAAGTCGGCATAGCCTGGTTCTCGATTTCTATGCTCCCGGCGTACCTTGTGCGACGCCGTATTCCGAATACACTAAAAAGCCGTGAAAAAAGATGGATATGTTCAGCCCTTGGATTGTTCTCGGATTACGCGACTAGCTCGTCCGCAATTTTGTTTGCCCTGGCATTGCGATATTACTGTAGGGGAAATCCCTAATACAAAAGAAGTGCCGCTTTTCGCGCGGCCGCAGGGCACCTATGAATCCTCTAGTTATGGGCGGGCATCAATCTTACAGAGGCCGTTAATTTCTGAATTGGCCGCCTCATAATCCGAAGAACGTTAGTTCGCATTCTTCGAGATCGATATTTCATAAGGAGATTTGCAAAATGAAAACCCTGCGGTACCTGACATTGTCATTGGTGCTCGCCATGCTGTCCCCGCTAGGCTTGTTCGCACGCGATAACAATAAACATTCAGTAAATATTCCTTCCAAGCTACAAGTCGGAGGCACGCAATTGGAACCCGGCAACTACAAGGTGGAATGGCAGGGCGCCGGACCCGAAACACAGGTGACTTTCCTGAGAAATGGGAAGACTGTGGCAACTGTCCCGGCGACGCTGAAGACGAACGACAGCCAAGTGACTCAGGACGACATCGTGACTGATTCGACGAATAAAACACTCACAGAGATCGACTTCCATCACGACAAAGAGGCCTTGGTGTTTCAGCAGAGCGGTATGTAATCCTCGTTTTGAATTCCAGGAAGGCCCACTCTTAGAATCGATTTTCAGAGTAGGCCTTTTTTTTCGTACAGTGATGATCTGTACTTCGATTCTTCTGGCTAAAGGCTGGGACTGCTCTGCATAATGCGGCCGTCAGCGAAAACCGTTGTTTCGGTAACATAACTGGCGCCGTCTCCTGCTAGAAATGCAACTACGGTGGCGCTTTCCTGAATGAGGTTGCCGAGCTGAAACAAGCTCGCGGAGCTGCCGGCGGTGTGCGCGAGGTTGGAGATGCAGTTACAGTTGCATACGCCGACGATCTGGCGATTCTTTCAACTGCAGTCTAAGGCTGCGGCTTCGCGTTCGGGTCAGATGGAGGCGCGGGCTGCTTGTTGTCTTTGGGATCGTTCTGCTGACTTCCGTAAATCGAATACTGGCCCTCGGGACGCTTCAGCTTGATGGTGATTTCCATGGTGGGCTGGTTTATCTCGTAATCTTCGCCGAAAGTTTGAAAGCCCGGCGCCAGCACCTGCACGCGCAGCTTGCCATAAGGGACGCCGTCGAAGCTGGCCTTCCCGTCCGCGTCGGTTTTCAGTTCGAGCCCGCCACGATCCTGCTTGTCGTGCTTTCCCACGCCGTGCATAACAACTCCGGCATTACGCACCGGTTTTCCGTTGGCGTCTTTGATCACCAAGAAGCTTAATTGCGCTACCGGATAGTCGTTTTTATCGCCTGGCTCTGCCAAGACGGAGGCAGCCACGAAGAGGCAGAAAATGCATACGATTGACGACCAAAGACTCATTTTCATTGCCGCATCTCCTTGCGCCATTAAACTTTAAGTAGTCACCCTAAGC
>CAVUQA010000013.1:0-88492 GCA_963743375.1 uncultured Acidobacteriota bacterium | reverse complement strand
GAAGGCGAGACCGGACCGTACGCGCAGTATGCGGTGGTTCGCGCCACGACATTTTTCGCAAGGGCGGAGTCGTAGGAAGCTTCTCCAGAGACATGGCCGGCCGCGTGTCTACAATAATATCGCTAAGTACCTGAACAGCGCAGATGGAAATGAAATCTGGGAACTGTAGCTACCGTCGAAACGTCTTACGTGATCGATCAGTGCATTTCGACCACTGAACCAACCTCTTCACCAAGCACGCTTTCCAGTGGCACCATTTCAATGTTCTCCCCGCCGGTATCCCATTCTTGCGGAATCCGATGAGAGTGGGAAAAGATCTTACTCACTACCGTCGCAGTGGTTCGCCGCGAGTTGATCCGCGCGATTGCGGTGATGGGAATCAGCGTTCCATCGGCGATGTAAAGTAGGAACTGGCAACGGGAAACTTTCAGCTCTTGCCTCGCCCCGCGATATCATACCGCTCCTACCACCACCAATACCACACTGAGAGCCGGAGCCACCCGATCTTCGTGATGAGTCATTTTACTCCGATCTGGAGTCCCTGGCTCACGCCATGGTGCTCCGAGTGTGGTACAGGCACGAAAAACGAAAAGCACTCCAGAACCAGTACACCAGACCGATACCAAACAGTGCTTTCATGGAAAATCTCCAGTGTGCGCAGAGCAGGGTATACAACCCTCACTTATCAGCGCAACTTCAGATGCGCGGCTGACCCTAAGAGGCTGTTTTACGATCTGAAATTGTTCTGGTTAAGCTTGGTTCGCGAATTCCCTGGCGAACTCCACCAGGCTTCTGACCGCGATCCCCGACGGTCCTTTGGCTATCCACGGTTTGTTCTCTTCCATCCATGCGGTGCCTGCGATATCTAAATGCAACCAGGGAGTATCCTCGGCAAATTCTTTCAGGAACATGGCGGCATTGACCGCGCCTCCCCAACGACCGCCTGAATTGACGATGTCGGCGATATTCGAGCGAATATTCTCTTTGTACTCGTCGTCCACTGGAAGGCGCCAAAACTTTTCCCCCGCTTTTTGTACGGCGTTATTGAAGCGCTCGTACATCTTTTCATCGTTGGCAAAAACTCCGGCGTTAACATAACCGAGTGCCACGACGACCGCACCGGTCAGCGTGGCGGCGTCAATCAGATGAGTGCACCCGAGTTGGCGCGCGTAGCAGAGTCCGTCGGCGAGGATCAGCCGGCCTTCCGCATCGGTATTGATAATCTCGATCAGATTTGCCCGACATCGCAATCTGAATGTCGCCAGGCTTCTGCGCTTTGCCGGAAGGCATATTCTCAGTTGCGCAAATAATCGCGATTACGCGGCATTTCGGCTTGAGTAGACGCGATGGCCCGCATTGCGCCGATCATTGCGGCAGCGCCGGCCATGTCATATTTCATCTTCTCCATGCCATCAGCCGGTTTTATGGAAATGCCGCCGGTATCAAAAGTGACGCCTTTTCCGACGAGGCCCAGTACCGGAGTCGCGGGCGCATCCGGAGGTTCGTATCGTAAAACGATTAGAGCTGGTGGTTCGTCGGAGCCCTGGGCGACGCCCCAAAATGCCCCCGTCTTCAATTCTTTTAGTTTCTCGGGGCCATACACTTCGACTTTGCAGTCCCGTTTCCTGCGCCATTTTGCGGGCCCGTTCCGCAAGTATGGTTGGGGTCATGCGGTTGCTGGGTTCGTTCACCAGGTCGCGAGTAAAATTCTGCGATTCGCCGATAATGCGGGCTTCATCCATCGTCTTCTGCAATCTGGATTGGTCGCCGCGCGCGACTACAGTCATGGAGTCGACCTTCTGATCCTTGCGATCGCTCTTGTAAGTATCGGGATCGAAATTACCGACGAAAGCCCCCTCTACGACGGCGGTCACAGCTTGGTCGGCGGCAGGATGTCAGGCGTCAAAAACGCGAAAGAGCGAATACCCTTGGGTTTCAGGTATCGGACCGCCGCGCCAGCAAGTTTCCGTAAGTCGGAAGCAGTGAAATTCTTAGCCTTGCCTCCAGCCAATAGCAGCAGGCGCTTCGCCTTTACTTTTGCGGGGCGATGGAGCAAGGTAGTTTCAAAGATTTTTCCCGTAACTTCACCAGTGGACATCAGTTCGGTGGCGACGTCCTTAATAGCACTGTCGCTGGTTTCGACGCTGACTTCGCTCTTATCTTTTGAGCCACGATCCAAAACCACCACGGCGAGGCATTCGGTTTCGACTTCGGAAGGGTTAGCAAGAGAAAGGTTTGTCTTCATAATTTATGTCATTCCAGTATCGTCGGCGGACGGCCAAAAGCGCAAGCCTGCGATCCCCGCCAAAGTCAGCTCTCCAACCCCAGCGTTCTTTTTTGGTTGGCCAGCATCTTATAACTAGACCGTTAAGACCGCCTGATAGCTCAAGTGGTCTTACGGCCGGACCTGAAAGGAAAAAGCTATGAAGAAACATTTCCTTATTGTTAAGAGCCTCATCGCAATCGTCGTGCTTCTGGCTGGTGTGCACGCGGCAACTGCTCAGCAGACCCCGTCTGCGGCGGAAGTTACGGCGAATTTGGTGGTCACCGTGGAAGCTCGTCACGGTTCCAACATCCCTGATATCCAACGCGATGACGTGATGGTTTACGAAGGCCGCGATCGGGATAGAGTTACCGCCTGGGTACCGCTGCAGGGTGACCACGCGGGCCTGGAGTTTTTCATTCTGCTCGATGATTCGGCGAGCGTGAGCCTGGGTTCACAGTTGGAAGACCTACGTCAGTTTATTAACGCACAACCTCCGAGCACAAAGATCGGTGTTGCGTACATGCAAAACGGGACGGCACAAGTCGTGCAGAATCTTACCAGCGATCACGCGGCTGCGGCTAAAGCATTGCGGCTTCCCATGGGAAACCCCGGCGCCTCCGCGAGTCCCTATTTTTCGCTGGGTGATTTAATCAAACGCTGGCCTCCCAGTAACGAACGCCACGAGGTTTTGATGATCACCGACGGCATCGACCGATACTGGGGCAGCGGCCCGGACAATGCCTATGTCGACGAGGTGATCCAGCAAGCTCAGCGCGCCAGCGTCATAGTTTATAGCATCTACACTCCGGGCGTGGGACACTACGGCCACAGCTTTTGGCGAACCTACTGGGGTCAAAATTATCTGTCGCAGCTTTCCGACGAAACTGGTGCCGAGAGCTACTACCTGATTGGTTCTGCTCCCCCGGTGACTTTCGCTCCTTATCTTGAAGACATTACTCGCAAGCTAAATCATCAGTACCTGCTGACTTTTGTCCCCAAGCCAGAAAAAAAGGCGGGAATGCGTAAAATTAAAGTTCAGACCGAGGTGCCGAATGCCGAATTGATCAGTGCCGACAAGGTCTGGGTTCCCGCTTCAGAATAAAAGCTCCCAATGAAGCAGGGGGTTTCGTTCAGTTGCTTGCTTGAGCATACCGGCGGAAGAAACTGTCCTGCTTCCATTGCGGCCGTTGCGGACTCTCCGCGACGTCGATCATGAGTCCGCGAACTACTTCTTCGTAGAGCGCAGCTGCCGCGAGATCCACAGGCTGATTCAGGTCGTCGGACGGCGCGTGATAGCGCTGGGTCAGCCAGTCCTTGAGTATCTTTTGTTCAGGAGAACCGGGCGCGGCGCCCACTCCCATCGCCAACGCGGGAATGCCGTGGCGGATGAAATTATATTGATCGCTGCGAATGAAAATGTTTCGCTGCGGCTCGAGATCGGGTTGTACGGTGATACCGTGCGATTCGGCTACCTGACGCGCCATATCACCGAGATCAGATTCTGCCAACCCGTAAATGGTGAGGATCTTTAGCGGGACGATGGGAAGAAACATGTCGACGTTAATATCCGCCACCATTGATTTCGCATCGACGGTAGGATGCGCAGCGAAATACTTTGAGCCCAACAGTCCTTTTTCTTCTCCGGTCACGAACACAAAAAGAATTGAGCGCTTGAGTTTTTCCGGCGACTTTTTCAGTGAAGCGGCGACGTCCAGCAGTAAAGCACTTCCGGAAGCATTGTCCATGGCGCCGTTGTAGATGCTATCTCCATTGATAGGCGCGCCAATGCCAAGATGATCGATATGCGCTGATAGCACTACATATTCATTCTTCAATTGGGGATCATTCCCCGGCAGTTTTGCAATTACATTAGCCGACTCGAGGTCTTGTTTCTTGAGCGCCGCCTTCACCTTGATGGAAGCTGCTAGCGGGAATCGCGGAAGCTGCCTTCGCTCCTTCGCGATGGTTACCAGTTCTTCGAAAGTATGGCCCGAGCCCTCGAAAAGCTTGCCCGCACTTGCCGGATTGAAATAGAGAACAAGCTTCTCGCCTTCGGTCTCGTTGAATTCCGGATCGGCCAAGCTCATGCTCGGATGCGTGCGGTTTACCGACATACGAGACCACGGAATGTCCATGGATGCAGGATTAGCAACCGCAATCACGCCAACTACGCCTGCGGCGTACAGAGTCTTCCAGCGTTCGGCGGCAGTTTGGTAATGCGACGCCAGAGGACCTGGAATGTCAGCGGGCGAACCGTTCAAGATAACCGCAACTTTGCCATTCAGATCGAGGCCGGCCAAGTCATCGTAATTCTTCTCGGGAATGCTCAATCCGTATCCGACGAAGACCATCGGCGCTTGCAACTCGGGCGCAAGATCGACTCGCGTGCTGAAAAAAGCATCTTCCCCAAGAACAAGGGGCTCGACTTTTCCATCGCGCACCAGCGCCAGGCTTGAATCCTTTTCGACGATCTCACGAGACTGGAATTTGATTCGCTGATAATATCCGTCGCTTCCAGCAGGCTGAATTTCGGCTTGCTTTAACCGCTCGACGATGTAAGCCTCGGCCCTCTGCAATCCGGCACTGCCGGTCTCGCGACCTTCCATGTTGTCGTCGGCAAGAACTTTGACGTAATCCCACCAAGTCTTGCCGTTGAAGTGCGTAGGCGATCCTGATTGGGAAAACGCACAGACCGCAACTAACAAAATCGCCGCAGAGAGAATCTTTCTCAACATCGGATTAGCTCCTTAATCTCACCAGACCCTGCATTGATTGGTCCGTACCATGGGCGTGCCTTTTTTACAGGAAAAAGCTTCCTGAAATTCGGGCATGTTGGAGACGACATTATTCACGCGGTATTTCGGAATCGAGTGCGGATTAGTCAGCACAATCGTTCGCATTAGTTCAGGACGATACTGCTGGCACCATGAGTTGGCGTAAGCCAAGAAAAACTTCTGCCGCGGCGTCCAGCCGTCGGCTTCTTTTGTGTCTACCGACTTATTTTCCGTCTCAAGTTTATTGGTGAGCGCCATCAATGCCAATCGCAGGCCGCCGTTGTCGGCCGTGTCTTCGCCCTGGGTCAGGTGACCGTTCTGCTTCACCCCGGCCTCGGGGATCTCTTGTGTGTATTCATCAGCTATGCACTCGCCCCGCTGTTCGTAAGCCTTCGCGTCGGCTGGCGTCCACCAGTCGCGCAGATTTCCCTGGGCGTCGAACTTGCGTCCCTCGTCGTCGAAACCGTGAGTGATCTCGTGTCCCATCACCATGCCAATGGCACCGTAGTTCACCGAGTCTTCCATGTTGCTGTCAAAAAATGGTGGTTGCAGAATACCGGCAGGAAAGTTGATAGTGTTCAATTGTGAGCTGTAATACGCATTGATAGTCGGAGGAGTCATGCCCCACTCAGCGCGGTCGACAGGCTTACCAATCTTATTGACCTGGCGATGAAATTCGAAGGTCGTCGCCTGATGAACGTTGTCCAGATAACTGCTGCGGACGATTTTCACCGAAGAATAATCGCGCCAGTGATCTGGATATCCGATCTTGTCTTCGATGGCCTGGAGCTTGATCTTCGCCTGTTCCTTGGTCGCTGGCTGCATCCAGTCGAGGCTGGTGATGTCCTGGTCCAGCGCGTGTTCAATGTCGTGTATCAAGGCGACGGTACGTTGTTTGTTCTCGGGCGGAAAAGCTACGGCTACGTATGCCTGTCCCAGGGCCATGCCGAGATCACGGTCTGCCGCGCGTACGCAGCGCCGCCAGCGCGGCAATTGCTGTTTCGCGCCGAGCAGGGTGTGGGCATAAAAATTCCAATTCTCATCCACAAAAGCTTTGCTCAAATACGGCGCCGAGCCGTGCACCAGATGCCAGCGCAAATATACTTTCCAATCGTCCACCGAATGCTGCTGGATTACCGTTTCAAGGCTCCGAAAAAATACTGGTGACGACACAATGTAGTGCGGTGGAGACGGCGGAGCGGCGACCACCTCGACGTAGTGTTTCCAGTCGAACGAAGGAGTAAGTGCCTGCACTTCTGCGAAACTCATCTTGTTATTCAGGTTCTTGGGATCACGGCGGGCGACGTTATCCATTTGCGCCTGCGCCATGGCAGTTTCTATGGCGATGATCGTTTTCGCGTCGGCCTCGGCCTGTTGCGCGCTTTCTCCCGCCAGCGCCAACATCTTGCTGATGTGGGCCTCGTACGCGCTGAGAATCTCTTTTGATTTGGCGTCGTCCTTTATATAAAAATCTCGATTCGGCAAACCAAGCCCACCCTGATCAATACTGGCGACGACTTTGGTTGCGTCGTCAAAATCCTGTTGTTGTCCGAAGCCGAGGAGCGCAGCGTCTGTCTGGTTGTCATTGCCGTCCCATGCCCCAGGAATAGCTTCGTGAAGACGTGCTACTTGATCGGCAAGCTGAGACTTGTTTTGCATCTGGCTAATGCGTTCCAAGCCTGCTTTCAAATCCCGCGTTCCAGCGGCTTCAATACCCGACTCATCCATGCAAGCCGCCCAGTAGTCGCCAATCTTCTGTTCATAGTCGGTGCGGTTACTGCTTGTCGACGCCGCTTTTTCCATGGCTTCGCGCAGAATATTTTCGTTCCAGTATCGCAACCCGCTACCCGTCCCCCAAGACACCTGGTCCGCAGGAATCGGGTTAGCAGCGTTCCACTTGCTGCATGCATATTGATAAAAATCCTGGCATGGATCGAGCGTCTTATCGACCAGATTGAGATCGAAATGCGAGAGTGCAGGAGTGCTGGATGAGGTGTTCTGTGCGTGGGCGACGACGACGACGAGAGTGAAGCAGAGTGCAGCAGCTACAACTATGGATGTTGCGGTGCGCATTGATAATCTCCGAGGTTGAGAAATGGAATTGGTGGAATTGAACCGCAAATCGATTTGGCTTGAAATCTATGCAACACAGGTGTTCACTGCGAAAAAGAAGTTTACCGTAGTTCCGAATTATGCGCTTACGACCGGGGAATGAAAGAGAAGATTTCAGCTGTTGAGCAGCCGGACGAAAAGTCGCTTTGCGGCTTTGGTGCAAAAAAAATAATGGGAGCTTTGCCGGCGGGCAAAAGCTCCCTTTTTCGTCGACAGCCTACCTTAGCTAATCGGGCCGATGTCGGAAATGTGAATCATGCTGGTGCTGCTGTCGAGGTTGCCGTTTATCTTTACCTGCTGGCCTACGAACTGCTTCGCTTTGTCCTGATCATCCAACTGATAGGCCGAGTCGGTGGTCTTCAATACATACTTGCCACCAGCCTTCACGACGGTGCCGGTAAAAGACGAGCTACCCACATTTTGCATTCCCTGACTATTTTGCATGGAAGTAGACGCGTCTGGAGACTGAGAAGCCGGCTGCGTGCCTTGCTGTTCCGGGCTTGTCTGTTGCCCGTTCTGCACATCTGAACTTGACTGCGAGTTCGACGGGGCGGACTGATCTTGCTGAGCGAAGCTCATCGCCGAAAGCGTCATAGCCAGCGCCGCGGTAGCCATTCCTACCATAAATTTCTTCATTTTTTGCTCCTCCGTATTTGAGTAAATTCGTGCGGGGTATATGGAGCAGGTGCGGGGCCAAATGCGGCTTCGTGCATTCGCAGAGAGATAGCCAATCGCGCGGATAGCGCACAATCGTGAGTCAGAGATTTTTTCCGAAGTAAATGAAAGTTATTCGTACAAGGGAAACTGTAGGTGGGCCTTAGGATGTTTCAGTTTCATTTACGAGCTACCACTCGACTCAGGGCACTTTTCAAGTCGTCCGGTTTGAAGCCGAAGGGACCGGGTTTGCTTTTATAAGCGACGCGACCCGTGGCATCGATTAAGTAAAGACGATCCGGCCAACCGGTGTAGGCCTGCTCGGTGGAGTTACCGAATTCGTCCAGCACGGCGGGAATTTTTATTCCTAACTTTCGCACGCACGCTCCGGCTACCAGAGCGCGTTCCTCTTCGCTTTTCGGACTGGCAAAAACAACGTTGTCCTTAATGTTGCTCTGCATCTGCCAAACGTCGCTGGGGTGCGCCTCGGAGATGTACACGACGAGGAATGCGACTTTCCCTTGGTACTGTTCGGAGAGTTGGTTGAGGGCGGGAACCTCCCGCCGGAACGGCGGTCAAGTGTAGCTTCCAAAAACCAGAACTACCGGCTGTCCTTGCGCCGTTAGCAAGGACAATTTTATCTGAGAGCTTTTGTCCAACTTCATGAGTGAAAAGTCGGGCGCGGGATCGCCGACTTGCAGACTACCCGCGCGGGCGTGCGTCCACAGCGTTTCAAAGGGAAGGATCAGGAACGCAACTGGTCCTGGCACCTTGGCCATGACCCGCGCAAATGCGTCGGGGGACTGCCGCATGACTGCGAACAATGAAGCGCAGGCAATCGCCCACAACAGCGCGAGCACTCCGAATATCGAGAACCATACATGGCGCGCAGATTTGCGTTTCGTGTCTTTCGTGTCCAACGAAGTGGTTTCTGACATGGTCATGTGAAATTACGGCTCCGTCTGAATAATATGATTGTAGGATTTTAGCGTGGTTCGTCCTTCTTGGCGATGGTTTCTGCCACCCATTCGCCGGCTTCTTTCGTGCCTAACGCTCCGCCTAAGTCCTGCGTAGTCCGTTTCTGCTGCACCGCCTGCAGCACGGCGGTTTCGATCCGGGTTGCTGGTTCTGTTAGCCCTAAGTGGCCAAGCATCATGGCCGCAGTCAGAATCGCGCCGAATGGATTGGCAATGTTCTTTCCCGCAATCGGCGGCGCAGAACCGTGCACGGGCTCGAACATCGAAGTTTTTCCCGGATGAATATTGCCGCTGGCAGCCATCCCCAAGCCGCCCTGCAACCCGGCTGCAAGATCGGTGATGATGTCGCCGAACATGTTGTTGGTGACGATAATGTCGAACTGTCGCGGATCGCGTACCATCTGCATGCAGAGCGCGTCCACAAACATGTGTTGAATATTTATCTGCGGGTATTCGCCGCTCACTTCTTTGAAGACACGCTGCCACAGGCCGCCGGCGTGGGTCATGGCGTTCGATTTATCGCACATGAGCACGCGCTTGCGTGGAGTGCCGTCTAATTTCGGGTGGCGTTCCGCATACTCAAACGCGTAGCGGATTATTCGCTCCACGCCTTTGCGAGTATTAATGTCTTCCTGGATTGCAATCTCGTCGGGCGTGCCCTGTTTGAATACGCCTCCGGCGTCGGTGTAAACGCCTTCGGTATTTTCGCGGACCACGACGAAGTCAATGTGCTTGGGCTCGACGCCTTTGAGCGGACAGAGCGCGGCATCCAGCAGGCGCACGGGCCGCACGTTGGCATACAAATCCATTTTGAAGCGCATGCCTAGCAGGATTTCTTTAGCGTGAATGTTCGAGGCTACGCGCGGATCGCCGAAAGCGCCGACCAGGATGGCATCGAAATCGCGTTCCAACATGTCGAAACCACCAGGAGGAACGGTGACGCTGTCGGCCAAATAACGATCGGCACCCCAATCAAAATGCGAGAGTTCGACATCTGCGCCGGAGGCAGCAATGACCTTGACGGCTTCTGGAATTACTTCTTTACCAATTCCATCGCCTGGAATGACAGCAACACGTTTCTTCGGGCTCACCGCAGGAAGGTAACACAGTCGTGCAAAGTTAGTCAGAGGCCTGCGCGGAAAGTGTTGGTTAAGGCGATGCCGAGTCCGGAGAATCGGTGAAGGTTTTTCGGACTCGGCTTTGGCCCACATGACAAACGGATTTTGGAAAAACAGCGACGCTAATTATTTACTGTCGCCATTCTGATTTTTGCCAGCCGCGGTTGCCTCCTGGCTCTGCGCTTGTCCTTGAACTTGCGCTTGCGCCTGCGGGCTCAACGTCACTTTGTCCTGTGGGACCGACGATGTTTGTGGGGCTTGATTCTGTCGCGGCGCAGCTTTTGCTGCCGCTTCATTCTGTTCTGCAGGCGTGCTTTTAACCGGATTCGTTTGCATCATTACCTCCCCTTCCCTAATCTTATCGACTAGGCAATTAGAAACTTTAGGTCGTACATGGAGCCGATCGTCGAACTGCGGGAGGAAAACCGTAAGTGGAGCTAAAGTGAAGAATCTAAATGGATCAACAAGGCTTACTGCACAGCCTGATTCCCTGCCCTCCTTGTATAATTAAAGGGTACCCATGGTTACCGGCATCATTCCAGAAACCGCTCCAACTCCGGACCTCACAAAGGTTCACGATGAATTCCGGGAGTTGCTGTCAGGCTGCGGCGTTTACGATTTGGGTTCTAGAGCGAAAATTTCACTTACGGGCAGCGATCGCGTGCGCTGGCTGAATGGCATGGTCACGAATAATATTCGCGATCTCGCCGTGGGGCGAGGCGTTTATGCTTTTCTGCTGAATCCGCAAGGACGCATTCTGGGCGACCTTTACGCTTATAACCGCGGCGATTCAATCACTGTCGACACCGACCAAGTACAGTCGGAAAAGCTGCTGGCTACCTTCGACCACTACATCATCATGGACGACGTAGAGGTTTCGAAACTCAGCGAACTGACGTCGATCGGGATCGTTGGGCCAAAGGCAACACAGGCGTTGCAACCGGCGAGTTCGACATTCCTGAACTTGAACCGCTGCAATTTGTGGAGACGAACTGGCGAAATATTCCACTAACTGTGGTCCGCGGTGACAATGCGAGCGTGGAAACTTACGAAGTGTGGCTGGCCAGTGACAGGATGACGGCTGTGCGCGATGCACTCATACAAGCTGGGGCCAAACCCGTCAGCGCAAATGCGATGGAACTTCTGCGAGTTGCAGCGGGAATTCCGCGCTATGGTCAGGACATCCGCGAACGTGATTTGCCACAGGAAACTGAGCAGCAGCGCGCTTTGAATTTCAGCAAAGGGTGTTACGTCGGACAGGAAATCGTGGAGCGTATTCGCTCCCGGGGTGCCGTGCATCGCATGTTCACGGGGTTTGACGTTCAAGGAGAGTTGCCCGCTTTGGGCACAAAGATTCAGTCTGACGGCAGAGACGTTGGTGAAATCACCAGTACCGCTTCCCTGCCCGTCGCCGGCGGCGAGCGCCGTGTAGCGCTCGGTTATATCCGGCGCGAAATCGGAACTCCGGGCACGCAACTTCAGCTGGGCCGCACTCAGCTATCGGTGGCGAATCTGCCGTTTTCAGAAATATTCCAACGAGAAAACCTGTAATTATTGAAGGAACAATTTATGCCAGAAAAGAAACAGGAAAGTTTTACCGTCACTGACCGGCGCTTGTTTACGGCCGAGGGCGATATTCGCGACGAAGTTCCCCAGGAAGAAGTTTCGACTGCACCACCCGCTCCCAAGTCTGAGGCTGTGCAGAACGTTGCCCCGCCTCAATCAGAAGCCGAAGCTCCTCCCGCGCCCACAGCCGCCGAGCAGAAAGAACAGGCGGACGCATATCGCAAATCTGCGAAGGATCTTGACGCGCGCGTCGAGCTTAGCGGTCATTCCACGAAAGATTTGGAAATCACCTTCGAGCGCTTCATGGCTTCGCTCTATATGTCCGCGATGATGCAACTCGGACTGATGCATGAGCAAGGCGGGCAGCCGCGAGTTGATTTGATCGGAGCTCGACAGACCATCGACACGCTCAGTTTGTTGTCCGAAAAAACCAAAGGCAACCTCACCAGCGCCGAGGAGAATTTCCTGCAGAACGTTCTCTACGAACTCCGCATGGCATATGTTGAAGTGACCAACGCGTGGGCCCGCCCGCCGCAGACTCCGGCCCCGACTGCCGCGAAACGATGAAGGCTACGCTCACGGTGCTGGGCAGCGGCACTTCGATGGGAGTTCCTACCATCGGATGCGACTGCGCCGTGTGCCACTCCCGCGATCCGCACGACCGCCGTACCCGGCCGTCCATTCTGATCGAGTACGGCGGCAAAAGCGTGCTCATCGATTCCACCCCTGACTTCCGCGAACAGGCTATCCGAGAACAAATTCGCCACCTTGACGCCGTGCTTTATACGCACAGCCATGCCGATCACATTCTCGGGCTTGACGATCTTCGTCCGCTCAGCTACCGCCACAAACCTAACAAGCTGCCGTTATACGCGCGGCCCGCGGCGGCCGACTTCATCCGCAACACATTCCGCTACATTTTCGACGGGGATTACAAATTCGGCGGCTTAGCGCAAGTCGAACTCAAATCATTTGATGGACCGTTGAACTTTTCGGTGCGCACTTTGACCCCATCCCGGTGATTCACGGCGAGGCGGAAATTGACGGCTTCCGTTTTGGTAGCGCCGCTTATTTGACCGATCACAGCAGCGTTCCCGAGTCCTCGTTGGCAAAGCTGCAGGATCTCGACATTCTTTTTCTGGATGCGTTGCGCCACGTTCCGCATCCGACGCATTCGACGGTCGAGAATTCGCTGCGCATTGTGGAACGAGTCAAACCGAAGCGCGCATTTTTTACGCATATTTGCCACGATTTGCCGCATGAGGCGACCAATGCATCCTTGCCGGCAAACGTGCAGCTTTCTTACGACGGCATGAAGCTGGAGTTTGAGATTTAGATTCTGTGCGGCGCGGACCCGCACGACACGTAACCAATGCAAGTTTTTCACAAACTCGAAGACATCCCCGCCGGATTCGGCCCGACGCTGCTGAGCGTCGGGAACTTTGACGGCGTCCATCGCGCGCATAACGCGAGTGCTGGCCAACATTGTGCCGCGGGCGCGGGAGCAAGGATTTAAGTCAATGGCCCTGACTTTCGAGCCGCATCCCATGCGAATCCTGAGGCCCGATGCCGGACTGAAGCTGCTCACGCCGACAGCGGAGAAACTGCGCCTGCTGGAAGCCACTGGCCTGGACGCTGTTCTGCTGCTTCCGTTCACACGCGATCTTTCTCTCATGCCACCGCAGTCCTTTCGCACATGACATCCTGAAAAAAGCTTTGCAAGCGCGCGAGGTGCACGAAGGCTTCAACTTCCATTTTGGCAATAAGGCCGCGGGTGATATCAACATGCTCGCGGAATTCGGCCGTGAGATGGGTTTCGAGGTAAAGGTCTATCCCGAGTTGCGTCTGCGAGGCGAATCGGTTTCGAGCACGCAGATTCGCAAACTGCTCAACCAGGGAAAGGCGAGCAAGGCACGGCATTTACTGGCGCGTCCGTTCAGTATTTTGTCGACCGCCGGTCGAGGTCGCGGGTACGGCTCCAAGTACACCGTTCCCACCATCAACCTAAGCCGCTATGAAGAACTGGTCCCGAAGGACGGCGTTTACATTACTCGAACCCGCGTGGGCGACGAATGCTTCGATTCGGTAACCAACGTCGGAAACCGTCCCACGTTTGGGACTGAGTCTTTTGCTATAGAAACCCATCTGCTGAACTTCCATACGATCGAACTGAATCCAGAGACAGAAGTTGAAATCCATTTTCTCCAGCGGCTGCGCGACGAAATCAAGTTCCCTTCGGTGGAAGCCTTGCGGGAGCAGATTAGTAAGGACGTGAGAAAGGCTCGGCGCTATTTTCATCTGCTGCGACTGAGAGATCGAGCGGCGTGAATTAATTCTCCGCTCTGCGCCGCAACTCAGGGACGTATTCTTCGACTTTACCTTTCTCCAGCAAATAAACTCCCGGACCCTGCTGGCCTCGCACGGTGCGACAGAATTCGGCAACGAAGAAGCCGGCGCTAAGCGCTTCCGTGAAGGCCCACCGAGTCTGCATCCGCCATTCCCTGGCCAGGGCCGAATCATCTCGCTCCACGTCCGCTATGTCGCTCGGAATCTCAATCGCAATTCGTTGGCGCCCGGTTGCTGCAGCCAGATCAGTACGCACCGGTTTGCCATCGCCGTTGAATCGAATTAACGGATTCACTGTGGAAAGCGCATCCACTGTCGCTGCGCGGCTGTCTTTCCCCTGAAGCCGCTCTTGCACTCGGCGGCTCGTAAGAGGCCACGTCACCCACAGACGGTCCGTGCTATTGCGGTGCAGGACGCTGGAGGTTTCCGGACCATAGAAGTCCACTTTATAACTTTCGGACACGACTCCCAGCTTGGTGAAATTCAGATGCGCATTTCTACTTTGCAACGGATCAAAAGTCCAGGTCATTTCATTGATCCGCAAGCCGTTCGTTGTGGATTCGTTCGTCCGAGGCTCGCGAACATCCGAGGCGCGACTGTCATGGTTTCTACCGTCATCGATACGCAAAGCCAGCACCCGCTCGCGCTGCGCCAGTTTAAGCCGATAGCCCAAACGCGAATTGCGGAACGGCTCGCGAACCGCCAGCATGTGAGAGTGCACAATTAGCTGCCCGCGCTCCATGCCCAGAAATCCGAAGGCGAATCCCGCCAGCTTTGCTCCATCGAAAGCTCCCACCCAAATGCTCCCCGCCTCTTTGGTGGCGATGGCCAAGGTCATCGGCGTGGCGTCAAGGTCAGAAAGTCCCCAGACTTCGCGCTCGACTTCTTCCGCTTGTTTCAGGTCATCCAGACTCTGCAGATTCCTGATTGTGACCGTCGGTTTGGAACTGAGCTCAGCCATTGGGAGACTTCGCGTGGAGTCGGAACTATACGCGAGAAGAGACGCCATTCGCCAGTGCCCGAGAAAATCGAGCCGCGATAAACAGCCTTCCAGCTGTCCCAAAAGGTAAAGATCCGGTCAATCAAGGTAATTTTATGTAAATATTCCAAGTGCTTCTTTTATTTGACGATAAAATTAACTTGCACAGCAAAAAGGCGACGGTCCGCCGCTCTCCTTGCGCAATATTCCGCAACCGAGTTGGAACTCACGCGTCCAAACGTTGAGGTACAAGCACGATTACAATATGGGAATTCATTCTTTTGTCTGGGAAAGAGGTCCGCGAATGACAACCGCTTCCGGTAGGCCGGAGGCCGCACAGCTGGCACGACGTTCGGCTTCGCTGCAACCGCAGGTCAAACCAGCTCGCAAGGTTTTTGCACTTGGAAACTCGTTAATATCATTGGTTTTTCTGCTGAGCGTAATTGCGACAGGCTGTGCCGGCGGCGATCCTAAGCCGAATTCCGCGCGGGCGAACGTGGGGCAAGTGGTTCCGGTTTCGGTCGCGACCGCCGAGCGCCGCGACATGCCTTACTACCTCACCGGACTGGGATCGGTAACGGCTTACTATACGGTCAGCGTGAAAAGCCGCGTTGATGGCCAGCTAATGCAGGTGAATTTCCGAGAAGGCCAGACGGTTAAGCAAGGCGATCTTCTTGCCGTGATCGATCCGCGGCCTTATCAAGTTGCGCTTGAGCAGGGTCAAGCCACCCAGTTCCGAGACCAGGCATTACTGCGCGATGCCAAGCTGAACTACGAGCGCTTCAAGGGCCTATTGCAGAGCTCTGGCGCTATGTCGCAGCAGCAAGTCGACACCCAGCAGGCGACGGTTGACCAATTGGATGGAACGGTCCGCAACGACCAAGCCGCCATCGACAACGCCAAATTGAACCTAATCTATTGCCATATCACAGCGCCAGTGACCGGGCGCATTGGCCTGCGGCTGGTCGATCCGGGAAACATTGTTCACGCCGCCGACACCAATGCGATGTTCGTGATCACACAACTTCAGCCCATTGCCGTTCTCTTCACCCTGCCTGAAGACAACCTCCAGGTGGTATCGAAGCGAATGGCGAAGGGGACGCTCGAAGTCGACGCGTTCAGCCGCGACGATCAAACCAAACTGGCAACCGGCAAGCTACTGACGATCGACAATCAAATCGACCAGACCACTGGCACCGGGCGACTGAAAGCCGTATTCGACAATAAAGACAATGCGCTGTGGCCCAATCAATTCGTGAATGCACGCCTCCTGCTTGAAACTCGGAACAACAGCACCACGGTTCCGGCAGCGGCGATTCAACGGGGTCCGCAGGGAACTTATGTCTTTGTGGTGAAGTCCGATAACACCGTGGACGTACGCGATGTAACTGTCGGCTTCACTCAGGACAACCTGTCCGTAATCGCGAGTGGAATCTCTCCCAGCGATGTCGTCGTAACCGATGGGCAGGACAAATTGCAACAAGGCAGCAAGATTGAAACTCGTCCGGCCGCTCCCGGAACCCGACAACAGAGTGCAGGCGGCAATGGGAGTTCTGCTCCACATACAGGAGGGCAATGAACCCCTCGCGCGTGTTCATCATTCGGCCGGTGGCCACTGCGCTGCTGATGGTGGCGATCATGCTGGTGGGCATCGTCGCCTATCGTCAGTTGCCGGTTTCGGCTCTGCCCGAGGTGGACTATCCAACCATTCAGGTGATGACGTTTTATCCGGGCGCCGATCCGGATGTAATGGCATCGTCGGTCACCGCGCCGCTGGAACGACAGTTTGGTCAAGTGCCCGGCCTCAGTCAGATGACCTCTACCAGCTCCTTTGGCAGTTCGGTCATCACGCTGCAATTCGCTCTCGATCAGAATATTGACGTCGAGGAGCAGCAGGTGCAAGCCGCAATCAATGCGGCTCAAACGTATTTACCGACGGACCTGCCGAATCCTCCGATTTATAGCAAAGTAAATCCCGCAGACTCGCCGATCCTCACGCTGGCGCTTACCTCGAAGACCCTGCCGCTTTCGCAAATTGAAGATCTGGCGGATACGGCGATGGCGCAGAAGATTTCGCAAGTCACCGGCGTGGGCCTGGTCTCGATCAGCGGAGGCCAGAAGCCGGCGGTGCGAATTCAGGCAAATCCCACCGCGCTGGCCTCCTATGGGTTGAGCCTCGAAGATGTGCGCAGTGCGCTGGCAGCGGCGAACGTCGATCAGGCCAAAGGTACGCTCAACGGTCCGCGCCAGTCTTTCACTATTGGCGCGAACGACCAATTGATGACTGGCGATCAATATCGCCCGATCGTCGTAGCCTACAGAAATGGCTCTCCCGTCCGTCTGTCGGATGTAGCCACGATCAGTGATGGAATCGAAAACGTAATGCAGGCCGCATGGATGAATCTGGATCCTGCGGTCATTGTAAATATTCAGCGCCAACCCGGCGCCAACATCATTGGCGTCGTCGACCGAATTAAAAAGCTGCTGCCACAGCTCCAGGCCGGATTGCCGGCCGCGGTTAATGTCGCGATTCTGACGGACCGCACTGTCACCATCAGAGCCTCAGTCAAAGACGTGCAATTTGAGCTGATGCTTACCATTGCTCTCGTGGTGATGGTGATATTCCTCTTCCTGCGAAATCTCGCAGCAACCGTAATTCCAAGCGTCGCCGTGCCGCTCTCCATCGTCGGAACTTTCGGCGTGATGTACTTGCTCGGCTACAGTCTCAACAACCTGACACTCATGGCGCTGACCATCTCCACTGGCTTTGTGGTGGACGATGCCATCGTCATGATCGAAAACATTGACCGCTATTTAGAAGAAGGCGATTCCCCACTCGACGCCGCCCTGAAAGGCGCGGGGCAAATTGGTTTCACGATTGTTTCGCTGACGGTCTCGCTGATCGCCGTGCTGATTCCGCTTTTGTTCATGGGCGATATCGTGGGCCGCCTGTTTCGCGAGTTCGCCGTGACATTGGCCGTCACCATTCTGGTGTCAGCTGCGGTCTCGCTGAGCTTGACGCCAATGATGTGTGCCAAGTTGCTCAAGCACCGAGATCCTGCAAAACGCAGCCGCTTCTACAATCTTTCTGAAGATTTTTACAATCAAATAATTGCATTCTACGGCCGCACACTGAAGGTTGTGCTTCGCCATCAGACCATTACATTGCTGGTCACGGTGGGAACGCTGGTTCTGACTTTGTTCCTATACGTCATCGTTCCCAAAGGATTTTTCCCGGTCCAGGATACGGGCGTGATCCTTGGCATTGCCGATGCCCCGCAGAACATCTCGTTCAAAGCGCTGGCTGAGCGCCAGCAGGCTCTCACTCATGTCATTCTGAAGGATCCGGACGTTGAGAGCCTGTCGTCATTTATCGGCGTGGATGGAACCAATCTCACGCCAAATAGCGGACGCATTCAGATCAATCTCAAACCCCGCGACGAGCGCAATGCGACTGCGTCGGACATTATTCGCAGGCTGCAGCCACAGGTCGCGCAGGTTGAAGGAATCACGCTTTTCATGCAGCCCGTGCAAGACCTGACGGTAGAAGACCGCGTGAGCCGAACCCAATTCCAATACACGATGGAAGATGCAGACGCGAAAGAGTTGGCACGTTTGTCGTCGCAATTGGTGGACAAGCTGCGCACTTTGCCGCAATTGCGCGACGTGGCCAGCGACCAACAGGCTGGAGGACTTCAGGCCGATGTGACCATAGATCGCGATACCGCGTCGCGGCTCGGCATTCTTCCACAACAGATCGATAACACACTGTACGACGCATTCGGGCAGCGCCAGGTTTCAACCATCTTTACGCAGCTCAACCAATATCACGTCATTCTCGAAGTCGATCCACAATTCCAGCAGAATCCAGGCTCCTTCAAAGATCTGTACGTGAAGTCGAACAGCGGAACGCAAGTGCCGCTTTCAGCGTTTACACAAATTCACACTTCTAATACTTCGTTGGCAGTCAATCATCAGGGCCAATTTCCAGTAGTAACAATCTCGTTTAATTTGGCGCCGGGAATGTCCCTGGGCGACGCGACCAAGGCCATTCAAAAAGCCGAAGCCGAGATCGGCATACCGCAGAGCGTTCATACCGCCTTTCAGGGAACCGCGGCTGCGTTTCAAAATTCGCTTTCCACCGAGCCGTGGCTGATTGTTGCCGCCATCATCACCGTGTATATCGTACTCGGGGTTTTGTACGAAAGTTACATTCACCCCATCACCATTCTTTCTACGCTGCCTTCAGCGGGCGTAGGCGCGATCCTGGCGTTGCTGCTTACGGGACATGACCTCGGCGTCGTGGGATTGATTGGAATCATTTTGCTGATTGGAATCGTGAAGAAGAACGCGATCATGATGATCGACTTCGCACTCGAAGCTGAGCGCGTGGAACACAAGCCGCCGGAGGAAGCCATTTTCCAGGCGTGCCTGTTGCGTTTCCGTCCGATCATGATGACGACCATGGCGGCACTGCTGGGTGGCCTACCGCTCGCTCTAGGATCGGGCACAGGCTCCGAACTGCGCCATCCGCTGGGAATCACAATCGTCGGCGGTTTGTTGGTGAGCCAGGCGCTAACGCTCTACACCACTCCGGTGGTTTATTTGTGGTTCGACCGCCTGGCCAAGCGGTTTGAACGCTTCTCGGTTATACATCCCGTGGAAGAACCGGCGACCGGAGATTAACTCATGAATATCTCCGCTCCCTTTATCAAACGGCCGATTGGAACATCGCTGCTGACGTTGGCGCTGTTAATGTCGGGAGCGCTCGCTTTCACCAGACTGCCGGTATCCCCACTTCCGGAAGTCGAGTTTCCGGTAATCCAAGTCTCGGCAAGTCTGCCCGGAGCCAGTCCGGAAACTATGGCGTCCGCGGTTGCGACTCCGTTGGAACGGCAATTTGGCCGGATTGCCGGCATTAATCAAATGACCTCGGTCAGCCAGTTGGGCGCGACCGGCATTGTTCTGCAGTTCGATCTCAACCGCAATATCGATGCTGCAGCCCGGGACGTGCAGGCGGCGATTAATGCGGCGCGCAGCCAGTTGCCCTCGTACCTTCCAGGCAATCCCTGGTATCGCAAAGTGAACCCTGCGGAGGCGCCGATTTTGATTATGTCGATGACCTCCGACACGGTGACCCTGCCCAATATTTACGATCAAGCGAACTCGATCCTGTCGCAGAAACTGGCGCAGGTAAGTGGCGTGGGGCAAGTGTACGTAGCCGGTGGAGCGAATCCGGCGGTGCGAGCGGAGTTGGATCCGAATCTGCTCAACAACACCGGGGTCGGCCTAGACGCCGTCCGCACAGCTTTAGGAGCGGCCAACGCAAACAGCCCCAAGGGTCACCTGGCTAATGGGCTCAACGACTGGACCATTAATGATAACGATCAAATTACGCATGCAGATGACTATCGGCCTCTGATCGTGGCTTATAACAAGACGACCGGAGCTCCCGTGCGTCTCGGAGATGTGGGCACGGTGCAGGATTCGGTCGAGGATGCCCATATCTACGGTCTGGCGAATGGCAAACGCGCCGTCATTCTCGTGATTTTCCGCCAGCCCGGCGCGAATATTATTCAGACGGTCGACAACGTTCTCGCCCTGTTGCCGCAGCTTCGGGCTTCTATTTCTCCTGCCATCAAGCTGGAATTGGTCTCGGATCGTACCACCACGGTTCGTGCGTCTTTGCACGACATTGAAATCACACTTCTGATTTCTGTAACTCTCGTGATCCTGGTGGTGTTCGTTTTTCTGCGGACGGTGCGCGCCACCATTATTCCTAGCATCGCTGTACCGCTGTCGCTGATCGGCACCTTCGGCGTCATGTATCTGCTGGGATACAGCCTCGACAATCTTTCGATGATGGCGTTGGCGATCTCCACTGGCTTCGTGGTGGATGACGCGATTGTCGTGCTGGAAAACATTACCCGCTTTCTAGAGCAAGGGATGCAGCCAGTCGAAGCTGCGTTTCGTGGCGCGCGCGAGATCGGATTCACCGTGCTCTCAATGAGCACGTCCCTTATCGCGGTCTTCATCCCGATTCTCATGATGGGTGGAATCATCGGTCGCCTATTCCGCGAATTCGCGGTTACCCTGAGCATCGCAATTGCTGTTTCCCTGGCGGTCTCGCTTACCACCACGCCCACCATGTGCGCGCAGTTGCTGAAGCCGCTGGGTGAGGAAAAACACGGGCGAGCGTATCGATTCAGCGAAAAGATATTCGATGGCATCCTGAAGATCTACAGCACTAGCCTGGCATGGGTTCTACGCCACCAGTTTGCCGTATTGATGATTACCATCGCTACCGCCTGCTTCAGTGTCTATCTCTTTCAGCAGGCTCCCAAGGGTTTTTTTCCGCAGCAGGATACTGGCCGGATTCAGGGTTCGGTGCAGGCGGCACAGGATATCTCTTTTGACGCGATGAGCCGCAAGATGCGCCGCTACGTCGACATCGGGATGCACGATCCGAATGTATCCACCATGATCGGTTTCTGCGGCGGCACCACCGCGATGAACCAGGGACGCATGTTCATCACGTTAAAGCCTCAGGGTGAGCGCAAGCTGACTGCAGATCAGGTGATTATTGAATTAAGCAAAAAATTTGCTGAGGTTCCGGGCGCTACGCTTTTTATGTACGGGCAGCAGGACCTGCAGATTGGCGGCCGTCTGAGCCAGGCACAGTATCAGTACACGCTGCAGGGAGAGGATTTGAATCAGCTCAATACCTGGGCGCCCCAGTTGCTGAAAAAGATGCGCGCCCTTCCGCAACTGCAACAGGTAAACACCGACCAGCAGGACAAAGGTTTGGCCGCCAATGTGATCATCGACCGTGATACGGCTTCGCGACTCGGCGTGGCTGCGGCGGACATTGATAGCGTGCTCTACGACGCTTTTGGACAGAGGTTTGTTTCGACTATCTACGAACCGCTGAATCAGTATCACGTGGTCATGGAAGTGGACCCTAAGTTTCAGCAGAGCCCCGACACCCTGGAGAGCGTCTACGTTCACTCTTCCAATGGCAACATGGTTCCACTCTCGTCGTTCGCGCGCTTCGGACCCGCTAACACTTCACTCGGCGTCAATCACCAGGGGCAATGGCCGGCGGTGACGATTTCTTTCAACCTTGCTCCCGGCATATCTCTCGGCCAGGCAACGACCGCCATTGAAAAAGCTGAACGCTCGATCGATTTTCCTGCGACTATTCACGCCAGCTTTCAGGGAACCGCGGCAGCGTTCAAGGATTCGGCGGCGAACCAGTTGGTCTTAATTATCACCGCACTGCTGGCGGTTTACATCGTTCTCGGAATTCTCTACGAGAGCTACATCCATCCGGTAACCATTCTTTCTACGATTCCGTCGGCCGGTGTCGGGGCTTTGCTGGCGCTCCAAATCACTCACAATGAACTCAATGTCATCGGACTGATAGGAATTATTCTGCTGATCGGCCTGGTCAAGAAAAACGCGATCATGATGATCGACTTCGCTCTCGAAGCGGAACGGAAAGAAGGTAAATCGCCAGTCGATGCAATTTACGAAGCCTGCGTGCTGCGTTTCCGTCCGATTATGATGACGACCATGGCGGCTTTGCTCGGCGGCTTGCCGCTGGCGCTCGGTACTGGGACGGGATCGGAATTGCGCCGGCCGCTTGGTCTCACCATCGTCGGCGGTTTGATTGTAAGTCAGGCCTTGACCTTGTTCACCACGCCTGTCGTCTATCTCTATATGGACCGGCTGCGTCTGCGTTCAAGCCGCAAGAAGAGCCAGCTGTCAGGACAAGTTTCACCCGCCAGCAGCCACGCAGATTAGAACGATGCGTCACCCTTCGCGCTCTAGCAGAATCAGGAAAAAGAGTGATCTTGCGAGCAGCAGCGCCGACCGGCGAAATGCTTTGCGCGTTCGGACTTTGAAAGGACGCGGCTTCCGCCGCACCAACATTAGGCCGAAATTCCTGATTTAGAAACAGACGATTACCTTCGTTACTTGCTCGCCCTAAAGTGCGGCAATACCATCTGGTTAAAGTGGGTGGGGTATGTTACGAACAATTGCAGTTGCGTTTTTCGCTTTAACGCTGTTGACTGGGGCCAACAAAGCCGCGGGCCAAAGCAGCGGATATAAAGTAGTGTCGGTTGCCAACGGCGGAACAATCAAAGGAACGGTCAAGTGGTCCGGACCAGAGCCGCACGCCGTCACCTTACCCATAACTAAAGACCCGCAAATTTGCGATCCTGACTCGCACAAGACCCGCGACTTGGAGCGCCTCGTCATTGGTCCTCAGGGCGGCGTAGCCAACACCGTGGTTTACATCAAGAACATTTCCAGCGGGAAAGCTTTTGATTTGCCGCCGGAACGACGCTCGTTAGATCAGCATTTATGCCGCTACGAACCCCATATTTTATTAGTTGCTGAAAAAGCCTCTCTCAACATGAAGAGTTCGGACGCTACGCTTCACACCATCCACATGGATGGCGCCGCCAGTTACAATTTGCCATTCCCCTTCCAGAATCAGACTGTTTCTCGCGACATGAATACTCCGGGGTTGGTTAACTTGAAATGCAACGGCGGTCACGTATGGATGAATGCTGAGATGTTCGTGGCGCCGCATCCGTACTATGCGGTCACTGATGAAAACGGCGCTTTCCAGTTGGCCAATGTTCCGCCGGGAGAATATACAGTCGTCGCCTGGCACGAAGGTTGGCAGGTTTTGGGGCGACAAGCGACCTTCGACGTTCTCACAGAAAAGAAAGTTGAACGCCCGATTTTTTCTGACCCGCGAACCTGGGAAAAACAAGCCAGCGTGGGCGGGAACGCAACTGCGGTCGTAAACTTTGCGATCTCCGCAAAATAACCGCAAAGTTAAATGTTCGCGCTCGCGTTACTAAAAAAATAAAAAGCGTCTCGTGGCTCTTGCGAGTCATAAGACGCCCGAACAGCCCTCCCCCAGAACTGCTCATCCGCAGAGTAGGTTCCCGCGTAGTCGATGTAAATTCCACGTGGTTGCCAGCGCACGGTACGAAGTGGCCTCTGCTTTCTACATTTTCAGGACTGGGACGCGGCCCCGCCAGCTCCCGATGCGCGGTTACCCCAGTAATCTTCCCCCTGGGTATAACGATTGACGATAGCTGCCCCGTGTCCTTAGATTCGCAACAGGGGGTTGTATGAAGGACATTCATGAGGTCCTGCGGATTAAGCAGACCCGTTATGCGCAGTTAGCCAAGCAGATCGAAATGCTCCAGCAGGCGGCTGAAAAGCTGCGGGAAGTAGCGCCTTTGCTGGCTGAAATCGACGATGACGACGCCGCGGTCCTGTCCGAAGTCGACGAGCAGCCCAGCATGCCGGCGAAAGCTGCATCGGCTGCTGCAGGCGCATCCGCTGGCGCTGCCCCTGCCAAGCCAGCACGCGGCGTGGCGCCGCGCTGGCCCTAAACCATAAGGAACTATTTGTACGCTCAGATGATTGCTCTATGACGTTCCATGCACTTTTAGTGTCCAAGGACGAAGAAGCAACAGAAGTGTTAACGCCGCTGCTCAATCGCTGCGGGGTTGATGTCGCCGTCTGCGGATATCCCGAGGCCTCCTGCCGGCTGACGGAAGAAAAGTTCGACGCGGTGATCGTTGATTTCGACGATCCGCACCGAGCCTCATTGGTCCTGCAAAGTTCAAGTCCGGCAGCTCCGGGCGTCACACCCGTAACCGTAGCCCTGTTGAGTGACAAGACTAAAGTGCGCAGCGTTCTTGGAGCTGGCGCACATTTCATTCTTTACAAACCAATTTCGGGCGAGCAAGCCGATGCCAGCCTGCGCGCTGCTACCGCCTTGATTAAGCGCGAACGACGTCGCTCTTTTCGCGTGCCTGTACAGGTTCCAATACAGCTTCAAATACAAAATGGCTCGCCGATGGAGGGCATCCTGCTCGACCTCAGCGAAGATGGCATGGATGTTTTGGCGGCCCAGGCGCTGTGCCCCGGCGCCACCATCAGCGGACAATTCAATCTTCCTGATAGCAATGTCGAAATTCACGTCAGCGGTGAAATTGCCTGGGCCAGCCCGAACGGGCAAGCCGGCGTGCGCTTCCTCGATCTCTCTGAGCACCTTCGTGAAACTCTAAAAGCGTGGGTGTTGGCGAATTCACCCGAAACTCCGCCGCCCGATCCGGAGCCGGTATCGCACTGCATTTTGACCGATCTCAGCCTGGGCGGATGTTATGTCGAAACCGAATCTCCGTTTCCTGAACGCTCGGTAATTATGCTTTGTCTGAAAGCTGAAGATATGGAAGTACAGGCGGAAGGCCTGGTTCGCGTAATGCATCCTGGATTCGGCATGGGCATAGAATTCGCGGCTCGCACTACCGACGAACGGGCACAAGTAGCGCGGTTCATCGGATTTCTCACCAGTCGTCCGGGGACCTACCCGGCGTTGCTGATCACGCCTCGCACCCTGGCTGCCGCCGATGACTACAATCAAGCCGAACAGCTTCCTGCCGAAGAACTGGAAGATCCGCTACTGGAGTTGTTGCGCAGCCACGAGTCGCTCAACCAGGAAGAATTTCTGCAGAAACTCCGCCAGCAGCGCAGCTCCGAAGAAGTAGCGTCGTCCTGATTCCGCTGTCGCTTTTCCACGCGAATAAATAAATAGGATTCAACTAAGAGACCCGCACGCCGTCTCTCGTGCGGGCCTATCAGCGGCGGGTTTAATTCCACCTTGATTAAATGCAATCTAGCGGTTGCTTGTTTCGCCACGGTGTCAATCAGGTTAATTTCCGGTGAAAATCCAAGAGGCTTAGCCGTCCGCCGAACGAATTCGTCATTGCATTCACTTCGGAAAACTCGGCATTGCTCATTTGCCACGCTTTAAGCCACAATCTTCATGCGGAGACATGCAAGATGCCGATGGCCATCCCGCGCTGAACTCGTGTTTCCCGAAGCGTAGGCCAAGTGTGCGTAACCCTCCCATCTTTCCTTCGCCTCTGCTGATCGTGATGGCAACTGCCTTCCTGGTAGTTTTTCCATTCCTCTTTCTGGGAAGTCCCTCGGGCCACGACTTCGAGTTTCATGTGAACTCCTGGATGGAAGTTCTCGGGCAATGGAGACAGGGCATCGTGTATCCGCGCTGGGCGGCATTGGCGCAGTACGGGTACGGCGAGGCGCGATTTATTTTTTATCCGCCTGCCTCGTGGACCTTGGGAGCTGCACTAGGCGCAGTCTTGCCATGGAAGGTTGTGCCCGGCGCTTACATCTGGTTGGCGCTCACGCTCTCCGGATGTTCCATGTTTCTTCTGAGCAAACAATGGCTTGATCGGCGAGATGCGATATTTGCCGCGGCATTGTACGCCGCTAATCCTTATTACATCGTCGTTGTGTATTGGCGAAGCGCTTTCGCGGAACTTCTGGCAGGCGCTTTGCTGCCAATGCTTCTCTTATACGCGTTGCGCTGTGGGGAAGAAGATGAACAGGCAGTTGTTCCATTGAGCCTGATAGTTGCGGCTGCGTGGCTAACAAATATTCCCGCCGCCGTAATGATCAACTATTCTCTTGCCCTGCTGATCGTTATCGTGGCGCTTCTCAAGCGATCGTTGAGAGTTTTACTTTATGGCGCAATCGCCGCTTTTATCGGCACAGCGCTGGCGGCATTTTTCTTGGTACCGGCGGCGTACGAACGGAGTTGGGTGAATATTTCTGAAGTTTTGTCTCCTGGCGTACGTCCCCAGGATAATTTCCTGTTCACGAAGATTAACGACGCCGATCACAATCGTTTCAACTTGCTCGCCTCGCTGGTCGCATCCGCGGAAATGACGGTGCTCGCAGTCGCAATATTTTTTTCTCGCCGCTGGAGAGGAAAACGGCCCCAGCTTTGGTATACGGTCGTCGGCTGGGCAGTGGTTTCCGTGTTGCTTAACTTTTCATTCACGTCATTCCTTTGGATGCATCTGCCTGAGCTACGCTTCGTGCAACTCCCCTGGCGCTGGCTGTTGTGCCTCAATGTGACCTTCGCGCTTCTAGTGCCCATGGCTTGGCGCCGTTGGATCATCCGCACTCTGATTTGCATCGCGATGTTGGCAGTGCTCGTTTTCGTGTGGCACCGCGTCCAACCTCCGTGGTGGGAGACGGCGGCGGATTTCCGCGAGATGCTCGAGCAGCAAAAGAACGGCGCGGGATACGAAGGCACTGACGAGTACGTGCCGGTCGGAGCCGATTCATACGAAGTTAAACACGATGCTGCACGCGTGTCTGTGAACGAGAATGAAGGATCAACAGAGAATCAATCGCGTATTCAGGAATGGAACGCCGAGTCAAAAGTATTTATCGTCGACCTTGACCGGCCGGGTGAACTGGCATTACGGTTATTCAACTATCCCGCTTGGAGCGTCGAGGTTAACGGTAAAAACGTCGCGACCTCAACTCGAGATGTCACCGGACAGATGTTGATCCCAGTTCAAGCAGGCGAGAGCCGCGTAACGGTGACGTTCAAACGAACCTGGGACAGAACCTTCGGTGGAATTATTTCAGGTACGACCGCATTATTTCTTGCAGGCTTTTTCATCGTTCGACGTAAGCGGCAGGCGCAGGCGACGAGAACGTAATTTCTTTCTCAATCCCACAAGAGAACGCCATCAACATGGAATTTATCGTGCTATTCAAAATGTTGGCAAACCTTCGCTTGCTATAGATATGATTTTGTTAAGTGGTGCGAAACTTGGACCAGCACCATCAAGTCAGTGAATCAGATTCTCATCGCGACCTCGAACCCGGGAAAGTTGCGCGACTTTGCCGGCGCGGCCTCGCCGCTTGGCATCGAAATCGTCCCGGTTCCAAACTTCGCCTCGCTGCCCGCAGTGATCGAAGATGGTCTGACCTTTGAGGAGAATGCGCAGAAAAAAGCTAAGGCTTATAGTCGCGCTGTTCCCGGTCAGGTCGTTCTGGCAGATGATTCTGGCTTGGAAGTAGACGCGCTCAGGGGCGCACCGGGTATCCACTCTGCCCGCTATGCTGCAGATGCTCCCCATTTAATCAACAACAACACCGACGACGAAGCCAACAACGCTCGTCTGTCACGTGAATTGAAAGACGTTCCCTCTGACAAGCGCAGCGCCCGCTTCGTGTGCGTGATTGCCGCCGCCCGCGATGGACAAACGTTAGAGGTATTTCGCGGACAGGCTGAAGGCACGATCTTAAATCGCGCACGTGGAACGAATGGCTTCGGCTACGATCCGCTCTTCTATTTCCCGCAAATACAAAAGACCTTCGCCGAACTGACTCCGGAAGAAAAAGCTCAGTACAGTCATCGGGGCGCGGCTTTCCGCCAATTTCTGGTGTGGTATCAGGCGATGAAGGAGTAGCGCCGCAACTTAGGATTCAGATGCACTCGCGCATACCTTGTGTGTGTCTGGAACGTGCGTTTTGGCTTCTTGAGCAAAGAGCCGGAGGAGCCTCTCGGCTCCTCACGACTTGGAGAGTATTTCCGGGACGGCATTAAGTGGAGAGTGAGGTTCTTAGTTGCGGATGAATCTTCGTTCTGAATGGCACCGGAGTCAATTCTCTCCTTCGCCCTTGTCGACGGAAATTCGCCCGAACAATCCTTGTGTGTAGAACACTGGTCCAGCGGCAAAGAACAGTTGGTTTTTCGCACCGTTCATGCGAGGGTCAGTGCCGAAGGCTAGCGCCCAGAGTCCGTCGATGGAGATATACTGGCCATCATCGTCTTTGAGCGCTCCCTGGAGCTTCCCGTCCTGCGAGAAGGCATTGATATTGCCATCGCCGAGGTTGCCCACCAGCAGGTCGTGGCTGAACTTTCCGAAATGCGCGGGAGCCAGGACCATACCCCACGGCAGATTCAGCTCGCCCATGGAAGCGAAGTTCTTAATGAAATTCCCGCTGGTATCAAAAACATCGACGAAGCCACCCACGGCGCCGCTGAAGAATCCGGCAAACGTCACGTACAGCTTGCCGTCAATGTTCTGAATGTTGAAAGCTGAGTAACCCTTCGGAAGGGTACTATCGGTAAACGATTTGACGAAATTGAAGCCGCCGTCATACATGTCTACCTGATTGTTGGCTTGGTCGGCCGCATAGATGAAGTTGTTGCCAGAGCTATCGGCGCCGATCGCCAGTCCGGTGTAAAAAGCGCCCGAACTGGAGTTATTCACGGCGATCACAGCATGGGTAGCGTCCACGTTTGGGTTCCAGCCGCTGATTGTGCCGTCTTCGGTGTCGAAGATGAACGCGGCGGGGCCGGAATTACCATTCTCCGAAACCACAAAGTCCTTGCTGGCGTTCGCCACGATGCCGGTCGGCGTGCCTGGGACGTTGCCGCCCTTAGCGGACGGTATGGTAACAACCAGTGAGAGCACTTTGCCTCCCGGGCCGTAAAGGGTCGACAATCCGCTGCCCTCGTCAGCGACCCAGAAGGGGCTAGTTGGGAAGAATGCCAGTCCCCAGCCATTGATCAGATTGGGAACCGTGCGCAGGGCCCGTCCCGGAACGTTCGAAACGAGGTCGAGCCGCTTGTATTGCGCATTCGCAAGATTCGCAGACAGCAGTTGCAGGCAAAGAACAACCAGGAGTACGAGCCGGATGGATCTCGACACGATGCACCTCCTTGTGCAAGCGGAATTGTGTAAGCAGGACTAGGGTTGATACGACAGGCCGTGGGTCTTTCCCCGAGGTGACTCCAGGGCAGCTCCCAGCCTGCTTAATTTCATGAGAGGCTCGGGGCCAGGAAGGGAAAATCGGAAAAACTATACTCTATTCACGAACAATGTCAAGGATAATTGGGGGTTCCGCGAAAGCAGAAGAGATGCTGAAAACCGGCGCGTACCAGTGTCGTTTCCAGTGGCAAAACTCCGACTCTCGAAAAAACTAGAAGGTGCGCTGGAACCGTGGATGGATGAGGTTCTTTAGACGTTTTAAGGCTCAAACGAGACTTCGAAAAGCATGAAGTCTTAAGTCGCGGAGGTCGGCCGCAGAGTGCGCGGAAAAGGACGGTCGGGAGCAAACCGAGTCACTACCTAAGATCCGTAGTAGGTTGTTTTGAATTATTTTTGTGATCTAGCCGTCGTCGCAGTGTCTCCACGATCAGACCGAGCAACGCATATGTGGCGGCATTCGCAACAAGAGTCGCGTACAAAGAAACGCCGAAATGAAAATAAAATCCCACAAGCACAACCGGACAAGTAAATTCTATGAGAGTTAAGATCGGGTCTCGCGACATCATGGTCGCAGGCGCGGTTGCGAAAGCAAAAAGCCCCCAGCAGCCCGCAACCGCAAAACCCACGACTGCCCAAGTGACAATTCGGTATTTCACATTGGGCTCCTGCTGTTCACTGCTAGTATCCCACAAATTCCTCAAAGATCTATCCTGCCAATGCCTCCGCCACGATTGCCCTGGCGTGAATCTTCGTCGTATCAAGAACTGGAATGTCGCAAACGGTCTCGTCGCGAAAAATTAACGACAGTTCCGTGCCGCCTAAAATCAATCCTTGGATGTCTTCGCGCTCTTTCAATCGATCCACAATTTTCAGCAATCGCTGCCGCGTTTCAGGCAAAAGCGTACCCTTGACCAACTCATTGAAATACACATGATGAATGTACGCTTGATCATGCTCATCGGGGACGGCAAGAGCAATCCCTTTCCTGGAAAAAACCTCAGGGTAGAATCGTCCTTGCATAGTCATACGCGTGCCAAACAAGCCTAATTTTTTCAAACCCATGGCCTTCGCAGCCCGGCAAGTTGCCTCCACAATGCTGATCAAAGGAATTGGCGACTCGCGGCGAACTTCATCAAACACCATATGCGGCGTGTTGGCAGCCATCAACCCGCATTCTGCACCCGCTCGCGCAAGTTTCTGGATTTCGCTCACCAGAAACTCGGTCATGTTGGCTCGTTCGTCCGCCTCCGCCATATTCCGCAGCTTTTGCAAATCGATGCTGTTGATAATGATCAAAGGACAGCTTCCGTCCGTTACGCGCTCGAGGTATGACGTGATGATCAAGCGATAATACTCAATCGTTGACTCCGGCCCGATTCCCCCAATCATTCCAATTGTTTTCATGAGATCGCTCCCTTTTCGTGGCAGGGCTGTGAAAGAATCTATGCGGCAGTTCGACTCTGCGGAATAGTTGAGATACGATCAGGCGCTGAGGTCTTTGTCGCCATGCTTGGTATTGCCGCTCTTATCGCCTGGGTCTTCACTATTGCCGCAATTGTGATATTCGTTCACGCCGTCGTGCGTATCAGTCAATCATTCGCGGAAATCAGCCGCAGCCTGAAAGAAATTGCGTTGACGCTACGTCAGAGAAACTTGCCCTGATCATTTACTAATGTCGTTCCCCCTCCTAGTTCCTTGACTTCCCTTCTCTCGTCACAACATAATAAAAGGTTCCGCTTTCATATTTGAACTTATAAGGAGCACTCTGTGGCGGCAACTGCCAGTCCTGCAGCTCCAATGCCGATCAAAGGTGGCGTGGCTCCGCTCCGTGCGGGGCAAGGATATTCGTTTTGGCTGCGCCGCCTGCACTCGCTTAGCGGTATCGTTCCCATTGGCGCTTTTCTCATCGAACATTTCATCTCCAACGCATTTGCTACTCGAGGCCCGGCGGCTTACACAAAACAAGTTGAACTACTCAGCAGCTTCCCTTTCGTGGTGGGTCTTGAACTGTTTGGCATTTGGCTGCCCATTCTCTATCACGCGCTCTACGGTTTCTATATTTGGTATCGCGGTGACAGCAATATTGGCGAATATCCCTGGACCGGAAACTGGCTTTACGGTGCGCAACGCTGGACTGGCACCATTGCATTTTTCTACATGGTCTGGCACACCTGGCATTTGCGCTTCACCGGAGTGCATCTGCTGAGCTATCCGGCCGCAGCTTTTGGCAAAGTGCAAGCCGAATTTCAGAGTCCGTGGGCAGTCGTATTTTATGCGGTGGGAATTCTCTGCGCTTCCTGGCACTTCGCTTACGGGTTGTGGTTGTTCGCAGCGAAGTGGGGCATTACGCCGGGTGACTCCGCGCGGAAAAAGTTTGGATATGTCTGCATCGCGATTGGGGTGTTGTTCGTTTTGGTGGGAGCGGTAACCATGTATTCGTTCTTAAATACTCCGCTGCAGCCGATGGAACCGGCCGGCGCGGGAATGGAATCAGTCGTCATACGTTAATCGTTTCTTAATAACCGACGGCATGCATCGGCAGATCGGAACACGATGGTAGCAAATCCGAAAATCATAGTGATCGGCGGGGGCTTGGCGGGTCTCTCTGCCGTTATAAAAATCGCCGAGATGGGCGGGCAAGTAGATTTGTTTTCTATTGTCCCAGTTAAACGCTCGCATTCGGTATGCGCCCAGGGCGGAATTAACGCTGCCAAGAATCTCAAAGGTGAAGGCGATTCCGCCTGGAAGCACTTCGACGACACCATCTATGGCGGCGATTTCTTAGCCAATCAGCCTCCCGTGAAAGCGATGTGCGAAGCTGCACCGGGTATTATCGATTTGCTCGACCGCATGGGCGTCCCTTTTAATCGCACCCCAGAAGGTCTGCTGGATTTTCGCCGTTTCGGCGGGACGCTTTACAATCGCACCGCCTTCGCCGGGGCCACTACTGGCCAGCAACTTCTGTACGCACTTGATGAACAAGTTCGCCGCTACGAATCCGAAGGAAAGGTAAAGAAGTTTGAGCACTGGGAATTTCTTTCCGCCGTGCTCGATTCTAATCGTATCTGCCGCGGCATCTGCGCCATGGATCTGCGCTCGATGGAGGTGCGCACCTTCCCCGCCGACGCGATCATCGTCGCGACCGGCGGCAACGGCGCAATCTTTGGCAAGTCCACCAACTCGGTAGTCTGCACCGGCTCGGCGCAGTCATCGTTGTACCAGCAAGGATGCTTTTACGCCAACGGGGAGTTCATCCAGGTTCATCCAACGTGCATCCCCGGCGAAGACAAATTACGTCTGATGTCAGAGTCGGCGCGCGGCGAAGGTGGACGGGTTTGGGTCCCGAAGACGCCGGGCGACAAGCGTGATCCGCTATCGATCCCGCAAAGCGAGCGCTGGTACTTCCTGGAAGAGTGGTACCCGAAATATGGAAACCTGGTGCCGCGCGATATCGCCACTCGCGCAATTTTTAAGGTCGTCTTCGAACACAATCTGGGCATCGATGGAAAACCGATGGTCTATCTCGACCTGACCCACATCGATCCCAAGATTCTCGATCGCAAGCTGGAAGGCATTCTCGAAATTTACGAGAAATTCGTAGGCGACGATCCACGCAAAGTCCCCATGAAAATCTTCCCTGGCATGCACTACACCATGGGCGGGCTGTGGGTTGATTTCAACCAGGCAACTAACATTCCAGGAATTTATGCGGCCGGCGAATGCGAATACCAGTATCACGGAGCGAATCGGCTGGGTGCGAATTCGCTGGTCTCCTGCATCTTCGGCGGATTCGTTGCCGGTCCCGCCGCGGTGCAGTATGCACGCGATCAGAAGACCGCGTCGAGCAACGGCTATTTCGACTTGGAACGCAAGCGCGAAGAACAAAACAATTCCATGCTCATGAAGTCGGATGGCAAAGAGAATCCGTTCCGGCTCTGGCGCGAGCTCGGCGAATTGATGACCGCCAATTGTACGGTGATCCGCTACAACAATAAGTTGAAGGAAACGGACGCCAAGCTGTGCGAAATGCTGGAACGCTTCCGGCACATTAACCTAAGCGACCGTTCGCAGTGGGCCAATACAAGCGTGGTGTTCGCCCGCCAGCTCTATAACATGCTGCAACTCTCTCGCGTGATAGCGCAGGGCGCGGCGATGCGCGACGAGTCTCGTGGCGCCCACTACAAGCCAGACTTCCCCGACCGCGACGACAAGAATTGGCTGAAAACTACAAAAGCATATTTCGCTCCTGACGCAGACGAGCCAAGATTCGAATTCGAGCCGGTAGATATTTCGTTAATTCCGCCGCGCCCCAGAAAATACGACGTGGCGAAGTAAAGATGCCTGTCATCCTGAGCGGCGGTTGTCATCCTGGCACAAGCTATCATCCTGAGCGAAGCGAAGGATCTATGCATTTAGCCGGTGACAGCAGAGTACAGAGATTCTTCGCTTCGCTCAGAATGACAGAAGGTTTAGGTAAAGGCTGATCGCGAATGGCAAATCATAAAACCGTCATTATAAAAATCAAACGCCAGGACAATCCCAACACGCAATCGCATTGGGAAGAATTTGAGTTGACCTACAAGCCCGGCATGAACGTAATTTCCTCGCTCATGGAAATTGCCGCCAACCCTGTAACCCGCGATGGCAAGCCGACCACCCCCATCACCTACGACTCCAATTGTCTCGAAGAAGTTTGCGGCTCTTGCGCCATGCTTATTAACGGGCGCGCGCGTATGGCCTGTTCTGCCTTGATCGATAAACTCGAGCAGCCGATCAAGCTCGAGCCTTTCACCAAGTTTCCCGTGGTTCGCGATCTGGCAGTCGATCGCAGCGTTCTGTTTGAAAACCTGAAAGCAGTGAAGGCCTGGGTTCCGATTGATGGCACCTACGACCTGGGACCTGGTCCCCGCGTGAGTCCTGAACAACAAGAGCAAGCCTATCCGCTTTCGCGCTGTATCTCATGCTGCTGTTGCATGGAAGCATGCCCGCAATTCGACGAGGACACCGGCTTCGTGGGCGCGGCTACAATTTCCCAAGTCCGCTTGTTCAATACACACCCCACTGGCTCAGTGTTGAAACGTGAACGTCTCGCCGCACTTATGGGCGACGGCGGCATTCAGGAATGTGGCTACGCGCAAAATTGCGTCGAGGTTTGTCCCAAAGATATTCCGTTAACCCGATCAATTTCCGAGGTCGGCGGCGAAGTCATGAAACAAGCAATCGGCGACCTCTTCCGCAAGTAAGCTCGAATGTGCCCACGCTCAGCAAACCCCGCACCCCCTGGCCCTCGCATGCCTGCCGAATGGGAGCCGCATGACGCAACCTGGCTGGCCTGGCCGCACTATCGCGACGATTGGCCAGGAAAGTTTGAACCCATTCCCTGGGTGTATGCCGAAATCATCCGCCACTTGTCGCGCGACGAACGCGTCGAACTGATTGTGAATGATGGAGCCTCCGAAAGACAGGCCAAGAAAGTTCTCGATCGCGCGAACGCGCTCAGCGAAAACGTCCGCTTCCACCGATGGCCCACTAACCGGGTCTGGACGCGCGATTCTGGCTGCACTTTTATGACGCAACAACGTTCGGCAAGTCAGAATCGGTCCGTCTCAGAATTACTCGCAGTTAAATGGCGTTTCAATGCTTGGGCCAAGTATTCGAACTACCGGCACGATGAAAAGATTGGAAGTCTTATGGCGAAGGCCGCCAACGTCCACGAAATCCAGGCTGTCCACAATAAGCGCCACGTCGTCCTCGAAGGAGGCTCTATTGACGCCAATGGCTGCGGCACTTTGCTGACAACAGAAGAGTGTTTACTGAGCAAGGTTCAGCAGCGCAATCCAACTATGAAAAGCAAAGACTACGAAAAAGTCTTTGCCGAGTATCTGGGAATCAGGAACGTAATTTGGCTGCACTCCGGAATCACGGGCGACGACACCCACGGCCACGTAGACGACATCACCCGTTTTGTTGCACCCGATACGGTGGTCACTGCGGTTGAAACAAATCCCGACGATCCCAATTACGAGCCGCTGCGAGAAAATATCCGCCGCCTGCGCGCCGCGACCGATCAGGACGGAGAACCTCTCGCGATCATCGAACTCCCCATGCCCACGCCAGTGATCTTCAAAGGACGCCGCCTGCCGGCAAGCTACGCCAATTTCTACATCGCCAACGGCATAGTGCTGGTCCCAGTATTTAACGACGCCAACGATCGCTTTGCCCTGGATATTTTGGCCGATCTCTTCCCCGACCGCGACGTCATCGGAATTTACTCCGGAGATCTGATCTGGGGATTCGGCGCGATGCATTGCATGACTCAACAACAACCAGTCGTTGGTCGATAGTCGTTGGTCGTTGGCTAAGGGATTTGCCTTTGGTTTGACCAACGACTACTTCCTATACTGTGTCGGCTGCGGACCCTTTTCCAGCATCTCGCGATTCCAGATGGCGCCTTCGCGGGTGTAGCTTGCCAGCTCGAAGTCCTGGGTCAACTCCAGAGCATCCACGGGACAGGCGTCCTCGCAGAGTCCGCAAAACATGCAGCGGCTTAAATCGTAGGTAAAGTTGGTGAGTTCCTTGCGGCGGGTTTGCTCGTTGCGCGCACTCGTGACCACAATCAAATTTTCCGGGCACGCGAGCGCGCACAAATCGCAAGCAATGCACATGGTCTCGTTGGTATCGGGATTAACATTCAACCGCGGCGCCCCGCGATAACGCTCGGCCACCTGCGGCCGTTGTAAAGGATACTGTTCGGTATAAATCTCCCTGGGATCCTGATAACGAAACGTGACTTTCAAACCCTGAAGCAGGTCGAGCAAGAAGACTTTGCGCAGCAGCTTGGGAATCGCCATAACGGATTAAGGATACCATCAAGCGCAAAATCACATAAGCTTGGAGCTCAACGCTAGAGCGAACCTGCGATAAGATTTCTCTGCAATGTCTCCCCATCCAGTTCCTTCTCCCAGCGTGCCACAACCAAGGTAGCGACCCCGTTGCCAATCATGTTGACCGTAGCCCGGAACATGCTCATAAAACGGTCAATGCCAAGAATCAAAGCCATACCGGCGACGGGAATCGTGGGAATTACAGACAATGTTCCCACCAGCGCAATAAAGGACGCCCCCTGCACTCCGCTCGCTCCTTTCGAAGTCAGAATTGCGACCGCAAAAATGGTCAGTTGCTGCAGCACAGTCAAGTGCGTGTTGGTGGCTTGAGCAACAAACGACGCTGCCATGGTCATATAGAGACTCGTGCCGTCGGTGTTGAAAGCGTAGCCCGTCGGCACCACCAACCCGACCAGAGACTTCGAGCACCCGAGCTTTTCGAGCTTCTCCATCAGTGTGGGCAGTGCCGGTTCCGACGAACTGATAGCCAGGACCAGCAGAATTTCTTCCTTAATATAAAGCAGAAACCTAATGATCCCGAATCCCGCAATGCGGGCGACTACGCCCAACACCAGAAGTACAAACAAAATAGACGTCAAGTAAAACGTACCAATCAACTTGACCAGCGGTCCAAGCGACACGATTCCATATTTCCCTACGGTGAATGCCATGGCGCCAAATGCGCCGATCGGAGCAAAGCGCATCAGAATATTGACCACTCCAAAAACCGCATGGGTCAGCGCGTCGAACCAATCCACCAGAGGCTTGCAGCGCGGACCCGCGGCAGACAAAGCAAGACCAAACAGCAAAGCCACGAGCAAGACTTCAAGGATGTCGCCTTTGGCGAAAGCGTCGACCACCGTGTTCGGAATGATGTGCATCAGAAAATCGGTCACGCTCTGCGCCTTTGCCTGGCCTGCATAGTCGGCTACGGCCTAGCAGGCTGCGGAAAAATGGACTCCGCGACTTAGGTTCTCTCCGGTCCCAGTGATTTTCTGATTCTTGAAGGGTTCTGGCTACATCCGCTGGTGTCCCGTGGATTCGTTTCGGGCCTGCGAACCCACTGCGACCTCGGCTTACGTCGATTGAATCGCCAGATTCCTCATACGGACTAAGTTGTAGGCCGCGGCCGCGAAGGTAAAGACCCATCCCACCTTCAAGACCCCACGATGCCGAACCTTCCGCAACAGAGCGATCGTCTTCAGCCAGCCGAAGCACTCTTCAACGCGTTTCCTTTTCCTCTGACTGATGGCATATCCAGCGTGGTGCGTCGTACGAGCATCAATGGCACTCCCACCGGGCCGCTCCAGGTTCTGGGCCACGTGCGGCGTGACCTTTAGGTTTCTGCACTCGGCCACGAAATCCGCCGTGTCGTATCCCTTGTCACCGCCCACCGTTACTTGTTTCGTGCCCGGAATCTGTTCCAGCATCACCAACGCGGCATCGCGCTCCGCCGTTCCGTTGGCCTCGAACACCTCACTGTTCACGATCAGCCCGTGGCGGTTCTCCACCAGCAGATTCCCGTTGTAACTCAGCTTGGCTTCCTTGCCCTTGCCTTTGCGGGCCATCTTCGCATCCGGGTCCGTCTTCGATGCGTGCGTCTGATTCGACCGCTTCTCCCCGTGGAAGTCCACCGTCGCATTGCCGGGATCGTCCGGCGGAACGTCGTTCTTGGCATCCTTGCGTTGATAACTCTTCACACTCGCCCACGCTTCCAGGAGTGTTCCATCCACCGTGAAGTGTTCGTCCGAGAGCAGATCCCGCTCACGTGCCTGCTGGAGCACTGCTTGGAAGAAAGCGTCGGCAATGTCCCCATCGAGGAGGCGCTCGCGGTTCTTGGTGAACACGGTCACGTCCCAGACGGAGTCATCCATGTTCAAGCCTACAAACCAGCGGAACAGCAGGTTGTAGTCGAGCTGTTCCATTAGCATTCGTTCGCTGCGAACCGAGTACAGCGCTTGCAGCAAGAGGGCTCGCAACAACTTTTCCGGCGCAATCGACGGTCGCCCGGTTTTGGCGTACAAGCGGTTGAACCGAGGTTGCAACTGGTGTAGTGCTTCGTCGGTCATGGCCCGCAACGAGCGTAACGGATGGTCCTGCGGAACTCGCTGTTCGGGACTGATGTAACTGAACACGTCCAACTGCTGCTCGTCTTTTCCGCGCATGCCTTCTTCTTATCAGGTTGTGTTGTGGAAACAAGAGAGTTTTCTGGTACTCTGCTGCCGTGCCAAGCATGGGCCCAAGTGACGCGCCTGCAGCACTCGTTATGGGGGCAGGTTTCTTAGCGTTCGGGCTGACTATGATTCTGCGACCTGGCTCGGTCAGAGCAAACTTGGATCGTTTCGCCGACAGCTGGAAACAGGGTAGCTGGCATCCCTACAAGATGCCTGATTGGGGCCTACGTCTGGCGGGCACGATTGTAATCGCAGGTGGCACGCTCTTCTTTTACATCGCCTATATCGCTTTACATCGTTAGCTGGAGACAGTTGCCTACACCCCGTCAACAATGGCATCCCGCCATGCGCTCGAACCAGAGTTTTTCCGCAACCTGCTAGGCATCGAGGGAGGCCACGTTCACATTGAAACCGCTACCCGGCTGCACCACATTGCCAACCATTAGGCCCATGAATAGTGCCAGCGTGGACACGATTTCAAAGTACAACAGCGCCTTCCCTCCGACCCGACCGACTTTCCTCATATCTTTCATGCCGGCAATCCCGGTGACCACCGTGCAAAAGACGATCAGCGAAATGATCATCGAGATCAACTTGATGAAAGCGTCGCCAAGCGGTTTCATGGCTATGGCTTTCACCGGGCTAAAATAGCCAAACGCAATGGCCCCCCCTATGGCGAATAAAACCTGTACCCACAAGTTTGCGTAGAAAGGTTTCTTGCGGGGTTTCCGGGATGAAATGGGTGCTGGGATCGGCGTATCGGAAACTTCCATCGTCAGATCCTCACTTTCACGATGCCTGCAACGGCTTCCTGCAGACCAGACTTGTTTCAACTTCTAGTGGCAACCTTTGAACGGTCTGGAGTTCCAGGGGTGCGCACTAGCCGTGGAATGAGGACCTGTTAACAACGGCGTGATCAAACCGGGCTCCACTCCTCGTCGATGGCGTGAGGGCAAGGTCGGCGAACAAGCATGGATTCTACATCAGATCCATACAAATGCAGGCACGGGCGTCCAGGCCCGTGCGGCCCCAGCTACAATTGCACACGCGCAGTTGACGAAGGCCAATGACCAATGACTGACGACAACCGACCAACCGCCTCCGACGAGTTCTGGATGGAGGAAGCCCTACGTGCTGCCCACCGCGCCCTGGAAGCCGGCGAAGTCCCCGTAGGCGCAGTCGTCGTTTACGCGGGAGAAATTATCGGCAGAGGTTGGAACCGCAACATCACTGACTCCGACCCTACTGCCCACGCTGAAATCATCGCCCTCCGCCAAGCTGCTGCGCACCTGGGTAATCATCGTCTGGGAGACTGCGAACTCTTTGCTACAATTGAGCCGTGTCCCATGTGCGCGGGCGCGTTGGTGCACTCGCGGGTGAAACGGGTGGTATATGGCGCGGACGATCCCAAAGCGGGCGCAATTCACTCGGTGCTGCAAGTGCTGAATCATCTGCAACTGAACCATCGAACTGAAGTCCGTGGAGGCGTGTTAGCGGGTCGCAGCGCCGAACTGTTGCAATCTTTTTTTAGAAGCCGTCGCGAGGAAAGTCGCTAGTTGACTGAAATTTTTTCTCGCTGGCGCAAGAAGGTGCTTGACGGCTGAGATGCATCGCAGGTGAAAGGAAGTATCAGCACCCGGAACACACTAATTAAATAGCTGTCCGGCGCGGAGAGGTGCGTGAGCGGTTGAAACGATCCGCCTCGAAAGCGGACATACCTTAACGGGTATCGAGGGTTCGAATCCCTCCCTCTCCGCCATTACCTTTTTTATCTAGCGCTTGCAAGTCGGTGATACCTACACTGATTCCGAGTTGAATCGGAGGTATCGTCCGGTGCCAAACACCCAAAGTAAAGAAGTAAATCCCACCAAACGAGTTAAAACCGCGAAGGGTATGCGCTACTGCCCTGTGGTCCTGGCCGCGAATGGCCGGGTGAAGCCTGATCTAGTGGTTGTCGACGGACAACAGGAACGACACGCTGAAGGTGCGTATTAAAGGCGCCTCGCGGCGAGCAAATCTGGCACACCAGCGGCACACAATGGCACACATGACTTCTGGTTTGACCGTCGCCGGGCCGCAAGGCTGGTTCCCGGCTTGAGAAGGACCGATGATCCGAGATTCATCCATTTCTCGGTTACTTCTTCAGCCCCTCAGTAAATTCGTCACCAGCGTGACCGGCAGGTTGGCGTGCTGCGGCAGCCGTGAAACGCGCGCATTTCGACAAGGCCTTCCGGCAATCAGGCTGGGAGTCATAAGTTTAATGAGATTTTCGCCTAGAGGTATTCGCTCTTGAATGGAGCAGTTCGTCAACCTTCGTCAGCAAGGTCATTCGAGAGAGCGGCTTCTGTAATAGAATCGCCCCCTCTGCGACGAGTTCCTGCACAATGGGGGTTTCTGCATATCCCGACACATACAAGACTTGCACTTCGGGGTGAGAAAGCCGGACTTTTGACACTGCTAGTGGGCCACTCATTTCGGGCATGACTACGTCACTGATGACCAAGGGAATCCGACCCTTGTATTGGGCTGCAAGATCAAGAGCCAAATCACCACGGCTAGCTTGTATGACGTTATAACCACTCGCTGCGAGAAACTCAGAGGTCACTTGCCGCAGCGAATCATCGTCTTCGAGCACAAGAATCGTCTCTGTGCCTCTGGGATACTCAGGCCGTACGTCAAGGTTCGGAGCCGCTGTGATTGGTTTCTCATCTACCCTTGGCAGATAAACATTGAACGTTGTTCCCGCTCCAGGCGCACTCGAAACCCAAATGTAACCGCCACTTTGTTTAACGATTCCGTAAACGGTTGCCAAGCCCAATCCCGTACCGCGCCCCTTTTCTTTCGTGGTGAAGAAGGGCTCGAACACCCGCGTACGCACTTCTTCCGTCATCCCGGTCCCTGTATCGCTCACCGCCATATGGACATAGTGACCGGGCTTCGCATAGGGATAGCGTGCGACAATCTCATCGCCAAGCTGGGCGTTTTCCGTACGGATGCTCAGCGTGCCGCCACTCGGCATAGCATCTCTTGCGTTGGTTGCCAAATTCATGAGAATCTGCTCGACCTGCCCGCGATCCGCCCGTATTGAGCCCAAGCCACCTTGGGACTCGGTCACAATCTTTATGTCTTCACCGATTAGACGCTGCAGGAGCTTTCCTATGTCTGCAACGACCGTATTCAAATTGAGGACGGTGGGATATAGAACCTGTTTGCGGCTGAATGCAAGCAACTGTCTCGTCAGTTGAGCTGCACGGCCGCTAGCTTTCTTGATCTGCTCAGCGTGACGCTGCTGGCTCTCAGATTGTTTGGTTTCGAGAAGCAATTCGGCATTTCCAAGAATCACCCCGAGAAGATTGTTGAAGTCATGCGAAATTCCCCCCGCGAGCAAGCCCACTGCCTCCATCTTCTGTGACTGCCGGAGTTGCTCCTCTAAGCTGCGTCGTTCGGTGACATCCTCCGCAATAACTTCATAGTGGTCGATAGATCCATTCTTTTCACGGACGAGATTTCCGCTAGTCCGAACGACGATAGTTTTGCCATCCTTGCGTTGCCAGTTAACCTCAACTCCTTCGACCTTTTCGCTCGGGCCGTACCTTTCGAGAATCGCTCTACGGGCAGATTCGGCTTCATAAATGTCGACATTCAGGTTTCGCTTCAGCAATTCCTGGCGGGAGCTGTAACCCAGCATTGCGACCATGGCCGGATTTACATCTAGCAAGGTGCCGTCTGGTTTTGACCAATACATCCCGTAAGTCGCGTTTTCAAAAAGCTGCCGGTATTTTTGTTCCGATCGTCGTAGTTCTTCTTCAGCTCGGTTGCGATCGGATATATCCAGGAACGTGACCACAGCCCCGACCATTTCGCCAGCCTTGTACATTGGATAGGACCAATATTCAGCTGCAAAGCTGGTTCCATCAGCACGCCAAAGCACTTCATTGCTGACGTGACTGGGCCTGCTTTCACGAACGGCTACGTAGATTTCGCACTCTTGCTCCGGGTACGGTGTTCCGTCGGGCCGGGTGTGATGCATCAGCGCATGCATGTTCTTTCCAAGCAAATCTTCTCCACGCTGATGACCAAGAAGACGTACACATGCGGGGTTGCAAAATGTGCAATTTCCCTTCAGATCGAGTCCATAAATCGCTTCTGCGGTGGAATTGAGCAGCAGAAGGTATTTTTCCTCGCTATCTTTGAGCGATTGCGCACTATTTTTCAGATCAGTAATGTCAATGCCGACCCCAAGCATGTGCTGGGAACCATTGCGCACCATAACGCCGTGTGCGTCGATCCAACAGGTCGTTTCATCAGGACGCACGAGACGATACTGCGCAGCGTATTCGTTTGATTTTCCATCTAAGACTTTTTGAATGGCTTCTTGGACTCTACTTCTGTCGTCAGGATGTAACCGCTCTACTGCGTCCTCAACCCGGCCAGAAAATGTGTCTCGGGTAAATCCAAATTGCCTGTAGGTCTCGTCTGACCACGTGACGGTGTTCGCGACTACGTCCCAGTCCCACAATCCGATCCGCAGACCCGCCTTCTGCGCCAACTCTAACCGCTTTTGCCATTCCTGAGCCGCCTGTTCCGCCCGCTTGCGTTCTCTGGTATCCCGAAGCACCACCTCGATGGCAGGTGCGCCGTGCCACGATATTGGAATCGCAACCGCCTCAGCGTCCACCGATGAACCGTCACAGGCGATCAGAGGGACTTCCATGGGCACGGAGGCCTCCCCGGTCAGATAGCACTCTTCAATTCGGTTCTTAATTGTGGCTCTCAACTCGGGCTTGATGAACTCGTCGATTTCGTGACCGAGGAGCTGCTCAGGTCTTGTCGCTTTATGAAGACGCACGGCGAATGGATTTACGAAAACGATCTTGCCTTCCGTATGGACTACGATGGCATCAGGCAAAGCCTCAACCAGCTTCCGAAATCTGTGCTCGCTTTCCGTTATCTCCTCTAGAGACCTGACCCTCTCGTTCAGTTCACCCAAAGCCGGCGCGTTTTGAGACATCCTATACTCCTCGTATGAAGGTCAGCATACGAAAGGAACCTTGGTTGGACTGTGATTGAAATCACAACTGCTTGGTTACCTAAGTGCCACGGTCCCCCCAGCAGTTCATTTCGCTGCGCAACTGGGCAGAATTGGAGAAATCCGATTTCGGTCTCGGCAGGTTTCATACGCTCATTTAAGCCTGACAGTCAGTTCTAAGCAGTGACTAAAGTCTCAGGGAATTGATCTTTCTTTTCGACGCCGACCGGAAAACCAATCTGCCATATCAGGCCGTGAAAAAAGTCATAGCGGCTGTGAACCCGCACCTCTAACTTCCGTCCTTATTAGTCGGCCACTTGGCGTACGGTACATTCTTTCGCAAGAGTCTTGATCGAAGTGATGGTCAATGTAACTGGCGATGGAGCACCCGTTTTGGTTATGGCGTCAGAGCTTGTGCTCATCGAAGGTGACTCCTTCCCAGTAACTTCCACTCGTTGCCCGAGGTACTGGCGAAGCTTTATTTTGCCCGTCGCCTGAAGTTCGTACGTGATGGCCGGATTCTGCTTCATCAATATGTAATCGCCGCTAGCTCTGCTGACGCAACCCTGTACAGTTATTTCTCCTTTCGAACTTTTGGCCTTATGCTGGCTGTCGGTGCTCGGAGTGTTGTATTGTGCCAGGAGAAAGCAGGCTGAAAGCAGGAAAACAAAACACAACGTTCTCATAGATTTCTCCTCTCAGAGAACGAGACAGCAACATTATGGCACACGGCCCACCAATCTATGGGCTGCGAGAATATCCACTATTCGCGACGGCAACATTCAGTTTTCCGTCGCATTAAAGTTGGCAAGAACAACGCGAACCGGTATGTTGCCTGACGGTCAGTGTCCGGCGAGACTCTACGATCCAGTATTCGGTCACCGGGTGGATGGTGCCATTGTTCACCGCCAGCAGGAAGCCCCTCTTGCCATTCCTTCCGATCCGGCATGAGTTCTTCCAGAGAGAGATCTGGATTGGGACCAAACTTGCTCCGGCGCCGACCGTGATATGACCGGTATACCTGCAGAAAAATGGCTCAACATCTCGATTCGTCCCTCCGAACTAACCCTGTACCGAGACCTGCTCCCTATCATCCATCCGCTACGCTTCAAGAAACCTGAATGCCTGTCTGCCCACGTGGACGGCTCTTTAGCCTCCTACCACTAATACCGTTTCGCACGTCTTTTTAGGGTTGATTGCAGGGTACGGCGGGCGACAAACCGAACAACTCTCAAACGAAAACTGTATCCGATTTTTAGCTGCAGATTCTTCAAGGTTCGAGAACGTCAATACCTCCACTATTGCGACTCCAAAAAGAGCTGAGTTGCGAGCTACGGCCGGTTATGCGCGCGAAATGGAATGCGTATGCGCGCCATGGTACCGCCTCCCGTCAGGCTAAGGAGTTCCAGGGTATGATCCGGACCGTAGAGCGATTCGAGTCGTTCGCGGGTGATGCTCAAACCTAAACCAGTCGACGGGATTGCATCTTTTTTCGAAAGCCCCGGCCCGTTGTCGCTTATCTCGACGTCGAGTTGGTCGGCCTGCCGCTTGACGCCGATTCGTATGTCACCGCCATTCGACAGCTTTGAAATCCCGTGCTTCACGGCATTGTCCACGAGGGGTTGCAGCAACAAGTGAGGCACCGACGCATCAAGTGTTTCTGGAGAAATATCGAGAGTCACGGTTAATTTTTCGGCGAATCGCAGCTTCTCGATTTCAAGATAGCAATTTACGAACTCAAGCTCTCGGCTGAGAGTCGTGATTTGCGTTCCTGCCGATTCCAGGCTCATCCTTAGCAGATCGCCCAGCCTGGTCATCATTCGATCCGCTGCCCTGACGTCGGTTAGCATCAGCGACGAAATGGAGTGCATTGTATTAAACAGGAAATGCGGTTGAAGCTGGCTTTTCAGAGCTTGCAATCGGGCGTTTGCGAGTTGCCCTTCCAACTGCACTGCTCGAACCTCCCGCTCCCGAAGGGATCGATTGTAGGAAACGACATGCGCCGCTAGAACGATCGGAATAAATGTGCCGGCGATGTCATCAAATAAAGCCGTGAGAAACTGCTCCGGCAAGACGGACCATTTAACTCCAAACACATGAGTGTGGGAGTTCCAGAGGACAGACCTCCAGCCGTGATACTCGGGATCCCAGTAGCCATACGGAGTCGCTGATTTCAGCGCCACGTGTATCACTGTGAAAACCAGACCAGCCGCCAAATACAGCAGCGATCGGCTCGGCCAGTTGTCTCGGCGAATTGGATAGCGGGTGGCAAATCCAAAGACAAATGGAGTTAGCGGAGCGTAGGTGAGTATCTGGCAGAATTCGAGGCCCAATGCACTCGCTAACGACATAGGGTTATGCGTCGCGCGATATAACGTGTAAACCGTCCCGCCAGCGGCAAGAGCTACGAGCGACCAGACTCCGAAGCTTACTAGCCAGATTAGCCAGGGACGATTTTGCGGAGCACTTAATTCCCCGTTAGCCTTAGACTGCGGCATGCGCAACATTTCAGCAGCACCATGTGGGCGAGTATCTTCGTACCTCAACAGTCTCTGTTCGCGTGGTTCACAAGTGGTGTTTATATCGAAATGTTTATCCGTGATGATATGTTCCCTCTTGCGTCAGTAATATCAGGCAGCCTGACCTTCCGCTGCGCAATCTATATGACGCACCGGCGCCAAGTCGGTCATCCGCGGTTCTCGTAAACCTTTTCGTCGCGAGCCCGTCTATGCTTTAAACCAGCGGAGTGAAGCATTCATGCCTGAGCTTTCCGCATACACATCTCGCGAGCAGCCGCTTGGGTTTGAGATTCGCGGCATTATTGCCGACGATGAGCAACTCGCCCGCAAGAAGTTGCGACTGCTGTTGAGCTCAGAGCCGCAAGTCGACGTTGTGGCAGAATGCGCGAATGGCAGACAAACGGTTTCCGCGATCCGTAGTTTTCGACCTGACATGCTGCTGCTCGACATTCAGATGCCGGACATGAACGGCTTTGAGGTGTTGAGCGAAATATCCCCCGAAGAGATGCCTCAGGTCATATTCACCTCAGCCTACGATCAATATGCAGTTCGCGCATTTGAGAGGCGGGCTTTGGACTACTTACTGAAGCCCTTCGATCAGGATCGGCTGCACACTTCCGTCGAACGGGCGATTGCTGAAATTCGGAAGTCAAAGGATCAAAAGTTCACAAATCGCGTGCTTGAGCTCCTGTCCTCAGTAAATTCCAAACCGCGGGCAATTCCAGAGTTCGACGAGCGGTTGGCGATCAAAACCAACGGCCGGGTGGTGTTCTTGAACCTTGACGAGATTCACTGGATTGAAGCCGCAGCCAACTATGTTCGCCTCAATACAGCAAAAGATTCCTACCTCTTCCGGGAAACCATGTCTCGACTTTCAGAACGGCTGAACCCGAATCACTTCATTCGTGTGCACCGCTCGGTAATCGTGAACGTTCGAGTAATCAAGGAGTTGATACCCGTCAATTGTGGAGAATATGTCATGGTCCTGCACAGCGGAAAGGAGCTTTCCTGTAGCCGTGGTTATCGCGCCAACCTGCAACACTTAATGGCCCAGAATTTCTGAAGGCCATCCCATTCCCTGTGCGTTCATCCAAAATCGAATAATGTTCGCGCCGAGTGCTTTATTCCACGAACGGAGCTTCTGCCTTATTCCGCGAACGGGGCTTCGACGATACGGTCACAGAAGTTGCGCGGATGAAATTCCGGTACGTATCGCTCACGAATGTCTCGCATAAAAGAACTTGACGCTGCTCGCGGATACTTTCTTACAACGTCTGCGCAGGTGGTAACGAATGCATCCTTGAATTTCAATCGCGGAAATGCTTTCACAATCTCTTCGACGTCGCTCTTCTTTATTTGTGAGAAATCTGGGCCGATCACGTCAGCTCCGGCACCTTCGCCGACCAGTGAGATTTCAGGTTGTTTAAACTGCCCAATAGGCGAAGCGTGCATGGCGATACCGTCCCAAACGATGCCAAGCTTTTCCTTCACGTAACTCTGTGCTTCCAGGAATTTCCTGGCGGTCTCCGCCCCTTGAATCTCGAATGGCAATTCGCCTTGGTATTTCTCTGTCAGCCCCAGGTCATGCAGGATGCAGGCGATGTACAGAATTTCTTCGTCGAATTTCTGCCCGAGCGCCCGACCGACGAGCGAGCCGAACAAGAATGTACGGACAGCATGGTTGAATAGATAAGGAGGGTACACGCTACGACTGAAATCGGTTGCCAACTTTGCGGTCTTCGAATCGATCATACGTATGCCGGCCACACTCCCCGGCAGTGGCTCGTCCCCAGAGAAGGCTGTGGATGCGTTCCGATCCTCTGCAGAACTAATTGGTGTAACTGTTTTCTCTCCAAAAACCGCGCCCAACGATAGAATCCCGAACCCACACAGAATGTCTCGCCTATTCATCGCAAGCAGCCCCCATGCATCATCGTCGATAATAAGCTGTTCGACGTCAGCCATTGGATAAACAGAGGGCGATCTTTTCAAGAGATCGCCCTCTTTGTCTGAGGCAACTACTGGTTAGAACGTAATTTTCCCGACGATCTGCACCAGTCGTCCGGTCACACCTGCGGTCTGAAAAGCTCCGTAGATGCTGGTTGGTTGGGGCGCGGTGGCAAAGAACTGTCCAAAATTCCCAGCCGCCAAGTTGTTTTGCGGGAGAGCGAAATGCGGATGGTTCAAAATGTTATAGAAATTCGCTCCCACACTGAACCGCACTCGCTCGCCCATGTTGAAATTCTTCATGAGCGAGGTATCCGTATCAAAGTAGCTTGGTCCACGGAAGTAGTTGCGACTGGGAGACCCGAATCCGGTCTCGGCACCCGAGGGAACGAACATTGAGGAAGTGAGACAGGCTTGAGGAGCGAGGGCGTTAGTCCCAGGAGTGCCGCAACTGGGGAAGCTCTGTCCTGGTAACAACGTAGCAAAAATACCGAATATGTTTGGAACGTTCCCAACTGCGACATTGGTGTCATAGACAGAGTAAGGTTGTCCGGACCGGGCAAAGAAAGTACCGGAAATCGACCATCCACCCGCCGCCTCCTGCAGCCATCGACTTTGGAATTTATAGGGTAGCTCCCAAACATAAGTAGCTGTCAGATTGTGCCTTATGTCGGCGTCGGAGTTGCCGTAGTTCTGGTGCAAATTAAACGGGTTCAACTGGAAGGTCGGTTGGAGGAAGTTATAGGGCGTGTTTGGCAGCCCAGTAATATCGTCGAGAGCGTGACTCCAAGTGTAATTCAGTTGTCCGCTGAAGCCGTATCCGGCTCGCCTGGTGAGCGAGGTAGTCAGGCCAGCGTAGTTGGAGACTCCATGCGGAGCCAGAAGAAAGATCTGGCTGAAACGCGCGTCTGGAGCGGTGGCCGACAAAGGCAACATGGATCCGGCATTGACTGCGTTTGCGGAGCCATTCACGACGAGCTCATCGTATCCGTGCGTGCCCACATAATTCAGATCCAGGGAAGTCTTCGAGCCCAACGCTTGTTGGACCTCAAGGTTCCACTTCAAGTAAGTGGGATTCTTGACTTTGTCCGTCGAGTAAAAGTTAGGCGGAGCAAACCCGGGAACGGTTGAGAGACTGGCTAGAGTCGCCCCGGAAAAGAATCCCGCGTTGAAAGCGGCATTGGAATTTGCCGCTGAGGTTTGGACGTCGGGGGTCAAGCCAAAAGTAACTCCCGGCGCTATCGGCGTGCCGTTCAGCGCTCCGCCCGACAAGGTGAACGCATTCAAGGTTGGGGCATTAAGCTCGACTTGGGAAATCAGCACGCCCTGATATAGATCAGAGAACAAACCGGCTCCCGCGCGTATGACTGTGTTGCGACCGATTGGGCTCCACGATATCCCGATGCGCGGCTGTACAGCAACCGCTTGCAAATCGGTGAAGGCACGATGCTGACCGGTCTGGATAATCTGGTTGTAGGGAACGCTGGTGTCGTGGTCCAGTTGATTAAAAGGGACCACCAGACGGGACAAGCAGTTTGTCTGGCAGACCGCGTTGGAATTACGGTCTGCGCGCAGCGCGAAGGTCAGTTTGAGGTTGCTGCGTATTTTCCATTCGTCCTGAGCGTAGATGCCCACGCTGTAAATCGCGATGGGATTCTCCGGAAACTTCGTGAACTGCTGAAGATACTGATCGCCACCGGCTCCGTTCAGAACTCCGTCAGCAAAGTCAGTGACACTTTTGAAAGTAACCTGGCCGCCGGCAAAATTTTCATTCCCGAAATCGCTTACATCGTTTCGCCTGAAATTCATCCCGACCTTGACGGTGTGGTTGCCGTGATTAATCGAGAGGTCATCGAGGATTTGATACTGCGTGACGTTGCGCCCCTGAGGAAAATTTGCCGTCACAGCATTATTTCCCTGCGTCCCTCCCAGGTCGGAGAATAAAGCGTTCCCCGCAAATGCGATGGTGTCGTAGGGCATGGCGGCGAGTCGAACGGAGGCCGGACTGTTGGGCTGAAAGATAGCGCTGTACCACATCCCCGAAGCCACCAGATTGTTGACGACGTTGGCGCTGAAAATGTGGGTTTCGTTCAACTGGCCGTCATCCGTGGGCTGCACGCTACTGACACCAAACAACGCTTGATTGACAATGTCGGTTGTTGTGGGCTGCCTTCCGCGATCGATGTGGATCCGCCCGAAAAGCTTGTCATTGTTGCTGATGGTGTGATCGACTCGTCCCGCCAATAACCATTCCTTATTAAGGTTCGTGCCGCTGGCGTGGTAAAACAGCGCACACGGCGCAGCGCCTAACCCGAACAACGTTCCGTTTAGCGTCTTTCCGTTCAAGTCACCGCATCCGTGAGCTCCCGAAGGATCTGCATTCAGACCTGCGGGGGTAAAGTGCGCATACGTCGGAGTGTTGTTGTACAGACCGAAAACCTTGTTGTAAAAGGGAACCTCAGCGCTCTGATTGCCACTCAGCGTATTTGAATTCAGATTGCCGATCACAGCCGTCTCGAACTGCGGGCTGGGAAGGAAAATATTTTGGGTAGAAGGCAGGACATATCGCAAGCCTTCATAGTCGACGAAGAAAAATGTCCTGTTTTTGATGATCGGTCCACCAAACGAGGTTGACCATTGATTGTTCACTGCGAAGGGCCGCGGCGTTACTGGACTGCCAGGCGATACGAATTTGTTGAAATAATCGTTGGCATTCAGCACATCGCCGTTGTAATAGTAGTTGGCGTTTCCGTGAAATTGATTGCTGCCTGACTTGGTCGTGGAGTCCATCTGTACGCCGGCTTGACGACCATACTGTGCCGTATAGCCGTTGGTTACCACCGCGACTTCCTGGATTTCATTGGACCCCAGGGTCAGGTTGCTCGACCCGCTGTTGTTGAGCTGCAAGTAGGGGTCATTGTTGTCATTTCCGTCGATGGTGAATAGATTGGAGGTTGCGGGCAAGCCAAACGCAGTGAAGTTCCCGTAACCGCCAAATGCGCTGCCAACGTTCATGGCTACGCCCGGGGCGGTTTGAGCGAAGAAGGTTGTGTCGTTTCCGGGATTTGGTTGCAGCGCGATTTGCTTTTCGTTAATGGTCGTGGTGAGATTAGGGTTTTCAGTCTGCAACAGCGGCGCCTCGGCCGTTACTTCAATCGTCTGGTTCTGCCCCCGCGCGCCGAGACTCAACATCACATTCGTGATCTGTCCGATTTGCACGTCTACCGCGCGCCGGGTCTCTGACATGTTCGAGGCCGCGGCAGAAACCAAATAGTTTCCTGGCTTCAAAAGCGAGAAGTGGTAGTTCCCGCTTTGATTGGTCACTGTCGTTTGCACGGTTCCTTCAGAAGTACTCTTTAGAGTGACCGTAGCCTGTGGGATTACGGCACCGCTCGAATCTGTGACTGTCCCAGTCAAGTCGCCCGAGGTAACAGATTGTGCGAATGCACACTGCACAGAAAGCAATAGCAGCAACGCTAACGCTAGTGCAGTGTTTTTCTTTGTAGATCTCATAACGTTCCTCCACGATTGGTTAGTTTTCGAAGGCCGAACCTGGTGTCTTGCGCAACAGCGTCGCGTTGATTGGTGCAGGTAACGCACCAAGACGAGCTCATCAACGTGCACTAGGGATGGGTGGTTGGCCTGGAGGGACGAAACTCAGTTAGAAATGGATGAATAAGAAGCTGCTTTACATTTTGTGAGCAGCAGATTGCTTGGAACAAGAGATGACCTACACGAACTCATAAACTTTGCGAGCGAATCATACAGAAATCAATACTCCGGTTTGAGTTCTTCTTCACAATACTCTGGCGGCGCACTAAGCGCCCAGGTCTTGTGCGAACCTGCACCTACAACACGCACTTCGGCGTCTGTTGCCATCAGGCTCAGAGCCGCCGAGATAGATGCGACTCCGCGCTGCTGGTCAGCAGCCGATAAAGATCCGCGCCGGACGATCCGCGCGTAGATATCTTCCGCTGTCCCTGATCTTTCACCCTCTAATAGAGCAATCCGGCAAGCCCGCCTCAATCTTGAATAAAAATAGTTTGACTTGCGGCAAATGGCTTGTGGCGAGTTCTGCGAGGTAGGAAGAGTAACGACACTCACGGGTCCGTTTCGTGCCCTTGCACTGTGGAGATCGAGCGTGTCAGATCCCTCAGGTTCTGTCGCAATAACAGCAACCCACCCCTCCATTTGCTCTAATCCTTTTAGGACTAAACGCAGTGTGCCAACTCGCTTTTCAACTTCAGCCTTTCGAAATAATAGTTCTTGAAGGTGGGCCTGGAGCAGTGGTCCCATGTAACTGACCGCGGGGCACGCTCCCGTCGAGGCTTCAACTTTTCCATTCTGGTCCATTAGGACGAGATGATGCCACGGCCCATCTGTATCTTTTTGTGCTGGGTGACGAGAAGTTCGATTTCCGGGATAAATAAATCTCACGTGGGGATCACGGACAAACAGGAAAGCATTCGAGATCATGAAAAGGAATTTCCTTTGAATTCGAGGTAGCGATTTTCCAATGTCGTGCTGAATCCCAGAAGCTTATTTTCACATCTTTCAAATTGGCTGTTTCGTCGTCTGGATAGTCCTCGATGTCAAAACTTTGACATCTAAATCAACACTGTCTGCTCGCTTGGCTTATACAATCGCGCGAATTCATGAAGATGAATCGACGTTTCGTTCGCGGCAGGCAAATTGCTTTTGCAATTGAAAATTGAGTACAGAATCTGACACCAACAAGAAAGGAAGAATTGAAATGCCATACGCGAATGTCGGGAGGGAAAACTCGAGCAAGATTGATCTGTACTACGAGGACCATGGAACCGGGCAGCCGTTATCCTGATTCATGGATATCCGCTGGACGGCGCCTCCTGGGAGAAACAGGTGCCGGCGCTACTCAACTCCGGGCACCGTGTCATCACCTACGACCGCCGAGGGTTCGGCAAATCCAGTCAGCCCACAACCGGCTACAACTACGACACCTTCGCCGCGGACCTGCACCAACTGATCACGCAACTCGAACTCCACGATTTCTCGCTGGTCGGTTTCTCCATGGGTGGTGGCGAAGTGGCGCGCTACATCGGGAAATACGGATCAAAGGGCGTGAGCAAGGCGGTGATCATTTCCGGCGGTTCCGCCGTTCTCTGCTGAAAACGCCCGAAAATCCGGAAGGAGTCGACGGCAGCGTCTTCGAAGGCATCGAGAAAGCTGTCGTCGGCGGACCGCTACGCGTTCTTCACGGACGTTTTTCAAGAATTTCTACAACACCGACCTGTTGCTGGGACAAGCGTGTGAGCGAACAAGCCGTCCAGGCTAGTTGGAACGTCGCAGCCGGTGCTTCGGCCACCGCCAGTCTCGTTTGCGTGCCAACCTGGCATGAGGATTTTCGAGACGACCTGAAACGCGTCGATATACCAACCCTGGTGATTCACGGCGATGCGGATCGAATTCTTCCGATCACCGCCTCAGGAGCGCGCACTGCCAAGCTAATCAAGGGATCACGCTTTGCGGTGATCAAGGATGGGCCGCACTGCGTTACCTGGACTCACGCCGACGAAGTAAATCGCGAACTGGCGGATTTCCTCGGAAAGCGTGTGGCGAAAAGTGAACCCTCACTGCCTAAGAAGGAAGTTGCCTGATCGGGATAGTTCCAAATTTTTACTAACCGGGCGGCGCCTCGTAGAGGCGCCGCATCGTTGTTAGGTAAAGTATCGTCAGCGCAAGTTTTCGACGGTGTATAGAACCGACGAATATCTGGGAACGGGATACGCGTAGTATTTCAAGTCCGGCGTCGCAACCAGGAGCTCAGCTGTAGACATCGGGAATGCGTTTCCACGGTTCACGATGGCTAAACACGTTTCGGCGGGCGTGGCACTCGTTTCGGAGAGAAGTTTCCTGAAGGTTGTACACAAAGGCTATCCGACCTGTTTTTCACTTGTGCGGGATTGCGGACTCGGTACAATTGATTTTGAGTGCCGTGGGGCAAGTATGAAGGTTTCTGTGGCCGACATCCCTGCTGAAAAAGATCGACTGTTAAATTCCATTTGCTTGCAGAACGCTGTATTGTGCGCGGACTGCGATGTTGTCAGCGATAGTCCGCACGATCAATGCCTGGTTTGCGGAAGTCGCTCACTGCTAAACATCTCGCGCCTGTTAGGTGGGATGATGCCAAGCGAGCGGGCCATGGTCGTCGAGACTGCCAGCGGACCGTCGAGGTCGCCAAAGCCTGTGCTGAAATTCCCCAAAACTCGCAAAGCGGTAAATTCAAGCAACCGGGTCAAAGTACAAACAGACACTCTTCAGCAGAGATTGTTCAGCTGATCCCGCACTGGACATCCTAAGCTAGGCCGTGACCGTCCTCGGCTCAATCCTTGCGGCAACGCGAGCCACGTGTCGATACGATTGCGAACGATCCGCGTGCTCAAAGGTATCGGTCACGACGATTACCTCATCCGCCAAGGTTTCATCGATCAATTGTTGTAGCCCGGCCGTCACGGTAGCTTCCGACCCCACAATCGCTCTGCGCAGCCTGCTCTCAACCGCCGCACGCTCGTGGTCCTGCCACAGCGGCTCCATGGAATCGACGGGAGGCAGCAGCTCCACAGGCTGGTTTCGGATCAGGCGCAGAAAACGTTGCTGTGCAGTAGTGAACAACCGCTGAGCGGCTGCATCTGTCTCCGCCGCGATCACCGCGACTGCCACCATAAGGTACGGTTTTGGTTGTGTTTTACTCGGACGAAATTGCTCGCGATACAACTGAGCGGCCACGTTCAACTGTTCAGGAGCAAAGTGCGCCGCAAATGCAAAAGGTAACCCAAGCATGGCCGCCAATTGAGCGCTGAATGTGCTCGACCCCAGCAGCGTGATCGGCACATTGCTTCCTTGCCCGGGTATTGCTTTCACAAGCTGGCCTGGTCTCTCAGGGCCGAGGTAAGTTTGCAGTTCCTGCAGGAGCGCGGGAAAATCTTCGCCGCTCTGATGCAAATCCCGTCGTAGCGCTCGCATCGTCTGAAAGTCGCCGCCAGGAGCGCGGCCCAGCCCCAGATCGATTCGTCCCGGATACAAAGCCTCGAGCGTCCCGAACTGTTCCGCCACAACCAGCGGAGCATGGTTCGGCAACATTACCCCGCCGCTGCCGACGCGGATCGTCTTCGTCGCGCCCGCCACATGCCCGATCAGCACCGCAGTCGCCGAGCAGGCCAATCCGGCAATGGAGTGATGTTCTGCCAGCCAGTACCGTTTGTATCCCAACTCTTCGACTTGCCGAGCCAGATCCACGGATCGGGCGATTGCGCTACCTGCAGTCTCCCCCGACCGCATACTCACCAGATCCAACACCGACACAGCGAACTCATGCTCCATGACGAATTAGATGAGCCAATCGCGAAAGCGATGCCGACCCCAGGATGAAACCCTGCTTGCAACCCGCACAAACACGGAATATTATCGCGCAAGCGTTTTTACTGCGACTTATTAGAAAGCCGCAGTAGAATTCCAGCCCTCTTCACAATCTGTAGATCGAAGGTCGAACGTTTGTCACGCGCGGCTGGCTGAGCAATGAATCGCGCCTCGCGCGCACTTCCTTACCCGAAAGGAGTGGACCCATGATTCTCGGCATGTCAACCGCGACGTACACTTCTCTGCATGTGTTGATCAGCCTGATAGGAATTGGTTCCGGGTTGGTAGTGATGTCTGGATTCCTGACCGGAAAACGGCTCGAAGGTCTGACTGCGATCTTCCTTACTAGCACCGTCCTGACCAGTGTCAGCGGCTTCGCTTTCCCATTCGATCACCTGCTCCCTTCGCACAAAGTGGGGATCATTTCATTGATAGTACTTGTGGTGGTGATCGCGGCACGTTACATGTTTCATCTTGCCGGCCCGTGGCGCTGGATCTACGTGATCGGCGCGGCGACCGCGCTCTATTTGAATGTCTTCGTCCTGGTGTTCCAGGCCTTCGAGAAAGTTCCAGCATTGAAAGCCTTGGCGCCAACTCAGAAAGAGCCTCCTTTCTTAATAGCTCAACTGCTGGTTCTTATCGTGTACCTTGGCTTCACTATTCTTGCTGCAAAGAAGTTCCACATCGAGCCGGCACCAGCGGCTTAATCAACATCGTTTACAAAATGGAGAAAATTTTATGCCAACAATTACGGTCAAAGACGGTACGCAGATTTTTTACAAGGACTGGGGATCGGGACAGCCGATAGTCTTCAGTCATGGCTGGCCGCTCAGCGCGGATGACTGGGACGGTCAGATGCTTTTCTTCGGCCAGCGCGGCTATCGAGTGATTGCCCACGACCGCCGCGGTCACGGCCGTTCCACGCAAACGTGGGACGGCAATGAGATGAACACTTACGCCGACGATCTTGCAGCACTTACTGAAAAGCTGGACCTCAAGGACGCAATTCACGTGGGCCACTCCACCGGCGGCGGCGAAGTCGCCCGTTACATTGGAAAGCATGGCTCAAAACGAGTCGGCATGGCAGTACTTATCAGCTCAGTGCCACCGCTGATGCTGAAAACGGACAAGAACCCAGCCGGCGCGCCCATATCAGTCTTCGATGACCTGCGCGCACAACTTGCGGCAAATCGCCCGGAATTTTACCGAGCCATCACGCTTCCCTTCTACGGGTACAATCGGCCCGGCGCCAAGATTTCAGAAGGCATTCGAGAACACTGGTGGTTGCAAGGTATGTTGGGAGGGATGAAGGCTCACTACGACTGCATCAAGGCTTTCTCGGAAACCGATTTTACCGAGGACCTTAAAAAGTTTGATATCCCCACCCTAATCCTTCATGGCGATGATGATCAGATCGTGCCAATTCAAGCGGCCGCTCTGCAGTCGTCGAAGATTGTGAAGAACGCCAAACTGAAAGTGTATCCAGGGTATCCGCACGGCATGCCCACAACCCATGCCGACCAGATCAATGCCGATCTGCTGGCATTCTTCGAGCAAAGCAAACAAGCCGCAGCGTGAGATTCACCGGCCTTCACCCCGCGCGGGTGAAGGCCGGATTTTTTGTCGCTCATCAAGAATGCTGAAGAACTCTGATTTTGGCTGAAGCAGCACTTTCAGCGCTGCAGAAACAATCTCGATTCGTATCAGGGTATGCCTTCAGGCATACCATATGTCGATACGGAAAGGTCCGGCTTTTAGCCGTTGATGGAAGCCACGCGTCTTTCGGCAAACCGCTATTCGCTTTGTGGAATTATCCGCGTCGCGACGGTAATAAATCGAATACCCACACTGCCTTCGAAGATTTTGTTTTGCCGCCAATGCTAGACTCGGCCCATGAGGACTGACATCCTCCCGTTGTGCGACAAGCATTATCGGACCATGGAGTTTCTGCTGGCTCCATTCAACATCAACTATTCGGTCGAGTTTTTCCGCTGCACCGATAAATTCTGCCAGCGCTGCTTCAGTGAATCTCTGGGTTACGTAACCCCGCAAAGAGACGCAGCGCCAGTCGTGTCCACCGATCAACCCCGTTGCGACAAACACGGACGGCCGATGTTCATCTCCAGTCTCGATCGCCAGCGAAATGTGCAGAGATACGCCTGCCCTGAGCCGGGCTGTCGTGAGATCGCACTCAAGGGATAGCCAATAATGCTTTCTAGTAAGCGATTGCTTTAAACTGGAGTAACTTTATCGTTATGAAATTGTCCGTTGTCATCCCGGTGTATAACGAGCGGAACACTGTGCGCGAGGTTGTGGAGCGCGTGCTTGCCGTTCCCCTCGACCTGGAATTGATTTGCGTCGACGACGGATCGAGTGACGGATCGCCCAAGCTGCTGGCCGACTTGCAGGCGCAGTATGAGAAGGTGCGGGTGTTTGTTCAACCGCGAAATATGGGCAAGGGAGCGGCTTTGCGCCGTGGCATCCAGGAAGCCACCGGCGACTTTGTGCTCATCCAGGACGCCGATTTGGAATACGATCCCGGCGATTATCCCGCGCTTCTGGAACCGCTCCAGCAAGGCAAAGCCGACGTCGTCTACGGCTCGCGATTTCTGGGCGCTGCTCCGCATCGCGTGCTCTACTTCTGGCACTCGGTGGGAAACCATATTCTCACCTTGCTCTCCAATTGCCTCACCAACATCAATCTCACTGATATGGAAACTTGCTACAAAGTTTTTCGGCGGGACGTCATTCAGGCGATTCCCATCGAGGAAAACCGCTTCGGCTTCGAGCCTGAGATCACGGTTAAAGTGGCGAAACGGAAATTGCGTATCTATGAAGTCGGTATCAGCTACTGGGGCCGCACCTACGAGGAAGGCAAGAAGATCAATTGGAAGGATGGCTTTCGCGCCCTGTGGTGCTTGCTAAAATACTCGTTCAAAGAGAGCCCGGCCCCAAAACAGCCGGCACTGTCGCAGCAACCAGAAGCACCGTCAACCGAGCGACGGGTTTCCAATCTCCGCCCATGAACCGAATCCGGAGCCGCGAGGCGGTGCAAAAATGCAGGCCACGGCGCAAGGCGTGGGTAAGAGCAGGAAGCCGATCAGCCCAGGGGGGCAAAAGATTAAATTCACTCACTACCGATCGTGAACGCCAGCGTCAACAGTGTATTCTGCTCCATTTCATGCGCTTTAGCAGACCCTGTCGAAGGGCTCGCACTGGCCGAACGTTTCACCGACAACACCGGCCGTTCTCCTGCGATATGGCGCAACCGCGGCAGCACATAAAACAAGGCTCCCATATTAGCAGGCTCTTCCTGTACCCAGACGATATCGCGAGCGCTCGAATGTCTTTCCAGTTCCGCAACGAGTTCAGCCTCCTGGAACGGATACATCTGCTCCAGAAACACAATTGCAGTCGAGTTATCTTTTCGTTTCTTGCGCTCATCGCGAAGCTCGTGTCCGATCTTGCCCGTGCAGATTAGGATGCGCTTGGCCTGAGTCACTTCCGTATCAGGCAACACGTTGAGAAAACGCGGCTGCTCGAAATCCTCGATCGACGAAGCCGCATCCGGATGGCGCAACATGCTCTTCGGAGTAAACACAATTAGCGGTTTACGCCAATGCCGCAAAGCCTGTCGGCGCAGCAAATGAAAATATTGCGCCGCATTCGAAGGCTGGCAGATCTGAAAATTATCTCGCGCCGCGAGCTGCAGAAATCTTTCGATGCGCGCGCTCGAATGCTCAGGACCCTGGCCCTCGTAGCCGTGTGGCAGCAGCAAAACCACGCCGGAGAGCAAATTCCACTTCTCTTCCCCTGCGCTGATAAACTGATCGATCACGGCCTGCGCCACGTTAACAAAATCGCCGAACTGAGCCTCCCACAGGACGAGCGCCTCCGGATAGTCGCGGCTATAACCGTATTCGAACCCAAGCACACCCGCCTCCGAGAGGGTCGAGTTGTAAATGTCACATCGCGCCTGTTCGCCGGAAATATGTTGCAACGGGACATACTCGCTCTCGTTTTCTATATCGATCAACACCGAGTGCCGCTGATTGAAGGTGCCCCGCCGGCTGTCCTGCCCACTCAACCGCACCGGCACTCCCGCCTTCACCAAACTGCCGAAAGCCAGCGCCTCCGCCATTCCGTAATCAACCGCGCGCTTCCCGCTGCCCATCTCCGCTCGTTGTTCCAGCAGCTTTTTTACTTTCGGGTGGATGTGAAAGTCCCCGGGATAACTTGTCAGCGCCTTTGTGAGCTCACTCAGTTCCTCTGCCGACAATCCGGTGTTGACGTCATACTCCGCCTTGTAGCGACCACCTTTGTAGTTGTCCCAATATGTCGGCAGATCGCGAAGGGTTGGCTTTTTTGTGAGCGAGCCAGCCTTCTTCTGCGCAACCTCGAATTCACCACGGACTCTCTGCACTCGCGCCTGCGCGTCTTCAACCCCAATATCTTCCGCATAAATCTCCCACAGCGGCGGATGCTCTTTGATTGCCTTGTAGAGCAACGGTTGCGTAATCGTGGGATCATCCACTTCGCTGTGCCCGTGGCGCCGGTATCCTATGAGATCCACCACCACGTCGGTGCCAAACGTGTAGCGATATTCCAGCGCAATCCGGCCCACGCGGATCACTGCATCGACATCCTCGCCATTAACGTGAAAAATCGGAACGGATTGGCGACGAGCCAACTGAGCGGAGAAACGCGACGAATGCAGTTCTGGCGGTACGGTGGTAAAGCCGATCAGATTGTTGGCGATAATGTGAATCGTTCCACCGACTATATATCCCGGCAGGTCAGCGAAATTTAAAGTCTCTGCCGTGATGCCTTGCCCGGCGAAAGCAGCGTCGCCGTGTACCAGCAGTGGCAGATATCTCTTGGTTCCATCTTCCCCGATGCGATCATGCTTGGCGCGCGTGCGCCCAATCGTCACCGGATCAACCGCCTCCAGGTGACTGGGATTAGAAACAAGATGGATGTGAACCTTCGCGCCGCTGCGAGTAATGTACTCGCCAGTTGCGCCCATGTGATATTTAACGTCGCCGCTGCCCAGCACGCTTCGCGGATCGATGTCTTCAAATCCGGCAAAAACTTCTTCGGGCGAACGCCTTGCAACCTGCACAATCACATTCAATCGGCCGCGATGGCTCATCCCCATCACCAGCTCCGCCACACCTTGCTGCCCCGCTGCTTCCAGAATTTCGTCAATCAGGGGAATGAGCGCTGTAACACCTTCGAGCGAAAAACGTTTGTTTCCGAGATAGCGCTGTTGCAGCACCTGCTCGAAAAGTTCGGCTCGAATAAGCAAGTCGAGTGCGCGTTCCTGATCCACCGCCGGTTGAGCCGCTTCCATGTGCTCCTGAATCCAGCGGCGACGCGCCGGATCGGTAATGTGCATGAACTCGAGTCCAACCGTTCCGCAGTACACGCGTCGCGCCTCTTGTGCCAACTCGCCATCGACCGGCAAGTCAGACTGCGGCACAGGGCGGAGAAAGCCGAGCGGATCAAGGTCGGCCTCCAGATATCCCCACCGACGGAACAAATCGAAAACGCGCTCGCGTTCTCCGTTAGGTGCGTCCAATACTGCTGTTGAATTTTCAGTGGCTGTCTTGGATCGGATTGCCATAAGGTATTACTAGAATAATGGATGAGAGGAGAATAAGGACAGATTCATCCCAGCGCAACCGGTCCCTCATCCTATTTAGCAACCAAATATACTCACGCACGCATCCGAGCAAGAAATCGCAGCCGTAATGACCCCGGGAAAAACTAGCCCAGAAAGAGGGCACGCGGACTTAAGCTTGCACCCACATGCACACAACCATTCTCGCTGCATTTTTTGAGATCTCTCACACGGTGGTTTCGATGTGCAGCGCCGGCGTCCTGCTCTTCCTGGTTGCGACTCTGGGCTGCGAAGACCGATATCGCGCAGGCCCGCGGCCTCGACAAGATCGTAGCCTTGAGCAATTTGTGTTTTGCCGCCCCCTTGGCGGTCTTCGGCGCCCTGCATCTCGCGGCCGCTAAAGGCCTCATGACCATGGTGCCCTCGTATATGCCGTGGCGATTGTTTTGGGCATATTTCTTCGGCTTTGCACTGCTGGCCGCGTCTTTGAGCATTGCCACAAAAATTCAGGTGCGCTGGTCCGGCCTGCTGTTCGGGATCGCGATGTTTTGTTTTGTGGCGATGTTGGACATCCCCGGAACTCTCGCCAACCCCAGAGACCGGTTTGGATGGACATTAACCCTCCGCGAAGCGTTGTTCGGTGGCGGAGGCTGGATTCTTGCCGGAAACGCCATGCGCGAGCAAGGTCGCGGGCAACTCGGAAGCAAGCTCATAACCGTAGGACGCGTGTTGATCGGGATCGCCGCCATATTTTATGGCATTGAGAATTCTCTGCACACGGCGAACGTTCCCGGAGTCCCGCTCGAAAAACTGATGCCCGCGTGGATTCCGGCGCACCTGCTCATTGGCTGGCTGACAGGCGCAATTCTAGTGGTCGCCGGGGTTTGCATTCTCCTGAACAAGAAGACGCGGATGGCGGCAACTTATCTCGGTACCTGGATCGTGCTGCTGGTCCTGTTCATCTATGGGCCAATTCTGATCGCGGCGCTGGCCGACCCGAGCACCGACGTCAAAGTTGAAGGGATCAACTACTTCTTTGACACGCTGCTGTTTGCCGGAGCGATTCTCGCGCTGGCCAGCGCCACGCCACCCACAGAAGTGTAGGCGCGGGCGTCCTCGCCCGTGCTTTCCGACGCAGCGTTGCGCACCCAGTGATCAGTCCTCGAAACTTCTCGCTCCACCTTTCAAGCGGTTGGTCACGACTTGCTTCCAAACCCACTTGATCACACGCGCATCGTTGTAGCAGTAGCCCAGATTGTGATTGAGCGTGGAGAAGCAATGCCGCTCGCAGGTATTTTTCATCTCTTTGAGCTGCTGCTGGTCGAACTTCGGGTTGTCGATATTTCCCCAGTCGAAGGTCGAGGAGTACATCGGAAAACAAGGAGCGACCGTGCCGTCGGTGCGGATGATCACGTTGTTCTGGCCGGCGCGGCAATTCCACTCAGTGAAACGAAGGTCGCCATTCGGGTCCTGCACGATGCCCGGCGTCTGCGCAAGCATCTGGCTCACGTTCGCCATTGGTTCCGGTGCCATCGCCATACCAGCCGTATTTCTTTAGGTCCAGGCCCGACGACATGCGCACGAACGCTTTCATCTCCTGCAGTCGCTGCACCGAATTCACCATCTGATAGCCGGCCTGGTTTTTCTCGATGATCCAGTCGATCAGCGAATCAACCGAACGCCAGTCTTCCGGCCGAATGTAGGTAGGATTTTCATCCAGATGTTTGAAGTGCTCGTCCTGCTCGAGCATGGGGGTTTCGTTGATGTGGTAATCGGTGGCCAGTCGATGCGCGTGCGCATATTCGGTGAGCTGGCGAACATCTTCGTGATTATTGCGGCAGATGTTGATGTTGAAGAACACCATGTATCCGTACACATACTGCTTGCGAATGAGATACTCGAGATTCTTCTGCCCGGGCACAAACGCCTTCGGCAAGCTGGGTTTTTCGTCCCAGGCGTCCAACGCGAAATTGAAGATCGCGACACCCGCGTCCGCCAGTCGATCGGCGACTTCGGGCCGCAGCAGCCGGCCGTTGGTGCCGACATAAATCCAGAAGCCTTTCTTCGCGGCGTAATAAACGACCTTGTGCGCTAACTGCGGACGCAGCAGTGGCTCGCCGCCCATGAGCGCCAGCACGCGGCAGCCGTGATCGTGCAGCCAGTCGATGGAGCGTCTGGCGACATCTTCGGTCATGCCCTTAACTTTGTTGTTGAAGGCCCAGCAGTACCAGCAATCGAGATTGCATTTGTAGTCGACAAACAGATACGCGGTGATGGGATGGAATTCGCCGGGCATCACGCGCGACCGAATGTACGGCAGCAGCCAACCGCGCACTTTCCGCCATACTTGTGGATATGTCCAGTCGCGCTTTTCAAGCGGCGTTTCCGGGCCGGGATCGTGCAACAATTCCGGATACTGCGGAAAAACAGGTTCGGGCAACGTCATGCCCTTCGCCTCAGCCGGGACGGGACCACCGGAACCCGAGTTCATCAGCAAATTGTGAATGTCGACATCGATACGAAACTTGGCGGGAGCTGGACTAGCCACTTTCGTTCTCCTCTCTTTATGTGGACGTTCGTGATCGAACCGTGTCGTTATAACAAGGATGCTAGATGGTGAGTTCTGGTTACAGCGATTTTGTGCAGAAAAAACGGAAGCTTTCAGCACATTGAGACGAACTGAATTACCCGTCCTGGCGGAAAGTAGACCTAGATTTACGTGGCAGGTCCTGAATCGCTATTGAGTGCAAAGCCACTTAGCCCCGGATGCTTCGTACAGGCCGATTTAGGCCAAAAAAAAGGCGCCAACTCAAAAAATCGAGTGGCGCCGGGCAGTGTCGACGGCTTACGTACTAAAAAGTAAACATGTTCATCAGATCGCCGATAGCTGGCTGGTTGCCCGGAACATAGGGCGTTGGACCAGAGGTCGGGTTTGGCAGATTATCGCGACCGTAACCGGTAACCGGTGCGAGTCCCCAGTTTTTCTCGATAAACTTGATGATCGAGACGTGGTCGTAATAGGTGTGGTCAACTCTGCCGCCTTTGGCAAACGGTGAGACCGCGATGAAAGGAATACGTGTACCATCGCCGAAGAAGTCGATCGGCTGCACGTAGCCCGAGTCATAGTTTCCTCCGCCCTCGTCGAAGGTAATGAAGATTGCAGTGCTCGCCCAAAGCGACGGGTTCGCCTGCACTTCCGTGATGATTTTCTTCACGAAACCTTCGAACAGATCGAGCTTCGAAGAAGCCGGATGGCCGTCCAGGAAACCCGATGGCTTGACGAACGAGACTGGAGGCAGAGTTCCAGTGGAGATGTCGTTGTAGAGGTCCGTGACATCTTGCAGATGCAACTCGCGCTGCGTCGAGTCAGTCATGATGGAAGTCTCGTACTGGGCAAAGTTGCAGATGTTGCAGTACTGGTTCCAGGGATTATTGAAATTGGGGTCCTGGACGTAAAGATTCCAACCATCCCCGTAGTACTTCCATTGGACGTTGGCATTGTTGAGGGAATCCGCAATCGTGGTTTGTGGAACTGGAGGAATCGTGAATTCGCTGGTATTTACGCTACCATCGCCGAAGTAGCCGGGATTGTAATTGTTCAACAGGTAATACGCTTTCGGCTGGCAGATTGTCGCGCTGGTCTTGTAAGGAAGAGTGTTCAGGTAAGCGTAGACGGCGTCGACACCTTTCTGGGAATGATCGACACATTCGCTGTAGCTGCCGCCACTGTAACCATCCTGGGTGTACCAGTTGTTGGTTCCGGCTTGTGGATTGGGGTTTTCGATCTCATTACTTGGCGGCACCGCGAGGTTGCCTTTGCCATCCGTATACGCGAATGCCGTGCCCGAGCCCAGCATGATGTGGTTGGCGCCAGTTCCGCCCATCACCGCCTGATGCATGTTGTCAGACAATGTGTAGGTCCTGGCCAAAGATGTCAGGTAGGGAGCATCTCCGTGTTGTACGTTGAAAAACTCCATCGAGATGGCGCCCTCGTGAGTCGTTTCATCGTTAAATGGCTTCGGGCGCGGATTGCCATTGCTGCCGGTTCCAATTGTGACTTCGACCCAGGGAAACAAATCCGCCAGGCAACCGCTGGGGTTGGCACGGGTCGCGTTCTTCATGTTGCAATCGAGCTGCTGCCACATCTGATAGAAACGGTGCACTGGGCTGCCCGCGTAAGCGTCGTAAGGAACGCTCGGCGTCAGCGGATACGGCCCGTCGGGTAGGTGATACACGTTGGCGATTCGAGTATCGACCACGCCTTGCGCCAGACCGGTTGCGCCCGTAGTCAGCTTCACATAGTCGCGTGAAAGAAGACCCGGCTCAGCAAGTTCGGCTGCGGCAATCGTCTGGAACGGAGCCGGATGCGCGTCGCTGGGAGCCGTCGGAGAGCCTTGTGTGTTGGTGGGCGGAAGTGTCTTATACGGGCCAACGCGCGTGGGACTCACAGTGTATTTCGTATAATCGACCGCTTTGAACTGAGCGGCCAGCTTAAAGTTCGCTCCAGGACTTCCGTCGGCTTTAATAATGCCCTTGGAGAGCAGGTTGTCGACTGACTGTCCCGCAGGCGCCTTGTACGTAGCGAAAACGTGATCGAAAGTTCGGTTCTCACCGATAATCACGATCACGTGTTTAATGGGCGTGGCCGTGGGTCGAGCGTGGGTATCAGAAGCCAGGCTGGGAGTGACCAGATTCGTGACGGTGGAAAGAAGCGCGGAGCCTAATGCAACATACCGGCAGCTCTCGCGAAACAGATTCGCAAAACGCATGGGAGAGTTCCTCCAGATTTGAGTGTTTAATCAGCGGTTTAAGGGTGACATCCGGCAGTTCCGGCTAGGTGAATCCGAGATGAATGTTCCTTTAAAAATTTGTTACAGAGATGACCGCGAATCAGCGGGATGTGGAAAACTAATTTGTGCAGAGATCGGTTGCTCGGGACTCGCCTCCATGCTAGACCTGCGTCATTTCGAAATCCCCGCGCATTCTCTAGCGGGGCGAGAAATCTCGCGCGAAACATTGGCGCTCCAGCTAAGCCAAAGTCAGATCAAACGATAGCGACGCCAGGCGTATAGTCCGCCTATGCCGAATGCCAAAGAAGTCCTCGCGATAATCACATTCGCTCTGCTTTTATTTGTGCTCATTCGCACCCTGAGAAAGCGATAGAACCTCTCACTGCATCAATCGCTTGAGTGCCGTCCGAGCCTCGGCGACTTGGGGAAGCCGCGATGGCGAACTGCCGAAGTGCGATAAAAATTCCTGATATTCATTGATTGACTGATCGCGTTTCCCGGTCTTTTCGTAGAGCTGGCCAAGATAGTAGTGAGACAGCATCCCAACTATGGGAAATCGCTGCATCAAAGTTCCTGAGTTCGCCAGGGAGCGCTCGATCCGCAGGACGTTGCGGAACCCAGTTTCGGCCGATGCGTAGTCGTTGATCAGCAGATGGCTTCGCGCCTTGGCAAAAAGAAGATAAGGTTCCTGAAAATCGGGAATGCTTGCGGCACGACTCAATGCGGCTTGCCCATCCCCGCGGTGCACCGCGGCGCTCACGTCAGCGTAGGCTCGACTAATCTCCAAGGACCGAGGCGAAATCCAGGGATGACTGGCTGCATAGCGCTGCAAACTTTGTTCCGCCGCCGATGAATTGCCCGCCACGGTTTGCAGAAATGCAACTGTTTGCTGCTCCTCGTCATTGAGCTTCTGTTTTTGAGCAAAGGCAAGGGCGGAGGATTCCTCTCCCAACATGATTGACAGGGCAGCGAATGGCCGCAGGAAGATTGCAGCAGCCTGGTTCTGTTTTGCCTTTCCCAGTTGCTCCACCGCCTCCCGATAGCTGGCCAGTGCGCCTTCGAGATCGCCTCTCGTCTGCTTGAACTGTGCTTCGAAACCGGGAACATAAAGGCGCGAGAGCGGGGACGCGCGATGAGCAGATTGCTGAAATGCAGCGTTGGCCATGTCCGGTTTCTTCTGATCGGTGTATACGACGGCCAGCTTGAGATACTCCAGGGAATCGTTGAAATCCGGTTTGAGCTCCAGCACTTTTCGGTATGCGGCCACCGCTTCATCGTCGCGCCCCGCAATAAAGAGTATGTCGCCGCGCGTGTCCAGCGGATTGGGATCGCCCGGACGAACTGCCTGATAGCTGTCATTTGCCGCCAGTGCGCCAGTAAAATCGCCATCAAATGCCAATCCGTAGGACCCAAAGTTGAGAAGATCCTCATTCTTGGGATCCAACGCCAGTCCCTGTTGAAGCAGCGCATGCGACTGATCGGCTTTGCCCATGCCGCCCAGCGCACCGACCAGGATGCCCCTGTCAATACTCTGCCGCGGAAACTCAGACACCAGTTGCTCACGAGCCGCTATTTCAGCTTCCGGATCGCGCGAGCGGCTGGCTTTCAGCACCTGCAACTCCAGTTGCTCATAACGAGGCAGGCGCGATTGGTTTTGACTTACCTGCATCGCAAGCTCATTGCTGCGCCGCAAGTCCCCTTGGAGCCGGTATTGATCGGCGAGACGCAGTTCCGCCAGAGCGAACTGCGGATCCAACCGCACCGCCTCCTCCAATTCACGGATCGCATCGTTAGTCAGATAGCGGCGGCCGTAATCAACCCCCAACTGGTAATGGCGATAGGCCTCAACGTTCGAGGTCGAAGCCTGCTCAATCTCCGGCGCCTTCTGCGGAACTTGGGAAGCCGGCAGAAAGCTGCCTGCAATATTCGCGGTCAGCCGGTCCACCATCCCGAAAATGCTCTGCACATCCTGCCCTTCGAGTTTGTCAGAAAACAAAATTTGTCCCGTGCCCGTATCCTGCGCGCGCACATCGAGACGAAGCTGCGTAGGTCCGATCTTTAATAGTGCCCCGGTGATATACGCGTCGGCCCCTGCATCGCGCGCCACATTCTGCGCCTGCGCAGGATCCATCGACTTCCCATCTTTACTAGCCCGCTGCACCGCACCCATCACGCGCTCAGTGGAAAGCACGTCAAGACCTTTGACCTGCGCCAGGTTGGTGGTCAGCATGTCGGTGAGGCCATTGTCGAGCCAGTTGAGCGATTGATCCTGCGACAAGTTGGAAAAATATAAAACCGCAATCGACTTGTGCCCGGCCACGCTCGGATGTGTGTTTCGCCCGCGAAAAAACCAAAAGCCCGCGACAACAAGAATAACGATTGCAGCCACCGCCGAAGCGATCACCCACGTAGACTTCCGCGCCGGAGCGACAACGTTCGCTTCACTCATCGGCGGCGCAGCAACCGCACTCCGAGATGAAGCCGCAACCCCCGCACTCGCCGAAGCCACTGCCGACTCACGCGCCACAACCGGAACGACTGGTGCCGAAGGCAACGGTTCCACCTCAAACGCCGCACTCTTCCCCGACTCCGTGTCCCGCTTCAATCGCTGCAGATCAGCCCGCATATCCGCTGCATGCTGGTAGCGCAAATTGCGATCTTTCTCCAGCGCCTTGTTAACAATCTCTTCCAGCTTCGGCGGCAAATCCGGATTCAATCGCACCGCCGGCACTGGAGCCTTGCGCAGGATCGCCTCAAAAATCCCTGCCGTGCTATCTCCGCGAAACGGCAGCGTCCCTGTAGCCATCTCGTAAAGCACCACGCCAAATGAAAACAAATCCGTACGCGTGTCCAACTCCTTGGCCCGCGCCTGCTCCGGCGACATATAAGCCACCGTCCCCAGCGTGCTGCCCGGGCTGGTAAGATGCGGATCGCTACCGGCGGTCGCGCTCGCGTCGATCGCTTCGCCTTTGCGCGCGACGACCTTCGCCAATCCAAAGTCGAGAACCTTGGCTCGCCCTCGCTTGGTAATAAAAATATTCGCAGGCTTGATATCGCGATGAATGATGCCTTCACCGTGAGCATTGTCTAGCGCATCGGCAATCGAAATCGCCACTTCAAGCAGCTGTTCAATCTCCCAAGGACGCCCCGTGATCGAGTGTTTCAACGTCTGCCCATCGAGAAACTCCATCGCGATGAACGGCTGTCCATCGTGCTGGCCAATTTCGTAAATGGTGCAGATATTCGGATGGTTCAACGCCGAAGCCGCTTGCGCCTCCCGCTGAAACCGGTCCAACGCCTGCCGATCTTTGGCCAGATCTTCCGGCAAAAACTTCAGCGCCACAAAACGGTGCAGGGTGATGTCTTCCGCCTTATAGACAACGCCCATCCCGCCGCCGCCGAGCCGGTCGACAATCCGGTAATGCGAAATAGTTTCGCCAATCATGGTTGTGAGTAATCCCGAGTCCGGCAATGTTAGGCGGGAAGCACTGAGTAAGTCAATGAAGCAAGGTCTACCAAGAAAATCCGAAGGGTGCCCCGTTCCTTGCGTTCTGTGCAAGGGGCGGGAGCTCAATAATTACTTTCGATCTCGCACGATGCACGGTCCTGGGTCGAAAAACACTCGCACCACTCGGGTGCTACCGCGAACCCCCATTCGACGCCGGAGCGAAAAAATAATAATCCGCCGAATAACTGCTCTTAACTTCGCTCCCTTGCTTTGCGCTATCACAACCGCCCGCCGGAGGTTGCCCACCCTTAGTGTGAATGCGCTGGATGCTAGTAACTCGGCTGAGCGCCCCATCCCCAGAATGACCGGTAACCGAAACCAGCAGCCACGGAATGGAATCCGCGTCCGGCGAATCAACCCGACCCACAGCTTTCCCCGTGACTTCGCTCCCATCGTTCAGCTTCCACGCCGGCCCGGCATAGTGATGGCCCACCACCGCGCCTTGCGAGTCATGAAGCTCAGCATCCGGAGCCCTCAAAGACCACGCGAACTTGCCATCCGCCCCAGCCTTACAGACGTAAATCTGCGACCCCGTAGCATGCACCTGCAGAACAACTTGCTCATTCGCAGGCGCTTTGATCTGGTCAGGCACATCGGGACGCGGCACGCTTTGCGCGCTAGAGAATATTCCCATTGCGATCACCATCGTGATTTGCAGCAATCGTTTATTCACGGCCAGCAGTTTACCATGTGGGGCGGACATTCCTGTCCGCTGCCTTTGACCACGAGCCTGTACAAACACACAAGAGGGTGCCCCACTCTAGTCGCGTTTTGTGCGACTAGGGTGGGTTACGGTAAATCGACACTAAAAGATTGTCATCCGAGGCAGCGGAGTCGCTCGCATCGCGAGCGGCTCCCAACGAAGGATCTCTGCACTATTCTTGTCAGAGGCAAAGCCGTGAAGGGCGCCTACTAATCTTGAACCCAAAAGCCCCCAGACGAGGTGCCAATCCTTTCCGCGTTCTGTACGGAAGGGTGGGCAGCGAAGTCCGCAAAGCCGCAGCGCACCAGATCTTGTCAAGCCCCTGTTCATCCCGAATTCCCGCTAGGTCCCTGATTCCACAGCAGAAATAAAGTTTAAAAAATGGCGGGTTTACCCCGTGAAATGTGCTATGATGTATATATAACTATAAAGATTAGACGAGGCGCAGCCAATAGCTGCGCCTTTCTTCATCCATCCGCAAGGTAAACATCCATCATGCCACCAATCAAGAACTCAGGCCGGATCAGCCGGGCCAAAACCCAGCTCATTCCCCGCAACCCCAAGCGCACCGGAGAACTCTCCGAAGCCGCCTTCATGCTCAAAGCCAGAACCTTGGGCTTCAACCCCGCCAAACCCTGGGGAGACAGCGAGCGCTACGACTTCATCCTCGACACCGGCCCCCGCCTCTGGCGCGTGCAACTCAAATGCACCGAAGTCCTGCGCGCCCGCGGCTATGACGTTCAACCTATCTACAGCACCTACGGCAAAGGAAAAGTCACCTACACCGCTGAAGACATCGACGTCCTCATCGCCCACATCATCCCGCTAGACACCTGGTACGTTATCCCCATTGAAGCCATAGCCAACTCAACCAGCCTCCGCCTCTATCCCGGCATCCCGTGTAAATGCGCCCGCTGGGAAACCTACCGCGAAGCCTGGCACCTCCTCCAATAGCGTGTGCGGCGCGGGCGCCCCAGCCGGCAATCCTCACAAAGTAGACACGAGCGTCCATGTTCGTGTAAACCACGAACCCAAATAACCATAGAAAACCGATAACCCAGGTTCCCGTTCGCTCATTGGACGCTAATCTGGGTCCCTTGCTGTACGTGAATTCCCGCCTCACAACCTTAAGCGTGAAAGCAATTGGTTATGCTCAGAAAAAAACGGGAGCTTTGCAGCTCCCGCGAGATCACGCTCCATTGAATAAAGTTATTGCTTGACCGGCGGTTGTGCCAGGTTCGGGTTCACATGCAAGGTCTTGCCCGCGGTTACGTAAAGTTTCTGATCAAACCGCCCTCCTCCGGGTGACCGCAATTCAACATCGTAGCTGCCCGGCCGCAGATACATGGTTTTGAGTTTTCCCGCCGTCCCCGCGTACGCGCCATCGATATACACTTCTGCATCTTTAACTTTGGTATCGAGTTTTATCGCGCCAGCCACCGGGGCGTAACCGTAGTAGCCATACGCATACGGATAAGGACCCCAATAAGGGAGTATCCCCATCCGAAACCCGGCGCGACGAGACGACCGCACGTCCATACGCGAGCGACTCACCGAAGGATCTCGCATCCCAGAGTCCTGTCATGCATCCCGACCCAACTTCGATACACACGTTCGTGGGAAGGGACAGTTTCAGCCGTGCCCGCGGCCCAGAGCGCAAATTCGATTCAGGCGCAGGAAAAAGATTTCCGGGTGGCGCTGCGCTTTCCAGCGCTGCGAAAGCAGCCTCTAACCTGACGGACTGACGCTACAATCCGTGATAACTTGCGCCACTACCCATCCTTCGAGACCACTCCCGACTCCTCCGCCTCCGCATACATCCCGTCAATCCGCTCCCGATACCGTTCCTCCACCACCCGCCGCCGCAACTTCATGCTCGCCGTAAGCGCTCCATTCTCAGTTGAAAATTCCTCCGCGACTAAAATCACTTTCTTCAACTGCTCAAAACGCGCCAAATTCCGATTCACGTCTGCCACAATCCCCTCGTAAAGCCCTTTCACCTTGGCATGCGCAACCAGTTCCTCACGCGTAGAGAATCCAACCTGGTTAGCCCGCGCCCAATCCTCCAACACCGGAAAATAAGGCGCAACCAGCACCGCAGGAAACTTGCGCTTATCGCCCACAATTACAGCCTCAGCAATCAGCGCACTGTGCTTGAGAGAATTCTCCAGCGGCTGCGGAGCGATAAACTTTCCGCCGGAAGTCTTGATCAAATCTTTTTTGCGATCCGTGATCGACAGAAACCCATCAGCGTCAAGCTTGCCAATGTCGCCGGTCTTGAACCATCCATCAACCAGCGCAGCTTTCGTCTCCTGCGGTTGGTTCCAGTAGCCCTTGAAAACCGACGGCCCGCGAACCAGAATCTCGCCATCCGTCGGCAATACGAACCTCAATGTTGGGCAAAGTCTTACCAACGGTACCGAGCTTGTGCGCCTGCGGACTATTCACCGCTATGACCGGAGAAGTCTCCGTCAAGCCGTAACCCTCGTCAATGCGGATGCCGATATCGGCATACCACTCCGCCAACTCGCGTCCCAGCGGCGCGCCACCGGAAATAAAAACTTCGGCGCGTCCACCCATGCCAGCCCGCACTTTCGAATAGACCAACCGGTTGCAAATCTTCCACGCCAGCGATGTCGGTGTTTGATCAGCAAGAATCTCATCGCGATGCCTCCGGCCCACCGCCAACGCCCAGCGATAACTCCATCTTCTTCGGAAAGCCCTTCGCCTTGATATCCACCTGCCCGTGCACCTTCTCATAAACTCGTGGAACCCCAACGAAGATAGTTGGACGAACCTCCAACAAAGCCTGTGGAAGCTGATCGAGAGAGGAAACATAAGCCAGAGTGACTCCACGCGAAAGCATGGCGAGATCGACATGGCGCGCGGTCACATGCGATAGCGGAAGAAACGAAATACTGATCTCACCACTGCGCACAGCAAAACCCGAAAGCGAATGCGCGATGTTCGATGCCATGTTGCCGTGTGTGAGCATCGCACCCTTCGGTGTCCCGGTGGTTCCCGACGTATAAATAATGGTAGCGAGATCGTTTGGCCCAATGGTGCGCGCTGCAGAATCAAACTGCGCATCGCGCTCTTTCGGGCCGTCGTGCATCAGGCGCTGCATCTGCACTGCGTGAGCAGTCTCCGCCGCATCCATCACCACCATTCGTTCCAGCACCGTTTGATCTTGAATCCCGCGAACTTTCAGCAGCTGCTTGTCGCTGGAGACAAAAACTATGCGCGCTCCGGAATCCTTTAAGATGTAAGCCGTCTGTTCTCCCGTCAGAGTCGTGTACACAGGCACGACCACTGCGCCGAGAAGGAGGCAGGCGAAATCCGCGATGGTCCACTCGGGACGATTCTCGCTAAGGATGGCAACCCGATCGCCTTTCTGAATGCCCCATTCCTGCAAAGCTCGCGCCACGCCCACAACGCTCTGATAAAACTCCGCCGAGGAAATAGAAATCCACTGGATGGCTCGCCGGTGCATGACCACTACGCGGTCATTCCGCTCCACCACCGCAAAGAAAATTTCGTTGAGGGTTTTCAAGCTCATGTGCGGCCAGAGCAAAAAAGCAGCGGGACAAAACCGGCCCCACGCCGAAAAGCGGCCCGAAGACCTAAGTCACGAAACAAGCCGTCGCAGCGGCAGTGAAAAAGCCGCGGAGCGGCGCCAGAATGCAGCCCACGGCGCGAGCCGTGGGTAGGACACCGGCCGGCACCAAGCCCCGGAGGGGCGAAAGAAAGCTCATGACGTAGACTCCGTGATTGCGGCAACATCTCTGAAAGAAATGTACTTGTTTAATAATTGCTAAGCAACGCCCCGGCCCCACTGGCGTTAACCCCCTTTTGCTGAGACAATAAAATCCACTCTTCCAAGGAGCGAATCTGATGCGCAGAATTGCAATCGCCGCGATTGCCGCATGGCTGCTCGCAGGATGCCTCACCACCTCACTGCGCGCGGCCGACACTAAATCAACCCCACCGCCGCCCGCGCTGAAGGTCGGCGACGTTGCTCCCGATTTCAAGTTGCAATATTTCGACGGAAGCAATCTGAAAGAAGTAACTCTCGACCAGTATCGCGGCAAGAAAAATGTCGTGCTGGCCTTCTACATCTTCGCCTTCACCGGCGGTTGAACCGAGCAAATGAAAAACTTCCAGAAGAATTTACAGAAACTGGAAGCGACCGACACCCAGGTTCTGGGTGTGAGCATGGATAGCCCCTTCGCCAACAAAGCCTTCGCCGATCAGATCGGCGTAACCTTCCCGCTGCTCAGTGATTGGGGCGGAGACGCCACTCGCGCCTACGGCGTTTACGTCGATAAATACAAAGCCGCCCGCCGCATAAACTTCTTAATAGGAAAAGACGGAAAAATTTTAGAAGAACAAATCGACAGCAACGCGATCGACCCCACAAAAATTGTGGACGCATGCGAACGTCCCAAGCTGAAAAATTGACGCCACCACCCACCGTTGTTATCATCAAAACGCGGGGTGGAGCAGTCTGGTAGCTCGTTGGGCTCATAACCCAAAGGTCGGTGGTTCAAATCCACCCCCCGCAACCAACCTCCACTGTTTGGTTTCAATGGGTTGAGCCAATCTCATGAACTGGCTCGCTGACTCTAGACCCTGATTCCCAGCCGATTTTTGAGAGATTATTTGCGCGTAGGTTTACGCAAAACGTTGTGGGGCACTCGTGTCCTCCAGACGCCCCACACTTTGACGCGTTGCGCACAGTTTGGGGACGCTTATTTCAGCAGATTTATTAAGCTTCCTTCATGAGGAAGGTGATTCCGCATTGGCGCCGCTTGGACTCGCCTGGAGCAGATGCTTCAGACCAAGGTGGTGTATCTGACGATGGAAGTCCGTTCCGGCAATTGCAGATCGCGGTCGAAGCACTCCATCCTATAATCGTCGCCACGACAGGATAAGAAACACCGCCCTCTTGAAGTCGGCTGCGGGGCGGTTTGCCGCACGTCATGAAATTGACATAGCAACGGCGGTTCCCGTTTTCTCACTCTTATTGACTCGGTATCCCGCAACTGTTGAGTCAGAGTCTGTTGCGCTGAAGAGTCGAGTGGATCGTGCTCACTTACAGATTGACCCTTTTTTCGAAGGTGCCCTCGGCCCGGATCCTTGCCGTCACAGACGCGCGACGATCTTCTTGGAACAGGACAAGTTTGCCAGAAGCCGCTAGCCCAAGACCGCAGATTTTCGCGCCCTATATATCGCGGGCTACGCACTGCCCTTTGCGAAAGCGAGTGTGGTTGTGGCCGTAGAAACAGTGATTTCCGCGCCGATCACGTGCCTGGCATGGAGATTCTTGAGCTTGAGGATCAGAGGCGGAGTCACCTCTTGCCCCCTGGAGATCAGCAAGACTCCATCGGTACTGCGCACTTCTTGCTGAACGATCATACCTGGCGCCAGCAGTTCGATCCGGCACTTTCGTATTTGGCCTTCTTCTGCGTTCGGATCCAACTCTACCAAGGCGTCGAAGAACTCCGGACTGAAGTTCTTATTTTGCAGAGCCAGGGTGTGTGCCGCCTCGTTACGTGCAACCCCTTTGTGGATGAGTTTTTCGTAAGCCAGGATCAAGCGGAGGATCCCCGCTCCACGCCGCATCTCTGGCGTCTCGAGGTCGTCGAATTTACGCGGAGGGAGAGGTTCGTTCTGGTGCTCGATCATCCATGCGATATTTTCCAGGCGCGGAATCTTCGACAGCAAATCACAGGCGACACGCGGATGACCATTGTATTGTGCCTGCTCCGCCGGGGTAAGCGGCTCATCATTGAACACGGCCTCAACCGTTTCTGGTGCCAGCGTGACACAGCCCAACTGCGACATCATGGCCGCAACCTCGTATTGCCAGGGATCTCCCAGGTTCATCGCGACTACTATGTGATGGATGTAGCGCCGGGCGCGCTCGGCGCGGCTGAAGGCGGCAGGGTTGACCAGGCTGAGTACTTCGGTCAGAACTTGCATGCTGCCGCTCAAAGTTTGTTCCAACAGCTGCTTTTCGGAGTTGACGAGTCGGTATTGCACCAGCGCCGCCGTCAGGCTTTTTGCCATCACTTCCTTGCTGCAAGGCTTGTTGAGAAAGCGGAAGATGCTGCCTTCGTTGATGGCATTGATGGCCGTATCCATGTCGGCGTTGCCGGTAAGCATGACGCGGATGGTATCGGGCGACAGAGTTTTGATTCTGCTCAAAAGCTGAATACCATCCATGCCGGGCATTCGCATGTCAGTAACCACGACTGCGAAGGGTCCGTTGCTCGCTGCGAGTTGCAGGGCTTGCTCGCCGCCGAGAGCAGTCTCCAACGAAAACTCGCGGCACAGACTGCGCCGATACCCGTCCAGAACGCTGTTGTCATCGTCCACTAAAAGGATCTTTTCAGCCACGGTGTTCCCTTTCCCTCGTCAACTTTTTGACGTCATTTCCGTCAGACCACAAATCGCCAGCAAGTCTCATTGATGGTTCCAAAAACTGCCTGGCTCAGACTCCGGCTGCCGCCTCATTGGCCTTGGGGATAATTGCTGGGCCGGTTGATGCCTGGTGAGGGACATGCACCAGCACGCTTCCAGAGATCGGATCCCGCCGCAGGAAGTTTCGCAGCCGAGCCAGCAAGGCATAGCTAATCTGTGTTCCCTTCGCCACTAGCAACATGCCGGTGGCAGTACGGACGTCCTCTTGAAGCACCATATTGCATTCCAGTTCTGAAATTTCGCACTGCCTGGCTTCCATGCGCTGGATGTCGAGTTCGAGATTAGCCAGCGCACTCACCACCAAATCAGCGAATTGCTCAGAGCGGGACAGAAGCCGGCTCAGTGACTCCTTGTGGCCAACTCCGCTGCTCAGCAGTTGATCGTAGGCAATCGCAACTTTGAGGATCTGTGCTCCTAAAGCAATCGGATCCTGCTTGAGATCGACTCCGGCGGAGGACCATGGTGGAGCTGTATCCTGCTTCGCAATCATGTGAGCTACACCTTCAAGTCTGGGAATATTCGACAACAACTGCGCGCCCACGCCTGCGTGAGTGTCATAGCGAACCCGTTCCTCAGACGAGAGTGTCTTGCCAGCGTAAACCGCCTCGATGGTCTCCGTGTCCAGGGTCACGCATCCCAACTGGGACATCATGCCAGCGATCTCGAATTGCCAGGGAGTATTCAAGTGAAGTTCTTTCACGATGTGCTGCACATATTTCCCCACTCGCACCCCGCGACTGAAAGCTGCTGGATTCACCAGGCTGAGCACGTCGGTCAACACCTTCACGCTGCCCCTCAATGTTTTCTCCAGTAGCTCCTTTTCCGCGACCACCAACCGGTGTTGTACCAGTCCCTCAGTTAATGCCTTGGCGAGAACTTCCTTTTCGCAGGGCTTAGTGAGGAAACGAAAAATGGCGCCTTCGTTCACTGCGTTGCTGGCGGTTTGGATGTCAGCGTAGCCGGTCAACGCGATTCTCACCGAGTCCGCAGAGATCGTGCGCACTCGTGACAGGAACTGTACTCCATCCATCTCCGGCATGCGCATATCGGAGACAATGACAGCGTAGCTATCTTCACCGGCAGCGGAAATCGCAGCCAGTCCCTCCCGTCCGCTCACCACAGTGTCCAGCGAGAATTCCTTGTGCAGGATGCGGCGGAAGCCTTCAAGAACTCCAGGCTCATCGTCAACGAAAAGAATTTTTTCGCTCATGGTCTTTTACCCTGTCACTGCTCATCAGCCTCGAGCTTGCTGCGCCACAGTTTGTCTCGCTCCGCGCAACCGATCGCGGCCAGAAAGGCGGCGTCAATCGGAGTACGGTCCCGCAGTCGCGAGATGCTCTTTTCGTCGTGATAAGTGCTGGCGGCATGCACCGCGGCCAGGGGAGAAAACTTCGCGCTCAAGCTTTCAGCAGGCTCATGGTGCCAGGCGACTGCTTCAACAATCGTCCCCGGCAATCCCCACACGCCGAACAGGTACGCTGCGATCTGACCATGGCTGCAGCCGAGCACTTCGCGCTCCGCGGCAAACAGTCCGACGTCGGCCTTCGCGCTGTACTCTAGTACCTTCCCGTACTCCTGTCCCAGAGTGGAGGCCAGAATGAGCTTGCCGGCATCGTGCAACATGCCGGCGGTGAAAGACTCATCCTGGGTGCGCTGGTCGGCATTTTCGAGCAGTGCAATCCTTCTGGCATTATTGCTGACCGCCAGAGAGTGATCCGAAATCTGCTGCACATCTTCCGAGTTCAGCACATGACTTTCAAACTGTTCGAAAACGTGCGCCGTCAATACCAGGGCCCGCAGAGTGTCCAGGCCGAGCAGTTTGACCGCGTGCGAGGCACGGGAGATTTCGCACGGCAAGCAAAAGAAAGCTGAATTCACCAGCTTCAAGACCTTCGCAGTCATGGCCATGTCGGCGCCGATTAATTCATCGATCTTTTGTAGTTCGGGTTCCGGACGGCGCAACTCCTGGTTCAGCTGCAGGTAAACGTGCGGCAGACTGGGCAGGTTGTCGAGCTTGGTGACCAATTCGCGCAGCCGCGGATTTTGCAGAAGATCTTTGAGCGCGAAGCCGCGGATCAGCCGCGACTTCAGCTCTTCCGCTTCGCAAGGCTTGGAAATAAACTGATGAGCCGGATTGACCGAGCGGAGAATGGTCTCCCGATCCGATTGCCCGGATAGCACCATGCGCAAGGTTTGTGGTGACCGCTTCTGCACTTCCTCGAGCAATTGCGCTCCGTCCATTCCAGGCATGCGCATGTCAGTAACGATAATGTCGAACGGCTGCTGGTCCATCTCTGCCAAGGCTTCATTCCCGCCAGCCGCAAAAACCATTTCCCATTCCGAGCGCATGAGGCGCAGACTACGCTGCAGCCCGCTCAGCACCATGGGCTCGTCATCGACAAATAGAATTCGTTTCGCCATGATTACGCTTCCGCCAGTTGTGCTAATGGCATACGAATGAAGAATGTCGTTCCTTTTCCCACCTCAGAGTCAAACCATATCTTCCCTCCATGCCGTCGCACGATGGCCGTGTGGGCCAGAGCCAATCCTTGCCCCGTGCCTTTGCCCACTGGTTTGGTAGTGAAGAAGGGTTCAAACACCCGCGAGCGCACTGCCTCTGGAATTCCCGCTCCGGTATCAGAGATAGAAATCTCAGCCCACTCTTGGTCATGGCTGGTTGAAACCACAATCTTTCCTTTTTCCTGAGAACCATCGTCAACCGACTGAGCAATGGCCTGCGCCGCATTGATCAGCAGATTGAGAATCACCTGGTTGAACTCGCCGGCGTGGCAGAGCACCAGAGGCAAATCGAAGTCGAAGTGCGTTTCCATTTCGGCTACATATTTCCACTCGTTGCGTGCCACGGTAATGGTGGTCTCAATCGCCTTGTTGATGTCGATCGATCGCTTCTCTTCTACTCCCGGGTGAGAAAACTCCTTCATCGCTCGTACGATCTTGGCCACTCTCTGAGTGCCTTCCAGGGATTGTTCAATAGCACGCGGAATCTCGGTTTGCAGATATTCGAAGTCCGCAGTTTGCGCTAGAGCGTCAAATCGCTGCAGCACCTGCGGCGAAATTGGACCGAGTGCGGCTTCTTGCCTTATTTCTCGGCTAATCGAAATCAGTTCTTTAAACGACGGCCAGGATTCCTGTAGGAATCGTGTGTTATCGCCCACGTACTGAGTAGGAGTATTAATTTCATGCGCAATTCCCGCGGCCAACTGGCCAATCGCCTCCAGTTTCTGTGCCTGCCGCAACTGTTGTCCCAGGATCTCGCGCTCCGTCACATCCGAGCCGATAATCAGCAGCTCATCGATTCTTTCCTCGGGTGCGCTGATCCAATTCAAGGTAAGGCCCAGAAACCGCGTCTCACCATCGATCAGAAAGGGGAGCGCCTCGACCCGCCGCGACTCTTGCGCGGCACACCAGGAACCAATCTCAACATGGATATCCGAGCGCACCCAATGAATGCCACATTCCGCCAGGGATTTTCCCACCACTTCGGCCTGGGCAAGACCGAACACCTTGGTGGCTGCCAGATTCCAGCGTTTAATCCGCGAATCCCGGCTGATGCTGATAAGAATGGAGGGCACCGAGTTGATGAATAGCTCCGCCTCTTGATGCGCCCGGCGCAAGGCATCCTGGGCCATCTTTCTCTCGGTGATGTCGACGAACGTCACCACACAACCCACAATCTTGCCCTCGTGTTTCACCGGGTAAGACCAGTATTCGACGGGGAGACTGGTGCCGTCGGAACGCCACACAACTTCATCGTCTACGTGACTCTCACTGCCGCTCTGGAATGCCTTGAAGATGTGGCACTCGTCCGCCGGATAAGCGGACCCGTCAGCGCGGCTGTGGTGAATGGTTTGGTGCATGTTTTTTCCGAGCACGTCACTGGAATCGTTGTAGCCAAGCGTGCGCAAGAAAGCTCGGTTGGAGAATGTACAATTGCCGCTCGTGTCCAGACCGTAAATGGGCTCGGCGGTGGAATCGAGCAGCAGTTGAAGTCTGTCTTCCCGTTCTTTTGTTTTGCATTGGGCGAGGATTCGGTCGTCGATGATGCGGGAGATCACGACGACGCGTTCGAGGTCACCACAACTGTTCCGCACGGCACAGCCGTGAGCTTCAACATAATGCCAATCGCCGTTCTGGTGACGGTAACGCAGTTCCGCGATGACTGCGTTTGTTCCATTTCGCACCATGTCATCGGTCGCCTGATGAATGAGTTGTAGGTCGTCAGGGTGCACCATTGCCAGGGAGTTGTGATTTTGCAGTTCGTCGACTGAATAGCCCAGAAGCTTCTGGTACGCAGGGCTGACGTAGAGCGTCTTCATCCCGGGATAATCAACGATCAGAATCAGGTCGCCCGCGTTTTCGGCGATGGTTCGAAACAGGGCTTCGCTTCGCTGTAGAGCTTCTTCCGCAGCCTTAGGATTGCTGATGTCCTGAATCAGTGCCACTGCCAAGTCAGACGGCATCTCGCCCATCTGCGGAATCGGGGTCGCGGTCAACAGCACCCACACCGGTCGTCCGTCCTTGTGGACAAATCGCTTTTCTATCTGGCAGCCGGCTGAGTCTCCGGCGCTCAACTGGCGCAGGGTTTGCACGCTAAGAGCGAGGTCATCCGCATGCGTGATCTCAGGCATAGTGTTCGCCAGCAATTCTTCAGCGCTATACCCGATCAGATCGCAAAACGCTCGGTTGACCCAAACACATTGTCCTCTGCCGTTCAAAACCAGCATGCCCACAGCGGAACACTCCACGATCGACCTGAAAAGGCTCGCGCATTCTGGCAAAACGTCCACGGAACCGCTGCCGACAAGCTGTGGCGTAGAGTTGGTCGTGGCGTTCACTCTCACTCCTATTTCGGTTAGAAGGCGACTGGCCATTGCAACTGGGGCTGGAAAACGCCCCGATCGACCACGACGCTCTATCCTCACCCACTTCGCGCCAGGGTGCCGTCATTGAGATGATCGGCATTGTCGATCCTTGACTTGAGTAGTACCTCCTGTGATGGTGATACGCTGCGTCATTCCACGGGGTGAGATCAGCTTGACGGAGGCTTCTCACCTGCCGGGCAAAAATGGGTCGTTCTCAGTGCGCTACCGGTTGGGCAAGTGAATGGCTACTCGTTTCCTGCTCAGCGTCCCACTATGAACGCGGCAGCGGAAGAAGCGGCCATCAGAAAGAGCGCAAATACGACAAAGCGCCGCATGCGTCCGTTGATCTCTTGCAAATCCGATACGGATACACGTATCCGATGGATTCTCCGTCAAACAGGATGGCGTCGCATTCGATCACTTGGTCCTGATCGAAGCGGCTGGTCATTGTGGGGCGAAACGGGCGGAAGGTGAGCTAGAGTCGCTGAGGAAATGCGTCGGTAGGATGCAAGGCGCGACCGTGGCGTCCTGACTGACGATGCCTTGCCTGTCAGCTTTGACAGTCCTCAGTCGAATCGGCGTGCCTTAGTATTCGAGGTCGCTAGCTACGACTGCGAAAGAATGCCCATGGCACAGGCAGTCTCGAATCGTCGAAGCCTACTGTTCGCTTGACACCGGCGAAGTGACCAAGCTGCGCTTACTCGACGCTATCGCAATCGCCAACATTCGATAGGTCACTGCTGCTCGGCCATTAGACGTAGCGCAAGTAGCAATCGAAGTATCGCGAAATACCGAGAGGAGATTTTCATGAACGCGAGAGTGGACTTTACGCAAAGAACGAGTCTTGGCGCCGATCAATTTGCCGCCATCGGAAAACGCTGGATGATGATTACTATCGTGGGCCTCACGAGTACCTTGCCGCTAATCGCACAGAGCGCTGAATTGCAACAGAAGATTGCCGCCGTAAAGCAAGCAGCTGCACAGAATAAGCAGAGGCTGCAACAGTATCAGTGGATTGAAACCACTCAGCTCACTTTAAAGGGAGATGACAAGCCTCCAACCCAAAACATGTGCCAGTACGCTTCCGACGGGCAAATTCTCAAAACTCCGATTAGTCCTCCGCCGCCGCCACCGAGTGGCGGAAGGATCAAGCAAAGAATAGTCGCCAAGAAGAAAGCGGAGATAAAAGATTACATGGGGGATGTGAAGGGTCTCCTCAGCATGTACGTGCCGCCCGATCCTGAGAGAATGCAGGCAGCCTATGCGGCTGGCAAGCTCTCTGTGAATCCAAACGGGGGGATCCTGAATTTCATTTTCCGCGACTACGCTCAGCCTGGCGATCAGATGACTCTTTCTTTTGACCCTAACGAGAAAAAGATCCTCTCCTTAACCATCAACACATACATGGGTGAAACGAAGGATGTGGTGACGTTGCAGGTTCATATGGCGACCCTGCCGGACGGAACCAACTATGCCGGTCAGACCGTTCTGAACGCAACTGCCAAGCAGCTTGTTGTGACCACGACAAATTCTAATTACCAAAAACTGGGAGGATAGAGCGCAGCCACACCAGTGGCCCTCCGAGTTGAGCGCGCCTGGCAACTGGTTACGAGCAAAGTTGGTTTAAGCGGGATGAGCTTATGAAACAAATCGTTCGAACCATTCTCTTTTTGGTTTTCGCGACCACGCTGAGCGCCATTGGCTTCGGGCAAACGAGGCAGCAGCAACGAGATGTTGTGGTCAATGGACAGAACGGAAAAGCCGAAGTGATTGACCAGAATGGCCGGTTGTTCATGGACGTGTTGGCCTTGGCCAGCGTCGGCAAGGGTTCAGTGAGTTTCACCGGGCCAGGTATCGTGCTGACGCTTCCGAGCGGTACAGCGATGGCCAGCACCGCGGGCCCACCTGCTGCCCCGGTGCCGTCGGCGAACAGTTCCGCATTGTCCCAGGAATTTATGAAGGCCGGCATCGAAGAAATCGCGAGCCTGCGAGAGTGGGCCACAACCCTGGCCTCAGCCATTCGCGGTGGGTACGGCGTCACCGACGAGTGGGTCAACGGCTACCGCGATCAGGCGTCGCAGAGCTTGCAGTTGGCGGAAGCAGCGGCCTCGACCGCCGGCGACCGCAATGCGGCGCAGTTGCTGCATCACGTATTTGATCTGGTTCAGCAGTGGAGCGACCAACTGGTGGCCGCGAAGAAGTCGATGGACACGGCCAAGTACACGACATCTCCGAATGCTTTGCGCGAAGATCCGATGTCGCAGAAGCTCATCACCTGCGGACACTTTGTGACCCAGATGCTAGGGAGCGCCACGTTTCAGGATGACGGTTCGTGCCACTAAGAGCACACGGCAGTAATTTCACAGCAGAAGAATATTCCCGATGAGAGTGACCAGGAGAATCGTCCCGAGCAATAGAACTGCGGCGGCCATCTGAAAATTAGGGTTGCTGAAGGGGCTCTCATTTTTACCCATCCGCTTCAATGTCCGGACGTACTGAATGATCATGACCAGCAGGGGGATAGTTCCGGTCATCAGCAGGACGCCTCCGATATTCCTTGGCGTCTGTTGCCGCATGATGACTTTAATGGGAGAGTGCTCCTGAACATATTTCAGGATATTGAATATCGTGAACCCAAAGCCGATTAATGCCATTGACGTGCGCACTCCGGCCAACATAGTTCGGTCTGCTGCCATAACCGTCCGCTCAATAGCAAGCTTGTCGGCCAGTTTCAGTTCTTGCTTGAATTCGTTCGCTTCTTTTAGTTCGCTTGCAGCTGCACTTTTTTCTGTGTCTAGCATTTTTGCTCCTTATCTTTTTTCCCAGGACACCCCCAGTTAGGTTCCCAACCAGGAGTATTGCCACGCACCGAAAGGTTCTGGTAATTGCCACCGAACTGGATGTACCCTTGCTGTAACTAAATTTCAGAGCTTGCCTAGGGCAGGCACCACGACCTTAGTGACACCAGGTCAGTCTATTCGCGTCGCCCGATGGGCACAGAGGCCGGGGTTCGGCAGGCTATCCAGTCTATGAACTCCGTACCGTCAATGGTAACTGGCAGAACTTACAGGATTCCTCCTGAGTCAACCTATTTGCGCGTCACGTCGACGTGGAGGGGCACAACGGGAAGGTTCTCAACTGCATGTGGCCATCGCTGCAGCCATATACGACTGACAAAGGAGCACGAGATGCTCTCGCGATTTGCGGACTGTGGCGGGTGACGGCTCGGCCTCCAGCAAGGAACGAATTGCACCCGCCATCGCTGCAAGCATTATCTCGATGGCGAATTTATCTGGTGGCGACTTGGTATCTGGCGCTGTCTGAAGCATCGCCTCAACGGCCTTCCGCGACCGCTGACTGATCCGTTTGATCAACGCGGGCCCACCCACATCGGCCGAGACTCGGTAGAGGGCCACGGAAATGTCGGCGCGCTCCATCTTGGCGTCCACGAACGCCTCCACCATGTCTCTAATCATTTCGGCTAGCGGCTTATGACACGCGCCCTCACAAGCGGCCTCAACCCTTGCCGCTACGTTATTCATATGATGTTCCAGCACCGCAAACAGCAACGACTGCTTATTTGGATAGTACTGATAGAGAGTGCCTACCGAGACGCCGGCACGCTCGGCGACCCGTGTGGTCGTCAATCGGTCTGCCCCATGGCGCAGCAAAACCTGAATAGTCGCCTCGGAAATCGCTTCAACCGTAACCGTCGACCTCGCTTGAATAGGCGTCTTTCTTGGTTCAAATGCAACGAGGGCATCAGCCGGCATATGCGAACTCCAAACCTGAAGAATCCTTCATCCAATGATTGTAGCAAGGAGAAAACCAATGATTGAACAAATTAATCTCGCAGGGAGTTTCACTCTGCCGGGCACATCGATGAGCTTGAACCGCATGGGCTACGGCGCCATGCAGCTTGCCGGACCCGGCGTCTGGGGACCGCCGCGGGACGTCAATGCCGCCATTGCTGTTCTGCGCGAGGCTGTGGAGTCCGGCGTGAACCATCTCGACACCAGCGACTATTACGGTCCGCATGTGACCAATCAGCTCATCAAGCAGGCGCTCCATCCGTACCCGGATAGCCTTGTGATCGTTACCAAACTGGGTGCCCGTCGCGGTTCAGACAAGTCCTGGATTCATGCTCTCTCCCGCCAGGAGCTTATCGACGGCGTTCATGACAATCTGAAAAATCTCGGCCTCGATCACATCAATGTTGTAAACCTCCGTGTTGGAGGCATGGCGGAGCCGTCCGAGGGATCGATCGAGGAACCGTTAACCGTGCTTGCCGAACTCAAACGTCAGGGACTGATTCGTCATATCGGATTGAGCAACATAACTCCCGGGCAGTTGTCCGAGGCGCAAACTATTACCGAGATCATGTGTGTACAGAATTTCTACAACCTGGCACACAGGAACGATGACGTCTTCATCCGTGATCTTGCCACGCAAGGTATCGCTTACGTTCCATTTTTCCCGCTGGGAGGCTTCACACCGCTACAGTCGTCGGCACTAGACTCGTCTGCGGCATCACTGGGAGCCACGCCTATGCAGGTTGCGCTTGCCTGGCTTTTGCAGCGCTCACCCAACATCCTGCTGATTCCGGGCACATCTTCCATCAAGCATCTTCGAGAGAATCTTACGGCCGCGACGCTGCAGATTCCCTCTGAAGTGCTTGCCAACCTCGACGCAATAAATGAACAAGAAAAGGAGATTTGATATGCGTGTCTTTGTTACAGGTGCAACTGGATTCGTGGGTTCCGCGATCGTCCGAGAGCTGATCGACGCGGGCCATCAAGTGATAGGTCTTGTTCGCTCGGATGCGGCTGCCAAGTCACTTGCCGCCGCTGGTGCCAATATCAAAGTCCATCGAGGCGATCTGCAAGACCTGGAAAGCCTGCGTACTGGAGCCGCCGCAGCGGATGCGGTGATTCACACCGCTTTTATCCATGACTTCTCGAAATTAGAGGAGAACTGTGAGATTGATCGTCGTGCCATCGAGACTCTAGGTTCGGCGCTCGAAGGCTCCGATCGTCCGTTGATTGTCACCTCCGGGCTGGCGCTCCTGGCGCAAGGCCGCGCCGCGACCGAGCGGGATACGCCGCCTCCACCTAACCCGGCAACATACCCACGCGCCTCTGAAGCGGCAGCAGCCGAGCTGCTCACTCGTGGTGTCCACGCGTCGGTGGTGCGCCTTTCACCGTCGGTCCACGGCGATGGCGATCATGGCTTCGTTCCGCGCCTCATCGCCATCGCGCGAGAGAAGGGGTTTCGGCGTATGTTGGTGACGGGCTCAACCGCTGGTCCGCAGTACACCGGCTCGATGCTGGTCGTCTATACAGGCTGGCGCTGGAAAAAGGTTCCGCTGGGGCGCGATATCACGGGATCGCCGAGGAGGGTATATCGTTCCGAGAGATCGCTAGCGTGATCGGCCGCCACCTGAACGTGCCAGTTGTCAGCAAGTCCGCCGAGGAAGTGGCCGATCATTTTGGCTGGTTCGCGCCTTTCGCCGGCATGGATCTGCAGGCTTCGAGCGCACAAACCCAAGCACAGTTGGGATGGCGCCCAGTTCAGTCAGGGCTCATCGCCGATCTGGATCGCGGAAGTTATTTCGAAGCACAAACAGGTGTCGCACCTGCGGCTTAGTGGAAGCAGCCCGTTGATCGGTCGCCGAAATCACGGCTTGGGTTCGCAATCCAAAGAACACTGCGCCATCAAAATATGAAATCACCCTTGATGCGGCGCATCGGAAGGCGTTCCTACCGCGGGCTTCTCCTGCGGTTCGATCGCCTGTTCTTTCATGGCTGCCCTGAATCCCCGAATGCCCTCCCCGATTCCCTTACCTAGTTCTGGGAGCTTCTTAGGCCCGAACACGAGCAGAGCGATTCCGAAAATAACCAGTAGATGCATCGGTTGAAACAAACCATCAAGCATGAGTCCCCCTTTTCATTCATGTGACCCCGGACAATTTCTGGGCGGCTGGCAGCGAGTTCAGTGTTCCCCGCATGACGGACTTTGTTCTGCCCCCGGCGTTCGGAAGCGTAGGCTTATTACAATCACTCGCTTGGAGGGTATAGGGTCGCTGATGAATCTCACAACATCAGAGTTGAAGAATGCAACCGTAAATGACTCACGAGTCACCCGTCGCGATTTCTGGTGGTGGTTTCCGGAAAACAAGAAGTAATCAATTCACAACTTGATGGCATCGAACTAAGTGCCTAGGTCGTAAGGCAGGAGGAGCCCCCGCCGATGGCCGAATTTGTTTTGAATCGTTGGAAGGTATCTGATGGCTGACACAACTGAAAGCTTGGCGCCCCTTACGTCGGAAGAACTGAGGAAGATAGATGCTTACTGGCGGGCCTGCAATTATCTATCAGCGGGCATGATCTATCTTCGCGCAAACCCGCTGCTACGCGAACCACTAAAGCCGGAGCACATCAAGAATCGCCTGCTCGGCCATTGGGGATCGGATCCCGGACAGTCTTTGATTTGGGTTCAATTGAACCGACTTATTAAAAAGTATGACCTCAACGTTATCTACATCGCCGGCCCGGGCCATGGCGCGCCGGCGACACTGGCCAATTGTTACCTCGAGGGTCACTACTCTGAGATTTATCCTGACAAGAGCCGCGATGAAGCGGGTCTGCTCAAATTTTTCAAGCAGTTCTCATTTCCCGGAGGTATCGGCTCGCACTGCACACCAGAGACGCCCGGTTCCATTCATGAGGGCGGTGAGCTTGGATATTCCATCTCTCACGCTTACGGAGCGGCGTTCGACAACCCTGATCTCATCGTCGCCGTCGCAGTCGGTGACGGAGAGGCGGAGACCGGTCCGCTTGCGACCTCGTGGCATTCGAACAAATTTCTGAATCCGATTCGCGATGGAGCGGTCCTGCCAGTGCTGCACCTCAACGGCTACAAAATCGCGAATCCAACCATCCTCGCGCGCATTCCGCATGAAGAACTGGAGGCGCTGCTGATCGGATACGGCCACAAACCATATTTCGTCGAAGGCGATGATCCGCTTGTGATGCATCAGAAAATGGCTTCCACTCTGGAGCAATGCATTCTGGAGATTCGTTCCCTCCAGCAGCACGCCCGCACAACCGGCGACGCCACG
>CAVUQA010000012.1:0-194295 GCA_963743375.1 uncultured Acidobacteriota bacterium | reverse complement strand
GGGCCAGGTCCATGGCAGCGATTTCGTTTCCTCCTCAACATTGGCGAAGCCTGCCTTGCGCAACTCCGCAGACAAACTTCCGGGGCTGCCGAACTTGAACGGATCCGCTCCCCCCGGAACAAGTACGGGACCTCCTACGTGTTTCGCGACAATGCCCATCGTGCTCGACCAATAAGCTTGCTCGAACGGCCCCCACGCCAGAAAACAAGTTCTCGCTCCAGGCTTGAGCACCCGATGCACTTCACGAAGAGCCCTTACACAATTCTGAAAAAACATCACGCCGAAGCGGCTCGTAACCAGATCGAAACTTTCATGAGGAAACGGCAGCTCGTGCGCGTCGGCCTGGCGGATCGAGAAGTTTGTCAATTTTCGCTGTTGAGCTCGTTCAGCGGCGATCTGCAAAAGCTCACTGCTGAGATCAAGGGCAGTAACATGACCTGCTGGCCGGACGTGCGAGGCCAAGCTGATAGCCGGTTCACCGGTACCACTCGCCAGATCTAAAACCTTCATTCCAGGTCTTGGCTGTGCATATTCGACCAAGGCCTCGGTGACGTCGCGCCCCATGGCGGCTGATTTCGCCTTCCACTTTTCGGAAGCAATCAGGCGATACGAATTTCCCCACTGCGGAGTTGAATTGGCGTTCATTTCCCAGATTTACGCGGATCAGTTTTTACCATTATCCGCGACATTGGTGGAAATCCGCGGCTGGTTTTCTAAGCACGCTTTTTTGCGACGCTTCGGGTTGCTCGTTTAGGTTTTGCCAGCTCCGATGGTTCCAATCGCTTAGCCGATTTCCATAGCCGTTCCAAATCATAAAACTTGCGTGCTTTCTCGGAGAACACGTGTACGACGAAATCCACGTAATCGAGCAGAACCCATTCTGATTGTTTTGTAGCCTTCGATGTGTGTGGGACGCTGTCCCGCCTTCTCCAGTCGCTCTTCGACCTCATCACAAATGGCCTGGATCTGTCGCGGGTTGGTGCCGCTGCATACTACGAAATAATCGGTAAATGCCCCGGATCCCTGTTCCAGTTCTAAAATCGTAATTCCTTCCGCCTGCTTTTCCTGGCAAGCGGTAATGGCCTCGGATACTTGTCGCTTGAGATCGCTTTTTTTCATTTGGTCGTTGGTCGGCCGTCGTTGGCCTCTTTGGTCCCTTCATTCTAACTGACGCCCGGCTTTGTAGGCTGGATCGGTATCTCTGCACTTAGCCGGATGTGAAGAAACGCGAACGGCCAACGACTAACGACCAACGACTATTTGCTCTGATACAACCCCATTTTCTTGATGTAATCAGCCACTGCCGCATCAACAAATTTTGTCAATGGCTGTTTGGCGACAACCGCGTCTCGAATCGCCGTAGCCGAGATATTTTGATGTACATTTTCCAGCAGGTGCACGGTCGCTCCGGTCAGTACAAGATCGCCCTTCGCTGCTTGCTTTGCGAATGGCTTGGTAACTTCAGATCTCGGGCGAAGCTTTTCCGGCAGCGCGTTGGCTACATCAGCCAGGGAATATCCAGGGCGACTGGCCACGATGAATTCACATTCGTGGAAAAGTGCTTCCGCTTCGCGCCATCCCGCAATTTCCTTGAATGCGTCAATTCCAATAAGAAAGAAAAGCCGGTCACTCTTTTTTAGAGTTTGTTTCAAACGTCGAACGGTGTCGATGCTGTAATTCACCCCGGCTCCAGGGTTCAGTTTTACTTTCTTGCCTTTAATTTCATTTCCTGCGGCCTCGGACGGTGCTTCCAGCAGCGAAGGCCGGAATGCCTTGTGATTCGCGGTCGCGAGCGCGACCATGGCATAACGATGGAAATAAGAAGTAACCGGGTGCCGCGGCTCTGTGCGGGGGAATGTGCGCCGGGACAAAATTAATGCAGCTCAAATTGAAGCGTTCTTGTGCTCCTCGGGCTAAAGCTGTGTGTCCGTGGTGAATGGGATCGAAGGTTCCGCCAAATAGTCCTATATTCATCTTCTCCAACAATCAAACAACCTGTTGGGTGTTAATGCCCGTGTAACTCTTGATTCTCGAAATCCGAAATTTTACACGATAGTGAAATTCACAGGCCGCGCTCGTTGTACATTCAGGCCAACAGTTGAGGGAGTGGTTGTCCTCAAGGCCAGCGCCCACCTACTAACAGCCACATGAACTCCCGTAACTCGCGGAGTTCCTATTTTGAAACTAAAGTTGAATTGGATGCGACTGAAGCTCCCCCTTCTTCGCGCACGCTACATTCCCCCGGCCCGGGCTCCGATCCTCCGGTATGGCGTCGCCGTTCTCAGCATCACCCTGGCTCTGATCCCGGCATTAATGCTGGCTGACGTAGTCGAAAGCCGGCTGGTAGTGTTCGCCGTCGCGATCATGGTTAGTGCCTGGTACGGAGGCTGGAAACCGGGCCTGGTTGCGACCTCTTTTGCACTCACCGTCAGCGCTTATTTTTCTCTCGCCGGAGAACACTCGCCCGCCGAATATCGCAAAGCAATAATACATCTGACGCTGTTTGTTTTCGTGGCGCTGTTAATTTGCTCTTTCAATGCCGCGCTGCGTTCCGCGCAGGAGGGTTTGCGGCGCTCGGAAATCAACTTTCGCTCCCTCGTGACTAATGCGCCTTATGGAATTTGCCGCTGCGATTCGGACGTCGCAATTCTCCTGAGCGCGAATCCTGCACTGGTCGGCATTCTGGGGTACGCATCGCCCACCGAACTGGTGGACCGCAACTTGGCGAATTTGTACGCGGACACGCAACAGTGGTTCGTAGTCGCCGACCACTTTCGCGCCTCCCATCGCTTCAACGGCCTCGTTGCTGATTGGGTCCGCAAAGACGGCATTCCCATCACGGTTCGGCTTTCGGGGCGAACCATCCGCGACGAACGTAATTCAACATTCTTCGAACTTTTCGCCGAGGATGTGACCGAACATCGCGCGCTCGAGGAACAGCTGCGTCAAGCGCAGAAGATGGAAGCGGTCGGGCGTTTGGCAGGTGGAATCGCGCATGACTTCAATAATTTGTTGATGGTGATCTCGGGATACTGCGAGTTTCTCCTGGAGCGCATCGGCTCCGACCCGGCCGTTCGCGGGCCGGCACAAGAAATTGCCAACGCCGCAAATCGTGCGACTGCGCTTACGCGCCAGCTTCTTGCCTTCAGCCGCAAACAGATGCTGACTCCAAAAGTCCTCGATCTGAATGCGGTGGTCACTGAAAACTTCAAGATGCTGACTCGTTTGATTGGCGAAGATATTGAACTGGTAATGGTGCCCGGCGCCGACTTGGGGGCGGCAAAAGCTGATCCCGGACAGATTGAGCAAGTAATCATGAACCTCGCGGTGAATGCTCGCGACGCCATGCCGCGCGGCGGCAAGCTCACGATCGAGACTGCCAACGTGTCGCTCGACGAAACCTATGCTCGTCTCCATCCGCCAGCCGAGCCGGGCGAGTACGTGATGCTCTCCATCAGCGACACGGGGGTGGGAATGGATGCGGAAACACAGAGCCGCATCTTCGAACCATTCTTCAGCACCAAAGGGCCGAAGGGCACTGGTCTCGGCCTTTCCATGGTCTACGGCATTATCAAGCAAAGCGGCGATATCTGGGCGCAGAGCGAACCGGGCAAGGGGACATGCTTCAAAGTCTACTTGCCGCGCGTGAGCGAGACGGGAGAGCCCACTATCGCGAAACCCGTCGTCGCAGCCAAAGAAGTTCAGCAAGGCCGCGAAACGGTTTTGTTAGTCGAGGATGAAGTTACCGTGCTGCGCCTGGCGCGCGAATACCTTGAACTGCAGGGATACACGGTGATCGACGCCGGAGATCCCGCGACCGCTATTCTAATTTCGAATGCTCACAACGGCCCCATTCATTTGCTGCTGACCGATGTCGTCATGCCAGGAATGACCGGGCGCGAACTGGCCAATCATCTTTCTCCGCGTCGGCCCGAAATGCGAGTGCTTTATATGTCGGGCTACACGGAAAACGCGATCGGGCAAAACGGCACGCTGGACGAGGGAATTACTCTGCTACAGAAACCGTTCACTCTGCTCACGCTCAAAGCAAAAGTACGCGAAGTGCTGGACTCCCCACTTCCCAAGGAGGTATCAATGTCCGCTCGTTTAGCCATGCAGGTCGAAGCTGGCCGACCGGTTGCGAAATTGTCGCCGTACCGCGCGCAACGTTTCAAACTTCAATTGCCCATAAAATATCGGCCGCTTGGAGAAAACGATTGGCGCGCAGGCACTACCGAAAACATCAGCCGATCGGGCCTGTTATTTCGCGCGCAAGAAATGCTTCCAGCCAACATTCAATTGGAGATCAATCTGGTGCTGCCTCCGGAAATCGCAGGTCTGTCAGCGGCGGAAGTCGTATGTCGTGGCGAAGTGGTCCGTACCATGGAAGCCGAGACTCCATCGATGAACCCCGCCCTCGCCGCGAAGATTCTGCAGTATCACTTTCAGCACGGCGCGCATATGCCGGAGGCGTGAGTACACATATACTGAAAAAAGCGTTTCCCTAGAAAATACCATTCTAGCCGGATATGCAACCGGGCGGAAGTGCCGGCGGCGAACTTCCAGGTCGATAAGTGTAATGGCGATGTTACAACAGTTGTCTCGATCAGAAGAGCACCCTACGCTGCTACTGCGTTCCTGCCGTTCATAACTACGGAGTCAGCTTCCACACCGTTCCCCAGCCGCCACTGTAGCCGCCCCTACCGGCGGTGCCATAGAGACTTGCCTTCGTGTCTATAACTAAACCTCCGATAGGAAATGCCCCGTCCGACTGATCGAAGCTGTGCAGCACGGTCTCTTTGCCACTCCCACTCAGCTTAAACACCGTTCCACATCCGATGGGGTTGCCGGAGCCACTCTTGCATGCTTCTGCGCTGCCGCCTTCCGAGGTCTCGCCGTAGAGATCGCCCTTCGCGTCCCTAATCACGCCTGCGAAGGGATATGCCCCGTCCGATGGGTACCCGGCGAAGTTGTACAATACAGTCTCGCTACCCGCCTTGCTCACCTTCCACACAGTTCCGACGTTGGAGAAACCGCAGCCCTCGGTAGTACCGTACAGATTGCCGTCCTTGTCCATGGTCAGAGTTCCCAAGGGGCTGCACCCGTCCGTGGTTCCTCCAGTGAAGCTGTGCAGCACCGTTAATGTCCCGCTCTTACTGAGCTTGTACACCGTTCCACACCCGAAGTCCGCCTCGCAGTTAAAGTCACCGCCATTCGAGGTGTCGCCATAGATGTTGCCCTTCGCATCCATGAGCAAACTTGTGAGATCGGGGTATTCCCCGTCGGAACCAGAGAAGCTGTGCAATAACGTTTCGGCCCCGCTCGTATCTATCTCGAAGACCGTTCCGTAACCGGACGCGCCGCATCTATAGGTGGTGCCATACAAATTACCCGCTTTATCCCGAAGCAAGCCTCCGTTGGGGTAGCATCCGTCCGTCGTCCCCCCAGCGAAGCTGTGCAGTAAGGTCACGACGCCCCTCGTATCGAGCTTGAACACCTGTCCCTCGCCCGGAAGCGCCGCCAGGATTGAGGCACCCGTAATCACCAGCGGCGTCCCTAAGCAAACCCGCGTAGGGACTGTTTCCGTCCGACGCACCAGCGAAGTTGTGCAGCACGGACATCTTGCCGGTCTTACTATTAACTTTGAACACCGTTCCTCCGCCGAAAGAACCGCCGTGGTATGTCGTGCCGGTACGTCCCCGCCACGTCAGGGACCAAACCTGCATAGGGAAATGCTCCGTTGTACCCGTTGAACTTGTGAAGTACAGTGAAGGTCTGCCCTTGCGCCGATTGGATTGCAACTGCCCCTAACGCCAGCACGACTCCTAACGTCAGCGCGGCACTCACCGTTCCCAACCGCATCTTCGAAATGCTTTGTCGCAGTGTGTCAGTCACCGTAGTTCCTCCTGTTGAACCCGACCATCCTAGCTTCTCTGGTGCGACAAGCAAAGAGACTTTCGGCCTGCTTTCAGGGATAGGGACCATGTAAGTGTCGTTAACAGGCGATTACGCTCAAAACCCCTAATTGAGCGGTATGGTGCGCCAAAGCTTGATCCCAACGGAAGAAGGCACCGACGGGTGCGAACTAGCTAGAGGCTTTTCCGTTTTCGCGGGATGATCTCTTCTGCTTCGGTTTCTGTGTCTGAGGAATTTTCCTGAGGCTTGTCGTCTGTAGCCTGACGCCCGATTTGTTCTACTTTGTCGGCCATGGCGGAACTCCAGTTTCTTCAACTCCTTTTCCCGTCACGGCGGAGATGGGAAACAATTCCAGATTTTCTTTCTTGCAATAGCGTTTCAGCTTCCCGAGCTTTTCTTTATTGGCGATATCGATCTTCGATGCCACCACGATCACTGGTTTATTCTCCAAGCCTGCGCCGAAGCTCTTAAGTTCTTCGCTGATGACTTCAAAATCCTTCACTGGATCCGGGCGGCCGCTTGCGTCGGACACATCTACCAGGTGCACGAGCAATCGCGTGCGCTCGATGTGCCGCAGAAATTGCGTGCCTAATCCCGAGCCGGTATGGGCGCCTTCGATAAGTCCGGGAATGTCTGCCACCACGAAGCTGCGTTCTTCTTTTGCTTCGCCGACCGCTACGACGCCCAAGTTGGGTTGCAGCGTTGTGAAGGGATAATTGGCAATCTTCGGGCGGGCTGCGGAGATGCGTGAGATCAAGGTGGACTTTCCGACATTCGGATAACCGACCAATCCGACATCAGCTAGCAGCTTGAGCTCCAGACGGAAAACTCGTTCCTCGCCGGGTCGCCCTTCTTCGTGTTCGCGAGGCGCCTGATGTGTAGATGTGGCGAAGCGCGCATTGCCTCGGCCTCCGCGGCCGCCATGCGCGATCACGACGCGTTCGTCCGGCTCGAAAAATCATGGACTTTCTCGCCGGTATCGGCGTCGAACACAATTGTGCCCGCTGGCACTTTTAACAAAACGTCTTCGCCTTCGCGGCCCTTGCAGTTTGAGCCTTCGCCGTGCCGTCCGCGTTGCGCTTTGTATTCAGGATTAAAGCGGAAGTGCACCAGCGTATTGTGACGTTCGCTCGATTCCATGATTACGTCACCGCCATCACCACCGTCGCCACCCGATGGTCCGCCACGAGGAACGTATTTCTCACGGCGGAATGCCAGGCAGCCATTGCCTCCATCTCCAGCTTTCACCCGGATTGTAGCTTCATCGATGAACATTTGGTCGTTGGCTGATAAAGTTGGCCGACAAATAAGAAAAGCCTCGGCCCGAAGGCGAGGCTGTGTGGCGCGGGCGCCCCCGCCCGCGAAGGTCTGGAATCACTCTGCAGCGATGGGCTCAACCATCACATACTTTCCCGACTGCCCCCGGTCCATGAATTTAATCCGGCCAGTGATTTTGGCAAATAGCGTGTCGTCCTTGCCGCGGCCTACGTTCAGGCCCGGCTTTACCTTTGTTCCGCGTTGCCGGACGATGATTGTCCCGCCGGGGACCAATTGTCCTCCGAACGCCTTGAAGCCTAACCGTTGTGCATTGGAGTCGCGACCGTTTCTAGAAGTGCCTTGTCCTTTTTTATGTGCCATAGTGATTTTCCGTAGCGCCGGCGTCCCGCCGGCTGTCGCGAGGGCGTCTCGCCCTCGGTCTTACTACTTCTTCTTTTTGCAGCTTTTTTCGCCGCCGATTTCTTCGCTGGAGCCTTCTTCTTCGCCGGCGCCTTATGGGCTTTGGCCTCTACTTTGACTTCCTCGGTTCCTTCCGGGGCCGTCTTCTTGGTCTTGACAACCTTTTTCGGCACTTCGGGAGCACTAAATTTCTTGCCACCGAAAGCGATTTCGGTAATGCGGACCGCCGTGTAGTTCTGACGATGTCCGCGCAGTTTTTTGTACTGCTTTTTGCGCTTGTAATGGAAAACTAAAATTTTTGCGCGCGACCCTGTTCGACCACTTCGCCGGAACCAGCGCACCGGATGCGGCTCGCCGATCTGGCCTTCTCCCGCCGACACCGCCAGCATATCGCCAAACTCCACTTACCGTCTGTGCCGGTGGCTTGCGTTCTCCACCCGAATCACATCTCCGGGCGCCACCCGGTACTGCTTCCCACCGGCGCGGATGACCGCGTACATGCCTATGCCTCCTGAAAATTCCGTCCGCGATTCGCGCGATGTAAACCGTTCATCGCACACTGGGCGACCTGTGAACTGATGATCTCTGTGCTTGCTGCTTCCGCGTCGGCAACTCATGGCAACGAATGCGGACGGCACCAGAACGGAACCGCTAGCTACTGGCAAACTCAACCATTCTAACGTGCGCTGCGGAGAAGCGTCAAACCGAAGCTGAACTAATCCATGAACTAGCCAAGCGCACGCGTATGTGTGAAAAACTGTGTTCATGGGAAATAAGAACGCACCAAAGCGCGAGAAAAGAAAGCCACCGAAAAACAAATAGCGTTGCGATATGGCGCCGCGTATTGCCATTCCGGTTCCGCATTCTGGCGATCCAGATTATGCTGCGCGCTCGCTTCCGCAGTATGAGCGGGCGGTCGAAATCGCCGGAGGCGAACCGGTTCGCATTCCTCTCGATCAATCACCCGCCGAAATAATGAAGTTGGTCGAGAGTTGCGACGCTGTGCTGCTGCCCGGCAGTAAAGCCGACGTTGACCCGGCCAAGTACAACGCGCCGCGCTCTCCCCAAACGGCGGCAGCAGATTCCGGCCGCGACATAGTCGACTGGATACTTCTGGATGATGCATACAACGCGCGTAAGCCGATTCTTGGTATCTGCTATGGCTTGCAGAGTCTGAACGTATACCGCAGCGGGACGCTGATCCAGCACATTGAGTCTCCGGTCAAACACGCTGCCGGACGAACCGTGGCCGTGGCGCACAACGTCGATGTCGAGCCGGAATCGAAGCTGGCTGGAATTATTGGCTTGGGACACAAACTCCTAACCGGACCAAAGTTCCGGTGAATTCCAGTCATCACCAGTCAGCCGATTCAGTCGGCCAGGGGTTGCGCGTGGTCGCCCGGTCTGCGCAAGACGGAATTATCGAGGGCTCGAAGGAACGTCTGCCGATCACTTTGTGCTTGCGGTACAGTGGCATCCGGAGCGGTCTGTTGATGAGGATGAAGCGTCGCGAGCGATTTTCCGAGCGCTTGTTGATGCTGCGCGAGTGAGACAGCGAGCGCTCGAATCGGTCTGACACCAGTCGCAGATCTTCACAGATTTACGCGGATCAAAATCCTAAAATGGTTATTCGTCTAAATCCGCGGCTAGCTTTTCTCCAGCAACACTACAACATTTGCGATCGCTGCATTGTCGGTGCCCATACCCTCGGGTGTTTTGGCCTTAAGGCCGACGCAATCCGCGGGTACACCTAACAATTCCGCTATATGCTCGCGGATGGCAGCGGCAAGTGGGCCAATCTTCGGTTCAGCAAGAATAAGCGTCGAGTCCATATTGACCACGGAATAACCCGCCGCTCGCACCCGCTTCAAGGCCTCGCGTAGGAAAACCGCAGAGTCGGCACCTTTCCACTTCGGGTCGGACGGCGGAAACAACGATCCAATATCAGGCGCAGCTACGGCGCCGAGCAATGCATCGGTCAGCGCATGGAGGAGGACATCGCCATCGGAGTGCCCACCCAAGCCCTTTGGATGATCCAGAGTCACTCCGCCAATTTTGAGGGAAACGCCAATTGCGAATTCGTGAGAGTCCCAGCCAAAGCCAATTCTCATACGGGGACCTCGGCCACGGATTTCCACGAATTGGTCTTCCTGTCGGACCAGGCATTTATGAATTTCAGTTTGCACATATCGAGCTCAAATCCCCGCCCAAGCGGAGGTTGGACGGGGCACCCTCGGGTATATCTTGCCGCGAAAATCACTTCTTCAAATAAAACTGCGCCAGCTCCATGTCGCCGGGGGCAGTTATTTTTATGTTTCTGGGAGATCCCATGACTACCGCAACCGGATGGCCAGAGCGCTCGACCAGCGAAGCTTCGTCGGTTCCGGTAAAGCCGTCAGTTGCGGCCTCGTCAAACGCTTTTTTTAGAACGTTGTACCGGAAGCCTTGCGGAGTTTGCGCCAGCACTACTCGCTCCCGCGGCAAAGTGATCAAAGCGCCGTCTGCTGTGCGTTCGACTTGCTTAACTGTATCGACCGCCGGCAGTCCGGCAATCGCAGCTCCATATTTTTGCGCCGCGCGGATTACTTCATAAATTATCTCTTCCGTGACGAATGGACGAACCGCATCGTGCACGAGGACGATGTCGTCATCGGCAGCCGAAACCGACTTGATTGCATTCGCTACTGATTGCTGGCGGTGATCCCCGCCCCCGACTAGGTGAATGCTTTTCTGCAAAATGTTTTCGGCTTCTTTTTCCAGCCGGGCGCGGAATCCTTCGATTTCATTAACTCGCAAAGCAACATAAATTTCAGAGACCTCTGGGCTGGAGGCGAATTGGCGCAAAGTACGAATCAGAATCGGCACGCCGCCAAGTTCGGTGAACTGTTTGGTCGCCCCGGGCTTCTTGCCCTTGAGAACAGGAGCCGAGGTCATGCGTGTCCCCAGTCCGGCAGCCGGAATAATTGCGATCACCTTCATGGCGGGCTGCAAGTATACGAGGCTGGCTGCTTCAGTTCAAATCGCGTGGCCGAGCAACGTCGTTTGTCGCTGCGTGTTTTATACTGGATGGAACCCTATGGCAGAAGTATTCACATCAAACTCCCCGACGGGAGCGTGAAGGACGTTCCTAAAGGCAGCACTGCGCTCGACGTCGCCAAGTCGGTTGGCCAGCGGCTCGCCGACGCGGCGCTCGCTGCCAAGACTAACGGCGACCTCATCGACCTCACCCGGCCGCTGGAAAAAGACACCGACCTGCGCATCTTGACCGAGCGCGATCCGGAGGCGCTTGAAGTTTTCCGCCATTCCACTGCGCACCTGCTGGCGGCCGCCGTCACCGAGCTGTTTCCGGACCAATCCGGGTATCGGTCCGCCCACAGAATCCGGCTTTTACTACGATTTCTACCGCGAGAAGCCTTTTACCGAAGACGATTTGGCCAAGATTGAAGCCAAGATGCAGGAGCTGGTAAAGGCCAACCTGCCGAACGAGCGCGTTTACTTCCCCAAGGAAGAAGGCCTGAAAGCCTTTGAGCAGATGGGCGAATTTCTGAAATGCCAGTTGATTGAGGAAAAGGCCGATCCAATCTTTTCCGCCTATCGCACCGGCAAATTTCTGGATTTCTGCCGTGGGCCGCACATTCCCTCGATGGGTCGAGTGAAGGCTTTCAAGCTCCTGAGCGTGGCGGGCGCGCATTGGAAGGGCGATGAGAAATCGCACCCCATGCAGCGCATTTACGGGACCGCTTTCTTCAATCAGAAGGACCTTGACGCGTACCTGCACCAGGTCGAAGAGGCCAAGAAACGCGACCATCGGCGGCTGGGGAAGGACTTGGACCTCTTCAGTATTCAGGACGATGCCGGGCCGGGGCTGATTTTCTGGCATCCCAAGGGCGGAATCATCCGCCGGGAGATTGAAGACTGGCTGCGCAATGAGCTGACGGCGCGCGGATACGACTTGGTGTTTACTCCCCACGCCATGCGCCTGAAATTGTGGGAAATCAGCGGCCACGCCAATTTTTACCGCGAGAACATGTTCGGCACCATGGATGTGGAAAACGACGAGTATCAGCTCAAACCGATGAATTGCCCCGGGCACATCCTGATTTACAAAGCGCGCGGACGCAGCTATCGCGAGCTGCCCATGCGTCTGGCAGAATTGGGCACGGTTTATCGCTATGAACGCTCTGGCGTCATGCATGGCCTGCTGCGAGTCCGCGGCTTTACGCAGGACGATGCGCATATTTTCTGCATGCCGGAACAGCTTGAGTCCGAGGTTCAGGCCTGCGTGGAATTTGCCCACACCGTGCTGAAAACTTTTGGCTTTGACGAATACCAGGTGGAGCTTTCCACCAGCGACCCGGCCAATGCCGCGCACTACGCGGGAAGCATGGAAGAATGGGCGCAAGCGGCAAGCGGCGCTGACCAACACGCTGAACCGCATGAAGATTCCGTTCAAGACCATACCGGGCGAAGCGGCGTTCTATGGGCCTAAGATTGATATCAAGCTGGTGGACGCCATTGGGAGGCCGTGGCAGCTCAGCACCGTGCAATTTGATTTCAACCTGCCGCGACGGTTTGAACTGGAATATGCCGGGGCGGACGGAAAACTGCACACGCCGGTAATGGTCCATCGCGCCCTGTTTGGATCTATCGAGAGGTTCTTCGGAGTTTTGATTGAACACTACACCGGGGCGTTTCCGGTGTGGTTGTCTCCGGTGCAGGCCGTGGTGCTGCCCATTGCCGAGCGTCATGTCGATTACGCAATCAAAGTCGCCGACCAACTCAAGGCTGCGGCAGTGCGCGTCGAGGTCGATGCGCGCAACGAAAAGATGAATGCGAAAATTCGCGAGCATGCGATGCAGAAGGTTCCATTCTTATTGGTCGTCGGCGACAAAGAGTCTGAGGCAGGGAAAGTCAACGTCCGCGCGCGCGGCAAGGAAAAGACCGAAGACATGCCGGCGGCGGAGTTCGTGGACAAGATCAAAAAGCTGATCGAGGAAAAGAGCGCTGTCTTTTAGCAGTTCAGCGTACGTGTATAGACGATCATCCAGTTGTTGTCGTCATCCCGAGCAAACGCGAGGGATCTGGGTTCTTCCCGGCGCCAGCAAAAACCCAGATTCCTCGTCGCTTCGCTCCTCGGAATGACAGGGAATATTTTTGGAATGACAGGTATTTTTGGTATGAGAGCGGGTATTTTGGATATGACAGTGAGTATTCTGCCCTTCCGAATGACGTAAGTGCAGATTAAATCATGGCAACTGACTTTTCTAAGAAGCGCGTAGCGGTTCTGGGTGCGGGGAAGATGGGCGGAATCCTGCTCAAAGCGCTTTTGGAAAAGCAATTGTTGTCCACCAAGACGACCGTCGCCACACGTTCAACACGAAGAAAAGGCTCGCAGCCTCAGCAAGAAGCTCGGCATAGCCGTCGGCACTGACAACCGCGCCGCAGCTCGCAATGCGGACATAATTCTCGTGTGCGTGAAGCCGCAGATTGTCGATCACGTCGTCGAGCAGATTCGCCCTAGCGTTACCAAGAACCAGATCATCATCTCAGTCGCTGCTTCAGTCCCGACCAGTCGCATCGAACGGATTTTGAAGCGCGCAGTTCCCGTAGTGCGTGCTATGCCGAACACTCCTTGCGTTGTCGGATGTGGAATGACTGCGCTGTGCAAGGGACAATTTGCAACTGCGAACACATGGAAATCGCGAGCACTCTTTTCGGTGTGGTGGGCAGAACGGTTGTCGTCGACGAAAAGCTGATGGACGCGGTGACGGGCTTGTCGGCGAGCGGGCCGGCTTACATTTACATCATCCTGGAGTCGCTTGCTGAAGCTGGGGTGAAAGTTGGATTGCCGCGAGACGTGGCTACTCTCCTGGCGGCGCAAACCACCATGGGTGCGGCGACCGTAGTGCTCGAAACCGGTGACCATCCTGCGTTGCTGAAAGACGCGGTCACCACGCCCGCCGGCTGCACCGTCGATGGCCTTCTGGAACTTGAAGAGGGCAAACTGCGAGTTACGCTGATCAAAGCGGTTGTGAAGGCGGCGCAGCGCGCGAAAGAACTGGCGAATGGCTGAGCTTTTCAAAAATCGGGGAGCGGCCGACCTCGCCCGTCCTCCATTTAGAATCAGCGCGTGATCGTCGGCGTTATCTCTGATACTCATGGCCTGCTCCGCCCTGAGGCTCTTGCTTCTCTGCACGGATCCGACTACATCATTCATGCGGGTGACGTTGGAGACCCGGCAATTCTGGACAAACTGGCTGAGATCGCGCCGGTGACGGCGGTGCGCGGGAACGTTGATCACGGGGCGCGGGCGCAGAAAATTCCGGCTACAAATGTGCTCGAGGTCGGCGAAGTCTCAATCTACGTGCTGCACAGTATTCAAGAACTCGACGTGAAGCCGGAGGCAGCGAAATTTACAGCGGTCGTTTACGGGCACAGCCATGTGCCCACACAGGACATAAAGAATGGCGTGCTTTATTTTAATCCGGGCAGCGCCGGACCTCGGCGGTTCAAGCTGCCGGTAAGCGTGGGCGAGCTGATGATCGAGGACAGCAAGATCAAAGCAAAGATTCTTGTGCTCGAAAAAAGCCCGTAGGCCCGGACGCCACGTCCGGGCGGTGAGCAAAGATCACTGGGTCATCGCGGTCCGCTACAATCTTCGCAGTGTCCATCCAATTTCACATCGAAGCTAAATTCGGCGCAGCCCGCGCCGGTCGTCTGATCACGCCTCACGGTGAAATCGAAACTCCGGTGTTCATGCCCGTCGGCACACTGGCCTCGGTCAAGGGCGTTCCCCAGGACATTCTCGAAGAACTGGGCGTCCAGATTCTTCTGGGGAACACCTATCACCTTTATCTTAGGCCTGGGGTCGAGCAAGTGAGAAAGCTTGGCGGACTGCATCGCTTCATGGCATGGCCGCGCGCGATTCTTACCGACTCTGGCGGCTTCCAGGTATTCAGTCTTAATGAGCTGCGCAAAGTCACAGAAGATGGCGTGACGTTTCGTTCGCATCTCGACGGATCTTCTCATTTTCTCAGCCCGGAAAGCGCGATGGCGGCCCAGATTGGCTTGGGGCGGACATTATTATGGCGTTCGATGAGTGCACCGAGTATCCGGCGGATGCGGCGCGAATGCGGGCGTCGATGGAATTACATTGCGTTGGGCGGAGCGAAGCAAGAAGTATTTTGAGGAGCACAAGGACGAAGTCCCTTCGAGACCGCCCTGGCGTATCGATCTGCACGTGCCCGGGCGAGGGCGTCCGCGCCACAGCGGCTGTCACCGTACAAGGGAGGCTTCGTATTTGGCATCGTGCAGGGGGGGATGGACCGCCAACTGCGCAAAGAATCCGACGGAGCGGACTATCTCGATCGGCTTTCCTGGTTACGCGATTGGCGGACTTAGCGTCGGCGAGCCGCGGTCGCTGACTCGCGAAGTTGTCGAATCCACACTTGAACATCTTCCTGCCGATAAGCCTCGCTACCTCATGGGAGTTGGGACGCCGGAGGAAATCGTTGCATACGCCAAGCTCGGCATCGATATGATGGATTGCGTCTTGCCCACGCGAGCGGCACGGCACGGATTGCTATTTACATCCGTGGGAAAAATATCTATCAAACAGACGCGGTACACCGGCGACGACTCTGCGCTTGATCCAAATTGTGGGTGCCGAGTCTGTCAGCGCTACTCGCGAGCGTATCTGCGGCATCTTTATGCCGCGAACGAGGTCTTAGCGCAAGTCTTAAATACCATTCACAATCTCAGCTTCTACCTTGACACCATGCGGACTGTGCGTCATTCTATTTTACTTGGGAAAGAGACTGGTTCTTCGTGTGTCCAGTCTGAACCGAAACCATAGCTCGGCATCCCCGGTTTGCGTCCGAAGCTGAAGAAATCTCCGGCCTCATAGCGCGAGAACTCCAGCGGTAAATTGCAGAAGCCAGTGCGTTGCTGCGAGATTTGCGGCGGCAGTAGCTTGTTAACTTCGATATGACTGTTCAGCACTTTTTGGCGGTACAACTGGGCGGCGGTTCGGCAGGATGGCTGGGGTTTGCTCCGCTTATCTTTATTTTCGGCATCTTTTATTTTTTGCTGATCATGCCGCAGCAGCGGCGGCAGAAGAAGTGGCAGGCGATGCTCAACGAGTTGAAGACGGGCGACAAAATTGTGACCACCGGGGGCCTGCGGGGCACGATTGTTGCCATTAAGGATGACTATCTTCATCTGCGGGTTCCTCCGGATAATTTGCGGATCGAAGTCAGCAGGGGTTCGGTGGCATCGGTGACTACGCCGGAGGAGACGGCGAAGTGATCGTGGGATTTTCAATTTTCAATTGCCAATTGCCGGATTGTCCGGCGCAATTGGCAACGGGAAATTGGCAATCGGAAATCATTTTTTATGAATAAGAATTTGGGTTGGAAAGTAATCGTAATCGCGGCGACGCTGCTGTTTTTCCTCTTCGGCATCTTTGGCTTGCCGGATAAATGGTCGGGCGGCGGCTTGCTGGCGGCGTTGCAAAACCGCATCCACCTCGGCCTCGACCTAAAAGGCGGCACGCACCTTATTCTGCAGGTGCAGGTGAATGACGCGGTCAATGTCGATTCCGACAATGCGGTCGAACGCCTGAAGGCCGATCTGAGGGCACGGAAGATCAACTATACCGAAATCAGCAAACCCGATCCGGCGAACAATCCCGACAAGGTTGTGATTAAAGGCGTGCCGCCTGAAAACCGGTCGGACTTGCTGTCCATCGTGCAGGATCGGCTGCCGGAGTACAACCTCACTTCGGGCCCGGACAACACTTGGACCGTTTCCATGAAGCCGCAGGCACTGGCTGACCTGAAAAATCGCGCCGTCACCCAGGCGATTGAAACCATTCGTAACCGCATCGATCAGTTGGGCGTCAGTGAACCTATCATTGAAGAACATGGGCTGGGGCAATATCAGATCCTTGTGCAATTGCCGGGCGTGGACGATCCTGCGCGTGTGAAAGAAATCATGCAGTCGACCGCCATGCTTGAAATACGGCAATCTTTCGGCGGGCCTTACCCAAGCGAGCAGGCAGCGTTGCAGGACAAAGGTGGAGTTCTTCCGCCGGACCAGATGCTCATGCCGGGCCGCAGTGCGCCCGCGAGTTCGAGCGACACCGGTCAGAGTTGGTACCTGGTTTCGCGTGCGTCGGCTGTCACCGGCCGTGATTTGCGCGCCGCGGATCAATCTCGCGATGAAAATGGACAGCCGTCTGTCAGTTTCACTTTGACTGGTGAGGGCGGGCGTCGATTTGCCAGTTTCACGGGCGCTCACGTCGGCGATAATCTCGCAGTCGTGCTCGACAACAAAGTGCAGGAAGTTGCGGTCATCAAAGACCAGATTCACGATCAGGGCGTCATAAACGGACGCTTCACCGAGCAGCAGGCGAAAGACCTTGCCATGATTTTGCGCTCGGGCGCTTTGCCGGCCGGCATTAAGTATCTGGAAGAGCGAACCGTGGGTCCGTCGCTAGGCAGCGATTCGATTCGCGCGGGAGTAACCGCTGCTGTCATCGGCATGTTAGCAGTGCTGATTTTTATGCTGGTTTACTACCATGCTGCTGGCATCAATGCGGACATTGCATTGATTCTTAACTTAATCATTCTGCTTGGATTTCTCGGCTACAGCGGGGCGACACTTACGCTGCCGGGAATCGCGGGAGTGATATTGACCGTTGGTATGGGCGTGGATTCGAATGTGCTGATCTTTGAGCGCATTCGCGAGGAGTTGCGCAACGGAAAAACGCCGCCCTCGGCGGTGGAGCAAGGCTTTGGCCATGCCTGGATCACGATCGTGGATACGCACGTCACCACGATCGTTTCAGCGGTTATTTTGTTCATCTTCGGGACGGGGCCGGTAAAAGGCTTCGCGGTGACGCTGAGCTTCGGTCTGTTCGCGAATTTGTTCACGGCGGTTTTCGTATCGCGAGTGATTTTTGATTGGTTGCTGAGCCGCAAGCAGCGCGGTGAGGCATTGAGCATCGGATAGTGGCGATGCACCCGGACTAGACGTCCGCGGCTACGTGAGCATTGCTAGAGAAAAGGAGTTCTAAGCGGCGTGGAATTTTTTCGTAATCCAAACATCGATTTTCTTGGCAAGAAGTGGTACTTCCTGGCGTTTTCGCTGGTGTTCAGCGTTGCCGGCGTTTTTTCCATGTTGTTCTGGCATGGGATTCCGCTAGGAATCGACTTCCGCGGCGGCACCCTGGTCGAAATCAAGTTTTCCCACAAACCGGACGACAACGCGATTCGCGCGGCCATGGATCGCGCCGGGCTACACCACGCCCGTATCCAAAGTCTTTTGGAAGGTAACGCTAACGAAGTGCTGATCGATTTGTCGTTACAGGAAACCAGCGAGCAGGCGCTGGATCAGGGCAAACTCGCCATCATCAACGCTCTGGAAAAAAATCCTCCCGCGGGCAAGCAGGATTTAAATAACAGCAGTTTCCTGACCTTAAAGAATTACCTCGTCGAAAAAGATCCCCTCCAAGCTGGCACCGACGCCGACCAGCGCTATTCCGCACAGGCGCAGGCCATCCTTAACTATCGGGATAAAGTCAAAGGCGGCGTCCTGGATTCACTTGACGAATTGAAGAGTGCGGCAGATCCCGCCGTAGTGGCATCTTTGAACGACGGCTTTTTTCTCTCTGACTTTGGCGTGCGCAATGTGAGCATCGTTGGACCGCAGGTCGGAGCTCAATTGCGCAAACAAGCATTGTTGGCTACAGTTTATTCGCTGGCCGGAATGTTGATTTACCTGGCGTTTCGCTTTGAGTGGATTTACGGCGTAGCTGCAGTGGTCACCGTTTTTCATGACACTTTGATCACCGTGGGCGCGTTTTCCCTGTTGAACAAAGAAATTTCGTTAACCGTAATTGCGGCCATATTGACCCTGATTGGATACTCCAACAACGACACCATCGTGGTTTTTGATCGCATCCGTGAAAATCTGAAACTCATGCGGCGGGAAAAACTGTCTGACATCGTCAACCGCAGCATTAATCAAACTCTGAGCCGGACCATCTTGACAGCGGGTTTAACATTTCTGACTGTACTCGCCCTATACCTCTTCGGGGGCGAGGTGCTCAAAGGTTTCTCGTTTGCTTTGGTAATCGGCATCCTGATCGGGACGTATTCGTCAATTGCCATCGCGGCGCCGATTTTGGTCGCTTATCAGGATTGGAAGTCTGGCCGTGGCAAACCGGTGGTCGCGGTCTCTTCGGGCAGGGAAGCAGGCCGTCGCGAGAAAGTAAAAGCTAAGGCCTGATATCCGCCATTTGCGCACCTGCATCATAAGTTTGTGATTAACGGGCATTTGAGGTAGTATCGTCCGGTTTTCGATTTGTTCGCTGCGGTACGTATGTTGTGCGGGAGCAAAATTGCAGTGGTCGGTGTCTAAAGGATAGTTGGGGCTAGTGTAGGAGGACCCTCATGTTTGAAGATAGCCTGATCGAGTCCGGTGGAAGGCTGAAGACCAAGCGCGGCATCTGGACTTTTCTTTCGTTTGTGCTTGAGGCCGTTCTGGTCGGAGTCCTGGTACTGATTCCGCTGCTGTTTACCGAAGCCCTCCCCAAGACCCAGCTAATGACTTTCCTGGTCGCGCCGCCCCCCCCACCACCGCCTCCACCACCCGCAGCCGCCCCTGTGCACGTCGTAAAGCAGGTGCAGACAAACATCATCAACAATCAGTTGCGCACGCCCACCAAGATTCCTGAGAAAGTTCAGATGATCAAGGAAGATGAAGCGCCACCGCCAGCAATGTCAGCCGGTGTAGTTGGCGGTGTCCCGGGCGGTATCCCTGGTGGACAGATGGGCGGCGTCATCGGTGGCATTATCAGTTCTACGCCGGTAGCCGTACCCAAGGTCGCTACCCCGCAGCGGGTCCGCGTGTCACAGGGCGTGACCCAGGGTCTGCTAATTCGCAAGGTGCAGCCAAATTATCCACCCTTGGCCCGTCAAGCGCGCATTCAAGGGAGCGTGCTGTTGCAGGCTGAGATCAGTAAAGACGGTACCATCGAGAATCTGCATCTAATCAGTGGGCATCCCATGTTGGCTCCGTCAGCCATAGAAGCGGTGAAGCAGTGGAAGTATAAGCCCTACATTCTGAATGGCGAACCGGTCGAGGTCGAGACCCAGATTACGGTGAACTTTACTTTGTCCGGAGGCTAGACGTCAGAAGCTATACTCGGATGCCAGATGATTAAGTAAGAAGTTTGAGAGAGCTGTCCTCCCCCAAATCCTTTCTTTAAGCTGCCTCGGGGGTGGGGCGGTCCGAAGAAGTTCAAGCGTTTAGCTTCGGTCGCCGAGTTCGACAGTTTTCGTACTACCGATTCGGCAAGCGCGACTAATTGCATCTAAAAGTTCTGAGGAGGAAAGCAACTCATGTTCGTATCTCATGTAGCAACCCATACCCTAAGTCACATGTCCAGCATGGCAGTCTGGTTGTTTCAGGAACAGCCGGTGGCCTGGGACCCGATCTCCCTATGGAAACAGATGGGATTCATCGCGAGAGCCGTGGTCGTTATTTTATTCGTCATGTCCGGTTGGTCGATCGGCGTAATGATTGACCGTGCCATGGCTTTCAGCGCGGCGCGCAAGCAATCGCGTGCCTTTGCTCCCGCAGTAGCAGGCGCCCTGCGTGATGGGAAGATCGACGAGGCCATCAAAGTTGCCGAGCGCAACAAGAAGAGCCATCTGGCGAAGGTCGTAACCGCCGGATTGATGGAATTCCGGGCCCACCAGGAAAGCGGTGAGATTCCGGGCGAAACCATCGAAGCGTCGAAGCGCGCCCTGGAGCGCACCGAAGCTATCGTTCACGCCGAGCTTAAGCGCGGCCTGGGCGGTCTGGCCACAATTGGCTCGACGGCTCCATTCGTCGGGCTGTTTGGCACGGTGATGGGCATTCTGAACGCCTTCAAAGGTATTTCTGAACAGAAGGCTACAGGTCTGGGCGCAGTCGCGGGCGGTATCGCGGAAGCCCTGGTAACCACCGCCGTCGGATTGTTCGTCGCTATCCCGGCTGTGATGATGTTCAACTATCTCACTGGACGCGTGGAAGCGTTCGACGTGGAGATGGATAACTCCTCGAGCGAATTGATCGATTACTTCCTGAAGCGCCGGGGAATGCGCCGCTCCTAACGGTAATACAGGATTGGCTTCCGATCTTGAGTTGCTTGCGCGGCACCAAAAGTTCTTTGGTGCCGTGCAAACCTCCGCACGGGACGAGAGCCGATCGACTGTTGGCCGATGAGGATTTGAGCGCATAGGAGACTGGAAAATGGCACTTAACAAACGCAACGAAGGAGCGAAGGTTAACTCCGACATCAACGTCACGCCGATGGTCGATGTGATGCTGGTGTTGCTGATCATCTTCATGGTGATCACGCCCATGTTGCAGAAGGGCGTTAGCGTGGACTTGGCGAAAGTCAATAGTCCCACTGCGATGCCCGATGCGGATAAAGAAGACGCGCTCATCGTAGCCGTCATGCGAGATGGCAAGGTGTTCTTTGGAAACGACCTAACTCCACCCGATCAGTTGACCCAAAAGGTTAAGGACCGATTGGCTAACCGGGTCGATAAGCGCGTGTTCGTGCGCGCCGATGCTCGCGCCAAGTTCGGTTCGGTTGTCGAGGTCGTGGACAATGTGCGCTCCGCTGGCGTGGACCAGTTGGGCCTGCTTACTGATCAGAAAAAACAGACAACCGGGACTCCGCCACCGCCAGCAACTGGCGGGCAATAAGAGGAGCTTACTATGGGAATGACAGCTGGAGGGAGCGGCGGAGGCCAAAGCGCCGTTATTAACGTTACGCCGCTTATAGATGTTCTGTTGGTTTTACTTATCATCTTCATGGTGATAACACCTTTGACTCCGAAGGGACTGGATGCGCTGGTGCCTCAGCCGCCGCCGCCCAATGCTCCGAAGAACAATACGCCCGACCGAACGATCGTTGTTCAATTGATCGATCGCGGCGCAGGGCAGGAGCCAGGTGTAAAAATCAACAACGAAGACACAACATGGGACGGCTTGCAGGGACGCCTGACCGATATTTTCAAGACGCGTGCCGAAAAAGTAATGTTCGTCAAGGGCGACGACAATGTTCCTTTTGCCGATGTGGCGAATGTGATTGACATTGCGCATGCGTCAGGCGTAGACAAGGTTGGTCTGATTACCGCCAAAATCGAAGCCGGCGGCTAAGCACCCGGGCGAAGTTTCATTGACAGATTTACGTAGCGCCGCCGCCTCGGCGGCTGTCGTGGGGGCGTCCCGCCCGCACCGGCGAGGGCAAGATGGCCTCGCGACAGCCGGCAAGATGCCGGCGCTACAGGACGGTTTCAGTCCCGGAAAATCATTAGCAAGGAGACTTATAAAGTAATGACGAAAAGCGTTCGGGTGCTGGCACTCATGGCGGTCGGCGTACTCCTGTTGTCGGCAGCTGGCTGCAACAAGTTGAGGGCGCGCGATCAGTTAAATAAGGGAGTGGCTTCCTACAAAAACGCGCGGTATGAAGAAGCTATCGACCACTTTCAGCAAGCGGTCACGCTCGATCCCAGCCTGTTGAACGCCCGTCTCTACCTTGCTACAGCCTATGCGCAGCAATACATTCCCGGAGTCGACGCCGAGGACAACAACCGCCTGGGTCAGGAAGCGATCGACCAATACAAAGCCGTGCTTGAACGTGATCCGAAAAGCATTAATAGCGTCAAAGGCATCGCCTACATTTACCTGCAGATGAAGAAATTCGAAGAAGCCAAGCAGTACTATCGCAAGGCTCTCGAGATCGATCCTAACGATCCTGAACCGTATTACTCGGTGGGCGTGATCGACTGGACGCAGACCTATCAGCCGCGCATGGAAGCCCGCGCCAAGCTGGGTATGAAGCCAGATGAGCAATTGAGTGCCAAGGACAAGAATCAGAAAAAGGTCTGCGAAGAACTTAAGCAAAAGAATTCCGCCAATATTCAGGATGGCATCGACGCGCTCAATAAAGCCCTGCAGCTGCGGCCTGATTACGATGATGCCATGGCGTACATGAATCTGATGTATCGCGAAAAGGCGGACGTTGAATGCGACGATCCCGCGGCACGCGCAGCCGATCTGAAGACTGCCGATGAGTGGGTAGATAAGACCATGGCGACCAAGAAAGCCAAGGCTGAGAAGCAGCCTGGGGCGCAGGGCATTACCATGGATCAGCAGAAGTAAGCTCGGCGGAAATTAAATAGCAGCGAATAGAAAACGCCGTGGACCCACGGCGTTTTCTATTGCTGGTAGGTCTAGAGGTATTCCAGAAAAGAATCCGCGATGTCGGCTCCGCCGTTGTTTGCGATGCGGGTCGCTTGGCGTTCCACGTTTTTCATCAGGCCATCGAGGTAATCGCGGGAGTCGGAAATGCTGACCACGCCTACGGTCGCGCGGTTCCATAATCCACTGGCATCCAGTTCGGCGACTGCGACGTTGAAATGAGCACGCAAGCGGTCTTTCAAACTGCGCACCACTTGCCGCTTGTCTTTGAGCGATTGTGCAGCTTCGATACTGAGTTCGAGGGTGAGAAAAGCGATCATCGGAATGTCGTTGGCTTGTGGTCGTTAGCCGTTGGCAGAAACGCAATGGCCAACGACCAACGACGAACGACCGACGACTGTTTCTCTACGCCATCGCTTCGGCCGCGACCTTCTCGGTGGCGAAGGCTTCGATCACGTCGCCGACTTTGATGTCTCCGTAGTTGGCGATGGAGATGCCGCATTCCATGCCGTTGGTGACCTGGCTGGCATCGTCCTTGAAGCGGCGCAGCGATCCGACTTTGCCTTTGAAGATGACCACGTTGTCGCGCAGCAGTCGGACTTCGGAGTCGCGTTTGACCAAGCCATCGATAACCGTGCAGCCTGCCACGGTGCCAACTTTTGGAATGCGGAAGGTCTCGCGTACCTCGGCGCGTCCCTGATAGGTTTCTTTGATGGTCGGTTCGAGCAGGCCGGTCATGGCGCGCTTGATCTCATCCTGCAGCTCGTAAATGATCGAGTGCAGCCGGATGTCGACTTTTTCCTGATCGGCCAGTTCCTGAGCTTTGCGTTCCGGACGCACGTTGAACCCGATGATGATGGCATTCGAAGCCGAAGCCAGCAGTACGTCGGTTTCGGTGATCGCGCCAACGCCGGAATGCAACACTTTCAGACGAACCTTGTCGTTCGAAAGTTTCGAAAGCAGATCGCTGAGCACTTCGACCGAACCGCCCACGTCGGCCTTCAGAATGATGTTGAGTTCCTTGGTGCCGGCGGTCTTGAGTTGCTCCGCCAAACCTTCGAGCGATACACGCGAACTCTTGGCCAGCGTGGCTTCACGGGTCTTCTGTTCGCGGTATTCGGAAATGCCGCGCGCCTTGTCGCGATCGGCGACCACTACGAATTGATCTCCGGCCTGAGGCAATCCCTCCATGCCCAGAATTTCGACTGGGGTTGAAGGTGGTGCTTCTTTAAGGGAATTGCCGCGATCGTCAAACATGGCACGCACTTTGCCGTAGACGTTCCCTACTACGAAATTGTCACTGTCGCGCAGCGTGCCATTCTGTACCAGCACGGTTGCTACCGGTCCACGTCCGCGATCCAGTTTGGCTTCGAGCACTACGCCTTGAGCCGGGCGCTCCGGCGTCGCCTTAAGTTCCTGCAGGTCGGCGACGAGGACAATCATTTCCATCAGCAGATTCAGGTTTGTTTTTTGCTTGGCCGAAACGTCTACAAAGACGGTTGTTCCGCCCCACTCTTCGGGCATCAAACCGCGATCGCCCAATTGCTTTTTCACCCGATCAGGCAGCGCGCCTGGTTTGTCGATTTTATTTACCGCAACAATGATAGGTACTTCCGCGGCGTGCGCGTGGTCGATAGCCTCGAGTGTCTGTGGCATGACGCCATCGTCGGCAGCGACGACTAGGACGACGATATCGGTGGCCTTGGCTCCGCGGGAACGCATGCGGGTAAACGCTTCGTGGCCGGGAGTATCAAGAAATACGATTTGGCGGCCATACGCTGGCGATTGCGTGTCTTGAACCGTGACTTTATAGGCGCCGATGTGTTGGGTGATGCCTCCCGCTTCGCCACCGGCAACATCGGTGGAGCGAATCGAATCCAGAAGCGTCGTCTTGCCATGATCCACGTGGCCCATGATTGTGACCACTGGTGGACGCGGCACACCTTCACCAGCGCCTTCTTCTCCAGCAGCAGCGTCGGAAACTTCTTTGGCGGCCTGTTCTTCGAAGGTGATCACATTGGTGTCTGCCCCGAAGAAGCGTGCCATTTCGCTGGCCAGCTCCGCGTCCAGCGTCTGGTTGATCGTCGCAAACACACCGCGAGCCAGCAGGCGCGCAATCAAATCTTTGGCGCGAATCCCCAGCTTTTCGGCTAGGTCTTTTACGCTGATTCCTTCGGTAATCGTGATGCTGCGCGTGATCGGCTGCGGCTCATTCGAGAGCGAAAGCCGCGGCGGCGGCACGAAGCCCTTCATTGGGCCTTCTTTTACGCCCCTCGGAACATAGCGCTGGCCGGGCCGGCGGGCAGGCGCTCCCGGACGGCTGCCGGGGCGAGTCGAGCCCGGCGGAGGCAATCCTGGCCCGACGCCCAGCGGTCGCGATCCCGTAGGCGACTGGCGCGTGGGGTGCATGGGGCGACGTTCTCCCGGCCGCAGCGGCGGACGCGCACCTGGAGCCGTTGTCGCGCCTGGGCGGGGACGCTGGAAAATTGGCTGGCCTGGTACCGGGCGTCCCGGAGCCGGACGTGAGGTCGCTCCCGCTTGCGCGGTCGGCGCAGCTTGCCCTGGCGGCGCTTTGTACACGGGGCGCGGTCCCGTATGCGGGACGATCATGCGCGGCGATGGCGCTTGCGCCCGCGGTGGCGCAATGGGTGCCGATGGTTTCGCGGCTACCGGAGTTGCTGGTTGTGGCGTCGCTGCTGTCGGCGGAATCGCCGCAGTTGGAGTTGCAGCCTGGGCTGCGGGAGACGGCGCAACGGGTGGATGCGCCGGTGGTGTAGCCGGCGTTGCTGGCGGAGTTGTCGCGGTGGTCGCAGGTGGCTGTGCCGATGGTGGCACAGGAACAGTAAATGTCGGTCGTGGCGTGGTTGTAGGAACGACCATCCTCGGCGGCGGACCGGCTGCAGCCGGTGGCCGAGGCGGCGTCTTCACGGGCACCGCTGACGGTGCCGTGGGCGAGGCACTAACTGAAGGACGGACAGCAGGAGCAGATGCGGCTACGGGAGCCTGTTGCTTGCGAATCGCATTCAGAACATCGCCTGGCCGGGAAATATTGGATAGATCGATCTTAGTCTTAATCTCGTCGCTATCGGCGCGGCTCGGACGAGCGTGCTTCGGCGCAGACTGAGCTTCGTTGGCGGCGCGCAGGTAGGCGCGCACCTTCTCCGCTTCATGCTCTTCCACGGAACTGGAGTGCGTTTTCTTCTCAGTAACGCCTACTTCCGGAAGTGCGTCGAGAATCGCTTTGCTTTTGACTTCCAGCTCCCTGGCCAGATCGTTAATTCGAATCTTGCTCATCCGCCTTTTCTTTCCTCCGGACTGTCCGCTAAGTCTTCATATCAACCTCACGGTGTCGATTTTGTGTCGCACGCTTCCATGCTCGTGGGCAGCGCATAACGATATCATTGTTCTTTGCCTTCGGAGGCAGCAGGCTCCTTCGCGGGTTCTTCGGTTGAGGGTTCTGCCTCTTCTGGTTCGCTCACCGCCTCAAGTTCAGCGGTCTCGTCACCAACTAAATCTTCCGACGCTACCTCTTCGACCAAACCTTCAGGCGAAGTCTCCTGGCCATCAGCAGACTCAGTCAATTCTCCCTCGGCCGCAATTTCGCCACCTTCGAGACTGGAGAAGTAATTATTAACCGCCAGGCTGATTTTCTCCACCGTTTTCGGGCCGATGCCCTCGATGGCTTCCAACTGTTCGGGCGTCATGTCGGCCAGCGCTTCTACGGTAGTCACGCCGGCAGCACTTAATTTTTCTACCAACCCTTCACCAAGGCCCGGCACATCCGCCAACGGAGTCGATGAAGGCGCGACCAGCTGCGACATCTGTTGTTCCACTTCCTGGCGTTTTTCTTCTTCGCTCTTGATGTCAATCTTCCAGCCAAGCAACTTCGCCGCCAGGCGAACGTTTTGGCCTTTCTTGCCGATGGCAAGCGAGAGCTGGCTGTCATCCACCACTACCTCGAGATGCTTCTCCGTTCCCTCGAGCACGCTTACGCGGCTAACCTTCGCCGGCTGCAACGCCTTCTCGGCGAAAGTTACGGCGTCTTCGTGATACTCGATGATGTCGATTTTTTCTCCTCGCAGTTCGCGAATGATCGACTGCACCCGCATGCCCTTCATGCCTACGCAAGCGCCGACGGCGTCGACGTCTTTATCTTTCGACATGACGGCAATTTTGGTGCGCTCGCCGGCTTCACGCGCAATTGCGCGAATCACTACGGTGCCATCGTATATTTCAGGGACTTCCGTTTGGAACAGATGCTGGACCAGTTCCGGCGCCGCGCGGGAAACTACTACGGCTGGACCCTTGGAAGCCCGTTCCACTCGCGCGATGACCACCCGCACGCGCTCTCCGATGGCAAACGACTCAAGCCGCGACTGTTCTTTTCGCGGCATACGCGATTCTGCTTTGCCCAGATCGAAGATCACGTCAGGACCTTCAATGCGCTTCACCGTGGCATTGACGATTTCGCCCACGCGCCCGATGTATTCGTTGTAAACGGTATCGCGCTCGGCCTCGCGCACCTTCTGGAAAATTACCTGCTTCGCCAGTTGTGCCGCGATTCGTCCGAGAATGCCTTCTGTCACTTTTGGAATCTGCAGCTCGCCGCCGATTTCGATGCTGGGATTAACTTTCCGCGCATCGTCGAGCGTCACCTGCAGAAGCGGATCTTCCACCTGCTCGGGCGCTTCGACCACCGTCTTGATGGCAAATGCACGGATCTTGCCCGTGTCCTTATCAAGTTCTGCGCGCAGATTTTCCTGCGTCTTATAGTATTTGCGCGTAGCGACAACAATGGCGTCTTCTACCGCGCTGACCACAATCTGCGGATCAATGCCCTTTTCCCTGCTCAAGGCATCAATCGTGTTGTAAAGCTCACTAGCCATAAAAAACCATTTAGTAATTCGGTAATTTAGTAATCCAGCAATTGAAAACCAACAACGAGCGTCCTTCGCTCTTTGAATTACTCAACTGCTAAATTTTCCAATTGCTCAATCCTCTCAAAACTCTGGAACCAGGTTCGCCTTCTCGACATTGGCAAGTTCGATTTCCAATGTCTGCGGCGGAACGTCTCCCGAGCGCGCTTTCTTACGCGACGCATTCACTTCTAAGGTTAGCCGACCTTCGTGAAAATTCTGTAAACGTCCCTCAAAGTACTGGGTCCCGTTCACCGGGGTTCGCGTTTTCAGCTTCATCTTGCTGCCCATGAAGCGCTCGTAGTCGGCTGGACGCAACAGCTTTCTATCCAACCCTGGAGACGATACCTCGAGCAAGTACGAGTTGCCGGGAACCACGTCCTCGACGTCGAGAATAATGCCAACCTCGCGGCTCAAGTTCGCGCAATCCTCGTGAGTAACGCCAACCGGTTTGTCACCACCGGTACTCTCGCCGGGGCTGGGGACCTTGTCAATCACGATGCGGAGCATGCGTGCCTTACCCGATCCACGCAACTCCACTTCAACCACCTCCAAACCACTCGAGGCGGCCACTCTTTCTACGATCTCGCGCACCCGATCGAGTTCAAATCCCATGAAGCCAATGAGTTATCGGGCCTGTGGGGAAGCTACGAAAACACCAGAAACTAAAATGTGGGCTTGCGCCCACTGGTGTGCTTCGCCAAAATCTGGTACTACACAACAGTTTCCAATGACCAATATACGCCGCCCGGCGACAAAAGACAAACCTGCCAGTGGCTTCAGACACCATTAATGACGCAACAATTTGAGGCGATCGACCAGTCGTCCAGAGGGCCACCAATTACTGTCGAGCAAACGTTTTGGTGCGTCACGAAACGGTTCCTGGGTTCAATTCACCATTACGCATAGGAGGTATTTTATGTTGATCCCAGAAGTTGTTCTCGCCCATGAACTTGATGCTGCATGGATTATCGCTTTGTGGAAAGCGATTCACGGTGGTGATCCCAGCCCTGAAGCGGTTGCCGCCGAAGCTATCGCCGCGCTCGCACAATATCTGAGCGGCGCCGAATACTCTTTCACCTTTGCGCAAATGGAAAAACAGTTTGCCAGCCTCGGAATTAAAGTAACCGAGCGAACCGTAGAAGCTGGCGCTCAGGGCAGCAATGCAAAACCGAATGCTCCGGCCGCACGAGAAATCCAGCAGCCTGGCTATCATCAATATCGCCAGTACTGTTTCCAAGTGAACGGAAAAACGGTTTGTGCTCAACTGCCCGAAGTAGCTCTCCGCCTGGAAGCCGCCTGAAAATCTACGTACAATCTTTTCCGTCAGATTCGCCAACTTCACCAACCCACCCTTGCAGACAAGGGTGGGCTCTTCGATGGATGAACGAGCGTGCTACACTGTCGCCGTTTTCATCAAGGAGTTCTTGTGCGCACAGTTTGCAAACCCATTCTTCCATCAGTTTTCGTTGCAATTCTTTTCTTGCCTTCGATCGCGCAAGTTCAATCGACGTTATCGCCGGAGTTGCGCCAAAAGATTGACCACGCCTCTACCGACGTATTGACCGTGACTGGAGTGCCCAGCGCATCGGTTGCGATTGTAAAGGATGGTCAGATTTGTTATCTGCACGCTTATGGTAATGGGCGGCTGGATCCGGCTATTCCGGCGCGACCCGAGATGCGATACAGCGTCGGGTCCATCAGCAAACAGTTCACGGCAACCGCAATATTGCTGCTGCAGGAACAGGGCAAGCTTTCACTCGACGACAAGGTCGCGAAATTCGTCCCGAATCTTACGCGCGCCAACGAAGTCAGTATCCGCCAATTGCTCTCGCACACTTCCGGATATCAGGATTACTGGCCGCAGGATTATGTGATGCCAATGATGCTGCAACCGGTCACGGCGAACCGTATTTTAGATCTGTGGGCGCGTAAGCCGCTGGATTTTGATCCCGGCACCAGGTGGCAATACAGCAATACCAACTACGTGATCGCAGGAGTGATTGCGGAGAAAGCGAGTGGAATGCCGCTGCTCGATTTTCTGCATAAGAACATATTCGATCCGCTGGGAATGACTAGCGTCACCAACACTGACCAGGAGAAATTAGGCGACTCGGACGCCACTGGCTACATGCGTTATGCGCTGGGACCGCTGCGCCTGTCGCCGAAAGAAGGCCGCGGCTGGCTGTTCGCCGCCGGCGAATTGGCTATGACGGCTTCCGATCTCGCGAAGTGGGATCTGTCAATCATCAACCAGAAAGTGCTGAAGCCGTCTTCGTATAAAGAATTTGAAACTGAAGTGCGGCTCAACAATGGTGCAGGTACGGAATATGGATTAGGCATTGAAGTCACTATGGAATCGGGACGCCGCGCGCTGCGGCACGACGGAGAAGTTTCGGGCTACACCTCGCAAAATACGGTGTATCCCGACGATCACGTTGCCATCGTCGTGCTAACCAATCAAGATGCAGTCGGAGCGCCCGCGCAAATTGCCAGGGATATCGCTCCTTTACTATTTGCGGAGACCGATCCCGAAACCACACGGAAGTTGGAACAAGCAAAGAAAATTTTTGCCGGCCTGCAGCAAGGGACTGTCGACCGGTCACTGTTCACTGATAACGCGAACAGCTATTTCAGTGAGCAAGCGTTGAAGGATTTCGCCAGTGGGCTCGCGCCTCTTGGTACCCCGATCGAATTCACCGAAACCCGGCAGCATGCCCGCGGCGGTATGTTGCTTCGCGTCTATCGAGTGAAGTTTGCGCAGAAGACTCTACAGGCCTGGACATATGAAATGCCGGATGGAAAGCTCGAGCAGTATCAAGTAGCGCCGGTCGACTAATTAACGCGCGTTTAATTTTGCTGAGTCGGGTGAGAATGTAATCAGTGTGAGGCGCCGGCCAAAGCCTGTTTGCTTACCGGTGGTGCGGGTGCCTGGGTTCCTTTGGGAGCGTTAGCTTCGAGTCCCCACAGATCTCTTTGCGCGTCGGCTTCGAGGCCAATCTGTTGTTCGGCGCCCGAACCGACGGGCCTGGTCCAAACCACCCGAAACTCGGCCTTGTGCTGGCGGTACTGAAGTACGATGGAGCTGCCAACTTCGAGTTGGCGACGAATCGCGCCCAAGCGCACCCCATTGCGGCTGACGTCTAGAGTGTGGACCAGTTCGGAATAGGCTTCGCCAGATAGGTCGTTCCCGGAAATTCTGACGGGTAATACTGCCTTGGTCCGATTCACCCGTCGTTGATTGTCCACCGAAGAACCTGCGTGTGCTGCCAGAGCCGCCAAAGTTTTATTCGCGGAGTTCACAGCCACTTCCTTTATCTGAATCTCAGATGAGCAAACCTAAGAGGGGAAGCTAACTTGTAGGTCACTGAATGCATATTCCTTCATTATTACGATTTGCGCCATAGCACAAGGGTGTTGGAGTGATCCCTCGCAGGTGTTACCTCCGCAAGCGGCGCTGGCTCTGGGTTTGGTGACTGCAGTAACCGGCGTCCGATTACAGCCGTGACTCCCGCCCATCTGAACGGGCCATTGTCGAATGAGAGTTCAAGGCTCAAGCTGGTATCAGTCACAGATCAATCCCGAAAGGGTGGGGAAGGGTGAAAGCACATGGGTAGATTATTGTGCAGACTCTGGTCAGAGGAAGAAGGCCAGGACATTGCCGAGTATGCGGTCATGCTTGCGGTGATTCTGGTAATTGTTGTCGGTACGGTTCGCCTTATCGGCGGCAACGCGAATAATGTCTTTTCCAGCGTGTCCAGTTCCATCGGGAGCTAAAGTTAGGGAAGACGATTTGGCTATGGTCGACGACCTCTGGCTCAACGCGGCGAAAGTTACAGGCTTCTGATGCCTTGCTATGCTTCCGCGGCAGTGGTGAGTCCGACTATAGCGTCATCCAGAGTTGGGAACATCAGAAATAGCGATTCCACCCGGGTAGTTTCAAACAATTTCAGCACCCGCTCGTTCACCCCACTTAACGCGATGCGTCGCGTTGCCTTGTGCCGAGTCACATAAGCGCTCACCAGCGACCCCAGCCCCGACGAATCTATATACGGCACGTCAGTCAGATCGACGATGACTACAGGAACACCTTCCTCACGCCGGATAGCGTTCTGAAACAGAGGGACGTTCGCAAGGGTAAGGGGTCCTCGCAGGCAGATTACGCGAGGCCCTTCCTGCGCACTCAACCGCTCGATCGTCAATGTCTCTACTGCCATCGGCGAATTGTATGGCGGCAGGGAAGCGGTAAGCAAGCCGGTATTCTGCCGATTTAATTGCCGGCGAATCTTCACTGTCCCCGAAGGTACAGGGCTTTTCCGCCAATTGGATGCTTCTCTTTGGTCATTGCGGGAGGGTCGTTTGGGCAAAAACCTAAGAGTTTCCGGCTCAAGCTTTTTGCTGGCTGGCCGATTTGCAATCTATCAGGGATTAGCAGGGCCGCCGTGTTCCCCAACCGCGCGATGCCTGCCACTTGGTTCGAAAGGAAGGAGGTCTTCACGGCTGAACAACTATCCACCGTTTGCGATTCGCCTCCGTGTCCAACAGATTCGGGCAAGGTCAGCACCAGGTTGCGCGTAATGTTCGTCGAGGATAATCCGGCGGACATCGAGTTGGAGTTGCTCACCCTGCGCAAGGATGGGTTCGAGGTTTCCAGCGACGTGGCTCAAACCGCCGAAGAGTTCACCTTGCGAATACGAACGGCCAGCTACGATCTCATTCTGGCTGACTACAACCTGCCGCAATGGAGAGGAACCGAGACGCTCGACATCCTACGCCACGAAAACCTGGATGTGCCTCTGATCGTTGTGACCGGCTATCTGGGCGAGGAAAAGGCTGTGGAGTACATCAAGCAAGGCGCTACCGATTGTGTTTTGAAAGATCGCCTGGCTCGGCTGCCAACGTCTGTACACAGGGCATTAGCGGAAAAGCGACTACGGGATCAGCGCCGCCATTCTGAAGAAGCGCTGGCACAAAAGGTTGCTGAATTGGCCCGCTCCAACGCGGAATTGGAGCAGTTTGCCTATGTGGCCTCGCATGACCTGCAGGAGCCGCTGCGCATGATTGCCAACTATACCCAACTGTTGGCCGAACGATATCGATCCAAGCTGGATGCGCAGGCCGACAAATATATCGGTTACTCCGTCGATGGCGCCCTGCGCATGCAAGCTTTGATTCAGGATTTGCTGAAGTTTTCCCGGGTTGGTAGGGCTGAAATTGAACCTCGAACCACCGACTGCCAGGCGGTTGTGGAGCAAGCGTCGAGGAACCTGCAGGCCGCAATCGAGGAAAGTGGCACGGTAGTCAATTGCAAGGGTTTGGGCACAATGATGGCCGACCCCGCGCAACTGACCCAGGTATTTCAAAACTTGATTGCCAATGCCATCAAGTTTCGTGGAGCCGACCGCCCGGTTGTCGAGATCTCCGCGAAGAAGAAGGAAAACAAGTGGATATTTGCGATTTCCGACAACGGCATCGGAATCCCTGCAGACCACTGGCAGGACATCTTTGTGATCTTTCGCCGCCTGCACACCCGCGAAGAATATGCGGGCAATGGCATCGGACTGTCGATCTGCAAGAAAATCATCGAGCGCCACGGCGGGAAAATCTGGATCGAAGCACAGGCAACGCCCGGCAGTTGCTTCAAATTCACTTTGCCGTTCGACCCGTCTCCGAAGGCCACGGAAGCGCAGACATGAGAATCACCGACGTGCTTCTGGTAGACGACAATCCGGCGGATGCGGACTTGACCAGCGAGGTGCTGGCCAGCCACGGACGTCCCTGTCGCGTGCATGCGGTTTCAAGCGGAGCGGACGCAATCGCGTTTCTGCGGCGGCAAGGAAAGTATGCCAACGAGATCATTCCCGACTTCGTGATTCTTGATCTGAGTCTTCCCGGCAAAGACGGGCGGGCGGTGCTGGCCGAGGTTAAAGCAGACCCCAAATTGCGCAAGATTCCGATTGCTGTTTTCAGTACATCCGAGGCGCCGCAAGACATCGTGTGCAGCTATGAAATTGGCGCGAACTGTTATGTAAGCAAACCCGGCAATCTGCGGGATTTTATCTCGGCGGTGACTTCCATTGGCGAATTCTGGTTTGGCATGGCGCATCTTCCGCGCGAGGAGGAACGATGAACAACGGACATACGAATATTTTGTTGATTGAAGATAACCCTGGTGATGCCGATCTGGTTCGCCTGCGGCTCGTCGAGGGCGATTCTTCGGTGAACGTAAACTGTGTCAGTCGCCTGGCGGATGGGCTTGCATCGATTACCAAACAATCGCCTTCAGTCGTGCTGCTTGACTTGAATCTTCCGGACAGTCATGGCGCCGAGACCTTTCGTAAAGTTCTCGACCACGCGCCCGGCGTGCCGGTGGTGATTTTGTCAGGCCAGGATGACGAAGCACTGGCAATGAAGGCGCTGCATCAGGGAGTGCAGGATTATCTGGTGAAAGGCGATATCACCAGCAATCACCTGGACCGCGCCATGCGTTATGCCATGGAACGGCAGGCATTGCTGCGTAGCCTGGAGATGAGTCGCCATCAGCAATTGGAGTTCAAGGATCAGTTTCTGTCCCACGTGTCGCACGAGTTGCGTACCCCCTTGACCTCCATTTATCAGTTCGTCACTATTTTGCTGGATGGCTTGGCTGGGGAACTGAATGCCGACCAACGCTACCATCTCACGACGGTTCTAAGTAGCGTCCATCAGTTGCGGGCCATGATCCGAGACCTGCTTGAGGCTACCCGCGCCGAATCAGGAAAAATCCGCATCACGCCGCGGTGCATCACCATTGCCGATCTTGTCCAGCAGGCAGTTTCGATGATGTCGGCCACCGCGAAGGAGAAACGGGTGGGCCTCGAAGTTGGCTTGGATGCCCGCATCCCATTCGTCTACGCCGACGCCGATCGCGTGCTGCAGGTGTTGATCAACCTCATCGACAATGGCATCAAGTTCACGCCGCCCGAGGGCTCGGTGCGGGTAAAAGCTTGCATGGTGGAGGCCGACCCCACCATGGTCTACGTTTCCGTTAGCGATACCGGCCGCGGTATCAGCCCGGAAGCCAGGAGCCTCATCTTCGAACGCCTGTATCAAGATCCGAACTCCGTCGACAACAACCGTGCTGGATTGGGCCTCGGCTTGTTCATCACCAAGGAATTGGTCGAGCTGCATGGAGGAAGAATCTGGGTCGCCAGTGAACTGGGAAACGGCAGTACATTTTCCTTTACCTTGCCGGTGTATTCGCTGGCCAAACTGCTTTTTCCCGTGGTCACCGACCAGGGACGGCTGCGCGATGCTGTGGCTTTGGTCAAGGTCGAACTCACGCCACTTCCTGTTTCCTCGCGGGGCAACTGGAAGGAAATCTGCGAGAAAACTCTGGATTTGCTGCGGCGTTGCGTTTACCTCGACAAAGATCTGGTGCTTCCGGTGAGCGGAAAGGTTGGGCCGAGCGAGAACTTGTTCGTGGCCGCCTCCACGGGATTGGAAGGCGCGGAGGTAATGATGAAACGCATTCGTGGGCAACTTGAGGCAGCCGAAGGTTTTAAAGCTGCCGGCCGCGTGAAAATCTCTGCGACCCCAGTGACGATGCCTGCCGGTAATGCGGCGAAATCGCTGGAAGAACTGGTACAGATCGTAGCCGACCATGTAGCGGAAATGGCTATGGCAGCACTATGCGCAAAGCCATCCAGTGGGGACGGTGATGGTGAGATAAATGCAGCCCGGAATTAGAGGGAGTAAATTAGGGCCGCCCAGATTAGACCGAACTAATGGAGGATATAAATGGACAAACCGAAAATCCTGATCGTCGATGATGATCCTGACCTCAGGCGGGCGCTGAAAATACGTCTGCGGGCCAACCACTACGAAACCGTGCAAGCCTCGGATGGCTACTCAGCCATTTCGGTGGCACAAAAGGAACGCCCCAACCTGATCATCCTCGATCTCGGCCTGCCCGCTGGGGACGGCTTCGTGGTTTTGGAGCGGCTGCAGAACAACGATGCCTTGTCGAATATCCCGGTGATTGTCTTGACCGCGCGCGATCCGCAATCGAGCCAACAGAAAACGCTGCAGGCGGGGGCGGCAGCTTTCTTTCAGAAGCCGGCCGACAATAACGAGTTGCTGGATGTGATTCGCGCCACCCTGCCCAATGCGTGGCCGGGCACGGGTTTGCCGTCGTAAAAAACCGGCAGCGGGAGTTCATGGCACTGCGTTACGCTGATTTGCGTGAGGGTCATTCCCGTTTTGGGAGTTCCGGGACTGTTAGAAATTGCCAGTCGAGCGGCCTGGCTCATGAAAGAGAATAGCTATGTTTCGGTCATCTCCATGGGTTACAACCGCTAATCCGGTTTTCAAGTATCGCCGGCTGGTGCCGACATAGTCCTTCAGAGAGGCAGTGTCATGCAGACAGTATTGGTGGTAGAGGACAGCAAGTTGCTGCGCGCCGACAGAGAGCACGTTCTAAAAGGGGCCGGATATCTCGTCATAACGGCTGGTGACGGCGTGGAGGCGCTGAGGGTCGCCCGTGAAGGCAATCCCGACGTGATTTTACTGGATATGCTGTTGCCCAGGCTGGACGGTCCCTCGGTGCTGCGAGCCCTGAAGGCGGACCCGCTAACGGCCAATGTTCCCGTGGTGGTGGTCACTGGTCTGTCGGTGAAGAACCAAGAAAAACTTATCCACGATGGGGCGGCCGCGTTTTTGGAAAAGGGTTCGTTGCTAACCAGCGCCCAGCCCCTTTTGCAGATCATCAAGAAAGTTCTGGAGGGTTGCCTAGTTTAGAGGTCTGGTGGGTCATTGAGCTTGGACGCCCGTCCTTCCTTGACCCTACGTAACCTCCTTCTAGACTCGTAACGGTAACGGTTTTGCCGATAACCCTCCTGTAAGGCAAGGCGTGATTCGTGGAGCTCTTCAAACAATTAAATTCTCCTGATTTCATGCCCCATGGTTATTGCTACCTTTGGAATCCGGGGATGGTGTGGCTGCACGTCATCTCGGACGGGTTGATCACGCTTTCGTATTACTGCATTCCATTTGTCCTTATCTATTTCATTCGCAAGAATCGTGGTATTCCGTTCAACCGGATTTTCTGGATGTTCGGAACTTTCATCCTGGCCTGCGGCACAACCCACTTGCTGGAAATTTGGAATGTCTGGCACGGCGACTACCTGCTGGCGGGCGTAGTGAAGGGGATTACGGCGGCGGTCTCGGTGATCACGGCTGCAATGCTCATCCCTTTGGTGCCGAAGGTAATTTCCTTGCCGGGACGAATGCACTTGCAGGACGCGAATCGCAAATTGGCGGACGAAGTTGCCGAGGCCAAATGGTTGGAGGAAGTGCGCGGACACCTGGCCGCAGTAGTCGAGTCATCCGACGATGCCATTATCAGCAAGACCCTGGACGGCGTCATCACTTCGTGGAATCCCGGGGCCAAGAGGTTGTTCGGCTACACCGCATCCGAGATGGTTGGAAAGTCCATGCTCATATTGATGCCGCCGGAGCGGGCGCAGGAAGAAACCGACATTCTGGCTCGAATCGCACGCGGCCAGCGAGTTGAGGATTTCGAAACCATGCGTATCCGCAAGGATGGCAAGCAGATCGATGTTTCGGTAACCATCTCGCCTATTAAAAGCAGCGCAGGAAAAATCGTTGGAGCGTCAAAGATTGCGCGCGATATTACCGAGCGAAAACGCGCCGAGAAAGCTCTCAGAAAGAGTCTGGCCAGCACCGAGGCTGCGCTGCAAGAGTTGGCTGATCAAAAGTTCGCTTTGGATCAGCACGCCATCGTAGCCATAACCGACGTCCAAGGCACAATTACCTATGTAAACGAAAAATTCTGCAGCATCAGTCAATATTCCGAAGATGAACTTATCGGCCAGAATCACCGCATCCTCAACTCCGGCCACCATTCGAAAGAGTTTTTCCAGGCGATGTACCACGACATCGCCCATGGGAAGGTGTGGCACGGCGAGATCAAGAACCGGGCCAAGGATGGGTCGACTTATTGGGTCGATACAACTATCGTGCCGTTTATTGGATCGGATGGAAAGCCACGCCAGTACCTTGCCATCCGGGCGGACATAACCGAACGCAAGCAGGCAGAGGACACTCTGCGGGAGCAGGCGAAAGTTTTGGAGCTCGCTCAGGTGATGGTGCGCGACACGAAGGGCCACATCGTGATGTGGAATCTCGGATTGGAAAGGCTTTATGGCTACAGCCGGGAAGAGGCAATTGGCCGGATTTCTCATGAGCTGCTGCAAACCCAGTTTGCCGAATCCCTGGAGCAAATCGAAGCAGATCTCGATAGCGCCGGATATTGGGAGGGGGAGTTGGTACACCGCCGGCGGAACGGCAGCCAGGTTGCGGTCGCCAGCGTGTGGGTCCTGCATCGCGATGCGCAAGGCCGTCCGCTGCGCGTTCTGGAATCGAATACGGATGTTACCGAGCGCAAATTGGCGGAAGAAGCGTTAAAAGGGAGCCTCGAGACCAGCGAGCAAGCGCTCAAAGAGCTGGCCGACCAGAAATTCGCCCTCGATCAGCACGCTATCGTGGCGACCACCGATATCCATGGGACGATTACCTACGTAAACGAAAAATTCTGCAGCATCAGTCAGTATTCCAAAGATGAACTGATCGGACAGAATCACCGCATCCTCAATTCCGGACACCATTCGAAAGAGTTTTTCCAGCAGATGTACCACACCATCGCCAATGGGAACGTATGGCATGGCGAGATTAAGAACCGGGCCAAGGGCGGATCGATTTATTGGGTAGACACTACCGTCGTCCCGTTCATGGGAGGGGATGGAAAACCACGGCAGTACGTGGCGATCCGCGCGGATATAACGGAACGCAAGCGGGCCGCAGAAGCATTAGCCGGGCAAGCGTTGGAATTGTCCCGCTACGCCGAACAATTGAGCACCTCGCAGGAAGCGCTGCAGAGGCAGACGCTAATGATGCAGTCTGTGCTCGACAGCATGTCCGAGGGACTGGTGGTCGCCGACGAGAACGGCAAGTTCATCATCTGGAACCCGGCGGCGAACAGAATCGTTGGTTTAGGTGCAGCGGACGTGCCCAGCGGGGAATGGAATAAACATTATGGAGTTTTCATGCCCGATACCGTGACACCCTTCCCGCCAGAACAAAATCCGTTGTTACGCGCTCTTCACGGCGAGGTGTGCTCCGCCGAGATGTTTTTGCGTAATGCTGAACTCGCCGAGGGAGTTTGGATCGATTCCAGCGCCAGTCCACTCAAGAACAAAGATAACGTGGCGCGCGGAGCAGTAATCGCGTTCCGTGACATCACGCAGAGGAAAAAAGATGAACAGAAAATTAGGAAGCTCAATGACGAACTCGAATTGAGAGTCGTGGAACGGACGGCGCAGTTGGAAGCCGCCAACAAAGAACTGGAAGCTTTCAGTTACTCAGTCTCCCACGATCTGCGCGCGCCGTTGCGGCACATCGGCGGGTTTTCCAAGATGCTGCTGGAGGAATTCGGTTCCACACTTGATCCGACCGCGCAGCACTACCTGGATCGGATTCAATCGGGAACACAGAAAATGGGCCTGCTGGTGGATGAATTATTGAATCTGGCACGGGTTGGACGGCAAGCGCTCAATCTGCGACCCACCAAGGTGAACTCGATTGTCGCGGAAGTGATAGCGATTCTGCAGCCAGAGAGCGAAGGGCGGCAGGTGGAATGGGTCGTCGCCGATTTGCCCGTCGTTGACTGCGACCCGGTTTTAGTCAAGCAGGTGTTTCAGAATCTATTGTCGAATGCGCTCAAGTTTACTCGTTCCCCCGGCGCCAGTGGCGGGGGTGGACGCACGGCGCCGCCCGCGCCTACACGGGCAGTCATTGAAGTCAGTTACAAAGAAGAGGATGGGCAACCGGTATTCATGGTTCGGGACAACGGCATCGGCTTCAACATGCAGTACGTAGACAAATTGTTCGGAGTCTTTCAGCGTCTGCATCGCGCAGAGGACTTCGCGGGCACCGGCATCGGTTTGGCCACCGTGCAACGCATCGTGCAAAAGCACGGAGGTCGAGTGTGGGCGGAGGGGAAATTGGGCAGGGGTGCAGCCTTCTATTTCACTCTTGGCGTCGCAAGACAAGAATCGAAACGTAACGGAGTCACGGCTGGAGGCCGCTTATGAACTCAGACGAACTCGACATACTGTTGGTGGAAGACAATCAGGATGACATGGACCTTGCCCTGCACGCGCTGCGGCGCGAGAAGTTGGCAAACCACATCTTCGTCGCCCGCGATGGCGAGGAAGCCCTGGACTTCCTCTTCTGTCGCGGAGCGTTTGCACAACGATCGTTTGATCATCCGCCGAAATTGGTCCTGTTGGATTTGAAGCTGCCCAAAGTGGATGGGATGGAGGTGCTTAAACAGCTCAAGAGCGACCCGCGCACCAAGACGATCCCGGTCGTTATTATGACCTCCTCGAAAGAAGAGCGGGATCTGGCGAAGACTTACAACTTGGGGGCTAACAGCTATATTCAAAAGCCGGTCGACTTCGACCAGTTCCGCGAGACAGTCAAGACCGCCGGATTGTACTGGCTGGTAATCAATCAGCCAGCCCCGGCGAATGGCGCGAGCGAGTTCCTGAGGCGGGGCTGACCTGGGCTTGTGGCGCCGCAATCTCCGGGGCATGGAGGCCCGTCCTTCCGCCGCTCAATGGGCGCACTTCCCGCCGCCGCCCGCAGTTATTCGCTGTCGAGTCTCGCCGAACTTTTCGAAATCAGATATGTGGTATAGTGGTCGGACCAAAAACGATTTTGGCGCAGCTGCGAGACGTTTATGGCGATTGCCAGCATTAACCCGGCTTCAGGACAACTCATCAAGTCATTCGAACCGCTGACCGACGCCCAGATTGAAGGGAAGCTGAAGCGGGCGACCGAAGCTTTTGCCAAATATCGCCGGACCAGCTTTGCCGAGCGGGCGCGAATGATGCTAAAAGCCGCGGAAATTCTAGAAAAGGATAAAGAAAAGTTCGCGCACACCATGACCACCGAAATGGGTAAGCCGTTTCGGGCAGCGGTGGATGAGGCCGTCAAGTGCATATCCGCCTGCCGCTATTATGCTGAAAACGCCGAGCGCTTTCTGGCTGATGAGGTAATCGAAACCGCGGCCAGCCGCAGTTACATCCATTACCAGCCGTTGGGGCCAATTCTGGCGGTAATGCCGTGGAATTTTCCTTTCTGGCAAGTCTTGCGCTTCGCGGCTCCGGCTTTGATGGCGGGAAACGTTGGCCTGCTGAAGCACGCCTCGAATGTGCCGCAATGCGCCCTGGAAATTGAGGAGTTGTTTCACCGGGCCGGTTTTCCAGAAGGGACATTTCAGACGCTGCTGATCGGCTCGCAGAAGGTGGATGGAATTCTCAACGATCCCCGGGTTGCCGCCGCCACCCTTACCGGCAGCGAGGAAGCTGGAGTGCAGGTTGGAACCGGGGCGGCTAAAAGAATCAAGAAAGTCGTTTTGGAACTGGGTGGTAGCGATCCTTTTATCGTCATGCCCAGCGCCAATATCGATGAGGCTATCGCGACCGCGGTGAAGGCGCGCATCGTCAATAATGGCCAGTCTTGCATAGCGGCTAAACGATTTATTGTTGCCGAATCCATCGCCGGGGAATTTGAACGGAAGTTTGTCAGCAAGATGGAAGCGCTGAAAGTCGGCGACCCATTCGACGAAACCACGGAGTTGGGACCCTTGGCGACGCCGGAGGGAGTGAAAAGTTTGCATGCGGATGTGCAAAAAACCATCGCCGCCGGGGCTCGAGTTCTCACCGGAGGCAAGCCGGTGAATGGTGCTGGGAACTATTACGCTCCTACGGTTCTGACCAACATTCCCAAAGACTCGCCCGCCTATCGCGATGAATTATTTGGACCTGTGGCGTCAGTATTTCACGCCAAGAATGTGGATGAGGCAATTTCTATCGCCAACGACAGCCGCTTCGGGTTGGGAGCCAGCGCCTGGACGAACGACAAACACGAACGCGAACGCTTCATCAATGAGATTGAGGCAGGGATGGTGTTCATCAATCGCATGGTTGCGTCCGATACCCGCTTGCCATTTGGTGGCGTGAAACATTCGGGACATGGCCGGGAACTTGGACCTTATGGCATTCGCGAGTTTACGAATATCAAGACGGTGTGGATTCAAGAACCTGATAACTGAAATGGTCTCCGTTGGACTTGGGACGATGTCCGTATTAAATCGCTGTGCATAAGACAATTCGCACATCACGACTGTACGAGCAGATCGTTCAGCAGATCGAGGAATCGGTGCTGAAGGGCGTGCTCAAACCCGGCGATCAGTTGCCCGCCGAACGCGATCTCGCGCTACGCTTCGGAGTAAGCCGAACGGCCGTGCGTGAAGCGGTTAAGGCTCTGCGTGAAAAGGGATTAGTCGAGGCGTATTCAGGTCGTGGAACTTTTATAACCGATGGAACTTCGCAGGCAATTCGGCAATCGCTCGGATTGATGGTCAAGATCGGCCAACCCAGCGGGTCCAATCATCTGGCGGAAATGCGTGGAATTCTGGAGCCGGAGATTGCGGCCTTGGCAGCGACCCGGGTTCAGGAATCACACCTGATCCTGATGAGAGAAGCGGTCGCTCTGATGGACCGCGCGCAGGAGGATCCGGAGGCTTACATTGAGGCCGACCTGGACTTCCACTTAGCGTTGGCCGAGGCGGCGGACAATCCTTTAATCCTGTCGCTGCTTGATTCCATTGTGGCTTTACTGCGGGAACAGCGCATCCGGATTTTTCAGGTGGAAGGCGGGCCGAGCCGCGGCCAGTTCCATCACAAGCGCATCCTGCAGGCGGTTGAGCAGCACAATCCTGAAAAGGCTCGTGCGGCAATGCGGGCTCATTTACAGCAAGTGCGCGAGGATTCGCGGGCCAGCGAAGCGCATCCCGCCCTTGCGAGAGCGTTTTCGTAGTTGGAGAGATTTGCAGTCTTGGGATCAGCAACTTCGGCCTTTTCGTGCGATGGCAGCGTGGTCAACGGCGCGAGTTGGGTTTCCAAAGAGAGGTTGCTAACAGTTCGCTAGCCGGAAAAATGGCTGCGATGACGATGCCGGTGCGTCCGGTGCGCGTACGCGCCGGCATCGTAGAAGAGACTTTATTTTAACCAAAACGCTGACCGCAGTGGCGAAGCGGCGGTTGGCGACGGAACTTAGGTAACCTTAGCTTTCAGACTTACGGCCGCAGATCCTTATTGGCTTATGCTATACTGAAGTACGCTTAATACCGCGGTTGTATGGTGCGATTGCTCTGGTGCAGTACTTGATCTGAGACTCCCGCCTTCAGTTTCCCCTCCGTAAGTCTTCAGCGTAATCAAAACTAAGACTGGCAACGCAGGCTGTCATGCCCGCTCGGAACTTGTGTGAGCATGCGATCTGGTTTGCCAAAGAAAGCAAAATGCAGAACTTTTCAGAATTACCGATTTCCCCGTATGTCCAAGGCCGTTTATCGTTCGCCGGATTTTCCCTACCAACTCCGGTGCAAGCTGCTGCCATTCCGCAGGCGCTTGCGGGCAAGGATGTGCTGGCTACCGCTCAAACCGGTACCGGCAAAACTCTCGCCTTCCTGATTCCAATCATGGAACAGCTGCTGCAGCAAAAAGCTCCAGGTATCGCTGCGCTGGTGTTGGTTCCAACTCGTGAACTGGCAATGCAGGTCGCAGAACAATTTGACGCGTTGCGCGGCAAGCAGCTTTCGCCCGCAGCCTTGGTCGTGGGCGGCTTGTCCGAAGGGCAGCAACTGCGCGACATTCGCAACGGAGCGCGATTGGTAGTCGCCACTCCCGGCCGATTAGAAGATTTCCTTGACCGCAAGCTGATTAACTTTCGCGCTCTACGCGTGCTCGTGCTCGATGAGGCCGACCGCATGCTGGACATGGGATTCCTCCCCGCAATCCGAAGGATTGCTGCCGTTCTCCCGAAAGATCGTCAGACGATGTGTTTCTCCGCGACTCTCGAAGCCTCGGTCGTTCATCTCGTAAACGACTACATGAAAAACCCAGTGCGGGTCGCATTCGGGTCTACGCTGAAACCATCCGAAAACGTTCGCGTGCAAGCCTTCGAGGTCGACGCGAATAGCAAACAGGAAGTGTTGCACCGGTTGCTGGCGAAAGAAACTGGCCGTTGCCTGGTGTTCGCGCGCACCAAGCGCGGAACCGAACGCTTGGCCAAAAACCTCAATCGTGAGGGATTCGCCGCTGCCATGATTCACGGCGACCGCTCGCAATCGCAGCGGACTGCGGCACTCGCCGGATTTCAGCAGGGGCGCTATCGCATTCTGGTCGCGACCGATTTGGCTTCACGCGGCATCCATGTGCACGACATCGCTCACGTAATCAACTACGATTTGCCTGAGGTGGCAGAAAACTTCATCCACCGGGTCGGGCGCACAGGCCGAGCAGGAGAACGCGGAGTCGCTTCTACGCTTTTCGGACGAGAACAGCGTACTGAATTGCATCAACTGGAGCGAACGCTAGGAATCCGGATGGAGAGAATGAGCTCGACTGGCGATCACAGCGAAAAGGATTCACATCGAAGTCCTGCCGCTTCGCGCATTCGCGTTGAGTCCACACCAAAGCCCAGAATGTCTCGCATGCCGGGCGAGGTGTTGCAAGTGCAGATGCAGAACTGAATCCCGCGCCTACAAGTTCAACGCGACGCGAATAGTTTCGAAGCCAAACTGGTTCGTTTCTTTTTGTGCGCAGCAGCCTTCCGCAGCCAGTTGGCCGACAAAGCTGGATTGGCTGGCACTCCATCCCCATCCCGATAGCGCAGCCCAAGGTTGTACTGGGCTGCGGCATTCCCTTCTTTGGCCGCGCTTGTAACCCACCGTGCTGCCTCGCTGCAATTTTGAGGAACAAAGCGTCCGACCTCGTAGGCCATGCCTAAAGCAAAAGCCGCGGAGTCGTCTCCGTACTTGGCCTGCCGTTGCAAGGGCTCAATCTCATAGCGGCTCAACTGCTGGACGGCGAAAAAGGCTGCCGGATCGGTTATCTGTTTATGGCTGACTCCCGACGGCGAAGAACCCTTGGAGATTCGTGACGGCTTGTCGATTTTGTCGTTCTTTTTAATTATTCCCGGCTTTTTCGTTGTTAACGCTATTTTGGTTGGAACTGCAGCGGCTGGCGACGAAATGTCAGTAACCGCCGCTGCCAGGGTCTGAGGCATTGAGAGCGAGGCTTGTGCACTGTGCGTCGACTCACGATGCCACGCCTCCACAAACAGCAACGCAGCGACTAGCGACAGCAGCCAAACCGGAGTTGCGACGCCCACAGCACGGAGACCGCCGAGCGTCAGATTGACACGTACAGTAGGCAGATGACCGCCGAAAAACCGGCGCACGCGGCTGAATGCATTTCGACTATCGAATGCGGCTTCGTATGCTCGCTCGTTGCCGGCCGGTTGCTCAACATCGGGAGGGGCGACGAGGGCTTTATGGTTCACAGGCTGAGCAGTCGGCGCCTTGTGTCGGCCAGCGGCCTGAGTCGCGGCCGCCGATAATTGCAATATCGATTGCAGATCCGGATTCGTAGCGTGTGCAGATTTATTAACTTTGCCGACAGACTCCAAACTTTCCAATCGCCTAGCGTTGCGTGCGTGCATTTGATCCTGCACGCATTGGAGTACCCATGCGGCAGCCAACAATTTTTCGAAGGAAAAATGATCAAGGTTGAGTCGCTGATGCGTACCAGAGCTCTCTTCCGCTGCCATCGGCGGATGGACCTCTCGCAAGGGGATGAACAACCGGCCGCGAGTGTTCGAACTCCACGACCACCGACCGATCATACACCGAACTGCGCGTTTCGAATTTGGAAAAAGTTGCGGGCAAAGCCTCAAGAAACAGTTGAACTCCCGCATTCTGGACGGCAGGAAGTTGGATTCGCACTAAGGGAGTTCTGGAGCCTTCAGTCCATGAGAAGAAAGTCACGCGACTGCTGTATCCTTTGAGCATGCGTTCTGATTTTCTACGTCGAGATCGCGAGCTAGTTCAGATCGTTGATTCTGCTTTCGCGGATGCAGCGCACAGAAGCGGCGAGTGGCTGGTCTGTCATCCCGGGTGCGCGCAATGTTGTATCGGAGTGTTTCCCGTAAATGCGCTCGACGCTGTACGCCTGCGGGAAGGACTCAAGAAGTTGGAAAAGCTTGCGCCGGAGCGGGCAGCTCGCGTGCGAGAGCGCGCCCAGGGGGCCGTTTTCCGGCTCTCAAAAGATTTTCCTGGCGATCCGATCACTGGCTTGCTGCACGAAAGTGACGAGGCAGCGCGCCGCTTTGCCAATTTCGCCAACCATGAACCTTGCCCTGTACTCGATCCCGATACCGGGCTTTGTGAACTCTATGAATCGCGTCCCATGACTTGCCGCGTTTTCGGTCCGCCGCTGCGCTCGGAAGAGGGGCTGGGTGTTTGCGAACTTTGCTTCCACGGTGCTAGCGACGAGGAAATTGCCGCTTGCGAAATCACTCCGGACCCCGACGATTTAGAATCCACTTTGGTTCAGGAAGTCGAAAAAGCGATCGGTGCACGCGGGCAGACGATTGTGGCGTTCTGTTTAGCATCTTGATTCTTGGACCCGAGTTACATCCTTCAACGAAATCCCAACCGGCGTTCCGTGCTTAAAGTACTTTGATAACCCAGCAATTTGACGCGGTGGTGCTCGGCGGCGGTGCCGCAGGCTTGATGTGCGCCCTGAAAGCGGGCAAACGCGGACGCCGCGTCGCCGTAATCGAACGAGCCGAACGCGTGGGGAAGAAAATCCTCATCTCCGGAGGCGGACGCTGTAACTTCACCAACATTCATTGTCGTCCGGAAAACTTCATTTCGGCGAATCCACATTTCGCGAAGTCAGCGCTTGCTCGCTACACGCCGTCGGACTTTATATCGCTGGTAGAGAAGCACAAGATTCCTTATCACGAGAAAACTCTCGGCCAGCTTTTTTGCGACGGCTCCGCGCGTGACATTGTGGCGATGCTTGAGCGCGAATGCCACGATGCAGGAGTTCGTATTTTCTTAAACACTTCAATTCGTGAAATTCTAAAGACGACCGAGTTTCTCCTCCGTGCCGCAGAAAACAATTTCCGTGCTCCAATTCTGGTAGTTGCCAGTGGGGGTCTTTCAATTCCAAAGATGGGAGCAACTAGCTTTGGCTATGAGGTGGCGCGGCAATTCGGGCTGAACATTCGTGAACCCCGGCCTGCCTTGGTTCCATTCCTGTTCAACGAAGAAGATCGAAGCCGCTATTGCGATTTAGCTGGGGTCTCGGCCGACGTCGCGGTTTCTTGCGGGCGGCAACAATTCCGAGAAAAGATGCTGATCACGCATCGAGGATTAAGTGGGCCCGCCATTCTGCAGATTTCTTCTTATTGGAAACCGAGTCAGGCAGTGGTTATTGATCTTGCCCCTGGCGCGAATGTGACAGAAGCACTTCGAGAGATCGGGACGCAAAGAAATATGACGGCCATGAAAGCGGCTCTGCAAACCTTTCTGCCGAATCGATTTGCTAACCGCTGGCTTGACCTGCATCCGCCTTCTGCGTGGACGAACTCTGCGCTCGCAGAATTGGAAAATGCCTTGCACAATTGGACGGTGATTCCATACGGCACCGAAGGTTTTGCCAAAGCGGAAGTGACCGCGGGCGGCGTCGACACCAACGAATTGTCGGCGAGGACTATGGAGTGCCGCAGAGTGCCCGACCTATTTTTTATCGGCGAAGTAGTTGATGTGACCGGACATCTGGGAGGCTTCAATTTTCAATGGGCATGGGCGTCGGGTGCCTGTGCCGGCCGCGCGATGTAGCGCGGGCGTCATCTGGCCGTGCAACGTCACGAGAAATCATCAGGCCAGAACTGCCTGATATTCCTCGTACGCGCCTTTGAAATCCGTGAGCTTGTGGTCGGATTCGAAGTGCCAAATTCTGGTAGCGACTTCGTCGATCAGATCATGATCATGCGTGACTAACAGGACGGTGCCCTGATAACGCTGCAGCGCAATGTTCAGCGCATTGATCGATTCCAGATCCAGGTGGTTAGTCGGTTCGTCGAATACCAGGACGTTAGGTTTTTGCAACATGAGTTTGCAAAAAAGCAATCGCGCTGCTTCGCCTCCGGAAAGAACGTCGGTTTTCTTAAGAGCGTCTTCACGCGGGAACAACATTTGGCCCAACAGTCCGCGGATCTCTTCATGAGCGGCGGAAGGATCCCACTGATGCAGCCATTCAAATACCGTCATTCCGCCTTCGATCAAAGCACGGTGATCCTGCGCAAAGTATCCGACATTAGCCTCGTGTCCCCAGATTACTTTTCCGCTGGTGAGGAAAGTTCCATCGTACCCGCTTGTCTTGCGTAGTTCGGCGTCTGGAGTCGTCGGGGAATTGGCCAGCAGCGCATTCAGCAAAGTGGTTTTGCCCGCGCCGTTCCGGCCCATCAGCGCAATTTTCTCACCCCGCATTACGCTGGCAGTAAAATTGCGAATGATTTCAGCTTCGCCGTAAGATTTGGTAACGCCTTCCAGCTCAAGGATATGTTTTCCTGAGGGACGCTTCTGTTCAAATTTCAAAAATGGACGCTGGATGTTGGACTTGGCAAGTTCCGTCACTTGCAGGCGCTCGACTTCTTTGCGCCGCGACTGTACCTGGCTGGAGCGGGTTCCGGCCGAGAAGCGTGCGATGAATTCGTTGAGCTGTGCGATTTTCTTTTCACGCTGGGCGTTTTGGCCTTCAATTTGCGAGCGAATCTGCGTCTTCGCCACCACCATGTCGTCGTAGGTCCCGGTATACGTGATGATGGTTTGATAATCGATGTCGGCAATGTGCGTGCAAATGCTGTTGAGAAAATGGCGATCGTGAGAGATCACAATCAGCACGCCGTCATAGTTATTCAAAAACCCCTGCAGCCAGTGGATCGAGTCGAGGTCTAGGTGGTTCGTAGGTTCGTCCAGCAAGAGCGCGAGCGGATGACCAAACAAAGCTTGTGCGAGCAAGACGCGAACTTTTTGCCCGCCTTGAAGCTCACCCATTTTTCGCTCGTGCAACTCGTCAGGAATATCGAGGCCTTGCAGCAGAATCGCAGCATCAGTCTCGGCAGTGTAACCGTCTTCCTCACCGACGATGCCTTCCAGCTCGCCGAGCTTCATTCCATCTTCATCAGTAAGTTCGGCCTTCGCATGGATTCGGTCACGTTCCTCCATCGCCGCCCACAGGCGCTTGTTGCCCATCATCACGGTATCGATCACGCGATAAGAGTCGAACGCAAATTGATCCTGGCTCAACACACCGAATTTCTTCGGGCGCACGACCGTTCCTTTCTGAGGATCGAGTTCGCCAGTAAGAAGCCGCATAAAAGTGGTTTTGCCTGCGCCATTCGGTCCGGTCAGACCATAGCGCTTGCCCGGCGTGAAGGCGGTCGAAACCTCTTCGAACAGAACTTTGGCGCCGTAGCGCATGGAAACATTGCTAACTGAAATCATGATTTCTCAAGGAAACTGCGGAAAATTTGCCCAAAGGCGGGAACGCAGCTGCTGTAATAAGGATATCACGATGCACCCTCAGATCCTTCGTTTGCCGCAAAACTGCTGCAATCCAAGGTCACGTGTTAGCCTTTTCTTCCATACGTTGAGGAGTTCATGAAAGACGTTCAATCTGCTCATCCCGATCTTCAGGCAATCGCCAAACAAATCATGTTGGACCACGGATTCGATCCGGACTTTCCTCCACAGGTCGCGCAGCAACTGGCGCAACTGAAGACGTTCGCGGCAAAAGTTGCGCCGGCTGGTGATATTCGCGATCTGCGAAATTTGCTGTGGTCTTCGATCGATAACGATACGTCTCGCGACCTCGATCAAATCGAAGTGGCTGAACGCTCCCGAACGGAGATATAAAAGTGCTGGTCGGAATCGCAGACGTCGATGCATTCGTGCCCAAGCATTCCGCGATCGATGATCACGCGGCCAAAGAGACTACTTCGGTTTACGCCGGCGTTCGAATTTTCCCCATGTTGCCAGAGGAACTTTCCACGGGCGCAACGTCACTGCTTGAGAGCGCGGACAAGCTGAGTATCGTCATCGAGTACGTCGTGGATGACGCAGGCTGCGTCAAGTCGAGCGACGTCTATCGGGCCATTGTTCGCAACAAGGCACAGTTGGCGTACAACGCCGTCGGAGCTTGGCTCGAAGGAACCGCGGCGGCTCCTGCGAAAGTAGCCGCTTCCACTGACTTACAAGCGCAACTCAAGTTGCAAAATCAAGTGGCACAGGCCCTGAAAAATCAGCGCTATCGGAATGGTGCGCTCAACATTGAAACCACCGAAATTCGTCCAGTCCTAATGGATCAGCAGGTCGTCGACGTTGAGACCGAAGAAAACAATCCCGCGACGGACTTGATCGAAGATTTCATGATCGCAGCCAATGGAGTGGTTGCGCGCATGCTGGAAAAAGTATCGTCGATTCGGCGCATAGTGAAAACGCCCGAGCGCTGGGATCGGATCGTTCAACTCGCTGCGCAACACGGCGGTAAGCTTCCGCCCGATCCCGACTCCAAAGCCCTCAATGATTTTCTTGTCGCGCGCAAGGCGGCCGATCCGGATCATTTTGCGGATCTTTCTTTGGCGGTGATCAAGCTGATTGGTCCGGGCGAGTATGTTCTGGAACGTCCCGGAGATCCTGTGCATGGACACTTCGGCCTCGCGGTGCAGGACTACACGCACTCTACCGCGCCGAACCGGCGCTTCCCAGATATCGTTACCCAGAGGCTGATCAAGGCCATGCTTGCCGACCAGCCCGCTCCTTATTCCGACGACGAACTGGCCGCCATTGCCGGCAACTGCACCGCGAAAGAAGATGCTGCGCGAAAAGTTGAGCGCGAAATGTCGAAACGGCTGGCGGCGATTGCGATGAGCCGCAAAATCGGCCAGATATTTGACGCGCTCGTGACCGGCGCAACTCCGAAAGGAACTTTTGTGCGCGTGCTGCAGCCGCGTGTCGAGGGATTGCTGGCCCAAGGGCAGCAAGGGTTGGACGTTGGCGACAGGTTGCGCGTGAAGCTGATTCGCGCTGACGTTCAGCGTGGGTACATCGACTTCGCGCGCGCATAGGTAAGTTCTCAGCAATCGGTCGGAAGACTCATCACTTTTTCTGCTCGAGCTCAGCCCAACGTGAATAAAGTTCATCTGCGATTTTCTGTGCTTCGTCCATCTCTGCATGCGCTATAAGAAGACGGGGTCCATCGCTCGCAATCGCTGGATCTTCAAGCTGGGCGCGCTTCTCCAGCAACACCTGCTCGGCTTCGGCAACGCGTTGCTCGATGGTTGCGTACTCGCGCGCTTCCAGATAGGAGAGTTTTTTCTTTCCTTCGGCAGAATTTGCAGTGCGGCGCGATGCATTTGCGCCGGAAGAAGCCTGTTTCTCGGGCTGCTTTCGTTCGGCCTGCCAAGCCTCCCATTGCGAATAATCCGCGAAACTCGCAGCCCCGCCCTGGCCATCGAGTCCAAGCACAATGGTTGAAACCCGATCGAGCATATAACGGTCATGCGTGACCAGCACCAAGGCGCCGCGATATTCGAGCAAACTCTCTTCCAGAATGTCGAGCGTGGGAATATCGAGATCGTTGGTGGGTTCGTCCAGAAGAAGCACGTCGGCGGGCTGAAGCATCAATTGCGCAATCAATACACGTGCTCGTTCGCCTCCGGAGAGCCGTCCAATCGGTTGATTGAGTTGCTCTCCTGTGAACAGAAATCGGGCTGCCCACGATGCGACGTGAATTACGCGGTCCTGATAGATTACTGAATCGCCGTCTGGCGCGAGCGCGCGGCGCAAAGTGATGACCGGAACAAGTTCGCGAGTTTGATCGAAATATACGATTCGCAGCCAGTCAGCGCGGCGAATTTCTCCAGCAGTCGCGGATAATTCTCCGCGCAATAAACGGAGGAGCGTGGTCTTGCCGCTGCCATTCGGGCCCACTAGACCAACCCGCATACCGGCCGTGATCACGAAGTTGAGTCCATCGAAAAGACTACGGCCGCCAATTTTATAGCCGACTTCTTCGAGTTCAATCAGTCGCTTGGTTTTTCGGTCGGTGGCGGAGAAATCGATGTCGGCAGTTGCGGTGCGGGTTCTGGTATTCAAGTCCGCCAACTCGTTCATTAACTCTCCGGCTTTATCGATTCGAGCCTTAGACTTGCGGGTGCGGGCTTTGGCTCCACGACGCAGCCATGCGATTTCATTGTGTACCAGATTTTCCAGGGCTTCCTGGCGCTTTGCCTGCGAGTGGAGAAATTCTTCTTTCTTCTCGAGAAAAGTGCTGTAGTTTCCGCGCACACGCAGCAATCCATCCGGATAAGTCCGGTTAAGTTCGGCCACCTCAATTGCAACGTTCTCAAGAAAATAACGGTCGTGACTGACCACTACGCACGCGAACGCAGCATTTTGCAGAATTGCCTCGAGCCATTCGATCCCAGCGAGATCGAGATGATTGGTGGGTTCATCGAGCAAGAGAATATCGGGATTCTGCACCAGCGCTTCGACGATGGCCAAGCGCTTTTGCCAGCCGCCTGACAACGCAGTCGCAGGTTGTTCGAGGTCGTCGAAGCCGGCACGACCAAGGGTTTCGGCGAAGCGGGTGCCGCGCTCGGTCCCGGATACGTTCGAGCGATCAAGAGCTTTATCGACGACTGAACGAACGGTTTCGCCCGCCGCAAATCTTGACTCCTGCAGCACGCAGGCGAGGCGAACGCGTTTGCGAATCGCAATGTTGCCGCCGTCCGGACTTTCATCGCCGGCCAGAATTCGCAGAAGAGTAGATTTGCCCGAACCATTGGGACCAATGAGTCCGATCCGGTCGCCTTCAGAAACTGTAAGGGAAACGTCTCGAAAGAGCTCGGTCGACCCGAAAGCTTTTGAAATGCCCTGTGCGTTGATGATCGGCGCCAAACGACTCTACTCCCGGTCTTCTGAGTTATTGGGAATCTCGGTTCGAGGAATCGCAATCGAACGGATTACTTCCTCACTAACTCTATCATCGCAATTTCCGGAAGGCAGTTGTAGCGCACCGGCAAGAGCGAGCAACCAACCCCGGCGCACGTATAGCCAACCATGCCGGCATGTTGCCAAACACCTTCGGTATAAGTCTTTGGACAATCAGCATTGCTGAGAACGCTGCCGACCAACGGCAAACGAATCTGTCCGGCGTGAATATGTCCGCAAAGACAGAGATGAATGCCCGCTGTCGCAGCCTCTTCAAATATTTCGGGCGAGTGGGCAAGCAGAACCTTGAACGCGTTGTCCGGCACAGCTTCTAGAGCGCCGTCTAAGTCGTCAAAACCATAGCTGTGCGGATCATCCACGCCGACTATCCAGAGGCTGGTTCCTGCTCTCCTGATCTCTACGGCTTCGTTGATCAGCATGCGCGCGCCCAGTTTTTCGATTTCCCCGGCCATATCGGATTCGTCGTGATTTCCCATCACAGCAACAACGCCGTGGTCAGCATGCACGCTGGACAGAATTGTGCGCAACCGCGGATAAACCTCCGCGCACGGCCCCACCAGTTCGAAGCGGTAATCACCGGTCATTACGCAGATGTTGGCGTGCAAGCCCGCAATGCGATCGGCCACAATCTCCGCCAGTCCGTCCATGCCATCGATGTGCAGGTCCGCGAGTTGCAGAATGCGAAAACCGTCGAAGCTCGCGGGAAGGTCTTCGAATTCCAGACGCACATTTCGCACGACCGGCTGCAAAGCATTGCGGATTCCACGGGAGTAAATTCCCGCCGTCTTCAAAATGCCGCGCAGAATCGGGCGCGCAATGCGCTCGCGCATTACCAGCGTATCTTTGTGCACATGCTTCAGTTCGCCTGAATTCATGGCCGCTTCAATGGCTCGGCGAGGCGCTAGGCGCTTTTCCAGATCGTGGGTTAACTCAAATTGGCTGTCTGAATGAATCACTGGTATCTGATGTTTCAGGGAGGGGGAGTGTTGTCCCGCTGGAATGTCTGCAATCCGCGTCCAACAAAACCAAGACTACAACATTTCCATACGAAACTCTACCCACTGCATCGACACCACGCACGGAAGTAATTTGAAATCCCGTAAAGGGACTGACCCGAGGCTTCCACGGCGGCGAGCGACGTGCCAAAGCTTGATACTTGTAGCGTGGCAAGACTGCCCGAATAATTGATGTGTGTCGCGATAATGGAAAAAATTCAAGAAAAGCTTATTAGATCGGCAATGCCCGAACTCGATACCGTTCGCGGATTGGCGGTCCTGTTGGTTATATTTTTCCATGGCTTTGGTTTCCAATTCGCTTCAGCGCCGCTGCCGCGTTTAGCCCACTTATTCGTGGTCGCCACGATGCCCGGATGGGTTGGAGTTAATCTTTTTTTCGTGCTTTCAGGCTTCCTGATTACTGGCATTTTGCTCGATAGCAAAAATCATCCTCATTATTACCGGAGGTTTTACGTGCGCCGGGCGCTCCGCATACTTCCGGCCTACTATGCTTTGCTTCTGCTTTTGGCGGTTGCGCCAAGAACGGGTTGGTTAGATCATCGGCAAGTCTCGTGGCAATTTGTTGGTTTGAGTTTCCTTTACCTTTCGAATGTGACAACTCTTTTTGCCGTGCCACTGCAATACGGCGCGTTGTGGTCTCTCGCGGTGGAGGAGCACTTTTACTTGGCCTGGCCGCTGGTAGTACGTGTAACCTCACGAAAATCGCTCGCCATCTGCGCATTGTCCGTAGTCTTGACCTGCCCGGCGCTTCGCGCAATTGCCTTCATTCGCGCCGATCAATATGCAGCAGGCTACACGTGGCTGGTGGCCGATGGATTAGCTATTGGTTCGTTACTGGGGTTGCTCAGCCGTGGTTGGTTGTCTGACCGAAGGCGCATGAAATCCGTTTCGATATGCGGGATGGCTGGTGCTGTTGCATTATTGGCTCTGGGAGCGCCATTCGGAATCTTACTGAATCGCACCCTGATGGGTGGTGTTCTGCGGCCCACGGCTTTGAATGTATTTTTCGCAGGGGGTTTGGGCTCTCTTTTGGTCATCGGCAGCGGCAATCTGAAATGGATCGTGCATCGACCAACTTTGCAATTCTTCGGGCGAATAAGTTATGGCCTGTATCTTTTTCATTTGCTGGCTTTCAATTTCGCTGACCATTTACTGGGATTGTTGCTGCGAAATGCGGAGCAAATTGTTCCCAGCAATTTTCCGCTGATGTGCTTGCGCTTCACCATAGCTGCAACGCTGGCAACGACGGTTGCAGCCTTGTCCAGAAAATATTTTGAAGAACGGTTCTTGGCCTTAAAAGAGAAGTGGGCATCGCCCGCAGAAAATCACCGCATCATGAGCGCTGCCCCTTCTTTTGAGCCCGCGGTCACCCTCACCGCAGCCGTGAAATAGAAGAGTTTCGCCCAACATTATGTAGGGGATTCGATGGTGGCCCTGGTCGGGTTCGAACCGACGACCTCTTCCATGCCATGGAAGCGCGCTCCCAACTGCGCCACAGGCCCACTGAAAAACAGATAAACATCCGGTGCAGACCCGGATTAGACAAATCAATTCTCGCCTACCGGATGAGGTTAGTCAAACGCCACGGCGCTATGCCCGATCGATCGCATTCACTTGCGCTTCTGTGATTTTACGAAAACTGAGAAAATGGATATGCTGAATCCAAGCAAATAATTCATGAAACTTTATTCAATTTGCGTTCGGAGACTGTGGGTTCTGTGCTGTCTGGTGATGCTGGCGTCAGCCCAGGTGACGTCTCCTCAGGCTTCGGCTACTAAGCCACCGCCAGTTCCGTACGCCTCCGTCAGTCAACTGAATCTGATGCTGTCACAATTGGAGCAAGTCTCCCAGGCCACACAGGCGGATTTGGCCAAACTACGAATCGAGAAATGGAAAACTGATTCGAATACCAAGCGAGGCACCCAGGCGGACGTCGAATCCATTCAGCGCAATCTGCAGATGGCACTGCCCGAAATCATCGGCCAGTTGCGAGCCTCGCCAGAAAACATTGTGACAACTTTCAAGCTCTACCATAATCTTGACGCGCTTTACGATGTGCTCGGGCCAGTGGTCGAGTCAGCCGGAGCCTTTGGGCCCAGGGACGATTTCCAATCGATGCAAAACGATTTCAACGCGCTTGAGCGGTCGCGCCGCGACCTAGCCGAGCGGATGGAAAGCCTGGCCACCGCAAAAGAAGGGGAACTGACCCAACTTCGGGGTCAGGTGCGGGAATTGGAGGCGGCAGCGGTTCCTCCTACGCCTCCCAAGAAAGTGATAGTGGATGATACTCAACCAGAAAAGAAGCCAGTGAAGAAAAAGTCGGCGACAAAGTCCACCAAGCCTGCCACACCTTCGACTACGCAGAAGTCAGGAACGACCACACCTTCGCAGCCGCCGGCTCAGCAAACGCAGACCCAGCCACAACTCTGACCGCTACGCCTACCGCGACTCTTCGCGATGCCGCAGCCAATCCAGAAACATCTGCTCGATCGGCTTGTCATATGTCATCATTACGTGGCGGATGGTGTGGCCGCTTACAAAATGGCAAACTTCTTCCGCAAGGTTCTTGGCATGATCCCCGGCACGCTCCAGCGATTGCGTCATGAAGATGACTTGCAGACTGGCCTGCCGATGCGCCCCTTCAGGATTTTCGATGTGCCGCAGAAAAATCAGATTGCGCAGACGGTCGATCTCCGCATCGGCGCGCAACACGTCCACCGCTTTTTTCACATCGCGCGTGGCAAACGCACCGCCTACGTCAGCTAACATTTTTTCGAGTACGGTCGCCATGTGAGTCAGGTCGCGCGTGTCCTGCGGATCGATCCGTGGTCCCGCCGATTGGGCGCTGCTGGCAAAACTAAGCAGCAGGTCGCCGATGCGCTCCAAGCTGATCATACATTTCATGCAAGCGAGCAATTCGCGAGCTTCGGTTCCGCTCACTTGTGTGATGGCGACGGTGACTCCATCGTCGATTTCCCGGTCCAGCGTATCGAGTTCTTTCTCCCGCTCACGAATTGTATTGAGTAGCGGCGAAGACCCCGTTGCGATACCTTCCGCCGCCGCCGCCGCCGCATTCTTGGCTACCGCACAAGCCTCAATTGTTCTTTTGACTAAATGCGAATAAACGGGTTCAGACCGTGGAACGGACGCGCTACTCATCGAAACCTCGCGCACTTCACGAAATAGCGGACGCAATGCATTCGGCCCTCTTCGTTGCCGTTTTGCTGTTGCGGTCACAGTGCAAGCATAGGTGCTTTGTATCGTGTATTTGTTAAAAGGTTGTAAATTCTGGGTTCAATGGGTATCAGCTTTCTTCGGATAATGACCGCGGAGAATCACTGGCCAGCGGCAGGGTAAACAAGAACACTGAACCATGATTCAGCTCGCTCTCGGCGCGGATGGTGCCATCGTGCGCCAAGACGATGTGCTTGGCAATCGCCAACCCCAGGCCGGTACCGCCGGATTCGCGCGATCGCGCCCGGTCCACGCGGTAGAAGCGCTCAAACAAACGCGGCAAATGTTCAAACGGAATCCCCGGGCCAAAATCGCGCACATAGAATTCAACTCTGCTTCCGACGCGTCGCGCTCCGAGCACTAACCGCCCACCCGACGCGGCATATTTGAGCGCATTATCGATGAGGTTGGAAAAAACCTGATGGATCGCTTCACGATCAGCGTCAACCAGGTCAGGCGAGGAATCCTCCACCTGCAAGTCAATGCCATGCGAGCGGGCCAACTCGCGAAAACTTTGTACCGCCTCTTGCAGAAGTTCAGCAGCTGGCACAGGCTGGATATCAAAACGCTGCTCGCGCGATTCCACTCTCGCCAGGGTAAGCAGATCTTCAGTCAGGCGAGACATACGATGAGCGTTCTTGCGGATAATTTCCAGAAACTCGCGCGAATGATTGTTTTCCGCCCCGCTGTCAAGCAAAGTTTCCGCGTAGCCCTGAATTGACGTGAGCGGCGTGCGTAGTTCGTGGGAAACGTTGGCAATGAAGTCGCGGCGCGTTTTCTCAATGCGCTCTGTTTCAGTCAAGTCGCGAAGCACTGCGACCGCGCCACCTCCGGGCATGGGAGCAGCCGTCACATCAAAAGTTCGCGCTGGGACAATCGAAGTTGCCCGCGCCGTGAATACTTTTCCCGTCGCGCTCGCGCCCCGCACGGCACGCAGAAAATCGGGGTCGCGCACGGTCTCAACGATCGGAACGCTCAGCCGCGTGCGCTGTGGAACCAGGCTGTCCATTCTTTGATTCGCCCACTGCACGTGGAGGTCAGAACCGACGGCGATGACCGCGTCCTCCATACTGTTGAGCAAGGTTTCAAGCTGCCGCTGGCTGTTCTGCAGCGCCGCAAAGTTGTCCTCCACGTGACGCGCCGTCTTATCTAGCGCTGCGGCGAGTTGTCCTATTTCGTCGCTTGAAGTTTCTGCGATGCGTGCAGTGAGTTCGCCGCCGGCGACTTTATTAGCAAATTCGACAATTCGTTGCAGCCGCCGCGCCGTGAACTGGGCCAGAACTGCGGCCAGTATCAATGCCACAACGAATGCAAGCGCCGAACCAATCAGCAGGGTATTTCGAAGGTGCGAAGTGGTAGCTCCGAGGTCCGACAGCGGATACGCCAGGCGAACCGCGCCTCCAGTAACCGGCGCGGCTTCGTAAACAAAGTCGATTCCCAACGCGGGGCTTGTGCGCGTATCACTTCCCATTTCTCCTTTTAGGGCGGCGACAAACTCCGGACGCTGGGCCTCATTTTCCATCGTCGCCGCCGCCGCCTCAGAGTCGGCCAGCACTTTACCGGTAGCGTCGATGACCGTGGCGCGCGCTCCAGCTGCCTGACCCGCTTGCGAAACAATGTCCTGGAGATTGTGCTCACGGTCGGTATTCACGCGATTCGCGACCATACCGGTTTTCTGTTTTAGGCTGCGATCGATTTCCTGGCGAAGTGAATCTTCCCAGGCGCGCCGAATTGAAAAATCGAGCGTCACCGTGGCGACCACAATCACTATGGCAAAGGCGGCCACCAGCCGCAAGAAAAGCCGGCTCCTCACTTGGGAGCCTCAAAGCGATATCCGGCTCCGCGCACCGTCTTCAAGTAACGCGGGCTTTCAGGATCGGGTTCAATCTTCTCGCGAATGCGCCGGACGTATACATCTACCGAACGCGGCGTAACATACGCCGTATCTCGCCACACCGAATCTAAAAGCTGATCACGACTGAAAACGCGTCCGCTATGTCGCGCGAAATAATCAAGCAGCCGAAACTCCGTAGCTGTAGTCGCTACGAGTTGACCGCTTACCGTCAACGTCATCGCGCTGGGATCAATTTCGATCTCTCCCACTTTCAAAGGCGACTGCGACATCGGACGCTCGAACCGGCGCAACACAGCTTTAACTCTTGCCACTAATTCTCGAGGGCTGAATGGCTTGGGAATATAATCGTCCGCGCCCAATTCCAAACCGAGGATGCGGTCGGCTTCTCCGCTTTTCGCAGTAAGGAAAATCACAGGCGTCGATGCCAGCAGCGGCATCTGTCGAATTTGCCGGCAGAGTTCAAGCCCGTCGCGTCCCGGGACCATGATGTCCAGAACAAAAAGTGTGGGCCGCTGCCGCTCGGCTTCCATGACTACAGTGTTTCCGGTGGGAAAAAGTTTGACCGCGAATCCCGCGCCTTCCAGGTGATGCCGCACCAGCCGGGAAATATCAGGATCGTCCTCAACCACAAAGATGCTTGGTTTCACACGGGTATTGTAGCCGGGAGGCCGCAATATTGCCCCGATTGTAACCTGATTGAAACATTTCGACCCTCGGGAATAACTGTCGCCCGATAAGGAATGAATGACTCAAGCGGCACCGACGATATCGATGATAAGTCGTAGATCGCCGCGGAACCAGGTCATAACACTCGTCCGCGAAATCAGCGCACACGTTCCAATTCACGCCGCCAGGTCTTGCCATCCCCGATCTCTAGCCGGTCGCCTTCCAGTTTGAAGGGACGCGGCTGGTCAGTATCGGTGAAATCCGGCGCCAAGCTGCCCTCGACATGGTGCATCACCACGCGTTTCGCCGCGTCCACGGTGTAGGTGCCGAAATACGCGACATAGGCGGTGTAGGCGGCTAGGGCATGCTCGGGTGTGGGTGGCGTGCCGACATCGAGCTTCGCTTCCGGAAAAGCCGCCAGCGGCGGAACCTTCATGATCTGAATGTGCACGTGTCCGGTTGCATCGTAAACGAAGTATCCCCGTGGATGTGCACCGAACCGATACTGCCACTTACCATCCTTATCAAGATCGACAAACTCAACCAGTCGCCATGTGCCAATCAGCGGGTGCGCTTCCTGGGCGGGGCGGGCGTCGTGAACCATTTTCATTTCCGCGCCTCGAAGTAGTGTGGATGTTCCAGCCTGATTCTAGGCGATAAGGGATAGTTGGCGTAATCAACGGCTGAACCCCACGCCTTTGGGGCCCATGACATAGTTCTCAGATGAGGCCTTTGCGGACCCTCTGCAGGAAATCTTCGCCATCAGCGCGCGCTTTTTCCATAATCTTCGGATTGTTGCCATGTTCGATTTCAATCTCTTGAAGCGCAAGGTCCACAGCGACCTTCGGTTTGTATCCTCGCTTTATGAGGGCCCAAGCGCGCTCCGTGAAAGCGGTGTCAGCATCGAGTTTTGCTGTTGGCATCGCCGGCGAAAAACTGCCTGCGGTCTCGCACGTGTGCTGGCGAAACTTCGCAGCGGCCAGGCGGTCGTAAGCACCCTTAGCCTCTTCTCCGCTAAGTAGCGTAGGCACAGGGAATCTCCACTGACAGTTCGAGCATGCCCATCCATTCACATCGCTTTCCATCCAGATCAACGAGCGTTCCATATTAGTAGCGCACGGTACGCCGAAATGAACAGTGACATCATAAGCGCCGTCATCGTCGGGGACCAGTGCGTGCAGTTTGCGGCATCGTGATCGTAGCCGGGAACGGCTCAGAAGCTGCGTGGATAGCTGATAAGATATTCGCGACGCTTGCATTCACTGCACATGTCCAGGGAGAACGCCACGAATAATTCCCTGGAAATGTACCTTCCGGCGCAGAGGGTTCAGGCAATTCCCACCTGCCCACGCACGCTCCTACGCTTTTGCGCGTCGCACTTACGGCGTCAGCTTCCACACGATTCCGCAACCAAAATCCCCGCCGCAGCCAGCACCGCCGCCCTCATATGTGGTGTCGTAGAAATCACCTTTCGCATCCCGGATCAAACCTCCAATGGGGAATTGCCCGTCTGATCCATTGAACCGGTGCAGCAGGGTAACCACACCTTTATTATTCAGCTTGTAGACCGTTCCGCAGCCCGACCCGCCACATTCGTAGCTGCCGCCATTTTCGGAGTCGCCGTAGAGGTTCCCCTTTGCGTCCAGAATCACACCCGCGACAGGATACGCTCCGTCCGATGATCCTCCGGCGAAATTGTGCAGCACCGTCTCGGTGCCATTCTTGCTCAATTTCCACACCATTCCCTCGTCGGATGCACCGCACGAGCCGGTGATGCCGTAGAGATTCCCCGCCACATCCTTCACCAAAGTCCCGTTCGGAAAGCACCCGTCCGGGTCTCCGACGAAGCTGTGCAGCACCGTTTCCTTACCAGTTTTATCCAGCTTGAATACTGTGCCGCAGCCGCCATAGCATCCATTGCCACCGCCCCCGAAGGTGACGCCATAGAGATTTTCCTCCGCGTCCGCGACTAAAGTTGTGAAGTAGGGCCACGCCCCGTCTGGCTCCCCCGCGAAGCTGTAGAGTATTGTCTCTACTTTCTTTTCCAACTTGAACACGGTTCCGTAGCCTGACGCGCCGCAGCCATATGCAGTGCCGTAGAGATTGCCCACTTTGTCACGCAACAATCCTCCGTAGGGATTGCAGCCATCTTTCGTTCCCCCGGCAAATCTGTGCAATACGATTTCCTTGCCCGCCGTATTCACTTCAAACACTGTCCCCCAACCCCATCCCTTATCCGCCGAGCTCCCTCCATAAACAGTGGTGCCATAGAGGTTGCCCGCCTCGTCGCGGACCAGTCCGGCGGTAGGAAATTTCCCATCCTTTGTTCCTCCCTCGAAACTATGCAGCACCGTCATCGTGCCCTTGGTATCTAACTTGAATACCGATCCGAGATTGAAAGATCCGCCGTATTCAGTGGTCCCGTACAGGTTCCCGACGTCGTCGCGGACCAGCCCTGAGAATCCCCATTGCCCGTCCGGCGACCCAGTAAACTTATGTAGTACGGTGAAACTTTGGCCCACCGCCGGTTGGGCTGTAACCACGCCCAACCCAATCAAAACCAAAAATGACAGCAAAGCATTCGTCGCTTGCCGGGTTAATTTTGATATCGAGGCCAGAGGTAGGTTTGTCACAGATTACTCCTTGTTGCGAGCGAGACGTAGTTGCTGCGGCGATTAAGAGGTTCCAGGGTAAAAATTGGTTGCCTGTCTTCTCAGAATGACGCTCCGCGGGCAGATTTATCCGAAACCTTTCAGGTTTTAAATCACTGAGAATCTTGCTGAACTTCCTTAATAATCCCACCCATGGGATGCTCGTTTCTGACCGTGCACACCCACTAAGCAATTGACGCCACCACTGATTCCCCCTAATATGGCTCGACCGCTGTTGCCGCATCCCGCGCCATGATCGGCCAAACTATTTCCCACTACCGGATTCTGGAGAAGCTCGGCGGCGGCGGAATGGGCGTCGTCTATAAGGCCGAAGACCTCGCGCTGGGCCGTTTTGTCGCGCTTAAGTTTTTGCCCGACGAGCTGGCGCAGGATCCGCAAACTATCGAGCGCTTTCGCCGTGAGGCCCGCGCCGCGTCTGCTTTGAACCATCCCAACATTTGCACCATCCACGAAATTGGTCAGCACGACGGACTGCTGTTCATCGTGATGGAATGCTTGACCGGCAAGACACTGAAGCACCTGATTCAAGGCGCTCCACTTGAATTGGAGAGGCTGCTGGGGCTCGGCATCGAAGTTGCGGACGCGCTCGAAGCCGCCCACAGCAAAAGCATCGTCCATCGCGATATCAAGCCGGCAAATATCTTCGTTACCGACCGCGGCCCCGCGAAAATTCTCGATTTCGGACTTGCCAAGATAGCCCAAGCCAAGGCCACCGGCAATTCTCAAACCATGGCAGACGCAACTGCTCTTGATCTGACCAGCCCGGGAACCGCCGTCGGCACAGTCGCATATATGTCTCCCGAGCAATTGAGGGGCAAGGAACTGGACGGCCGCACTGACCTTTTTTCCTTCGGTGTAGTGCTGTATGAAATGGCGACGGGCATCCTGCCATTTCGCGGGGAAACTTCTGCGGTCATTACGGAGTCCATCCTCAACCGCGCTCCCGCACCGCCAATCCGCCTAAATCCCGATCTGCCGTTGAAGCTGGAAGAGATCATCAGCAAGTCGCTGGAAAAAGATCGCGATCTGCGTTGCCAAACCGCGGCTGAGATGCGGGCTGACTTGAAGCGCCTGAAGCGCTCGCTCGATTCATCACGCACCGCCGTGGTGATGGAAAAAACAGAGCCGGTCGCAGCGGTATCAGCAAAACAACGTGCAGCCGTCTCGCCCAAGCGCTCACCCGTTGCATTAATCGCTGCCCTTTGCTCGCTGGTAGCGCTGGCCGCCGGTCTGCTGGCCGGCAAAATGCTTTTCACCAACCCTCCCGCGCAGCCGCCACTTTACCGTCAATTGACATTCCGGCGCGGTAGCATCCGCTCGGCGCGCTTCGCGCCCGACGGCCAAACCATCCTTTACAGCGCGGCCTGGCAAGGCGGCCCGCTCGATGTATTCACCGCCCGTCCTGAAGCACCCGACGCGCGCTCCATGGGATTGAGTCACACGCAACTCGTATCCGTGTCCTCTGCTTCGGAAATGGCCGTGCTCCTGAACAGCAAGGCGTTAGGCACCTGGGTCAGCATGGGCACGCTGGCTCGCGCTCCGCTGGTAGGCGGCGCACCGCGAGAGCTGTTGGAGCAGGTGCAATGGGCCGACTGGTCCGCCGACGGAAACAATCTGGCTGTAGTTCGAGATTTCGGCGGACGTAATCGCCTGGAATTTCCAATCGGAAAGCCGCTCTACGAAACCGGCGGCTGGATCGGCCATCCCCGTTTTTCTCCTGCAGGGGACATGATCGCGTTCATCGATCATCCAGTTCAGGGGGATGACCGCGGCACGGTCGCCGTCATCGATCTCGCCGGACACAAGAAAAACCTATCCGAGGAGTGGTACACGATTCAGGGCCTGGCCTGGTCCGCGAATGGCAAAGAGGTTTGGTTCACGGCCAGCAAGTCCGGCGTCGACCGCACGCTTTATGCCACTGCACTAGACGGCAAGGAACGCATGGTGCTCCGGTTGCCCGGCGCGTTGATGCTGTTCGATATCTGGAAAGATGGCCGCGTTCTGCTCATGCGCGCCAGTTGGCGACGCGAATTGGTCGGAGTGATCGCCGGCGAGCCCAAACAGCGTGATCTTTCCTGGCTGGATTATTCCTATCCAGCTGGACTTTCGGGTGACGGCAAAACACTGCTGTTCGACGAAGAAGGCGGCGGTGGCTCGCTCGCGTATTCGAAGTCTGGCGGACTCTCCTATGCGGTTTACGTGCGCAAAACCGACGGCTCTCCTGCGGTTCTATTAGGAGAAGGAGGAGCGCTGGCGTTGTCGCCCGATGGCAAGTCCGTGCTTTCACAGACGCAAGATACGCCTGCACAGTTGCGATTGCTGACGACGGGCGCGGGCGAAGCCAGAGATCTTACGAAAGACAATATGAACCACACCTGGGCGCGCTGGTTTCCCGACGGCAAGCGCATTCTGTTTTCAGGAAACGAGCCGGGACAAGGAGTTCGGCTGTATGCCTACGATTTGGCGACGGGAAAAAGCCAGCCGGTTACGCCCGAAGGTGTCGATGGCAACGCGTTTTTCGTTTCTCCCGACTCACAATTTATCGCTGGCATTGGCCCCGACCGCAAAGGATATCTGTATCCGGTAGCGGGCGGCGAGCCTCGCGTGATCCCGGGCCTCAACCCGGGAGAACAGCCGATTACTTGGACATCAGACAGTCGATCGCTTTACATTTATCAACCGGGCGAGTTGCCAGCCAGCGTCTATCGTCTCGATATTCAAACCGGCAAGCGCACATTGTGGAAGCAGCTTCTACCGTCTGATCCCGCGGGAGTCGAAACCATCGGTCCCATCCTCATGACGCCCGACGCCCAAACCTGCATATTTGGCTACCACCGCATGCTAGCCGACCTCTACCTCGTAGAAGGACTCAAGTAGTGTAGGCGCGAGAGTCCGCGCTCGTGCGGATCGCACGGAGCCGTCTCCCGAAATATTTCACTTTGACCGCAAGAACCGGATGGCCCACCGCAGAACGCCGTCGTATGCTTCCATCATTATGACAAGCAATGCGATACTTGATCTCACAGAAGCGAATGAAATGGCGCGAACCCACGAGAGTCACGGCCAAAAGAATCAAGCCGCGTACTGGCAGGCGGTCCAGGCTCGTGATGCCAGTCACGACGGCGATTTTGTGTTTGCCGTCTCTTCAACAGGAGTATACTGCCGCCCTTCATGCCCGGCCCGCCGTCCGCGGCGCCAGAACGTCACCTTTTTTCGTAAACCTGACGAAGCGGAAAAAGCGGGCTACCGCGCCTGCCTGCGCTGCCGGCCTAAAGCAGCCGTCAACGGAACGCTGGAGATAGTGAAGGCGATGTGCCGCTACATCGAGAGCCACTTGGACGAGCCTCTCACTCTGGCCCGGCTTGGAGCAGAATTTCACCAGAGCCCCTTCCATCTTCAGCGCAAGTTCAAAAGCGTTTTAGGGGTTACCCCGCGCGCCTACGCCGACTCCTGCCGCATGAACCAGTTCAAGGGCAATCTGCGTGCCGGTCATTCTGTGACCCAGGCGCTGTACGACGCGGGTTACAGTTCGAGCAGCCGTTTATACGAGCGCACGGCGTCGCAACTCGGCATGACACCGGATAAGTATCGCCGCGGGGCGATTGCGGCGCCTGTACGCTACACCTGCTCTGATTCTCCTTTGGGGCGCATGTTAATCGCCGCCACCGACAAGGGAATTTGCTCCATCCAATTCGCCAACTCGGATGGCGAACTCGAACAAGGACTCAGGCATGAGTTTCCTTTTGCCATCAGGCGGCGCGACGATGCTGCCATGCAGCATTGGAAAGAAGATTTGCTACGCCAGATGCGCGGCCAACGTTTGCACAACGCCCTTCCATTAGACATTCAGGCAACGGCGTTTCAGCGGCGAGTGTGGTCGCATCTGCAATCCATCCCATTCGGGAAAACAAATTCCTACGCGCAGGTGGCGAGCGCAATCGGACAGCCCACCGCGGTTCGAGCCGTAGCGAGAGCATGCGCGGCCAACCCGGTGGCAGTTGCGATTCCGTGCCACCGGGTCGTCAGCAAGAGTGGAGACACGGGCGGATACCGCTGGGGAATCGCCCGGAAAAAAGCGCTTCTCGATTTGGAAATGGGAACCTAATGGAGGACGGGCGTCCCGCCCGTCCTGTCCTGCCCTAAAGCCTGAGCTGATCCAGCGATTTACTTGGTGTTAGCAGCGATCAGTTGAAGCGCGTTCTTTTCAGAAACAGTAAGGAAAGTGAGTCGTTCTGATGCCGCGGCAAAGCAAGCGAGCGTGCCCAAATTATTATCGGTGTAGTCGGTGAGTCTCTTACCGGATTTCGCGTCCACGACGGATAAAGTTAAGCCCTCACACTGACTCGACGTGCAATCGCTGAACTCGATCGCGATTCTTTCATGCGACACTTGCATATCAATGGATGCCCATCCATCCTTCGGCGATTGGATTTGCAGCGTGCGGACCAAATCCCCTGAAGACGAAATTACATACACAGTCGCTGGCGAAGTGTGGCGCATGAGATAAACGTTCCCATCATCTCCCAGCCGCATCTTGCCGCCAGATACAGCCCGGTTCCCAAACATCGGACCAGCCGCATATCGGGAATCGCCGATCTCCGCCGCCGCATCGATTTCATCATCCTCGGGAATGGAGAGCCGTTTTAGAAGATGTCCACTCTGGTCGTAAAGCGCGGTAAAGCTCTTGAATGCGCTAAGACATCGCACACTTCGACAATTCTCCAGTCCCGATAGCAATATCTCTCCTGACGGGAATGCACCTACGTCATAAGGCAGGATCATGGGAACGGTGGGTCCCTCAAGCTTGACTCTGGATTCGAGTTTGCCGTCCTCCGCAAACCGGACCAGATACATTCCAGATCGTCCCCAGGCGATCCTCGCGATTCCCCCATTGGGCAGTGGAGTCGATGGTTCAAAGTGGTCTTCATACTCAGAAAACCCGAGGCTCTTCCGGCTAGTAGAAAACTCTGCTTTGAACGCACCTGACTTGTCGAACTTCAGCAAGGGACGGTCAGACCGGTCATCACTTGTGGGATCGGAAACGGTCACATATGTGTTTCCGCTCTTGTCGCACATGCTGTCGTTTGAAGGAAAATCGTTGGATCCCAACTTAAAGTCCAACTTAATTGGATTACTGAGGTGAAGTTCCCTGGTCTGGGCAACTAAGGAAAGCGACAGGACCATCGACAGCGGGATGGCTATCAAGAACCGCATTCGGGACCTCCTCGAAATCAGCGTGGAAACCCGGGGCATCTGCGATCTTGGAATGCGCGAACAATTCATTTTTGCATGAAAATTCTCATCCGCAAAAGAGATTTTGAGAAGGAGACAATCGAGGCGGAATCTGGGCTGTCTTAAACCGGAACATTCGGGCTTAGCCGTCGAAAGAGACTAGCGCAGCCGGAGTATGAGCAGCACCACGGTGAGCGCCACGATGAGCACGGTACCAATGGTGTAAATGTTAGCCGCGAGCCATCCCTGTTCTTTGCGATTTTCGAATCGCGCCAGGAATGCCGGAGCGTAGCTGCTGGCCAGAGGCGCAGGGCTGTCGCCCGAGAATCGGGCCGCTTCGCAATCCACGCAAAGTGTGCGACCTGGCGAGACCGGGAATCCGCAAGCTTCACAATGTTTAATTTTTTCGATCTCTTTAGGCGTGCGCAGTTCCTGCTCAGGTTTGACCGCTGGCCCTTCGTCCATTTCAGACTGCTTCGTTTCAGGAGGCAGGTTCGTTTCAGCCGCCAACACAATCGTCTCTGAAACGTCGTTTTCCGTCTTCGTGGCGGCTAGCAATGCCGGCTTTGGCTCCTCTTTCTGGGCCTCAACCTGCTCGTTTTTATCGGCAATCTCCTGCAGAGCGCGCTTGGCCGCTTCTGCGTGCTCCAGGCTGGTTTGTACCATCTCCGCCAGGCGCTCTAAGGCCGTAACGTCGCGATCCTCGAAAGCGCTGGTTCGATCCGCCAGCAATTCGAATACGCCAATCACTTCCTGCTCGCGAAGCAGCGGCACCACCATTACCGACTTGATGTTGAGAGCAATGCAAGTTTCACGGTTAACTCGGGGATCGGTGTCTGTATTGTCGCAACGCAAGACTTGCCGGGTGCGGACACTTTCACCGGTCAGGCTCGATTTTACCTGGACCTCCGCCCCTAGAATCGGCGCCGAGGGACCGGCGCTGGCGCGGCAAATCATTTCATCATCCTCGATCAATGCGATTGCGGCCCCGGACGCGCCGGTGATGTACTGCGCGCGCTCCGCCAGTAGCTGCAGCGCGGCTTCGAGGTCGCGCTGCGCCATTTCAGTCAGCGAATTGTTGCCGTTGTGGGCAGGGGCACGAGGCGGGAGAGATTCTTCGGCCGGCGGCACAACTTCCCCGGATCCACTCGAGGCCGTTTGATCGATGATGGAATACGGGTCCAAGGGGGCTCTAGGTATTATCGCCGGAGTTTGCTCTCGTGCAAATATAGTTTCGAAAAAAGCAAGGTTCAGATGCCTTTACGGGATGTTCTCCGCGCCCTCTGCGGCAGTTCTCAGCGGTCTCTGCGATTTAAGGTTTCGCAAATGGCGAAATCAAAATCTTAAGACGCAGAGAGCGCCGAGAACGCCGAGCTTTCCAGCTATTTCTTTTTCGCTGGCAAAAATTTCTTTTCTATCGAAGCCACGACCACATAGTTGGGATCGACCATTTCGTTCAAATGGATTTTCGCGACCTGCGAAAGAAGCTCATAAGCATCGAGTTCCGACAAGCCGTAATCCTGATGAATCCACGCTACCAGTTCGGTGAAGGCAATGCGCACGCAATCGTCTAACGGACGATAAGCGCCAACCGTCATGATTGCATTGTCGTTCTCAAAGCGCGGCCAATTGATCTTCTGGCCTTTGATGAGACTGAACTGAACCCGCGCCCGCAGTGGAACTTCGATGGCCGTGCCCGCCACTTCGCCATCGCCCATAACCGCGTGGCCATCGCCTATATACAGCAAGCCTCCAGGCACGTTTACCGGAAAATAAACGGTGTTGCCAACGCTGGCTTCGGGAGAATCCATGTTGCCGCCAAACTCCGCCGGGACAATGGAGCTGCGGGCCTCGCCCGCGGATGGAGCAACGCCGATGCATCCAAAAAACGGGTGCAGGGGAATCTTCACTTTGAAGTTCGAATCGAGCGCCTCGAATGTCGCCGTGTTGGAGGCATGATCGACCGGATAAAACCAGATCCTCTCCGGCAACGGCGAATGCAGCATGGGCGTGTAGTTAGTCTCATTCAGCGCGCCGAAGCCCGGCGCAAACGCCCCCACGCCCTGATCGCCGTCGACTTCAAGGTCGAGAATCTTCACCGCCAAAGTGTCGCCCGGCTCGGCGCCCTCAATATAAAAAGGACCGGTCAGCGGATTGTCGCCCTTAACCATGCTAAGCGTGTCGCCCGGCTTCTTGATGACATTGCCGAAGCAGTCAAGCGTGTTGGTGTCAAGAATGTCTCCCGGCTTCAGCCGTGCAACGGGCGCAGTCGAGGCGTAAACGTATTTCACATCGTTGATGGTGGCATGGTACTTCACCACATTGCCGGGTGCGGCCTGCGCGAGAGCGTACGCTGCGCTGAAGAGGACCAAGATCGAAGTGGGAATATAGGCGCTCAAAAACACCTCCTGAATGAATCTAGAACTCTCGTAAATGCATTGTCCAGCGTTCCTGAGGTAGTAGGCGTCTCGTGAGACTGTCCCGTCAATTTAAAAATCGCGAATGGCTCGACTTCTTGACACCACAAAAGGTCGAGCCTAGCTTATCAGTGTGAAACCAGACTCGTTTACCCAGGCTTACGCATCGAAGTCTGACTACGAATTGCTAGCCCTTGCGGCTGAGCGCGACTCCCTCGTGGACGAAGCTCGTCGAGCGCTCGACGCTGAGATTCAGCGGCGCAATCTGGAAGCACCGGCGCCTCTGATCACCGAACCCGTCGTCGGTCGACCTGAGTCACACGCATCAATAAGGCGACCCCTGCACCTGGCAAGTGGTATTGCAGTGTTTCTTATGTCGGCATTTTGGAGTCTGGCGGTCATAGGATCATTCGTTCATGCGTACCGTTATCGGTTGCTGACAGTCCGTAATTTCTCTTTGCTAGCTGGTTTTTTTCGCTCGTGACTGTGCTCTCGTTTCTCGGGGCGTACCTTCTCGTCGTCGGTGCAGTCAAATCAAGACCACTCTCTTCTTAAATTTCTCGAAGGCGCGGACAGCTCTCTCAAGATCGAGGTTGGGGTCGGGCTGGCCTGAAGTCTTATCATTTCTTTCGAAACTGCTTTCTTATGCCACAGTCGGGCCAGATTCGAAGAGCGATGTATTTCGGCGCGGCCACTTTCGTCCTCTGGCCTATTCTCATGGCTGATCAGAAACAGCATCGTACGAAACCGGACTACCCTTGGCTGATACTTTGCCGTTACATCCGTTTTTCCATGCGGACAACCTTAATTGACTCGCCATTCTGCAGCGGAACATCCAGACTTTCCAGCGCCACATAACCTCTGGCGCGATAAAGCGCAACTCCAGTCAGAGTCGCGCCCATTTCCAGGCGCGTGAAACCCGCTGCGGTAGCAGCTTTCTCGCAGGCTTCAAGAATCATGCTGCCAATTCCGCGCCGTACCCACTCGGGATGAACAAAGAAGGCGCGAATCTTTGCCGCGTCAGATCGGGGATCCAACAGCGAGTCCTCACGAGCCGTCCAGTGATCTCCGCCGAAGAGGGTTTTGCGTTTGCTCCAGCCACCACAGCCGACGACGACTCTTTCGGCTTCGACCACGAAATATGTTCCGTCGGTGATCAACTGGCTATCCACGCCGTAGACCGTTTCCAAAGCACCATCAATCTGGGCCAGCGTGTAATCGCGACCCTGTAATCCGCGCACAGACGCGTCAATGAGCACCCGCAGTGCTGGAATATCCGCGGGTTCGGCTTGGCGAAGACTGAGATTCATTGCATTGACGCGGAACGATCACGCTTGATTCAAGATTGGTTTCATGAGTCAGAATCTGATGTTGTTGTTCGCGAATGCCGTCGTTTGATCTCCTTCATGCGCTCGCGAATTCTTTTTTCTACACCTTCATTCGTCGGATGGTAATAAGTGCGATCGCGCAGATTATCCGGCAGACATTGCATGTCGGCGATTTTTCCTTCAACGTCGTGAGCGTATTGATAGCCTTGACCGTATCCCAGACCCTTCATCAATCCGGTCGGCGCATTGCGCAGGTGCAGCGGCACCGATTCAGCCGCAGTCGCCTCCACATCCTGCTGCACTTCTGCATACGCGGTGTACAGCGCGTTCGACTTGGGCGCGAGCGCCAGATATACGACAGCCTGCGCCAATGCGAGATTGCCTTCCGGCATGCCGATAAAATCCACCGCATCGCGTGCCGCCATACAGAGCGAGAGCGCGTTTGGTTCGGCGAGGCCGATATCTTCGACGGCCATGCGCACCACGCGACGAGCGATATACAGCGGATCTTCGCCGGCTTCGAGCATGCGTCCGAGCCAATAGAGAGACGCATCGGCATCGCTGTTGCGCACCGACTTATGCAGGGCGGAAATCAGGTTGTAATGTTCTTCGCCGGCCTTATCGTAGAGCAGCACGCGTTTTTGCAACGCGTCGCGGACGATGTCGTCGGTAATTTCTGCTCCCGTCTCCGTGCCGGCGCGACCGCTTGCCAGCGAAGCCGCGACTTCCAGCACGTTGTAAGCGCTGCGCGCGTCGCCGCTGGAGTAAGACGCGATCTTGGCCAACACTTCGTCGGATGCGCGCAGCTTCATCGCACCCAATCCGCGTTGTTCATCCGTCAGCGCCCGCTTGAGCAATACAACGACTTGGCTCTCGGTTAGAGGCTTCAGCACATAGACTCGGCTGCGCGATAGCAGAGCAGAAATAATCTCGAACGAAGGATTCTCCGTAGTCGCGCCAATGAGCCGGATATTTCCTTTTTCGACATGCGGCAGGAACGCGTCTTGCTGCGCCTTGTTGAAGCGATGGATTTCATCGATGAAGACGATGGTTCGCGTGCCGTACTGGCGGGCGCGTTCGGCGTCTGCCATGACCTGCTTGATTTCCTTGATGCCGGTGAGGACAGCAGAGAACTCAATAAACTCGGCTTTAGTCATGCGAGCGATGATTTTGGCCAGCGTAGTCTTGCCCGTTCCCGGAGGGCCCCAGAAGATGAGCGAGCCAATATCGTCGCGCTCAAGCTGCGTGCGCAGGGGCTTCCCCGGCGCAACCAGATGCTCCTGGCCGACAAACTCATCCAGCGTCCGCGGTCGCATACGATCGGCAAGCGGTCGCGTGCGATCGCGGGCGTTGTCGTCGCTCGGAATAGTTTGGAATAAGCTCACCAACCTATTTCACCACAGAGTCACAGAGACACAGAGAAAAATAGCGGTTTTCGAAGAGCGGCAAGAAAGTCAGGTCTTGATGCCCAACGGTTTTGCGTTCTCTGTGACTCTGTGTCTCTGTGGTATACGGGTTTACAGGACGCGACGGATGATGCCCTGTGTGAGCAGCGGAACATTGAAGTTAATCAGCAGCCCGACCCTCTTCTGCGCGAGCTTCAGGTATGTGAGCAGTTGGGCCTGGTGAATTGGCAGCAGTTTCTCGACGGCTTTCAATTCCAAAATAACCTCGTCTTGCACGATTAGATCGATCTTGTAACCACAGCTCAGCTTCAGCCCTTTGTAGTCGACCGGCAGATCCACTTGTCGTTGAAAGCTTATTTTCCGAAGGCAAAACTCATGGCAGAGGCACTCCTCATAAGCGGATTCCATGAGTCCTGGGCCAAGGTAACGATGAACTTCAAGTGCAGCGCCAATAACAGGGCTTGTTCGCGGGTCTCGAGTGTCTTCTTCGTGTTTGCGAGTGTCGATGCGAATAGGTTGGACTCCATTGTTCACCTGACCATCTCAACACGGAATCGCTAAATAGCGTAGGGAAACGAGCAAATCCGAAGACCCGCGTCCCATAACGGCACACTCCAACACTAGTCCGAGCAGATTAATTCCCTGATTTCTCTGTGACTCTGTGCCTCTGTGGTGCTTGCTTTTGGCGGGCGATTTCATACAAAACAATACTCGCAGCTACACCCGCGTTCAGCGATTCGACATTCGGCGAGTGGGGTATGGCCACGGTCTCAGTCATTTCAGATAGCAGATCACGCGGCACCCCCGCACCTTCACTTCCAATAAAGACGGCCAACGGCCCACTCAGGTTGGCTTGGTCAACCGGCGTGCCTTTGTGCGATGAGGTTGCGATAAGCCGAAGGCCGCGTTCTTGCAGGGCGTCTAGAGTGTCGGCCAGCTTTACATCAACCACCGGAAGCCGGAATACTGACCCAGCCGAAGCCCGTATAACCTTCGAGTTAAACGGGCTCACCGTGCCTTCCCCAAGCAAAACGCCGCTTGCCGCAAATGCCTCCGCCGAGCGCAGGATCGTTCCCAAGTTCCCCGGGTCCTGCACGCCTGCGATTGCCAATAACGGTCCGTTCTGTGATTTCGCCAGTACGTCTTCCAACTTTAATTGTTTACATCGCACCAGTGCAGCCACGCCTTGCGGGTTCTCGCTGGGAACGGCGCTGGCAAAGAGCTTGTCGGGAAGCAACAGAGTATCGACGTGCGCAGCCATCTGTGGCAGCAGGCGTTCGGCGCGGTTTTCGGCTGAGGCCCGAAAGAATACTGCCTTGAACTTCAATCCGCTGCGGATGGCTTCTTCCAGAATGCGCATGCCTTCGATGGCGCAGTAGCCATCGGACGTTAGTTCGCCGTGCGCGAAGGCTGTCCGCAGTTCTTTGACGAGGGCGTTGTGGCGTCCCTCGACGCGGCGCAGGCGGCCTTGTATGGCCTTTTCGTGACTAGGCGCGGTCCGATTCACGGTTCTCTTGCGAATCATACCTGTTTATCTCTCCTTGCAGTTCATGCCCGTGTTATGTTAGTTTTCGCGGATTCAGAACCCTTTCAGGAAGGAAACGTGTGCGCGCGGAAATCGTTAAGATAAACAGCGAGAAGCCGGAGGCATCGCTCATCCGGTATGCAGCCGACCAGATTCGAGCCGGCTTGGTGCTGGGCATGCCCACCGATACGTTTTATGGACTGGCCGCCGATCCCTTCAACCTGCGCGCGGTCGATCGCGTGTACGAAATCAAATCGCGGTCGCGCCACAAGCCATTGTCGCTTTTGATTGAGAGCGAAGAACAGGCCGAGGAGTTAACCAAGCCCCTGCCTGACGAGTTCTACAAATTGGCGCGTCGGTATTGGCCGGGGCCGCTCACTATTATTGTCAAAGCCGCGTCGCGGCTTCCATTGAAGGTTACCGCCAACACCGGCAACGTGGCCCTGCGCATACCGAGCGCCAAGATTCCCCTGGCTGTTGTGCAGGCAGCTCAGATTCCAATTACTGCGACATCGGCCAATCTCAGCGGAGAATCGGAATGCACCAGCGCCGAAGCCGTGCGCGACCAACTGCAGGATCGCATTTCCATCATCGTCGATGGCGGCACTTCGCCGCGCGAGATGGCTTCAACAATCGTTGATCTCACCGATGAAGAAGCCCGCTGGCGCATCATGCGGGAAGGCGCAATTTCTGCCCAGGATATTTCCGAATTCTTCGCACAAGGATGAGCCAAGCCGTAAGGCCCTTGCAACGCCGCCGGACGCTGTTAGTGGGAGCGCTAGCTGTCGCCGCTCTCCTCTGGGTGGCTGTAACCTGCGTACGGATCGCACGCGAGGCCGCACGGCAGGAAATTCATCCCGCGGACGCTATCGTTGTGTTCGGCGCCGCGGAATATTCTGGACGTCCCTCGCCCGTCTATCGCGCGCGTCTCGACCATGCCTTTGATCTGTTTCAGCAAGGCGTTGCTCCGGTCGTCATCACAACCGGGGGCGCCGCTGCTGATCCCAGCTACAGCGAAGGCGGCGTCGGCCACGATTACCTGATGCACCGCGGAATCCCTGACTCGAACCTGATCGCCGAAACTCAGGGCTCAGACACGGCCCAATCCGCGCAACGGATCGGCGTGATTATGCGCGCCAATCACATGCACAGTTGCATCGCGGTCAGTGACGCGTATCATGTGTTCCGCATCCGAAAACTGCTGGAGCACGAGCGCCTGCTGGTATACGTTTCACCGCGGCCCGACTCGCGTGCGCACTCGCGGTGGCAGCGTGTTGAAGCGGTGCTACGCGAAGCGGCCAGCTATCTGGTGTGGCGCTTGCACTTGCCGGGGTAGATTTCGCTAGACGCGTCTTTGTTCCCGTCCCCCGGCAGGCTCACGCGTGTGGACTCAAATAGGTGCACTGCATGTCATAATTACAGCGGCATGCGAACAACCGTTGAAATTAAGCCAGAACACAAAAGCGCCCTGCTGGCGTTAGCCGCGCGCCGCGGGGAGGAGGGTTTATCCACCGTTCTCGGAGAAGCGATTGAAGCATATGTCAAAAACGAAAGGACGCGGGAGTGCCGGCGGAAGGAATTGTTATCTCTTGCTGGCGTGCTGTCCGCAACTGAGGCCAGGAGCCTCCACCGTACGGCCACTTCTTTGCGGGAGAACTGGCGTTGAGAATGCCATTGATCCCCGCTACGTGTACATCACTTTCCGATCGCCCTTAACAATCCGGCCAACGGTAAAAGCTTTTTCCCCAGCGCGCTCCAGCAAAGTTTGAGCTTTCTTAAATTTGCCGGACGGCACTACCAGCAACATGCCCAATCCCATGTTAAACGTGCGCAGCATTTCGTCCCGCGGAACATTCCCCAGCTGCTGCAAATGTTCGAAGATGGGCGGCACCGGCCAGGAATTAATCTCGATTACCGCTGCCACGCCTCGGGGAAGCACCCGGGGAAGATTTTCAGTAATACCGCCGCCGGTAATGTGAGCCATCGCTGAAACGCACTCGGCGTCTGACAGCAGCCGTTTCACCGCCGCCCAATAGCTTTTGTGGGTTTTCATGAGCTCGTTGCCGACCTTCCCTTTCAGCTCGTTGACATACGACTCGGGCGTGTAATGAGCCACATCGAACAGCAGTTTGCGAGCCAGTGAGTAACCATTGGTGTGCAGTCCATTCGAAGCCAGGCCGAGAATCACATCGCCGACCTGAACCGTCTTTCCCGTGATGATCCGCTCGCGCTCAACCACGCCAACAATGAACCCGGCAAGATCGTATTCGCCTTCGGGATAGAACCCCGGCATCTCAGCCGTCTCGCCGCCAATCAGCGCGCATCCATTGTGCTTGCAAGCTTCCGCCAGGCCTTCGATGACTTTCTCGGCGACCTCCGGCTCGAGCTTGCCGGTGGCGAGATAGTCCATAAAGAAAAGCGGCGTTGCGCCCTGCACCGCGATGTCGTTCACGCAATGGTTTACCAGATCAGCGCCAATGGTGTGATGCACCTTCATCTCGAAAGCGACTTTCAGCTTGGTGCCCACCCCATCCACGCTCGAAACCAGCACGGGGTCGACATACTTCGTCTTATCAATCGCGAATAAGCCGCCGAAACCGCCGATCTCGCTGAGTACCCCTCGGGTAAAGGTCTTATGGGCGAGGTATTTAATGCGCTTTTTGGTACGATTGGCGCGATCGATGTCGACACCGGCATCGGCGTAGGTTATCGGCGCACTTTTCACAGAATCGTCGGGCACGAGTGTAGTTCCGTCTCTTAAAGATTGGGGACGTCGCTGGGTGTCTGCTGCTCAACAGAAGTGTTCAAGAGCGGCTCATTGTAGCATGTTCGGGTCTGAGGATGCGGATGAGATGGCGCGTGGCGAAACAGTGGATCAGACCCGGAACGAAGTATTTTGCATACACCAACCCCAGCGTATACGAGGAAGTTACGGGCGAGCCGAATAACCCTAAACTTCGAAAGCCTAATGCGTCACGTAAGTCGAAAAGTAATAAACCAGTACGCCAAATAAAGCCAGTCCAGAAATGCCGTATGCCGTAAGGACCCAGACTCCGCGGCCTTCGCGATGAATTGTAGTTCGAGAACGGGCTGCGGCAGTCGAAGAGTCACCAACCACGCGATTTTCCATGCCTACCTCCGAATTGGAACGCGAGCCTTGGGGCCCGCTACCCCACACCCCCCGCTGGGCGGTGTTCATGCCCGCAGATGTTACTACAGATCGGCTATCTGTAAAGCAGGGAAATGACTGTAATTTGTAAAATTCAGCACCGGTAGCGATTTCAAAGGGTGGACGCCGTACCGTCCTGGGGGAGGGAACTTTCATTAAATTTGCGACTGACGTTCTGCAGGTAAGCATCCATGGTTCGGTTGTATCCCAGAATAAAACGAGAGACAAAGCGGAAAATCGGATTGTAAATCTCCCCCCGCTCCGTAATGTTCAAGTGGCTGCCGTCGGCAGCTTGGACCAATATCAAAGATCCACATTCCACCAAAGGGCAACTTTGGATCAGCAATTCGCGTGACCATACGCGATGGTGAATTTGATTCCACGATCTCCATGGTGAGACCGACATTTCTACCCTTCTCGCGGAAACGGACGTGCCCATTAACAGCCTCCAGCAACTCCACATTCTGCACGTCCGGACGCCACGTCGAACCGGCTTTAACATCGGAGATCAGCCGGAAAACCTCTTCCGGCGGACGATGAAGCGCAATGCTCCGAGCAGCCACGTGCGATTTCGGCAACAGCAAACCAATAACGACGACGAGCAAGCCCGGTGCCGGCGACGACGGCTGCCGGCCAACAACGCCATCTTCAACATGTCCCCTCCTTTCAATCCTATGTCTGCAGGCTCGTAATCTGCCTCGACGCCTTGGCTAACAACTCAAGTCCCTCCATCGCACGATTCCGTTCACTTCGTGTAAGTCTGGCCAAAACTGCAGCAACACGTTCCGAATCCAGCACCGACGTCTCCGACATGGCTTTCGCGCCTAGCGGTGTAAGCGTGAGCGCGACACTCCGCCGGTCTTTGTGAATCCGCTTGCGCAACAAGTATCCAAGTGCCTCCAGTCGCTGGATGGCAGCCGACAGCGTTGATCCACGCACGCTTAAATGCACCGCAAGTTCGCTGGGCGTCACCGGAACGCTTTCGCTTAAATGCACCAGAATGGAAGAGTCTCTCGCCGACAACTGGTACGCCGTACTCGAAGCTCGAATGTGGCGTTTGTGGCAAGCCAGATAAATCTGCGGGTAGCAGCGCTGCACCAGCTCAACGTCCGACGTATTCATGACGACGAATTATGGCGGTAACGAAAATAGTTCGTCAAAACGAAGTATCCAATTCGGGACCTTCATCCCGACGGATCAAACTTGCTCCTTGACCGCTCGACGGGTCCGGCGCAGAATCCTGCTTGTCCTAGTTCACCGCATTCCGTATCCGTCATAAATCTTAAGGAGGGAAATGAACCCCAAGCGGCTCGCTTGTTGCCTCATACTCCTGACAAGCGCGACCCTGCTGGCGCAGGTCCCATTCGTGAATCAGCCGTTAGTTCCGGCCAGCACAAAGCCAGGTAGTAAGGGATTCAAGCTCACGGTCAACGGCACGGGATTTTCCCCCCAGGCGGTGATCGAGTGGAATGGGTCCGAGCGAGTCACCGAATTCATTTCCCCCAGCCGACTAAAGACAACAATCAGTGCGTCCGATGTGGCGAAAGGGGGAACGGCGTGGGTGCGGGTTGTGAACCCAGGCGGCGTCGCCTCCAGCGTGGCATTCTTTCCCATCCGAAAACAGTCGTCATCGTTGGCGTTTACGCAAAAGTTGGTCTTTCCCAATTGTCTCGGCGTCGCCGTCGGAGATTTCAACAACGATGGCTTGCTCGATGTTGCTTGGGGAAGTTCTGAAGGGTACTTATACGTTTCGCTCGGCAACGGAAAGGGAGGATTTCAGGCGCCCATTTCGAGCAGCGGTAGTGGGAGCGCTGTGATGATCGCAGCTGACCTCAACGGAGATGGAAACCTCGACCTGGCAGTTAATGACGGGGCAACCATCGCGATCTACCTAGGCGATGGACACGGAAATTTAACCTATAAATCTTTAGTGTCGACCTATGGAGGCAACAGCCCTCTTGCTATTGCAGATTTCAATCAGGATGGGATCTTGGACATCTACAGCGCCGGATGGAGCACGGGGCAACAGTGGTTCGAGATCGATACCGGAAGAGGCGACGGGACTTTCAACTATGGCTCGACCTATGGCACTAGTTTTTTTTCCGAATTCCCTGCTGTGGGAGACTTCAACGGCGATGGCTGGCTCGATCTGGTGATTTCGGGAGTCACGGACGGACAGTATGGAATTCTTCTCGGGGAGCAGCAGTGGCTTTAGCGACAGTGGCAGCATCCCTGACGGCGGCGAGAATCCAATTGCAGCTGACATGAACCGCGACGGGAAGCTGGATATTTTGGATTATGGATGCATATTGCTTGGCAAGGGTGACGGCACCTTCACGCAGGGGGGATGCTCACAGTTCTACGGAGTTCCAGTAGCCACAGGAGATTTCGACGGCAACGGTCAGTTAGATGTTGCGCTCGCTGCGTCCAGCTATACTCCGCTACTAGTGATCGCTTTGGGAGCTGGCAATGGCACGTTCAAGGCATCTTTCGAATTCCCTGCCGGCCTCAACGGCGGTCCCGCTGCCATTGGGGACTTCAACAATGATGGCCTGCTGGACGTACTCACGAGCGATGGCTACCTGATGCTGCAAACGACCGCCAGCCTGACGCCAGTCAAGCTCGCGTTCGGAAACCAGAATGTGAAAACGACGAGTCCGCCGCAGTCCGCAACGCTAACCAACGTTGGCGCATCCGCGCTGGTTATTAAGCGCATCGGCATAAATGGAACCAATCGGCGGGATTTCGCTCAGACTAACAACTGCGGCACTAGCCTCCCGGCAGGCTCCAGTTGCCAGATTCAGGTCACCTTCACACCTTTACAGGCAGGTGCGAGATTCGCATCGCTGTTCGTCAGCTATCTGGGGATTGGCAGCCCACAATCAGTTGCGCTTACCGGAACCGGAATTGGACCGCCGACGGTTTCGCTAGCACCAGCGAAGCTCATTTTCTCTACGCAGCTCATACACACTACCAGCGCGGCGCAAGTCGCTACGCTTACCAGTACTGGCTCACAACCGGTGACCATCTCGAACGTATCGACCGCTGGGCCATTTCCAGAGACTAACAATTGCCCTTCGACATTGCCTGTGGGAGCTGATTGTCAGATCTCCGTGCAGTTCAAGCCCATTGCCCGTGGTCCCGCCCACGGAACGCTCTCGGTTACGGACGATGCCCAAGGCAGCCCGCAGAAAGTCGAACTCTCCGGCGAGGGAATGGTTGTGCGTTTGTCTCCACTCGGAATTAATTTTGGGGATCAGAAAGTTGGCACGAAGAGTGCACCGGCTCTGGTCGAAGTGTTTAATGAAGACAAAAATCCGGTCTCGATCAGTAGCATCACATTCGGGGGAGCCGACCCGGGCGACTTCGCTCAAACCAACAACTGTGGTTCCACTCTGCCGCCACACAGCCACTGCACCGTGAAAGTTACATTCAAGCCCACCCAGCAAGGATCGCGTTCAGCTACTCTCGAGGTCTACGACAACGGTGGCGGAAGTCCGCAAACTATTCCTCTCTCCGGCACGGGTACGTAGATTAAAAACGCAGTATCCAATTCGGGACATTTCCACCGATTCTCTTCGAATTCGCTTTTTATTCGCTTAAGTCAGCGTGTATAATTCGGCCTGAATCATCCTGCAATCACAAAGGAGCCGCCTCTTATGGCTGACGAACGTTCTAAAGCAATTGATCTGGCCTTTGCACAGATCGAAAAGCAGTTTGGCAAGGGCTCAATCATGCGCCTGGGATCGAAGGAAGCCATCGTCCCGATTTCTGTAATTCCCACGGGAGCGATTTCCTTCGACGCAGCTTTGGGCGTCGGCGGCTTTCCCCGCGGACGCGTAGTCGAAGTCTTCGGCCCGGAATCATCGGGCAAAACCACAATCACGCTGCAAGTTATCGCCGAGGCGCAAAAAATGGGAGGCATGGCCGCGTTTGTCGATGCTGAGCACGCGCTAGATCCCGGATACGCCAAGAAACTCGGCGTCGATGTCGACAACCTGCTGGTCTCGCAACCAGACTATGGCGAGCAAGCGCTAGAAATTACTGAGGCTCTCGTGCGCTCAGGAGCAATCGATGTGCTGGTCGTCGACTCCGTGGCCGCACTCGTACCCAAAGCCGAGCTCGATGGCGAAATGGGCGACAGCCACATGGGCTTGCAGGCAAGGCTGATGTCACAAGCTTTGCGTAAACTCACCGGCACAGTTTCGAAATCGCGCACCTGTCTGATCTTCATTAACCAGATCCGCGAAAAAATCGGCGTCATGTTCGGCAATCCCGAAACCACGACCGGCGGGCGCGCATTAAAGTTTTACTCATCAGTGCGCATCGACATTCGCCGCATCGCCGCCATTAAAGAAGGCGACGTGGTCACCGGCTCGCGGACAAAAATCAAGGTCGTGAAAAACAAAGTGGCTGCGCCTTTCCGCGAAGCCGAATTCGACATCATGTACGGAGAAGGTATCTCGCGCGAAGGCGATCTGCTTGACATCGCCGCAGTTCATAACATCGTTGAGAAATCCGGCGCCTGGTACAGCTACAAAGGCGAACGCATCGGCCAGGGACGCGAAAATGCACGCGCCTTCCTGAAAGAGAATAAAGACACCATGATCAAGCTCGAAGCCGAGGTGCGCAAGCAACTGGGATTGACGCCAACAGCAGCTCCAGTCGCCGCCGCCGCAGCCGCCCAAAGCGGGTCGCAAGGAGCAAGAGTCACCACCATGCCCAGCGCGCCTCCGGAGCCGGCAAAAGTCACGGCTACCAGACGGTAAGTTTTGTGCTTATTGCTTGTCATCCCGAGCAAAGCGAGAGTCTGGAAATCCTAGGTGGAATGATTTGAGTCGCGAGTGGGATCGACCCCAGACGTTTCGCTTCGTCGCATAACCGCCGCAAGCCCCGCAGCGAAGAACCCAAATCCCTCGCTTCGCTAGGGATGACATCGCGTTTATAAGTCGAGCGATTACAGGAATCGAGCTCCTGCTTGGTGCTCTCAGCGTACCAGCCATTCGGTCACAGCGTGCATTTGAGTTAAGACCGAGCCATAAGTTGTCGCTGCCGCAATCACGACGGCACCTGCCGCAGGTAGAACGTAAAACCATCTTCCTGGGCCTTGACGCTTTTCAGTCTGATCCCACGCGACCAGTCGATGCACTCTTTCGCTTAATGCAGTCGAACTATGCAGCAGGGCCATAGTCAACTCACCGGAGAATTCCACCGGGCCTAATCTTGAGACCTTAATTAAAGCCGCAGCCAAATCGAGTGCGTCGTCAAAACTGGATACCGCGGCATCGTCAGCCGCCATCTCGGTTTCTTCTGACCAGGCATGCTCTAATTCGGCCATCGCTGGAAATGCTGAAAAGCGAAACAGAAGCTTTCGCAGATTGTCATAGCGAATGGCGTGCGCGATCTCGTGTCGCAGCGCGGTTCGCAATTCCCGCGCAGTTAGTGTCGCGATAGCAGCTTCGGACACCAATACTTTGGGTGCGCAAACCCCCGCGACGGTAAAAGTGGGGGCATCATTTCCAATACGAAAGATGGGAACGTGCGTGCCAGACTCTTTGATCTGAGGCTCCATGAGCGCTGACCCACGCAGCCACGCAACCAGCGCTCGCGATGCCCGCAATTGAGCCAGCGCTGCGCGCGCAATTCCCGCACTGAACAAAAGCAGGCAGCAAATTCCGAGCGCCAACGGAGCAATGCCAATCGCCTCTCCAGTCGACCGTGGCTCCAGCAACAAGAAAGATGGCAGAGTAAATGCCAAGGTGACAAATAAAGATAACCCCAGTGGAAGGACGCGCAAAGCAAACAGCAAATCCGCCGCGCCACGAGCGGATCTTGGCCGCAGCGTTCGTCGCATCAACTTCCATCCCCGCGAAATTAATAGTGACAAAAAAACATACAGCAGGACGAACACCGCGAGTGAGACACCAATGCACCTTGCGGCAAACATTATTGTGTCTCCTTTCGCCGATCACTTCGGATTTCGCTGCGAAGCTCCCGGCGTTTTTGATCCAGCAGTCGCTGCAGATCATCCAGCAAGCCAGCGTCGTGTTCGCTGACTGCTTCGACTAAATACGACAATGGAAGTGAGGCTGCCCCGGCACTCGATCCCAGCAATTGCCGTATGGCTTCGCCAACCGCCGCTTTTTCCAACTCTGCCTGTGAGTATCGCGGAGAATAGCGAAACGCTCTCCCTTCGGACACCCGGTTGAGTATTTCCTTCTTGAAAAGACGGTCCAGCGTGGTCATCACGGTCGTGTAAGCAAGCTTAATCTCGCCACCGTCCACTATCTCGCGAACCGTCGCGCTTCCTCGCGTCCACAAAACGGAAAGCAGTTGCTGCTCAAGCGGCCCGAGGTGCATGCTTGAAGAACGTGAAAGCAGATTTAGGATTCGTTTCATTGCGTATTCACTAGAGTTTCCAACCCGGTCTCAAGCGACCCTAAACAATCCCAGTGCAGTATACCTTCGCACCCGCCTAGGATAAACCGTACCTGAGAACAGGGCGAATCGCAACCAGGGAAGCTCTGGGAGCGCTTCTTCGCCAACAATGCCGGCCAATAACGCTAGGCGACACTACTCGAAATTGAGCCGGCCAAGTGCTTCAGAATATCTTTGCCCAGCTTCTGTGTCTCGCCGAAAAACTTCTGATACTCCACGAACAGCCGGTTCATTTCCAGCGATTTATCCGCAGAAAGCCGCTTGCGCAGAATCATGTCGCGGACGTGAACCGGGTTGGGGAGAATCGCATCTTCCGTAAGTTCATCCAAAGCCGTATTGGGATCGTAGTGATACATAGGATTGACTCATTGAGAGATTAAACCATTTCAGTTCCCCATAGGTCATGTAGGTGCACAATGCCTTGCAGTTTGCCACTTCCGTCCACTACCGCCAAAGAGGTAATTTTCTTTTCCTCCATCACCGCCAGCGCCGTAGCTGCAAACTCATTTCCTGCGATTGTCCGCGGATTCTTGGTCATGCATTCCCCGGCCGCCAGATCGAGCGCGTCTTTGCCGCGCAGCTCAAGCAGACGTCGCAAATCACCGTCACTAATGACGCCGACCAACCTTTCATCATCCACCACCGCGGTAACGCCAAGCTTCTTACGCGACATTTCATAAATCACATCCGGCATGGTTGTGCGGGGCGTGACGCGAGGCACCGCATCCCCGCTGTGCATGAGCGATTCCACTCGAGCCAATCGCTTGCCGAGCTTGCCGCCAGGATGCAGGTTGGCAAAATCTTCTTCCTTAAAACCCCGCTTTTCGGCCAGCGCCATTGCGAGCGCATCCCCGAGTGCGAGCATGCTGGTAGTAGAAGCCGTCGGGGCCAGCCCCAGCGAACAAGCCTCCTCGGCCACCGAGCAATCGAGCGCGACATCGGCCGCTTCGGCGAATGGATCGTGTAGCGCGGATATTCTTGTCCGCGAGGTTTGCATAAATCTCATCGCAAGTCATCGCGATCAACGGCACCTGCAAACGCTTGAGCGTAGCCAGCAGGCGAAGAATCTCTTCAGTCTCACCACTAGCAGAAAGTGCTACGACTGCGTCGCCGCGTACCACCATCCCCAGATCTCCATGTACGGCCTCGACCGGATGCATGAATAGTGCCGGAGTTCCAGTCGAATTCAAAGTAGCTGCAATCTTACGTGCAATGATGCCGCTTTTCCCCATGCCAGTGACCACAACCGACCACTGCAGCCGTAAAGCAATTCCACCGCGCGGTTGAACGCATCGGCCATAGGTCCGGCAATGCGATCGGCCAGGACCTGCAAGGCCGCAGCCTCAATGCGCACCACGTTTTCGCCTACGTGTTTCATAAAAGAAAGAGGATGTTAGCACGGCGCCCGACTGTAGAGACGTTGCTGGCAAAATCTCGCGCGTGCGGAACGCGTCTTCGGCGGCCGAGACGTAGCAAGCTACGTCTCTACAGATTCCGCTCAGAAGTGATCATCGATCGCCCGCAATCGCTCGGCATGTCCGAGGCCCGCGAGGCTCTTGGCTTGAATGGCGCGATCCCACGGTCCCGCTTCCCAATTGTCCTTTTTCTTCTCGGGATGAATCCACGGAGGCAGGGTGATGAACAATCGCGCGCCATGGCAAGCGCATAGGGCTCGTAAAGCGAGCGCAGCTGCGTGAGCTTGTCTTCAGATTTCGCTGGTTCACGAGGGCGCAAACCATGATCGAGAAGCGTCTGCCGTAATTTCGCCAGTTGCTCAGCGTCAAGCCGGTCCCGCATCCAAAGGATCGTATTGTGCATCTATCAACTGCGCTAAGTCGACCATCGCATGTCGCGCAACGGCAAATGTCAGCTTGGCCTGCTCCGCGGGAATGCCCTCAATGCCTGCGATCACCAACGCGCTGGCGTCGAGCATCATGGTGAGTGCCCCCAGCCACGATTGATTGGGATGTTGCGAACGAAAAAAGCTGAGCGGCGGATAAGAAATATGGCTCTCCAGTAGTTCGGCCGCCCACTGTTCCCACTCGCGAAAAATTTTATCCAGCACATCTGGTTGCGCGCAATTCCCGAAGCGTACCAGCAACTCGGCAGCGGTAGGCGGTGAACCGGCGCGTGCGTCCAATAAAGAGATCTCAATCTCACGTCTGGAAAACGAAGAATAAATTGTCGGCAAATAGCCAATAACGGTTCCCAGAAAACCAAAGCCCATGCCGGCTTCGAGCACGGCCATCGCGCGGGAAAACGGCGACGTCGGAACGATGTCGCCGTAGCCCAAGAGTGAAAAAAGTTGATCCGCTGAAGTAAATTACCCGTCCGAAGGTGATCGGCTCGTTGCTAAGCTGGACGTGCTCGCCGGCGCCATATTGCAGCAACCCAAAACCGAAAATCAAACCGCAGGCCCACAGCGCGAGCAGAAGAAGCAGCGACAGCGGCCCGAAGTAGCCGAGGAAATTCTCGCGCCGTCCCGGCGACTTGATCAGGCTGGTGATTTTGCGCCACGGAATCCAGGTGTAGCGATAGAACCAAACGGTAATACGAAATTTCCGCCGCACCCGGCGCGGCAGTACCACGGTCTCAAACGCATCCAGCAGCACTGCAAGAATCACAACGATGCCGGCAATGGTGGCGAAGATGAGCATGCAAAAATTTGATCGTGGCGAAAATGGTAGCAGATTTCGAGGGTTCCACCTTCGGAGTTCGTGCGATTATTGAGCTACCAGGAGATTAACGATGACTTCATCGATCGGAAAACATGCGGCCAGCGGTCCAGCCACAGACAAGCCTCCCGTCCCCGAGCCCGCATTCGCCGAGCGTGCGCGTACGCTGGTGTACCTGGGCCGTATCGGCAGCCTTTCAACGTTGTCGCGAAAACAGCCCGGCTTTCCATTCGGATCGGTGATGCCTTACGGCCTGGACGATCGCGGACGGCCTATCTTCCTGATTAGCACCATGGCCATGCATACGCAGAACCTGCAAGCTGACCCTCGCTCCAGCCTGCTCGTGACTCAGCCTGATACCGGCGGCGATCCGCTCGGAGCATCCAGGGTCACATTGGTGGGGAATGTACTCCCGTTGCAGCCGGCGGACGTGCCAGCGGCGAGAACCCTGTACTTGCAACGTTACGAAAACAGCAAGTATTGGGTGGATTTCGAGGATTTTTCTTTCTACCGCATGGAGGTCGTTGACGTTTACTACGTCGGCGGCTTCGGCGTGATGGGCTGGGTTTCTGCGTCGGAATATGACCACGCGCAACCCGATCCTCTCGCCGACTCCACCGCCGAAATCATTCAGCACATGAATGCCGACCATAAAGACGCACTCGTCCTCATTGCCCGAAAATTCGCTGGCATCGACTCCCAAGAAGCCGCGATGACCTCGGTCGATCGCCTTGGCTTTCAGGCACGCTTGAAAACCCCGGAGGGCATGCGTGGCACTCGCATCGCTTTCCTGCGAGAAGTCCGCAATCCGAAAGATGCTAGAAATGTTCTGATAGAGATGGTGCAGCAGGCGCGTCGGAGTTGAGCGTTATCGTTGCTAAGGAGTGGACCGTGCCGCGTGTAGCGCCGCATGTAACGCCTGCAATTCTTTAAGCACTCCGCGCAACTGCGTAGACTCCAGCGCGTTGGCGCCGTCGGACTTGGCTTCTTTGGGATTGTCGTGGACTTCGAGGAACACGCCGTCCACGCCCGCCCCTACGGCCGCGCGCGCCAGCACTGGAATAAACTCAGGCTGCCCGCCGCTAGTCGCCGATCCATCATCGTCTCCGTGGGAGGCCGACGGCAGTTGCACTGAATGGGTCGCGTCAAAAACCACGGGCGCAAACTTGCGCATGATGGCAAGCGATCGCATGTCCACAACCAGATTGTTGTAGCCAAAGCTCGATCCGCGCTCTGTGAGAAATATTCGATCGTTGCCCGCGGTGCGGCATTTCTCCACAGCGTGCTTCATGTCCCAAGGCGAAACGAACTGGCCTTTCTTGATGTTCACCGCCCGCTCGCTCATGGCTGCCGCAACGATCAAATCCGTCTGTCGACAGAGGAATGCCGGAATCTGCAACACATCTGCGACTTCGGCAACCTTGGGGACGTCGGCAGTCTCGTGCACGTCGGTGAGCACCGGGATGTGGACTTCATCTTTAACTTTCTTGAGAATGCGCAGGCCTTCGACCAGTCCCGGTCCGCGAAAGCTGCGCATCGAAGTACGGTTGGCCTTATCGTAAGAAGCCTTAAAGATAAATGGAATATTCAGCGACCGCGTCACGCCCTTGATAACTTCCGCCATAAACAAGGCATGCTTCTCGCTCTCAATGACGCATGGCCCGGCAATAAGAAATAAATTGCCCGATCCAATGCGCACACCCTCGACTTGGAAAGAAACAGTCAGGCAAAAATCCCTTAACCGCCGAGATCGCAGAGAACGCCGAGAAAAAATGATCTTAATTTCATGAGGTTCTCCGCGATCTCGGCGTCCTCGGCGGTGAATCCTTCGAACCAGTTCTTAGCGCTGGCCGACTTTTTCCGGCCGGTGGAACATCTCCACTTCAGCCGCAGCTTTCTCCGCGCGCCGCTTCAACCCATGCTCGTAAGCCGCCCCCACAAAAGTTTTGAACAAAGGATGCGGCTCCAGCGGCTTCGACTTAAACTCCGGATGGAACTGGCAGCCGATGAAATGCGGATGGTCCGGAAGCTCAACCATCTCCACATAAGTCCCGTCAGGAGTAGAGCCAGAAATCCGCAACCCGCCAGCCGTCAAAGTCTCCTCATACTCGCGATTGAATTCGTAACGATGCCGATGGCGCTCGCTGATCTCGAGCTGTCCATAAATTCTATGCGCCAAAGTTCCCGGCTCGATTTTGCAAGTCCAAGCTCCTAACCGCATAGTCCCGCCAAGTTCCTCGACGCCGCGCAATTCGCGCAGCTTGTAAATCACGCGATGCGGAGTCGCGGGATCGAACTCGCTGGAATTAGCATCCGCCAATCCGCAAACGTTACGAGCAAACTCGATGCAAGCCGTCTGCATCCCCAAACAAATCCCAAAGTACGGGACTTTGTTCTCCCGCGCATAACGAATCGCAATCAGCATCCCCTCGATGCCCCGTTTACCAAAACCGCCAGGCACCAGAATCCCATCGTAATCCGCAAGCTGTTCATCGTTGTCCCCAGCTTCCAACCCCTCCGCCTCAATCCAATTCAAATTCAATTTAAGATTATGAGCCAGCGCCCCATGCACCAAAGCCTCTTTCAGCGACTTATAGCTGTCTTCGTATTCGACGTACTTGCCTACTATGCCGATTGTTACGTCGGCTTTGGGGTTGTAGACGCGATGGACTAGCTCTTCCCAATTTTTCAAGTCTCTCTCTTTGGCTTCGATGTGCAAATAGCGCAGGACCAGCGTGTCCACGCCTTCGTGCGAAAACACTACTGGGACTTCGTAGATGGAGGCGACATCTTTCGCCGTGATTACCGCTTCTTCTTCGACGTTGCAGAAGAGGGCGATTTTTGATTTGATCTCCTTGGACAGAAAGCGGTCTGTGCGGCAGAGCAGGATGTCAGGCTGGATTCCAATGCTTAACAGCTCTTTCACCGAATGCTGCGTAGGCTTGGTCTTGAGTTCCTGCGCCGCCGCTATGAACGGCACCAGCGTTACGTGCATAAATAAAGTGCGCTCGCGGCCGAGTTCCTGACGCATCTGCCGGATGGCTTCCATAAACGGCAGCGATTCGATGTCGCCCACCGTGCCGCCTATCTCGACGATTGCGACGTCCACATCCTGCGCGACCTTCTTCATGGCCGCCTTAATTTCATTGGTCACGTGGGGAATCACCTGCACGGTTTTGCCGAGATAATCGCCGCGGCGTTCCTTGGCAATGATCTGCTCGTAAATGCGTCCGGTGGTCCAATTGTTGTCGCGAGAAAGTTTGGCGTGGGTAAAGCGTTCGTAGTGGCCGAGGTCGAGATCGGTTTCGGCGCCGTCGTCGGTAACGAAAACCTCGCCGTGCTGGAAGGGCGACATCGTGCCTGGGTCCACGTTGAGGTAAGGATCGAATTTCATCAGGTTAACTTTCAGGCCACGGCTCTCCAGCAGGCAGCCAATCGAGGCCGCCGCCAGCCCTTTACCGAGCGAAGACACAACTCCGCCAGTCACAAAGATGTACTTTGCCGACATCGCTTCCTCACCTTAAATTGTGTTTGAAATTTTGTGCAGGATGGGTGCACGAGTAATTATGCCAGAAATGGAGGAGCGTGGCTAGGTGGTTTTCGTGGGACCTGGCGGCTCCGCCCTGCTTGTTAGGTGTACAGATTGTATTCGCGGGAACCACACCGGATGAGTTGGCCGCCAATCTCGCTAGCCTTCTCCTTGACGTGGGCAAACGCGAAGCGCGTCTCTCTCTTTGTGAGAGAGATCCCATCGAAGTATTCAATTCTTCCATACACCACCGCCTTGGAACCGGGGGGACTCAGCTGCCTCATCCTGTTTGGTTCCGAGAATGGATCAAATTCGACGATTATATGTTTGGCTCTCGGTTCGAGGAATTTCTCGTTGAGCAATATCGACCTATCGTATTGCGGAGGAACGGGTAGTTCTCTGTCAGGAAACTGGAGAGCTGTTTCCGTATAAACCGAAGAAACAATGCGGGCAGGCACCCCCCCGTAGTTCTTAGCCCTTATCGTGAAGGTGGCGTGGCCGCCACTGCCCGGATGTTTAATGGCTTTAACGTACACCTGCGCACGCTCGGAATTAACAAGTGCATGTGTCTGCGTTTCTATCGCTTTAAGCGTCCTGAAGGCCGCCTTAACACCAAGGATACCAACAATGATCAAGATGCCAGTGAAGGCGATGTAGACTCTGTCCAGCCAATCCTTCGTCACAGAGACGGGGGGAAGTTCGCGGACGATTACGGGCCTTGGTGTATTTTCGGTTGCTGAATTTTTGCTGGCATCTTGACTTGGCGTGGGCTCTACGGGGCTGGGCGGTCGCGCGGATGGTGCCTTATTGGTGCCGGGCTCCTGTTTGACATTTTGGGGTGTTCCACCGCTTGGATTGGCTGCCTTCCTCGGGACTGGCGTCGGTGTCTGAATGACGGCCAAAAGCACGGCTAGTGCGAGGTATTTCATAGCGGCGAAATGGTATCACGGCAGCGTGGGCGAGGATAAATTGCCATCTTCAAATGATGCCCGTTAGGTTTTTCTTGTCGGGCGCCTCAGGTTCGCGTCGGTTTTTGACGCTAACCCGGGCTAACTTATAGCGACGCGACTCCTAGGTTACCACCTCAAAGACCGAGCGGGAACCTGGGGTACCGGGCGAGCCCGACATAACCGGCATCATAGTCCGAGTAGCCGGTAAGCCCGGGTATACAATTTTCCAATCCACCGGAGGTGTGTTTGCCCGTACCGTGGTCTCCAATCGTTGGACTTCTTGGCACTAACAATAATGCGGACGAGGTTGAGACGATTCTTCGCCTGGCGAACATTAGCGGCTTGGACCTGACTGCGGAGGAACGCTACAGCCACAAACTGAGAATCCGCGCTTACAAGGACCGAGCACAAAAGCACCTCACTCCTTTGGATGAAGAGTCGCAACGGCACATAGCGGAGGTCATCATTCGCGAGATATGCCGAAACAACCACGAGGTCGAGGCCAGGATTCTAGAGGTCCTTAAGAACCATGGTTGGGAATACCAAGACGGTAAGCTCCTTGTGGACGAGGGACGAACGCGCGACCTGGATGACCTCCTTCCGCTATTGCGGCGAAAAGCACTCGATAGGGATCTGGCCGCCAAGGTCGCTGGAGCCAGTTTAGCTGAACCCCTTTCAGTTCTGATGATCGACCTGGATCATTTCAAGGTCGTAAACGATACACATGGCCATCCTGTTGGGGATGAGGTCCTGATTGCATGTGCGACCGTTGTGGACAGGCGATGCAGGCACAAAGGTAGCGCATACCGTTACGGGGGCGAAGAGATTCTTGCGCTCCTGCCGAACTTCACGTCGGAGGAGGCGGTGGCCCTAGCCGAGTCGATCCGCGCCGAGGTTGAGGCTATCTCGGTCGGGGGCAAACGGGTCAAAGTCACGCTCAGCATCGGAGTCGCCACATTCCCCGAGCACGCCCAGTCCTCGAAGGATCTCATTGGGGCTGCTGACGGTGCACTCTACGCTGCTAAGCAGCTCGGGCGAAATCTTGTGAGGATTCATGGAGAGCCAACCGAGGCCCCGCGAGTTCACACCGTTCGGCGTCGAGCACCCGACGCAAGGAGTTCACTAGACGCCTATGCCATTCGAGCGATGCATTTCACAGGGCGCATGCCCCAATGTCCCAACGATGGTGTTCCCCTGCGGATTAGGGAAGAAGGTGCAATCGGTAGAGGTACGCCGGATCTACGCGTTTCATGCCCAATGTGTGGGCTTAACGAAGTGATTCACGGAGACGGTTGATGAATTGGGAACTCTGCGAACGCAACTTGCCGGTGCCCGAGGTTCGCGTCGGTTTTTGACGCTAATCTGGGCTAACACATACCGGCGCGACGCCCGGGTTACCGCCCAAAAAACCGGGCCGCAACCCTTCGGCTTCGCTCAGGGCAGGCTGTGGGCCACCGGACCGTTGAGAGCGTAGAATCGCCCTCCGACACTGACAGGCATGGAAGTCCATTTCACGCCCGAGCAGGAAGCGCAGTTATCCCAAATCGCCAGTCATGCCGGTACGGATACCGAGCGGCTGGTGGACTGTCGCAGAGAATTCGTTAGCACGAGCATGGGAAAATTCCCTGACGCGCGTCGGCGAATTTGAGCTGGTAGGGGTCCTTCGACTCCGCAACCGCTCCGCTGCGCGAAGCCGGGTACCCCGCTCCTTGCGTTCTGTGCAAGGGGCGGGTGCCGTCACGCCGAATCCCTCATCGTCATCCGCAGAACATCGCAATCGTTGATCTGCACCAGCCCGACCTCGCCAAAGGCATAGCTTCGAGAGCTGCTCCAGCGCCACTGCTCCGGCTCCAAGACCAATCCCCGTTTTACCGGATTGCTGTGCATATAAAGCAATTTTTCGATTCGCTTCCCCTCCGTCCAAAGGTTGAAATCGTAGAAGCGCGGCTGCCAGATGGGCATTGGTTTTGGGATGCTCGTCTCCCGCCCCTTGCAAAAAGCGCAAGGAGCGGGGCACCCCGGACGACGGCGCTGCCTGTGCCGTGGCACAACTCTCTGCGCGAACCGCTGCTTAACACTCTGCATCGCCGTGGACGGTGTCCCCACCTGCGGCTCACTCATGAGCAAGTGAAAGTGCTCCGGCATCACGACGTATCCCAGCACAACAAAGCGATGCCCTTTGCGCACCTCTTCAAGAGTGTTCAGAAACAGATCACGGCGGTCATCGCTGTCGAGCCAAGGCTTTCTTTGATAGCAACTGCAGGTGATGAAGTGCAGATCTCCGGTACCGTAGTAACGCCTCAGACCCTTGGGCATGAACGGAGGCTAAACCCGGTTCGTCCGGAAAGATGTGACGGCCAACCGCTCCCGCCCCTTGCAAAAAACGCAAGGAGCGGGGCACCCGGCAAACGATTGTCGTCGCGAGCCAAGTGAGGGGTCTGCCTGATGAGATAGCGATGCGTGAAAATTAGTCGAGACTTCAGTTTGCGTAGACGCTGCGGGGTCCTTCGGTTGGAACCGCGGCTGTCGACATGGGAAGAACTACGCTCACCGTCGTCCCTTTTCTGCCCGATTGAATCTCAAGCTGGCCGCCCAGTTCGCGCACTCGCTCGCGCATACCCGCAATCCCAACTCCCGCGCCTCCGCCCGATCTGCGAACCTCTTGCAGTCGGTCGTCAGGAATTCCTCTACCGTTGTCGCTTACCTCCAGTTTGAGTTGATCGTTCTCCAGGCGCAGCTTTATGCCAGCGGCTGATGCTCCAGAATAGCGATGAACGTTGGTCAGGCTCTCCTGCAACACCCGGAACAATACCAGCTCACAATTTCGTTGCGGACGCTCCATTTTCTCTGGAAGATCGCAGTCCACTTGAATGCCACTACGTTTTGCGAAGCCCTCGACGAACCAGCGCGCAGCAGAAGCAATGCCGACTTCATCGAGCAGCGGGGGATGAAGCAGATATGAGGTGGTTCGTATCTCCTGCACGGCTTCGTCGGCGAGGGCATTGAGGTCAGCTACGAGTTTTGCCATTTCCGGGACTTTCGCAGCCTCGCGCTCGAGCAACGACAAAGTCATTTTCAGTGCCGCGAGCGTTTGTCCGGTGGTGTCGTGCAAATCGCGGGCTATGCGGCGACGCTCTTCATCCTGAAGTGTCATCAGTCGAAGCGATAAATTTCGCAATCGCTCTTCTGTTTCCTTCCTTCCCCTTACCTCTGACCCTAATTCAGCCAGTGCATCGGAAAGTTCAGCCGTGCGCTCTGCTACTCGTTGTTCCAGTTCGTCGTGCGCACACTGAAGCTTTGCCTCGGCCCGTTTTCTCTCGTTCGTTTCTGCGGTGAGTGCGACCACCGCGGAATTCAATCTCAATTGTTTCCGGCGGTTTGCTTCTCCGAGCCAGATCAGAACCGCGCATACGAGCAAGAACCCGATCACGGCATGAGTCTGTGTGCGGCCAACCACCAAGGAATGGCGTGGGTCCACAAACCAATAAAAGATTCCCCAAAAGCCCATCAGGCCGGTTAAGACAGCGGGACCTGAGCCACATATCAGAGCGCAAAATGCAACCGCCATATACACTGTCGCGTAGAAAGCGACATGGCCGAGCAGCGGCTCAAGACACCAGCGAAGCAATATGGCGAACAGCGCAGCGGCAAGCGCAATCGTATAGCGTTCGGCCAGTTGTTGTCGTTCAGCGGAAGATAGCATCGTGAAGGCGCGAGCGGGTAGCAGACCTGCCATACCACTTCCTCTTTTCGGGCGTTCAGGAGGAACACTTTGCCTTTGGATCAAGATTTCTTAGAAATGCAATCGGAGATCAGGAACACATAAGAATAAAGTCCCTTTAACAGTGCTTAGACCCCATTACACACGGATGCTCGTAGCGTGGTTGAGGTTGTCAAGAAAATCGTTGGACATTGGATGCTCAGCTTGGTGCCTTCACTCTTATTGAGGGTACCGGACCCCACATGCTAAGGTTCAGCGTCATTCAGTCTCTCAGTCCGTGTCAGCCCAGGTTAGCGTCAAAAAATGGGCGGAAACCCCTTCGGTTTCGCTCAGGGCAGGGTCTAGGGCACGGGAACGCGTCGCCAAATATACAATAACTTGTTGAGATAGTATATACAATATGATATTCTGTGAGTGAATACGAGGAAAGGCGTAGCCCGGCGGCCGCGCCTTTTTATTTCGCGACACAGGGGACAGCGTGAAAACTTCCGGCATGGATATCCGCGACCACAAAAAGCGCGGGCAATGGGCCGAGCTTCGTTTCATGGCCAAAGCCACCGAATTCGGCTACCAACTGGCTAAGCCCGTAGGCGACTCAACCCAATATGACGTCGTGGTTGATCTGGGCGGACGCTTCATTAGCGTGCAAGTGAAATCCACTTTATTTCAGGCGAGCAACCTGAAGCCCGGCAACTTCGTCGCCAGCCTGGTCCACGTCAGCGGCCCCAACCACCGCTACCGGCAAACCGATTTCGACTACCTCGCCGTTTACTGCATTCCTAAAGATGTCTGGTACATCATTCCGTGGGCTGTGGCCTCGTGCAAACAGTCCATCTGCGTGTGCCCGGGCGACAGGCAAAACCAGTGGGAGCACTACCGAGAAGCCTGGTTTCTGCTCCACGACCGCGCCCCTGCGCCACTGCTGAAGCGCGGGCGCGTCGACCTCTACGGCATCATCGACGACTATGTTCCCTCGCCCAGAGTGAGAAGGCAAAGATCATGAATGCATCGGCTTGATCTTGGCCATAGTGTGGCGCTAATTCTATTATTTTGAAAGATCAGTGGGAGGGGCAGGGTACCCTAAGTGGGCGTTTACCGAGGTTCGCATCACAATGAAATTGCGGGAGACAGAAAGATGAACGAGCCAGCAGGATCCGGACAAAAAGCTGCTCTCAGCGACTATCTAGCGGCTGAGCGAACTCTTCTTGCATGGATTCGCACGGGCCTGGCCTTGATGGGGTTCGGGTTCGTCGTGGCTCGCTTTGGGCTCTTCCTGCAGCAACTCCAGATTATCGAACATGCTTCAGCGGCACGATCATACCGGCTGTCGCTGCCGTTCGGCACAGTGCTGATCGCGGTTGGGGTAGTCGTGAATGCTTTTGCCGGATGGCACCACCTCCGGTTGATCCGGGCGTTGGATCACGGCCAGACGGAACGTCCTAGTTCTTCGAACCAGGCAGTCGCGATTGCTTTCTTTCTGGCATTAGTCGGACTGGCGATGGCGATCTATCTGGTTTTGGTCCCAAATACCGTTCGTTAGGGCTGCTCCGCCTTAAATACATGATTGGCCATCTTGAGCGTCACATAGGCTGAAGCCTTCGATGCCAGTTCCAAGATAAACGGATCGTTATTGGGGAGATTGTCACACCAACGGTTGGGATAGTCGACGCATCCGCCATCGTTACCTGGTACTGTGCCTTCATAGTTTCCCAAGAACCCGCCCCATATGTCGACTTCCGATTGTGCCTTGCAGCAATCCTGCCGGGTGAGAATGCCGGTGTCCGGGATGCCGATCAGTGCGAACGAGTTCGAGTCGGTTCCGCTATTCCCAAAGCTGGCAGATTCCGACACAACTCCGATGGAGGTGAAAAAGTCCTCGAAAAATTTGTTGCCTATTTTTGATTGGGGGACAACGTTTGGGGGGAACTGGCTGACATTGTATGCAAACGCGGGATCGGCAATCCACATGTCGAAGTTCAGGGTGGCGGTGACGTCCATATCAATGTCGAAGGCGATTCGCTTTCGCTGCGTCTGGCTCAAGTGCGTAGTGTAATAGGTGGAGCCGAGCAACCCGAGTTCCTCGCCACCGAACCAGATGTAGCGGAGTTGATTGTGAGTCGGCGTTTTGGCCATGTTCAGGGCGATCTCGAGAATGGTTGTCGATCCGGATGCATTATCCAGCATGCCCGCGCCGTAGATAGAGTCGAGATGTGCATCCACCACGACGACGTGGTTTTTATCTCCGAAAGGTGATTCGGCGATCAGGTTGTAGTCCACACCCGAGGTGGGCCGCATGCGAATGTCGAGATGCACTACCGGTGAGTTCACGTCGGCGTATCGGCGGAGCAACTCCGAGCCCACCGCGTAAGAAACACTAACGACCGGAATCGTCGCCGGACGCGTGAGTCGGACTGGGAACGGATTAACGTTGCCAGATGCGTAGAAAATGATTGCTGCTGCCCTCGCCTTTTCAGCGTTAGCCACCTGCGCATCGTAGGCGCATGTTCCGCGCTCAAGCAGAGCAATATGTCCGGGCACGAATCCTGAAAAATCACCGGCGAAACACCCATTGCCAGAGCCGTCGGTCGACTGCGTCGCGGCCGTGACTCTGCCTCCGCCGGAACGCTGAGCGACAAGCCAGTCGCGCGTGAAGACAAAAGTTTGGTCTGGCGTATCGAACTGCGGGACTCCAGTGACCTCGGAAGCGTTGTATTGATATTGCTGGATGGTTACGTGATAGCCTGCTTGCCGCATCAGCCCAGCGACATAGTCGACCGACGCCTTGTAACCAGGTGTGCCAGTATCGCGGTAGCCGTGACCATTCACCTTATGTTCGTTGGCGATCTTCTGAAAGTGGGTGAGATGATTCCAGAGCGATGGCTGTTGAATGCACTCCAGAAGTTTTTCTGGCGTGCCATTCACCCGTGACTGGCAAGCCTTTTCGGAGGGCGCGGCTTCAGTCATGCCGGAGCCAGATGATTCTTGCCCGCTGGCGATCAATCGCGGATTTGGTTGGGCGAAAAGAGACGGCCGCAGAACAAATACGGCGACAGCTATGCAAGCGATCGACAAACCAACGCACTTCAGTCTGGTGGATATTAACTCGAACATCGGACACCCCTTTCTAGCCCCGCTAGCTTACACCAGCTAAGGCCACGCTGGTATTGAAAGCCGGGCGCGGGGAGTGGGTGGCGACACGCCTATCCAATCAGGCTTCAAAGGGACATGCCGCCCGAGACCTCGATGCGCTGGGCGTTGACCCAGCGATTGTCGTCGGAAAGCAGCGAGGCGATCATCGGGCCGATGTCGTCGGGCTGGCCGACGCGGCCGAGCGCCGTCATGTCCGCGACGTGCTTGTTCACCTCCGGATTGTCGCGGACCATGCCGCCGCTGAAATCGGTCGCGATGGCGCCCGGTGCGACGACGTTGACGGCGATCCGGCGCGGCCCGAGCTCCTTCGCCAGGTAGCGGTCAGCACCTCGATCGCGCCTTTCATCGGACGCATAAGGCGGCGCTGCCCGGCATGATGATGCGGGTGAGGCCCGACGAGATATTCACGATCCGGCCGCCGTCGTTGATGAGCGGCAGGAGCTTCTGCGTCAGGAAGAACACGCCCTTGAAGTGGACGTTGTAGAGCGCTGTCCAGTTCCGCCTCGGTCGTCTTCTCGAACGCGTCGTGGTGCGAGGTGCCGGCGTTGTTGACGAGGTAGTCGAAGCGCTCCGCTCCCAGATCCGCGCGAGCGCCTTGCGAACGCTCTGCACGAAGGGTCGAAGGCGCTCGACGTTGCCGGTGTCGAGCTGCAGGGCGATGGCCTTGCGCCCGGCCTCCGCCACCAGCCGACGACCTTTTCGGCTTCTGCCCGATTGGAGTTGTAGGTGAAGATCGAATCGACGCCGCGCTTGGCGAGGCTCAGCACCGTATTGCGGCCGAGGCCGCGGCTGCCGCCGGTGACGATGGCGATTTTCTGGATTTGATTTTCTGTCATTTCGTTCTCCAAGATTTAGATCGTGCGGCCCTACAGACGAAAGTTTCTTGCTCCAAGCCGCGACGTGGCCATGCGGCTCGCGGCAGCCGCGGCTCCTTCCAGCCAAACCCGTGCAATCCTGCCCCATGCGGTTGCTTTTACCACCCAGTGCCAGAGCGCGTAGACGGCGTGGAAACCGCACAGCCATTCCAAGGCGTCGGAGACGAACGCGTAGCGTCAATGGCAACGTTTAGCGCCGCGCTGCTGGTCGTGAACCCTCTGCTTTCGGGGATGAGCGAGGCGCCCGGTCGAAGGTATGCAATCAGAAGGCCCGAGACGACAGAGGCCGCCACCCCGAGATAGATTCCCCAATCGGTGATGCGCCTGATTTTGGACTGCGGCATTCGAAGCGACGGCCCGACCCATCGGCCGCCGCCGGAGCGCCTACTTCGCACCCAGAGAAACCGGATAAGAAAAATCAGCCCGACAACCAGACCCAACTTTACTTCTCCCCTCATCGCGACAGGGCTTGTCAGCGCGCCCGTGGTTTCGCCGTTGCTGATGAACGCGTAAACCAGCACGACCGCGCTGATCCAGTGAACGCCTCCGTTCAACCATTGGAGTGCACGGAACGAACGAGCTGGCCGGTGGGCAACTTGAGGATGAGCAGATGTAGAAAATGAATTTCCAGGCTCCATATTCATAACGCACCTTTCTGATCAGTTGGTTCATGAGAGGTCCAGCAACTTATTTCCATACCGCCTTCCACCGGAAATGGGACTGAGACATATCCCTTGGCGGGCTGGCGTACATACTCCAGATAGCCGCTGAGGGAGGGAAGGTTAATGTCGTCCGCGACAATCAACGCACTGCTCGCAAGCCGAGTCTCTAGGGACTGGAGTACCGACAGGCACAGGTCTTTCCAACCATCGAGTAGCACCAGGTCAATGGGCCCGGGAATATCGTTCAAGGTCGTCAAGGCATTTCCGGGCAAAATCGTGACGCGATCCCCGAGGCCGGCATCCGCCAAATTGGCGCGAGCGGCAACGATTTTGGCCGTGCTTAGTTCGGTGCTGACCACATGGCCTATTCCATTGTCAGCGACCGCCGCGGCCAGATAGATGGTGGAGATCCCGTAAGACGTACCGAACTCCACAATGGTGCTCGGGCGTTTGGCGCGAACCAGGATGTAGAGCAGATCGCCGGCCTGCGGGGAGATCGGCATATAGGTGGACTCTGAGGCGTCGGCTCGTTCTTGTGCAGTTGCGGTTTCCCATGAGATGCCAGGCCTTTGCCACCTCGGTGTTTCATCATCGTGGGCCGCTGCGGCAAATAAGCGGTTCAGAACGGTTTTAACCCGATCGGTACGTAAGGTGTTTGCCATCTTCTGACGCTAAGTCGAGGAAGACCTGCTTAAAAGCTGGGATCGGCTCAAAGGTTGAAGGTCTGGGCCATCACGTTCACCTCTCCCTTCGTTCAGGATTGTTGACACAGGTTTGTCTGGCATATTGTCCTCTTCCCTTTTACAATATGAGCAAATGCTCACAAATAAAACTCGCGTTCACGATGGCAGAGGCAGGCCGAGCAAGAAGGCGACGAAAGCCCGTAAAGTGCCGGGCCAAGCGAGATCGCAGGAGACGGTGAGTGTCATTCTCGAAGCGAGTGCTCGCATTTTAGAATCTGATGGACTGCAGGGTTTCAATACCAACGCGATAGCAACGCGAGCCGGCGTAAGCATCGGGTCGCTCTATCAGTACTTCCCGAACAAAGATTCAATCCTGCTCGCCTTGATTGGCCGTTTTGAGGAGACGTTGCACGATGCTGCTCTGAACGCCTTGCAAGGTGAAAGAGGACAGGAACTGGAACCCCATCTCAGATTACTAGTGCGGGCACTGGTCACGGCACATTACGATCGCCCACGGCTAAATCGTGTGCTTGAAGCTGAAGAGGAACGACTGGGAAGCGGAGCCGACAGCGCCGCGTTCCACGCAAGAGTGCTGCAACTATTACAAGATCACAAAAACCAATTAGCAGTACCTGTCTCGGCAGCAACGGAAAGGACCGTCATGGCGATTCTCCGCGCTTTAGTGGACCTGGGCCTCGCGTCCGGCGCAAGTCGACGATCCACGGAACAAGCCGCCATGCGAGGCGTTTGCGGATACCTTCTGTACGCAGGGTAAGAACGAACTGAGAATCAAGTGCGGAACGCACCACCCAGATCTCACAGCCATCCGGGTCCCTATCTCTTGGCTATTTGTGCCGAATGTCCACGGGGGCCCGGCTTCGATCGAGGGGGAATACTTGCAGTTGCCACTTCACTGGAATGGACGCGGGCAAATAGCACTTGGTTTCGTCGCAAGCCTGATACTCCAGCTTGCCCGCGATGGTGAATGTTTTCCCGTCCTTGCCGAGCGATGCGGCAAAGTCCATCGCGGAGCTGACTTTTACATCCTGGCTGATTCGGAAAGTCCCGTCGAAAACCGGAACTCGCTCCTTGATCACCGGCAAAAAGAGCGTTTTGGATTGAGGGTATATTGCTGGTTTCAACTCCATCTCTGGCATCGAGTCGATCACCAGCTTGATTGGCTTGTAACCGTGAGCGCCGGGCGCATATACGTGCACATCGGCAGGCAACCGCACTTCGGCGCCTAACGTGATGCGCGTTCCGGGAACGCCGGTGCGGTCGGATTGCTCGAGCGACAGCTGCAGATGAGGAGCGTCAACGGTTTCGGTTACTTCTTCGCCTAGTTCCGGGAAAAGTTTAGCAATTATGCTGTTTCCGGTGAGCCGCTCGCGGTATTTGGCTTCGAAAAACTTTTCGCGGATGATGCCCTTTGAGTCGATGAAGAAATAACCGGGACGGGCAAAACCCTTCTGCATCCCGGTCGCCTCCTCATTGAGGACGCCATATGCCTTAATGATTTTGGACTCTGGATCGCCGAGCAGCGGGTAGTCGATCTTGTGCCGGTCGGCAAAAAACTTCAGGATTTCTTCCGAGTCATAGCTGATGGCCGCCAGCTTGATCCCTTGCTTTTCGAATCGTGGAATTGCACCTTGCAGCTCGACCAGCTGCCCTTTGCAGAAGGGTCACCAGTCCGCCGACCGGAAGAAGAGAAGGACGGTACCGTTCGCGCCTTTCAACGTATCGAGAGTTTGTGTCCGGTCAAGCTGGTCATGAACAGAAAAGTTAGGAGCCTTTTCGCCGACCGCTAGTCCGATGGACATCAACTCGATGGAAGCCAACTGAATGGTATCGCCATCCAGTGTTCCCTTGACGGTCACCGTGTCTCCAAGCTTTTCTGTAACCTTTCCCTGCGGCTCAAGGCTGTATACGACGCGGTTGGTGTCGTCATAGAGAGCCTGCTTCGCACCGGGCACGCTGCGGGTGCACTCAGGAGACTCATTGAAAGCCTCGTCGGCATTGCAGGCGCTGGACACCAGGACGCCAGACCACGACCCGGGTTTAGTGGCATTGTTCTGAGCAAACGCGAGGGACGCTAGCGAAAATAGCAACAGGCGGAAAAAAAGGCGTAGCGACACAGCATCAGCTCTAAGCGACAACATCAATCCGCACCTTCGTTGCAGTTTTGAATCACTTACTTTACGCCGGGCAGTGCTGCGGCACAAGGTTCGCGTCGCAGTTTTCTAATCGACGAGTTCGCACTTCGGACGAACAAAGCTCGGCCCAAGCAAACCTTGACTGGGATGCCTGCACCTACTGCAGCTTCGCGTACTCCGCCTTGGCTTGCTTCAGAATGGGGATGTCGGGGTCAGCGTCTTTCCACAGGTTGAAGAAATCTTGATATGCGATACGCGCCTTCGCCGCATCGCCGGTGAGCAGGGACGCTCTTCCCAGCCCAAGATTCGCCAGCGCCATATATGGCGACGCGCCGAGAGCATCCCGGTGGTCCAGTATTTTCTGGAATTCGGCCACTGCCTCCGGCCCCTGTTTGTTCTGCAGATATGCCAGGCCACGCAAGTATGCAGGAATACCAGACTCGATGAAGCCAAGCTCGTACGCCTCGGCGACGTGAAGATCCTCAATCGCTTTAGCCGGATTGGCACGCTGTAGATCTACTCGCGCGCGGATTTGAGGAATCTCTGATTTTTGCACGAAACTGTTGAGTGGATATTCGTGATTCAATTTCGCGACATCCGCCTCCGCTTTTTGCGCTTGCCCGCAACTGGCAAATGCCGTGGCGGCAACCGTAGTTGCCGTTCGAGTCGGGCTGGATGCCAAGGTAGCGGCATTCTGCAACGCCTGGTCACAGATTCCGAAGTCTGCCTGTACCATGGCGAGCCATCCCAAGTCACCCTCCGCTGTTTCGTTCAAGCCTTGATTTTTTTCCAGATCCAGTTGCCGCTTCGTGATTTCTTCCGACAACCGTAGCTTGCCCTGCTCTTGCATGGCGAGAGCCTGCTTTCCCAGAAAACGGTATTCGACCGTCTTTCCTTTCGACCACGCCAACTCCCGGTCCGCTTCGGTCGATTTCCCCAACGTAAGCGCAGCATTATAAGAATACCAGTGCAGCCACTCTGCGTCCGGGAATCGCGCAAGCCCCTGCTGCATGGTCTGCTGAGCCTCGTCGGGACGATTCGATCCCAGATAGGCGTAGGCCAGATTAGCCCAGGCACCGGCTGAATTCGGATCCACCCGAACCGCGTCACGCGCTGGTTCTATCGCCTTGTTGAAATCGCCAGACATCTCATATCCGACCGCCAGGTTATTCGGGGGAGTCTCGTCGTTCGGATAAGTCTGGCGGTAAAGCTCCAGCGTCTCCATTTCCTTGTCTTCCTCACCGGTTACAGTCTGGTAGTAGTGTTCGGTGATGTAGAGCTTTTCTCGTTCGCTCACGCGGTCCCTTAGCTCATAGGCTTTGCGGGTAGCCTCAATCGCCTTGTCGTTTTCACCTGCATTGCTGTAGATGACGCCCATGCGCGCGTACACCCACGCGAAGTTTGGGTCAAGTTCGACTGCCCGCCGGTAAAACTTCAGGGAGTCCATCTCCCTGCTTTGTTCGAATTCCGCGTTTCCCATCGCAAATGCTTTCAATGCTTCAAGCGATGAGGTGGTGACCTGATCGATGGGTGTGTCGAACTTTTGAATTGAGGCCAGCGATTCGCCTAGCCGGCCGCGTAACTTCGCAGCCGCTCCGCCCATGGAGGTGAGCACCTGCTCTTTGCTGCCGGCCTGCGCCTGCTCCTGCGCCAGCGAATCCCCGGTCTGGCAGTTGATTGCGTTCAAGGTCACCACGTACTGGCTGCCCAGGCTGGCAATCGATCCCGAAAGCATGGCTTTGCTTCCTACACGCTGGCACAACTCGCGAGCCACGTCAGTCGTGAGCCGGTCGGTCGGCTGCCGTCCCATAAAAGTAAGGGTCTGCTGTACTCGCGCCGGTGGAATTACTTGCAGAAATGGCGATTGCTCAAGATCCACGGCCAGCGCCTGCTTCAAGGTCCCGTCGAACACGGAGTCGCCAGTAGTGTTCGCGAAATCGGCCAGGACCACCGTATCTTTCTCCGTGAGTGCGTGAGTCTGTTTTGAACGTAAATAAAGAGTGCCAGCAACCCCTACGGCTACTAGCACTGCTGCGGCCGCCAAGATCGGCATCCACGGTTTCCTGTTTGCCGTGGACGCCGCCACCATTCCCGACGAAACGAATTGCGACGAAGAAGACGAAACCGCCGGTGCGATGGCCACTGCCGAGCTGGATACAGGGCCAGCGGCAACGCCAGATTCCGGCACGACTGGCCTGGGCGTACTGTGGCGAGAGTCTGAGTCGTGCGCCGCGGCAACTGTCCCCGAACCGGCACCGCTCACCCGGCCCGTATCTGTATCGCGCTTCAATCGCTGCAAGTCCGTCCGAATGTCGGCCGCATTCTGGTAGCGCAGGTTGCGATCCTTCTCCAGAGCCTTGAAGATGATGTCTTCAAACTTCGCCGGCAGATCGCGATTGAAGCGAACGGGTGGCGCCGGAACCGAGTCGAGAATCGATTTGAAGATGACTCCGGAACTCTCACCGTGGAACGGTAAGACACCAGTGGCCATTTCATAAAGGACAGCGCCGAACGAAAATAAATCTGTGCGCGAATCTAACTCTTTCGCCCGAACCTGTTCCGGCGACATATAGGCCACAGTCCCAACCATCGTGCCTGGGCTGGTTAAATCTTTCTCGCCCACCCAACCCGTCTGCGTGTTGAGAGCCGCAATCTGGCTCGATGAGCTGCTGGCATCGCTCACTTTTGCCAGTCCGAAGTCAAGAATCTTGGCGTGTCCGCGCTTGGTGACGAAGATGTTGGCGGGCTTGATGTCGCGGTGGACGATGCCTTCTGCGTGCGCGGCGTCAAGCGCGTCCGCGACCTCGATCGCCAGGGGGAGCAGCACTTCCAGATCCAGTGGCCGGCCCCCGATTCGGTGCTTCAGCGTCAGCCCGTCGAGGAATTCCATGGCGATGAAAGCTTCGCCGTGCTGGTCGTCAATCTCGTAAATGGTGCAGATGTTCGGATGGTTCAGGGCCGAGGCAGCCTTGGCTTCGCGCTGAAAGCGGCTCAAGGCTTGGGGGTCTTTCGCTACATCGTCGGGCAGGAACTTGAGGGCGACAAAGCGGCCCAGCTTCACGTCTTCCGCCTTGTAGACAACGCCCATGCCCCCACCACCGAGCTTCTCGACGATCCGGTAGTGAGAAATAGTCTGGCCGATCATGGCGTCGCGCCATATTAGGCGGGTTACGGGGGCAAGTCAATGAAGCCCGCTTTGGCCATTGAATCAGATTTGCTTTGGCGGGGGCTGTTGTCGCAGAACCTTTCGCGTTCGCCATCTGTCGAAAACAGAGCAGAGGCGGCATCCGAAAGAATTAGATCGGCAGGAGCATGCTTCAAGCCCCAGTGGATGAGGTGACATTTTCTATTTAACGTGTCATTAGTATATAATTGTGTCATAACGGTGGCTACATGACATTAAAACAGGAAGCTCGAACCAGGGTCAATGAGAACGGGAGGGTTGTCATCCCGGCTGCGTTTCGTAAAGCCATGGGGATTAATGTCGGCGATGAAGTCGTATTGCGGATCGAAGATGACGAACTACGCATCTCGACTCTGAAACGGCGTATTGAGCGCGCTCAACGCCTTGTCCGGCAGCACGTAAAGCCGGGTACATCGCTGGTTCACGAACTGATAGCGGAACGGCGAGAGGCAGCGAAACGTGAGTAGGATCGTACTGGATGCTTCGGCGGTGCTGGCAATTCTCAATGGTGAGGCTGGAGCGGACAAATTACCTCCACGGCTTTTAACTGATGCGACGGCCAGCACCGTGAATCTGGCCGAGGTTCAAAGCAAATTAGTTAGTCGGGGATTAAATCCTAGCGATGCCTGGGACGCCGCCACCAGCCCGGTCCGTGAAACCGTGTCCTTTACTTTGGAGCATGCGAGGATCGCTGGGGATTTGGTAGCTAAAACCCGTCCGCTCGGCCTATCCCTTGGAGACCGAGCGTGCTTAGCACTGGGAATTGCGCTTGGGGCAACTGTTTACACCGCCGACCAATCGTGGAAAGGTCTCCGTCTAGGGATTCGCATAAACCATATCCGCTAGCCTCTTCAATTCCGGACAGTGCGCATCATAATATTGGGATTATGAAGTCAGGCATTAGAACTCGCGTTGGCCTGTTGCTGATGGCGCTCATCTTTATGATGCTGGGTAAAGTTCCAACGGCTGCCCAGCAGTTGGCCAAGCGCCTCATCTTGAAAGACGGTTCCTACCAACTCGCTACCAAGTGGGAAGTGAAGGGCGACCGCGTGCGTTACCTGAGCGCTGAGCGCGATGAATGGGAGGAGTTGCCGAATTCGCTGGTGGATTGGGCAGCCACTGACAAATTTGAAAAAGATCGCGCTGCGGGCGCGTCTGCTCCGGAAGCAGTTGAACTCGATAAGGAACTTGAAGCTGAACGCCGCGCCGAGGAAGCCCGGACTCCGCAAGTCGCACCCGGCCTCCGTTTACCCGAAGATAGCGGAATATTCTTGCTCGATACTTTTCAGAGCCAGCCGCAGTTGTTAGCGCTTCAGCAGAACACCGGCGCGGTCAACCAAAACAGAAAATCCAACATCTTGCGCTCCGTCGCCGTCCCTATCGCCAGCAACAAACGGACAATCGAACTGGCAGGTCCGCACGCTACAGTTCAGTCCCATGCGAATCTGCCGACGATCTACGTCAATATTGACGAGGACACAGGTTCAAGCGTCGCTTCGCCGCAAAGGCCGCAGCAGCCGCAACAACCGGAGCAGGCGTGGGACCGTTTTCATATCGTTCGGATGCAATCGAAAAAGGACAAACGCATTGTCGGAGACATAAAGACGAATCCGCTCGGTAAAACCACGCAGGAACAGAACCTTATTATCACCAGCTCGCAAAAACTGACTGGAGGCTGGATCAAGCTCACGCCCACCACTGCTCTTGATCCGGGAGAGTATGCTGTGGTCGAAATGCTGGGCAAGGACGGCGTAAATACCTACGTCTGGGATTTCGGAGTGAATCCCTCAGCTCCCGCGAACCCGAGTGCGTTGAAGCCAGAACCGCCCACGCTACAGAAGTAAGGAGCAGGCGCGGGCGTCCTCCCCGCGCGACTCCTTGCGAAACTGTTCGTTGTCTGGGCGGTGCGCCTACACTCCGGGACGGGACGCCCGCGCCTACATAGCTTCTTCCCGAATCCTGCGCCAGGCATGCTCGACGTGCCGTTCCATTGTGTTCGTTTGACCTACGCAGAATCGCAGTGTGAGGCGATTATTTAAACGCGTATGCGTCAAGTAGAGATTTCCGCTTCGATTCAGTCGATCCATCAGCGTTTGATTCGCTTCGTCCCCGCCTTTGTGACGAAAGCAAATCAGGTTGAGCGGTGCCGGTGCTGCCAGTTCGAATCGATCGTCTTTCTTCACCCATTCCGCGAATTTCTGTGCCAATTCAACGTGACGCCGGATGTGGTACTGCAGCCCTTCGACTCCGTAATGGCGGATTACGAACCACAGTTTCAGCGCGCGAAAGCGGCGGCCCAGTGGAATTTGCCAATCGCGATAGTCGATCACCGCACCGGATTCTGTTGCCTTATTGCGGAGATACTCAGGCAGGATACTCAATGTTTGAATCAGCGCTTTGCGATCGGCGACGTAGAAACAGTTACAGTCAAAGTTAGTGAACATCCATTTGTGCGGATTAAAAGTGTAACTGTCGGCGAGTTCAACTCCGTCGTGCGTGTGGCGGAATTCGGGGCAGAGTGCTGCCGTACCTGACATTGCAGCATCGACGTGAAACCATAAATTGTTTTCCCGGCAGATGCGGCCAATTTCCGGAAGCGGATCAATCGCGTTCGATGAAGTAGTGCCAATGGTCGCGCACACAAAGCAGGGTGTGCGTCCGGCGCGGCGGTCTTGTTCAATTTGTTTTGCGAGCGCCGTCGGACGCATTGCGAAATTGTCGTCGACCTCAATGAGCCGGAGATTGTCCAACCCAAGCCCCGCAATCTTTATGTCTTTCTCAATCGAGGAGTGTGCCTGCGACGAGGTGTACGCCACCAGCTTTCCGTCACAGCCATGTTTATTGCTGACGAAATTAGTAGCTCGTTCGCGCGCTGCCAGCAAAGCGCAAAGCGAAGCACTCGAAGCGGTGTCCTGAATTACGCCCCCGCCTGTCCCGCTCGAAAGAAACTTTCGTGGCAGGCCCAGCATTTCCACGAGCCAATCAAGAACATGCGTCTCCAGTTCCGTGCATGCGGGGCTGGTGGCCCAAAGCATCCCTTGCACTCCGAAGCCTGAGGAAAGTAAGTCGCCAAGAATTGCCGGGCCCGATGCGTTGGCAGGAAAGAACGCGAAGAAATTGGGAGACTGCCAATGCGTAATGCCCGGCAGAATCAGTTTCTCGACATCTCCAAGGATCGCAGCGAAAGGCTCACCCTTGGCAGGAGGATGCGCAGGCAACGAGGCCCTCAACTGCCCGGGCTCCGCGCGGGATAAAACAGGATACGATTCAATGCCCGCATAATAATCCGCGATCCAATCCACGACCTCATGTCCATGCCGACGGAATTCGTCGGGAGTCATGTGGAAATTTTTTTCGTCTGGCATCAGGTCTCCAAGTCTTAGAGATCGGATTTAAGTCAGATTCGTTTACCGGGTGTCGTCCAACCGGCCGTAATAAACTCGCGTGTCGTAGTCGAACGAAACCACGCCGTCCAACTGATAGCGATCAAAAATGCGACGCAACTCGCGCAGCATCGGATTGTATTGAGGGTGATCTTTCTGCGGAATGTAGGACGAAGACAGCAGCCGTCCCTCGAGTCCAGCGTAATCGAAGGTTTGCTGGTATTCGAAGGCGCGCGTCCGGATTGGTTGGGTAAAAAAATTTTCAATGGCAAGAGCCACGCCGCGTTGCCGCACCAGTTCATAGTCCGTTCCATAGGTGCGAAGTAGTTGTTCGTAATCACGCTGGAATTCATTCGAGTCTAAACGGCGATCATTCCACACCAGGACCAGCCAGCCGCCGGGCTTGAGAATGCGGATAAATTCGCGGCGAGCATTGTCGCGATCAAACCAGTGCGCCGCCTGCGCCGCCGTCACCAAGTCCACGCTGCGATCGGGAAGCGTGGTCGCCTCAGCTGTTCCGGCGATACTTGTGAATCGCGGATACTCTGCCAGAAAGCGCTCCCCGGCTCGCCTCATATCATCGTTCGGTTCTACGCCGAGGACGCGATTGCCATTTTCGAGCAGCATCCGCGTAAAGATGCCGGTGCCGGAAGCGATATCGGCGATCAGCGAATCAGATGTCAGTCCACATTCTTGTTTCAACAGTTCGATAATTTGAGGCGGATAACCAGGCCGGCACCGCACATAGTCGTCCACCCGGGAAGAGAAGCGTTTGGTAGCATCTTTGACCGGCATGGTAGCAGTTTATAGTTTCGCGAGGGTACGTTGGGCGAGGTCTTACGGATGAGAATCGCCTTACTTCTGTTTCCCAGCCAGATACTGGTCGTGCTGCCGGCTAACGTCAGAATGCCCGCTTCCTTTTCGTGCCGCAGTAATCCCGAAATTCCGACGCGCCCTTAGAAAACCCCTTTGAGTCAAGTAGTGGCGTAGGGCGGTCTGCATCGCGGTGGTTAATGCCGGAGGCGCCTCCTGAGATGCCATATAACTTTCTACCGCCTGGGCTAGGTCGTCGGGAAAGGTAATTGTTGCTCGCTTCATGATTGAAATGTTATCACCAGTTGGTGAAGATGGTGGCGAAGCTTGTGCGGCGCTTTAGTACTTGAACAGCTGGACAAAGGGCTTCAAAGGGTACGCAGCAGCCGCTACAAAGGCCAATCGTGTACACTTACCTCTCTCACCACGAACTCTCATGGCCCTTAAATCCGCCTCCATTCTATGTTGCAGCCTTCTCTTGTTAAGCCTTTCCCGGAGCCAAGCCGCTCATGGAACTCTAAAGTCTTCCAGCGCTATTTTTGGCTTTCGTGATTCATCTGCGGAGACAGTGCAGGAGGGCAGGTTCCTGGCGGTTCCCGATCCCAAACTTGCTGAACAACATCTACGCACGCTCACTCAAGCACCGCATGTGGCCGGTTCGCCCGAAGACAAAGCGACGGCGGATTATGTCGCGCAAAAATTTCGTGAAGCCGGCCTCGATGTAGAGACCGTTGATTACCGCGTCTGGATGAACTACCCCGCCGAGATCAGCGTGGATGTGACTGCTCCCGCCGACGTTCACATGCATGGCCCCACTCGCGAACATGTGCAAGGCGATTCCTATGCCGACGATCCGCGAGTGATTACGCCCTACAACGCGATGTCGCCGTCGGGCGACGTCGAGGCGGAAGTGGTCTACGCCAATTATGGTTCGCCAGAAGATTTCAAAAAGCTCGATCAGATGAAGATCGATGTACGCGGCAAAATTGTGCTGGTTCGTTACGGTCAAAATTTCCGCGGAGTGAAAGCATTCGTGGCGCAGGAGCGCGGCGCCGCTGGATTGATCATTTATTCGGATCCGAGCGACGATGGCTGGCGGCGCGGAGATAAATATCCGCAAGGTCCGTGGCGTCCCGATACTGGCGTGCAGCGCGGTTCTATCGGATATATGTTCCAGTTTCCAGGCGATCCCACTACTCCTGGCATCGCTTCGGTCCCTTCACTTCCGGACAGCGCTCGCATACCGCCTGAGCAGTCCGCGCAATTGCCAAAAATTCCTACCACACCGTTGTCCTATGCCGATGCGTGGCCCATCCTCGAACACCTTGGCGGCCCTGATTCACCTCGCGATTGGCAGGGCGCATTGCCATTCACCTATCACGTCGGTCCTGGCCCGGTAAAAGTGAAGATGCATTTGAAACAGGATTACCAATTCCGCACCATCTGGGACGTGATTGGACGTGTGCAAGGTAGCGAACTTCCTGACGAATGGGTGGTCGCAGGGAACCACCGCGACGCTTGGGTTTACGGAGCGGTCGATCCGAACAGCGGGACTGCAGCCATGTTGGAAGCGGTGCACGGGATAGGCGAATTGTTGAAGTCAGGCTGGAAGCCCAAGCGGACCATCGTTCTTGGCAGTTGGGACGCGGAAGAGGAAGGCCTGATCGGTTCCACCGAATGGGGCGAACAACACGAGAGCGAGTTGGCCGGAGCTGCGGCCTATTTCAATATGGACGTCGCTGTGTCAGGCCCGAAATTTGGCGCTGCTTCAGTGCCGAGCCTCAAGCAATTTCTGCGCGACGTGGCTAAGTCTGTTCCTTCGCCGAAGGGTGGGACCGTCTACGATAACTGGCAAAAAGAAAGCCAGTCCGGAGCCGAATCGGCTCAGTCGCCAACCGAAGCCATCGGCGACAACAAGCGCGCGCCAGTGGCGCAATCGAAAGCCGATGTGCCGGTAGGCGATTTAGGAAGTGGATCCGATTACACCGTATTTTTGCAGCACCTCGGCGTGCCTTCCGCTGATGTGAGTTCGACCGGGTCTTATGGTGTGTATCACTCGGCATTCGACAATTTCAATTGGTTCAAGAAATTTGGCGATCCCGATTTTCTCTACGAACAGCAGATGGCTCGCATCTTCGGTATCTCGATTATTCGCATGGCGGACACCGATGTGTTGCCGTTCGACTATGAAGAATATGCGAGAGAAATCGCCGTGTACATCGACTCAGCCAAAAAGAAAGCGCAAGCTGAGTTTCCTGGCGAAACCGTGAACTTCGCCGATGCGTCGCAGGCCGTGCATCACTTTGAACAAGCCGCCGCGAAGGCTATCGTCCGCCAACAAAATCCCCCGCGCGATGTTGTAAAGCTCAACCGCGCATTGCGCGACACTGAGCGCGCACTGCTCATCCCCGACGGCCTGCCCAATCGCCCATGGTTCCGCCATGCCATCTACGCGCCCGGGCAGTACACCGGGTACGCAGCAGTGGTCATTCCTGGGATTAATGAAGCCATCGACCAGCACGATTTGGCCTGCACTCGACAGCAAATCGAAGCTCTCGCTGCAGCATTGAACCGCGCGATTAAGGTACTCGAAAACGATCGTTGAGATTGTTCAGCCGCCACCTGCGCCCCTGCGAACGGCGCAGACTTGCCGTACATAACCTGCGTGAACAACGCCATGAGCCCTGCTTCTTTCCCGTCCGCTATTTCGCAGCCAGATCAATGACGCACATGATGCGTAGACCTGATCGTATCCACAAATTGACACCAATTGACTCGAACCTTGGATCGAGCAAACTCTTGCGGTGCCCGCGATCGGTCACTCCAGCGTCCGTAAAAATGGGCCAGCCCCCTTCCTCAGCCGAAAAGCTGTGGGTTCTCCACAATCTACAATCGCGAGTAAATCCCGGGGAAACGACTACGGCTGCCTGGAACTCGGAGTCAGGGTAAACACCACGCCCTGCCCGTAAAAGCCTTTGGGAGCCTTGCCGCCAGATTCGGTCAACCCCCACAATTTTCCATCTTTCGCTGATATGAGGTCGACCGGATAGTTCCCCACCGCAGCTTTCTGGGAGAAGGGCGTGAGAGTTCGGATTATGCTCCCGTCAGTCGACGAGATGTTGCGAATTTCGTCGCCTCCCTGGTAGATGGCTAACCAGAAATTGCCGTCACTGCCCAACACGAGCGGGCTTGTCAGCGGGTCGTCCGTAAGACTCTTAAAGGCGGGAAACGCCTGCAGATTGGAGCCATCGAGCTGAGTTTCAAACAGGCCGGGGCCGCCCCCGCCCTGCTGAAAGCTTTCATAGATACCATAGAAGTTCCCGTTGGCACCTACGCTCGGCAACATCGCCACCCCTACCAGCAAGTCCGGTGGAAATTGAAGCTGGGTTTCTTGCAACGTGTTGGTGGCTTCGATGTAGTGGAAGAGGATGGGGCCATTCGAGCCGATCGTGAGGCCGTAGAAGGTGCCGTCAGGCCCCGTCACCATGCTACTGGTGTCATCCTGGGTGACTTGGACTGACTTGTACTTTCCTGTGGCCGTGTTGATCTGGAAGATGGTGCCACACTCACAGTCCCCCTGCCCGCCGTAGAAGGTTGTGCCGTAGACGTTGCCGTCATTTCCCGCAGCCAGGCCTTCGGGATCGTATCCGTCAAAGCAGTTGTCCGAACAGAAAGAGTGCAGGACCTTGAACCCGGTTCCGTCCTTCTTCAAGCGAAACACTGTGCCCTCGTTCGAAGCCCCGCCGATGGCAGTTTCGCCATAGAGCATCCCATCTGGACCTTCGACAATCATCGTGGGGTCGTTTCCGCTGACCAGGTTTTTTCCCGGGTTGAACTTATACAGCGTCGTAAAGTGTCCCGAGGGCGTTAGGGAAAATATGAGGCCACCACTGGGGGCGCCGGAGTGGGCTTCCGTAGTAGCCTCAGCAACGCCGTAAAAGTTGCCATCCGAAGACTGGATAATCCAACTGGGGATGGCCCCCTTCGGACAAGGCCCTTGCTCCTGCCCTTTGCATACGAAGGTGTGCACGGCAACCGGTTTTTCCCCGGCGTAGGCCGAGACGGCGAGCAAAATAACCAGAATGGTCAGAAACGTGTTTTTTTCATAAAGCCCCTCCCCAGGGCGAATCTTTGATTGTGTTTGCACCGCACCTGCATAGTGAACCGCTCTCAAGGCCGACTGCGCCGGCAAACTGGCGGCGCTCTACGGATATCCGCCGTTCCTCCCGCCAGTGAAGTCAGCGTGCCGGATCAGCTGTTTACGCCATTCGTGCGCCCGCGCGCAGTGGCGTAGCCGCGGCGACGTTAACTCAATCGAACGGTTAGGTTGTCACGCAAATGTAAAAAGTGATGGAGCCTTTCCGCAAGAGTAGTAAATCGACGTTGCCGGGCTCTATAAGTTCAAAGGCTCGCCCGACCATGGGATACTGGTTGTCGGCAAGACGGCTTCTGGCCGTATTACCGCGGAGCAACTGCTAGCCGGGAGTCTCAACTGAGTCTGTGGCGGGTGAACAGTCACTGCAAGCTCCCCGGTGCCCACTCGTCGAACAGCGCGACGATCGGGGGCAGCCTCGCTAAGGTGGGCCACGCAGGGTAACCGCTGGCGTTTGCCCAAGCTATGGGGCCGCTATGCCTTTCAGGGTATAGATCACGCCGCTAAACGAGCCGTTGTCTTTGTAGCCGGCGCACCATACCTGGAACTTCGTGCCTTCACGCTGGCTGTCGCAGGCATCCATTTCCGCGCCGGTATTCACATCGACTGTCCAGGTTTTTCCGCCATTGCGGCTGAAGTACATGCCGCCAACCTGGGAATAGACGTTTCCTCCAGCGGCCCAGCCGACTTTTGGCGTCACAAAACGAATCTCACGGATCGGCCAAGGATCATCGAGGGTACGTCCGCTCCAGGTTTTTCCGCCGTCGGCGGTGCGATGTACCCAGCCTTCCACTTCGGGAGAAATCTCGCCTCCGCCCACCCATCCGGACTTGTCATTCGCGAAGAACACTGGGCCGTCGAAAACCGAATCAATTGAAGAGCCGCAAGTCCAGACCGCTCCGGCGTCGGCACTGTCGCAGTAGTTAACGCCGGAGGCGCGGGCATGCAAATTTGGCAGAAGGCTAAATTCAAGGCCGAACCAGCCACCATCAGGGTTCGATACGACGTTGGTCCAGTCTCCTGCGGTTGCGCCGCCGTCGGTCGTGTATTGGGCAGAGTTCGAAGAGCCATCAACCAGGTCCATGATCAGGCCGTCTTTGCGGTTGGCGAAACGGGCGCGCTGCACCCATCCGGTCGAAGTCAGAACAATGTCGTTCGTCCAGGTAGCGCCTCCGTCGTGGCTCCAGCGGATGATGCCTTCGAAAGTCGATGAATCGTAAAAGCCAGAAATGATCACGTCTTTGGCGTTGAAGGCGTGCACGCCGTACCAATACCACGGATAACTCAGGTTCAGGATTTCGGTCCAGTGTGCACCGCCGTCGGTCGTCTTCCAGACTTGACCAGCCTCGGCGGCGGCGTAGCCAATCTTCGCTGTCGGGAAAGAAATGTCGTGGATCACGGCTCCCGGCAGGGTGGCTTGCAGCTTCCAGGGATTGGCCTTGGGGCTCACGACCGCGGAAGCCTGGGGGCGGCTTGCTGGAGTCGCTCGCTCCGCGGACATCTCGCGGCTCAAACCTTGAACCGGGAATCTGCCGGCAACGTGTCGCACACTGTTATTGCTTTGGGGGAATGCTGCCATCGGGAAGATGCAAATTGCCACTGCGGCTATCAGAAAATGAAATTGGGTCTTCATAATTGTGGGGATCCTTCTGGGCTGGAAAACTGCGCCGGACACGGATTCTAGCACACAATCTTTGCTTTGCAGCTTGGGGATCAAAGCGATATCAGTCGGGATTGGTTTCGATCTGTTCCGGCGGCACTATTTTCAAATCAGGATGGCCGGGATCCTTCCAAAAAGCTCCGAAACATTCTCCCCGTTCTTGCGGCGTCCACGAGGTGCCGTCGTCGAATAAGATTTTTGTGGGCATCAACACCCAGCCTAGTATGCGATCACCCGCTCCCGCATAAGCCTTCATCTCGATCGTCTGCTCGTGATTCGGGTCAAGTGGTTGGTCTGAATTCCAGGTGTCCATGTATGGATGATTCAACAGTTCGGGCGCAATGAAGTGCTCGAAAGTCAGGTTGTACCCTTTGATTTTTTTCCCACTCGTGTTCTTCACTGTGAGCGTGTACGTGGGGCCGTTGTTCCAGAACTGGGCGCCGACAAAATGGATCGGGCAACTTCGGGTCGGAGGCTTGTAGATGGTGAACATGGCCATCATTCCGCCTTCGATGTGATCGTTGACGTGGCAGTGGAACATCCATGTGCCGGGGTTGTCGGCGATCATGTCCACCACCGTCGTGGTCCCGGGCATAACCTGGACCACGTCTACGTTATGATGGCCATCGCTCACCGTCTCACCGTGCCAATGAGGACTGTGAACATCGATCTCATTCCCCATGCCCATTACGTACCAGCGCACCTTTTCGCCTTGCTTCATGATGAGGCCGGGTAAATTTCCAAAAATGTATCCGTTCATGGAATAGAACAGGCCTTCTTGTTTTCCGCGCAATTGATCAAAAATCATGAATGACGTAACAAATTCCTGATCTATGCCCTTGGGTGTACCGTCGGGTCGGGCTTTGCCCTTGGCGGTTACGATGATTGGACCGAGCAGTCCGGCGTTGGTTTCTTTCGGTTCGTCAGTGTGCGCGTGGTACCACCAAACCACAGAGCTCAGTTGCCCCGGGCCGGGACCGCTGCTTTCATCGGCGAACCAATGGTAGGTGAAGCGCGATTGCGGCCCGACGCGCGAGCCTTTTCCATACGGCAGATAAAACGCGCCCTCGTTGTCTTTGTCGTATCTCAAGCCGTGCGGGTGGATGCTGTGCATTATTTTTGAGCGATTGAGAAATTCGACTTCGACGTGATCTCCGACTTCGGCGCGAATAATTGGTCCGAGAATGCCGAGCCATTCAGGTTGCGGTTTGCGCACGGAAAAAGTGGAATCCGTATATTCGATGAAGCGTGTTTTTGGCCACTGCGTGCGCACCGTCCAAGGCGGAGGAATTACGGAGCCGCGCATTAAATCGTGTTGGCTGGGAGCGTAGTCCCAGGTGACGTCTTCGGCAGCAATGTAGTAGTGGCGAGTAACCGCGCCAGCGGGTTTTGCAACGACGACAATCGAGAGGATTAACAGTGGCAGTAGTTTCAAGGAGATGTCCGATTCGCAAGTTCGCCTACCGGCGCGGGCCCGGAATCCTGTTGAAAAGAATTCCTATGTCCCGACCCAAAGTTCGGGAGGGCACGAATACCGGACGCGATTCATTGTAGCCGGGCTAGCGAGACAGCGACAAGGCCATGACCGTGGAGGTAGTGGCCGGAATTTGATTTGGGCCACTATCTCTATTGATGCTGGAGAGCCCAATTTTATTGACAGCAGATCAGTTGCCGGGGAGAATGCGAATATCTTTACGAGCTTAAATCGATTATCCAGAAGGAAAACTATGACGAAAAAAGGATTTGCCGTTGGCGTTCTTTCTGCGGTGCTCTCATTCGCAGCGGGAATCGCGGTGGCGCAACGTGACTGGCACGACCTTGAGGCCGTCCAAGCCCATGTGCAAGAGGCGATCCACGAGATGGAGAATGCTCGTGCAGCTAACCATTACGACATGGCCGGGCACGGCGCCAAGGCGGAAGAACACCTGCGGGCTGCCGATCACGAGATACACGAGGCGATCGAGGCAGCCCGGGGAAAACGATAGTCGTCGGTCACTCATAAGAACCCTAGAATCGGCTGGGCTTTATGCGACGACATTCAGCCGACCTGAGCCAGCGTAGACGCTTTCCAGTATTGAATTCGTCGAAGTCGAGGCGCCGGAAGCAGAGCTCGAATTCTGTGAGGCAAGGAGCCCATTAACCAACTGCAGTGATTGCGACGCTGCAGTAGCCTCATTCGTCAGCAGCCCAAGCGGAGCTTGAGCGGTCCACCCAGCCGACACTTCTGTCCGCGACAGGATCGCCGCGATCAGAAGACGCTATCTTCCTCTTGTCTCTGTCCGAAAATACGACGTTGGGGTGGTTCCTAACGTTTTCCTGAACATGGAAATGAATGCGCTTGGCGTGCTGTAGCCCGATTCCAGAGCGGCGTGCGTGACTTTGGCTCCTTCCGCCAAAAGCCGCATCGCCTGCATCAGACGGAGCTGCTGCCGCCACTTCCCGAAGGTCATGCCTACATCTTCCAGAAAGAGTCTTTCCACTGTTCTCTTACTGGCGCCCGAGGACTTGCAGATGTGGGCGAGTGGCCGACGGTCGCTAGGATCAGCGAAGAGTATGGCGGCGACACGCAGCGCTCTCGGATCGGACGGATTCGGGAGCTGCAAAGCGACCCTCTGGATCCCTTGCATCTGGTCGATGATAACGTCGATCAAGTGGCCCTGCCGCTTGATCGCCTTATTAAGAGCGCCAAGGGTACAAGCCAGGAGGATGAGTTCCTTCAGCAGAGCCGGCACGTTTACCACACAACAGTCCCGCGGCAGAGTTCTCGCCAGCCGGGCCTTGAGGTACAAAGTTCGCATTGCTACCGTGCCCGACATCGTTATGGTGTGCGGAATAGCTGCGGGGATCCAAACGGCGCGGTGAGTGGGCACGACCCAAGCGCCCGCGCTTGTCCGCACGGTCATCACTCCGCGGGAGGCATGAACTAATTGGTCCCGATCGTGGAAGTGCAAACGGATCACGTGCCCCGCAGAGTAGTCGTGGGCGAGGGTCGTAATCTGGGCCCGCCCGTCTCCCAAGGGATCAAAAACCGCACGTTGCCGCTTTTGCGACATTCATTGTCATAATATCGAAAGTACGCAGACCCAGCAATTTACTAAACTGAGCCAGTCCGAAGATAAAGAAAAGGAATGAGCAAACCGATGGTAGGTCTGGAGGGGAGTTACCGTGATGAAGCAGCTCAGAGTCATTCGAAGTTCGAGATCGTTCGGAAGCAGTCTGCTTGCGATACTCGTCGGCTTAGCCGCACCTGTGTTGATTTTGGCCGCCGGCAACGCAGATTCGACGGCAGTCGGAACAGGCACCGTCGAGGGACTGGTACGCGATATTGCCTGCCCGCTGCAAAATAAAAAGTCCACCGCAACGAGCTACAGCAAGGAGTGCATCACGATGTGCAAGAAGGCAGGCTCGCCGTTGGGCATTCTGACCAGCGATGGCTCGGTGTACGTTCCGGTCACGGAATCGATGCCGGACACGGGGCAGAATGCGCTGAAACCTTTTGTCGCCGAGCACGTGCAGGCAACCGGCAAAGTGTTCGAAAGAAACGGCGGACATGCCATCGAAATCAGCGAAATACATCAACTTCCAAATGAGGCAACGAGCAAGTAGTGCCAGTCGCGCAGCCAACGAAGCAGAGGAATATCTCCATGAAAAAGGAAGTTCTCACGGGTTTGCGCGGGCTGAGAAACGCTCTCCTGCTAGTCGTCATTGGAGGCTGGTTTTCGTCGTCGGCGAAATCCGCCTTGGCTGCGGTCGATTCAGAACCGTGCGCCGCAACCTCGGAAAGTCGGCAGTTGGACTTCTGGCTCGGCGACTGGATTGTGACCTATCCTGGCATGCCGGGTAGCGCCGCCAGTAAAGTTTTCCTCGATCTGGACAAGTGCCTGGTTAGCGAGAACTGGGACGCGGGAAAAGGCCACAGTGGCAAGAACATGTTTGCGTACAGCGCGGACGACAAGAACTGGCACGGTTTTTTTGCGGATAACCAGGGTCGCGTGCACGTGTTTGAAGGAAAGGTTGCAGCGGGTTCCGCCGAGTTTACCGGACCCAGTCGCGGCCCGGACGGTCAAGCAGTTCTTAATCGAGTCAAAATAGTGCGCATCGCCGCGAATAGAATCGAACAGTCATGGGAGAAATCGATGGACAACGGTACCACTTGGACGATGAATTTCCACGGCGAATACTCGCGCAAAAATCCTTAGCCCCCTCAGTCTTTTAGGTTCAGCACGACCGATGCATTTCGCCGCTTCCTGAGGATCACTTAATCGAGACCAACTTCTCTACCAGCTCCGAGTAGTCTTTCTTTTCCAGGCCGTGGACTTGTTTGTTGTACTCGTCCACTTTACTGGAATAGTTCATCGAGCAGAATTTGGGTCCGCACATGGAGCAGAATGCGGCTTCTTTATAGTAGTCGTCGGGCAGGGTTTCGTCGTGCATGGAGCGGGCCGTCTCGGGATCGAGGGAGAGCGCGAATTGTTTCTCCCAGTCGAATTTGTAGCGTGCGTAGCTGAGGGCGTCGTCGCGATCTTGAGCACCGGGACGATGACGGGCTAGATCGGCGGCGTGCGCGGCAATTTTGTAGGCGATGATTCCGTCTTTTACGTCTTTCTCGTTCGGCAGCCCCAGATGTTCTTTCGGCGTGACGTAGCACAGCATGGCCGCGCCGTGCCAGCCGATCATTGCTGCGCCAATCGCCGATGTGATGTGGTCATATCCCGGCGCGATGTCGGTGACGAGGGGTCCCAGCGTGTAGAACGGGGCTTCGTAGCAGAGTTCTTTTTCTTTGTCGACCTGCTCTTTTATCTTGTCGAGCGGAACATGGCCGGGGCCCTCGATCATCACCTGCACATCGTATTCCCAGGCTTTCTTCGTTAGTTCTCCTAGCGTTTTCAACTCGGCGAATTGCGCTTCGTCGCTGGCGTCGGCGATGCAGCCGGGACGCAGGCCATCGCCAAGCGAGAAGGAGACGTCGTGCTTGGCAAAAATCTTGCAGATGTCGTCGAAGCGCTCGTAGAGAAAATTCTGCTTGTGGTGGTGAGCCATCCACTGCGCCAGAATCGCGCCGCCGCGGCTGACGATTCCGGTGATGCGTTTGGAAACCATCGGCAAATATTGGATTAGCACGCCCGCGTGAATGGTCATGTAATCCACGCCCTGCTCGGCCTGCTCTTCGATCACTTCGAGCATGATGTCGGCATTCAGGTCTTCGATTCGCTTCACGCGCGAGATGGCTTCGTAAATCGGCACGGTTCCAATTGGCACCGGCGAATGGCGCAGGATGGCCTCACGAATCTCATGAATTTCGCCGCCAGTGGAAAGATCCATGACGGTGTCTGCGCCGAAATGTACGGACGTGTGCAGCTTCTTCAGTTCCTCATCAATGTTGGAGGTGACCGCCGAGTTGCCAATGTTCGAGTTGATCTTGCAGAGCGAGGCGACGCCGATGCACATTGGTTCAAGTTCCGGATGATTAATGTTGGCGGGAACAATCATGCGTCCACGAGCTACTTCGTCGCGAACCAGTTCGGCAGAAATTTTTTCCCGCTCCGCTACATAGATCATTTCTTCCGTGATCAGGCCTTTGCGGGCATAGTGCATCTGGGAGAAATTGCCGTCGCGATTCTCAGCCTTGCGGCGCGCGATCCATTCAACGCGTGGTCGAGGAACGCCTTGCCCGTTGCCGCCCTGAGCATGATCGCCGTTGCCGGAATTGCCGTTCGTGGAAGCCATTTTCGTCACCTTCGCTGGGTTCTTAATAGCCGATTATACCTTGCACTTGCGTGCTGCATATCCTTTTCTCCGCTTGTTCGTCCAAAGTTCGGGGGCTTACAATCTCCCTTCTAATTGAAATGAGGTCTTATGCGCTTGCGCTTTCTGTTGTCTGCATACCTCGTCGTTGCAACCATCACTGGGTTTGCCCAAACCGATTCCAATACCAAACTGGCTCCCGGCTTCAGCATCGATAACATCGACAAGACGCTCGACCCATGCGTCGATTTCTATCAGTATGCCTGCGGCAATTGGCTGAAAACCGCGGAGATTCCGCCGGACCAGAGCTCATGGGTTAGCTTCGTCGAACTGGATGAGCGCAATCTCGTTACCCTGCACGACATTCTGGAGAAAGCTTCGGTCGACAATGGAAGCCGGACTGCCGTCGAACAAAAGATCGGCGACTTTTACGGATCGTGCATGGACGAAAAAGCAGTTGACGCAAAGGGAATTGATTCCTTGAAACCCGAGCTTGATCGCATCGCAGCGGCTAGCGACAAGCCTGCGCTTATGGATGCCATTGCGCGCGTGCATCTGATCGGTCCCAATCCGTTGTTTAATTTTTATTCCAGTCCCGACCTGCATAATGCGGATTCGGTAATTGCCTACCTCGACCAAGGGGGGTTGTCGCTGCCCGATCGCGATTACTACATTAAGAACGATGCGCGCATGACCGAGATGCGAAAACATCTGGTGGAATATGTAACGCAGACATTTGTCCTCGCTGGGCAATCGCCCGCGCAGGCAGCGGACTCGGCGCAAACCGTATTGCGCATCGAGACCGCCCTGGCTCAGGATTCCATGGACCGCACAGTCCGCCGCGACCCTCACACGCGCGACCACAAAATGACGCGGGATGCGGCGGTTGCGTTAGCTCCAAACTTTCATCTCGACCAATATTTCGCGGCGACCGGAGCGCCCAGCTTTTCGGAAATGAATGTCAGCAACCCGGATTTCTTCAAACAGGTAAATGGCGTGGTCGCATCCGAATCGCTCGACAGTTTAAAAATTTATGTGAGCTGGCACTTGCTGCGCGAAGCCGCTCAGTGGCTGTCACAGCCGTTCGTGGATGCAAACTTCAAGATGCGCCAAGCGTTGACTGGTCAGAAGGAAATTCAGCCGCGATGGAAGCGCTGTGTGGAACTGACCGATCAGTCACTCGGGGAGGCGTTAGGTCAAAAATACGTCGAAGTAACATTTGGACCCGAAGGCAAACAACGCATGTTGAAAATGGTGGCTGCACTGGAGAAGTCGCTGGATGAGGATATTCAGGGACTTCCTTGGATGACGGGAGAAACCAAGAAACAGGCCAAGCTCAAGCTGCAGGCTATTGGAAATAAGATTGGCTATCCCGACGCGTGGCGCGATTACAGTTCGCTCACCATCGTGCGCGGCGACCTGTTAGGAAATTTTCTGCGGGCCAATGAATTTGAATCTAAGCGCCAACTTGCCAAGATTGGAAAGCCGCTCGACCGCAAGGAATGGCACATGACGCCGCCCACGGTCAATGCCTACTACAGCCCGCCGTACAACGAAATCGTATTTCCCGCGGGCATTTTGCAGCCACCATTCTTCGACAAGAACATGGATGACGCGGTGAACATGGGCGGCATCGGCCTGGTGATCGGACACGAGTTGACGCATGGCTTCGACGATCAGGGGCGCAAATACGATGCGCAGGGCAATCTGCACGACTGGTGGACTCCGGAAGATGGAAAGGAATTCGAGCAGCGAGTCAGTTGCGTCGCCAATGAGTACAGCAATTTTGTTGCAGTTGACGATTTAAAACTCAACGGCCGGCTGACGCTTGGCGAAAACACCGCCGACAACGGCGGCGCACGCATCGCGCTGATGGCGCTCGAGCACATGATTGCGGATGACAAAACCGGAAAGGAAGGTCAGAAGATCGACGGCTACACTCCTGAGCAGCGATACTTCCTGGGATTCGGCCGCGTCTGGTGCGAGAAGCGGCGTCCTGAATACGAGCGCGTGCAGGTCACGGTTAATCCGCATTCAACGGGAAAATGGCGCGTCGACGGGGTGGTACAGAACATGCCTGAATTTCAAAAGGCGTGGGGATGCAAAGCGGGACAGCCTATGGTGAGCGCGAATGCTTGTCACGTATGGTGATTCGTGCCAGCTACTTGATGAATCCTTTACGCCGCTGCTCGCTGTAACGCCGCAGGGCGTCATTGATAATCGGGTACGCCTCACGCGCGGGCAGTATGTCGTCTACCTCTACTTCTTTTCCTTCCAGCTGTTTGTAATCCTGGAAGAATCTTCGCAGCATCATCAGCCGGTGCCGAGGCATCTCGGAAGCCTCGCGATAGCTGTTGAATTCAGGATCTTCGGTTGCGATCGCGATTATCTTGTGGTCTTTCTTTCCTGAGTCAATCATGGTCATCAGGCCGATGGCTCGCGCGTGAATGATGGTCAACGGAACCACGCTTTCCTGGCAGAGCACCAGAACGTCGAGCGGGTCGTCATCTTCGGCCAAGGTCTGGGGCAGGAAGCCATAGTTGGCGGGATAGTAGACAGCGGAATAAAGCACGCGGTCAAGTTTGATGAGCCCGCTGGCTTTGTCCAATTCATACTTCACACTCGAGCCAAAGGGAATTTCAATTACAGTGTTGAATTCTTCGGGCAACTGTTCTCCCGGAGTAACGTCATGCCAAGCGTGGATCATAGGAAACTTTCTCAACCAAAAGTGAATCTACTGGAATTGTAATGCTTGTGTCCGTTCGGTTCTTGACCCGCGACCGATCTGAGGAATACAGTTCGAATTGCGTAGGATTGATCTATGTCAAACGAAACCAGCCGATACCTTAAATTTGGCGGCGCGACCGTTGTGATCCTGTTGGCGCTCGGATACCTGGCCTATACCGGCGTGCAGGAGAGCAAGAGTTACTACGTCACCATCAAAGAGCTACGCGGCATGGGCGATTCTGCACATACCAAGCGGCTGCGGGTTGCGGGCAACGTGCAGCCCGGTTCGATCAAGCGCAATGGCACAAAAGTTGAATTCGTTTTGATAGAGAACGACCAGACGCTTCAGGTTTCATACAGTGGCACCGAGCCTCCGCCGGATACTTTCAAAGATAATTCTCAGGCTTTAGCCGACGGCAGTTTCGGACGCGATGGCGTGTTCCACGCCAAGCAACTGCAAGCCAAGTGCGCTTCGAAGTATGCGCCGCAACAGCCGGGTGCGCCGGCGCCCAAGAGCATGACTGAAGTTCAGACCAATCGTTCCAGCCAAATGTCGAACTGACGCGCGGCCCGTCAAACTTCGGATATTCTGCCCTGAATGAAGGAGCATGAAATGAGATTTCTTCGTGTCGTCCTTCTTGTGATCTCAGTTGTCGCGTTCTCCGCTGCCGGGAAATCTGCAACGCCACAGAACTCTGCCGCCAAGCAAGCCGCCCAGAAGGACGATATTCCTAAGTCCATTGCAGAAAGCGTCAGCGGGCCGCTTCAGTTCGTGGAGGGCAATTTTCTCGGCGTGGCTGAAGCCATGCCCGAGGACAAATATTCTTTCATCCCCACGACGGGGAAGTTCGACGATGCCCGTACTTTCGGCGAACAGGTGAAGCATGTGGCTTGTGCCCAGTTCGCATTTTTCAATGAGTTTGAGGGTAAGAAACCGCCCGACGATTGCGAAAAGGGCGGCCACGATCCGGCGAAAACCAAAGCCGAGCTGATCAAATATCTCAAAGATTCTTTTGACTACTCTAATCGGGTTGTTGCCACGCTCACTGCACAAAACGCGCTCGACCGGGTGGAAGGTCGTTACGCCGGGCCGAATACCAAGATTGGCATCTCCGTAATTTCCGTGTGGCACATTACCGATCACTACGGACAGATCGTCGAGTATCTGCGCTTGAACGGCATTGTGCCGCCGTTTACGCAGAAATACGGCATCAAGGTGCGGTGACTTCCGCGATTCCAACTCCACTATGAGCACGTAGGCCCGGATGGCCCGGACGTGGCGTCGGGCCCGACGTTGGTTAGGTTCTGGCCTCGACTTCGTTTGACGCTTCAGCTATCTTCGCTTTCGATGGTTGCGGTCGTTATCGTTACTGATCTCGTTAAGCAGTTTGGACGCTTCGCTGCTCTGCGCGGCGTTACTGCGGAGTTTGCTCCTGGGCGTCTTTACGCTGTCCTTGGCGACAATGGGGCAGGGAAGACGACGCTGTTGCGCGCTCTGGCGGGGTTGACGCCGCCGACGCGTGGCAGCATTTCGATGCTTGGAGCAACCAATCTTCATTCCGTTTGCAGCCAAGTTGGATACATGGCCCATCCTTCTTTGCTTTACGACGAGATGAGCGGAATGGAGAACCTGCGCTACTTCGCGCGTCTTTACGATGTGAACAATGCGGACCAGCGCTGCGCCGATGTGATTCGAGCAGTCAAACTTGATCCGACACTCGCGCGGCCGGTGGGCCAGTATTCGCAAGGCATGCGGCAGCGGATGTCGCTGGCTCGCGCGCTCTTGAACGATCCCAAAATTCTGCTTCTCGACGAGCCTTTCTCCAACGTCGATGTGCGTTCTGCGCGCGAGATGGTGAGCCTGCTGGCTGGCTTGCGCGATTCTGGCAAGACCATCTTCGTGGTCACGCACCAGGCTTCTCTCCTCGAAGGCGCTGCCGATGAGTTCGTTTGGATGGAAGCCGGGCAAATCGTCAGCCGCACTCCTGACCTGCATGCAACAACGGAGACACGATGAGCACTGTCACCGAGCTCACGCGAGCTACTCTGGCGAAAGACCTTCGCCTGGAGTGGCGCTCCAAAGATGCCATCAACTCCATGCTGTTTTTTTCTTTGCTGGTGGTGGTGATTTTCAGTTTTTCTTTTGATCCGACTGCCGAAGAGTCGCGGCAGATTGCGGGCGGGTTGGTGTGGGTGGCATTTCTTTTTGCTGCGGTTGTGGCGTTGAATCAAACCTGGGCGCGGGAGATGCGCAATCAGGTGCTGGATGCATATCGGGTTTCTCCCGCTCCGCCGAATGCTCTGTTCCTCGCGAAAGTGCTGGGGAATTTCATTTTTGTCACCGTGCTGCAGGCATTGATGACGCCTCTGTTCATCGTGTTTTACAATCTGCGAGCGCTCGGCCCAGCGTACCAATTGCCTATCGTCGCGGCGCTGGGAACGTGGGCGCTGGTGGTGAATGGAACATTTTTTGCGGCTATGTCTTTGCGCACACGGAGCCGCGAAATCATGCTCCCACTGCTGCTTTTCCCCATCTCCATTCCTGCGTTGCTCGCTATGGTCGAAGCCACGGGCGCCATCCTTACTGGAGAGTTTTCCGCCCGGTTCTGGATCGTCTTGCTTGCGGCCTACGATGTGGTGTTTACTATCGCTAGCCTCTTCTTATTCGGATTCGTGTTGCAAGCGGAATGAAGCGCGTTTTCCCCATCCTCGCGGTCCTCACGGGTGTGCTGCTGGGCTACGCTTTGTACCAAGCCCTGGTCGCCGCTCCCACTGAGCAGACAATGGGCCCCGTGCAACGTATCTTCTACTACCATGTGCCCTCGGCTTGGACAGCGTTCATTCTTTTTTTCATCAACTTCTTTGCGTCGATTGTGTACTTGATCTGGCGCAACAACAAGGCCGATATTGTTGCCCTGGTAACGGCGGAAGTGGGAGTTGTCTTTTGCACTGTGGTGCTAGTGACGGGGCCGATCTGGGCGCGTCCGGTGTGGGGAATCTGGTGGACCTGGGATTTGCGCCTCACGCTCACCCTTGTGCTGTGGCTGATATACGTCAGCTATCTGGTGCTGCGCAGATTTTCCAGCAGCGGGCAGACTCCCTTGCTGGCCGCAGTGTTAGCCGTGTTCGGTGCACTCGATGTTCCGCTGGTCTATTTTTCCATCTGGTTTTTCCGCACGCAGCATCCGCAGCCGGTGATTGGCGGAGGCGGTTCCATCGATCCTCGCATGCTGCATGTGTTGTTGATCAACTGGCTGGCTTTCTCCTGCTTCGCGGCTTTGGTATGCTGGGCTCGCTATCGCCTGGAAGTGATGCGCAGGGACATGGACGAAACCCTGGCCCTTGAAGCGCTGCTTGAACCTCACGGGTCAAGCGCTCGGAGTTCGCCAACTGGAAGTGTTGGATGAGTTATCTTTACGCCGCTTACATCGCGACCTGGGTGATCCATATTGGTTATCTGACAATCCTTGTGCGCCGCTACAGCCGGTTGCGAAATGAAGTCGCCGAGTTAAAGGGACTAACCGACGTGCAGAAATTGAAATGAGTGAGAGCGCTTTGTTCCGTTTGCCAGCGCAGAAGGTCATAATCGCGATGGCTGACGCATCTCCAGCTTGCTCCGCCTGCATCTGACGAATCTCAGGGCGAAGAACGGATTCCGCATCTTGACAGTCTATCCGTCAGATGTTTAAGTAATTACTTACGTTTTGACTCATTTTTGGTGACAGGTACGCAATCCGCTTCGCGGGCGCGACTCGGGGTGACGTTTGCAAGCCGTTTCTTCTTCCTCTCCCTGAAATCGGGAAAAGACAGCGCGGGAAATCGGAGGAGTAAGTGAGATTGAATCGCCATCGGTCGGGAAAAACTTGTTCGCAATCCCGCGTGCTCATTGCTGTCGCGTTCTTAATCGTGCTTGGAATCCTCGTTATCAGTTTGGCTCCTTCTGCAGCAAAATTGCAGGTTGCCGAGGCAGCGGATGCTTCCCGGCTGTTTGCCTCCAATCCCCCCTTAAATGTCACCCATGCCCAAGATCGCCGCGAAGCTTTGGCGACCTACAGCCATCTGCCGCTGATCTTTGAGCCGAACCAGGGACAGACCGATGCGAAAGTGAAATTTCTGGCGCACGGCCGCGGTTATGGGCTCTACCTCACTGATCAGGAAGCTGTGCTTGCGTTACGGCATTTCGCGGGCAGTTCTCGAAAGGCCGGCACATCAGTTGTGAGCATGAAGTTGTCGGGAGCCTCATCAGTTGGTGAGCCGGTCGGCGATGATCCACTTCCCGGCAAAACTAATTACCTCATTGGCAACGACCCTGCCAAATGGCACCGCGACGTTCCCCAATTCGCGCGTGTGCGCTATCGCAAGGTGTACCCGGGCATCGATTTGGTGTACTACGGCAATCAGGGACAATTGGAATATGACTTTGAAGTTTCGCCAGGCGGTGACCCGAAGTTCGTCGCTCTAAAGTTTAGCGGTTCCCGAAATCTGAATATTGACGCGAAGGGTGATCTCATTCTCACGCTTGACGGAAGCAATGTGCGACTGCGGGCGCCGCGCGTTTATCAGAAGGTTGGAGCCGAAGAACGAAGCGTTGCTGGCCGCTTCGAATTGCGTGGCCAGGGGAAAGACGAAGTCGGTTTCGAACTAGGCCCGTATGATCGCACTCGGTCGTTGATCATTGATCCGAAGCTGGCTTACTCGACCTACCTTGGGGGCAGCGGAGCTGAAAGTTGTTCTGCAATTACAACTTTGGCTTTTACTCCGGGTTGTCCTGCGATCGCCGTCGATGCTGCCTCGAACGCGTATGTGGCCGGCGCGACTAACTCGACTGATTTCCCGCAAACAAGCGGTGAATACCAGCCTGCTTTAGGTACCGGAGCGACCGCCAATGCATTCATTGCCAAGTTCAATTCGATTGGGCAGTTGGTGTTCGCTACATATCTGGGCGGAGATCGCACCGACTACACGGCAGGAATTGCTGTCGATTCGGGTTTTGATATTGTCGTGGCGGGCACGACTAACTCGGGCAATTTCCCGACTAACGGAAGCAATGCGGCTTTTCAGGCTACGCCCGTTACCGGTGGCGAGCACGTTTTTGTGAGCAAACTTGATCCGACGGGAAGAACGCTGCTCTACTCAACTTATCTTTCCGGCAGTGGCGTGGACATTGCGTCGGGCGTCGCGCTTGATCCTGGTGGCAACGCCTACGTAACCGGGACAACCACATCAACAGAATCACAAACCGGGTTTCCGTCCACCGTCGGCGCTTATCAGGTCGCTTCGAAGTCTACCAACCAATTCTTTTTCACCAAGGTGGACCCGAATGCCAGCGGCTCCAGCAGTGTGCCGTATTCAACCTACATTGGGGGCAACAGCCCCAGCACCGGCGCGGTAGTGGGCGGGGGCATAGCGGTTGATGGCAGCTCAAATGCGTACATAACCGGAGGAACGAATTTTACGGACATGCCCTTGCTAAACGCCTATCAGGCGACGAACGAGGGCGGATACGACGTGTTCGTAGCTAAGATCAATCCTACAGGTGTCACTGGTACGCAGCTCCTGTATGCAACTTATCTGGGGGGGTCTGGAGACGATATTGGCTACGGCATCGCTGTTGATTCGGGCGGCGACGCTTACGTCACTGGCTCAACTCAGTCCATCGATTTCAATGTGACAGGGGCCTCGTCCACGGCGCTCCAGCCTACTAATGGCGGGGGGACGGACGCGTTCGTCGCCAAACTTGGAATTCCTTGTACCACGAGCTGTACCACATTTGATGTTCCCCTGAATTACTTTACTTACCTTGGCGGCTCAGGTACGGACGTGGGCACAGCAATTACTGTTGACAACACTGGCGGAGCTCGCATCACTGGGTTCACAAATTCCGCAAACTTCCCCATCGTCGGCAGCTTTGTGCAGAACACTTACCAGGGCGGCAGCAGCGACGCATTTTTTGCGCGGGTGGACACAATAGCCACTTGCAGCCCCATCAATAATCCCAGTTGCATTCCCACTAGTACGACGAGCTACTTCGGTGGCAACGGTACGGATATAGGCACCGGAATCGCGGTGGATCAGCAGGCCTCCAGCTATATAACTGGAGAAACCAACTCCACCAACTTCCCTGTACTGAATCCCGATCGAGGCAATCTTGACGGGCCTAGCGATGATTTTGTCAGCAAGCTTGCCCCGTTTCTTAACCTAACCATGCCCACGCCCAACGCCGTTCCTCTGTTCGTCGGAGTCGGTAGCCAGGTGAGTTTCGCTTATACCATCACCAATAGCGGCGAGTTTACGAACGGAGTAACTTTCACGGATTTCCTGCCTGCAGCCGGTGCGACCTTTGTTTCTGCGACCGCCAGTCCGGGCACTTGCGGTGCTCCCACCAACAACACCGTGCTGTGCAACATTGGAACGCTCAACGCCGCCGCCACAGCCACCGTAACGGTGATTGTGACTCCGGTTGCTCCGACGTTGCCCGGAGGCACAGTGAGCTTAGGTAACAGCGCTTCGGCTTTTGTCGGACAATCGCTTTTGGCCACGGCCAGCGCCAGCGTGACCGTAAATGACTTCACGCTCGCCGTCGCCCCAGCCACAGCTACGGTTCCGGCTGGCGTTCCGGCGGTCTTCACCGCCACGGTTACGCCGAGCGCAACCAGCGGATTTCCTGATAGCGTATCGATTTCTTGCGGCAGCGGTTTGCCCACCGGAGCCACATGCGTCCCGGGAAACAATAATCCCATCCCCAATCTCAACACCGGCGCGCAAAGTTCGCAGCTCATAATCAACACGACAGCCCGCGTGACTACTACCACCGACTTGCGTCATGGAAGCGGCCCGGGAATTCCGCTGTACGCCACATGGTTGCCGGTGTCGGGTGTGGCGCTGCTGGGCGCGGGATTGGGAGGCAAGCTCTCTCGCCGGCGCCGATGGCTGATTGGCCTGTTCACGGGAGTAATGCTTGCACTCATTCTGCTCCTGCCCGGCTGCCACACTGCCGCGACAGTCTCGACTACGACCGGCACTCCGGCGGGAACTTATGCAGTGACTGTGAACGCCGTGTCGGGCACCGCAACGCGGACTACTCTAGTGACGCTGGTCGTGCAATAACCGAAACTTAATACCCGACGAACGAACAGCTGCATCTGACGCCCCCTATCTCATCAATTGCGGCATTGGGCTGAGCCGTACGCGTGGGAGGCCATCGCCAGTCGACCTTGCCGGGTCGGCTACCCGCGTTTCACAGTTGTTGCTCGCAGCAAGGCAGAAGGATTGACCTCCCCGCATTCTTGCAGGTATGAGCTGATTCCCTCAGATTTTGCGCTTCTATCAGTAGAGGCCAGAGCGCCTCAATTTTGTCAGGGAGGAATATCCATGAAAGACATCAGGCTGAGTATGCGAACTGTGCTGATATTCGCCGTTGCCTTCGCGTGTTTCGCTAAAACCTCAGTCGCACAACAACCTCCGGCCGGAGCTCCTATCAATCTGGTAGCAGGGGTCGGCGGTCCCGTTTCAAGCTCAAACCAATGGGAAAACTATTCGGCGCTAAATCTGATCGCCGGCGCCTTCATCTTTCCGGCTGTTGCCGGTGTAAAAACCACGGTCTTGTACATCGGTTTCACGGCGGGAACCGAGGCAGACATCGGCAACATGGTGCTTTACACCACGAAGCGGGGAAACTACAAAATCTCGGCGGTTACCCCGGTAAAGTTAAAGGGCGTATCTAACCCGATCATTTCGCTGACCAATAAGAAGGTCTGTCCTGTACAGCCCATAAGCATCACTAATCCTTGTGTCATACGACTGGATCCGATAAAGCTTACGCCCACGACCCTGTCGGACTATTACTTCGTGATGTATTTTGCTAACAATTCAAACAATGAGTCGGTTGGTGCGGCCAATGCGCAATACCCGATCACCAGCCTTACGGGATGGTTTCTGACGGGCGATCAAACCCAGCTAACTGTTGGCAACTCGATTCCGTCCGGCTATACCGGGACCCACCCTTACTTTCTCATGTACGTTATGAACAACTAGGGAAAACAAGGGGAGCGCACTAGGTCCGGCGCGCGATCTGATTTGCTCCCCTTCTGATTCTTAGCTATTAAACTCAGATTTTTTCGCACGGTTTCGAAGGATGTTCTCCTATCCATGGGGCATTGAGCAGGACTTTCGCGAGCCTTACGCCCCATAGCCATGGCTGCCAAGCGGGCAACCCGCCTAAGTTCTGAAGCCTCCAATTCCGCATAAAACTTGGGTTCTCTCATCACAAGGAGCAATCGTGACAAACCCTCATGCGAAGTCGATTTCGAAAACTAATTGCCGAAGCGCGCTCATCGCGCTGACGGCTTTTATCCTGCTGGCGCTGTTCACTGTGGTAAGCAGAACGGCGCAGGCTCAGACCTACACCGTTCTCTACGAATTTAAAGGCGTGCCCGACGGATATGCTCCGGCGGCAGGTTTATTTCGTGATGCGAAAGGGAACCTGTACGGCACCACTAGCGTCGGCGGGACCCACACATGTAAGAACCAGGGTAATCTCAAGGGCTGCGGGACAGTATTCAAGATCGATACCGCTGGCAAGGAAACTGTTCTTTATAGTTTCGACGGGCAACACGGACAAGATCCAGTTGCGGGGTTGGTTCAGGATACGGAGGGAAACCTCTATGGGACCACGGAGCAGGGCGGTTCTTCCGGTTTGGGGACGGCGTTTAAGCTGACGCCAGCCGGCAAGGAAACGGTCCTGCATAATTTCGACGGCGGAGCTACGGGTTCCTTGCCCAAGGGGCGGTTCCTGCGGGACTCATCGGGAAACCTTTACAGCACCACCTTTTCGGGAGGGAACTCTACCCAAAGTGGCATTCTGTTCAAGATTGACAAAGCTGGCCATGAGAGCATCCCGTACACCTACACCTGCTACAGCTGCTATGGCGAATCCGGGGGAGGATTTGGCATGCCTGACGGCAGCGTAATCCGGGATTCAGCCGGCAATTTCTATGGCGGCGGGTTCGGCGGGCCACCGAGCGGTCAGTGTCAAAACGCTGGCTGTGGCGCTGTTTATAAAATCAGTAAAGCCGGCGTAGGAACGATCGTCTACGCCTTTACCGGAGGAACGGATGGCATGTGGTTTGGTCCCGGCGATGTGGCGAGGGACGCCGCCGGGAATATCTACGGAACAACCGCGTACGGCGGCAATACCGGCTGCAGTTTCGAACAGCTTGGCTGCGGAATTGTTTTCAAAGTCGACCCAAAGGGAAATGAGACCGTGCTCTATCGCTTTACAGGCGGGTTGGACGGGGGTTTCCCCAACAATGGCGTGGTGCTGGATTCAAAAGGGAACGTGTACGGAACTACCCGCGTTGGCGGACGCGTTAACGCGCCCGCTTGCTACAACAATATCAGCGGCAACGGTTGCGGAGTGGTGTTCAAGGTCGATCCGAACGGAGCAGAGACTACTCTATATGCATTCAAGGGCTTGAAAGACGGCGGCGGTCCGAATGCAGACATAATCAAGGACGCAGCTGGAAATTTCTATGGCACGACTGCCTACGGCGGAAAAAACAACAACGGTGTGGTGTTCAAAATCGCTCCATAAACCGTACCCGCTCAAGACAAATATGTGGCGGTTTGCACGGGCAAACCGCCACATATTTTGTCCCCTCGAAATTGCGAATCATAATTTACGGAGTAAGTTGGAAGACGGAACCCCAATTGCCTTGGTACTGCCCTGGAGTCGTGCCGTAGAGTTTGCCCGCTGAGTCTCGGAGCAGCCCACCGTTGGGATGTGCTCCGTCAGATTCGCCTTTGAATTTGTAGAGCGTCGTTATTTTGTTACCTGCGCTCAGTTTGAATATGGTGCCGCAACCGTCCCCGCCGTTGCAGGACAGAATTCCTCCCAAAGACGTGGTTCCATAGAAATTGCCATCAGCATCCTGCACAAGCGGGCCATTGGGAAGTGCTCCGTTTGCGTCTTCCTTAAACTTATAAAGCACGGTTTCCTTTCCAGCCGTGTCCAACTTGAACACGGTGCCGCACCCAGCCTGATTGGCGCAAGACAGATCTCCACCCCAAGTGGTTGTTCCGTAAAGATTGCCAGCTGCATCTCGGATGAGGGTACCAGTGGGGGATATTCCGCCCTTCCCCGGAGCTTTGAACTTCAGCAACACCGTTTCCTTGCCGGACGCGTCCACCTTGAATACCGTGCCGCAGCCGCCGTTGCAGAACGATGTGATGCCTCCAGCGAAGGTTGTTCCATAAAGGTTGCCAGCCTTATCCCGAACCAAGCCGCCCAATGGGTCGGCCCCGTCATATCCGTTGAAAGTGTGCAGAACAGTAAACTTCCCTGAGTGCGAGATCTCAAACACAACGCCGCAACCAATCATGTCGCCAATGTCACAACCTGCGGTATCGCCGCCAATCTCAGTGGTTCCATAGAGATTGCCATCCGGATCGAAGATTACGGTTGAGAATGGATTTCCGCCGTCATGGCCGCCGGTGAAACTATGCAGCACGGTCTCTTTGCCAGTCTTATCCAGTCTGTAAACCGTTCCCATGTTGGAAGTGCCGCCCAGGAAAGTAGTTCCGTAGAAGTTGCCGGCAGCGTCTCGAGACAGGCCGGCCCCTGGGTATGCGGCATCGGGATTGTCTTTGAAATCATAGACTACGGTTTCTTTGCCGTGGGAAGTTAGCTTGAAAACCGTTCCACAGCCTTGTGGCGGGTTGCAATTCGAGGAATTGATGTCGCCGCCCTCCTCAGTTGTACCGTAAAGGTTTCCGGCCTGATCGCGTACCAGAGTTGGGTTAGGAATGCCGCCGTCGGCGCCGTTGGTGAAGTCGTAGAGTACTTTGAAAGTCTGGGCTTGTGCGGGCGGGACCGCCAAGCTAAGCAGCAAAGTACAATAGCGAACGCGAAGGTACGGTTTATTGCATGGATTGCGGTTGCCTGGTCAGGACTAGGATCTGCGATGCTCATGAAAATTCGCTCCGAGAAAGAGACTGATGGTGAAGTCGCGAAACTTAGAATCGCGGAAGAGCGGTTGTGGTTGCCCTGGGGATGGGCGGCAATTTCTTAACAGTTGGCGGAAAAACCTTCGCAATCGGCGCTGAAGCCTTGAAGGGGCGCGGCTTTGAGCCGCGCCTTTACATCGGTTCCAAACGCTTACGGCGCGGCTGGGAAGCCGCGCCCTTTCAAATTCCCGACGCCGAGAGTTCTTCGGCAAGTTGGTCGGTTAAAGGACTGAAAATCGGGGAGGTGGGCGCAATCCTCCTCGGATGGAACTGCTGTTGTCTAAGCGCCAGCGGAAAGTTTATGGCTCTTGGATTGAGCGATGCCGTACTGGCGAATCTTGTATAGAAGGGCCTTATAGCTGATTTTTAACAGCGCAGCAGCCTGCTTGCGGTTCCAGTTGGTTTCGTCGAGAGCTTTGCTGATAGCCTCGGCTTCGGCGCCATCTTTGGCCGTCCGCGCTAGAGATTTTAATCCGCCAGCCGAATCGCCGTTGTCTTGCGCTGCCGACTCGAACTGGGCGCCGCTGCTATCGCTCTTCGGGCTCAATTCCTCGATGGCTAACTTCTCATCTCCGAGAACCAGATAACGTTTTACGAAATTATTCAATTCGCGCAGGTTTCCCGGCCACGAATAATCCTGGCATGCCTGCAGCAGTTCGGTCGAAAGCGGCAACGGCGGACGCGCATAGCGCTCCGACATATTTGCCATGAAGTGCTTGAGCAGGATGGGAATCTCTTCCTTACGCTCGCGCAATGGCGGGACCTGCAGAGTAAAAGCATTGAGCCGGTAGTAAAGATCTTCACGCAGCCGTTTGTTAGCCAGCGCTTCGGGAATGTTGATGTTGGTCGCAGCCAGGATTCGTACGTCGACTTTAATCATGGACCGGCTGCCCAGCCGGGAGAACTGCTGGTCCTGCAACACATGCAGCAACTTCGCCTGTAGCCCCGGAGGCATTTCGCCAATCTCGTCGAGCAAGATGGTGCCTCTGTTGCAAAGCTCAAACTTGCCCGGTTTGGCGTGATTGGCGCCGGTGAACGCCCCCGCTTCATAACCGAACAGTTCGCTCTCCAGCAAGTCCCCAGGGACCGCGGCGCAGTTTACTTTGAGGAAAGTGCGGTGAGCCCGCGGAGACAGTTTATGAATCAGCCGCGCCATCACTTCTTTCCCGGTTCCGCTCTCGCCCAGCATTAGCACTGGGATGTCAACGTTGGCGACCAGCGCAGCCTGCGAACGCAGCTTGCGCATCACCGGGCTGGCGGCCACAAAGAACACATCATCGCCGACTTCTTCCATCTCACCCGGATAGTTCTGCTTATTGGTGCCCAGGCACTGGTCGATTACCGTGTCCAGTTCGCTCTTCTGGAAGGGCTTGGTGAGGTAATCGTGCGCTCCGAGGCGAATTGCCTGCACGACTTTGCGCGTGTCGCTTACGCACGAGAGCATCACGACTTTTACGCCGGGCTGAAGTTTTCGCAACTGTTCCAATGTCTGGATGCCATCAATTCCCGGCATAAGCAGGTCGAGCAGCACGAGTTCTGGACGCAAACCTTTTTGCACTCGCTCGACGGCTTCTTCGCCGGTGCTCGCAGTCTCAACTTTATAGTCGTCTACTTCAAGCAAGGTGCGGATATAACGCAGCATTCCCGGTTCATCGTCGACCAGTAGAATGTTGTGGGCGGCAGCTTTCATTTGCTTTTCCCTGGGTTCATCACGTCGTGGTTTACAGACGAGGGAGGAAGTAAAGGAATAATGAACGAAAATTTACAACCCGCGCCGGGGTCGCTTTCCAGCCAGATCTTGCCCCCCATGCCGGCAATAAGGCGGCGCGCAATCGCGAGGCCAAGGCCCATCCCCGACTGGCTGTCGCTTTGTGGCATTTGGAAGAAGTCGTCGAACACTTCGATATGATATTCAGCCGGGATTCCAGGACCGGTATCCGAGACACTTACCTTCACGGAATTTGGATGAGAGATTGTCTGCCGACGGCGTTCCAGCGGGTTCTCCGGATTAGCCACACTGCGACGCTCCCACATGTAAGGCTCGGCATGCAACCAGACCGTGCCACCCGCAGGCGTAAACTTGGATGCATTCTCCAGAAGATTTGAAACCACTCGCTGCACCTTGGCAACATCGAAAGCAAACTCGGTAAGTTTTTCGTTGGCCAAGAAGTACAAAGCCAGACCTTTTTCCTGAAAGGAATGCGACCACAGGCGACAGACTTCCGACAGGCAAGTATTGAGATCGCCCGGCTCGAAATGCATCTTCATCTCGCCGATTTCGAGGACGCTGAAGCTCAGGAAATCTTGGATGAAGCGCTGCAAACGTTGGCCGCTGGTGCGCATGTCGCCTAGAATCTCGCGCTGGCGATCATTTAGCCCGCCAAGTTTTTCGCTCTGCAAAAGCTCTACGTAGCCATTGAGAATGGCTAACGGAGTTTTAAGGTCGTGAGCAGCAGAGGCTAGGGCATTGGTAGTGCGCTGAAACCGCTCCTGCAACTGATTAAACTGTTGCAATAAGTCTTGGCTGCAACTTGGGTCAGGGCAATCGGTCTGACCCTCCCGCTTTGATGGACACAGCTCCGAATAGCCAGCTTTCGATTGCTTCCCTTGCGGCAGACAGGTCTTTTCAGGTGTCGCAGCCATTGCTTGAAACCCAGTGATTAGTACGAAGAGGGAGGGGCACTCAACTCGCTAGGCTAATGCTAACTCTGGTGATGCTATGACATGGCTTCTGACCATGTCAACGGAAAACGCAAGGAAGTAGTCACGGAAGGGAAAAAGCTTGCAGCCAAAAGGGAGTTGACCGTTGTTGGAAACGGTGCGCGTAAGGCGAACAAATAGCAAATACGTGCTTGCTTCCCATCCGACTCTGTGCCCTTATTTCTGATAAGGGATTGGGGCTATAGCGATTACTACCCGTATAGTTGTCCCAACTTTGGACTCCGTTTGGCCCCCAAGATGCGGTAAACGATAGGTTAAATCCATTCCTTGGGAGTCTGCGGTTGAAGCGACAAAGCCCGGAAATCGAAAACCGGAGGTGGCCGCGTTTGCCGCTGGCAATCCCGATCTTTGTCCGCAGTCGCGACGACGAAGGACGGGAATTATTGGAATTCGCAACAGCTCTCAATATTTCCGCAGGAGGCGCCCTGGTTGCAGTGCGCCGCTCCTTGCCGCTCTCGGCGCAGGTTTCTCTCGAGATTCCCAGCGCTCCTTTGGTTTCCGGTAATTCATTCCCTAAGGCGTCCCGAACCTTACGGGCGCGAACCGTACGCGTGACTCATGTCGACGGTTATCACTTGCTTGGTCTGAAGTTTTCCCGCCCTCTACTACCCGAGACACATTCCGCAAAGCCAGCCAGCCGAAGGAAACTTAGTTCTACTGTGTGAAAAGTTTTGCCTATTGAAAAACCTGGCTATGAGCCCTCCTTCCACGGTCTTTTGCGCCTCAAAACTCAGGCGCCAAGTTGGTTTAAGTCGTTGAAAATCGGACGTTAAAGTAATCTCCAGAGTGGTTACCAGGTACTTGCCGAATTTGGCTCTTGGGGTGCACACTGAAGGCCGGGTAGAGGAGTCCTACGCAAGAAAATGCCTATCTCAACGACAAATTCTGTCAGTTCCCTGGTTCATCCATTAGGCGAGTTTCCTCCAGACGCAATCATATTCGGCAAGTCAGAAGCGATGCAGTCGCTCCGCTCACGCATGGACAAGGTGGCCAGCGCCAACGTGCCGGTACTAATTCACGGCGAGAGCGGCACTGGAAAAGACATCATTGCCCGCATGATCCACGGATTGTCTCCTTGGAAGAGCGGACCATTCGTTAAGGTGAACTGCCCCGCTATTCCCGGAACCCTGCTCGAAAGCGAGTTGTTTGGATACGAAAAAGGGGCTTTTACCGGAGCGTACGGAACCAAGCCGGGCCGGGTAGAGATGGCGCATCGCGGCACGCTTTTTCTCGACGAAATTTCTGAGCTTGACCTCGCCCTGCAGTCTAAGCTCCTACAACTGCTGCAGGACGGTCAGTTTTGCCGCATCGGCGCCCAGGAAGATAAGAAAGTCGAAGTTCGCATCGTCTGCGCAACCAACCGCCAACTGGAATCGGAAATTGAGAATGGTACCTTCCGTCAGGATTTGTACTACCGAATTAACGTGGTGAATTTGCGCATGCCGCCGCTACGCGAACGCCGTGGGGATATCGAAGCTCTGGTCCATTACTTCCTGGAATATTACAACCGCAAATATAATTGCCGCGCCCGCGCGCTTTCGCTGGATCTCATGGGCGTGCTGCAGAAATATCATTGGCCGGGAAACATTCGCGAACTGGAAAACCTCGTCAAGCGCTATGTGATTCTGGGCAGCGAAGAAGTGATCAGCAACGATCTCGTTGCTCGCCAGGATCAGGAATTTTTCAACCCTGAAATCAACCTGGACGGTCCCATCTCGCTGAAAGTCCTGACTCGCAAGGCAACCCGCGAACTGGAGCGCAAAATTATCCTGAAGGTCCTGCAAGCGCACCACTGGAACCGAAAACAGGCGGCAAGGGCGTTGTGCATCAGCTACCGCGCGTTACTGTATAAGATTCGCGACGCCGGCTTGCCTCCAAATCGCTCCACCCGCCGCCGCGAACCTTCAGTACCTGCAGCAGTCGCGGCAGACTAGCCCTTCGGGTTGCCCATGCGGAGAAAAAGCTCCGCTGCGCATTTTGGGTGCGGCTGTAATCAGAACCAATCCGGAAAGGCCAGCTCCACCAATCCTGGAGCCCAATAAGAATAAAATCGCTCGTCGCAGATTTTGTACTTCCCATATTTCTTCCGCGCATATTTGCCCCAGTCCGGGCGAGTCCCGTCAATATCGGTGAATCCATATTCCCGCGCCAAGGCCCACGAACTGAATACTCGACCGCTCTTCTCCTGGACATTTGGATCCGTGGCCAGCGCGACTATGGCGCGGCCGACGTACCTCGACGATTCTGACACCATGAAATCCTCCGGAGCATCATTCTGATCTTTGCTGTTCTGATTGGGGTTTTTCCTTTTCCCCACATCCTTCCAATTAGCCTCGCTCACTCCAAAATGATCGAGCACCGCTTCCGAACGCAAGAATCCGGGGGTTAGTGCTACTGATGTGATATTTCGTTTGCGCAACTCGCGCGACATGGCGAATGCGAGCCGTATCACTGAAATTTTCACCAGATCATAAAAAAGATTTCCGCGGTAGGAGAAAAAGTCGCCATCAGTGATCTCGAAAATAATTGCGCCGCGTCGGCCGAGCATCAGCGGCACCGCGTGATGAGAAGTGATGATGTGCGAGTGAACTGCTTGCTTCATCATCTGCAGGCCATTTTCGAGGTTGACCTTCCAGAATGTCTTTCCAAACTCGGTCAAGGGGTCACCGCCCCAGATATCATTGACCAGAATGTCGAGGCCTTTGTGCTGGCGCTTGATGCGGGCAACGAGCTTTTTCACCTGCGGAGGTTCGGTGTGATCAACCCGCACGGCTATGCCGTGTCCGCCCGCCGCCGTCACCAGTTCAGCAGTTTCTTCAATCGTTTCGGGACGAGCTTTGGAATTACGTGCCTTGCCAGAATGAGTGGCGGGACCACTTCGCCGCGAGCTGCGACCTGTGCAGTAAACTGTCGCTCCAGCGTCGCCCAAAGCGATGGCAATACCGCGTCCCGCTCCGCGCGTGGCTCCGGCTACCAATGCAATCTTGCCCCGCAATGCTTGTTCCCTCGCCTTTTTGGAGCCTTCGGCCATTGCTTTGTGCTCAGGACTTTCCATCGCCCGGTAATAGACCTTCGACCAGCGCCGCCCACTCAGCTTCTAGCGTGGGTCGACGGAAGGTCCGCCCAGCCCGGGCGTACCAGTATTCAGCATTCGACGCCGATCCTTCTTTACGGTGCAGATAGGCATGAACCGCCATGCCCTCCGTGGTTTCGAGTTCATCGACGAGCGCGTGGGCGCGCGTCCAGTCGCCCTTCAAATCCCACCAAAGCGCGGCCAGCGGCGCTGTTAGGTCTTGAGGCGGAGCCGCGTCTGCGACTGACGCTTTAAATTCTGCGAAAGTCATCTTCAAATTCCAACGTCCTACACAGGACTGCAATAATAAACAGTCATTTAGTAATGTCAAGTGGAAAATAAATGGCCATTCAGTTATTCTGGCTGCGTACGAAATTAATCTTTAGATGGCCCCGCGCCCCCGTGAAACTTCCGACGTAGAAATTCTCGCCGCTACGGCGCGCGTCATGCAGCGGCGAAGTCCGGTCGAACTTACACTGGTGGACGTTGCCAAAGAGGCCGGGGTCCATCCCGCCACCATCATTCAGCGCTTCGGCACCAAGCGCGAGTTGCTTCTGGCGAATTGCAGAACTTGGACGGCGGATGTCGCCGGTCAATTCGCCGCTGCCCGGGCGAAATACGGATCGCCGATTAAGACGCTGGTTGGCATGTTCGCCGAATGCAGTAGTTTCGCCGCAACCCCCGAGTCGATGGCCAACGCTCTCGCTTACCTGCAGATCGACCTCACCGATCCGGAGTTCCATGCCGTACTCCTGATCCAATTCGCAACCACGCGCGACGAGACCAAGAAGCTGCTCGATGACGCCGTCGCCGCTCGCGAGCTGAAGCCCTGCGACACCGCCCAACTCGCCCGCCTGGTCCAGCAAGTCAATGGTGGCGCCATGCTTGACTGGGCTGTCTACCGCAAAGGTCCGCTTGCAGCGTGGATGCGCCGCTCTCTTGAGGCTCTGCTCGCGCCGTACCGATCAGTTAAAGCGGCGCGGAATAGAACGCGAGGAGGGAAAGTTTCTCACCGTGACTAGCGTTCCCATCTGCCAGCTACACGGCGAATGAAAAGCCCGCCCAAGCGAAGCTTGGACGGGGCACCCTCCAGATAAGAACCACTCAGGGCCGACCTGCCGCAACTCTTCAGGGTAGCCCGTCCAAGCTTCACTTGGGCGGGCTTTGTGATTGACTACGATTTCAGTTGGGCCAATTGCTTTTTCACTTCGTTGGCTTCGCTGTAGTTGGGGTCGATTTTCAGCACGCGTTCGAGTTGCTGGCGGGCGAGATTGTTGTTGCCGGTTTTTTCGTACGCGAGTCCGAGATGGTAGTGGACGGTGGCTTCATCCGGGTTTTTGTTTTTTTCACCCAGCTTGAGCGCTTCCTGGAAAAGATCGACGGCCGACTGATACGCGCCCTTCTGATAAAAGACCCAACCCAGAGTATCTGCGGCGGTTGGGGAATCCGGCATACCGCGGCGGGCGGTTCGAGCCAGCGACAGAGCCATATCGACGTTTCCGCCCGACTGCAACATCACATAAGCAAGATTGTTCGAGGCTAGAGGGTTTTCTGGTTTGATCTCGAGCGCTTTCTGATACGCATCTTTGGCATTGTTCCAATCCTGTTTTCGCTCGTAGAGTTCGCCCGTCAGGATGTAGAACATGGGCTCGCGAGGATTATTTTTAAGCGCCTGCTGGTAGATGGTGATGGCCCGGTCGGGATAACCCTTTGCAACTTCGACCTGGCCGAGCTTTAGCAGGGCATCGGCATTATGATTGTCGAGATCGCCAGCTTTTTTGAATGCAGCCTCGGCGGCATCGAGGTCCTTCTTTTTGTTAAACAGCGCCGTTCCCAGCAGATCGTAAAAGTTGCTGCTATTGGGCGACTTGACAATCTGAGCATTCGCGGCTCCAACCGCTTTGTCAGTCTGGTTCTGGGCTAGATAAGTATTCATCAGGCCACTGAGGGCGTCGTTAGAGTTCGGATCGCGGTCAAGCGCCTGCTGGTAGGCTTTCGCGGATTCGCCGTACTGCTTTTGCACCAGTTGCAAATTTCCCAACTGGATGTATCCGGCGGCGCTTTGCGGGGCGATCTCGATGGCTTTACGCGCATCCTCGTTGGCCACCACGAATTGCTTGCGATTGATTTTGGCCAGGGCCCGCATAGCGTATCCATCCGGTGACGCGGGCTGCAAATTTATGATTTGCGTGGCGGCCTGTTCCAAAGTATCCATGTCTCCGCGGCGCACGGCGGCCATGGCTAAGGCGCGCTGCGCTTCGATGAGGTCGGGACGCAAGCGAACAGCTTTGCGGAATTCCTCGATCGCACGCTCTGAATCTCCTGACTGATCTAAAGCCAGGCCGAGATGGTAATGGGCTACGCCATTATCGGGATCGTTCTTGAGCACGTTTTGCAGAGTTTGGGCGGCTTCAGCGGCTTGGCCTTTACGAAGCTGAATCTGCCCACGATAGACGAGCGCGTCGCTGTCACTGGAATTGTTGGCGAGGATCACGTCGGTTAGCTTGATTGCCTCGTCGAGACGGTTTTTCAGGATGAGCAACTGAATGTAGTTCTTCTCGACTTGTGTATCTTTCGGATGATCATGAAAAACTGACGCATATTCCGTGACGGCTTTGTCTAGATCGCCGGTCGCAAAATAGAAGTCGCCCAGCATGCGGTAGCCGACGGAGTTGTCGGGAAACTTGTTCTTGACTTGCTTGAGGAATGCTTCCGCGTCGGCCTTCTTGCCCTGTGCCATGTAAAGACGGGCGAGAGCTGCCGGCGCATCGGGATTTTTTGGATCAAGATCTATGGCATGGCGTAACTGCTGTTCCGCTTCGGCGAAGCGGCCGCGTGACTGGTAATAGCCGGCCAAAGCCAATTGCGCCTGCATGGCGTGAGGATTTGCTTCTACCGCTTTCTTGAAGTTCGGTTCGACGGCTTCGGTCTGACCGGCTCTTATCTGCAAGAGCGCGAGATCGAGATAAGGTTCCCAATTGTTGGGACCGAGGGCGATGGCTTTCTGCATCTCCTGCATCGCCGCGGGATAGTTTTGCTGTCCGATGAGCAAGTTCGCTACTGCCATGTGAACCTGCTGATTGTTCGGTTGCTTTTGCAGAAGCTGATCCGTCTGCTCCTGTGCCTGCTTGAACTCGCGTCCTGCGATCAGCAAATTTGCCAGATCGATGCGGGCCTGAAAGTTGTCCGGTTGCAGGTCGAGGGTGCGCGCCAGTTCCTGGTACGCGGGATTCCACTGCTGTAGTTTGAGCAGAGCTTGGGCCAAGCCGTAGTGCGCGTTGCCATAGGTGGAATCGATCTGAACCGCGTTCTTGAACTGAATCGCGGCCTCGCGATACTGGCCTTTGTCGAGGTAATGCTGACCGCTTTCAAAGTACTTTTGCTTGCGCACGTTGGGATCGCGGGAGCAGCCAACAGAAAGAAGTGCGATCAATCCCAGAGGCAGAAGTAAACGAAGGATGCGAGCACGCCGCATTACCAATCTCCCAAGGCGCTGTTGCGCCGAGCTTGTTTTGTTTGGGTCTCCACACCAAGGTACTGCAAATCGCGGGCAGGATAAAGTTACTGACGGCACTCCCAAGCGCAGCGCTTGGAGCAGGGCGAGTTATTAACGGCTGGGCTGTGAACCGGCGGGCTGCATGTGATTCTGGAGCAATTGCAAAAGTGGTTCGCGCAAATTCGGTCCGCAGGCGATCAGACCCGGGATTAGCGGATTGCGCCGGTTGCACTGCAGTGGACTGTTCTCCAGCGTCCTGACAAAGCCTCCGGCAGCGGTCACCAGAGCGACTCCGGCGGCGACGTCCCATTCGTTCTTGGGGACCAGGGTGAAAGTAATATCCACCAGGCCCGCCGAGACCAGGGCCAGTTTGTAGGCGACCGATCCCATAGGGCGAACCTGAAAATTCGCGCCCTCAAATTGTTTCCATTCTCCGCGCTTGGTTTCGCTGCGGCTTGCCAACACCGTGGCGCCGTCCAAGGTAGTGCGATGGCTGGGCTGTGCCGGCTTGCCGTTATACGTAACGCCTGATTCGAGCGAGCCGAGGAAAACTTCATTGGTAGCGGGATTGCAAATTCCGCCCGCTACCGGACGTCCATTTTCCACCATCGCAATTGAAACGCAGAACTCGGGAATTCCGGCAACGAACTCGCGAGTGCCATCGAGTGGATCGACCACCCAGACGCGGCTTTTTTCAAGTCGCGTGTAGTCATCCACGCTTTCTTCCGAGAGCCAGCCTTCCCCGTCGCGCAGCAATTCTTTGCGAAGGACCGCATCGAGCGCGCGATCGGCTTCCGTCACCGGATCATGGCCAATCTTGTATTCCGCGGCAATCGCGCCAGCCGTGAAACGGCTGAAAACGACTCGCGCGGCTTCCATGGCGGATTGAATGCGTTGCAAGGTTTCGGCGTTAGAATTATTTGTCATGGCTATTTGTAGAAGCTCAGGCCCAGAGCATGCGAGCGCCGGTTGCCAGCAAGACCGCACAAAGCAACCGTCTCAACCACGGGACAGGAAGATGCGTGCTCAGCTGCGAACCCAGCACTCCGCCGGGGATAGAACCAATCAGAAGCGAACCAACGAGATAGGGATCGATATTGCCAAGGCGGAAATGCAGCAGGCTGGTTACCCCGGTCAGGATTACGGCATGAACAATGTCCGTGCCGACCATGACCTTTGGCGAAAAGCTATAGAACAACAGCAGGAGCATCATGATGATGCTGCCTGAACCAACCGATGTCATGCCCACCAGAAAGCCCGCCAGCAGGCCAATTGCTGACATCCCGGCGAACGATTGCAGCGTCGGAGACCGGTGGGCCACGTGATCTTCAATCCGACTCTGGAAAAGTAATAGAGTGGGAATGCAGATCAAGAGAATCCCGACCGCCGTCGTAATGAAAGTATTGACGCCGGTACCATACACAGTGCGCAGATGGCCCAGCAGGCTCACTCCCATAATCGAGCCAGGGATGCTTCCTGTGGCCAGCGCCACCACAACTTTCTTTCGTACCGTTCCTTTGTTGAGGTGAACCCAGCTGGAACCGATTTTGGTGACGAAGTTGAAGAGGGCGTCCGAACCTACGGCAACAATTGGCGGTACGCGCAGAACAAAAATCAGGACGGGCAGCAGGAGCACTCCACCGCCCACCCCAGTCATACCGATCAGAGTTCCCACTACGAAGCCGATCAGAATCTTTTCGATAAGCATGCAAACTTCCGTCCAACGTCGTCAAGACTGTGCTTAACGGCGATCAGGCTTGGTGTCCATTTACTCCGATGAAGCCTTCCCGCTCCAGGTGCAAAATAATTTCCTGCGCTGCTTCTTCGGGACTCAGTTCGGCAGTATTGATCACAACTTCGGCATCCTTAGGTTCTTCATACGGATCTGAAATACCCGTGAACTCTTTCAGGATGCCGGCGCGAGCTTTGGCATACAGACCCTTGCGATCCCGCTGCTCGCAAGTTTCAAGTGGCGTCGCGATGTGCACCAGAATGAAGCCGCCGACGGGTTCAACCATGTCGCGGACAGCTTTGCGAGTGCCGTCATACGGAGCGATAGGCGCGCAAATCGCAATGCCGCCATTCTTGGTGATTTCAGATGCAACGTAGCCGATGCGCCGGATGTTGATATCACGATGCTCCTTGGAAAATCCCAGCTCCGAGGAGAGATGCTTGCGCACCAGGTCGCCATCCAGCAATGTAACCGGACGGCCTCCGGCCTCAAGAAACTTGGTTACGAGAACATTGGCAATGGTCGACTTGCCCGAACCCGAAAGTCCGGTGAAGAAAATAGTTACGCCCTGTTTATGGCGTGGCGGATAACTGCGGCGCAATTCATGCACGACTTCCGGGATAAGTAAACCAGCTGGGAATTTCGCGCCCTTCGTTAAGGCGGTCGCGCAATTCAGTGCCGGAAATATTCAGCACACGTGAGCCGTTGGTCACTTCGTTGTCGGGCACGTACTGATCTTTATCTTCGAGGTAGACCATCATGTTAAACGGAACCATGGTCACCCCGATATCAGCTTCGTGCTTTTTGAAAAGTTCCTGGGCATCGTAGGGGCCGTAGAAATTCTTGCCGTCGGAATCTTTTCCCGGACCCGCATGATCACGTCCAACGATGAAATGTGTTACACCGTGATTTTTGCGGATTAATGCATGCCAGATGGCTTCGCGCGGTCCGCCCATGCGCATGGCCAGTGGCAACATGGAAAGCCTCACGCTTCCAGCCGGAAATTTGGAAAGCAGTAACTGGTAGCAGCGCACGCGGGTGAAGTAATCAACGTCGCCGGGTTTAGTCATTCCGACCGAGGGATGAATGAGCAAATTAGCTTCGACTTGTTTGGCAGCGCGGAAAGTCAGTTCAACGTGGGCGCGGTGCATCGGATTGCGAGTCTGGAAGGCGACCACGCGTGCGCCAGCCTAAACGAGCGAACTCAGTCCGCAACTCGGCTGGAGTCAGGCGCAGAGTGCGGAAATCATAATGCGAAGGCATTTGCAGGCCTTCAACACTTCCTCCGACGTACCAGGAATTGCCCTTATTCAGCAGGTAATCGACGCCGGGATGAACCGCGCTGGTAGTTCCAAATACGGATTTAGCTTCAGCTTTGCGGTCGGGTTGCCAGATCTCCTCAACATTCAGAACCGCCAGCATAACGCCTTCAGCATCGCGCAGAGCGACTTTGCTTCCCGGCTTCAAAGTCTTGGCAAATTCTTCTTTAACGTCCAAAGTGATCGGCATCGGCCAAAGAACGCCACTGCTCAGCCTCATGTTGTGGCAGACGCCTTCGTAGTCGGCCTGGGTCATGAACCCGCGGAGAGGCGAGAATCCTCCGCTAATCAGCAATTCAAGATCGCAGATCTGCCGCGCGGTCAAATCCCACGACGGCCATTCACGGGAGTGAGCCTTAAGTTCTGCGGTTCGTTCGGGCGAGGCAATCAGTTCGGTAAGTTCTCCGCCGTGCGGCGCAATGATATGGCTTGTTGAAGCGATCAAATCCTTACTCTCCTTGTGACGGCGGTGTGATTAAGTCTTGAAGCACGCAACATCATAACCTGCGTGCCATTCTGTCAATGAAGCAATAATGCTTGCGGGCAACGGAACCAGCGAGGCTAACTGGCAACGCGCCAGAATACCGTGAACGCAGCTGGGTAGCAAGTTCTGGTGGAATAAAGCGAGTCAAGCCTCAGCAAGAGCAATTAGCATACCTTTACAAGTTTTGGTTTGCTAACCTATGTGACTATAAACAAGACAATTATCCGATTCATCTGAACCGAACGTTTAACCACCTTGCTCAAGGTGGAAAAGCTTTGCACTGAAGCTGCAGTTCCGGCTCCGGGCCCGAGTGGGTTCTGATAGCAAGTCGCTGCACCATTGCCAGGATATCCGTTACGGCCAAACTATTCAGGTGATAGAGCAAATTGAGGGCGGTGTAATTAGTTCTTGTGACCTTTACATGATTGTGGAATTTTGTCCTAAGGTGTTCGCCTTATATAAGCATCAGGTCTGGACGGTATAGATTTTATTCAAATCAAGGCTGCCGACCCATCGGCGGGGGTCGTCAGCCGAGTGGGAACAATAACTCCATTTACACTTTTGTCTGTGCCAAATGCGTCATGCTAATCGATTTATTTATTAGTTATTTATCAATAACATAGAGGACGATTGGGGGCCCCAAAACCATTTCATATAGTTGCCCGTCGAGGCCGGACTGTCCTATACGTATTGGTTTAAAAGACTTGCTTCGAAGGGTTTGCCATTGGAGTGGCTAAGAGTGGAAAGCACAGGAGAAATCCGGCCTACTTGGCAGCCTGAATGCTATGGATTTCTGTAGCCAGCTGCACCCACGTTACTTCCTTTTCGCAGTTGGCTGGCGAAGACGCTGCCGGGGGCTTAGATGCACACACCTTCCTGACGGCGTGAACTATTTCAACCCTTGGGGAAAGAGTAGACATGGAGGAAAAATCCGTTCGTTTGGGCCCACGGGAGAAGCAAATCGCCGAGTTGCTATTGCAAGGTTGCGACAATCAGGAAATTGCTTCCCAGCTCAAAATGGCCCGACGCACAGTCAAAGCGCATTTTAACCGTCTTTTTCAGCGTTTTGGAATACGAAGTGGTATCAAGCGAGTCAAACTCGCGACAACTTTATACCGGAGGCAACTATGTTTGGAGGAGAGCGATACGGAAAACGCAGTCCCAACGAACGGGAACGGCGGGTCATCGAACTTGTCGCCCAAGGACTCAAGAATAGTGAAGTCGCAGAAGCCATCGGCACCACTGAACATGTCGTGAAGAACTATCTTCGCACTATTTATGACAAGCTTGGACTCTGGAATCGCGTGGAACTTGCTCTCTGGTACGAGGCGCGCCGGCACGAGAGTCTAGCCCACGCATAAATCAGAGTGAACGGCACCATCTTGACCCTTGGATCGCAGTCCCAGGGTCTTTACTTTTTGCAAGAGCCAAATATGTGTTACAGCTTCGCCAGGGAACTGGCAACATCACTCGCAAGTTTTTCTGGCGGCTGGCTCGAACTGGTCCAACTGCGCATCGCGCTGAGTCGTAAATTTTCCACCCGGAGTTTTGCCATACAGGTCTGAACCCGAACAATAGTAGAGAGCCGTATGAAGATCTACCCACACCGGGGCGTTGGGATTTCCGAGATAAGTTGGAGCGGGCGGCGTTTCCGCCAAACCCAAACTTATCAGCAACTTTTCGAAGAGCGTCAGACTGGGCTGGGCGGGATGTTTCGCAGCGACGTGGCTTTCGTCAGAACGCATACCCCATCCCGACAGCACCACTAACAGCAGTAGGACAGCGGCTCCAACGTAAAGGTCGGCACGATGGTTAGCCAGCCACATCTGGCTGGGGGATCTCGCAGGCAAGATTTGCGCGGGTTCGCTAGTTGAAATTTCCGAATGTCCTGGCGACGGCACGTCGGCTTGCGAAAGCACCAGAGATGAATCTGTTTTTCGAAGTGTTTCGGCAGTTGTTATGTCGCTGATCACTAAGGCAGACTGTGGTTCAAGCCCGAGTGCGTCCGCAGATTGCGCCAGCGCGTCATGCGAGTCGGGAGAAAATTTATCAGTGAAGTCGGAAGGCTGCGGGATTATCGGCGCTTCGCCTTCGGTTCCTTCGGCATTTTGTGCTTTCTCGGTTCCGCGTCGTCCATGCTGCGTAGCTGGCTGTAAAAGCCAAGGCGGCGCCCACTGGTTTTCTGACTCGCCATCCGGCGACGCCGGGGCGGGACGTGCGGTTCCACACCTTCCGCAGAATAGTTCATGTTGTCCGAACTGGTATCCGCACTCAGGGCAGACGGTTTCGCGGCCTGACTTCGCGCTGGACTCGCTGACGGGAACGCGCGGCCTGGCCGGGGCTTCTAACGGCTTGGCAGCGCCGTCCGTTGGTTCGAAGAGCTTATTCTCCGGAGCCGCGAAGCTGTTAGCCGAGCCCACAGCAAGACGCTCGAGCTGCGGTTTAATTCGTTCCAAAGCCTCCAGCATGGCGGCGCGCTCGGCGGCGAGGGTTTCCTTCCATTCTCGATCGGCGGCTCTGGCGATGGCCTCAGTCATCAATCCCGCCATGAGTTGGCAGCTTCGCATTTCGGGTGAGTGAATAGCATCAGCCCCAGCAAAGCGTACTTCCAGCAGGCCGCACAGATTGCCCTCGCGATGTAGCGGCAGAGCGATAGATTGTTTGTCCGGATGCTCCCGGCTGAACTGAGTAGACAGTTGACCGTCAGCGGACAGGCTCGCATCCATGGGCAGGCTGGTTCCGGTTAGGCTGACTGCATCTCCCGTAGCTGCGCAATATTCCAGTCGATTTTCTAGTACCACCGCCACTGCTACGCCGGTGGCGTGCGTGATTTTTTGCAAACACTCAACCACTACTGTGGCAGCGGCTCGCAAGTTGTCGGGTTGCGTCCGCAGGAATTCCTGGGTTTCAACAATCTGCGCAAGTGCTTCCGTGGGATCAGGCTTCGGGCGACTGACAACTTCGAAGGTCTTCTGCTCTTGTAGGACATGAGCAGCTTCCAGAAGCTGCTGGAACGTGGATTCGTCCAGCGCCGGCTTTTCGCGTTCGGTAAGAATGGGGATCTCCAGATGTTTATCCGCTCCGGGCTTGGGAGATTCTGTCATATCCGAAGTGCAATTAGCCGTCCAAAATGCTGGCTGCAGCCGCGTAACGCCTTGATTTTAGCAGCCCTGATTACGCCAAACCAATGACCAACCAAGGTACACAAGTGCCTGCACTTCTTGGAATTATCGGCGTGCGGCCGATGATCGCCAAATACAACCGGCTCACGAAGCTCGCAGTGGACAGCGACTTGAAATTCAGGAGTCTATGGAGCTTGGCCGAGTGTGCAAAGTAATGCGCTGTCTCGTCCCAGAAATGCCTGTGAAGCGGATCGCGGTTTTCGCGACATCTGTCATTCGACAAGGCTGCGGGAACCTGGCCAAACCCGCGCCTGCAATTTTAAAGTGCGAGCGTCGGATTCACCGGAGTCTGTTTCGGAACTGATTTGTCCCATTCTCGATCTAGCGAGAATGGGCACTCTCTCTTTTCATTTCTCGGGGTATGCATTCAAAGGTATTTAGCCCTCAGTGTAGGAGGCGAAGGTTTGGCGAAGCAGTTGCTTCTTACGTGGAGTGGTTGGGTAAGCTCGGAAACAAAGATTTGGAATGAATAGAGAGGGAGCCATTATGTTGGATATCAGCGAGATTAAGATAACGCAACGCGATGAACAAGTGTTGCAGCTGCTGGTCGAAGGTTGCAGCAACAAGGAAATCGCGCAGCAATTGAAAATCAGCCCACGCACGGTCAAACAGCATCTTCGGACGCTGTTTCTGCGAGCCGGGATCAAGGATGGCCGCAAGCGAGTGAAGCTCGCCACCGCAGTTTTTCAGAGAGAGCAGGGGGAATCGAATGCAACCATCTGATCGGCTAACCTGCAAGGAAATTCAGGTCGCGATGTTGGTCTGGGAAGGGCAGACGAACCGCGAAATCGCCACCGTTATAGGCACGACGGAGCAAGTCATAAAGAACTACTTGCGCAATACGTTCGACAAGCTCGGGGTCTGGAGCCGCCTCGAACTGGCATTGTATGTGGCCGCTCACGGCGGCGCCGCCTGGCGCAAACCTGCCGCGTCACCGCCAGCTCTTGACCCGACAGTTAAGCAGGTCAAAGCCTCACCGCAGCCAATTGGGATGTGTACGTCAGGGCAGAGTGATAAGGACGCCCCACGCCCAACACGATTTGGATTCAAGACAAAGGCCTCGCCACCATTGATTTCGGCCTAGTTTTTCACAATAGCAAGAATTTTCTGAAGATGGGCGAAGTCGATAGCTAGGTTCTTGCCAGCCGCTCGTGGTGTGATTGCGGGGATATAAGCACTTATTAAGCACTAGTCGGAGGCAGCGAAAGCGGTGCATTAACCTGTGGAAGGAGTGCATGTGCTTGGGAAAAAAGCGACTGGAGATGCGGAAAATCAGTTGACGTAATCCGGTTTCACGGAGTACATAGCTCAAACGTTTTTACGTACGCGTAGTTTCGTCTAGCCGTCTTGCCACTTCATTGGAAAGCAGAGTTAATTGGCTGGGCAGTTTTCCGCAAGCGGGCCGCCCGAATTATGGACGTGCGCGTAAAGGAATTCCGAATTACCAGTTGAGGCGTGGGTAACGCCTTATTTCTAAGGACGTGATCAACGGGCCGTAACCACCTGGCATAAAGTGCCGCGACCAGTTGCCAACATGAAAGATTGGGTTGCGTGAGCCGGCAATAATAGTAATCAAAATGAAATCGTAAGCGACGAAATTTTGAGCGATTCAATTCCCTATGACTTGCATCGGACGGAGTACAGTTAAAGCTACCATTCTTGTCGTCGACGATTCGCCCGAAATCCAGCGATACCTTCGTACCTTGCTAGAACTCGATTCATACCGGGTGATCCTTGCTGACAATGGGTACGAAGCTTTGGAACTTTTGCGTCACGCGCCGCTGGCAGAGGTTGTCCTGCTCGATGTGCAGATGCCAGGCATGGATGGGCTGGAGGTCTTGCGACGGATAAGGAAGTATTATCCGAAAGTCAAAGTCATCATGTGCTCGGGCCTCAATGACTCCGAGAAAATTTGTCAGGCACTATCGCTGGGGGCGTATGCCTACCTGCTGAAGCCCATCCAGCATTTATATCTGTCGGCTGCGGTCGAGCGCTGTCTGAAGAAAGTTTCTTCACCACGGTCGAAAAAGCGACAAAAACTTTTCGTCCTTCCGTCGCCCATCCGCCCGCAACACCCAGCTTTATTACTGAATTTCAAATTCTGATTCGAACCATGCTCTCGAGAAATTGTTTGAGCTGGTCGCGGTCTCGCTCCGCTATTTCGGTAAACTTCACGCCAATGCCGAATCCAGGGGTGCTGGTTACGACTTGGCCGTTCACCCATATTTTGAACTCTTTAACCCAGAGTGCGAGCTTGATTTGCGACCCGGCGGGTAGTGGGTTGGGCATTTCCAAAAAGCACCCTCCCACGCTCAGATCCGAAGTTCTGCTGCGGATTGGGATGGTTTGACCAAGTGGATAGACTTCCGCGGAATTTCCGCACTTTAGCCGCGGATTAGCTCGGCGTTCTCGAGTATTGAGCACTGAATTATCCATTGCGGGCGATGGTAAAGGGAAATCCCAAAAGGTTTTTTCCGGGGAAAGATTCAGCAGACCCAATTGTCCCGCCTTGGCGGTGCCCGGTTGGCCGATCCATTTCACGCGGAAGTGAGACTTGGTTGTGCCATAGGTCAAACCGATAATCTCATCGATTTTGGGCTGAGCTTGAACTCCGGTCAACTGCACTCCCTGCCGGCTCACGTTGGCGGTAAGCACCTTCTCGGAAAAAATTTTCCCTTCGCTGTCGGTACCAAAAATTCGCACCGGAACCTTTATTTCCTTGCGGGGCTCGCGGCGCTTACCCATCGGCTGTTCAGATCCTCCAAAGCAAAACTTAGGCCTACGTGAGGTGATTCTACTGCAGACCTCCTTCGTCGCCTAACCGACGAATGGGCGCTGCCCTTTCCCCAAGACTTTGCCAACTTGAATATTAACCTTGGTTTCTGCTACAACCATGCTAGTGTCCTTGAGTGGGGTGTTGCAAATTTTGCATCTCTGCTTGCGAAGGCCGGAGTAATAGTTGTATCGCTCGTCCGGCGCCACGAGATTCGTTGCCAAACATCTCTCGCTGGCGTAAACCTCGAACCTCCTAGCACGTTATAGGGAGTTTCTGGTGGCTTTACATCGCGGATTCCAAGATATTCAAGCCAACCACAATATAGTCCTGCCTCGTTCTGGTTTCGCTTCACCTTCTCCAGATCCGACATTCGCCGCGTTACTACGAGTAGCGCCGCATTGTCGCTACTCTAATCCGAACACGTTCGAAACATTCAATCCGCCGGAGGAAGATAATGGCGACCAATCTAATACAGATCAACACTGATGAAGAAATCAAACAGCGTCTGGAAGCCGAGCGCGCCAGGCTGCGCAAGATCGCTGGTCTCGACCAGCCCACACATTTTCATCGGCCCATAGAAAGGGCATTCACAGCTGACGAGCGCAGCAAGGTAACAATTCTCTTCGGTGGATTTACCTGGAAACACGAAGACCTGATTCGCGCCGTGTTCCAGGGCTGCGGATATCGCTGCGAGAAGTTGCCCGTGCCGGACGTCCCTGCATTTCAGACCGGCAAAGAATACGGCAACAATGGGCAATGCAATCCGACCTATTTCACCGTTGGAAACCTGGTGCAATATCTCCAGTTCCTCGAGAAGGAAGGCATTCCCCGCAAGGATATTCTGGACAATTATGTTTTCTTCACGGCGGGTTCGTGCGGTCCATGCCGCTTCGGAATGTATGAGGCGGAATATCGTTTTGCGCTGAAGAATGCCGGCTTCGACGGCTTCCGCGTGCTCCTGTTCAAAGACAGTGATGGAATCAAGGCGGCGTCCGGAGAGCCAGGGTTGAAGTTCACGATTGATTTCGGATTTGGCATGTTGAACGCCATGCACATGGGCGACGTATTCAACGATTTGATTTATCAGATTCGCCCTTTCGAAGTGAATAAGGGCGAAACCGAGCGCGTATTCCGCGAGACGGTGGATGGCTTGTGCGACGACCTTCGCAACCGGGATTCGTTTGAAATTGAAGAGCGGGCTCCGGAGTGGGCCAAGCCGAAATTCAAGAGCAATAAGATTCTGCGCAACACTTTCAACGTCTTCGGCAAGATGCACGAGCATCTGTGGGGAAAGGATTATCTCGCCGCTCTAGCCGCGGCGCGGCAGAAGATGGACAGCATTGAAGTGGACCGCACCAAGGTGAAACCGGTGGTCAAGATTACCGGCGAGTTCTGGGCGCAGATCACCGAAGGCGATGGCAACTTCCACATGTTCGACTTCCTCGAACGCGAAGGCGCGCAGGTGCTGGTTGAACCGATCGCGACCTGGGTTGCCTATCTGATGTATCAAGCCAAGGCGCATGCCAAAGCCAAGTGGCCGGTGAATCGTCCGCACAGAAACCCGCAGTGGTGGGAACTGAAAAAGCTGCTCGCCAATGATCTGGGATTGCGCAAGAAGCTGATGGGCATTGGCGCCGGTGAAGCTATGTGGAACTACCTGTATCACCGCACCATCAAGAATCTCGGCGGGATCACGCATCATCTGGTGCCACAAACGGAACTGGCGGAGATGGCGAATCCTTTCTACAACCAGTTCGCCCGCGGAGGCGAAGGGCACCTCGAAGTCGGGAAGAACGTTTATTACACGGTGCATCACCTGTGCCACATGGTATTGGCGCTGAAACCTTTCGGATGCATGCCATCGTCACAGTCCGACGGCGTGCAATCAGCGGTGATAAACAAGTTCAAAGATATGATCTTCCTTCCAATCGAAACCTCGGGCGAGGGCGAAGTCAACGCTCACAGCCGCGTACAGATGGCGCTCGGCGAAGCCAAGGTTAAGGCTAAGACGGAGTTCGAACAGTGCCTGAAGGCGACGGGCAAGAGCCTGGACGAAATTCGCGAGTATATCGCCGAGCATCCCGAACTAAAGCGGCCGTTCTACCATGTGCCGCATCGCGAGGGCATTGCGGGAACGGCGGCGCAATTTATCCTGCACGTGAACGATCGCATGGACAAGAGCACGCGGCTTTTCCGTCGTGCCCGTGTGCCGGGGATCGCTCTCCCCAACGCTGCTTAACCGATCGGGCCGGCGGTGCAGCGTGCGCCGCCGGTCCCTTACTTTACCCGCTCGATCCTGATCGGAGAGATTAAATGCACGACCATTCGAATGGACATGAGAAGACGGCGGACCAACTATTTCAAATCGCGCCTGCTCCAGTTACTTACCAAAAACCGCACGATCATCACACGAAGTTTCTCGTAGGGCTCGACGTAGGCTCGACTACGGTAAAAGCGACCGTGGTTGACGCGGCGACCGACCAGATTCTCTGGCAGGACTATCAGCGGCACGAAACCAAACAGCCGGAGAAGACTCTGGAATTCCTGCGCCGTATTGAAGGCGAAGTCGGAATCAATCGCCACAACACGCGCATGTTCATGACTGGCTCTGGAGGCGGTGGGATCGCGGAACAGATTGGCGCGAAGTTTGTGCAGGAAGTGACGGCCGTGTCGCTGGCCGTGGAGAAACTACATCCCGAAGTGTATTCGGTGATTGAACTCGGCGGGCAGGACGCGAAGATCATCGTCTTCAAGGATGACGACGAAACTGGCCGCAAGAAAAAGATTCCGTCGATGAATGACAAATGCGCGGGCGGCACCGGAGCCGTTATCGACAAGATCAACGCGAAGCTAAAAATTCCCGTTGCCGAGCTTGCCCTTCAGGGCTACCGCGGGATCAAATTGCACAAAGTGGCGGGCAAGTGCGGTGTGTTCGCCGAGACGGACATTAACAGTCTGCAAAAAGTTGGAACACCGCCAGATGAATTGATGGCGTCGCTATTCGAGGCAATCGTCCTGCAGAACCTGAGCGTCCTAACCCGCGGCCACACGCTGCGGCCACACGTTTTGTTGTTAGGTGGACCGAACAGTTTCATTAAAGGCATGCGCGAGGCGTGGCAGGCCAACATCCCGAGGATGTGGCAGGAGCGTAAAGTTGCGGTTCCTGACGGCTCAAAGCCCGAAGATCTAATCAAGGTCCCAAGCAACGCGCAGTATTTCGCCGCCATGGGGGCAATTGAATTTGGCAAGAGCGAAGAAGATTGCATCGGCTGTTACCAAGGCTACGAAAAACTGGTTTATTACATTGAGTTCGGGCGGCAGGAGGAGAAAGCGAAGTCCGGCGGTAAAGGCTTGGTTGCGAAAGAAGGAGAACTCGATACCTTTAAGGAAGCCTATCGCAGGAAAAAATTTACCCCAGCGACATTCCAAAAAGGCGAGACCGTTGGCGGGTTTATCGGCATCGATGGAGGCTCGACGTCTACCAAGGCTGTTTTGCTGGACGATAACGGCGACATCCTCTGCAAAGCCTACCAACTGTCGAACGGGAACCCGATCCAGGACACGATCGAAATGTTTGAGAATCTGCGTGGGCAGGTGGAAGCGCAGAATGCCAAGCTCGAAGTGTTGGGCGTGGCGACCACTGGCTATGCGAAAGACATTCTGAAGGATGTCTTGCACGCGGATGTGGCGCTCGTCGAAACCGTGGCCCACACTGAATCAGCCCTGAAGTTTTACGAGGACCCGCACGTGATCGTCGACGTAGGCGGGCAGGATATCAAGATCATCATTCTCCACAACGGTCGAGTGAAAGATTTCAAGCTGAACACTCAGTGCTCCGCAGGCAATGGATATTTCCTACAGTCCACGGCTGAAGGATTTGGACTCGGCGTTGAGCAATATGCCGATCTGGCTTTCTCCGCGAAGTCTATGCCGGTTTTCGGTTACGGATGCGCGGTGTTCATGCAATCGGACATCGTGAACTTCCAGCGGCAAGGCTGGAGGGCGGAAGAAATTCTTGCTGGCCTCGCTGCTGTTCTGCCGAAAAATGTATTCCTTTACGTGGCCAGCATTCCGAATCTTGCGGCACTGGGTACCCGCTTCGTGTTGCAGGGCGGCACACAGAACAACATGGCAGTAGTGAAAGCTGAAGTGGATTTCATCCAAAACAGCTTCCGCGCAGCTGGCAAGAAGCCCGAGATTATCGTGCACGAGTTCTGCGGAGAATCAGGCGCAATCGGTGCTGCGGCTGAATCGCTGCGCCTGTGGCAGAACGGCCTGCAGACTTCGTTCGTCGGCCTCGATGCGGTTCGCAAAATTCAATACCGCACGACGCGCAACGAATCCACGCGCTGCAATTTCTGCAAGAACAACTGCCTGCGCACATTCATCGACATCAGAACTGCGCCCAAGGATGAAATGGCCGTTGTTCCTGTGCAGAAAGTCACCAAGGTTCCGCTGATGCACGGGGAACAGCGGTTGATCATCGCCACTTGCGAAAAGGGGTTGGTCGAGGATGTCAACGAGATGAAAGACATCAAGGCCGGACTTGACGAGATAAAAGAGAAATATATCAACTTCGTCGATATCGCTGCCCGTGAGGTCTTTCGGCCGATTAATGCAAAGAGTGTGGCTGACCCGATTCCGACGGTGACGTTCTGGAACAAATCCGGAAAAGAGCGCATTCCGTTGATGGAGAACCGCAAGAAGCTTCGCGTGGGCATTCCGCGCGTACTCAACATTTACACTTATGCGCCGCTATTCAACGGATACCTCGAGAGCCTGGGCGTGCAGCCGGAAAATGTTATTTATTCTGACTACACCAGTTCGGATCTTTACCGTGCTGGCGCCAGTCGAGGCGCCATCGATCCCTGCTTCCCGGCAAAGATCGGAATTTCGCACGTCTACAATTTGATCCAGGAGAAACATCGCAAGAAGCCGCTGAACGTGATTTTCTTCCCAATGTACGACGTGCTGACTTCGCCGTTGGTGAAGATTGTCGGCGCTAATGCTTGTCCAACTGTGACCGCCACGCCCGAGACGGTGAAGGCTGCATTCACCAAGGAAAACGATGTCTTCGCCGAACACAATGTGAAATATCTGGATCCGGTGCTGAATTTCGCGGACCGTAAGTTATTCGCCCACCAAATGCTGCAAGCGTGGCAACCGATTCTTGGATTGTCACAAGAAGAAAACGATCGCGCGGTAGAAGCGGGATACAAGGCGCTGGAGGCTTACGAGAGCGGCATTCGCCGTCGCGCACGCGAGGTTCTCGACCAACTTGAGCGTGAAGATCGCATCGGAATCGTGATGCTAGGGCGTCCGTATCATCATGATCCCGGACTTAATCACGAGATCATGGAAGAGTTCCAGAAACTCGGCTATCCGATCTTCTCGCAAAATACGCTACCTCTGGACGAAGATATGCTGGAGCGCCTGTTTGGCGACGAGGTTCGCGCGGGCATGATCAGTCACCCGCTCGATATCACGGACGCGTGGAAGAACTCGTACTCATGCAGCACAAACCATAAAGTCTGGGCCGCGAAGTTTACCGCGCGGCACCCGAACCTGGTCGCGCTTGAAGTCTCGAGCTTTAAGTGCGGGCACGATGCGCCAATTTACGGCGTGATCGAAGGTATTATTGAGCAGTCGGGCACGCCTTACTTCTGCTTCAAGGATCTGGACGAGAACAAACCTTCGGGCTCGATCAGGATTCGTGTTGAGACCATCGATTACTTCCTGCGGCGCTACCGTGAGGAGGTCATCAAGAAGCGCAAGGCAGCGCAAGACATCGAAGCGCAACTCGCCGACTACGAAAGCCAACTGCGTTCACAAATGATGGAGGAGGTACGAGAAGTAGCGGCGGATTGATTGTGATGTGACTGCGAGTCCGTTCTAACAGAGGCCGCGCCGCATTTCTTGCCGCGCGGCCCATCTATTTCCACCGCCCAGCTGCTGTGCAGCGCCTATCGCCTTCCCTAACAGATTCAGCAAATAAATGGGGCCACTGGCTCATTTAGGAAACCGACATAGTATGTCAAGCGCAAAGCGCTTGTACTTTTCAACACCACAGTGGAAAACATTGTGGAAAAGCCAGCAACTATCGTTGTAACTGTCTCAGCGAGAGATGCTTCTACACCTTGCACCGACTTGGTTGCTGATATCTTGGGCTTGAGGAATTTTCTAAAGTTTCCGAAAGCGTTTTGAAAATCAGACTCGACAAACTGCTTCTGGAACGTGGACTCACAACTTCGCGTGAGCGCGCTCAAGCATTGATCCTCGCGGGCCAGGTTCTGGTAGGAGGGCAAAAGATAGAAAAGTCTGGTACCAGCGTCGACACTGAAGCCGAAATCCGATTGTTAGGCGAAGATTTGAAGTATGTCGGTCGCGGCGGTCTTAAGCTCGAGAAGGCGCTTGAGCACTGGCACATCGACGTAGCAGGTAAAGTTTGCCTCGATGTGGGAGCGTCCACCGGAGGTTTTACCGATTGCCTGTTGCAACATGGCGCATCGCGCGTGATCGCGGTAGACACAGGGCACGGGCAAATTGATTTCCGTTTGCGCCAGGATAAACGCGTACGTTTGTTGGAAAAAACCAACGCACGCTACCTGACCCGAGATCAAGTCGGCGAATTCGTGGACTTTATCGCGATGGATGTTTCTTTTATTTCAGCAACCATGGTTTTGCCCGCCGTGATCGGCGCGGCATTCCCCGAGCGCAGCGGCCGTCAGATAGTGGTCTTGGTAAAACCCCAGTTCGAAGTGGGTCGCGAACATGTAGGGAAGGGAGGTATCGTGCGCGACCAATCCGCGCAGTTGGGCGCAGTGGAGAAAGTGCGCCAGGCTCTTGCTGGCGCTTTGTTGCACGAACACCGATATGATTGACTCTCCAATTTTGGGCGCCGAAGGGAATCGTGAGTTCCTATTGCTGTCAGTTTTTTGATTATTGGCGTCTCCAGCCCTAACGGTGAATCTTTTTCGACGATTTCTGTACAATTCAAATTTCACTATGACTGAGAAATTTGCGAAAGGCAAAGCTGCGGCTATCGTCTCTAAACCCAATAAGGCGGAGTTGGCAGGCATTGTGCCCGAATTGATCGACTGGTTCCGTCAACATCACTATCAGATTGTAATCGACCGTGAGACTGCTCCTCATGCGCCCGGCATCGAGGTGCTCAGCCGCGACGAAATGGCCGCGCGGCTGCTGAATTTCGCGGTCGTTCTTGGAGGCGATGGAACTCTTCTTTCCGCTGCTCGTTCCATGGCCAAAGCCGGAATTCCTGTGCTCGGCGTGAATCTAGGTTCACTCGGATTCCTTACCGAGGTGCGGCTAGAAGACCTTTATCCAACTCTGCTGGGAATCGATGAAGGGCGTTGCACAATTGAGACGCGCTCGATGGTGCATTGCGAACTGTTGCGCAAAGACTTGCTGGTTGCCCATTATGACGCGCTCAACGACATTGTTGTGGGCAAGGGAACTATATCCCGTCTGAACCATTGCGATGTTTATATCGACGGGGAATTTGTTTCGGTCTATAAGGCGGACAGTCTTATCGTTTCCAGTCCAACTGGATCGACCGCCTACTCACTGGCGGCGGGTGGACCAATCCTTATGCCGACGGTGGAAGCGTTCGTTATAACGCCGGTTGCAGCTCATTCCCTGACTCACCGCGCCTTGGTTGTGCCGGACTCGTCGAAGATCGATATCGTATTTAATACCGGTCCCGACGAAGCTTACCTGAGCATTGACGGCCAGATCGGTACGCCGATGTTCGATGGAGACCGGGTCGCCTGTCGCAAGTCCGATCGCCACGTCAAACTGCTGCACATCGGTGGAACATTCTTTGACGTGCTGCGGGCCAAACTGAAGTGGGGGCAGAGAGAATAATTGATTTCGCCGGCGTCGCTTTACTTCCTGCTTACGAGGGCCAGAATGAAATTTGCTGTCGCATGTCTGAGTTTCGTTTTCGCAACCAATATGCTCGCCCAGTCGAAACCCGCAGCTGATCTGCTCATTACGAACGCCAAAATTTGGACTGGCGACAAGGCTCATCCTGCAGCGCAGGGTGTCGCCGTGATTGGCGATCGTATCGTCGCCGTTGGTTCGAACTCAGATGTTGAAATTTTGCGTGGTCCCACAACCAAAACCATCAATGCGGGCGGCAAGTTGCTTGTGCCTGGTTTTAACGACGCCCACGTGCACTTCGTGGATGGCGGCGCACAACTCGACTCGGTGCAACTCAATGACGTTACCAATACAAATGAATTTGTCCGCAGGATTGCCGAACAAGCCAAGAGAACTCCGAAAGGAGAATGGATTAAAGGAGGCGATTGGGACGAGACCAAATGGAGTCCGGCCAAGCTGCCGACTAAAGATTTGATCGACGGAGTCACGCCCGACAATCCAGTCTTTCTGAGCCGTTACGACGGACACTCCGCGCTCGCAAACTCCCAGGCGTTGCGTTTGGCAGGAATTACATCGCAAACTCCCGATCCTCCCGGCGGCGCCATCGTTCGTGATGCGCAAGGCGATCCTGCTGGCGATCTTAAGGACGCCGCGATGGACCTGGTGTTCAAAGTGATTCCGCCACTTACCCACGAACAGCGTTTGCGCGCTGTGCGCCGCGCACTGGAATATGCCGCTTCTCTTGGAGTAACGAGTGTGCAGCATATGAATCCCGACTACGCTGACATCGCGGTCTACGCGGAGCTGCTGCAAAACGATGAACTGACCACCCGGATATACGCTGCGCCCCTCATCGATCAAGTTGACGACCAGGTAAAAATCGGCATTCGGCACGCTTTTGGTGGGCCATACCTTCGTATCGGCGCGGTCAAAGCTTTTGCTGACGGATCACTCGGTTCACGCACTGCATATTTTTTTGAGCCTTACAGCGATGAGCCACGCAATCATGGTTTGCTCGGTGAAGGAATGCACCCGCTCTCTCTAATGCGCGACCGCATGATGAAGGCCGATGCCGCCGGGCTGCAAATTTGTACCCACGCCATTGGTGACCAGGCCATTTCTATGGTTCTTGATCTATACACCGATGTCGTGAGGGCTCATCATGGAATGGAACGGCGGCTGCGTATTGAGCACGCCCAACACATGGCGCAGAAGGATTTCGCGCGCTTCGCACAGTTGGACGTAATTGCGTCGGTGCAGCCTTATCAGGCCATCGACGATGGGCGCTGGGCAGAGAGTTACATCGGCCACGACCGCGCCAGCCGGACCTACGCGTTTCGCACATTTCTCAATCACGGAGTGCATCTTGCCTTCGGCACCGATTGGGATGTTGCGCCGCTGAATCCTCTTCTGACGATTTATGCTGCTGTCACTCGCTCGACGCTGGACGGGAAAAATCCCAACGGTTGGTTCCCCGAACAGAAATTAACCGTTGATGAAGCCGTCGAGGCTTACACCATGGGTTCGGCGTATGCTGAATTTCAGGACAAAGACAAAGGCTCAATCAAGCCCGGTAAGCTTGCGGACATGGTTTTGCTGAGCGATGATATCTTCACTATCGATCCGGTGAAAATTCGCGACGTGAAGGTTTTAAAGACAGTTGTCGGCGGAAGAATCGTCTGGGACCGGGATCGAAAGAAGCAGTATTCCGCAGCGAACTAAACGGCCACTTTTGTAGCGCCGCCGTCTCGGCGGCCCGAAAGCGGGTTCGCCCGCCAGAGGGGCGGCAAGATGCCGGCGCTACGAAGCGGCTGTGCCTAGGTTTCGCCGCGAGTCAGGTCCGCGATGGTTTCGCGCCGCCTGATTACTTTTGCGGATTTCCCATCAACCAGCACCTCCGCGGCGCGCGGCCTGGTATTGTAGTTTGAAGCGAGCACCATTCCATACGCCCCCGTGTCGAGGATTGCCAGCAAGTCGGCTTCCTGCATCATTGGCAGTTCCCGATCACGAGCAAAAAAGTCACCAGTCTCGCAGATCGGTCCTACGACATCGACCGTCTCCGAAATGTTTTGTTTTGACGACGATTGATCAGGCACGCTAACGGGAACAATTTCGTGATAGGCGCGGTATAACGATGGCCGCAACAGGTCATTCATAGCTGCGTCGACGACCAGGAACTTTTTCGTGCCATTCGTTTTTTTGTACAACACGCGAGTCAGTAAGGCTCCCGCTGGTCCCACAATGCAGCGGCCGGGTTCCAGGAGAAGATGCACGTTCAGTCTCCGAAGAGGCCGCATCAATGCCTCTGCGTAGGAAGCAGCCTGTTCGGCAAAGTCTGATCCACTTGGATTTTCGTAAGGGATGCCGAGACCGCCGCCTGCATCCACATATTTGATGCTGTTACCGTCCGTCTGCAATGCGCGAGTTAGTTCTGCCACTCGCTCCATGGTCGCCGCGAAAGGTTTCACATCGGTTATCTGCGAACCTATGTGTACGCTTACGCCGGCAATCTCCAGAGAGCTTATTTCGGACGCCTGCGCGTACAGTCCTCGAGCCTCTTCGATGGGTATGCCAAATTTGTGTTGATGCAATCCGGTGGAAATATATGGATGGGTCTCAGCGGGAACATCGGGATTTACGCGCAGGGCAATGCGCGCTTTCTTTTTCGCCCGGGCTGCGCATTCGGCAAGCGCGAATAATTCCGCTTCGCTCTCTACATTGAACAAGAGAACATCAGCGTTCAGCGCAGTCCGCATTTCATTCGGTGTTTTGCCTACTCCGGAGAAGACAACTTTTTTTGCGGCACTTCGGCTCACTTGCAGCACGCGCTCCAGTTCTCCACCTGAGACGACATCAAAACCGCAACCCATTCGCGCCAGTAAGCGCAGAATGCTGAGGTTCGAATTTGCTTTTACGGAGTAGCAGACGGTGTGTGGAAACTTGCGAAATGCGTGGTCGAAGGCGTGCACTCGTTCTCGAATCGTCGATGCGGAGTAAACGTAAAGTGGAGTGCCGAAGCGCTCAGCTAAAGTTGAGAGAGCTAAGTCATCACAATGAAGCGAGGTAGAAGAATCGCTGCGCTTGCTTTTGCGGTATGAAAAGGCGGGCGGACGCCCTTGGTCCCGGTTCTGCGCACGCTTCACTTGCGCTTGCCCTTGACTCGAATCGCGACCACGGTCTGATCGTCGAAGGCTTCCTCACCGGACACGTACTCCGCAACTGCTTGGAAAATTGCCTTGACGACATCATCGGCGGAAGCATCGCGATTCGAAGCAACAATTTCTCCGACCCGCTCGCGCCCAAACAGGTCTCCCTTCTTGTTGCTGGCGTCGAGAATTCCGTCGCTGAAGAACACGAACATATCGCCCGGTTTCGCGCGGAAAGTGAACTCATCGTAATCGGCGTCATCGAACAATCCCAACGGCAGACCTGTAGCCTCGATGACTTCGATTTTGCCATTGTGACAATAAATCGGCCGCGGTAATCCGGAGTTTGCCACTTTCAGAGTGCGATTGCGGTCGTCCCACACAGCGTAGATCAGCGACACAAATTGACCATCGATGCGACGTTCACCCAACGAGAAGTTCACAGCCGAAAGCATTTCCGCCGGCCCCGGCTCGATGGGCGCGTGGGAGCGGAGAATTCCGCTGACCAAGGCAGCATAAATTGCCGCCGGCGCACCTTTGCCGCTGACATCTCCAATTACAAGCGCAGTACGATCCATGGAATAACCGACAAAATCGTAGAGATCGCCACCAATCGCGCGTGCCGGCACGAACTTCGCCGCTATATCCAGATTCTCAAGTTTCGGCAGTACAGGTGGCAACAGCCGGAACTGCAACTGGCGCGCCATTTCGAGATCACGCTCCAGGCGCTTCTCCTGGCTGGCAATCTGCTCGTAAAGTCGCGCGTTCTCGATTGCAATTGCTACCTGCGCGGCCAACGTAGTCACGGTGCGTTTATGATCGTCGGTAAAGAAACCACGCCGTGTGTGCTCGAGGTCCAGCACTCCGATTACCTTATCTTTGTAAATCAGCGGCACGGCCAGTTCCGCGCGGGCGTCGGGATTTCCTTGAATATATCGAGGGTCTTTACACACGTCGGGAACCAATACCGCTTGCTTGTGTTTCGCGGCGTAGCCGACTAGGCCCTTTCCTAAAGGGATGTCATTTTTAAGCTGGATACTCTCCTGAAAACGCTGTGAGAAGCGATGTTGTAATTTCTCTCCCGCTGAATCGAGCAGTAAGATGCTGAACATCTGGTAATCGATTAGCCGCTTGAGCAGTTCCGCAATGCGTTTCAGCAACTCGTCGACATTCAGAATGGAGGTAAGCTCGCGTGCGATTTCATTCAGCAAAACCAGGGTTCGCGCCTGGCGCGTCGTACGCGTGTACAGGCGCGCATTCTCAATGCCGACCGCCATGCGTGAGCCGATCAGCGTCAACAACCGTTTGTGCTCTTCGGTGAAATGGTAGGGTTGCGGGGACTCAATATCAATCACGCCGATGAGACGATTCTTAACGATCAGCGGAACTGCCAGTTCAGAGCGCACGTTAGGAATCACGGAGATATAGCGCGGATCGTTGGCAACATCGTCGACCAGGATCGCTTCCCGCCGCTGCGCGGCGATCCCGGTAACACCCTCGCCTACTTTGATCCGCATCCTGTCGGCCACTTCGGGTGCGTATCCGACCTGAAATCGAAAGCGTAAATCCTGGGTTTTCTCGTTAAGCAGCAGTATGCCGAAGATTTCGTAATCGATGACCTTGCGCACCAGTTCGGCGACGCGACGAAGCGTGGTATCCAAGTCGAGGGTAGTGTTGACCACGTCTGCCACTTCCAGCAGCAGAGGGTCGACTTTGGATTGAAAGTCTGTTTTGGTAGCGACCATTTCCACTTTCTTAATGATATCAGCCGCTCATTGCAGAGCTGTATCTGGCGAACGTGTGACTGGCATAGACGTCAACTTTCCCTTGGGATTACACAAATGTCGGGCAGGTTGCGATATTTTTCCGCGTAATCCAATCCATATCCGACTACGAATTCGTCGGGGATGCTGAACCCAATATAATCTGCCTTGATCGGTTGCTTTCGTCGGGATGGCTTGTCGAGCAAGGCGGCGATGCGAAGGGCCTTCGGTTGGTGACCGTGCATGATCCTTTGCAGATAGTTGAGCGTGAGACCGGTATCCAGAATATCTTCCACCAGAATCACGTTTCGATCCTTCATGGACTGGTCCACGTCCTTGGTGAGCTGCACTTCGCCGGTTGAGTCCCATCCGAACTGGAGTTCGTCGGCCGGACTGGGGCGAGTGCCGTAGCTTGAAACCCCAATGAAGTCGAAGGTCGCATCGAGTTCGATGTGCCGTGCAAGGTCGCTGAGAAAAATGGTCGCGCCCTTGAGCACACCCACCAGAATCACAGCTTGCCCGGCAAAATCGCGGGTGATCTCAGCGCCCATGGCGGACACGCGCTGCGCAATCTGCTCGCGAGAGATTAGAACCTTCAGTTCGGTCACGGCGAACTATATTAAACTAGCACTTGGCATTTGGCACCCAACATTTAGTCGACGCGCATCTCTGCTGATTTCGTGACAGCTTTGCAGGGACCAAATGCTGGTCGCCAGCATCTAAGCCAAAAACTATGAACCTCAAAGGCATAAAAATCACTTGGCTAGGTCACGCGACCTTTTGCGTGGAAACTCCCGGCGGCAAAATAATCCTGATCGATCCCTGGGTCATGGGCAATCCAGCCTGTCCGACCACAGAAAGGAACGTCAAGCAGGTTGACCTTATGCTTTGCACTCACGGCCACTTCGACCACATCGGAGACGCGGTCGAAATCGCGAAGAGACATAATCCTAAAGTCGTCGGTATTCCGGAATTGTGTGGATGGCTCGGGAAAAAAGGCGTGAAACAGACTGCGGAGATGAATAAGGGCGGCACGCAAACCGTCGACGACATCAAGGTCACAATGGTCCACGCCGACCACTCTTGCGGCATTAAGGACGGGGATGAACTAGTCTACGGCGGCGAGGCGTGCGGGTACGTGATCGAGTTCGAGAACGGCGTGAAGATTTATCACGCCGGCGATACAAATGTGTTTGGCGATATGAAGATCATCCACGAACTTTACGCGCCAGAGATTGCGATGATTCCGATAGGCGACCACTACACCATGGGTCCGCGGGAAGCCGCCTACGTGTGCAATCTGCTGAAACCGAAAACAGTCATCCCCATGCACTTCGGAACCTTCCCGCCACTGATTGGAAGACCGAGTGACTTAAAGAAGCTCGTACCCGATGTGGAAATCAGAGAGATGAAGCCCGGCGAAACCATCACATAGATCTTATGGATGGGCGTCCTCGCCCGTCCAGGCTGTCGGAAAGGAAACGAGTTGGCGAAGGCAAAGACAAAAACCACGACGACAGCGACAGCGAGTATCGCGGCAAAGCCTGATTGGCAAATGTCAATTGTGGCCGAACCGGTCGACGAATATCTCTATTCCGTACTTCCGCCACGGGATGAAGTCCTCGCGGAGATGGAGGCCGAAGCCGCCAAGCGAAAGATTCCCATCGTTGGCCCAGCAGTGGGTCGCATTCTGCATCAACTCGCGCTAATGACAGGTGCTAAAACAGTTTTCGAGATGGGTTCGGCTATTGGTTATTCGACGATCTGGTGGGCACGCGCCGTCGGCCAAGGCGGGCTTGTGTTCTATACGGACGGAGATCGCAAAAACGCCGATCAAGCGCGCGGATACTTCGAGAGGGCTGGAGTCGCGTCGCGAGTCAACATAGCGACTGGCGATGCGCTGGAACTTCTCTCCGAACACAAACAGGAATTCGACATCATTTTCAACGACGTCGATAAAGAAGATTATCCTCGCGTTTTCCGGCTCGCTGTCCCGCGATTACGCAAAGGCGGGCTATTCGTCACCGACAACGTTTTATGGAGCGGCAAGGTCGCGCAGAAAAATCCTGACCATACGACCAAGGCGATTATTGAATTCAATCGACTACTCTACAATTCGCCGGATCTGTTTACCACCATCCTGCCGATTCGCGACGGCGTTGCAGTGGCAGTGAAGAAATAAATCAGATCGACTTCACCGGAATCAAAGTCAGATCTTCCACCAACCCAACTTCCTTCTGCAGAAAGGGCTCGGCGTAGGTCACGCCGCCCAGAAGGCCGTAGAAGCGCGCCATGGCTTCGATGCGTGCACGAATCTCAGCCTGCGCAGGAAACAGGTCTTTGCCCGCCTCTTGATCGCTGAACTGTGACTTATAAGCCATCAGCGCATGGAAACGCGTTTCAAAAAGCTCTGTGATGTCCACGACGAAGGTAGGCCGCACGTCGTAATAGAGCGTCGCGTAGATAATCTTGAACGGCCGATGCGGCGGAAGCTTTGTAGCGCCGGCATCTTGCCGGCTGTCCTGAGGGCGTCTCGCCCTCAGGGATGCGGACACTTCTGCCGAATTCGCGGGCGAGGGCGCCTGCGCCACACTAAAATCCAGCTTGGCTAGACCCGCCAGAAAACATGCTTCGTATCCCAGCGTCGACGCAGTGTAATGATCGGGATGGCGTCCCTTCCAGTAGGGCAAAATAACTACCCGCGGCCGTTGCTCGCGGATCACCCGCGCGACATTCAGCCTATTCTCAAAGGTGTTCTCGACACGTCCATCCGGGATGTCAAGCGCTTGCCGCCACGACACGCGAAGTATCTTCGCAGCCTCTTCAGCCTCTCTCGCGCGGTCTTCCGCAGTGCCGCGCGTGCCCATTTCTCCCTGTGTCAGATCGAGGATGCCGGTGCGGCGCCCTCGCTGCGCCATCTTCAACAGCGTACCCCCGCAAGTCTGTTCCACGTCGTCGCGGTGGGCCGCGATTGCCAGAACATCCAGGGGCGCATCGGAAGCGGAAAGATTGGACATTTCAGTCAAGGCTGCCTTGTTCCAGAACTACGTTTTCGCGCACGATCAAACGATGCGCTGCCATTTCTTTCAATGTGGGCAAGACGCGATTCACATGCTCATCTGTATCTACAAAAATAATGATCACCGGAAGTTTACCTCCCGCGTCGACTAGATGGCTGGTCTGCACCCGATGCCGCCCAAGAAAGCCAGCCACCGCATGGATTGCGGTTGCGGCATATACATTTTCTCGCCGAAGATAGCTGAGAATTTCCATGTGCAGCGGTCGATGGTGCCACTGGTCGGCTTCGTTGAGATAAATGGTAACTTGAACAGCCATCGCGTCTGGCATTTTACAGCACCCGAGCCAATGCCATCCCGGCCAAAGCTCCGCCTAGGCATAACAAATTGTTGGTGAGCACGTTGGTGAGCATCAGGAGCCACTGCCCTTGTTCGAAATAAGCCATGGTTTCGAAGGCGTAGCTGGAGAAGGTGGTAAACGACCCGCAAAAACCGACTACCACGAGAAGGCGCCAGCGTGGATCGGCAAGGACTCTTTCCGTAGTCCAGACGACAAAGAAGCCAACGATCAGGCTGCCTGCGATGTTGATGAACAGTGTACCGTAAGGAAAAACCGGGCCTAATTCTTTGGCCGCCAACCGGCTGAGAAGATAACGTGCGTTGGCGCCGACAATTGCGCCCAAGGAAATGACGAGAAGATCGATCACGATGGAGTCTCCCTACAAAGTTTGTTTGTAGGAGTCATCAGCCGGTATTTGATCCCGGCGGTTATGGCGAACTCCATCGCCACAGTGATCATATCAAAAAGGTGCGAACAAACAGTAGCGCCGCCGTCTCGGCCGCATTCGTCGCATCTCTGTCCTCGGGAAAGCCGGCAAGCCTGCCCTGAGCAACGCCGAAGGGATGCCGACGCTACTTTTTTCTTTCTACCAGAAAATGCGCTAGGGCCTTCAACGTCTCGGCTCGCGACCCAAAGCTTTGTAGCGAAGCCAACGCTGTTTCCACCAGCGCGTCGGCTTTCTTTAGCGATTCGTCGATGCCGAACAACGAGGGATACGTCGCCTTCTCCGCCGCCGTGTCTTTGCCAGCGGTTTTTCCCAGTTGCTCAGAGGTTTGCGTGACGTCTAGAACATCATCCACGATCTGAAAGGCCAACCCTATGGATTTTCCGAAGGCTCTAAGCTTTTCGACAGCGTCCTCCTTCGCTCCGGCATAAAGTCCACCGCTGACCACGCTCGCCGTAATCAGCGCTGCGGTTTTCGAGCGGTGAATATACTCCAGCATGCTTAGATCTGGCCGGGTGTGTTCGGCCTCGAGATCGACCACCTGGCCGCCAATCATGCCTTCGACTGTGCCGGTGCCTCGAGCAATTTCTTCGATAATGCGTACTCGCGATTGCGCCGAACAGCGCAGCCGGGCCAGAGTTTCATATGCCTGGGTTTGCAGCGCGTCCCCAGCCAGAATCGCCATCGCCTCGCCAAAAACTTTGTGACATGTCGGCCGGCCGCGGCGCAAGTCATCATTGTCCAGGGCGGGAAGGTCGTCATGGATGAGCGAGTAGGTGTGCAACATCTCGAGCGCTGCGCCCAAATCTTCAATTCCAGATGGAAGAGATCCGGCAACCATCCGTCCGGCTTCCTGGCATAGAATCGGCCGCAAGCGCTTGCCACCGGCGAAAACACTGTGCCGCATGGCCTGATGAATGGAGACGGGATGCTGCGTGGCCGGAGGCAATAGTCGTTCCAGGGCCGCGTCGGTAAGCGCACGGCCTGCCTCCATCGTGTCATTCAGCATGACGCTGAGTATAACAAGCGGACTTTGGAGTTGCGCAGAGCCCAGCTCTCAATTAAAAAGGACGCCCAAGGGCGTCCTTTTTAATTGACTAGTACTTCTACGCGGTGGCGTGTTGCGTTAAGGAGACGTTCTGCAAAGCTGTTCGCAGGATGCCTCGCGTGTCTGACGGAGGACAAACATCGGCAGCGCCGGCGTTCACGGCCGCTGTCCACATGTCGTCATCGGCCAGGCGATGGGTGCAAACGATGCAGGCTTTCGGAAACTCATGCGAAAGGTGTTGGACATCGGAGATTGAGGCTGCTTCCATGTCCAGAATAGCAATGCGTGCACGATGTTTGGCTATGCTGGTGCGAAGTTCTCCCAGCGACTGGACCTGGTGAACTGAACCGAAGGTATTGGTAAGGGCGAAAACGAGAGACTGTGCTGCTCTCGAATCGCTCTGGAGGAGTACAACATTGAGAGGCTGCATTACTTCCCTCTGCTTCTACCGCTAGGCACGGCGACCGGGCTGTGTTGGCGTTCACAGGAGTGAAGGCGGTCACAGACGTTAATACTGGTAAGCGGTGTAGCAATTGAGGCGGCTTGCTATCTTTTTCCTGCCGCGCTCTCGGTCAAGGGCTCAAACGACTCAGCCTGGAGCTTCCCATTTTGCTTCAGCAGGATTTCCACTTTGCCTTCTGCCTGCTCCAGTTCCTTCCGGCAAGTGGCTGAAAGTTGCATGCCTTCCTCAAAAAGCGTTAGAGACTTTTCCAAGGGCACCTCGCCCTTTTCAAGCTCTTGAACGATCTTTTCCAGACGCTGGAGGCAATCTTCAAATTTCGGCAACGGGTTTCTGCTCCGATAAAGCTATTCTATTCCACTTAGGGGTGGAATGTGTCCAGCGAGAAATGCAATTTAAAGAAGATTTAACAAACCCTGTCTCAGAGTGGGAAGAGGTTTCCTCACGGGCTGAATCTCAACTTGCCGAGGCTCCCCTGCCTCCTAACGCTTCGAGTACGTCCACTGCCAGGCTGTACCGGCCCAAGGGCGCGCTGATTTGAGCGCCTTGTGCCATCTCCCGAACCGCAACCAGCATCTCCCGCGCGATGGCGACTCCTTCTGCTCTGGCCGCATCGGGAGTCTTCGCCTTGACCATGCGCTCCAGAACCGCATCCGGCACTGAGACTCGTAATTCATTCTTCATGAATTCCGCATTGCGCACGCTGACCAAAGGCCAGATTCCCGCCACCACCGGAATCCGGCAATGCTCGATGCGGCGCAGGAAACTTTCCAACAGGCTGAGATCGAAGACCGGCTGAGTTACAACGTACTCGGCCCCGGCCTGCACTTTGAACTCGAAGCGCCGGATTTCTTCATCCATGTCGCTGAGGCCGGGGTTTGCGCCCACGCCAATCACAAAGCTTGTGCCCGTGCCAATCGGATTGCCTCCAATGTCGAGGCCGCGATTCAGATTGTGGACAATGTTCACCAACCCGATCGCATCGACATCGAACACTGCGGTTGCGTCGGGATAGCTCCCCATCTTCGGCGGATCGCCGGTGATGCAGATCAGATTGCGAATTCCCGTAGCCGCTGCGCCCAGCAGATCGGATTGAATGCCCAATACATTCCGGTCGCGACAGGTGTAGTGCAGAATAGCTTCGATGCCTACTTCTTGCTGAATGAGCAGCGACAGTGCTTGATTGCTCATGCGCGCCGAGGCTCGCGGACTATCGGGAACATTGATGCCGTCTACGCCTACGGATTTGACGAAGCGCGCGCCTTCGATTTCCTTGCGAATGTCGGTTCCTTTGGGAGGAACGATTTCGACCATGGTCACGAATTCGCCCGCAGCGATCTTGGCTCCCAGCCGGGAACGATTCTCGATGGCGACTGCGGCACTCGCGGCCGGCTTGGATTGTCCCGTCGCGGGTTGGGCGCTTATCTTGGTCCGTGCATCACCGACTCGTAGGGCGGATTTCATCACCCGGATGTGATCCGGAGTCGTGCCGCAGCAGCCGCCGACGATCCGCACGCCCGCAGCTATAAACTTTCGGGCATAACTCGCCATGTATTCTGGCGAGCATAGATAAATATTTCGTCCCTCGACCGATCGCGGCATGCCGGCATTCGGCTGCGCCGACAGTGGAATCGAGGTGAGCGCGCGCATCCGCTCAACTGCATCCAGCATGGCTACTGGACCCACACTGCAATTGCAGCCAATGACGTCTACGCCCCATCCTTCCAGCCGCGGGGTGAAAGTTTCTGGCGTCGAACCGTCAAGACAATTCCCGTCTTCATCAATGGTGACGTGCGCCACCACAGGAATCTTGGGATTAACATCGCGCGCTGCCAATATGGCTTGATGAAGTTCCTCCAGGTAGCCGAAGGTTTCGAGCATCAGGAGATCAACGCCCCCTTCGACTAACGCCGCAATCTGCTCGCGAAAGGCAGTACGAGCTTCCTCGAATGACGTTTTACCGAGCGGCTCGATGCGCACTCCCAATGGACCGACCGAGCCAGCAACCCAGACATCGAAGCTCTTCACCGCTTCGCGCGCTAGTCGTGCTCCCGCGAAATTGATGTCGCGTACCTGGCTGGCCATGCTATGCCGCGCCAAACGGAAGGAATTGCCACCGAAAGTGTTAGTTTCAATAATCTCCGCACCGGACTGTAAATAATCGTGGTGAATACCTCGAATCAAGTCGGGTTGTGAGAGGTTCAACTCGTCATAGCAACGATTGATAAAGATCCCCTTGGCGTAAAGCAGGGTCCCCATTGCGCCGTCGCAGAGCACAGCCGACTGTTTTATCCGGGTTAATAAATCGGTGGGCATTCTATTCAGAATACAACAACAGACCTTTGCTTTTGAATTTGCGGGGCACGCAGGCATGGACAGCCGTCGAAATTCTCCGCGGACGCTCTGGTATAATCCGCTTTCTTGCATCTAAATCTCTATCCTTCACGCTCTTCGGAGTTCCAGGTTTGAAGAGACTTTTTCTCAGCATATTTGTGCTCATAGCCGTCAGTGTGACCATTATTTCCTGCGGAGGCGGTAGCTCATCCAGCACGACGACCCACAAACCGAGCGGCCTCAAGTTTCGGGTTTTTATCTCAAATCCGCTATTCCCCGGTGGGGGTGGGACGACTGTGGCCAATCTTCCAGTACTGAATATTGTGGACGCATTGCACGACATACTCTCTACATCGGTGGTGACGTTAGCCGGTGACAGTGCACAGCCCGGGCTTATGGCGCTATCTCCTAACCTGAAGTTCACCTTGATTTACAGCTCCGCCGGCAACTCCGTGACCGTTGTTGATAACTCGACCGAAGCCGTCGCCACTGCTTCTGGATCGACCTCTACGCTGCCGCCTTTCGCCCTGGCTGGCCCTACCGAGAGCATTGCCGTCAGTCCCTTCAGTACCAGTGCGTACGCCGCTGTGCCGACTGCTCCAGTGTCGGGGCAAGATCCTGGCGCGGTCGAGGTGTTGAATTTACAGAGCGGCGGCATCGAAGCGTCCATTCCGGTGCCTGGCGCCCATTTTGTGATATGCAGTCCGGACGGCAATCACGTATTGGTATTCAGCGATAATTCGGACACGGTAACCGTAATTAATACGATCCAGATAGGGACTGCCACTGATCCCCGGAGTTACATCACTGGCTTCGACCGTCCGGTTTGGGGGATTTTCACCAACAACGCTTCAGCCTACGTTTTCAATTGCGGGGCGCAGTGTGGGGGCAAATCGGCGGGGGTCAGCGTTCTCAGCGTGGGGTCGTCAACTTCGGCCAGCACTACTCCGGTGACAGCGGCCGGCGAATGCGGAATTGCTGGACTGGCTCGCCTCGCGCTTTCGCGAATCGCATTATTCCATCAAAGCCATGCATCGGCTGATGATGAAGACGCGCGCGTATCGAATGGCCAGCGACATGGACGAAGTCGCGACGCGTGCTAACACCAAAATCGATCCTAAGAATGCGTTTTTGTGGCGCTTCGACCGACGGCGGCTGGATGCGGAAGAGGTTCGCGACGCGATGCTCGCCGTCGCCGGCGATCTCGACTTGAGCATGGGCGGCCCGCAGCCGTTTCCGCCGGAAATCACGTTCAGATACACGCAGCATAAGCAGTTTTTCGCGGTGTATGACACGCACCGGCGCAGCGTTTACGTGATGCAGCAGAGGTTGAAGAAAGATCCGTCCCTGGGCACCTTCGATAACGCGGACCCGAATTCGAGCACGCCCGCTCGCACGCCGCAGGAAACGTCACTACAAGCGCTGGCGGTGCTCAACAGCGCGTTCGTGGAGGAGCAGGCGGATCTTCTCGCCGTTCGGTCCGGCATGGCTTTTTCGACCGATCCGGAGCGCATCACCTACGCATATCGATTGGTGTATGGCCGGGCGCCATCGCCCGTGGAAATGCAGGATTGCGAAAAGTCACCAAGATCGCCTCCGGCAACGCGGAAGCCCTGTTCCATCTGACCTGACCGACCCTCATTCGCGATTGATCGCGCCGGACTAGATGCGTCGGTGTCCTGGCACGCGATACCCCCGCACGCCGGCCGGTTACGGCTGCTTGGCCGTGGGCGGGCGGGAGCTGGGCTGTGGATCCGGGGCCCCGGCCAGCGGGGTCCCGGCCACCGCGCAGTGCCGCTGAAGGGATGGCGGGAGGGCCTTCGCCGCTGGTTGCGTGTCCCCTGCGGGCCGGCTCAGCGCGTCGTCACGGATCGTGGTCCAGGCGAGCAGTGCGGCGGCGAGCGACGCCACGGCGGCGATGGTCATGGCGACCGGGAATCCGGCTGCCAGCTTGGCGGGGTTCTCGAAGGCAGCGCCGGAAAGCCCCGCGGCGAGCGGAAGAGCCGCGACCGCGATCATCTGGCCGAGGCGGGAGAGCGCGTTGTTGACGGCGGAAGCGATCCCGGAGTGGCGCGCGTCGACGCTTGCCAGCACGGTCGCGGTGATGGGGGTGATCAGCGCGGCGAGACCGGCCCCGAATACGACCAGCGGGGGCAGCACTCCGGCAAGGTAGGTGTCGCCGGGGTGGATCCGTGCCATCAGCAGCAGTCCCGCGCCGGTCAGGATGGCTCCGGCGGTCAGCGGGATCCGCGGGCCGATGCGCTGGGCGATCGCCCCTGATGGGCCGGAGCCGATCAGCAGCAGCGCGGTGATCGGCAGCGTCGCGGACCCCGCCTGAAGGGCGGTGTAGCCGAGGCTGATCTGGAGGAACGCGACGAACAGGAAGATCACGCCGCCGAGCGCCGCGTAGGCGACCAGCGCGAGCACGGTGGCGCTGGCGAACTGGCGGGAGCGAAACAATTCCAGCGGAAGCATCGGGTGGCTGCTGCGCCGCTCCACGGCGACAAAGGCGCCGGCGGCGGTCACGCTGACGGCAGCAGCGATGATCACGGCGGGGGTCAGGCCGCCGGAGGCCTGGATCAGCGCGAAGCACAGACCGGCGATGGCCAGCGTGGCAAGCGCGGCACCGCGCAGATCAAGGCGGCCAGCACGCGTGGGGTCACGGGACTCCGGCAGTTTCATGAACGCGGCGACGATGACGAATGCCCCCAGCGGCAGGTTGATCAGGAAGACCGCGCGCCACGACAGGGCATCGGTCAGGTAGCCGCCGAGAGGCGGGCCGACTGCGCCCGCGACCGCGGTCAGGCCTGCCCACGCGCCGATCGCCCGGGTCCGGTCATCGGGATGAAAGACCGAGTCGATGATGGCAAGGCTGCCCGGGGTGAGCAGAGCCCCGCCAACACCCTGAACAAACCGGGCGGCGACGAGCAGCTGAATGGTCGGGGCGGCCGCGCACAACGCGGAGGCGGCTACGAAAGCCGCAACTCCCAGGATGAACATGCGACGCCGGCCGTAAAGGTCGCTGAGCGAACCGGCTGGCAGGACAAGCGCCGCGAGGGTGAGCACATACCCGTCCAGCGTCCACTGCAGCCCCGCGACGCCCGCGCCGAGATCACGGCCGATCGCAGGCAACGCCACGTTGACAACCGTGGCCTCCAGCAGCACCATCGCCTCGCCCAGCACCGCCACCGCGAGCACCCACCGGCCCGCGGCCGAAGCGAGCCGCACCGAGCCAGGCCCTCCGCCCTCATTCCCCACCCACGGCACCCTTCCAGACGGCCCTCGCTAGCCTCAGTGTGTCCCCCTCCGGCCTGACCCGCTCTGAAGGCATCACGCCCGCTTCTCCCCCTGCCTGCCCCCCGTCTGCGCGGAGGGCCGAACATGGAGGCGTGGCCGATTTCCCGGAGCCCTGGAGTGGCCCGTTCACACAGCTCCAGATGCGCGAAATGTGGACGTACAGCGATGGCACACTCACCGTCAAGGGGTACTGGCGGCCCGGTGGGACCGCCGGGGCCGGGAGCTGGGTCCTGGTCGACCAGGGCACCGGGAATGCCGAGGGTGTGGTCGCGGCGGGCGAATTCTCTCGCCGGTTCCGGCCGGTGGACGTGTTTGCCGATGTGCCCGGGCTGCCCACCTATCTGGGGACGGTTACCGCGGCTGACCGTACCGCCCTGGTGGACCTGGTTCTCGATCGCAACCCGTTCATGCTGGCTAGCGGGCCCCGGCGGGCGGCGCGGCCCCATCTGCTCATGGTGCCCCGCCGGCATCGAGACGGATGGTCCTCGGCCACGGCACCGGAACTGGCGGCCTGCCAGACGGCGATGGCCTTTGTCGCCGCGTGGTACCGCAGCCTGGACGGGGGTCACGCAGTGTTCTGCGCCAACGACAGCGCACCGAACCTGGACTACCTGCGTGACGCGGAGGTCGCGAGCGGGATCCTCGCCGCGAGCGGCCCCGGTGCGGCGAGCGCCAGGAATCCCCGGCAGGACGTGCAGCACGCCCACTTGCACGCCTTCTACGCCGAACACGAGGCGACCGAGAACCACGAGTCGTCGGCGCTTGCGGGGCATCGCGTCCTCGCAGAGGGCTACCGGGCGTTCAGCGCCGGCCTTGGCAGCGACGCCGTGCAGGTAGAACGGGACAGCGCAAGCCTCGCCGACGGCCTGCGTACTGTGGCGCGGCCCTGGGGTGGTAACTACTGCTCCTACCAGGTGGGCGCAGACGGCCCGTTGTGGGTTATGCCGGCACTGGGACCATCCCAGGACGAGGTCAACCAGCGGCTGGCCCGGGCCGACGGCCTGCAGGCGCAGCCCGACCCGAAGCTGGGCGGGGCCGTCAACCTGATACGGCCTAGCCTGGCCGATACCGGGCGGCTGCATGCGGCGCAACGGGCGACAGCTGACCAGCGCGCCAGCTTCCGAGGCCTTCGTGGCCCAGCTCGGGCTGAACGCACAGTCGCTGCAACCTCACCAGGTTGCCCGCGAGAAGCCTTAGACCGGGCCTCGCGTGCTGAGCTGGCCGAGGATCTCCTGCAGCCGGAGGAGGTCGGCTGGGGGCAGGTCGCGAAGCGGGGACGGGGGGCGGGCGATGATGGCCTGCGCTTTCCGGACGGCCTTGCGCCCGTCAGCGGTCAGCTTCACCGCCTTTTTCCTGCGGTCGTGGGCATCGGGCGTGCGCGAGAGCAGCCCTAGAGCCTGCAGCTCGTTCACAATGATCGTCGTATAGGACGGGTCGGCGCCGATGGCCTGCGCGACTTGGGCGAGGCTGAGCGGCCCGGCGGCCAGGCTGATAAGCGCCTTGACTCTGCCTGTGCCGCGCCCGAGCCCCAGTGTCTGCCGCAGCTCATCGGAAGGGTCGTGGCTCCGGACGAAGTCTGACATGAGTTCCCATACCGAGCCGGCGAGGCCGGGCCCTGCCGGCGGATCTGCCGCAGATTCGCCGGAGCTGGACTCGCCGGAGCTGGACTCGCCGGCGCCGGGGTGCCGCGGGGCTGATGAGGGTGGTCGTGGCTGGTTCAAGCGTGCTCCGCCTCCGAAACTCAAACGGGTCCGCGGCGTCCGGGTGCGGCGAGCTCGCGCTGCAGCGCAGGGAATGGATGCCCGCCGCGCCCCGGCCTGTCCTGGCGCCAGTTAATATTAGTGTTAATATTAACACTAATTATTCAGGAGGTCTCATGGCTCGGGAAGCATCCGAGCTTGCGCCGCCCGCACCCGAAGAGCGTGGCCGGGCCGACTACCTCGCTGCGCTCCTCGCGTCAGCTCCGTCCGACGTCAGGAAACGGCTCGCGGACATCGGCGAGTTCACGCTCGGCGAGCAGAACCTGGCGCAGATGCGGCGCCGGCAGCTGCGTGATCCCGGCACCCCGTCAGGCGGCGTCGAACACGCGGACCTTCGCGCACCGGGCAGACCCGGAGACCCGGACGTTGCCGTGCGCCTGCACCGGGAGCGCGGGATAACCGAGCCGCGGCCCTGCCTGATCTCGATCCACGGCGGGGGCTATGTAATCGGCTCGCATCTGGGGGACGACGCCCGCTTCGACCGGTGGTCACCCGCGCTGCGCTGCATCGGGGTGTCGGTCGGCTACCGCCTTGCCCCCGAGACGCCGTTCCCCGGGCCCCTGGAAGACTGCTACGCCGCGCTGCGCTGGGCCTACGAGAACGCAAGCGGCCTCGGTATCGACCCCGGCCGGATCGGGATCATCGGCGGGAGCGCCGGCGGCGGGCTGGCCGCTGGGCTGGCTCTGCTCGCCCGGGACCGGGCGGAGATCCCCGTGGCTTTCCAGGTGCTGAGCTACCCGATGCTCGACGACCGCCTGGCCACACGGTCGGCACGGGCCGGCGCGCCGCTGTGGGGCTCCTCAGCGAACCAGTTCGGATGGCGTAGCTACCTCAGCGCGCTGCGCCCCGGGGAGGAGGTACCGGGCTACGCGGTTCCGGCGCGCGCGACGGACCTGGCCGGGCTGCCTCCGGCGTTCATCACCGTCGGAAATCTCGATGGCCTGCTGGACGAGGACATCGACTACGCGCAGCGGCTCATCGCGGCCGGCGTCTCGACCGACCTGCACGTCTTCGCCGGCGCCCCGCACGCCTTCGACAGCATGCTGGCCGGCACTGCGGTCGCGCAACGGGCCGGCCGCGCGCTGGAGGACTGGCTGGAATCCCGGCTGCACCCTGGGCATCCTGAATCTGACGGCGCTGGAGGGACATAGCCTCGCGCCCAGCTTGGTGAGCCGGCATCACAAACTCTGGTGACTTGACGAAGATCCAGGTCAGCTTGCGCTTCTGCAGCCGTGCTCGAGCGCCAGTGACCTGGGTGATGTTCCGCAGGCCGGTAGTCTGTGGCTGAACTTCTCCCGACTGCGGCTCGATCAGCCGGACTGGCTATGAGGAGAGGGCGCGATGACCGACCTTCCCGCCGCGGCGGGCTCAGGCCGCGCGCCGGGCGGGGCAGAGCCTGGGCTGATCCGCCGTCATAGCCTGGTGGCCGCCTTGGACCGGGCGGCTCGGAAGCGGGTCACGATTATCTCGGCGCCTGCCGGCACCGGGAAGACGTCGCTGTTGCGCGTGTGGGCGAACCAGCCGGGTCAGGCCGGCCGTATCGCCTTCATGACCGTACGGCCGGGCCAGCACGACATGCAGCTCTTCTGGCTCACCATGCTGGGCGCGGTCCGGGCCGCGGCAGGCACCGGCGAAGGCGGTGCGCAGCTGCCGCCGGTGGCACCCGGCTCGAGCGGTGGCGCCATGGTGGACAAGGTACTGTCCGAGCTCGAGGAGTCCTGCGATCGCTTCGTCCTGGTCATCGATGACCTGCACGAGCTCAGTTCACCCGAGGCCGCCGGGCAGCTCACAGAGCTACTGACGCGCCTGCCTCCGGGAGTCCGGGCGGTCGTGGCCACCCGCCGCGACCTGCCGCTGCGCCTGCACAAGCTGCGGCTGGCCGGTGACCTGGCCGAGATCCGCGCCGCGCAACTGCGCTTCACCTCCCGTGAGACCCGTCAGCTCCTCGCCGCCGCCGGAATCGCGTTGCCCGAGCACATGGCCGCGATGCTGCATCAGCGGACCGAGGGCTGGGCGGCCGGGCTGCGCCTCGCCGTGCTATCGCTCGCCGGGCACCCCGACCCGGAACGGTTCGTCGCCGAGTTCTCCGGCAGCGACCGCACGGTCGCCGAGTACCTGATGGCCGAGATGCTGGAGCGGCAGCCGCCGGAAGTCCAGGGCCTGCTGCTGCGCACCTCCGTGCTGGACCGGGTCAACGGCGAGCTCGCCGACCTGCTTACCGGAGCCACGGGCTCGGAGCGGATCCTGCTGGACCTTGAGGACGCCAACGCGTTCGTCGTGTCCCTCGACCCCGGCCGTACCTGGTTCCGCTACCACCGCATGTTCGGCGAGCTGCTCCGGCTGGAACTGCGCCGCACGATGCCCGCGGACATCCCCGGACTGCACCAGCTCGCCGCGCGCTGGCTCGGCGCGCGCGGCCAGGCCGCCGACGCGATCGGCCACCTGCAGGCGGCTGGCGACTGGGACGAGGCGGCCCGCATGCTCACCGACCATGCCCTCAGCCTCACCCTTGACGGGCAAGCGGGCACCGTGGCGGCGCTGCTGCGCGCTTTCCCGGCCCGGACCAGTGCGGACTCCGCCGACCTGACCCTGGTCCGGGCCATCGCCGACCAATATGCGCTTCGCCTCGACCAGACCGATACGCATCTGCGCGAGGTCAGGGCGTACGCAGCAACCACCTCGCCGGCGCGCCGACGCCGGCTGGAGATGGCCATCGCCTCCGTGGACCTGCTGTCAGCGCGGCTACGCGGGCACTTCGACAGCATCGTCGAGCAGGCAGGGGCTCTTCTGTGCCCGGGCGACGGCCAGACAAGCGCCGACGCTGCGCTCAGCAGCGACCTGAAAGCCATCGCGCTCCTGAACCTGGGCGTCACCGAGGCATGGTCGCTGCGGCTGGCCGACAGCGAACGGCACCTCGTAGAGGGCGCCGCCCTCGCCAGCCGCATCGGACGGCCCTACCTCGAGGTGGCCTGCCTGGCCCACCTGGGGTTCGCCTCCACGAGCCGCTCCTTCGCCATGGCCCGGCAGCGCTGCGAGGAAGCCATAATGATGGCGGCGCGGCACGGCTGGGACGCCGAGGCGGTGACCGCCCCAGCGCTGGCGGCGCTCGCCAACGCGCTGATCTGGACCGGCCAGTTCGACATCGCCGAACACTGGCTCAACCGCGCCAGGCGCGCCACACAGGCCGAAGGCGAGCCAGGCATCCGGCTGCTGGTGTGCCTGACCTCCGCGATGCTGCAGGCGGCGCGCGGCCACTGCCACCGGGCGCTGGAGGAATTCGCCGCCGCCCGGCAGATGCAGGCGCTCATGGTCGGCGAGCACGGGCTGACTACCCGCGTCACCGCGTGGACGATCGCCACCCAGGCCCGGCTCGGGATGACCGGCCAGGCGAGGGCCTCTCTGGCTGCCCTCGACGGCCGGCAGGCCAGCGCCGGCGAGATCCGCAACGCGGCCGCGGTGATCCTGCTGGCCGAGCAGGACCCCGCCGCCGCCCGCCGCGAACTCCGCGTCGTCCTGGACGGCGGCGCCCCGGTTCTCTCGTACCTCACCCAGGTCGAGGCGCACCTGCTGGACGCGTTTGCCTGCCGCGACCTGGGTGACGAGCGCGCCTCCCAAGAGGCCGCCGAGCAGGCGCTGAACCTCGCCGAGCCGGACCGGCTGATCCTGCCATTCGCGATGACCGGCGCATCGCAGCTCCTCGAAACCATGCCGCGGCACGGCACATCGCACGCGGCCCTGATCGCCGACATCCTCGACGCCATCCGAAGCCCTGAACGGGGCGGACTGAACCAGTCGGCCACAATGCCGGTCGAGGAACTCAGCAGAACTGAGCTGCGCGTGCTGCGCTACCTGCCGACGAATCTCACCCGCCGCGAGATCGCGAGCGAGCTGTCGGTCTCGCCGAACACCGTTGACACCCACATCCGCCATATCTATGCCAAGCTCGGCGCCGCCGACCGGACCGCGGCGGTGGAGCGAGGCCGCGAACTGCGGCTGCTGTCCGTCGGCCGCACCTGAACGCCCCAACACGGCGGCGCCCACACCACCTGCCGCGGCGGGGCGGATCGGTGTGCTCATGCCGCGCGAATCACGGTGATCCAGTGACGCCTGCTCACCCCCGCAGGCGGCAAAGCTGGTGGAGGCCCTTGCCCAGCAGGCGATACCGGGGCTGGCCTGGCGGACCGCTCAGTGCGCTTCGTGACAGCTACGACCGAAGGGAGATCCTCCGTTGAGTACCGGACAGCGGGAGAACCTCGAAGCAGCCCTGCGGCGGTCACCCATCCCCGTCGACAGCAGCGTCAGTGAGCAGCGGCGGCTGCTGCAGGAGCGGGCATCGGCGCGGCCAGCGCCCGCGGACGTGACGTTGACCCCGGCCGAGCTGGGCGGCGTCCCGGCTGCCGATATCGCCATTGACGGGGTCGAACCCGACCATGTCGTCTTGTACTTCCATGGCGGCGTGTACGTCCTTGGGGACGCCTTCCAATCCGCTGACCTGGCCTCGCAGATCGGCCGGCGGGCACAGGCCAGGGTCATCTCCCTCGATTACCGGCTCGCTCCCGAGCATCCGTACCCGGCCGCCGTCGATGACGCTCTCGCCGCCTATGACGCCCTCCTGCGAGAGGGCGCCGCGCCGTCAGGCATCGCCTTCGCGGGAGACTCCGCCGGCGGCGGCCTCGCCGTGGCCACCATGGTCAACGCCCGTGATCACGGGCTGCCCCTGCCAGCCGCGGCCTTCCTCATGTCGCCGTACGCCGACCTCACCCTGGCCGGGGCCACGATGGACACCAAGAGCGACGTCGACCCCGTGCTCAGCCGCGAACTGCTCGAGCCCCGGGTCGCCGACTACACGGCCGGGCAGGACCCCGCCCTAAGCCTGATCAGCCCGGTATTCGCTGACCTGTCGGGCTTGCCGCCCCTGATCATCCAGGCCGGGACGCACGAGGTCCTCCTGGACGACGCCGTCCGCCTAGCGCAGAAGGCCGCCGCTGCCGACGTCGCGGTTACCCTGGACCTGACCCCCAAGGTGCCGCACGTCTTCCAGAATTTCTGGCCAATCCTCGACGAAGCGGCCGGCGCACTGGACCGGGCCGGGCAGCTCCTGACAGCGCACCTCGCCAGCGCAGCCCGCGTGACCACATAGTCCCGCGACGCCGCGCCAGAGGCATGCCGGTCAGTGCTCGAGCGCGGCGCCGAGGTTGCCGAGCACGCCGAGCTGGGTGAGGATGATCGTGCCTTCGGGGTAGCAGTCGAACCGCTTGATCTTGCCGTCGACCAGCTCGAAGACGTCGCAGCACGGTGCGTCCATTCGCTTACCGGTCGGCGGCAGCGTCCCGGCGGGCAGGTGCAGCGGGCCGAGATGCGTTCCCTGCAGAGCCAGCTGGACCACCACGATATTGCCGCTGACATAGAACCGGCGCAGCTCGCGGTGCATGTCCGGGAAGGCCCGGTGGTAGTTCTCGACCTGCTGCGGGAGTTCGGACGGGCCTTTCCAGGTGACGCCGATGGACTCATCGGTGAACGTGCCGTCCTCAGTGAAAGCCGCGACCCATCCCGCGATGTCCATCTCCTCGGCGACCTTGTACGCCTCACGGACGATCTGCTCGTTGTCCAAAGCCATGTCACTACTCCTTAGCCGTACGATCGACCAGCCAGCGCTCACCTGCGTGCGGACGCCGGTCACAGCAGCTGCCAGAACCCTCGGCACACCTGGCGCCCCGGTGGGCTGCCGCGACGCACCCAGGCTCGCCGCCAGGCCGGTGACCGGTATTCACTGGATCACGGTGATTCAGCCCGGCCCGGCATCAGACCCGCCCGCGCTCACCGGATCTGCGTGATGCGGTTTCACCTGCCCGCCCGCGACCATGTGGTCATGGACTGGGCACCTGCCCTGTATGTGATCCGGGTCGACGGGCATCTCGGCGCCATAGCGCTGTCCGCGTTTCCGGGGATGACGCCACAGCAGAAGGGCACGCATACGGTGCTCACCGGCTGGCTGGACCAGTCAGCCCTGTACGGCGTGCTCGCTGAAATGGAGACCCTCGGCCTGGTCCTGCTTGAGGTCCGCCAGATGCCAGCAGGGCGAATCACCGAAATCCAGTGATGACCTTCACTCCCCCGGCGGTGATCCTTGGCGTGGTTACGAGCTTGCGGACCTGCACGGCCGGCCGGGACGTGCCCCGAGAATCCAGGGAGAAACAGTGACATCACCAGCCACGGGCGCTGCCGGCGCCCCAGACCTGCCCGAGTACGTTCCCGTCCCGGCGATCGCGAAGGGGGCGCCCCTGAACGAACACGGGTACCACGTCTGGCAGGTCGAGCGGAACCTCTACGCGGTCACCGACAACGTCTACATGTCGGCGTTTCTGACCACCCCCGACGGCGTCGTGATTTTCGACGCGCCTCCGAACATCGGCCACAACATCCGGCGTGCCGTGGACGAGGTCACCGCTGCCAGCGGCCTGACCAACCGGGTCACCCATATGGTCTACTCGCACCACCACGCAGACCACCAGGGAGCGTCCTCGCTATTCGGCGGGGACATCGTCCGCATTGGCCACGAGGAAACCCGGCGGCTGCTGCTGCGCGACGATGACCCCGCCCGCCCCGTCCCGGACGTTACCTTCTCCGACAGCTACACCCTGGAAGTCGGCGGCGAGCGGGTCGAACTGGCCTGGCACGGGCCCAACCACTCGCCGGACAACATCTACATCCACTTCCCCGACCACGACACCCTGATGTTCATCGACGTGGTCAACGCGGGCTGGATACCCATCTACAACCTCAACCTCAGCGACGACGTCATCGGGTACACCGGCGCCCCGGCCATCGCGCTGGACTACCCGTGGACGCACCTCATCAGCGGGCACCTGGGCCGGGTGGCAACCCGCGAGGACGTCGCGATGCACCAGCAGTACATCGCCGACATCGAAGCCAGCTCACGCGAGGCGCTGGCCTCGGTCAACCCTGGGCCGATCTTCAAGCACTACGGAGAGAACGTGTGGGCTGCGGTCAGGGCCCACCTCGACGCCGTCACTGAGCACGCGGCCGCTCCCGTCATCGCGAAATACACCGGCGTGCTGGGCGGTGCCGACATCGAGATCTTCACCTGGACCACGACGTTCGCGATCATGCAGTCGATTCGCCTCGACCGCGGACCGAGCGGCCCGGTCCATCCCTGACCGCTGCCGCGGCGCCGTTCGCCGGGTACCGCTGGCAGGATCAGAGTTTGGTCAGCTTGGCGTACGGCGACATGATCCGCACGCGGCACGAACCGAAGTCCACGACCAGGGTGGCGTCAGCCTCGACGTCAATGACCCGGCCGAGGCCGTACTTATCGTGGGTGACCTGGTCCAGCACAGCGAACTGCTCAACAGGCGGAGCGGCCGCCGGAGGGCCGAACGGGCTGGTCGGCAAGTAGCGCCGGGTCGCGGCGCGGGCTGGTTTCATCACTACCAGTATGCGCCTGCCGGCCAGTATCCGCCTGCCCAGCTGCTACGCCGCCGCCACGGCTGCGGACATAATCGGGTCATGCCCGCAGGAACGGCTATCTGGCGTGACCAGCTCACTGCTGAGGAGTCCACCCAGCTCGTGCGCGGGGCCGGGATCATCGAGCAGCCGCGCCCGGATGTGCTGGTGATCGGCGGCGGAATCGTCGGGGTCGCCACTGCTGCCTCCTGTTACCTGGCCGGCGCGGGCTCGGTACTGCTGATCGAGGCAGGCACGCTGGGATCCGGTGCCACCGGCGGCGCCGCGGGCCTGCTCGTGCCGGAGGTCCATACCTGGAGCGACCCTGAACGCTTCGTGGCGATGGCACGGTCGAGCCTGGAGCTGTGGAGGCAGCTGGAGCAGACCGTACCGGGCACGGTAGGGCTGACCGAGCTGAACTGGATCGGGCCGCCACCCGATTCTGGAGGTATCAGTCCTCGCCAACCTCCCGGCGCCGAGCAGCTCGACGCGGGCCAGGTCGCGAGCCTCGTCCCTGGGCTGGCCCGCCCGGCGGCCGGGTTCCTGATCCGGCGTCAGGCCAGGGTCAACCCGCTTCGCGCGCTGGCCCGCCTGGCGGCGGTCGTTCCGTCCATCGCGACCGGCGCCGCGGCCACCTCGGTCACGGTCAAGGGCAGCCGCATGGTGACGGTCTCCACCACCTCCGGGGATATCCATCCCGGTACGGTGGTATTCGCCACCGGGATGCCACCGCTCCTGCAGGGACTGGCCACCGGTCTTCCCGCCAGCCTGGTCAAGGGGCACATGCTGGTCACCGAGCCATCTCCGGTCCGGCTCCCCGGCACGGTGGCCTTGGTCGCCACCCAGCTCGAGGACGGCCGGCTGCTGGCCGGCGGCACGCTGGACACCGGTGACGATAGTCCCGGCGTGCGCCAGGACGTCATCGACTCCATCCTGGCGGACCTGTACGCGCAGCTCCCGGACCTGACCGGGTTGCGCGCCGCCTACCAGTGGTGCTGTTTCCGGCCCCGGCACCCTGACGGCTGCCCGGTCATCGACCAGCTCCCTGGGCTCGACAATGCCTGGCTGACCTCCGGGCATTTCCGCACCGGCATCCTCATGGCGCCGATCACGGCCCAGATGATCACCCGCTGGATCTCCGCCGGCCGGCCGCCTCCTGAAGTGGCGCCCTGGAGCAGTGCCCGGTTCGCGCACCAGGGCAACGCGTCTGGGGCGAGCAACTAGACGTCGCCACAGGCGTCTCCAGTACGTGGGAATCACCGAGATGCACCACGCCGAGCCAGGCCCGCCGCGCGCAGGCTGGACCGCTGGAAGCCCTGGCGCGGGGATGGAGCAGCCGTCTGCGGCAGAACAGGTCACCCTGCTTTACCGGCTTCACGGAATGGACCTGATCCGGATCGCGGCGGTCATGCTGGGAAGCCGGGCCGCCGCCGAGGATGCCGTGCAGGATGCCTTCTGCGGCTTGTTCCGCAAGTGGCACCAGCTGTCCGATCCGAGCAAGGCGCTGCCGTACGTTCGCTCCGCCGTGATGAACCGATGCCGGTCGGAGCTACGCCGCCAGGCCCGGCTGGAGCGCCGGGCAGATCACAATCATCGCCCGCTCGGCTCGGAATCCCCGGAGCAGGCGGCGATCCTCGGAGAGGAGCACCGGGACGTGCTCGCAGCGCTTCGGCGGCTGCCCGACCGTCAGCGCGAAGTGCTGATCCTGCGCTACTTCATGGACCTGCCTGAGCCGGACATCGCCACCGCGATGGGCATCAGCCAGGGCACCGTCAAATCAACGACGTCTCGCGCGATTGCTGCGATGGCCCGACGACTGAAGGAACATTCATGAACAGCGCCGATGAGCGCCTGCGCGCAGCTGCCCGCGATGCCATGGGCATTTTCCCGCCTGACGGTGACCTGCCGCCACTGCGCCTTCCGGATCCGGCTGGTGGCTACCGCCGGGCAGGCATCCGGGCAGCCATGACCCGCGCCGGCCGCGCCCGGATCTGGCTCGCCCCGATCGCAGCGGCCGCAGCCGTCGCGCTCGTGATCGCGGGCGCCGCGGTGCTGCACCAGCCGACGAGCGGGGACGCCAGCGCCAGCTTGGCCAAACAGAGAGCGAATGCGGCCGCCATGAAATCGCTGCAAAAGCAGCGACAAACGCTCGATGCCCTGGTCGTCGCCGCGTTCGTGCCTGCGACCGGCCCGCAATTCGACCTCGGTGCGAAGCTCGACTGGATGGTGCAGGCTCAGGAGCTTCACGCCACCGCGAAGTGCATGGCGGCATCGGGTTATCACATCAGCTATCCGCCGGTGCCGTTCAATCCGGCCATGTTCGCGGACAACACTCAGATGCCGGACCTGCCGCGCATCGCCCGGACACATGAGTTCGTGGGGCCGGCCGACGTCACGAGTGCGCCTTACCCCAAGGCAGAGCAGAACGTGTACAACACCTGCCATGCGACAGCCGCGGTGCCCTACCGGCAGCTTCTGGCGGCCGGCCAGACGCTGAACAACTCCTGGTGGAACGTCATCTCCCGGATCCAGGCGTCCAGCAAGGTTCAGGCCGCCATTCCAGCGCTGGCTACGTGCGCGGCTCGGTATGGCTTTCCCAACGATCCGTACGGCAGCGCATCCGGGCCCATCAAGTCGTTCGCCGACTTCATGGACTGGGTGGCGGGCTTCCTTGACGGTGCTGGCAGCCGCGGCGCGTCCACGAGCACGCTCCAAGCCCTCGCCCGGCACTGGTCGGGGGTCTTCGTCACCTGCGCCCGTCCCATCGTCGGGGTGTGGCAGCGGTTGCAGCTGGCGGCGCAGCCAGGCTTCCTCGACCAGCACGCGAGCGACGTGCGGCGGCTCGATCAACTGGCCTGGCAGTTGCTGGGCCACCAGTCCCGCTGAATTCAGCCGCGCCCGTCCCCTGGAAGGTCCTCGGCCTCGGCATGGTATTCGGGCGCACCCTTGTATGAAATGGCCTGATCGGCGTGCAGCGCCACCTTGTATAGCTCGGCCACCGACTTACGAATCTCGGCGCTGAGAGTCGCCTTGTCCTTGCAGAGGTTCTCGATGTTCCGCTGATAGATAACGAACCGGGTCCCGAAGCTGACCTGCGTGCGCGCCCCCACAGCGAATTCTCCACCCAATGGAGAAAACGGGCTGGCGGACACGCCTCCGCCCAAGCTGTTGGCCACCTCCCACCGGATGTCGGGGTCCTTGCCTGCTGCGACAGATTCGGCTGGCAGCAACTCAATGCCTACATCAGGGTCACCGGATGAGCCTCCCGTTTCGGAGTCAAATCTCGCAGTCTCTGCATCGACCGCTGCGCGGAAAGCGGCGTTCCCCATCCGCTGCGGCACGACCCACTTGTCTGATTCCAGCGCCGCGGCGGACGCGAAATCGGCCCGCCCTGCGGCAGGATCGCGCGGTGCCAGCCATACCTTGGCCTGGCCACGGAGCGCCCACCCGGGGGCGAACCGCTTGGCCGACTGAAGGAGGACGTCGAGTTGCTGCACGACGTGGTCGAATCTGCCCAGTCGGTACAGTGCTACGGCGGCCCGCCAGCGTGCCTGGTCAGACTCTGGATCGGCGTCGACTGCCGCTTGCGCGGCGATCTCGGCATCCTGGAAATGCCCCAGCCACCAAAGCGCCTCGGAGGCAAGGACGAGCGCAGCCATCCGCACTGCGGGCGACGAGTCTTGCAAGTGGCGATGGGCCACGAATAGAGCTCGGAATGGGTGCTCACGGCAGCTGCGGGCGTGCTCTTCCAGCGACTCCAGAACCCTTTCGGCGGCTGCCGGTGAGTAATGCCGGTGTTCGGCTGGCACCAAATTGAGCCACCGTGTTGCAGCTTCCCTCAGCTGATCATTCAGTTCGAAGTCCGAGGTATCCCGGTTCGTCACATAACCGGGTCCCGAGTGATGAGATGGCGCGGAGGCGGAGTTGACAGCCGAGGCCTCATGCTGGCTGGACATAGGAAGACGCTCGCTTCTTTGCGCAGGCAGTAATAATCGGAGAACGCGCCCATTATCCCCCGCTGCGCGGGGTCTCCGCGCGCCCCGACGATCAGCGAGGTCAGCGCGGACTTGCCGAGGGTGTGGGGCATGGCCACCTGAGCGGCCGGCACTCCGTGCTCCGCGGCGATGCCGACCGGGACCTCGATCTCCTCTGCCTAGGACCCTGCTGAATAAGGGGAGTTCTGGGCGGGAAGGGCGCCGACAAGGCCGTCTGTGCGGCAGGTAAGTCAAGCCCCGTGGGGCCGACAACGTGGTCGCCCTTCCCGTGTAAGTCAGCTTGCGGGTCGCCGGGGTGGCGGTCAAGTAGTCATCGTGGCTCTGCAACGGCCGCTGTGAGGGTGGTTCAGGCAGCGTCGGGGATGACCCAGCCGCCGCCGGCCTTGGGCTGCAAGCCCAGGTTGATCATCCGGCGGAGGTTGAGGCCAGCCATCCGCAGGTGCAGCCACTGGCTGCCTTTGGCGACACCGCGGTATCGCAGCTGGCGGCAGCGGCTCTTGGGGCCGATCAGCCAGGCGATGGAGCGCTCGACCATGGGCCGGTGCTGCCGGTAGGTCTCGCGCAGGTGCTGGTTGCCGGCCCAGTCACGGCGGGCCTGGCGCAAGATCGCGTCGTGTTCGTGCAGGCGCAGCGTGCGCCCGTCCGGGGAGGCCGTGCAGCGCTCGCGCAACGGGCAGCCGCGGCAGGCAGCGCCGAAGATGACGTGACGGCGGGCGGTGACCTGGCGGGTGACACCGGCCGGGCAGGTCACCGTCCGCGCGCCCTCATCGACGGTGAAGTCGTCGACCGTGAAGCCGCCGGTGACCGCGGGGCGCAGCGGCCCTGGCTTGATGACCGCGGTATGCCCGCCGGCGGCAAGATCAGCGCGGGCCTGCCCGGTGCCGTAGGCGGTGTCGCCGAGCACCTCCAGCCCGGCCCCTTCGCCGGCCAGCAGTTCCAGCGCGACCACAGCCTCATGGTTAGCCTCGCCGCTGGCCTGGGTCAGCCGGCCGCCGGTGAACAGGCCGGTGCCGGGCTCGATCGCCACGTGGGCCTTATAGCCGTCCTGCCGGCTGTGCCGGCTCTTGTGCACGTGCCGCGATTCCGGATCCACGGTGCTCACCACCCGGTCCGCGGCGACCTTGCGGGCGATCCGCCACCGCCCGTCGCTGCCATCAGAGCCCTCAGCAGGCTCGACGTCCTGCCCGGCGATCAGCGCCAGCAACGCCAGCGCCTGCGCCGCGCTGTCACCGGCGCCGCCCTCGCCCAGCGCCGCAGTAATGACACCGGCATCATTGACCAGCGCAGAAACCAGCGCGTCCCGCGCGTCCTTGTCATCCCAGGCGATCGCCGGCTTACCTGGATCACCGTAATCATGCGCGTGGCATTGCGCGGCGACCACGGCCGCAGCGCCGGGAACCTCACGGCAGACCCGGCGGATCGCGGCGATCAGCTGGGTGACGGTGTCCTGGGTGGCCACCGCGTCATCAAGAACAACCGAGTCCAGCGCCCGCATCGTCTTGCCCTGCAGCACGCCCGTCTGAGCGACGACCGTCCGCACCGCCTCGAAGATCCGGTCCGGGCGGCCCGAGGCAGCCAGCCTCCGCCGCCAGTACGTCAGCGTGCTCGGGTGAAATCCCTCGTGATCCAGCGGCAGGCCACAGGCCACCTTCCACCGGATATCGCAGCGCACCGCGGCCACCGCGTCCCGGTCCGACAGGTCACCCAGCGCCTGCAGCACCAGCACCGACGCCGCGACCTCGCCCGGCAGGCTCGGCCGCCCCGTCGCTGCCGGGAACAAGTCTGCAAACAGCTCCGCCGGGAACACCTCACCGCGGTGCCGAGCCAAGAACGCGAACACGCTGCCCTCAGGAACCAGGTGCCCCACCAGGGCCGCCGCATCCAGTAACTGCCGATCCGCCCGCTCTCTGCCCTGCATAAGAAGATCATCCCACGCCAGTCGAACACCTGGCCGGCAACACGCGGCGTTATTCAGCAGAGTCCCAGGCAGGCTCCGCCTGATACCGCCGAGGCTGTGGGCTGGACTGGTGTGTTCGTGCAGGTGAGCGCATCCTCCGTGAGTAGGCGATGTTGCGGAGGGTGCGATGGCGTCGCGGATCACGCGGTCGGTGCCGGTAACGGTCAACGATGTGCTGGACGGGCACGTGAAGCTGGACCTGGAATGCCTGGACCGGGTTTACCTGCATGGGTACCTGGGCCGGCTGCAGGTCAGTGGCCAGCTGGTGCAGTTCCTGAAGCATCGCGGCTACCCGATCCCCTCCGCGGCGTGCCTGCAGCAGATCGGGGACGCGTTCCGCCGCCGGGTCGCCTCCTTCGCTGAGGCCAACCACATCCCGGTGGTGCCGCTGAAAGCAGGTGAGCGCAAGGCCGAGGTCATGGCGCCCTACCTGCACGCCGCAGCCCGGTCCGGGCGCTCGCAGGTGGCGGCGATCGGAGTGGCTCAGGAACCGCAGCGGGTGTTCATCGGCCGCAAGCGCGACACCGATCCCTCGCGGTGCCCGCAGTTCTCCTTCGACAAGAAAGACCGCCGGGTCACGGTGTATTACTTCTACCTGGGGACGCGGGGTTCGGCCCCGCGTTCATCAAGATCTGCACCTACTGCCCATGGCCGGTGAAGGTCTGGGTCAACGGCCACGAGTGGGCCAAACAGCAGGCCCGCAAGCTGGGCCTTGGCTTCACCGAGCTGTCCAACGGGTTCGCCGCCTGCGACGATCCCGCGCTGCTGCAGCGGATCTGCGACAGCCTGCAGCCCGGCACCGTCGAGGTGTTCTTCCAGCGGTGGCTGCACCGGCTCCCGCTGCCGTTAGCGCCAGCCGACCGCGACGCCGGCTGGTGGTGGGAACTGTCGATGGCCCAGGTCGAGGTCTCCCGCACCATCGTGTTCACCCAGCTCCGATACGCTCGTGCCTTTTTCGACGCTCTGGTCACCGACAACCTCGACCTCGGCCGCCCGGACACCCTCGAGATCATCTTCGACCGGCAGATCCGTTCCAGCACCGAAGGCGAATTCCGCACCAATGTGATCACCCGCGGCACCGAGGTCACCGTCAACGCCTTCTACAAGCACTCGCGCATCAAGCAGTACCTCAAAGACGGCCGCGCCCTGCGGGTCGAGACCGTCGTGAACGCGCCGGGCGACCTGGGCTGCCAGCGGCGCCTGCACAACCTCGATGAGCTTCAGGCCCGCGCCCGTGCGGTCAACGCCCGCCTGTTGCAGACTGAACGTGCCGGCCAGGCCTGCGTCCTTGCGAATCCAGTCTTCGAGCGGATCGCGCACCCGTCGGTGGACGCCGACGGGCGGAGAGCTACAGCCATGCGATTCGGCGACTCTCGGGTCCAGGCCCTGGCCGGCGCCCTCGCCGTCACCTTGTGCGCCGTCACCGGCATCACCAACAGGAGCCTGCGCGCCCTGATGACCGGACTGCTCGGCACCCCCTACGGCATGACCCAGGCCAGCTACGACCTGGCCCGGCTGCGCCGCAACGGCCTGATCACCCGCCGCCCCCACGCCAACACCTACGACCTCACCCCAGACGGGCTCGCCTTCGCGATCTTCTACACCAAAGTCCACGACCGGGTCCTCGCGCCCCTGTTCGCCGCCGGGCAGCCCCAGTCACCACCGCAGATCCAGGCCGCCCTCAACACAATCGAACACCACATCGACCAGCGCCTCGCCGCCGCCCGGCTGCCCGCCGCAGCCTGACAAACTCAGCTCAACTCTCAAACCCCTAGCGACAAAGGGTCGC